>NZ_QJVB01000009.1 GCF_003397705.1 Gardnerella swidsinskii
AACCGAGCGTGCACAAAAACTCCGTAGAAAGGAGGTGATCCAGCCGCACCTTCCGGTACGGCTACCTTGTTACGACTTAGTCCCAATCACGAGCCTCACCTTAGACGGCTCCATCCCAAAAGGGTTAGGCCACCGGCTTCGGGTGCTGCCCACTTTCATGACTTGACGGGCGGTGTGTACAAGGCCCGGGAACGCATTCACCGCGACGTTGCTGATTCGCGATTACTAGCGACTCCGCCTTCACGTAGTCGAGTTGCAGACTACGATCCGAACTGAGACCGGTTTTAAGGGATCCGCTCCATGTCACCATGTCGCATCCCGTTGTACCGGCCATTGTAGCATGCGTGAAGCCCTGGACGTAAGGGGCATGATGATCTGACGTCATCCCCACCTTCCTCCGAGTTAACCCCGGCGGTCCCCCGTGAGTTCCCGGCATAACCCGCTGGCAACACAGGGCGAGGGTTGCGCTCGTTGCGGGACTTAACCCAACATCTCACGACACGAGCTGACGACGACCATGCACCACCTGTGAACCTGCCCCGAAGGGAAACCACATCTCTGCAGTCGACAGGCACATGTCAAGCCCAGGTAAGGTTCTTCGCGTTGCATCGAATTAATCCGCATGCTCCGCCGCTTGTGCGGGCCCCCGTCAATTTCTTTGAGTTTTAGCCTTGCGGCCGTACTCCCCAGGCGGGACGCTTAACGCGTTAGCTCCGACACGGAACCCGTGGAATGGGCCCCACATCCAGCGTCCACCGTTTACGGCGTGGACTACCAGGGTATCTAATCCTGTTCGCTCCCCACGCTTTCGCTTCTCAGCGTCAGTAACAGCCCAGAGACCTGCCTTCGCCATTGGTGTTCTTCCCGATATCTACACATTCCACCGTTACACCGGGAATTCCAGTCTCCCCTACTGCACTCTAGCCCGCCCGTACCCGGCGCAGACCCACCGTTAAGCGATGGGCTTTCACACCAGACGCGACGAACCGCCTACAAGCTCTTTACGCCCAATAATTCCGGATAACGCTTGCGCCCTACGTATTACCGCGGCTGCTGGCACGTAGTTAGCCGGCGCTTATTCGAAAGGTACACTCACCCGAA
>NZ_QJVB01000001.1 GCF_003397705.1 Gardnerella swidsinskii
AGACGCGACGAACCGCCTACAAGCTCTTTACGCCCAATAATTCCGGATAACGCTTGCGCCCTACGTATTACCGCGGCTGCTGGCACGTAGTTAGCCGGCGCTTATTCGAAAGGTACACTCACCCGAAGGCTTGCTCCCAATCAAAAGCGGTTTACAACCCGAAGGCCTTCATCCCGCACGCGGCGTCGCTGCGTCAGGGTTTCCCCCATTGCGCAATATTCCCCACTGCTGCCTCCCGTAGGAGTCTGGGCCGTATCTCAGTCCCAATGTGGCCGTCCGCCCTCTCAGGCCGGCTACCCGTCGAAGCCTAGGTGGGCCATTACCCCGCCTACAAGCTGATAGGACGCGACCCCATCCCATGCCACTAAACACTTTCCCAACAAGACATGCGTCAAGTTGGAGCATCCAGCATTACCACCCGTTTCCAAGAGCTATTCTGGAGCATGGGGCAGGTTGGTCACGCATTACTCACCCGTTCGCCACTCTCACCAGTCAGCAAGCTGACTAGATCCCGTTCGACTTGCATGTGTTAAGCACGCCGCCAGCGTTCATCCTGAGCCAGAATCGAACCCTCCACGAAAAACTTCAATGAAGAGCCAACAAAAGGCTCCAATATTAAAAAGAAAAAGACGAGACATTCTTTAAGGAAAGAACATCCCAACAAAAAACCTCACCACCATTTAACCATCTCTCAGGCACCCTGCAATCTGCAAGGCAGGCAATGAACTGGCAATAATTAACTAATAAGTAGTACAGACACGCTCTTGAGTTCTCAAACCACCACCACACCAGCCGGCCCATCAACCTCAACCGAGGAGAACCAGCCGCGCTGAGCAGCAAGAGATAAACTTACACCAACCCACGCTAAAACGCAAACTCACCAAAAACAAACACCCCAAAACCATTGAAAACAAGCCAAAACACCGGCGTGTCGAAAACCACGCAAAAAACACCCAAAAACCAACACAAAACCAGGAACAATAATCAAAACCAACAAAAAATAATCAAAAATAGCCCCAAAAACCTCAAAATCGGGAGTGTCGCGCACCCACGCATTAAGAAAAACAACAACAAATACGCAATTAATACAGAATCAACGCGAAAAAGACACAATAAAAGCCGAAAAAGATGAGATATACGATTAGATAACACAAAAATATATGAGTGCGATATATGGAATACATACGAAATAAGAAATACCTGTATAAATAGATACTTATTAAATAAACTTTTATAAAGAATACAAAGCACATAAAAACACAAAAAGCATAAAGCGCATAAAGAAAAGAAGAAAAGAATAGGATATTAACAGACATTAATAAAAAGAAGGATCAGAAGAATGAGCAACAAGCAATCGAACAGCAAACGCCATATTGTTGTACTAACCGGAGCAGGAATCTCCACAAGTGCTGGCATTCCTGATTTTCGCGGACCAGATGGCGTATGGACTAAGCACCCAGAGCAAATGAGTGTTTACGATATAGACGCGTTTTTAAGCAGCGAAGAAGAACGCATTTACTCTTGGCGCTGGCAAAAAGAGTCACCTGTTTGGAACGCTCAGCCAGGAACAGCACACAAGGCACTTGTAAAACTTGAGAAAGCTGGAATGCTAGATTTAATAGCCACCCAAAACTTTGACGCACTTCACGAAAAAGCTGGCAATAGCCCAGATATTATAGTGAATTTGCACGGAAGCATTGGAACCTCACACTGCATGAGCTGCCACGCGAGCTATAAAACTGCCGATATTATGCGCAACTTAGACGAGCATCCAGATCCGCATTGCAGACGCGCTCTTCCATACCGTAGCAATATGCCTTGCAACGGTTTAATCAAAACAGACGTTGTATATTTTGGCGAGGCACTTCCTGAAGGAGCAATGGAACGAAGCGCGCAAGCAATAGTTAAAGCGGACGAGCTGTGGGTTATTGGTTCCACGCTAGAAGTATTTCCAGCTGCTTCTCTAGTACCGTTAGCCGCGCGTGCAGGAGTGCCTATTACGATAATGAACTTGGGCTCTACACAATACGACTATTTGGCAGAGCGTATTATTCGCGAAGATATTGCGAAAGCTCTGCCAAAATTAGTAGACGAAACTATTGCAAAGTGATTATTGCACAGTAACGCTATTAAAACTATTGCAAAGTAACAGCTATACCTTCCCAAGGCGCAAGCGTACCGTTTTTAAGCGATGTAAGCGCGTGATTCACGTCGTAAGTTGTAACCATTACGTCACGCCCTACAAAAGCGTTAGAGGCGCGATTTTGCAATAATTGCGCGCTCTGCGTAGGTATAGGCACGGTTGAATCAGTCATATTAATCATTACGAGCATGCGTTCTGTAGATTCCGCAGAATTTGCAGCAGATTCCGCAGCAGTCTCTGCAGAGTCATCCTGCTTTTCGCAATCAGATTTAAGCTCGCGCACGAAAGCGTACACGCACTCGTCATCCGCATCGACCAAATTCCAAGAGCCGGCAGAAACAATCGGCTCCGAATGACGCAATGCAATTAAATACTTGTAAAAAGCGTAAACAGAATCCGAATCTTCCATCTGCTCAGCTGCATTAATATCTACGTAGTTAGGATTCACGCTAATCCATGGCTCCGCATTGTTTAGCGACGGAACATTAAAAGGTATGAATCCCGCGTATTTAGAAGCATTCCACTGCATTGGAGTTCGAGAATTATCGCGACCGCGCTTTGCGAGCGCATCCATCATAGACTCCGCCGACTGAATATGCGCTTCTTCTACGCGCTGCTTAAACATGTTCAACGCTTCCAAATCGCGATACTGATCAAGACGAGTAAAGTGCGCGTTAGTCATACCAATTTCTTCACCTTGATACACGTACGGAGTGCCGCGATGCATGTGAAGAAGCATTGCAATTGCCTTAGCGGATCGCACACGCATCTCATCGCTAGATTCACTTCCCCAGCGAGAAAGCGCACGCGGCTGATCGTGATTATTAAAGAACAGGCTCGCCCAACCAGCGTCCGCTACAGCTTGCTGCTGCTCAGCCATCACGCGCTTTAATTCCGTAAGCTTTAGCGGCACAGGATTCCACTTAGTTCCGTTTTCGCAATCGATATCCACGTGATTGAACAGAAATAACATGTCGAGTTCACTGTGAGTAGGATCAGTAATATAAGTATTACGGTGCGGAGAAATTCCCGGAGCTTCACCAACAGTTAAGAAACCTTCGCGCCCTTCGAAAACTTCTGCACGCATCTCACGTAAGAATTCGTCTAAACGAGGACCATCCGAGCAGAACGGGAACGGCGAAGAATAGCCGTCAGCACCAGCTGGAAAATCTTCAATCTGGCAGCCAACTTCCCCAGGCAAACGACCTTCAGAATCAACATGCTTGGAAATTTGCGTAATCACATCCATGCGGAAGCCGTCAATTCCGCGATCCATCCACCAATTCATCATCTTGTACACGGCAGCGCGAACCGCGGGATTTTCCCAATTCAAATCTGGTTGCTTTGGAGAATACTGGTGAAGGAAGTATTCTCCGCGCTTCGGATCGTAAGTCCACGCGGAACCGCCGAAATACGAACCCCACTTATTCGGCTCCGCACCCGGCTCACCAGGCACACAACTTTCACGCGCAGGCCTCCACCAATACCAATCAGCGTAATCACTAGAAGCATCTCTTGAAGCCTGGAACCAAGCATGCTCGTCAGAAGTGTGATTTACTACTAAATCCATCACAACTTTAAGCCCACGCTTGTGCGCGCCAGCCAAAAGTTCGTCCATATCTTCCAAAGTGCCAAAAAGCGGGTCGATATCTTGATAATCGGAAATATCGTAACCGTTATCGTCTTGCGGAGACTTGTAAACAGGGCTGAGCCAGAGCACGTCAACACCTAAATCAGCCAAATAGTCGAGACGTGAAGTGATTCCCTTCAAATCACCAATGCCGTCACCGTTCGTATCCTGGAAGCTTCGCGGATAAATCTGATACACTACTGCATTCGCCCACCAAGGGTTTGGCGTAGCGCCGTTTGTGCGCACGGATTCTGGCAAGTTTGCTCTGTCAAAAGTAGTCATATAAACCCCATTAATTTACGTTAATAAGTATTTTTATTACAGTTTTATTTATTACAAATAATTTTATTTATTTAATAGTATTGATGATTTTAGACTCTAAATTTTATCAGCATATTAGATGTTACGCGCGGATCATAAAAAGCGGCCCGCAGTAAAAACCGCGAGCCGCTCCTCCTTCTCATTCATTGCAAGAGCTATAGGGATACTCTCTAAATTATTGCTGATTATGAAGCTTGAACGCGAGTTCTGCCAAATGAACTCCGTGCGTTAAGAATTCGTGAGTACGGCAAACGTAATCATTTTCGCGACCGAGCTTTGCTATGTAACCATTAATGTAATCGACTTCAGTCTTTCGTCCGCGACTCATATCTTGGTACATAGAAGGATAGTGCAAAGGATTTGCCA
The DNA here is from genome assembly GCF_003397705.1 of Gardnerella swidsinskii. Lineage (GTDB taxonomy): Bacteria > Actinomycetota > Actinomycetes > Actinomycetales > Bifidobacteriaceae > Bifidobacterium > Bifidobacterium swidsinskii. Next base: position 4,461 of record NZ_QJVB01000001.1, read on the forward strand.
CGCGACTTACGTAATCAATAGCTTCCATCTCTTGCTGACGCGTATTAACCATACGAATTCCGGCACGATCGCACACATCGTACGCTTCGTTAATAAGCTGACGAGCCATATCCATTGCTCCTGGGTACGAAATAAACTGACCCATCTGAATCTGATACATAGTACACAAAGTATTAATTACGGAATTAAAAATCACCTTCGCCATGCAAGTACCCTTAAAATCTTCCGTAATAGTAGGGTTCAGGCCGGCAACCTTAAAATCGTCTCGCATAGCAAGCTCAACGTCGCTCACCTGCTCATTCAACGCGCACATATTCATGCTTCCAACGCCGACTTTACCAATAAAATCAACGTCTCCAGGGCCGTTCAAAACGGTCGCAATCATGGCAGTTCCACCGTAAATACGATCGTCACTAAAATACTGCTGCAACTTTTCAAAATGACCCCAACCGTTCATTGCAGCAAACACAACCTGATGGTCCTTAAACAGATGCTTGCAACGCTCCAACATTTCCGCGAGCTGCATCTGCTTCATAAACACAATCCACACGTCCGGGTCGCCGTCGTAATCTTCAGGCGTATACATATTAATCGGCACCAAATGACGGTTTTCATGGTCTCGGCTCACCATTACACCACCCTGCTCGCGCACCTTGCTCACGTTCTCATCCCAGGCGTCAATGAAATCAACATGAATACCAGCCGTTTCCTGCAACAAAACGCCATAGCGATATCCCATAGCTCCCGAACCGATCATTGCATATTTCATGCCACTCATAGTGACACCTCCTTTTAGGTAAAAATGTGCTTAGGCGAAATTCGTGCATACATGAAAATTCGTCGAAGCGACTGTAAATATAGTAAAAAGCAGTAAGGCTGATTGTAGTGACTAAAATCAGCCAACTGCTTTTTGGTTTTTATAGCATATTACACAGTTTTAGAAGAATGTCAAAATTCTGCGCATCGGCAAGGCGCGAACGTCAACTGAATATACTTACAATTTATGCATGCATCACCTACTTACAAGTGAAAAAATTGACGAATTTGAGCAACTGTACCGTAAGAAGCTTGTGCGCCAAATCCAGTAGCAGCATATGCAGCTACATAAGAAGCGAGTGACGCTGCATCAACCAACCGCATATCCACAGACAAACACGCAAGCACAGTACCCATAAAGGCATCGCCACAACCCGTAGTATCAACGGCATTGACATGCTGAGCCATAATTCGATGCACCGAATTATCAGCATAATCCAAAACCATAGACCCACGTGAGCCAAGTGTTACTATTGCCTCATTAAAGCCAAACTCATGCATTGCATGAAGCGTATGCTTCCAATCAAATGAATCCCAATCACCGCTATCTGGTTCTGAAATATGCAATAGCTGTGCCATTTCATGCTCATTGACCAGTAAGATATCTGCAGATCGTATAAGATCTTGCGGTAATGTATCCAAAAAAGGCGAATTATTAAGCAAAACTTTTACGCCATGTTCATGCGCTAAGCGAGCGCACATCGTAACCGATTCTAATGGACTTTCCAAGCAAAGCCCTAATACTTTTGCATTAGTAATAGCAGCTTGCACAGATGGCGACTGAATATAATCAATATCAACTTGCGAGTTAGACCCAGGCGCATAAACAATAGTATTTTCGCCACTTTGCGCATCCACTGTAATCACTGTTGCGCCACTGTTGCAATTGGGTACATGACGTACATACGTCGTATCAACACCAGATTCTCGCAAAGCACCAGTAAGAAAATCAGCATTAGCATCATCACCTACAGCACCGAACATACATACGTGCGCACCAAGCTTTGCAGCAGATACTGCCTGATTACCTGACTTGCCTCCAGGCAGTATTCGTATTTCGTTACCTTTAATGGTCTCACCAGGCATAGGAAGACGATTAGCAACAATAGTATAATCCGCATTCATAGAACCAACTATCGCTACAGTAGGCATCTTCATATTTCGTAACGCAGGCAATGTCTCATGTTGCAAAGCCACGTTAACAGGCTGAATGACTTTAATCTTTTCTAAACTCTCTAACGAGTCAAGCATATGATAACTACACATAATTCTCCCTAAATATTGCGCAAAACAAAGCTTAGAATGGAACGCCACAACGCAGCAACACGTTAGAATACGGAGTAGTCTCACCCGTTCGAATCACGAATTTAGCTTGCGAAACAAGAGCCTTAAACCCTCGTTCGCCATCATGCGGCACATAAGTCAATGGCACACCAAGCAAATCCTTGATCCATGTTTCTGGAACATCATCACAAGCTTCTTCCGCCATAATACCAGACTCAAGAACAAGATCATCCTTTATTGATGCAAGCACATCAGGAAATCGCGGTATTCCAAAAACCAAAGCTAAATCAATAACTTCTACGCCCGCTGGGACAGGCAGGCCACAGTCAGAAACAACAAATTGATCCTTATGCCTCAATTTTGCAATAGCAGCTGCTAATTGTGCGTTCAAAATACCATGAGTTAACATAATTCACCCCATATCGTGGCTCATGAAAGTGACATCAACAATGATCATCACCTTCATAACAAGTGCGCCACCACGAACATATATGATAAAAAATCTTATTAAGAAAACAATGGCGTTGAGAACACTAAAGCATACGGTATTAATAAATTTTACTGTTGCGATTATTTTCACGAAAGCATCATGAATGCTCTCAACACCATATAAATTTTGCATTAGCTATATTAATCCATAAAACTACTCAACATAAACTTTAATGTTTATATACAGAATTACATAGTTTTATGCAAATATGTATTACTCAAAATCACCCACATTCTTTATTGTCACTGTTTTCACAGTAATTGGTTCAGTCTTTGGAACACTTTGCCCTTTAATAGCTTTTACAGCAGCAGCAACGGCGGAACGACCAAGTTCCTTTGGCTGCTGAGCAATTGTTCCAGCCATTGCGCCGGCCTTAATAGCTTTCATACCGTCAACAGTGCCATCGAAACCGACTACTTTAATTTCTTTACCAGCTTTAGCTCCTAATGCTTGAATGGCACCTAATGCCATCTCGTCATTTTCGGCGTAAATGCCGGTTGCATTCGGGTGCGATTGCAACAAATTAGTAGCCACATTTAATGCTTCAGCACGGTCAAAGTTAGCAGTTTGTTCTGCTACAACTTTAATATTTGAATATTTCTTAATACGATCTTTGAATCCTTTGCCACGGTCGCGAGTAGAAGCCGCTCCAGGAATACCTTGCAAAATCAAAACTTCACCCTTTTCGCCCATACTATTAGCTAGCGTGTCAGCAGCCTGAGCACCACCAGCAACGTTATCGGAAGCAATATGCGAAGTAACTTTTTCACCAGTTACAGAACGGTCAACAGAAATCACAGGCAAGTTCGCGCTTAGCAACGGGGCAACTGCAGGACCAGCAGCATCAGAATCTACAGGGTTAATAATAACAACTTTTGCACCTTGTGATTGAGCATTCTGCGCTTGATCCTGCTGCTTTGCAGAATCATTCTGAGCGTCGGAAACTTGCAAATCAACACCAAGTTTCTTTGCTTCAGCTTGGGCACCATCACGCAAATCCACAAAGAACGGATTGTTCAAAGTAGAAACTAGCAATGCGACTTTATCGCCACCATTAGTACTACCACATGCACTCATGCTGACAATAAGTGCAGATGCTGCTGCAACCGCGCAAGCAATCTTTACGCCTCGACGCATAATTGGATAATTCATCATATCTCCTTTGATTATTGCCCTGTGCTACCGCAAGTTTTAGTTCGATAAATCCACAATGTTGCAGTGACATAAGGCTGATGTTTCACCATCTCTTTACCTTATTGTTACGTAGTTTTGAGTTATAAAGTTCAGTTATAATATTCCAAATCGTCTCAATTCTTGCTGAAAATATTGATTACTCGCCACTTACGAATCAACATTTGCAAGATTCACCTCCTTCCTACGAGAAGATCAAGTTTATAAAAAGTATTAATTTGCTGTCAGTGCGTATCTTCCTTGCGGCGCAAAGTGTCAAGGCTCACAGCAAAGGCAATAACCAAACCAATAACTACTTGCTGCCAGAAGGAGGAAACATTCAAAATATTCAAGCCATTACGAATTACAGCCAGCAAAATTGCTCCTACGAAAGTGCCAGAAATCTTACCTTTACCGCCCGAAAGCGAAGCACCACCGATAACAACAGAAGCAATAGCATCCATTTCATAGCCAGCGGCAGCCTGAGGCTGAGCGGAATGTAAACGACCGGCAATAACTAAACCAGCGATGGCAGCGAAAATACCGGAAAAAACAAACACCATAATTTGCGTTTTATGAATATTGATACCAGAAAGGCGAGAAGCCTCCATATTTCCACCAACAGCATACATAGAACGACCAGTAGTGGTGAAGTTCAGTATTACTGCAGCAATAACACCCATGATAATCATCATCACAATTGGCATTGGAATACCTAATATCTTGGCACCAAAGAAATTCACCATGCCAGAAGTGGAAATAGGACGACCGTCTGAAACAACAAGGGTAAGTCCACGCGCAACAGACATCATTGCCAATGTAGCAATAAACGACGGTAACTTAAGAAAAGCGTTTGCAACACCTGAAATAAGACCAAAAAGCGCACCGGTTACTATGCCTACAACAACAGTTAACACTGGTGGCAAACCCATAGAAACGCCTGTATACGCAACCAACATACTAGAAATTGCAGCCACCGCACCTACTGACAAATCAATACCAGCGGACACGATAACAAAGGTTTGACCGAATGCCAAAATAGCAACTGTCGCAGCTTGAATACCCACATTGAGAATATTCACACTTGTCAAAAATGCTGGCGTGGCGCACGAAAGCGCAGCACACAAGATAATCAAGCCGATAAGAGCGCCATTGCGTGATGCAAACTTTTTCGCTGCAGGCAAAAATCCTTTATCAACTGCACCGTATCCCAAATGCTCAGATTTTGCACTACTCGTAGCAGCCATAATTTATACTCCTTTAACAAATTTTGCTATAACTCACTGCACTGCTGTGTGCAATAAATTGTTGTATGCAAGTTTTACGTTTGATTGGTAACTTTAATTTTTAAGATTTCAATATGGCTCATGTATCAGTTTCATATTGAAAGCAGTAAGGTTTTACTCATTCCTGTATGCTCAAATACCAGATGTATTAAGGTGAGTCACTGCAAGTTCCATCACACTTTCCTGCGTAGCCTCGCTTGCAGCTAATTCACCGCTGATTCTGCCGTTCGACATCACCAATACGCGATCTGACATGCCAAGCACTTCAGGCAAATCTGAGGATGCCATCAGCACAGCACCTCCATTTTCTACGATACTGTTAATCAACTCGTAAATTTCTACACGAGCACCAACATCAACACCACGAGTAGGCTCATCCAGCAATAGCACTTTCACGTTCGCCATAGACCATTTGCCGAACACGATTTTTTGTTGATTACCGCCAGATAGCGAACCAGCGAGTTGATCAATGTTTGCCATACGAATACGCAATTTTTTTGCAGTTTCTTCCTCGCGAGTACGCTGCCCTTTCAAATCCGCAAATCCTGCATGTGCTGTAGGAACTAATGTAGAAATTCCCAAATTTTCTGCAACAGATGCTTCAAGAATCAACCCTTGTACTCGACGATCTTCTGGGACTAAACCAAGACCAGCTGCGATGCTTCCTGCAATATTCGCTTTTGCAATAGATTTACCATCAACAGTTATTGAACCTGAATCATAACTATCTGCACCAAATATTGCACGAAGAACTTCGGTACGACCAGCACCTACCAAACCTGCAAGACCCACAACTTCGCCAGCATGAACGCTGAAGGATACATTTTCTAACGTACCTTTTCGCGTTAAGCCTTCTACTTTTAGCAGCTCTTTGCCTTGACTACGTTTGCCATGAGGGAATTGATTTGTAATATCACGACCTACCATGAGTTTTACAAGTTCCTTCTCAGGAACTTGCGCATCAACAGTATCGACGTATTTGCCATCGCGAAGTACGGTTACAACATCACCAATACGCGCAATTTCATCTAAATGATGAGAAATAAACACCATTCCAACATTTTTGGATTTTAAATCTTCCATAATGTTAAATAACTGTTCACATTCTGGTTTTGTTAGAGCAGCTGTTGGTTCATCAAGAATAAGGATAGATGCATGCTGCATAAGTGCTTTGGCTATTTCTACCATCTGTTGACGAGCTACACCAAGTTGTCCCATTGGCTTATTGACATCTTCATCTAAACCGATAACTTGCAATGCAGATTCCGCACGAGCACGCATCGTCGCGCGACTAACAAAACCAGCTTTCGTAGGAAGCATACCAAGGAACAAATTTTCCATAATAGAAAGTTCTGGCACCAAATTTAACTCTTGGTGAATCACAGCAATGCCCAATTTGCGAGCAGTATCCACATTAGGAATTCGCGCTGTTTCACCATTGATCTCAATATGACCTTTATCTGGCTGATAAATGCCGCTCATCATCTTAATAACTGTTGACTTGCCCGCACCATTTTCACCAAGGAGAACATGCACTTCACCTGGTTTTACTGTTACAGACACATTGTCAACTACCGTAGAATTACCGAATATTTTCGATACTCCTACTAGCGATAGTTCCGTCATGTCTTACCTCTTTCTTCGCTACAGCACCACTGCTGCCACGAAAATGCAATAAATTACGCTACATTACGCTTGTACTTTGGATGAGAATTATGCCGCAATGTGCATGCAAAAACGTAACAACAACGGTACGCTCAGGTGATTGCTGCACACGCTTACAAAGTCACGGTACAAAAATCAATAACAATAGTGTCAAGCTATAGAATAACAGCCTTACAGCTACGCATTTCCTAACGATTCACGCGGAATATACATAGTTTCTACTCGCTGCGATTGAACATCAACATTATGTTCTAACATATCCAAAAAAAGTGCAGCACTAGTACGACCAATGCGCTGAACTTGTTGCGAAATAGTAGAAATACGCGGCGTTGCTAAGCGGAATATTTCAACATCATCAAACGAGATAAGTGAAATGTCACTGCCTATCACTAATCCTTCACGAGCCATTACATCCATCACTCGCAGCGCATCTGGCGAATAACCGACAATAAGTGCTTTTACACCAACGCTAATCATGCGATGCAACACGCTAGCGCATGAGGATTGTTCAAATCCCGTAGATTCTACAAATACATGTTCTTCGCCAAATATCTCCGAAGCCACTGTACGAAATACTTGTTCACGTTCTTGCAGTGACGGTGAAGCGATAATTGGACCCGACACGTAGCCAACTGAGCAAAAACCATGTTGTTTAACATCCAATAATGCTTCACGAATACCTTGCTCTGGATCCGAATCCACAACTGGCACATGCGTCAAATCGCCAGTCCGAGACTCCACATGTCGATCCATAAACATAAGTGGAAGATGCTGCTCCATCAACATTCTCATAGCATCAGTTTCCTCACCTTGAGGCACAATAATCGCACCATCAATGCGTTGAGAAAGAATACTTGTAATGAATGAATCTTGACGAGCTGCACTCTCAGAAGATGTTCCAATAAACGCACAATAGCCGGCATCAAACAACGAGTCTTGCACAGTATACGCAAGCTCAGCAAAATACGCATTGCGTATATCTGGCACAAGTAGCCCCACTGTCTTAGTACGAGATGACCGCATCGCCTGAGCGCGAGAATCTGGTATATAACCTAGTTCCGCAACTGCACGCTCAACTTTCGCCTTAGTGTTTGCCGATATACGACCCGTATTATTCAATGCGCGAGAAACAGTTGATACTGATATACCAGCACGTTGCGCAACATCGCGAATCGTAATGTACGACATGACACCTCCAGCTCATCTCTTATGCTCAACCAGTGTTAACAATTTTGCACTGTTATCGATATGTTTTGATTTTAGCTTGTACTCCATGTTTTATACTACGTTTTTCCATATACTCCTCTCGTTGGAGAAAAACAGCACTATGCAACCATGCATAAGAGCCTCTGTGCAATCTTATTCTCAATGAGCAGCTTCATCAGCGCTGAATAGAATCCGCAATTGAGATAACGTTCCCACAATTGTCGGTTTCTTCAACTTACCTCATGCGGTAACGTTACCGCAACTATAACATTTTGCTAGAATGAACACAAGGGGAACACGCTAAAAATTACTTTTCATGCACTGCGTTATCTTGAATTAAACGCAACATTAAAAAATAATGCAACACTTATCTAACGTTGATGCGCAAAAAAGTTTCGCAAGGGTTGAGCACACTCAGATTCGCATACTGAACCAATGACTTCCGGACGTGAGCCAACATGAGGATCTCGCAAAATATCCCATACAGAACCACACGCACCAAGTTTGGCATCCCACGCCCCGAAAATCACGCGTTTAAGGCGCGTTTGCAGCACAGCTCCAGCACACATAGGGCAAGGTTCAAGAGTTACTACCAGAGTACAGTCAGATAGATTCCAAGATTTACGCGAGGTAGCAGCATCTTTCATAGCAAGCACTTCAGCATGAGCCAAAGGATCAGCGCTCTGCTCTCGCATATTTGCGCCTTTGCCAATAATATTACCGCTACCATCAAGCACAACTGCTCCAACTGGGACTTCGCCTGCAGAAGCAGACTCTCGAGCCAAATTCAAGGCTTGATTCATTGCAAATACTATCTCATCGCGCATATTCATGAAATCACTTTACAAATTAATTTACAGATTAAGAAAAAACAAAATCGAATAAATTTACATAAATCTAAGTAAATTTACATAAGCCCAGAAGAAATATCGTGAGTTACGAACCACTTGCGAATATCGCCAATTTCGTTCATATCAACAGCGTGATCCAACCCGCGATAACGACGTTCTTCAAGCCAAGTGTGCTCCTCAAGCCACGCTGCAGCAGCCGAGAATTCGTAAGGAGGAATCACGCCATCCTCTAATCCGTAGCCGAAAAATACAGGAGTATTACGCTCAGCTAAATCGTTATCTTGTAATGCGATTTCTTCCGAGGAAGCAGGAACACTAGGCGCTATGAACCCGGAAAGCGAAACGGCCGCACGGTAGCGCGAAGGATTCAAACGCAAAACGTGCACCGCGAGCGCAGCGCCTTGCGAAAAACCAAATGGCACAATGTCGCGATTCGCTGGAATATTTTCATGCACCCATTCGTCAATTGCTACAGCAGCAGCATACATATCGTAATCTAAATCTTCTCGCTGCGGCACAGCATCGTGGAACCAACTGTAAGCGCCTTCTGCCAGCTTAAGTGGAGCACGTAAAGCGATTGCATCATTATATGGTGCAACTACTCGCAACAAATCCAATAAATCTTCCTCGTTAGAACCCCAACCGTGAAGGAGCAAAAGCAGCGGATGCGTTGGATGAGCTGAAGCATTCCCTTGCGAATACTGTGCATTCATAACTTTTAAAGGCTCACCAAAACGACCCGGCACAACGTGAGATTCGCGACCAATATGTGGATCGTAAGAATTGTCACCTACATTATTGATATTTAGTTCATCGTTAGTGTTCATTACATCACCGTCGCTTGTAATAAATAAAAGTTTGTACAATACTCGCACTTTTTTGCATTGCAGTTGCAATATAGTTGCCTTATATTTGCACAAAAGGCCAGAATAGTAAGAGACAAAGCCCTTGCAATTCCAGCCTTTTTAACTAGTGCGAACGGCGGGACTTGAACCCGCACGAGCATACGCTCACTGCCACCTGAAGACAGCGCGTCTACCATTCCGCCACGTTCGCATACAAAGTGCAAGGCTATCATATTTAACATAAATTCGCAATATTTAACCTAGCATTTTGCGCTCAAAACTACTCTCAGCCTTTAGAACCGTTTTCGTAATAGTGTGCAAGAGTCTCATCGCGGAACTCTTCAAAATATCCGCCGTCAATAGAAGCTCGAATATCGTCGAGCAGCTTCACAAAGAAACGCTCATTATGAATGGTTGCAAGCGTAAATCCATTCATTTCACTAGCGCGCAACAAATGATCCACATACATTCTGGAATAATGCGTGCAAGTGTAGCAATCGCAGCCTTCTTCAAGCGGACGCTGATCATGCTTAAACTCTGCACGTTTTACGTTGTAGCGACCATGACGAGTAAAAATTGCTCCGTTTCTTCCGCAGCGAGCTGGAGCCACGCAGTCGAAAGTATCTCCGCCGTTTTCAACGCAAGCAAAAATATCATCCACGGCTGCAATACCAAGCACGTGGCGTGGGCGATTTTCCGGCATAGCATCGCAAATCCAAGCGCAAGTATCACCAATAATTCGCTTCTCAATAGCGCCACCAATGCCTACGCCATCAAAATCTAAAGAAGCAATCTGCTCGGCCGCATGCCTACGCAAATCCTCATAATTAGCACCCTGCACAACGCCATACAATGCTTGATACGGCTTGCCTACACGCTCCTCGGTTAAACGCTGATGCTCTGCAACACAACGCTTTGCCCAGCGGAAAGTGCGCTCTACAGATTCCTCTTGATATCGGCGAGTATTCATCAAAGTAGTAAGCTCGTCGAAAGAAAACATAATATCCGCGCCCAGCTTATGCTGGATTCCCATAGAAATTTCAGCACTAAAACGGTGCTTAGCTCCGTTAAGAGGAGACTTAAAAGTTACGCCATCCTCGTCAACAAAAGCCATACGCTCCTTACCGGCTGCAATAACATCATCCGACTTCATGCCAGTAACGTCCATTGCAAGGGTCTTCTTAAAACCAGCACCCAAAGAAAGAACCTGAAAACCGCCAGAATCCGTAAAGGTTGGCTTATCCCAGTTCATAAACTTTCCCAATCCGCCAGCTTCGTCAAGAACATCCGCGCCAGGACGTTCGTACAAATGAAAAGCGTTTGAAAGCATGCACTGAGCGCCCAAATCCTTAATGCTTTCTGGCAACACTGCCTTCATTGCAGCTTGCGTTGCAACAGGTACAAATGCTGGGGTCTGAATATCTCCGTGAGGCGTGTGAATTACGCCGGTGCGCCCATAGCGAGCACCGTCACGACCTTTACCTTCAGCAGTATTGGAAAGTCGCGTTTTAGTTGTAAACGAAAATTCTTTGCGGTCACCAGGCTTCCCAGGCTCAGCTCCGCGTGGATGTTCAAGAAGACTTGTCATAGCATTTACTTTATTAGAAGGCATGACGAGTATAAATAAAAAACACACACAATTTATATTTTTCTGTGACAATATCCAAATTAATTTGCAAAATTTATGAAATTTACAAGGCAAATTATTTAAAAAATTATAAAAAAACATACTATCTCTTACATAGATAATGGCATGGTTTATTATGGTGTGTTAAGAGTCTTTTGTAAGGAGGATGAATGGCTGACGATATGTATGGTGCAAATCAGCAGGAATCCAATGAAACTGCAAATAATGGATATTACGAGCAGCAGGAACAGCCGACGCAACCAGCACAACCAACGCAAACAGCACAAACATATAGCCCAGCTCCTGAATTCGGAGCTTACGGCCCAACAAATAACGAAAATGAAGTTGGTACAAACACTACACAGTATCCAGCTAACAATTACGCCGTAAACCAAAATAACGATGCGGATAATACAAATATCAACAATGCTCCTACGCAATACATTGAATCACAAAATTACTACGGAAATAATAATTTTAACGGCTTCGGAAATCCGTATAATTACGGCACAGACAATAATTCTTACCCAAATAATGAAGTTGGCAATCAAACACCAGCGCAACAGAATTTTAACAATAATGCAAGTAACGAAGAAAATGAAAATATAGCAAAAACAAGCATTATTAGCACAAATGCAGCAAATACGAACGACACAAACAAAAAAGGTAACAAAAGAAAAACAAAAAGCTCTTCGTCAACTGCTTTTGTTGCCATTTTATCCTCCGCAATTTCTGCAATAGTTTGCGTAGTTGTAGTTCTATTTGTAATCTCGCAAGGTCTTATTTCAATTCCACAAAGCGGCTCTTTCGCAAACATCGGCTCTCATTCTTCTGGCCCTGGGACCGCAGTAGTTAAAGGCGGACAATCTCCGGATTGGCAAGGAGTTGCAAAAAATGTTTCCGGAGCCGTTGTTTCTATACAAACTCGTTTAGAGAAAGGCATGGGGAAGGGTTCTGGAGCAATCATTGATTCAAAAGGTTATGTTGTAACAAACAATCACGTAATTGCTAATGCAAAAGAAATTCAAGTAACCCTTTCTAATGGTCAAATTTATTCAGCTACATTAGTCGGAGCAGATAAAACTACTGATTTGGCAGTACTTAAATTAGACAATTCACCAAATAATTTAAAGACAGTCCAATTTGCAGATTCTAATCTGCTTTCCGTTGGCGAACCGGTTATGGCAATCGGAAATCCGCTTGGATATGACGATACAGCTACCACAGGCATTGTTTCGGCTTTAAATCGTCCAGTATCAGTTATGGACGACCAAAGCCGCTCTGAAATTGTAACTAATGCAGTACAAATTGATGCAGCTATTAATCCAGGAAATTCAGGCGGCCCAACTTTTAACGCTGCCGGAAAGGTCATAGGTATTAATTCTTCTATTGCAGCGACATCAGCTCAAGGGGAGACTACAGGATCTATCGGCATCGGCTTTGCAATTCCAGCAAATCTGGTGAAACGAGTAGTTACAGAAATTATTAAGAATGGTTCTGTAAAGCACGTAGTACTAGGGATCATGATTAAAAGCACAGCAGTTGAGTCCGAAGGAATTACTCGCGGAGGAGCTCAAATTGTTTCTGTCAATCAAGGAAGCCCTGCTGAAAAAGCCGGACTCAAAGCCAATGACACTATTGTTGCTTTTGACGATAAGCCTGTATCCAATAATTACGCACTCCTCGGGTATGTGAGAGCAACAGCGTTCAATCAAAAAGCTACGCTCACAATAGTTCGTAACGGCAACACACTTAAGTTGCAAGTTACATTCAACCAAGAAGAAACTGCTGTTAATGGCACAAATAAGCAAGAAAAGAAATTAAAGAAAAACCAAAAGAAGCCTGGTAAAAAACGCGGAAGTAACTCGTACGATGGTGACGATGACGATTTACAACAACGTGGAGATGACGATGGTGACGATGGTGGAATATTTGATCCATTCGGTTTCTGGTAAATAAAACCGCATGTTTTACTATTAAAAAGTAAGACATTGTAATAAAAATGCCCCTAAATAAGTTAGTTAACTTACGCAGGGGCATTTTCATAATGTAATTAAATATATTTAAATGTATTTATATAAATGCGCTAATTATTTTTTACGCTCGTATACAATAATTCTTCCTTCTGAGGTCCCTGCTTTCCAAGATGATTTTGTTTTAGCAATAGTACGCTTAGTATAATGGTCAATATTGTAGTTTAAATACACAAAATAATACCAAGGCTTATCTGATTCTGTGACAAAGAATTTAGGTTCTTTCTTTGCTTTGCAAGCATCCATTTCATTTGATGCTTGTTCTTGAGATGGCTGCTCATTTGTAATAAACGAACTATTCTTATAACTGCAATCAATAAGATTCTTTGAGAAATAAGGATTTGCTGTAATAAGCTGCCACGAATATTGATGAATATCTTCAAATTCAGGAACGATAACATTACCTTGTTTATCCGTTTTTTCATCTTGATGTAGCCAAGACGTTACGAATCGCATGTTTTCAGCATGATTTTGCTTAATAAATTGCGCAAGTGCACGCGAGCCCGAATAGTCGAATCGAATATCGTTAACGCAAGAATACGCGTTCCAAATCAAGCTTGGGGATAATAAAACAACAATAATAATGCCAGCAATAACTTTGCTTCCGGCAGATTTACTTGCAGATTTACTATTGCTATTTTCAGCTTTATTTGCAGCTTTGAACAACCTAAAAATAATCGCCGGAATATCTTTAGATTCCAGTGGCTTACGCGCAATGCACATCCAAAGTTGAGCTACGAAGAATGCAAAAACGATTCCTGCGTGGTGCAAAGTGAAATATTGCGTGGCAATTGCCGCAAAAGTCAAGTAAGGGAGTATCAAAGAAACAAGCATGCCCCTTCGATAAGCGATTCTTACAGCGAAAGACCATATTAAAATCGAAATAATAACGCAAATAATTGCGGACGGTACGCTTAGTGTAAGTCTGCGTAAAGAGACATCGCCGGCAAATTGAGTGAACATACTTTCTGATGGCATAACGAAAATAAATGACAAGAATTGCGTAAGAGGAGAATTTCCGTCGAATGTTTCACGCGATGCGAAAGCGTTAGCAGCAGGCCAAATGCAAATAATGCTTGCAATTCCAACTAAAGCAAGGATTATCCAGCTTACTAATCTGTTAGTGTTAGAGACTATTTCAGCGAAAGCTTTTTTAATTCCTGCAGATTTTACAACTCTCCAAATCCACGCAAAAGCAAAACCTGCTGCTAAAGCAATGCCATACGCGCTGATTGCACATAAAAGTACAAGACTTAAAGCGAGTTTCCAAGTATCAGAAGACTTAGAATCAGATTGTTTCCAATAATGCGCAACCATGAACAAAACCGCGCAAAGAAGAGCATACGGGCGTGAAGTAACGCCATATTGGAAGCACAAAAAATACGTAAACGGAAGCAAAAACACAGCCAATTTACTAAAAGGCGCGCGGAAAATAAGCCAGCCACCCAAAAGCGCAGTGCATAGAAGTTGCACGCCTTTAAGACCAATTTCGTATGGAACTCCTGTTTTTGCAGGTATGGAAAGAAGCAAAGTCCAAAGCGGCGGATGGCCTTCATAATGTGGTCGAAGAGTTAACAAATCAGCAAACGAAGAATCGCGTGCAATAAGCCAACTTTGAGCTTCATCAAACCAAGGCTCGTGGAAGCACATAACTGCTACGACGACAGATAGGTATGCAATAAAAATAAGCGAACGAGCATTCTTTACGAACCATAATTTATTTGTTGTTTTTAAAGTTTTTGTCACATTTAAAGTTTTTTTTGTTTTTGACGTACTTGTGTTCGTATTTGTACCTGTATTTGTAACAGTATTTTCGTTCATAAGTGTTTTATTTTCTTCTATAGTATTTTCGCTAATATGCATATTTCTATTTAATTATTTCTTTCAAAATTGCGTAAGTACTAAACTTCAGCAAATCCAAAGCCCCAACCAAATAAAATCACGCTAACACCGTAACAATACAGTGCAAGCGTGATTTTAAAGTTTGAAAATTTCAGTTTTGATTCAATGCAGCCAAACGACGAGCGTTAGCAACAGCGTACAAACTGATGCCTGCTGCAACAGAAGCGTTAAGAGATTCAACCGCGCTAGAAATTGGGATTCCAGCAATAGCATCGCACGCTTCTCTCGTAAGGCGACTCATGCCCTTACCTTCAGAGCCGAGCACAACAACTAACGGATCAGTTTCAAAGCCAGTTTCTCCAACAAGCTTATCGCCGCCGCCATCAAGACCAATTGCATACCATCCGCGCTCTCGCAAACCTTGAATTGCCTTATTTAAATTAACAACTCTAGCAACTGGCAAATGAGCTGCAGCACCAGCAGAAACCTTCCAAGCAGCAGCAGTTACGGAAGCACTTCTGCGCTCAGGCAAAATCACACCATTAGCACCGAAAGCTGCTGCAGAACGAATAACAGCACCCAAATTTTGAGGATCCGTAACGCCATCCAAAGCAATAAACAATGGTCGAGCATTAATGCGAGCAGAATCTGAATCAGCAGCTTCCATTGCGCGCGCCTTCTTTTCCGCTCGTTCAACCAATTCTTGCAAAGAGTGATACTGGTAAGGCTGAACTTTCAAAATAATGCCCTGATGATTCGTACTATGCGCAATACGATCCATTTCAAGGCGATCCGCTTCAAGCAAACGCAAACCCTGCATGCCTGCTAACTTCACGATTTCGCGCGTGCGATCGTCATGCTCAATGCGATTAGCCACATACAATTGAGTGCTTGGAACTCCAACTCTTAACGCCTCTAAAGCAGCATTGCGACCAATTACCAACTCATCTGAATCGCTACCAAGCTTATCCACTCTGCGGCGCGCAGCCAAACGCGGATCTGCAAATGTGCGCTTAATAGCAGCTTTCTTAGCAAAATAAGCTTTGTGATACACGCGATCTTCAGCCTTCGGAGTAGGACCTTTTCCGCGCAAAGCATTGCGATGTTTTCCACCCGACCCCTTGGTCGGCCCTTTTTTCGTAGTCATACTCCTATTCTCACATGCCCCCAAGGCATTGTTTAATAGCTTTCTGAAGCTGGCAAAGTCTGCTGATTCTAAGCTCGGCGCGTTGTATGGCATAATAGAACGGTACTTAATTGTTGCAAACTATTGCAATATTCCACAACCGCGCAATAGTTACAATACGAAGCGCTAAAAATAGCGTTAGCATTGCGATTATTGACTACTCCGCGGCACTCCCAAGGGGGAAGATATGGTTGATCACGCTCTTGATCAATCCAATAAAACAGCTGACTCTTCAGCTAATAGCAAAGATCCATCATTGTGCGATGTTCAGCAAGTAGCTAAATCACTTAACGTAGATATTACATGCGGTTTAAGCTCTGAGGAAGCTGCAAAAAGACTTAATCAATTCGGCCCAAATGCACTTGCTGCTGCTCCTAAAATTCCAGCATGGAAACGGTTCCTTGATCAATTTAAAGATCCGCTCGTTTACTTGCTTATTGCAGCAACTATTATTTCTGCAATTGCGTGGTTTGTTGAGCGCGCACAACATAAAGGAAACAGCGGTGGAGAGATTCTGCCGTTTGATTCAATCGTAATTATCATTATTTTGATTGCAAACGCAGTGCTTGGCTACATTCAAGAGTCGCGAGCAGAAGAAGCAGTCGAAGCTTTAGCTAGAATGAGTGCTCCGCAAACTTCAGTTTTGCGCGATGGTAGCGTGGTGCGCATTAATACTGCAGAAGTTGTGCCAGGCGATATCTTAGTGCTTGGCGAAGGAGATGCCGTGTCTGCAGACGGTCGACTTATAGCAGCGGCTTCATTACGCGTAGCTGAGGCAAGTCTTACAGGCGAATCTGTTGCAGTAAGCAAACGTCCGAATACGCTTTCGTCTGCAAAAGCTTTAGGCGATCGCACAAATATGGTTTTCAACGGAACTGCTGTTACGCAAGGAACCGGTCGCGCTGTAGTCACCTCTACAGGTATGCGCACACAAGTTGGCAAAATCGCGGATATGCTTTCAAAATCAGATGACGAAGCAACACCTCTCGAGAAAGAAATGGTACACGTTTCTAAAGTTCTTGGAATTGCGGTGTGCATTATTGCAGCTGTTGTTCTTGCTTCCATGTGGCTGATTGAAGGCTTCCACAGTATTCAAGATATTATTGATTCTCTGCTGCTTTCTGTTTCCCTAGCTGTTGCTGCTGTTCCAGAAGGTTTAGCTGCGATTTTGACAGTAGTTCTTGCGCTTGGCGTGCAACGAATGGTGAAGCATCATGCTGTTGTAAAAAAGCTTTCATCCGTGGAAACACTTGGTTCTGCTTCTGTTATTTGCTCCGATAAAACAGGCACCTTAACTCGAAACGAGATGACTGTTGAACGCGTAGTAACACCTAGCGGCGAAGTTCAGCTTACAGGAAGCGGCTACAAGCCTGAAGGACGCATGATATTAATTGGTTCTGCGGACGCAGATTTAGCAGTACCGCAAAATCTTGCTACAGAAGTATTAGGCGCGTTAGGCTCCGGATGTTTGGCCAACGACGGCGATTTACATTATGACGAAACTACTAAAAGTTGGCAGCCAGTTGGAGACCCTACAGAAGTTTCGCTAGTAGTAGCAGCTCGTAAAACAAAAGCGGACAAACGTTACGCTCATTTGACTCGAGTTGCGGAAGTACCTTTTACTTCTGAACGCAAACGTATGTCTGTTGTTGTTAAAGATGGTTCGGATTCTGGAAATCTGATTGTTTGCGCTAAGGGCGCTCCGGACGTGTTGCTTTCTTATTGCACGCGTATTGCAGTAGCTGGTGCCGTGCGTCCGCTTACTGACGGCGATCGCGAAGATATTTTAGCAACTGTTGAACGTCTTTCTGGAGAAGCCTACCGCACGCTTGGAATGGCTTATAGGCCGCTTGGAGTCGATAGTCTTTCAAAAGTTGATGGCATGGTTTCTAACGCTGCAGGTCAAATCGCGGACGTTGCGGAACAAAGTGACGTACTAGAATCTGATTTGATTTGGAATGGTATGGTTGGAATTATTGATCCTCCGCGAATTGAAGTTCGAGATAGTGTAGCTCAAGCTCATCGCGCTGGAATCCGTACTGTTATGATTACAGGCGACCATCCTCTTACGGCTACGCGTATTGCTCGAGATCTTGGAATTATTGGAAAAGATGAGCATGCACTTACAGGCGACGAACTTGACGAATTGCTTTCACGCAACGACGATAATATTGCTTTTGATGAAGCTATCAGTAAAACTAGCGTGTACGCGCGAGTAGCCCCTGAGCACAAGTTAGCTATCGTTTCTTCGCTTCAACGTCAAGGAAACATTGTTGCTATGACTGGTGACGGCGTAAACGATGCTCCAGCCGTAAAGTCTGCCGATATTGGCGTTGCTATGGGCATTACTGGTACAGAAGTAACTAAAGAGTCTGCCAAGATGATTTTGGCTGACGATAACTTCTCTACAATTGTTGCAGCAGTGCGCGAAGGTCGCGGAATTTTCGACAATATTCGTAAATTCTTGCGATACTTGCTCAGTTCTAACGTTGGCGAAGTCTGTACTGTTTTCGGCGGCGTTGTTTTCGCTGGCGCACTGGGAATTACACAGCCAAACTCTGTTGGTGTAACTTTGCCTTTGCTTGCAACTCAGCTTTTGTGGATTAACTTGCTTACGGATGCAGCTCCTGCACTCGCGATGGGCGTTGATCCGCAAACTGACGACGTAATGGATCGAAAGCCTCGAAAGCTTACCGATAGCGTTATTGACCGACGAATGTGGGGAGATATTGTATTTATCGGCATAATCATGGCTGCTATTACGTTAATCGGTATGGATATGCATTTGGCAGGCGGATTCTTTACAGACCGTTCTGTTGGAATTATGGATCACGCTGCTCAGCTTACTCACGCTCGCACAATGGGCTTTACAATTCTTGTGTTTGCGCAAATGCTGAATGCGTTAGCATCTCGTTCAGACTCACAAAGCGTATTTGTAGGCTTATTTGCAAATCGTTGGCTTTGGGGTGCTATAGCAGTTTCTGTTGTGCTTCAGTTGGCTGTAATTTACATACCGTTCTTGAATGAGCCATTTGGCACTGTTCCTTTGAGTGTAACGGAATGGTTCGAGTGCCTTGGTCTTTCAATGGTCGTGTTAATTGCTTCCGAATTGCGTAAATGCGTGCTTCGTTTCATTGCAAAACGTAAAGCAGCGAACGCCTTAACTATTGCCGCTTAATAAAATACATTATTAAGCTGTTTTGCAAATACGCGGTACAGTACGTAGTTTTCTTACATAACCTACGTTTCTGTGCCGCGTTTTGTGTTTTTATTTTCTATAAAATTTTTTGCTTATTGCTCATGAATATTTATTTGTTTTCAGGAAATAGCTTGCAGAATACTCACAGACCGCGGCACGCGCTACAATTGTGCGTATTGTATTTTTCGCGCAAAATAGCAATAAATATTTCGTGCGAACAATGAAGTTACTGATGTATAAGCTTTATTGCAAGGAGATTTGACGTCATGCTGTTGTCTGATCACGACATTCTCAAAGCTCATGATGAGGGTCACATTGATTTGACCCCGTGGACCCCGGAAATGGTACAGCCAGCGTCAATTGACGTGCGCCTCGACCGTTTCTTCCGATTATTTAACAATCATGCTTACACGTATGTTGATCCTGCAGAAAATCAGGGAGAACTTACGGAACAGTTCGAGGTAGCTCCTGACGAACCATGGATTCTTCATCCTGGAGAGTTCGCACTCGGCGCTACATGGGAGTATGTAAAACTTGACGCTACTATTGCTGCACGTTTGGAAGGCAAAAGCTCGCTCGGTCGTCTTGGTATTTTGACACATTCCACAGCTGGCTTCATCGATCCAGGTTTTGAAGGTCATATTACTTTGGAACTTTCAAACGTTAGCACTTTGCCAGTTAAACTTTGGCCTGGCATGAAGATTGGTCAAATGTGCTTCTTCCAGTTAAGCTCACCATGTGAAAACCCGTACGGTTCAGCTGTTAACGGATCACACTATCAAGGTCAACGCGGTCCAACTCCGTCACGTTCGTATGAACATTTCTATCGTGCTGATTTAAGCGAATAATATTTTTAGAAAAATGATTCCGTTTTTAGAAAAGTAATTCCTAAAATAGCAAGATTTAGAAGAAAAGTAGATAATTCTCAGGTAATTATCAGTTAGCGTTACTGTTCTGCTCAGAATAGTGTGATTATATAATATTGTCGACAAAAAGACAGGTGCAGCGCACCTAAAACTTATTCTTTTCTTCTCTCCTTTATTCCCCCGGCGCATAGACGCCGGGGTTAAATTTTTTCTGCACGAAACGCCGAATTAACACTAAAAAGGTTGACATTGTCACAGCTAAGGCTAAACTTGTGCAACAAGATTGGAGGTTGATGAACATGAATACTCGTTTCTGGCGCAGCTGGCGTAGTTAAAAGCGAGTTCACATATCGGTGTGGGCTTGCTGATTTTAAACAATCAACGGGGCTATGCCGGATTCATCATCAACATTATTTGAGCTGAATGGCATATAAGCTGCCATCCAGCTTTTTTGTTATCTGAGCACACGCCCTTCAAATTTACAAAATAATCAACATAAAAATAATAAAGAACAAACTTAATGCCGATTTCCTCGGCACGCACAAGAAGGGCAAAATTATGGTAAACGCAGTTGAACAAAACATGTATTACGGTGAATTTGGCGGACAGTACGTACCAGATATGATTCGTCCAGCACTCGACGCAGTAGCAGCAGCTTACTTACAATACAAAGACGATCCAGAGTTCCGCAATGAATTAGCTGGATTATTAAAAGATTACGACGGTCGCGAAACACCTTTATACTATGCTGAATCTTTCACAAAATATTTAGGCGGCGCAAAAGTATATTTAAAGCGCGAAGATTTAAACCATCTCGGCGCTCACAAAATGAATAATGTTCTCGGACAAATTTTACTCGCTCAGCGCATGGGTAAAAAGCGCATTATCGCTGAAACCGGAGCCGGTCAGCATGGCGTTGCCACTGCTGCTGCAGCAGCACAATTCGGTATGGAATGCGAAATTTTTATGGGCGCACTTGATTGCGAACGCCAAAAACTTAACGTTTTTAGAATGACTTTGCTCGGTGCAAAAGTTCATGCTGTTCAAGAAGGCACAAAAACTTTAAAAGATGCTGTAACTGCAGCATTTATGGATTATGCACAGCACTTGGATGATACCTTCTACATCGTTGGTTCCGCAGTGGGACCTTACCCTTATCCACAAATGGTTCGCGATTTTCAAAGCGTTATTAGCAAAGAGTCGAGAAGGCAAATCCTAGAAAAGGAAGGCAGATTGCCGAATGCTGTAATTGCTTGCATTGGTGGCGGTTCTAATGCAATTGGTTCTTTTGCAGCATATATTGATGATCTGTCTGTACGATTGATTGGTGCTGAAGGCGCAGGTAAAGGCGCTGATACTCCTCAAAATGCTGCTACTATGACGAATGGAAAAGTTGGCATTACGGATGGCATGAAAACTTATGTTCTTATGGATGATGACGGTAACGAGCTTCCAGCCTACTCTATTTCTGCGGGATTGGATTACCCTGGAGTCGGCCCAGAACACTCATATTTAAAGGATTCTGGTCGCGCAGAATACTACGCAATCACTGATGATGAAGCAGTTCAAGCTTTTCGCGCACTTTCTAGAGTTGAAGGAATCATCCCAGCTTTGGAAAGCTCACATGCAATAGCACAAGCTATGAAGATGGTTCCAAAGATGAGTAAGGATGACATTGTTTTAGTAACAGTTTCCGGCCGTGGAGATAAGGATGTGAATCAAGTAGCACGCTATCTTGGAATTGAATTATAAATCATTAATTTAGCAACAAATAAAACACAGCAAATAAAACGAGGCAGATAATTCTCAAAATAAAGTGAGAATAAAAAGTAAGAGAAGAAGAACATGGCACTTCTGTAGCTAACATAGCATACAGAAGTGCCTATTTTTATTTTTATTTTTAAGCAGAATATCCCACTTATTTTTTATGCAAATCAGAGCATGCTGAACTAATTATTGTGCACAATCCTTCCATAATTTTGTCTACTGGAGAAGCTGCGCGCCAATTCAAATATAACGATCGATAAGGTTTAGGATTCTTAAACTCACGCAACATCAAACCAACTGGTTGCACAATTGGAGGTACAGTTGCAAGACGCGGCAATAATGTCACATCTTTGCTACCTACAACCATATATCGCAAAGTTTCTAACGACGTTGCCCTAAATTCTGATTGCTTCGCCCCCACTTTTTGGCATACATCGAGCATGCTTCTACGCATACAATGCCCATCTTCTAGTAAAAGCACTTTCTGAGTAGACAAATCTGAAAGTTCAATTGGTTTACTCTCGTGTCCTAGCAAAGAATTTGTAGAAGTCGCAAGAAGAAAATCTTCGTCAAAAACATGACACACTTTTATTGAAGGCGCATTCAAACTTTCGCTTAATATAGCTGCGTCGACTTGACCACTATCTAGCAAATCAATAAGTTTCGCTGATTTTTCTTCTATAAAACGAATAGTAAGTTTTGGTTTTAAACGCCTGAGTGCAGGCATAATTCTTGGAAGTAAGTATGGTCCTAACGTTGGGAACACACCCAAAACTACTGTAGATGACCATGGATCTTCTGAGCGTCTTGCAGCTTGTCGAATACGTGACATATCTGCCTGAATACGTTTAGCGTAATAAACCACTTCCCTCCCAGCAGGAGTTAAGATTTGTTTCCCGGGAGTGCGCTCAATAAGTTCTACGTCTAAAGTCTCTTCAAGTTTTTTAATTTGCGTTGAAAGAGTAGGCTGAGAGACGCGCATACGAACAGCCGCCTTGGTAAAGCTTCCTTCTTGTGCAAAAGCTATTAGATATTCTAACGCTCTAATATTCATAAGACGCCTCCCATTGTTTATTGCATAATAAATTTTATAAATTATTTATTTTGCGGGCTGCGGATAAGATAGTCAAATGCAGATAACGCAGCATTGGCTCCAGAACCATACGCTGTAACAATCTGCTTATACGGTTCGTCTGAACAATCTCCAGCAGCAAAAACACCCGGAGTATCAGTGCATCCAGCGCGATTCGTAATAATTTCTCCTCGATTATTGAGAGAAATATTATTTACAAGCCAACGAGTATTCGGAGCTAAACCAATTTGCACAAAAACCCCATCGGTTTCAACAATATGTTCTCTGTTTTCATCATCGTCTGCTTTATTGCGATCTATGTAACGTATTGCAGTAACTTTACTACCATTACCTTCAATACTACTTACGGCAGCACTCGTAATAACTTCAGCGTTAGGTAATTTATGCAAAGTATTAAGCAATACTTGATCAGCTTTAAGCACATCCATGAACTCAACCACCGTCACATGTTTTGCAACTCCTGCTAAATCAATAGCAGCTTCAACACCAGAATTTCCGCCGCCAACAACGACAACATTCTTATCTTTGAAAAGTGGGCCGTCGCAATGAGGGCAGAATGATACGCCTCTATTCCTATACTCATCTTCTCCAGGAACGCCCAACGTACGCCAAGTCGCGCCAGTTGCAATAATCACTGCACGCGCTTTCAAAGATCCGCCAGAACGCGCATGAATAGTATGTAACCCATATGGTTCCTTAGATAAATCGAGCGAGTCTGCCCAATCAGGAGTAAATACGTCAATATCGTACTGCGAAATATGCTTAGTTAAATCTGCTGCTAGTTGAGAACCAGTCGTATGCGTTTGGGAAATATGATTTTCAATACTTTCAGTTTCTACAACCTGTCCGCCACGATGATCCATAATCATAGCTGTACGCAAACCCTTACGAGCAGTGTAAATTGCGGCAGCAGAAGCAGCAGGACCGCCGCCAGCAATAACAATATCGTATGGATTTTGCGAATTCATTTTTTCTGCGAGCGCAACATTTGCCGAAGAAACGCTATTACCATTATTGCCATTCTCATTTTGCTCAACAGATTTTTCTTGTTCTGCGAGCACAGATACAAGTTCGTCAATTCCTGCCCGTCCGGAGGAAATAAGTTTGCCATTTTCAAAAACTGCTGGCACGCTCATTACACCGAGTTTATCTACTTCTTCACGGAAAGCGCTACCTTCAACTACAGTATGCTGGATTTTAGGGTTAATAATAGAAATGGTGTTAAGCGATTGCACAACTTCTGGGCAATTCAGGCAAATTACCGACATGTATGTTGTCACATTGTGTGAACCAAGCTTTAGTATTGCATCGCGTTGCTCATCACTAATTTTTGGCGCATAGCCACTTACTTGTAGAAGTGCTAGTACTAAAGAGCTGAATTCGTGCCCTAAAGGCAATCCCGCAAAACTAACCGATACAGTAGATTCTCCATTTACTGGATTATCTAGTTTTCTACGCAATTCAAAGCTTGGCTTACGCTTTACATTGCTAATTTCATTATTATTTACTTCAGAAATACTGATTTTGTCACTTTGCTGAGATACTTCTTCCAGTAAGGATTTAACTTTTTGAGATGTTTCAGAATTATCAACGTAAGAAATGATTTCTATTTTAGATACCATCTTTTTTAGTAATTCTGAAAGCTGAGCAGTTAATGATGCATTCAACAAAGACATAGTTTACTTCCTTCCGCAATTTTAGTCACAAGCAAAAATAAGAGAAATGCGTAGGAAACTATGAACGTAGCTCCCTACGCATTGAGATGATTCTTTAAAAAAATATTCTTTAATATTTAATTGCAAAAATCAGATTTTGCCGACTAAATCGATAGAAGGTTCCAAGGTTTCTTCGCCCTGCTCCCATTTTGCTGGGCAAACTTCGCCTGGGTGCGCTGCAATATACTGTGCTGCTTTAACTTTACGAAGCAGCTCGTCGGCGTTACGACCAATTCCGTCTGCGGTCATCTCAAAGAACTGAATCACACCTTGCGGATTCACGAGGAATGTAGCTCGGTGAGCTAAACCGGATTCTTGATTCCAAGCGTCAAAATTACGCGAAAGAGCTCCGGAAGGATCACCCAACATAGTGTACTTTACTTTTGCAATTGCTTCAGAATCGTCATGCCATGCTTTGTGTACAAAATGTGTATCCGTAGAGACTGAGTAAACTTCAACGCCTAGCTTTTGCAATTCCTCATAGTGGTTTGCAAGATCTTCCAATTCAGTTGGGCATACGAATGAAAAATCAGCTGGATAGAAGAAGAAAATTGCCCATTTGCCAAGAACATCAGTATCACTTACTTCAACAAATTCGCCATTCTTATAACCATTTACTTTGAATGGAAGAATATGTGTGTTCATTAAACTCATATCATTCTCCTAAATAGGTCATTTGCGCCTTCGTTGCGCTTTTATTTTCATTATTAAGAATAGATTATGGCTATTGATAATTCTAGTTATATAGATGTTTTCTATGACTCTTATACACATCGTCAATGATTTTAGTAAACAAAAAAGGAGCAACAACATTTATTTAGAAGTATGGACTTTTGTTTATGTAGACTATACAATTGATGAACTGTGTAGAATAGCAATTGTGGCGGCAAAATAAATTTCGATTAATTTATATAACGCACGTAGTTAACAAAGAGGTGCTACAAATCGTAAACAGTCGTCCTATACATTTGTTGACTACAAAACTAAACAAAATATGGGAGGATACTATGAAACGCAATGCAGTAACAGGGTTTTTAACTAGCCTATGCATGCTCTTGAGCCTATCTGCTTTCGCAATGCCAGCAATGGCAACAACCGCAGATAATTATGCAAAAACTCCACTTACTGCTGAAACAGCTAAACAAATCGCAAATGGAACTATAGGCTTAGATTTACCTGGGGCTTTGGATATGTCTTTATATCACAAGAAGCCTCTTGATCCACAAGCTGATTTAGATGGTGACGGCTTAACTAATAGTCAGGAAATTTACACTTACACTAAAGACGGTAAGACTTATTATGGGTACAATTCTCACCCTATGATGAACGATACCGATGGCGATGGTATTCCAGATAATCAAGACAGCAATCCTCGCAGGTGGGATATTAGTCCTCGCGATATGGCTTTATTCTCTGAACTTTCTTATCGAGATGATAATTACATAAATAAGGTACTCGATTACACTAAACCGCTTCACGACATTTACAAAAATCGCAGTGAGTACCGCCTTATGCACAACGAGCTTGCACCATTCTGGAAAGTTAAGGAAACCTACCACAAAAGGGGAGGATTTGATGCTGTTTTGTTTGAAAATGTAAGTCCATACCCATTCTTAGAACAAGGCACTGTTCAAGTACTAGCAATTCGTGGAACTTCCCAATTTAATGATTACGATGATGATTTTGCAATAGCTGTAGGTCATAACCCAGATCAAGCTAAAGATGTTGAGCAGTTGATTGAGCGTTATGGTCGCGAAAATACTGTTAGCAATTTGTATATTACCGGACATTCCCTCGGAGGATATCTTGCACAGCGTGCTTTAATTCGTGCTAAAGGCAAAGGCTACAACTGGATTAAGAAAATTTACACATTCAATTCACCACAAATTTGGGGAAATATTTTCAACCGTTGGTTGCGTGCCGTCGCCAATACTGGCGATAAGCTCACTCGAGAAGGTTACGCTGTTCATTACAAAGTAGACAACGACAAGGTTATTCGTTCTGTTGGCAATTTTGCTGGAGCTATAAGCGTCAGCAATTCTGCGCAAGGACATAGCTCTCGAAGCTATCTTGAGGCCCGTATGAACAATTTCCCAGGTTTCACCGTAGGTACTAGAGGAGATATTTCTGGCACTGGACGTTGGATGGAAGAACTTAACAACTTCTACGATGTTCGCACGTTCTAATTACTGCTAATTAATGATTATTAATTAGCACCAGCAATAGATAGCTATCTCGTGTAATTTATTAACAATAAGCTAAGTGCTGATTTACCGATGATTCATTAATATCACAAGTAGCTCAGTGCTTTTCCTATATCAATTAATCTAATGAAATTCTTTCCTATTACACCGCATCAGCTTAAGTATTAACTTTTGGTACTTATTAAAATTATCTGATTCAACTAGATACAATTTTATAAAGTTGTTAAATCTGATAAAACCAACACGTTGAGCTAAATCTGTTGTGCTGCTCGCAAAAATATTTTCAAAATAAAGTAGAAGTCTGTACAAAAAGTAAGGAATAGCAGTATGAGAAAAGTAAGTACCGTTCACACAATTAGTGGAATTGTATTAACTTTTGGTTTGATCATTTCATCGCTGGTTTACATACCTTCGCTAGCAACAACCGCAGCGGCAGAAGAAACATCACCAGTGCACGTACCTCTTACCGCACAAACCGCTCACGACATTTCTACTGGTCGAATTCGTTTGGAAAATAATCAGATTGATTCTTTGCTTTACCATAAAGCCGCGCTAGATCCAGATCAAGATAGCGACGGCGACGGTCTGAAGAACAGCGAAGAGCTTTACACTTACGTAAAAAACGGACGCACATATTACGGATATAATTCGCATCCACTTATTAAGGACACCGACGGCGACGGATTAGATGACAAAAACGATAGCAATCCTCGCAGGTGGGATATTAGCCCTCGCGATATGGCGCTGTTTATGGAGCTTGTGTATAGGGAAGACAGCTACGTCAAAGAAGTACTTGACTACTCAAAACCGCTCAGGATTATTTATGAAAATCGCAATGAGTACCGCCTTATGCACAACGAGCTTGCACCATTCTGGAAAGTTAAGGAAACCTACCACTTCGGGAGTGGGTTTGACGCTATCCTTTTTGAAAATGTGAATCCTGCGTACCCATTTATTAAGCAAAACGGCGTGCAAGTATTAGCAATTCGCGGCACTAAAGGCGCAACAGATGTATGGAATGATGTCTTGCTTGGAACTGGCTCAAACCCAGGCCAAGCTGCTGATATAGATAAATTAATTGATGAATATAAACAAAAGAACACTGTAAGCAATTTATATGTTACAGGTCACTCTTTAGGTGGGTACTTAGCACAAAGAGCCTTAATTCGAGCTAAAAGTAGTGGCGCAACTTTTAATATTAAAGCTTATACTTTTAACGCTCCGAGAATCAAAGGTAATATATTCAACAGATGGCTTTGGGAAACATCTGATTTTGGCGATAAACTAACTAAAGAAGGTTATGCCGTTCATTATAAAGTTGATAACGATACAGTAATAGGCGGAATAGGAAATTTCGAAGGTGCAATAAGCGTAGGAAGTTCTGGAGCCGGTCATGGATCCAGAAGCTACTTTGAGCCTAGAATGAATGCTTTCCAAGGATTCACAGTTGGCGAACGCAATAAAATTGAGGGAACCGGTCGCAAAATTGATGCACTCGACGGATTAGTTAACGAACCAGTTATTAAAACTGACGAACAAGCTTTCGAACCTAAAATTACGAATATTGACATTATGGAAAATGATCCATTGCCAAAAGGCACAACAATAAAGCATCTTCTTAATCCTAACGATATACCGCAAGGCTCTACCATTACAGACATTACAGAATACGACAAAATTGACACTTCTCAATGCGGCAACTACGAAGGGAAAATACTACTCGTACTATCTGGTAGAATATTAAAAACTATTATAGTTCCAATAACCATTCATAAACGATTGGCTAATATCGAGGAACTTCCAAATGTTACTGCTGAACCTGGCAAGAAAATAGAAGTCAAAAAAGACAATAAAATCCCCGATAATTTCGACTTCAAACCATACTTAAAAAACTTACCAGAAAACAGCACAGTACAAGTTGTAAAACAACCAAACACAACAAACACTGGAGAAACAACATTTATCATAGAAATAACCTTTGCAAACAAAGCAAAACAGAAAGTAACTCTTAAAGCTCACGTTGTAGAAATCATTCCAGCAACACCACTAAACCCAGCTAAAAAGAGTATTACGTGGGCCGAGTTAATTCCTGCAAAGAAATCAACACCATGGATCGAGCTAACACCAGCGACACCAGCTCCAACACCAACTCCCGTACCTCCGACACCTGTTCCACCGACACCGGAACCAACGCCTTCGCCTACGCCGACACCGACGCCTGATCAACAACCTGCAGTGCCTCTGCAGCCGAAACCAAACCCGGTGAATCCAACACCCGTTCCGCCAAAACCTGCGCCTAAACCAGAGCCACAACCTGTTCCACCAACACCAGAATCTCATTCTGACAACAGTGAACACTCTAGCAATGGCGAACCTGATAAGTCTGCAAATAGCACAACCCCACAGACTAATAAGTTCGATCAAGACCATAAGGAAATTCCAAGCATGGGATTTCCCGAACCAACACATCCTTCCAAAACTCTACAAACTCCTGCAGTTAGTAACGATTCTATGCGCGAAAACCACATAGAGCTTAACGCAAACTCAGAATCACACACATTACAGCAACAGATTCCATCAGCACCAAAGAGTATTGCAGATTTACTTCCAGCGTTGTGCAACACTCTCACCGTCGGGAATAATAACATTGCTTATGCGGGAAAAAACAACCATATCACTGTTACAGTAAATGCAACATCAGAATTCATGCGCAGATTACAACTAGAAAAAGCAGTAAAAGCTTATGCCTACATATATTCCAACCCTAAACTTCTTTATAGCGCAAATGGAATGAAATATGTAACAGTTCACATTAATGAATATGGCAGAATTGTATTCGACGTAGTTATCCCGGAAGACTATAAAGGCAATCATACGATTGTCCTTATTGACGAAAACGGTAAACAAGTTGCGTGGACGAATACTTTAGTAAAGAAAGACCTCCATTTACACAAACAATCCACAATAGCCAATAATGCACTCCCTCGTACTGGAATACAAATAATTCCAATTGCACTTAGCGTTGCATTGATGCTGTTTGCTAGCACAATTGTGACAATTGCAAGAAAAAGAAAGTTTAACTAAGCGTAAGTTGTAGTTTTTATACATCCAATGTACAAAAACTACAACTTATACAATTTTACAATCTGAATGGAGCGGATGACGGGAGTCGAACCCGCCTCTGAAGCTTGGGAAGCTTCCATTCTACCGATGAACTACATCCGCATGCTGTAACTAAAAGTAAACTAGTTTCAACAACCATCTAAGGGTATCATGCACAGCTTACCGCTTCAATATTTAGGAATCAGTTTATGAACTCAATAAACAAGACAAGCAAGTTCAACAAACAAAATATTCATGCAGCAATGCTCATTAAACGCCCAATCCTATCCTGAACAGTAGGACGCGCAGTACACAAATGCACAAGCGCAGGGGCGTTATTATTCCATGGACAAATAATCATCAAAGAAGCAACAGCCTGCAATCCAGCAGTAGATTTCATCTCGTGAAGCTGCATGCCGTAAGTAATTTTATTAAGTGCGGAAGCAAGCGCAGCAAAATCTCCAGTAATTTCACTACTTCCCTTATCTGCGTCAAATTCACGCGAACCAGGAATAATTGCATTGATAATAACAGAAGCAATAGGAGCGAATAAAATATTCAAAAACTTACCAATAAATTTGCAATACTTGCGAATATCACGACGATATGTATCACCGACATAAACAAGCCAAGAACCAACGTACGTTAATACTGTTGCTGTAGCAGTAGCCAGCGAAGAAGCGAGAATATCATGATTATAAATATGAGTTAATTCATGACCAATAACACTACGTAACTCGCGCTCGTTAAGAATATTAATCAAACCACGAGTACAACATATACTCGCATGACGCTCACTTCTACCAGTTGCAAAAGCATTAGGACTTTCGTAGGGAGAAACCATTACTCGCGGCATAGGTTTACCAATTCGAGCAGATAAATCTCTGACCATTGCGTAAAGCACAGGCTCTTCTTCTTCACTAACCTCTGTAGCATGCATAGCAATAATCGCAAGCTTACTTGAGCACCAATAAGCAAAAACACTAAATGCAATACCAGGAATAATGAACCATATTAGTGAAGACAGATGCGAGCCAGTAAGAACCCAACATAAGGCAAGAAAAAGCCACACAACAACAAAAAATAGTGCGGCTTTTAAGCTGCCATAGTGTATTCTCAAGCCTTTCAACATATGAGCTATCTTAATAATGCGAACTTAAATTTTTCTGAATATATACTGCGTATTTACTAACTACAAACTTAAATACTAAGTAATATTTTCAGTTTATTTAGGGCATTATTTGCTACCTAAAGCAATATTTACAAGTTCAGAAGCTGAAACAACTTTCTTTCGAGTTCTCTGCTCATTGGCTCCAAGTTCACGCTCATAAGAGTCAACTCGCTTCCAACCGGCGTAATCAATTGGTTTAATGCCCTTTTCTGCCAATAATTTATCTATAGAATTTTCATCGCGATCAGGTGCGATTCGCCCAGCATTGCCAGCTTTAGATAAATCTTCAAGCATATTATTAACAATCAAAAGAGCATCAGATTTTGTAGAACCGATTAATCCTACCGGCCCACGCTTAGCCCAGCCAGTTGCATACAATCGCTCACGAACTTCGCCATTTTCCACAGACTCCACTAAGCGCCCATCAATATTTGCAAGCAAAGTACGCTTTTCGTCGTAAGCAATACCTGCAACTTCTGCAGGATGGTA
Source organism: Gardnerella swidsinskii (assembly GCF_003397705.1). Taxonomy (GTDB): domain Bacteria; phylum Actinomycetota; class Actinomycetes; order Actinomycetales; family Bifidobacteriaceae; genus Bifidobacterium; species Bifidobacterium swidsinskii. The sequence goes on from NZ_QJVB01000001.1 coordinate 36,368, forward strand.
GCCAATGGCATGGTATACAGCTTGAACGGCGTATTCCTCGAACTCTCCAGTACGAGTCATTTTGCCATCGGCGCTTGTAGTCGTGCGCTCAACTCGTATTGCTTTCACATGTCCATCTTCACCAAGAATTTCTACCGGCGCACAGTTGAAGTGGATAATATAGCGTTTGTTGGCTGGCTTCCCCTCAAAATCAACGTTTCCGCCATCTTCCATGTCTTCAGCCATATCGCGAATAGCGAAAAGCTCCTCAACCATTTGACGCGTGAGCTTATCGTTACCGGCTACTTCAATAGTCTCATCGTCAAGTTCAAAATCATCCTCATTAATAACAATTTGCACTCCGGATAACTTTTCCATTTCGCGCAATTCTTGAACAGAGAATTTTGCTTGGGCAACTCCACGACGAATAAATAAATGCAAGGTTTGGGTTTTATTTTTTTGCAATCCCTCATACACGTCATCTGGAATATCCGTATGAGCGCGCAAATAATCAGGATCTCGTAAAAGCTCACGAGCAACATCCATTGCCACATTTCCGCCACCAATAACAGCTACTTCCTTGGCTTCAAGCGGCCATTCTCGATTGCTAGTTGGGTATCCATCGTACCATTCTACGAATTTTGCAGCTCCGTACACTCCGTCTAAATCGGCACCTGGAACTCCTCGAAGAGGCCTATCTTTCACAGCACCCGTTGCAAATAACACAGCATCATATCTATGAAGTAAATCTTCTAATGCAATATCTTTACCAAATTCAACATTTGCATAAAGATGAATATTTGGATTATCAAGCGTCTTTTCAAGCGCATCCGCAATAAATTTGATACTTGGATGGTCAGGAGCTACTCCGTAACGCACTAAGCCGAAAGGCACTGGCAATTTTTCAAAAAGATCAATGCGAGCGCTAGAGCCTAATCCCAATTCTTCTCCACGCTTTGCAATCTGACGTAAGAAGATATCGGAAGAGTACACTCCTGCAGGGCCTGCTCCTATTACAGCAATACGCAGTTGAGATGTTTCTTGTGAAACATTTTCGTTTAAGTTATTTTTTTCCATTATTATCCCCATATTGAACTGTATTATACGGCACTTTTCGCCGTTTTCGCGCTATTTAGCGCGGCCTACAAGCATAGGTTGCCTCAATCACTCAGCAGCGTAACTGTAAAGCGTTTATATGTAATTCTTCGCCAGAAATAAGTTACGTACAAGCTTGAGCCGTTACCGTTTGCAGCTAACTCGTATGCTTTCATAATTAGACTAGCGCATTACTTCGTCTTACAACATACTCAAACGATAAAATACTCAAACGAATATTATTAAAGGTGTCGTAATGAATATCGTAAAAATATTGCCAAAAAATATTTTTATTTTCGTTCGCGCAATGCTGTTAAAGCCCACATAATAGCAACAACATCAATTGCTTCTTGCATCATTGCGCCAATAACTGCTGGAATAAAACCGAAAGCCGCAAAAATCATACTTATAATTGCTAATCCAATGCCCATCAATACTGACTGAACCATAACGCGTTTAGTATGTTTTGCTACTCTTATTGCGCTTGCAACAGAAGAAATATCGTTGTTCATAATAACTACCTGTGCGCATTCAGATGCTGCCGTATCTGTGCCATCCGTTACCGCTACGCCAATATCTGCAGCCGCAAGCACTGGAGCATCGTTTACACCGTCTCCAACCATCATTGTTACAGTCGAATCTTTCTTACTTTTGGCTGCATTGTAATTGTGCTTTTTTACATACGCTAATTTATCTTGCGGAAGCAAATCTGCATATATTGTGTCAATTCCAACACTTTTACCAATTGTTGTTGCAGCTTGCAAACTATCGCCAGTAAGAATAGATATTGAGCGCGCACCAAGTGTACGCAATGTGTCAATAGTTGATTTCGCATTATCGCGCGGCACGTCTTTTAATACGATTCTTCCTACCAGCACGCCGTCAAAAGACACGTAGGTTGCCATTTCGTCTGCTGCGAGAGATTTGCCTATAGTTTGATTCGCGTTTTGCTCTGTAACGTACTTGCGTCTGCCTACACGTACTAAAATACCGTCTACAACGCCCTGAATACCCTGACCTGCAGTTTCTTTAACACTGTGCACTACAGGGTATTCTCGCACGCTAGGAAGCTGCGGAACCGACGATGGGTGAGCATTTTCCCACAAGCTTGCTCCCGCTTTAGCAATACCACCTGCAAGTATGTGCTGAGAATACGTCTCTAGAACACCTGCGAGCATTACAATACGATCAGCCTTCTGGGTAGTATCGATTACGTCTACGTTTACAACTTGCGGCTGTTTTACAGTCAACGTGCCAGTTTTGTCAAAAAATACATCTGTTACACGACTTAATTGCTCAAGCACATCCTGACTTTTAACAACAATTCCAAGTTTCGCTAAACGCCCAGTTCCAGCCATGCACGCAACCGGCACCGCAATAAGCAGCGGGCAAGGAGTTGCCAAAACTAGCACTTGCGCAAATCTAAGAGCATCTCCAGAAAAGCCCCAAGCAAAACCAGCAATTACAAAAGACAAAACAGTGAATGGCACAGATAACATGTCTGCAAATCTAACTACTGCAGCTTTAGAAGACCTAGCAGACTCAACAAGCTGCATGATTTTCTGATACTGCGAGTTTTTAGACAGCTTTGTTACGCGCATAATAAGCACAACTCCACCGTTTACACAGCCTGAAAGCACTGCAGCTCCCGCATAGACTTCTCTAGGAACGGATTCTCCGTTAATAGCACTTGTGTCTAAAATTGCAGAACCGCTTAACAGCTCACCATCAACTGGCACAGTTTCGCCAGGAAGCACAATAATTACGTTTCCAATATTTAATTCATCAACTGGAACCGTTTTGTAACGCTGCAAATTTGAGGAGATTTCGCCGTCTGTAGTTGATTGCAAAAATGGACAAATATTGTGTTTATAGTCGCAATTTTGCTCGCTAATATTAGATTGCTTAGAATTAGCGGCATCCACTTTTCTGAATTCAGCATGCCGGCACAGAACACACGAGCTAGGCTTGCACTGATTTTCACTCAAACATGGCGGTTCGTATGATTCATCATTTGCTTGATTATTATCCATTTCATACTCAATACCTGGCAAAGTCATAAGATGAGCAGTTTTTGGAGCTGCGCTTACTAAAAGAGACAGATTGCGCTGGGCTTTCATATGCGCAAAATCTTCAATTGCCTCTCCCGTCCAAACCATTACAACAATCAAATAGCTTGCCCAAAACTCACCAATACAAAGCGTTGCAAGTAATGCAACAAAAGCTAGCAAATCAATACCTAAAGTTCCGCGCAATAAATTTTTAATCATGTTGCGCAAAGAAATAAGGCTGGTATATAAAACGAGAATAGCGATAATAGTTTTGCCAAGACTAATACTTATTGAAATATCGAAATCAAGATTTAAGAAATCAAAAATTCGTTGCGAAAGATTAGATATTTGCTCACAGAAAGTAGTTAATATAGGCAAATTATACGAGTACAAAGCCACAATAAACGGAAAAGCAAGAATTACGACTGTTAATTGAGGTGCACGACGGCAATATGCTAAAAGTTTACGCATACACTTTCCTTACGCTGATCAGGTTAACCGCTTAAGACGCTGCCAACACACGATTTCACGCCTTGTTAACCCATTGAGAGCAGATTTGATTTAGCTGCACTCAATACACGGCGTAAAGATATTCATGTTTATTTATATGTGATTAGTATACCAATAGGCCTTGATGAGAAGCATTCTCATGTAAATATTATGCTTCCAAAAAAGCACCATAATGAGTTCCAACAATTACTAATTGTACTATTTGAATTATTAAATTAATAAGTTTATGCTTCATATCTTTTTAAAATTTAGGTTATAGGCCAATTTATTTGCCATAGATTCGGCCTATAACCCTAAAATTTACTGTTCTTTAGTGAAAAGAGTTCTTACAATTTTGAAAAGCATAAATAATAGACGTAGTGTGATATATGTTGCTACGAATGTTGCAAGCCAAATCATAATATTTTGAATATTCCAACCTTGACCTTTAACAAATGAAGCTACTAATAAAGAAACTACGCCAGCAGAAATATCAGCAATATTTTGTTTTATCTTATAAATCATTTTTTACATCCTTCCGTCTAAAATGAAAACCTTTATGGTTTTCATCTCTCTTTAATACCTTTCAAGTTAACAATATATTGTGTATAGTTCCACAGCAAAATATATGCCGCAATCTCTGGGAAGAGATTCAACTATTTAAACATTTTTATATTTTTTACAACACTGACAAATATCAGGGTGTCACCCTAATTTTATTAGGGGTAATCAGTAAAAAATTGGGTTATTCCCCAAAAATTGAATGGGCACGCGACAAGAAAGAAATTGATAAACAAAAAGTTCTGATTGAAAAATCAATCAGAACCCTGTTCGTGGAGCTAAGGAGACTCGAACTCCTGACCCTCTGCTTGCAAAGCAGATGCGCTACCAGCTGCGCCATAGCCCCATTCGAAAGAATGATGTCATTCTATCGTGGGCCCGGGAGGACTTGAACCTCCGACCTCATCCTTATCAGGGATGCGCTCTAACCACCTGAGCTACGGGCCCAACTCGTATGCCTAAAACATACAAGTAGTTACATTAGCACAGACACAGAAAATGTCAAACCGCAACACGCCATAAAAAGAAAACAGCGTGTTGCGGTTTGAATCAAAAAAATTAAACAGAGAATAATTAATCAAGATGGCTACGCATGAACCACTGGAACTTTTCCAACTGTTGAACATGATCTTGAATAATATTTGAGCTAACTAAATCAAGCTCATCAAGTTCCGCGATAGCCTTGCGATCGTCTGCAATCATATCGTTATAGTACTCAATAAGCGCTTGCAAATACTCCTTTGTAGACTTGCGACCAGTCAAAGCAAAACGCTTCCATGTGCGAGCAGCAACAACATCGTCTGCGCGGCCAAGTGGAGAGCCGCCCAAAGTTGCAATTCGCTCAGCAGTTTCATCCGCCTGCGCCAAAACTTCAGCAACCTGTGGATCAAGCATTTCGTGCACTGCAATAAAATCTGGACCAGTAACATTCCAATGCGCATGCTTGAGCACCAAAGCAGCTTCCTGCTCGTGGCTTAAACGATTCTGTAAAATGGCAACAGCCTTTTCACTGGCCGCTTCGTCGAGACCTGGCAAAATATGCAACAAAGCCATGTTCTATCCTTCCTTAGGTTTGTTAATACCGTTATTATTCTACTGCTATGGCTTAAACTACGCGCGGCGACGCACTTCAATCGTCGCAATACGCCTACCATCAACCGCAGTCACAGTCATATCGTAACCATCCGCATCATGCAAAACAGCTCCAACACTTCCCATTGAACCAGTATGCGCTAAAAAGTAGCCTGCAACAGTCTCATACGGACCGTCCTCAAGCTCAATGCCGGTAATGTCAGCAAAATCTTCAATGGTCATACCGCCATCAATTTTTGCAACACCATTTACAAAAGCAGTTGTTTTATTCACATTATTTTGCTCAGTTTCACCAGGCAAATCATATTCATCGCGAATATCTCCAACTAGCTCTTCTGTCATGTCCTCAAGCGTAACAATACCGTCAGTTCCACCATATTCATCGATGACAACAGCCAAATGAATACCACGTTTACGAAGAAGTTCCAGGCTCGGCAATAGTTTGGAAGTTCCAGGAAGACTAATTCCTTCGCGAGTTACATCTGCAACAGTTTTTGCATTTGGATCACGCACATCTAGCAAATCACGAACATGCACAAAACCTATAACATCATCAAAATCTTTGCCAATAACAGGGTAGCGAGAATACGGAAGCTCACGAATTTTCGCGGCAGCTTCTTCAAGGCTCAATGAACCATCCAAAAACTCAACATCAGCACGAGGACGCATTACTTCAGCAACAATAGTTTCAGACGCATCAAACACATCATCCAAAATAGTACGCTCATCCTGACTTAAACGTTTATTGCTATTGACAAGAACACGCAATTCTTCGTCAGAAACTTCGCTTTCCTTCTCATTAGGATCAAAGCCAAGAATGCGCACAAAACCGTTAGTATTCTTTCCAATAAGCCAAATTAAAGGCTTGCAAATCTTTGAGAAAACATCAACCGCCGGCACAACCGCTCGCGCAATCTGCTCAGCACGCTGCATAGCAATACGTTTTGGAACTAATTCAGAAATAACAATAGAACAGTAAGAAATAACAAGAGTTAGAAAGATTGTTGTAAGTGGGCCAGCAACGTGCGAAGAAACACCCCATGAACATACAACCGGCACAACATACGGAGCTAAAGCAGACTCACCAAACGATGCAGAAAGAAAGCCAGAAAGAGTTACTCCAATTTGTAGAGCAGATAGAAAAGTGTTAGGGTCGCGGGCAATTTTTGCAACTCTAGCACCACGCGCATCCTGCAATTCCATGCGATCAATTTGCGAACTTCTCAAGCTCACTAAAGCTAATTCGGTTGCCGCAAATACGGAACCAAATAGCAAAAAAATCATAATGAGTAGAATATTAAAACCAATCGCCATACTTGTTATCTTAGTTTACTTCTATGCGATATCAACAATTCTAAAATAATTATCACCATTAACGAAGATAAATTATTTATGGGCGATAAAAATATCCAGTTGGAGCTTGAGCTGTTTGCATTGATATAACGTGCAGCACAACTCCAGGATGCTGATATCCAGGAATGCCAATATTGCCTCTAGAAACGCGTGCACGAACACGCACCCATTCATGATCTTGAATTTCGCCAATATTTGATTTTTCGGCAACTAATCCAAACGGAGACATGTCGAGAATACAGCATGACATAAGCTGACGAGATACCCTAAATTGATTTGCATTCAACGTAGAATCTCTGCTGACAAAACCTGTAAGAGTAATCGCGTATCCATCATATTTTGCAGCATTATGATCGATTTCGTCATACCAGGAGCCGAAATCATCATCATCAACTGTTATCTCATGAGATTTTTCATACAATCCTGGCAAAGGATAATTTTGGCTACGAATAGCAATAGCACGACCGCCAGCATACTGGTCGAATCCATCTACACTAATATTTTGAGCGTAACGCAAAGGAACAATAATAAGTAGCGCAGGAACAACGAAAGCTACAAACATACGCCAAACATCGCGCGAAGAAACAGAAAACCATCCAATCGCAGCACATATAGACAAAATAAATAGCAAAATAGCAGTAATTAACAAATAATAATATGCTCTAGGCGTAGTAAAAAGCGTATATCTACCGCTTAAAGTAACTTTCGCAATTATGACTGCAAAAAATAGCAATAAAATAGCTTCTACCAATTGAGCTAAAGTGATTTTTTTACAAGCATTATGCTCAACACATTTTTGCTTTTTCATGCGATGAACCCCCAAGCCCAGTGAGCTAATAATGACGCTAGGAAGCACGCAAAAGCAATAGTTAATGTTAAGCGCCACACAAATTTACCACGGCAATCCTCAACGAGCATAAGCGTATTCTTTAAATCAAGCATAGGACCAAACAGCAGAAATACTAGCACCGACGACATAGGCAATGATGTTGCTAAACTTCTTGCAATTACAGCATCTGAGCTGGAGCATAGAGAGCTTGCGTACGCAATAGCCATCATTACAGGAATAGCAATGAAAACATTACTCACTTGCACGCGAGAAGCAGGATCAGCTCCGAGCCATGCGCGAATTACAGAAGCAACTATAGTTCCACATACAATAATTGGAATTAATTTTATTAAATCCTGATGTATATGCTGCACATATTTGCGAATTTGCGCAGAAATACTATGCTTTTCAATATTATTTTTTGTGAGATTACTTTCGTTATTCAATTCGCAAGAACAATGTAAAGAAGATTCGCTTTCTACTAAAATTTTCTTACGCAAAATATTGGTTTTCGAAGGGAATATAACAAAACTTAATCCAACTAATAATGCAATACCAACACCTAGAGCAATACGCATAATAGCAACAGCTGGAGCGTCAGAAAACGCATAAAATGTTGCCAATACAGATACTGGATTTACAACAGGAACTGCACATAGAAAAGTTATGGCGCACGGCAATGGTAGTTTTCTTGCAACTAAACGAGAAAACGTTGGAACGACTACACAATCACAAACCGGCATACAGACGCCGGCTAATATGGCAGCCAAGAAACCATTTGCTGTAGATTTTGGAACATGTTTCTCAATAAAATCAGCAGTTACCCAAGTTTCTACTGCAGCAGAAACAAGCACACCTATGAGCGTAAAAGGTATAGCTTGTAGCAACAATCCGGAAACACCTCGAATTGTTGTATCAACGAGAAACCAAGGATGTTGCCCTTGTAAAGCAGGAGCAGCTGCAATAATAAAAGCTACTAAAGGAGCTCCGACAAGCAAGAAAAGATAGTTCGTAGAATTAGCGGAATTTGCAGAATTTGCAGAATTTGCATCAAGCGTATCTTTAGATGATTGATTCATATCTGTAACCTAACAACGTATTAATAATTCTGTTAAAAATGCGACTACATGCTACTTAGCATGAAAGAACCTCTACTAAACCATCACTCATTCTATACCTAGCGCCAACTAGCATAAGGTTATCGTTAAAAGCGGCTTCACGAATAATTTGAGATTTATCGCAAATTTCAGCCAACATATTAGACACGTGAATGCGCTCAATATCGTCCGTGCTCAAGTCTTCTTCAATACCTGCGAGCGCAGCCGGCCCTAAAGAACGAAGCAATATTGACCCGCTAGACTCAATTATTTCGCTTGTTTCATCTTCGCCGTATTTAGAAACCAGCTTTTGCACATTCGGCAAAACGGCTTGTACAGCACCGCAATGCTCGTGTCCAAGAACAACAAGCACTTTTACTCCCAAATCGCTTACAGCGTATTCTAAAGATGCAATTACAGCATCATCAAGCACTTCGCCTGCAGTGCGGACAGAAAAAATATCACCTAAACCAGCACCAAACACAAATTCTGGAGCCACGCGCGAGTCAGCACAGGAAAGAACAACAGCTCCAGGATGCTGACCTTCAATAAGAGATAATCTCGTTTCTTCACTAAGTCCATGGCAATTTAATGAGCCTTCTGCAAACTTACGATTACCAGCTAGCATCGCGCTCCACACAGATGTAGCCAAAAGTGAATCTTCTTTTAAAAGATCTTCTTTGACTGTCTCGTGCATTATTACCTCCTTGTATTGATGCGCTTGCGCAAAGATGACAAATACAAGCTATCAACAAATTTTGAAAAACACTTCGACTTATAAAACATATTCTATCGTTACTGTGTTAAATAGAAAATATGCTATAAAAGCTAACAAAATTTATAAAATATGATTATAAAAAGAAAAGCCAACGCACAGCTAATAAAGCAGTACGAAGGCTTTTCTTAATCACATAAACTTATAAAATCATCCAGTATTCTGCAAGCCTGCAGCAACACCAGAAACAGTGCAAAGAATAAGGTAGATGAACTCTGCCTGTTGGCTTTCGCTAAGCTCTTCTTTGTCTACCTTGTTGCGAAGCTTGTGCAATGCAAGCGACTGGATTACAGACAGCGCGTCAACATAAGGCGAGCGCACGCGGATTGCCTGACCGAGCACGTGACGATGTTGCAAAGGCCACTTGTCGTCAACAATTTGCAAAACCCACTTGCGAGTAAGCTGCATTTCTGAAAGTACTTTATCACTCAAATCTTCGCGATCTCCAAGGCTTAAGTACATGCGAGCAATACGCTCATCCGTTTTAGCCAAAGACATCTCAATATTGTCAATAAAAGTACTAAACAGCGGCCACTCTTCGTAAGCGCGACGCAAAGTTTCCAAATCGCCAAACTTTTCGCAAGCAGTACCCAATCCGTACCATGCTGCTAAGTTAATGCGAGCCTGAGCCCAGGAGAACACCCACGGGATTGTGCGCAAATCATCCAACGACTTCGCACCCAAACCGCGCTTAGCTGGGCGAGAACCGATTGGAAGCAAACCAATCTCACTAAGCGGCGTAACCGTAGAGAACCATGGAGTAAAGTCATCCGTTTGCAGCAAATCAAGGAAACGCTCATGAGCTGCAACATCAAGTTTTGCAGCCATATCCGCATACTTCTTCGTCATATCAGTGTTAGTTTTCTCAACACTTGGCGAAGACTGAAGCAAAGTTGCAGAAGCAACGGATTCAACGTGACGAATAGCAAGAATTGGATTGCCATATCGTGCGAAAATAACTTCGCCCTGCTCAGTAAGCTTGAAGCGGCAGTTGACGGAACCAACTGGCTGAGCAAGCACTGCACGGTTTGCAGGACCGCCACCGCGACCAACAGCACCGCCGCGGCCGTGGAACAGTGTCAAATCAATATCGTGCTTCTTAGCCCACTTAGCAATGCGCTCCTGAGCAGAATGCAAAGCAAGCGTTGCGGAAGTAGGACCAGCATCCTTGGAAGAATCCGAGTAGCCAAGCATAACTTCCATCTTGCGGCCAGTAGCCTTAAGACGAGCTTGCACTTCAGGAATTTTAATAATCTCCTCAAGCACATTTACAGAGTTTTGCAAATCTTCCAACTGCTCAAACAGCGGAATGACGTCGATTGTTGGCGCATCCTGTGGGTGAGCGAAAGCAAGACGATTTAGCTCAAATACGTCACGTACATGCTGAGCAGATTTTGCGAAGGAAATAATATAACGTCGAGCAGCGCGCATACCGTTGCGCTTTTGAATTGCTCCCAAAGCGCGGAACGTATCGAGTACTTCACGAGTCATTGGCTGAAGCGGACCGCGTTCGCCATGCAATCCATGTTCGCGAATATCTTCCAAAGCGCGAGAATGCACGAGAGAATGCTGACGGAATTCCATTTCAACCATGTGGAATCCAAAGGTTTGCGCTTGCCAAATCAAATCCTGCAAAGGACCATATGCAGCACGAGGATCTCCGCCTTCTGCCAAAGAGCGTTGCACAATTTGCAAATCCTCAATGAAATCTTCGCAAGAATGATACATCAAATCCGTATCGCGGCTAATAGTGCGATGCAAACGGTCAGCCATTACCAACATTACTGCACGATGTGGCTCACTATTAGAAACGTCTGAAGCGTTTTCTGTAAGCTGTTCGCTCATTTCGCGCTGACGATTCCACAACTCAAGCAACTCCACGCTTGGAGGAGTTGTGCGAGTTTCCATAGTTAAGCACTTGCCAACTTCGCGCGTGCGATTCTCCAAAGCTGCTAGCACGTGATCGCTAAACTTTCGAGCGACTTGACGGCTCACTTTAGCTGTCACATTAGGATTGCCATCTCGATCTGAACCAATCCAGCTTCCTGGATGGAAGAATGCAGGGCAACGCGGAGGAACTAATCCAGCCTTCTTACCAAGCAGCCAATCGTCAAATCGACGATACACGACTGGAATCGTGTCAAACAAAGTGGCGTCAAAAATGTCGAGAATGGTGTCAGATTCTTCAACTGGAGTTGGCTTCTTCAAAGCAATCGGAGAAGTGCGAAGAAGCGCATCAATTTCGTTATAGAGACGTCGATAATTTTCGCGCTTATCAGATCCGCCTAAACGATGATGTTCGCTTAGTAATTGCGAAATTCTGCGAATCTTACCTGCAACGGCTTTACGACGAGCTTCAGTTGGGTGCGCGGTAAATACAGGATGAAACTCAAGCTTTGCAAGCAATTCTTTCGCTTCAGCAGGGCTCATTTCAGTGAGCAACTTGTGATAAGCACAAGTTAGTTCGTTAACTGGATCAACAGGCAATGAATCTTCAACTTCACATTCACGCTGATGAAGTACAGAAACACGATAATTTTCCTCGCACAAATTTGCCAAGTGGAAATATGTTGCGAAAGCACGAGCTAAAAGCTGCGTATCGTGCAAATTCATTCCGTTGAGCTTGCTAACAGCTTTACTTAAGCCATCATCTGCAGTTACTTTTGCGTCTACCATTTGCGCAAAATGAGCCGCACTAGCTTCTACAGCATTCAAACGCACATCGTCGAATACTGCTAATAATTTTTCATCGAATTCGCCAAGAACATCGCGAAGAATATGCAAGCACAAATCCATGTCTTGCTTAAGTGATGCTGGAAGGTCACGTTCCTCTGGGCCTTTTCGCCCTAAACCAGACGTAACAATAGTTGCGTCTGCCGGAGTAACCTGCTGATTTTCTGTTGCCATCAGACCTCCTTACGCCAGACTAAGGTTGCTTGGTCGTCTGACTTCCGCAGCTCCTCCGCGGTTATGTAGGTCAGAAGTTGCAAGCCCACAGCCTTGTTTCCAGCGAGATACCAAGTTAATTGTGAAACTACCACCGGACGTAGTAAAGAATGCTGATTTAGCAACAAAATATAACTCGGCAACGGGGTTGCGTATACTAAAAAATTGTGAGTACAGCAGAGAATAATATTGAGAATAATGAATACGACAACAGCATCAACAACTGCGATTGCGATAAGCCTGAAATTCTTTCGACTGGTCATATAGTCGGAAAACCTTCTGGGCGTTTTCATACTCATGCTATTCCACTCGATATGGACGATGTTGAGCGAGATTGGGATAAGCCAGTTACGCAAGCAGGAATTGCTGCGAAATCGAGTATTATTATTCGCGTCGGTGCGCTCGGTTTAGGAGCAGGCACAGGAAGCTACCGAGTTCGCGAGCTTATGCACAGAATCGGCGAACCAATGGGTGTACATGTGCGCGCAGACGTGAATCTCACAGATATTGAGGCAACTTGTACTGATAAGCATGAGCGAATTACTGAAGTTGTAGATCTTCCAACCACAGGTGTTAACACTGAGCGCATTTGGCTTCTAGAACATTTTGCAGATTGGTTTAACGTCAAGCTTGGAAACGATTCTTTATATCACTCTAAAGCTGCTGTTTCTAAGGAATTAGTTGACACATTGCAAGCGAGCGACGACGAACATACCATTGTACAAACAGCTAAGCAGTCTGAAGAAAATGCTACTAAAATTGCAAAAAAGAAAGCGTTGCAAGAAGCTATAAAAAAAGAAAAACCACGCGGCATTTTTGCATTGCAGCCAGAAAGTGCTTACGCTGAACATTTTTCGCACGTAAACGCATCTAATAGTAATGACGAATCTAAAAATGATCATCCTCTTACAGTTAGGGAAGTACACGACCGTCTTGATTTGATTAAAAATAGGAAACCGCTATACAAACCGTGGTTTGCTGGTCTTGCTTCGGCAGTTGCTTGCGCATCCTTTGCGTTCTTGCTTGGCGGTGGCATTTACGACATGATTGGTGCTTTTATTGGAGCAGGAATCGGTCACTATATTCGTCGCAGAATGTTTATGAAGCATCTAAACCAGTTTGTAGTTACATTCGTAGCTGTTGCAATAGGTGCACTATCATGCATTGGGGCTTTGCGTCTTATTGGCTTCTTTGACCCTAGCGCGCTCAATCACACAACTGCATATATTGGCTCAGTGTTGTTTGTTATTCCTGGATTCCCTCTTATTACAGGCGGTTTAGATATTGCAAAAATTGATTTCCCTTCAGGAATTCAACGACTTTGTTACACAATGGCTATTATTTTGATGGGAACTCTTGCGGGATGGACAGTTGCAAGCCTTGTACATCTCAATCCTCAAGGCTTCCCTCCTCTCGGATTAAATCCTTGGCTTAACGCAGTTCTTCGATTTATTACAGCTTTTGCCGGAGTATGGGGCTTCTCAGTTCTGTTTAATTCTCCACAACGAATGTGCTTAGTTGCTGGCGTTATTGGCGCTATTACTGACACATTGCGTTTAACTATGACAGATTTTGGAGTTGCTGCCGAAATTGCAGCTTTCAGCGGTGCTTTATTGGCAGGTTTGCTAGCTTCTACTTGGAGAACTATCGTTCGTCACGGATTAGCGCCTCAATATTTGGGTTATCCACGAATAGGTCTTACGGTTCCATCTATCGTAATTATGGTTCCTGGACTTTATATGTATCGCGCAATGTTTTATCTTGGTCAATTTCACACGCTTCCAGCGTTAGACTGGACTTTCCGCGCTTTCATGGTAATTATTTGCTTACCTATTGGTCTTGCTGTAGCACGCGTTATTACAGATAAAAGCTGGCGTTACGACGTGTGATGTTCTAAGTTTCAGTTCGTTAATTTTTAACAAAAAGCCGCTTACAAGTTTTCTTGCGAGCGGCTTTATTTTTTATTAATTTACTTATTGAAATTTAATTAATACTTCATTCCCATAGCATCTCGCACTTGGGAAAGCGTTTCTTCTGCAATAGCATTTGCACGCTTATTGCCATCATGCAAAATGTCTCGAACAGTATCCATATCTTTTGCAAGTTCTGCACGACGCTCACGGTGAGGTGCCAAGAAATTATTTACATTTTCAATTACGTAAGCTTTCAATGCGCCAGCACCAGCGTTACCAATTTCTGCAGCAATATCTTTAGGATCTCTACCTGTAACTAAACCTGCGGTAGTAAGAAGCGCAGAAACTTGCGGACGAGTTACTGGATCAAAAGTAATCATCCTCTCAGAATCAGTTGGACTCTTCTTAATTAATTTGGCAGTTTCTTCGGCAGTAGCCCCGAGCATAATCGAGTTACCGTAAGATTTACTCATCTTTCGTCCGTCCAATCCTGGAATTTCAGGAGCATCAGACAAAATTGCTGCCGGCTCTGGGAACACTGGATTCTTTTTTGCATATCGCTCATTAAAACGACGCGCGATCGTACGAGTGATTTCAACATGCGGCAAATTATCTTTACCAATCGGCACAACATTAGCTTTACAGAACAAAATATCGCAAGCCTGGTGCACTGGGTACGTAAGGAGCAATCCGGTTAAAGCATGTCCAGATGATTCCATTTCCGACTTTACAGTAGGATTCCTGTGTAATTCTGCTTCTGTAACAAGCGAAAGGAAAGGCAACATAAGCTGATTTGCTGCAGGAACTGCGGAATGAGTAAATATCATTGTTTTTTCAGGATCAATTCCGGCAGCCATATAATCCAGCACTAAATTCAAAACATTATCTTCAATATGCTCAGTGGTGTCACGATCAGTAATTACTTGATAATCTGCAATAATAATATTGGTTTTTACTCCGCGCTGCTGCATTGCAACACGCTCACGAATAGATCCAAAATAATGTCCTAAATGCAAACGACCAGTTGGGCGATCTCCAGTAAGCATAGTAAAAGACGAAGGGCTAGCTTGTAACTTTTCAAGCGTTGCATCTGAACGTTTACGCGCTGCAAGGAAGCTTGCGCTCATCTCATTACCAGCAGCTGTAACCTGTGCTTCTTCCGGCATTTTAGGCTCCTTAATTGTGCGTATTTTTACGCTGAAAATATGGCTTTTATGGTAAAAGTTTACACAGACAATATACTCGGTTGCGGTTAAGTGGTACGCTCTTGTGTGATGAACTGATTGTTACTTAATTTTTAGAGGGGGTCAGATGGGCCGCGGACGACAGAAGGCAAAGCAACAGAAAATTGCCCGTAAGCTCAAATACCTGACGACCGATACGGATTATGACGAGCTTGCTAAGGAACTTAATTCCAGCGAACCCGGACAAGGATCCTTCGATCCATTTGCGTCGAGCGAAAGCTATGAGGAAGATACATATCTTCCAGAAGAGAATGACACAGATCAAGAAAATGATGCCGTTGATGCTTCAAACGAAGATGATTTAGACGAGTATGCCAAGTGGGCTGCGGAAGCAGCTGCAAAAGCCGTTAGCAGCGAAAACTCTTCTACAAACTCAGGAGCGCACACGCCAGCGCATCATCATATCCCTATGCCAATTCCAAACTTCATACACAAACACGACAATTAAAAATTAAATTTATTAAAATTATTTTATTTACGTATCCTGGGCATTCGAAATACTGTTTGCCCAGGATATTTGTAAATACACGCTGTAAATACGCAATTAAGCTACAATAAAGCCAACTTACAGCGGCAAAATATCGCTTAAATCATCACGCTCGCCAATTGCACTTATGTTGCCAAAGTCCTGTTCCTGATGCCATTTAGTAACACCACTCGCTAATCTAAGCCATACTTTAGGCTCAAGTTCAATAACATCTGGCGGTGTGAGATTATGCGGATCCGAAGCTGGTCCTTCCAAAATTTTTACTGCACCAAAAGGCGCAACTCTTACTTCTACTGCGCACCCAGGCACTTTATCCTCAAGAAGATATAGCGAATATCTAACCGCTAAAGCTTCGTCGTTTAAAGAGATATTTAAAATATTACTATTTATTTGCATGGCTTCTATGCCATTGCCAAGTGCTTTAATAGCAGATTCACGCCAGAATTGCCAAGCACATTGTCCTTGTTTTATATCTCGTTCAAGTATTACTGACATATTTTTATTATCTTCTAAACAACCTACTTTCAGCAATATATTTGTATTAAGACGTTATATACAAATATTTAAAGGGATTAGGTTGTGGTACTCTTGGGGTTATTGTGTGCATTCACATGCCTCTTGTAGTTATCTGCAAAGGTTATCTGCAAAATGGTGATGGTTTAATTGTCTAAACACAAAGTTTTAGGCTGCACACTTTTAGGAAATATATCAAACGGCACAAGGAGTCAAATATGACTAAACACGTCGCGCCGAAAGCCAAAACTACTGCGACGGCATTTGCCAAAGAACTTCAAGAGCACCTCAAGTACACCCAGGGTGTAACGCCAGAGCAGGCCACTACGGCAGATGTGTATGTTGCCGCTGCTACCGCAGTTCGTCGTCACTTGATGGACTCTTGGATGCAGACTCAGCATGACATGGTTAATGGCAACACCAAGGCTGTGGGCTATTTGAGCGCAGAGTTCTTGATGGGTAAGCAGCTTGAGAACGCTTTGTTGAACGCTGGTCTTACTGACCAATTCAATAAGGCTGTTACTAAGCTTGGCTTCGATCCAAAGGCAGTTATCAATGCTGAGTATGAGCCAGGTTTAGGTAATGGCGGTTTGGGTCGTCTCGCAGCCTGCTTCATCGATTCACTCGCCTCTATTGGCGTTCCAGCATTTGGCTACGGCATCCAGTATCGTTACGGCATCTTCAAGCAGCGCTTTGATGAAGAAGGTAAGCAGGTTGAAACCCCTGATTACTGGCTTAGCAACGAAGAGCCATGGGGTCACATTGATTATGGTCGTGACCAGCGCGTCAACTTCGGTGGTGAAGTTGTAGAGGAAAACGGCAAGCGCGTTTGGAAGCCAGCTTGGTCTGTTCGCGCAGTACCAGTTGACTACATGGTTCCAGGTTATAATTCTGGTCGCGTAAATACTCTTCGTTTGTGGACCGCTAAGTCTTACGATGAGTTTGATTTGCTCACCTTCAACAAGTCCGAGTACTTGGATGCTGTAAAGCCACAGGTTGCAGCAGAAAACATTTCTAAGATTCTTTACCCAGAAGATTCCACTCCAGAAGGTAAGGCTTTGCGTCTTGAGCAGCAGTACTTCTTCGTAGCTGCTTCTATCCATGATGCAATCCGCGTATTCTACCCAGGTCAGGATAAGCCGGATCTCACTACCTTCCCAAGCAAGATTAACTTCCAGTTGAACGACACTCACCCAGTTATCGGCATTCCAGAGCTTATGCGCGTTCTTATGGACGAGTACGACTACGATTGGAACACCGCTTGGGGTATCACCACCAAGACCTTCAACTACACTTGCCACACCTTGCTTCCAGAAGCTTTGGAAGTTTGGCCAGCCAAGCTTATTGGCGAACTGTTGCCACGCCACCTTGAAATCATTCAGGGCATTAGCGAGCAGTTCCGCAACGAGCTTCGCGGTAAGGGCGTTGCTGAGGATCAGGTTGAGCGCATGCGCATCGCTACCGACGCTGACGAAAATGGCGAAGGTGCTGTAGTTCGCATGGCTTACTTGGCTACCTACGGCGGTTCTTACGTTAACGGTGTTGCTGAACTTCACTCTGAGTTGTTGAAGGATGTCACTTTGAAGGACTTCTCCAGCGTTTACCCAGATAAGTTCAAGAACGTTACTAACGGCGTAACTCCTCGTCGTTTCGTGCGCTTGAGCAACCCACGCATGTCTGCTCTTATTACTGAGGGCTTGGGCACAGACGCATGGCAGGGTAATTTGGAGCTTCTTGAAGGCTTGAAGCCATTGGCTGACGACAAGGCGTTCGTTAAGAAGTTTGCTGAAGTTAAGAAGCAGAACAAGCTTGCCTTCGTTGATTTTGCAAAGCAGAAGTATGGCTTTGAGATCAACCCAGACACAATGTTCAACACCATTGTTAAGCGTTTGCACGAGTACAAGCGCCAGTCCATGAAGATCCTCCAGGTTATCTCCACATACGCTGGAATCAAGAATGGCACAATCGACGTAGACAAGATGCTTCCACGCACCGTGTTCTTCGGCGCTAAGTCTGCTCCAGGCTATGCTATGGCAAAGCTCACCATTCAGCTCATTAACAATGTTGCTCGCGTGGTGAATAACGACCCAGCATGCAAGGGCAAGCTTGCAGTGTTCTTCCCACCAAACTACAACATCGAGTTGGCTATGAACTTGATTCCTGCCACCGATTTGGATGAGCAGATTTCTCAGGCTGGTAAGGAAGCTTCTGGTACCGGTAACATGAAGTTTGCTTTGAACGGTGCTTTGACTGTTGGTACTCTCGATGGTGCAAACGTTGAGATTCGCGAGCGCGTTGGCGCAGAGAACTTCTTCCTCTTCGGCATGACCGTTGACGAAGTTGATAAGCTCTACGCTGAAGGATACGATCACGGCGGCTCCCGTAAGTACTACGAGTCTGATCCTCGCTTGAAGACCGCTGTTGACATGGTTGCTGACGGCACCTTCTCCAATGGCGACAAGAGCGTGTACGAGCCACTCGTTAACGATTGGCTCACCCATGATTACTTCATGGCAATGGCTGACTTCAGCTCTTACATGGATATTCAGGCTCAGATTGAGGAAACTTACCGCGATCCAATGAAGTGGGTTCGCATGGCAGTCTTGAACGTAGCCAACTCTGGTTACTTCTCTTCTGACCGCTCTATCGAAGATTACCTCGATCGCATTTGGCACACTGGTGCTCTTCCAACACCTGTTGCTGAGTAATTGAGTATTCTCCAATAGCAATACATAGAAAATAAAAGGCGGAGACTGTTAATCAGTTTCCGCCTTTTATTTGTGTAAATTTTAGTTAAATTGCATGTAAGACAAACGCTTTTGTTTACAACAATTCTTTAGTAATTACAAATGAAGGCGACTACGAATATACGCAATCGCCTTCATTTTGGACTGTATAAAGCAAATGTCACTTATGCCTCGGCGGCAGGAGTATCGTTAGCTTCTTTCTCTTCTTTTTCTAACCCTAGGTCAATTGGCGAAGAACTGTTCTCCCATGGTTCCTCCCAAGGGTCATAATCAGGATTATGCTGCTTGTACACATACAACGCAGCAATACCTGCGAGCAGTGCTCCGAAGAGCAGTGCAAAGAACTTCCAACCGCCAGAGGATCTGTTCTCCATGATGGCTCCTTTCCGGTTAAGCTGACCTGCTCGTCCAAGTCAACAATCTATACCGCTTTTTGTCGCGTAATAACTATCATAGTTGCTTTTCTTCAGAGTTGCATCTTTTTTAAATAATGTTATTGATTAAATTTGTGAAGTAAAACCGATATCATAAGCATATGCACAACTTTGATATTAAAAATATTTTAAATAATATAAGATTTCGTTTTAACACAACCACAGCCATTTTAGTATATTCATGCATTTTTATTTGGATATTGGAAATGATACTGAACTTTGCCTATCCAAATTATTATTCGACTCTAATAAGCTATACTGCGTTTCTTCCAATCACTGCGTTACAGACACCTTGGACTTGGTTCACATCAATGTTTGTTCACGCACCAAATTTAACCCATATTTTCTTCAATATGCTATGTCTTTGGTCGCTCGGAGTTGAATTAGAACGATTCTTCGGTAAATGGAAGTTTTTTGGATTATATTTAATATCCGGCTTTGGCGGAAGCGTAGCTGATATTGTATGGTGCAAACTCACTAATAATTGGTTCGTCGCTTCATACGGTGCTTCGGGAGCTATTATGGGGCTTATAGGCGCACTTCTCGTAGCGCAATGGCGACTAGGAGAAAACATGCGAGGAACAATTATTTGGATTGCTATTACTCTCGCTATGCCAGTTATTGTGCCTAATATCGCTTGGCAAGCACACGTTGGAGGCTTAGTTTCTGGTACCGCAATTGCAGCATTGCTCGGCGTACAAAATCCGCTACTTAAAAAAGCTTCGTTTAATACGCGTTTCTTAGTATATTTTGTATCACTATTTGCTATTCTCACTGCTTGTGCAATGTTTTGTTTGAAGGCATAATTTGTTAAATTACACGTGTGTAGTTTTCCACCAATGTGCACAGGATTGTGTATAAGTTGTGCCTAAATTGGTGACAACTATATAAGTTATCCACATAGTTAATCACAAACGTTGATAACTTGCCTTTTTTGAACCTGTGCACAAGTGTATAAGAGTTATCCACAATTTAAGTTTTTTGTGGACTAAACTATCGACTACATAATTTTAACTTTTACTTGCTCTAAAATTTTCTACACCTCAACAAGGAATGAGATTCATGCCTACACTTCAAGTTCCAAAAACAATCGAACCAGCAAACGCTTCTACACTCACTTTTATTAAAGAAAACGCACAATTGTCACCAAGCAAAGCTGCTCTTAAAGCACCACGCAACGCAAATATCGACATACCTTTTGCAATTAACCAAATAGCAGGTAGACAGATTGCGCAACAAAAACTACCGAAATGGGCTTCCTGCAACGAAGTTATATACCCTGCGCATATTTCTATGGAACAGTGTTCTTCTCAATCAACAGCACAATACAAAGCAAATGTTGCAAAAGAATTACTCAGCAAATTAAATTCAGAAAATTTTAGTAGCACACTTGTGGATCTTACTGGCGGCTTTGGCGTTGATTGCACAATAATGTCTGAAGTTTTCGATTCTGCTATTTGCATTGAACAGCAAAACGAACTTTCTAGCATTGCACATCACAATATGAATGCACTTGGTATTACAAACGTAAAGTGCTACAACAACAATAGCCTTGATGCACTCAAAAATATTCCTAAGTCAACGATAATATACGTCGATCCAGCTCGTCGTAACAAACAAGGATCTCGCACATACGCTATTGAAGATTGCACTCCAAACGTATTAGATCTTAAAAATCAATTGCTCACTAAAGCAGAAATAGTGATTATTAAACTTTCTCCAATGCTTGATTGGCACAAAACAGTTAGCGATTTTAGTGGCAATGTAGAAGCCGTACATATAGTCGCACATAGTAACGAGTGCAAGGAACTATTGATAATACTCAGCAACTCTCAGCACACAAAAGTACCAGTATATTGCGCAAACGATGATCAGATAACTGTTGTACAAGCAACTTACAATACTTCAACAAATCAGGTATCAATACAGCCTGAATCAAATGTTTTAAATAATAAAGAAGAAAATAATAAAAAATATGAAAATTTAGATATAAATAACTGGCAAGAATGGTCGCAATACGTTTATGAGCCAAATGCAGCAATCATGAAAGCTGGCTGTTTTTCATTGTTAGAAACTCAATACAATATACAACAAATCAGTGCGAATAGTCATGTTTACGTATCGGAAGAATACTACTCAGAATTTCCAGGAAAAATATGGAAAATTGAAAATATATGCAGCATGAATAAACGCGAAATAAAACAAACTTTTGATGATATCACTCATGCAAATATTGTTACTCGTAACTTTCCAATACCTGTAGAAGCATTACGCAAAAAATTAAACCTACAAGATGGCGGAAATACAAGAATTATTGCAACAACTGATAGCAATAAAAACCATATACTTATTCGAGCAGTAGCAGCACCAAAATAAAAAGTAGCTACGCAACATTTGCATAGCTACTTTTAAAACATATTAAGCAGTTTGTTTTACAGACTAACGCCACCACATTGTCATAATGAATCCAGTCATTACTATTACTAATGCAATAACTAAATTCCATGCACCAATTCCAGGAATTGGAAGCACAGGGTTCAAATAATAAACAACAGCCCAAATTAATCCAACGACCATTAATGTGCAGAACAGCGGCACAAACCATGCAGCATTAGCTTTTGTGCCTTTAATGCTTTCTTCGACACGTCGCCTATTTTCAGCTTGTCTCTGCATCATTTGCTGAATCTGTGGAGAAAGCGCTGCTTTATCCGCAGTAGCATTCAACACTGCTTCAACTTCGTCCATAGGAACGCCATAAGTATTCTCATTTGACGTATCGCTCTTCTTTGCAGCGTCGTCAGCTGCAGTCGTGTGCAATTCTTCATCAGCCATAACTGTAACTCTCCAATCAATCGGCTACACGCTATAATAGTGGTTACACTCGAACGCGTGAAGGATGAAGATAAAATATGGCTAAGAGAACTGGGAAACATCGTGCTCAACACTCGCTGTTAAGCAGTTTTGCTGTTGCCGTTGCAGTATTTCTTACCGGCTATTTATTCGTTCTTAACTTGCGCGTAAACCGCTCTGCTTTTGTGACTTCTAATACGAGTCAAATGGTTGAAAGAAATTCACAGCGCACAAAAAATTTACGAGAAGATATAAAATCTTTAGATTCTAAAATTAATTTACTTAATAAAACGCTTGGTAGCAGCACTAATGAAGGAAAAGAATCTTCTGATACTGGAAGTAGTACCGTACTTCCAAAACTTGAAGGACCTGGAATTGTTGTAACTCTCAACGACTCTCCTCTATGGAAAGGCGCAGTTAATGGTTCCGGAACATCCGGAACCATTAATGATTACGTAATCCACCAGCAAGATATTGAAGCTGTAGTAAATGCTTTGTGGCGCGGCGGAGCAGAAGCAATAACTATTCAGGATCAGCGAGTATTATTTAACTCCGCAGTTGTTTGTATTGGTAACGTTCTTATGTTGCAAGGTCATCAGTACTCGCCACCGTATAAAATATCTGCTATTGGTCCAATGGATAGCATGGTTGATGCTCTAAACAATTCACCAGCCATACACACCTACAAGGAGTATGTAAGTTCGTTTGGATTAGGATGGAAAGTGGAGAAAAAGAATAATCTGCGATTCCCTGAAGCATCGGCTTTGTTGCAACCATTAAGGTACGCAACAGTTCCTAAAGTGCTAAACAAATAAAATATGTTGCAAAGTCTTCATACATCAATAAAGGAGTAGCACACTATGCAATCTGCTAATATGCAGGAAGGAAAAACGAAGCGTAGCAGCTCGAATTTCTGGTGGCAAGCCGCTGGAATTATTGGCGAACTGTTGATAGCTTTTGCAGTTATTTGCGCATTGTACATTGCATGGCAAATGTGGTGGACTGGAGAGCAGGCTGAGCACACTCAAGTAGAGGCACGTCAAGCAATATCTTGGCAAAACCCAAAAACTGGTGATAAAACGAAGATTGCTTTACCACAGAATACTGACCCACCTGCTTTAAGCAAACCAAAGTCTGAAGACCTTGTAGCTCGTTTATACATACCACGTTTTGGAAATCAGTGGGAACGAAATGTTGTAGAAGGCATTACGCCAGACATCTTAAGCAAGCGTGGTTTAGGTCATTATCCAACCACACAAATGCCTGGCGCAATAGGTAATTTTGCAGTAGCAGGTCACCGAAATGGTTATGGTCAGCCATTGGGAGATGTAGACTTACTGAAGCCTGGCGACGCAATAGTAGTTCGTACAAAGGATTATTGGTTCGTCTATAAGTACACTTCTTACAAGATTGTTACACCAGATCACGGTGAAGTTATTGATGCAAATCCTGATCATCCTGGTGAGAAACCAACAAAACGTATGCTTACTCTTACAACGTGCGAACCTAAGTATACTGCTGCAACTCATCGCTGGATTAGCTACGCAAAATTCGCTTATTGGGCAAAGATTAGCGATGGCATTCCAAAAGAACTTTCTACTATTGATGAGCAAGGAAAAGTGAAGTTTATTAACAATGAGCAACAATCTCTAGTTTCTCGTCTTTCTTCACTAGTGCCAGTTATGGTGGTTGTTTTATTAGTGTATATGATGATTTTCGTAGCAGGAGCAATTGCTTGGCAATGGCCAGAACTTCGCGCTATTCATTCTGGATTAAAGAAAAAGCCTGATGCAAGCATTTTTGGCGGTCTTTTGCGCATACAACCAGGTATTACAGCGATTCGTTGGATTCTTTCGATTCTGATTTATTTCTTCATTGTATTAGCATTATTCCAGTGGATTTTCCCTTGGGGCGCATCTACAATTCCATTCCTTCAGCAGATGTCTAATTACTCAACAACTGTATGATAACGGGTTAAGTAGTAAGTTTTAAATATTCTTACGATTGCTTTAAAACTTACAAAATAAAAACATTTAAGGCGATTGCGTATGAAGCGCAGTCGCCTTTTGTTTATATTAATAAAATAAAAGCCTATAGAAACACATAAAATAACGCATTGCTGTAAAACTATGTCTAAATAAACAAACATATCTTAAACAGCTATTTTTTCGTTTTATCACATACTTTGCAACCTAATATAAGTCTATTTATGCAGATCTATTTTCACGCATCAATTTTTATAAGTAATATACGGATTTTATTAGAGATACAAACATTAGAGATACAAAAATGCTGCTTGTTCTACTTTTCTTGTAGAACAAGCAGCATATACATTATTTTTTACAGACTTAATCTAATACAAATCTAAATCAGTCTGAATCAGATGAAGAACCAAGGCTTGGACGTGTAACTAATGTAATCGCTTTGCCCTTCTCAACCTTGCTTCCTGCTTCCTCAGACATGCTCATGACTATATCGTCATCTTTTGCCATTGAATCAGATACTACTCTCAAACCTTTTGCTTCAAGTATTTTCTTCGCCTGTTTGAAGGTAACAGTACCAAGATCTATACTAGGAACTTCAACTTTCGAAGCACCTTGAGAAACATACACAGTAATAGAGCTGTGTGGTTTAACAGAGGAACCAGACGACGGATTTAGTCGAGTTACAGAACCTTCAGGCACATTATCTGAATCTTCCTTAACTACATCCGTAGTAAAACCAAAATTCTCTAATTGGCTAACCACAATGTCTTTGCTTTGACCAACAAGACCGTCAGGAATTTTAGTTAAACCGGATGCAATATATAAAGTAATTAACGTACCCTTATCAGCAAACGAATCTGCGTCAGGATCTGTGCGAGTTACATGATCTTTCTTAATATCTGCACTATCTTCTACTCGAACATTAGCAATCTTAAACCCAGCACGCTCAAGCATTTTACGAGCAGCTTCTTGCGTTTTACCACTTACATCTGGCACGCGAGTTGATTGTGGTCCAACCGAGAACCATACAGTCACCTTGGATCCAGAAGCAACATGCTCACCTCCACGCGGTGATTGCTTAGTAAAAGTTCCCTCAGGTTGAGAAGAATGATCATCTTCACGAATATCTGGAACCAAACCAAGTGCACGCAACTTTTCACGAGCAGCATCCTGCGTTGTTGTCTCCATAAATGTTGGAACTACAACATCTCCAGTAGCACGACTTCGATTGAGCATAAACAGCACACCCAGAAGAACTAATACTGTTACTAATACTCCAACTATAGATCCGATTACTACTCGTTTACGACGTTGCGCTTGCATTGTTGCTCTTTGTGACGCGCGCGTGCTAGGAGAAAATGCAATATTTGCAGATTCAACTTGACCAGTAATAGGATTGAACGATTGAGTTGCAGCACCATCTGTCATGCCCATAGCCATAGTTGCAGCATCCTGTTCAGCCTGTTTACGCGCCTTCATATTAGCTAAATCAGTCAATGGGTTAAACGCTGCTGCAACAGGCACTCCACCGTTCATAAACGCTAGAATGTCATTCTTAAACTCTGATGCTGTGGCATATCTATTTTGTCTATCTTTTGCCATTGCTTTAGCACAAATCTTGTCCCACATAGCAGGCATGCCTGGAACAAGTGTGCTAAGAGGTGTCGCCACTTCTGAAACATGCTGATATGCGATGGCAACAGCTGAATCTCCAATAAAAGGAGGACGTCCAGTTAGCATTTCATACAGCACACATCCTGCAGAATACAAATCAGAGCGCATATCTACTTGTTCACCACGAGCCTGCTCTGGAGACAAATATTGTGCTGTTCCAACAACACCTTGAGACTGTGTCATAGTTGTTGCAGAATCGTCAAGAGCACGAGCAATGCCGAAGTCCATTACCTTCACCATGCCCTGCTCGGAAATCATAATATTTCCAGGCTTAATATCGCGGTGAATAATACCCATTCTGTGTGAGTACTCTAAAGCATTGAGCACGCCAAGCATAACTTGTTCAGCGTCTCTCTGACTTAAAGCTCCATTCATTTTTAGAATATCGCGTAATGTTTTACCTTTAATGTATTCCATTACAAGATACGGTAAACGCTCTTCTAAGCCATTTTCTGCTATAACAGATTCTTCTCCAGAATCATAAATATTCACAATATTAGGATTGTTCATCTGCGCAATGGCATGCGCTTCCCTGCGGAATCGCGAAAGGAAAATCTCATCGTTCGCTAAATCGGAACGCATGATTTTCACAGCAACTGTACGACCTAAGCGCTTATCAACAGCAACACGCACTTCCGCCATGCCGCCGCGGCCAATAAGCTCCCCTAATTCGTATCGACCATTCGCTAATGAGGTGGGCATTGTGGTATTCATTGCTGCTCCTTGCGATCATTGGTATTAAAAATATTAATAATATTTACTTGGTTTTGCGGCATACTTTTAATACATCTTCGTTGTCGCAAATTTGTAGAAAGTACTCCTGTTGTATTGTTGAAGGCTGTTTCTTGATCTAGCAGTCTGCGCTCAATACGAGATAATACTTTCGACACAACTAATGCATCTTTTGGACGATCTTTTGGATTCTTTGCAAGCATAGACATAATAAACTGTTGTAATTGCAAATCAACATTTTCTGGCAAAGGTGGTACAGGATCATTAACATGTGCAGCAGCAATATCTACCGGCGTTGCTCCAGTAAATGGACGATGTCCGCACAAACCTTCATATGCCACAACACCTAACGAATAAATATCAGATTGTGCAGTAGCTTGTTCACCTTGTGCTTGTTCTGGAGAAATATATTGAGCTGTTCCAACTACCATGCCATCTTGAGTGATCTGTTCTTGGTCACTGGAATATGACACACCAAAATCTGTGATTTTCACATTGCCAGTATCAGAAACCATAATATTTGCAGGTTTTACATCGCGATGAATTACGCCATGAGAATGAGCTACAAAAAGTCCTCGAGCTGTTTGAATAAGAATAGGAAGTAACTTGGTAGGATCAATTATTTTTTCTTTATGATACAAATCTGCCAATGATTTACTTGGCACATATTCCATAATTAGGAATCCAATACCATCGTGCTCATAATAGTCAAATAATGCTGCAATATTAGGATGCGCTAAATTTGCTGAATTATGCGCTTCAGCACGAAGACGACGTAATTTTGCTTCAACGTTTACGGTATCTGTACGTAACGCCTTAATGGCAACAATTCGCCCAAGTTGAATATCAAAGCCTTTCCAAACTTCTCCCATACCGCCTTGAGCAAGGCGGCGATCAAGTCTATAACGATGATGAACTAACTGTCCTTCAACGAGTTTCATTGTTTAAGCGCCTCCTCCATCACTTGTCGCATAATAGGTCCTGCCGCGTAACTACCAAATGTACTTGTGTTATGTACTATAACCGCTATAGCTATTCTAGGATTTTCAGCAGGAGCAAATCCAATAACCCAACCATTAGCAGCTTGATTATACATTCCAATCTGTGCAGTACCTGTTTTAGCCGCAACATGAATATTAGGTAAAGCAAGATTAGGATTTTCTTTTGTAACAACAGCCTGCATCATAGAAGTTAATTTAGATGCACTGTCACTACTCATTACTTGGTTCATAACGGTTGGTCTAGTTTGTGACAATACTGACAAATCGCTAGATCTTACACAATCAACAAGAGTAGGCTTCATCAATGTTCCATTATTTGCAATAGCTGCCGCAATCATAGCGTTTTGCAAAGGTGTAACCTTAGCATCACCTTGACCTATTGATTCCAGAGCTAGTCTATCTGGAGTTGGCTTAATAGAAAAAGTAGATTTCACGGATCGTATTGGGAATCCAGTAGAATCAGAACCATCAATAGGCAGCGAATCGAAGAATCCAAACTTTCTTGCCTGCTTTACAATTACGTCAGATCCTAAAGAATTACCCAATTGAGCAAAAGCAGTATTAGACGAATATGCTAAAGCATCCTCAAAAGATATTTTTCCATCAACGCCATTCGCTTGGTAAGTGACATTTGTAAGAGACGTCTTGGTTCCAGGCAAAACATAGCTCGCACCAGCAGGTATTTTCGTATCAGGCTTGTATTTTCCAGATTCTAATGCTGCTGCTGCAACAACAGTTTTGAACGTAGAGCCAGGAGCATAAAGCTCAGAAACAGCACGATTCAGCATAGGATTTGACACATCTGATGTTATTCTCTCATACGATTTATTTACTTCATTAATATTGTGAAGAGCAAGATCATTCGGATCATAACTTGGAGTGCTTACCATGGCGCGAATTCTTCCGGTTTTTGGCTCAATTGCAACTAAAGCTGCGTCTTTGCCTTTAAGAAGATTGTAAGCAAGATTTTGCAAACGTGAATCAATTGATGTTTCTATAGAAGCTCCGCGATTAGTTGCTCCAGTAAATAATGAACGGAATCTTTGCCAGAACAGAGCATCTGATTCTCCACTTAATAAACTATTACGAGAAGCTTCAATTCCTCTATCTGCACGCTGGCTAATAGAAAAATATCCAGTAACTGGAGCATATACTAATCCGTTAGAATACTGACGTTGATACACAAAAGCATCTTTAGATGGTTCAGATTTCACTATAACTGTGCCATCTGATGTAAGTATTGCTCCACGTGGAGCGCCAAACTCATGGTATAAAGCTCTGCGATTTCGAGGATCAGAATTTAGAGCATTCGCTTTAATAGAAGTAATAATTGTACTTGAAATACCAAGTATTACAAAAAGTACCAATACTGCAGTAAAAAGTTCTCTAAGACTTTTATTCATTGTTATCACCTCTTTCTGAAGAGGAAATAACAGCAGAAGCATCTATATTATTTTCATAATCTGTATTGTTATATTCACTATTATTTGTATTCGTATTAGCTCGCTCTTGCAATTCACGCTCGCGCAACGCTGCTAAGGCAGCGTATTGGAAAGTATCGGAAACAGGAGCAGGTTCAGGTTTATTTGCAGCGTGAGAAATAACAATAAGCAAAGATGCAAGCAAATAATTTGCTACTAAAGAAGAACCTCCAGCTGCCATATACGGCAAAGTTAAACCGGTTAATGGAATAACCAAAGTAATTCCACCAACAACAGTAAACACTTGGAAAGCCATAGTAAAAACAAGCCCTGAAGCTAATAATTTTCCAAAGCCATCTTTAATTTTCATTGCAGTAATCATTCCGGATGCAATAATAATTAAATACAAAACCAATACGGCTAGAAGCCCAGTAAGACCAAGCTCTTCACCAACAGAAGCATAAATAAAATCAGAATTAGCTAGCGGTGTTATAGAAGGATGACCTTGTCCTAAACCTGTTCCGGTTGTTCCTCCAGCAGCCAAACCAAACAATCCAGATACAATTTGCGCTGAGCCACCAGGGAAACGATTATAAACCGCATTATCAAATGGATGAAGCCACGAATCCACACGATATTGCACATGTGCGAATAACTTTACTGCCATCAAGCATCCAGCTACAAAAGCAATACCCCCAACAGCAATCCATCCTCTGCGACCTGTTGCCACATACAACATTGACACAAACATTGCGAAAAACATCAATGACGTTCCAAGATCATGCTGGATAACAAGCACACCCATTGATGCTGCCCATACTAAAGCAATAGGTCCCATGTCTTGTAAGCGAGGAAGGTGAACTCCCAAAACCTTATTTCCACCTACAGCAAGTCGATCACGATGATTAAACAGGTACGCAGCAAAGAAGAATGACAGGAAAAGCTTAGCAAACTCTCCTGGTTGCACTGTGTGATCTCCAAAACCTATCCAAATTCTCGCTCCACCAATTTCTTTACCTAATCCAGGAACCATAGGTGAAAGCAAAAGAATCAAGCCTATAACCATATTCACATAAGAAAAACGCCTTAAAATGCGATAATCTTTCAAAAGAATAACGAAAATAATTGATAATACTAATGCTGCACAAATCCACACCATTTGTTTTATTGCAACATTTGTATTATTTTGCCTATCGATTCTAGCTATAAGAACTGTTCCAATTGCAGTTAAAAGCATAATACAAGGTAAAATAGCTTGACTTGCATATGGCTGTTTAACAAGAAGAACACCCCAAAATACGAAAAACAGTGCCATAACGAGAATCAACATTGCTGCATAATTAGCAGAAATATAACCGTCAATACGGAAAAACATCTGTAAAAATGCCATGCCAGAAAGCAATGTTGCAAAAAGCAACAATGCTATCTGTCTGATACGCGTAGCAATCATATTCATGAGGTTTTACCCCCTTGCTTCGCGTTATCTTTATTTTTATTTATTTTATTTTCTAATTTCTTTTGATTCTGTTCATTAAGTTTTTCTTGTTCTCGCGCACGCATTTCTCGACGAATTAACGAAGCATGACCACGAGCCTCAACTAAGCTGCCAAAACTAATACCTTCTTTTAATTGATCCTGCCAAGATTTATCTAGTTTATTAACAGAGATGTCAGTAGATTCCACTTTGTGAGATAATGCAATACCAAAAATATTTGTTGGCACTCCTTGATAAATAACAACTTTGTTACTGTCTTTTCCAATATAATATTGCGTTTGAGTCCACGCATATACTCCGTAACCTACTCCAGAAATAACAAATAATACTAGTAATATTCCCAAAGATATGCCTATGCGAGTCCATCTACGCCTTAATGAATGAGCACGATGTGCCTCATCCTGCTCATGTTTAACAGCACGAGCAACATCTGGATCATGAGGATCTGTTGAAACTTTACCATTCTTTTTTTTGACTATAGGGATCTCATTAGTGTCAGGTGTATGTAATTCTCCAACTTCTTCACGAATGTGTGAAGGTTGCACAATTCTTGTAATAGATATTGTTCCTTCATCTGGATTTTTAGAATTATCATCATCTTGAGCTAGCGCAGCTGCTCTTTGAGCTGGTGAATTCTTATCTTCGCGCAATGCCGGTGCTGAAGCTACTGCTTTATTTACGATATCTGCAATTGACTCGAGATCCTTACTTGCAGCTCCTCCAATAAGTGGAGTTTGATGCGGAAGATCAAATGCATCAGCATCAAGTGCAAGCGTTGCATCTGCAATAACGGCTGTAACATTATCTGTACTACCAGCACGAAGTGCCATAGATACTAATTTTTGAGCGCATTCTTCTTGATTAGAAATACTACTCATCACATCTTGAATAGTTGAATCTTCAAGAACTCCACACAATCCATCAGAGCAAAGAAGCCAACGATCAGAAGGATGAGCTGAACGCAAAGCAATATCAGGACGAGGATCTATATCAAAATCACCTAGTACTCGCATAACAACATTTCGTTGAGGATGATTTCGCGCTTCTTCAGGCGTAATATGACCTGTATCAATCAAATGCTGAACATAACTATGATCAGTAGTCATGCGCATAAGATGATTATCTCTTAGTAGATACGCTCTAGAATCACCTAAATGAGCCAGAACCCAGTATCCTCTTACAAGAGTTACTGCAGTAACTGTCGTTCCCATTCCAGCAAGACGGCGCTCACGCTTAGCTTTACCAACAATCGCATCATGAGCAGCCATAATCGATGTTTCCATCATTGAAGAAACAGTTTTAACATCATGCGGTCTTGAATCTTGTTCAATATGTGCAAGAGAACGAATCGCTATAGTAGAAGCTGTATCTCCTCCAGCATGACCACCCATTCCGTCGCAAATTGCAGCTAAATGTTCACCAGCAAATGCAGAATCTTGATTATTACTACGAACAGTTCCAACATCACTGACAGCCGTAGCATACATAAAAAGTATTTTTTCTACAGAATTTGCGCGATTTTCTTTAATATCATTTTTATCTGTTATAGATGATATTTTTTCTATTTGCCCAGTAACTGCGGTCTGAATTTCTTCTTCGTTATTTGAATTGATTTGTTTCATTTGTTACCTCAATTCAAACATTGTTGCGCCGATTCGCACAGAAGTACGCGGAGCTAATATAACAGGCTCAGTAACACGATTATGACCAATCATGGTTCCATTTGTGCTACCTAAATCTTCAAGAACCCAAGAATTAACTGATTGATTAAAATAAACACGAGCATGGTGTGAAGATACAAATTCATCATTTAATACGACTGTATTAGAAGCAGCACGACCAAGAGTCACACCAGCAGCGTTCAATGGGAATGAAGATCCTGCCAAAGGTCCATCAATAACAACTAACAAAGTTGGAGAACCGGATGTATTTTCTTGATTTTCTGCTTTGGCAAATACTGGCGTCTCACGCACTTGCATAACTTGTGAAAACTTTGCTTCACGAGAATTACGACGAGAACTTTTCTTCCAAAAACGAGATTTTTTAGGACTAAATACTTCAATATCGCAGCGAAGCGAACGGATAGCGCACCATACAAAAATCCAAAGTAAGACTAAAAAGCCATACTTAAGTATTGCAAACGTTAATTCAGTAAACATCATGCGCGTTATCGTCTCCTAGCTCGGAAATACTTATTACTCCTGGTCTTGAGACGATGCCCAATAAAGAATACGCGTACGACCAATAGTAATAGTGTTGCCATCAACCAATGTTGCTGCAGGAACCTGATGACCTTCTACATATGTACCATTCGTAGATCCAAGATCACGAGCAATAACACCGTCAGGAGTTATATCAATACCAAGATGATGACGAGAAATACCTGGATCATCTATTACAATATCGCAACCAGACCCACGTCCTAAAATAGTACGATCCTTTGTAAGCAAGTACTGGTTACCATTAATTTCAAGCATCGGGTGATTCTGCGATTGATCCTCAGTAGTAACAGGAACAGCATTACCCTGAACAGATTCAGATGTCAAATGGAAATTACCTTTAGTTAATTCCAAATCCTCTTCAAAAATAACAACTACAGGTCCTACGAAAGCATAATGCTGACTCTTAGCATATTGAGTAAGATTATCTGCAAGCTCATTAGCTAATGCTTCACTACCCCATTGTTCAATATGATCAAAATCAGGCGTACTCAGCTTAAAACGGTACTCATTTGGAGCAACTGTGTGATCTCTGCCAATAGGCATGGCTTCAGCGTCAATTTCACGTTCCAAAGCACTCGAAAAATCGACTGGCTGCAAATCTTTGGAGCCGAATTTTGCGAAGACGCTGTTCATTGCACCTTCCACGCTCTTCTCAAATCGGTCAAACACGCTCATGGTAAACCCTTTCTATCTGTTCATCATAGTACTCGTCACCGGGTACGGTGTTCAACTACCACACGCTTTTCTTCTAATATATTTTCTTTTTTATACATATTATTTCGTACTCTCCAACGTGCATTTACATCATTGTGCGTGTAATCTTAACAAGTATGATGCAGAAAAATAACAATAATCACAGCGGATTATCGGTTTTCACTAGAAATTCCGCTACTATTTTTACACTATTACTCGCAGTTGTTATTCCGTGCTTAGGAAAAGCACTACTAGTTACTAGTAAAGAGCGCACTTATGAATCATCCATAGTTTCTTGGTTCCACAAGAGTGTTCCCTCTGTAATTCTCAGTATTTCAAAAATATTAGCTTTAGTTTTTTCAACTAAGGGTTGCATAGCAATACTTGTTTTATTAGCAGCGCTTTCATTATTTATAAATAAAAATTGGAAGATGACAATAATTCAACTTTTAATTTCGCTTCTTCCTATGATTTACATTTTTGCAGTTAAATTTGCTGTAAATCGTCCGCGTCCGTACATTGGTTTGAATATTAAATTACCAACTGATCCAAGTTTCCCAAGTGGACACACTTCAGCAGCTGTAGCAGTTTGCGTTATGGCAATGTTGATTCTTTACATCAATAAACCATCATCAATTCAATTTGGATTACTTTTTAGCGCAATTCTTGTTGTTATAGTTGCTGTTTCACGTATTATTGTCGCTGCTCATTTCCCTACGGATGTATTAGCTGCAGCAATTATATATCCACTACTTTCTGTTACAATTTTGCGCTCGTTCCAGCGACATAATTTATATATTGACAACAGAAATAATGACAAATCTACTTACGAAGAACAAATATTAGATTCTAACTCACAATCTAATATTCAATAATATATAAAAGGAAGAAAATACTAATGATAAAAGGATTTAAAAAATTTATTTTACGAGGCAGCGTAATCGACATGGCTGTCGGTGTTGTTATGGGTAGTGCAGTAACTTCAGTAGTAACAACGATAGTTAATTATATTATTAATCCTCTTATTGCAATGATTTTTGGAAAGCCAGAACTTAATGGTGTTCTAACTATTAGTATGAATGGTGCAACAATTTCTTTTGGCGCAGTAATTGGAGCATTATTGAATTTCCTTATTGTTGCTACAGCAGTTTATTTCTGCATTGTTTTACCTATTAATAAATTGCGTGAAATTGGTGCAGATTTGTTGCAAATTGAACATGAAAAAACTGAAGAAGAAAAAAGAAAAGAGCGTGAAGAAAAAACTATTCAACTGTTACAAGATATTCGTGACGAACTAGTAAAACGTTAATTTCTTATTTTTCTTATAAAAAATTCCCACTGCTTCGTAGTAAACAGTGGGAATTTTATTATCCAAAGCTAAATTATTCACACTATCAGTCGTCACCTAAAGTAATGTGAATTCCTCCAACTAATGAACCAACAACGTTATATAGAAGAGCAATTATTGCAGATAATACGGTTATTATAATTATTTCTACAATTGAAAAAATAGTCACAGTACTTAATACTGTTGGGAGTGAGAACACATCTGCAAGATTAAAACCGTTACTATCCAAACCAGTAGAAGAAACAATCTGCGTTACTTGATCAAATACACCAATCATATTCAAGAACAACCACACTAAACCTGCAGCAATAACTTGAATAATTCCTCCTGCAACGCTTAAAAGGAATGTTACTTTTGCTACAGACCATGCATCTACTCTTACTAAAGAAAGACTCATACGACGAGCACGCGGAACACGTCCCGATTTTGTTGCATTTGATTTATTGGAAATAGATGAAGCAGCACCACCAATTGTACGACGATACGTATTGGAACTACCACTAACACGTCCAGAAGATGATGAATTTTTAACAATATTTCCTAAAGAAGAATTACCAGATATTTCATCAAAATTATTTTCTTCACTTGAATAATTAACTTCCTTAGAAGGAACCATTTTTTCTGCAGATAATTCTGTGTCATTAGACAAAAATCTTGCAGATTCCTCATTCATATTCATCGGATTTTGCGATGGCTCAAAATTTTCGCTCATCTCAGTGTTCCTTCTCTTATTAATTTGCCTATAATCAGTGTCATTATACCAATGAGAGTACCAATAAAAACAGACTAGAACAGTTTTTATTAGTACTCTCAAATTTTTGTGGAATAATATTATTAATATTATTCCACATAAGAAGTTTCTTAAGCTTCCTCATTTTCTGAAGTAGCTTCTTTTTCTTCTAATTGATTTTCTTCGTCATCCGTTTCTTCATTACGGGCAATAGAAATAATTTCATCGCCTTTATCCGGCTTAGCTAAGGTTACGCCTTGAGTTGTTCTACCAGTGCGCTTCACTTCATTAACGTCAGAACGAATTACCTTACCGGACTTCATAATTGCCATTACTTGATCTGTTTCTTCAACAATCAAAGCTCCAACTAATGAACCACGACCCTCTGCAAGTTGAACAGCTTTAACACCGTAGCCGTTTCTTCCTTGCAAACGATACTCTTCAATAGCAGTTCGCTTAGCAAAACCTTCATTAGTAACAACAAGAAGATCTTTACTAGTTTCTGCCGCAACAACGTCCATATCGAGTAATTCGTCACCTTCACGGAATCTCATACCCTGAACGCCGGCAGTCTGACGACCCATTGGTCGAAGTTGTTCATCATCTGCTCTAAACTTCAAACTCATTCCAAGCTTAGAAACAAGAATAATGTCATCTTCTGAATTGCACAAAGCTGCACCAATAAGCTCGTCGACAGGTTCACCTGTTTCTTCATTTGCCATCAAACGTACAGCAATCAAACCGCCTTGACGTGGAGAATCATACTCTTGCAATGCAGTTTTCTTAACTTTCCCGGAACGAGTTGCCAATACCAAGTATTTAGCAACATCATAATTTGGAATTGATAACACTGCTTGAATTGTTTCTCCAGGAGTAAATTGCAACAAATTAGCAACATGCTGACCTTTAGAATCGCGAGATCCTTCTGGAAGTTCGTAGGCTTTCAGACGATAAACTCGACCACGATTAGTAAAGAAGAGCAACCAATTGTGTGTAGAAGTTAAGAAGAAGTGATCAACTACATCATCTTCACGAAGCTTTGCACCCTTAATGCCTTTACCACCGCGATGTTGAGCACGATACTCGTCTGCCTTAGTACGCTTAATATAACCTGCGCGAGTTACTGTTACAACAACGTTTTCTTCAGCAATAAGATCTTCAACATTCATTTCACCAGAGAATGGAAGAATCTTAGTTCTGCGATCATCACCATATTTTGCAACAATTTCATCAAGTTCATCGCCAACAATTTTGCGCTGACGTTCTGGGCTTGCCAAAATATCGTTGTAATCAGCAATTTTAATCATCAAATCTTCATGCTCGTCGAGAATCTTCTGACGTTCCAAAGCTGCAAGTCTACGAAGTTGCATTGCAAGAATGGCATCCGCTTGAACTTCATCAACATCAAGCAAATTCATTAAACCAGTACGAGCAGTTTCAACATCTTTAGATGAACGAATTAAAGCCACAACTTCATCAATCATATCCAAAGCTTTCAAATAGCCTTGCAAAATATGATCTCGCTCTTCAGCTTCACGCTTTAAGTAACGTGTACGCCTATCAATTACTTCAAGCTGATGAGTTACCCAATGACGAATAAACGCATCCAAACTCAAAGTTCTAGGAACGCCATCAACCAAAGCAAGCATATTTGCGCCGAAAGTTTGCTGCAATTGCGAATGCTTATACAAATTATTTAAAACAACTTTTGGAAC
The DNA here is from genome assembly GCF_003397705.1 of Gardnerella swidsinskii. Lineage (GTDB taxonomy): Bacteria > Actinomycetota > Actinomycetes > Actinomycetales > Bifidobacteriaceae > Bifidobacterium > Bifidobacterium swidsinskii. Next base: position 73,839 of record NZ_QJVB01000001.1, read on the forward strand.
AGCATCACGCTTAAGAACAAGAACCAAACGCTGACCAGTACGACCAGACGTTTCGTCGCGCATATCTGCAATACCTTGAATTTTGCCATCTCGTACAGCTTCACGAATAGAAGCAGCTAAGCGATCAGGATTAACTTGGTATGGAAGCTCGGTAACAACCAAGCACATGCGTCCCTTAATTTCCTCAGTATTAACTACTGCTCGCATTGTAATTAAGCCGCGACCTGTGCGGTACGCTTGCTCAATTCCCTTGTGACCTAAGATTGTTGCTCCAGTAGGGAAATCAGGTCCTTTAATTCGCTGAATTAAAGCTTCAAGAAGTTCTTCTTTGCTTGCATCAGGATGATCCAACGCCCAGTGCACACCATCAGCCACTTCACGCATATTATGAGGTGGAATATTGGTTGCCATACCAACAGCAATACCAGCAGAACCATTAACTAAAAGATTCGGGAAACGAGCTGGCAAAACCGTAGGCTCTTGAGTTTTACCATCATAATTTGGCAGGAAATCAACGGTATCTTTATCGATATCTCGTACCATTTCCATAGCCAACGGTGCCATACGACATTCCGTATAACGCATTGCTGCTGCAGGATCATCACCAGGAGAACCAAAGTTTCCTTGACCATCAACAAGCATATAGCGCATTGACCAAGACTGAGCCATACGCACTAAAGTGTCATAGATAGCAGAATCACCATGAGGGTGATACTTACCCATAACATCACCGACAACGCGAGAACACTTGTTATATCCGCGATCAGGCCTGTATCCTCCATCATACATTGCATAAATAACACGACGGTGAACAGGTTTTAAACCATCACGAACATCTGGTAAAGCACGCTCAACAATAACAGATAATGCGTAAGCTAAATAAGATTCACGCATTTCCTGCTGCAAATCCATGTTCTTTACGCGAGCACCCTTCATTAAGCCATAATCAGTATTATCTGCTTCCTGAGGGCTCTGTGGTTCCATAGAACCATCTGGAAGCTGATCTCGCTCAGCACCATCACGAGCGGAATTTATTTCGTCTACCACTTCAATTCCTTCTTAATCTTATAAAAATTAAAGTTTTTTCTTTTTATCTTTTCGAATAAATTAATACTTTTAAGCGTCAATAAACCTTGCATCATGAGCATTTCTTTGAATAAAGAGTCTACGAGGCTCTACTTCATCGCCCATAAGCATGGAGAATGTTTCATCAGCTCGAGCAGCATCTTCAATATGAATTTGCTTCAAAATACGATGCTCAGGATCCATTGTTGTTTCCCACAACTCCTGATAACTCATTTCACCCAAGCCCTTGTATCGCTGAATACCTTCACCTTTAGGAAGTTGACGACCAGCAGCTTTACCTTCTGCCAAAACTCTGTCTCGCTCAGCATCCGTATAAACAAAATCATGTGCTCCCTTGCTCCACTTCAAACGGTACAAAGGCGGCATAGCAACATAAACGTATCCTGCAGTAATCATAGGACGCATATAGCGGAAAAATAATGTCAAATTCAAAGTAGCAATATGAGCACCGTCGACATCAGCATCAGCCATAATAATGACTTTGTGATATCGAACCTTGCTTAAATCGAAGTCTTCTCCATAACCACCACCAACAGCAGTAATTAAGGATTCAATAGTTTCAGACTTCATCATTCTGTCGATTGAAGCGCGTTCAGTATTCAAAATCTTACCACGCAAAGGCAAAATTGCTTGCGTAATAGGATCGCGACCTTGAATTGCTGAGCCACCTGCAGAATCACCCTCGACTATGAATAATTCACATTCTTCAGGATTACTTGACTGGCAATCCTTCAACTTATCTGGCATTCCAGCAGTTTCAAAAATAGACTTGCGACGAGTATTTTCGCGAGCTTTTTTAGCAGCAAGTCGAGCACGAGAAGCTTCTATAGCTTTTTGAATAATATTTTTTGCTTCATTTGGATGAGCATCAAACCAATCTCCAAGCTTTTCAGTCATGACTCTTTGCACAAAAGTCTTAGCTTCAGAATTGCCAAGCTTTGTTTTAGTCTGACCTTCAAACTGTGGAGTTGTAAGCTTTACTGAAACAACTGCTGTTAAGCCTTCGCGAACGTCATCACCAGAAAGATTAGTATCTTTCTCTTTCAAAATATTCTTTTCGCGAGCATAACGATTAACTAAAGTAGTAAGCGCTGCACGGAATCCTTCTTCGTGAGTACCGCCTTCAGTAGTCGAAATAGTATTAGCAAAAGTGTGAACTGCTTCAGAATAAGCAACAGTCCATTGCATAGCAATTTCCGCAGAAATACCAATTTCAAGATCTTCAGCCTCAAAGTCAATAACATCTGGCTCTACTGGAACAGCTTTTCGAGATTTAACTAAGTAATCAACATAGTCTTTAATACCATGCTCATACTGGTAGCTTACGCTTCTATGCTTTTCTTCACTAGAAGATTCGGAATCACCTGCAACTTCATCTCCAGCTTCATCTGGCTTACGTAAATCAGTTAAAGAAATCTTCAAACCCTTATTTAAGAAAGCCATCTGCTGGAAGCGAGAACGCAAGGTTTCAAAATCATAAACTGTTGTTTCAAAAATTGTTCCGTCTGGCCAGAAAGTCACAGAAGTTCCAGTAGATTCTCCTTCTGTCATTGGCTCACCTTTTGCCAAAGGAGCAGTTGGATGCTGATCAACATAAGTTTGAGTCCAGTGGAATCCTTGACGACGAACTTCAATTTCTACACGAGTAGAAAGTGCATTAACAACAGAAATACCTACACCATGTAAACCACCAGAAACAGCATAACCGCCGCCACCAAACTTACCGCCAGCGTGAAGCTTAGTCATAACTGTTTCAACACCAGAAACACCTTCGCCTGGCACTTCATCTACTGGAATACCTCGACCATCATCGACAACACGAATAGCATTATCAGGCAAAATTGTTACTTCAATATGCGAAGCATATCCTGCCAAAGCTTCATCAACAGAATTATCAACAATCTCATAAACCAAATGATGCAATCCACGAGGACCAGTAGAACCAATATACATGCCTGGTCTAATACGAACTGCCTCTAATCCTTCTAGAACACGAAGGTCACTCGCATCATAATGTTCAGGAGCAAGTGAATCATCGAGTTGAGCATCATCGAGTTTATGCTCTTCGACGGCATTATCCATCGAATTATCTTCCGTGTTTGCCACTTTAGGTCCCTTCACAAATTGCCTCATATTAAAAGGCATTTATAGAGCCAACATATGCCAGAAAGCACATAAAAGGGGATTCTAGCGTTTTAGCCATAATACATGACATTCTACACACATACTATGACCTCTCTTCAGAAATAGGCATTTTTACTATTTTTAAAAAATATAATAATATTATTAAAATTTATTTCTTAAAAATCCTAATCCACTCGTTGTTGGACCAATAACTTTAATTTCTTTTATTTCAATATTTTCAAGGTTATTATTAATTTTTTCTTTTAATTGTGGAATTAAATAAGAAAGTTGAGTTGCCCAAACTGTTGATTGAGCACGAACAATAAGCACGCCATTTACAACTTGACTTATTTCACAATGTTTTGCAATACTTTCCCCTACTACTTTATGCCAAGAAGAACGTAATTTTGCTATAGAAAGTTGACTATTCCAATTACTTTCAGAAGCAAAATTTTTTAAAATACCACAGAATGATTTAGGATCTCTACCAGGTTTTCCAAAATTTTCCCAAGCTTGTTCTGCATTTTTTTCACGATTATTTTCGCGTTCAGCTTTTCTATTAATAGGATCAAAAATAATTGCAGGTAATTTTCGAGTATCAATTTTTAAAAGAATATTAACAGGAATCATTATTTTTCCTCCTGCTTATTTTTTCTTTGTTCTATTACATCAAGCAAAATATTATTATGCTCTTCACTGAAATTATTAATTTCATTATTTTTTTCTAATAGTTTTCCAATATTTATAAGATTTGTTTTTTTAATATATTCTTTATTAGGAATGTCGCTAAGAGAAGAAGTAGTAATAAAAACTTGACCTTGATTAAGTGCAAAATTTAATATTCTTATACGCCTGTTTTCATCAAGTTGTGCAAATACATCATCAAGAATAACAATAGGTTTATCATTATTTTTTTCTTCTAATGCCTTGCATAATGCCATTTTTGAAGCTATTGCAATTGTCCAAGATTCACCATTCGAAGCAAAATCTTTAGCAGAAATATTATTAATAGCAAAGTCAATATCATCACGATGAGGGCCAATAAGATTGCATCCTCTAGCTAGCTCTCCATCATAAATACGTTGAAAATGCTCACTTATTTTAGAAAAAAGCTCGTTTTTATCTTCAATATTTTCATCACTCTTTTTTTCAAATAATACTTCTTCAAAAGAAGGAACATATATTATTTCCGTATTTTCTTCATTAGTAAAAGATTTAATTATATTTTTGAAATATTTATTAATAATTTGCACAGTTTCTTGGCGTGCTTTTGTTAAGTTAATACCACTTTCAATAAATTTACCAGTCCAAATTTCTAATCCGGATAATGAAACTGTCTGATTTTTGTATGAAAAATCTCTAATATTTTTTAGTAATGCAGCACGCTGTTTAGAAATATGTTTAAATTCTTGCAATAATTGCACATAATTTGGTATTAACAAAGATCCAGCTTGATCGATAAAAGTACGTCTAACATTAGGATCACCAATTATAAGAAATTGGTCTCTTGGAGTAAAAGAAACTATTGGCAATAATCCAACAATGTCTTTAACATATAATGCTTTACCAGAATTTATATGTGCTCTATTAGAACCTTTTACATAAAGATCTATTTCATAAGTTGTTTGATTTAAATTACTTTCTAAAGATGCAATATTACTTAAGCCAGTATTTGTTTCATCTTTTTTATAATTTATATCATTATTAATGGTATTTATTCTTATTATTGATTTTTCATAGCCTTTTTTAATAAGAGGCAATGTTGAAGATGTTCTGTGACTTATTCCAGTACCAGTAACTTCTAATGCTTCTACAATATTGGTTTTTCCTAAACCATTATTGCCATATATAACATTTATTCCAGGGTTGAAATCACAAATTATATGGTTCCAAGAACGAAATGTATCAAGGGCAATTCGCGAAATATACATTGCTTAATTACCCTTTCTTAATAGTTTTAAAAGAAAAATGCGATATTACATTGTACATCAAAAAATAATCTAAAATACAATGCAATATCGCAACAATATTAATTATTAAAACGCATAGGAACAAGCAAATAGCGATAATCTGTTGATTCATCACCATCTGATTCCTGCTGACCATTAAATTCAACAGGTTTTACAGCTGTTGCCATTTTCATATGCACAAATGGCTCTGGAATAGCTCCTAACCCTTCAAGTAAGTAGTTCGGATTAAAGGCAACAGTTATGTCTTCTCCATCCATATCGATATCAAGTACTTCTTTTGCTTGTGATTCGTCAGCAGTACCAGCACTCAAAGTTAACTCCTGATTTGAAAAAATCATTCGAATAGGAGCATTTCTTTCGGCGACTAAAGATACTCGCTTAATTGCATTTATCAATAATTGTTTATTAATAATTGCGTGAATAGGATATTCATCTACGAATAGTCGATCTACAGAAGGGAATTCTCCATCAATTATTTGTGAAGTACTTGTACGACCGGAATTTTCAAAACCTAAAAGTGACTTATCTTCCTCATTAAAATGGATAATAACATTTTGATGATCGTCGAGAGAATGAGCAATATCTCTTAGTAATGACCCACGAGTAAGAGTGGTCGAATGAATGTCATTATGTTCTGGTGTCCACTTAAAAGTAGATCTAGATAGACGGAATCTATCAGTAGAAGTCATAGTAACGGTGTCATCTTCAAATTGGATCCTAATTCCAGTTAGAACCGGTCTATTTTCTTCTCTAGATGTAGAAACAGATGCTTGATTTACAGCTTGAATAAATGTTGGTGCATCAACCTGACCTAATTTATGAGGCAGTTCAGGCAAGTCAGGATACTCTCCAAGAGGCATAAGTTGTAGAGTAAATGTTGATTTTCCGGAAGTAATAGTCAAAGTATTATTTTCAGATTTTAGATAAGTTTTTTCTGCAGGAAGAGACTTAGTAATATCTGCCATCAATTTGCCTAGAATAAGTATGCTTCCCTCTTCGTCAACACCAGCTTCAATGTGATGGCAGCTAGAAATTTGATAGTTGAATGCAGAAAGCTGCAATGTGCCATTTGCTGCTTCAATTTTTAAGCCTGCAAGAATAGGGTTTGCAGGGCGTGAGTCAATTACGCGTGTAGTCCAAGCTACAGCATCAGCAAATGATGCAGAGTTGACTTCTACTTTCATGCTTCCTCTTTTCTGTAAAGTCTGCATTTATTCTACAGTATGAGGGTGTCTACAAAAAATATTTTTCAATGTTTGCATTGCTTTTGCAATTGTTATTTTTCTTATTAACTAAGTAGTAAATAAAAGTAGTAATAAAGACTGTGTATATGTGGAAAAGTGCTCAAAAACCGCTTTTAAAAAGACTTATTAACAATTAAAAGATGTGGATAACACAAGAACAACAATGTGTATAAGTGGGGAACTTATCCACAACTTTTTCTATTTTTTAGAGTTTCCACATTTTTAAATGCCTTATAAACAACTTAATAACATTTTTACGCGGCGTTTTCCACGAGTTATGCTCAGCTTTTACCCACATTTGTTATTAAGTATGTGGATAACTTTTTATAAACTTTTAAACATTTATTCATGAATATGTGGAAAATAAGTTTAATTTCTACGCTCAACAGGATTTTGTTTTAAACGAACAGTTAATTCCATAACGTAGTTATAAATTTCTTGCTTTTCTTGCATCTCGCCACTTACTCGAGTATAAGCATGCATAACTGTAGTATGATCCCTACCGCCAAAAACTTCGCCAATATCAACCAAACTCATGCTTGTCATTTCTCTTGCAAGATACATTGCAATTTGACGAGCGAGTGCAACATTCTTTGTGCGCTGACGACCAACAAGTTCATCAAAAGTCATGTGGAAATACTGAGCTACTTGACTAATGATGTCAGTTGGCCTTACTTCAATATCTGTAGCAAAGAAATCTTGTAATGCTTGTTCAGCTAAAGCTTTACTAACAGGCTGATTACTTAAAGATGCTACAGCAGTAACGCGTGTCAATGCACCTTCAAGTTCACGAATATTTTCTGTAAAACGTTCAGCAATTAAATCAAGTACGTCACTTGGAACATTACAGTGATTCATTGATGCCATCATTCTCAGAATTGCAATACGCGTCTCCAAATCTGGCGGTTTAATATCAACCGTAAGACCTGATTCAAATCTGGAAATTAAGCGTGCTTCAAATCCCTTAAGATTTTTTGGCGCAACATCTGAAGCTATAACTATTCGCTTATTTGCTTGATATAAAGAATTAAAAGTATGGAAGAATTGTTCAAGTGTTGCTTCTTTTCCACCAAGGAACTGAATATCGTCAATAAGAAGAACATCTACTTCACGATATCGCCTATTAAAATCAGCGATTTGACCTTGACTTTGATTTGGTGTTTGAAGAGCTTCAATAAATTCATTAGTGAATTCCTCACTTGTTACATAACGCACTTTAAGTGAAGAATCTTTTACTAAAGCATAATTGCCAATTGCATTAAGCAAGTGAGTTTTGCCAAGACCGGAGCCACCATAAATACATAAAGGATTAAAATCTCTGCCGGAACCCTCTGCGACTGCCAAAGCTACAGTTCTTGCAAAACGATTTGAATCGCCAGGCACAAAAGTATCAAAAGTTGCGCACGTATTTAAATGTGTAATTGCATCGCGTTGAACAGAGACAGGCATTTTTTGCTGTGCAGCCTGTTCAGTAGAAATATCAGTTTGTTGAAGAGTAGATATTCCAGTTGCATGATCAAAATCTGGTTGTACAGGAGATGAATTATTTGCTGTAACCGATGACAAATTATTAGATGATGAAACTGAAATATTATCAACAGGCAAAACTGTATTATCAGTTACTATTTTATTTTTATTTAAATTCGCATTGTTCTGTGCTTGATGAGATAAAGAATTTGAAGAATTTTGTGCAGCTTTTTCCTGATATTCAGATTGAGGGACGATCCTAAAAGCAGGAAACATATCTTTACCAGTGCAAATTTTTAATGCTGTAAGTAGAGGAGAATTTAATTCATTTTGCAAAGCTTGTTGCGTTTCAGCATTGGATACGCACAAAACAATGGTCGTTCCAAAGATTGCTTCTGGTTTAACACCTTCAAACCAACCTTTATCGCGCGCAGTTAAAAGGGCGTTATGCTGTAAAACAGTAAGCGTATTAGACCATACCAAAGCAGCTTGCGATGTAGAATCGCCTAATGTATCAGCCATTTCACCCCCAAACTTGCATTTAGCACATGTAATAATGCTGATTCTGTTTACGCGCGCACGTGTGTAATAAGTATCAGTAAGATATGTTTACTCTGACCCTACGAAGTTATCCACAGTCTAGCGTGTTGAAATTGTTTAATTGTGAATAACATGTGTGTAATTTGTGGATAAGTTTAAAGCTGAGATTTGGCTATTTTTCAACGATTTTGCGTGTACAATAAATTGTAATAGAAATGTGAATAAATCATTTTTATTTATATCTGACAATGTTGATTCTTCAATAAGAAAATGTGGAGTTTTGAGCATTGGTGAGGGGTAATAGTATTTTGGTATAGCTTGACTCATACGGGGCCATGCTTTTGCGTGGCTGAATACAGGAGCATTAGTTATGAAGAGGACATTTCAGCCGAATAATCGTCGTCGTCACATGAAGCACGGCTTCCGCGTTCGCATGCGTACGCGTGCAGGTCGCGCAGTAATTAATCGTCGTCGTGCCAAGGGCCGCAAGTCACTGTCTGCCTGAGTTAAGGTAGCGTCGTAAGGCATGGAAAGGCTGAAAAGCCACCGTGATTTTGTTGCGGTGCTAAAAAAACGGCGCAAGGTGAGTTCTCGGGATATCGTCGCGCATTACATTATGCGTGACGATATAGCCGTGCAGAGCACACTTAACGAAGATAGAAGTGCAAGTTTAGATTATATTGCCACGGGTTTTGAAAGTGATACTCCCGCGGCATTTTCTGATACCTTCTTACATGATCAAAAATTTGAACATGTAAAGAGGCTAGGTCTTGCTGTATCTAAATCAGTGGGGAAAGCTGTAGTTCGCAATAAGGTAAAAAGACGTCTGCGAGTAATCGCAAAAAATTATGAATCTTTATTACCTGCAGGTTGTGATGTGGTGCTAAGAGCAAAACCTTCTGCAGCTCAATCTTCATTTGATTCGTTACAATGCCAGATACAAAAGCTTTTTGGCAAAATTAGTGCAGATTTATGTTCTACACAAAATTGCAAAATGCATGAGAATAATCAGAATCAAGGATAATTGAAATATATTATTTTGAGTAAATGGTGGTTATTGTTATGCGTAGTAAAAAAAGTTTAAGTTCTAAGTTTGTAATTAGTGCAATTAGATGGTATCAGCGCACGATTTCTGCAAATAGACCAGCTTGCTGTAGATACTATCCTACGTGTTCGCGTTATGCTATTGAAGCAATTGCTAGGTATGGCACGTTTAAAGGTGGTATTCTTGCATTATTACGCCTTCTACGCTGTAGACCTTGGACAAGCTGCAGTATTGATGATGTACCCCGCAAATATTCGATTTTTTACAGATGTGCTTGGTCTAAAGCACATGAAGAGCCACGGCTAACTCCCTTGGCTGAAGAAGACAAGGAAAACTAATGTTTAATCAAGATAACTTCATACTTGATAATGGATTCTTGGGATGGTTTTATAAAATCTTGACGCCAGTTGAGTGGCTCATGACTCAAATTATGTCATTATTCCATAAGTTATTAACTCTTCTGGGAATGAATGAAGTTGGCTTCTCTTGGGTTTTTTCCATCGTATTCTTGGTATTAGTTGTGCATGCGTGCATTTTCCCTGCATTTATTAAAAGCATTAAAGGCATGCGCAAAATGCAAGCTATTGCGCCTAAGATTAAGAAAATACAGCAAAAATATAAAGGCAAAAATGATCCTGCAAGTAAAGAAGCTATGCAGCGTGAAATGATGAAGCTTTATCAAGATAACAAAGCCAATCCTGCTGGTTCGTGCCTACCTATGATGATTCAGGGTCCTGCGTTTATGAGTATTTGGTATACGCTTTCCGTTATTCCTTTTATTGCTCGTGGTAAGCATGCAGCTCTTGGTGCCTTTGATATTGCAACAGCACAGCAATTCATTAAAACTCGCGTATTTGGGGTTGGTGTTGCAGATACTTTTATGACAACTGCTGGCGCAGGTAAAATTGTCATAGTTATATTTGTTGTACTTATGTGTGCTGCAATGTGGTACATGCAATTCAATAATATTCGTAAGAATCTTCCGCCTGAGTCTAAGCAGGGTAGCCAATATACTGTACAAAAGCTCATGATGTGGGGATTCCCGTTGATTTACGTTTTCTCTGCGTTTGCTATGCCATTTGCAATGTTGGTTTACTGGTTAGTAAACAATGTTATAAATATGTTGCGTTCAATTTGGCAGGTTTACGCATTCCCAACTCCTGGATCTCCTGCAGCTGAAGAAAAAGAAAAGCGTGACTATCAAAAAGAAACTGCTCGTCGTGAGCGCGAAGGGTTGCCTTCTATTGAAGAAGAGAATCTTCAAAAAGCTCGTGAAGAAGCTGAGCGTAGAGAGATTGAGGGATTCCAGCGCAAACAGCCACAACGTAAACGTAAGGTGGCAAAGCGCTAATATTTAGATACATTTTGCGGATATATAAAGTCATTTTTATGACTTGAAAATAAGTTAGTAACTTGGCTTTATTATCCGCTAAACTAGACTTCAGGAATTTGTAAAACGTGAATTTTCTCACGATAAGGAGTAATTAATGGTACAAGATGAGAAGAGGACGGTTGATCAACTCAATGAAGAAGCTGATATTGCCGCAGATTATTTAGAAGGCTTACTCGATATTGCTGATTATGAGGGTGATATTGAGATGGGTGTGCGCAATAATCGCCCAATGATTCAGATTGTTGCAGATGATGACACTGATATTAAGAATTTAATTGGTCGCAATGGTGAGGTTGTCGATGCCTTGCAGCAATTGAGTCGTCTTGCTGTTCAACAAAAAACTGGTGATCGTTCGCATCTTATAGTTGATGTAGATGGATTCTTAAAGCGTAAGCGCCAGCATTTGCGCGATATTGCGTTAGATGCTGTTGATGAGGTGCGTGAAACTGGTGAACCTGTGAATTTGAAGCCAATGAATTCTTTTGAGCGTAAAGTTGTGCATGATACTGTACGTGATGAAGGTTTGCGCTCCCGTTCACATGGGGAAGAACCACGCCGCTATGTAACTGTTTACATGCCTTCAGTTGCTTCTGAAGATGAGAATATTGATGAAATTGACGATGTAGAAGGCGAATATTCTGAAGAATAATTAATTTTTATTTAATTGTTTCTTTTCGAAGGAAAAGAGAAATAAAATGAAAAGTAACACAATGGAACAAAAAATGTTTTGTTGTGTTACTTTTTATTTATTTTTTATATTGCTTTTATTTGTTTTGGGGAAAATATGGAAGCTAATTTAGATAAAAAATACGAGGAAAATACACAAAAAATAGCGGACGAATTGGAAGGATCCCCGTTGCTGAACGAGGTTTTAGGTGAAGCATTAGAAAAGTGTAAGCTGTTTCACGTGAAACTTCAGCAAGAAGGATTAATAAGAGGTCTTATCGGTCCTAGAGATATGAATATTCTCTGGGAAAGGCATATATTAAATTCTGCAGCAGTTGTTCCTTTTATTAAAGAAGCAATAGTTGGTAGAAAAAATAAAAGAGTTGCAGATGTAGGTAGCGGCGGAGGTTTTCCTGGTCTAGTTTTAGCTGCGTGCTTACCTGATTATGACGTTACTTTGATTGAACCTATGGAGCGTCGTGTTGATTGGTTGCGTGAGTGCGTTGCTCTTATGAAATTAAAAAATGTTACTATATTTCACGGCAGATCAGATGAAGTTATTGACAAAGTTAAGTCACATGAAATTCCAGCGTTTGATGTAGTAACATGCAGGGCTGTAGCTCCTATGACGAAATTAGCTGGATGGACTATTCCTCTATTGAATAAGCACGGGAAATTAATAGCATTAAAGGGTAAATCTGCTCAAGCAGAAGTAGAAAAAGCTGTAAAAATGATTCGAAAAGCCGGTGGAATAGATACTCATGTTTTTGAGGCACCTGTTGCATCTGGCTTACAACCAACTACAGTTGTAATAGTAAATAAAGCCTAATTTTTTAATTAAAATTTGTGTTTGCGCAAGTTTTCGTTTAGTATGATGCAATTTTATTTGCGATGTTCTTGCGTATCGTCTATGAGTTTTGACTGGTGTTTTCTGAAAACGGTCTGATGAGCCTCGAAAGTTCTTGTTTGGCGTGGCGTGAGTTTTAGCGGGTGTTTGGCTGGCGGGTTTCTTTGTGTGGCTGTGTGAGATAGGAATTACTTGTCTCGCAGCGCTCCGCTCTTATACCTTATTTGGACTTAGCGGTTGTGTAGTTAAGTTTAGTTTTTTACTTACTTTTTCTGCAAAAATAGTATTCATCAACAAGATTATTACTATCGTTCCGCTTTTATATTGCTCGACCAAGCAATTCCTATCTCCCACTATTAGTAAAACCGCTAGTGTTTTTGGTGTGGTAGGAGTGCCTGGTGTGACGTGCGCAGCAGCACGGATGCTAGTGTTCTCTATGCGATAAATATTCAACGTCCGCAGAGCAATACTGTTAAAGTTTGCTAATCAATAAATAATCGCCGTTTGCAAAGCATTACTGCAAAGCTTCATGTGCAACGTTTGCAAAGCATTGGTGCAAAGCTACAGAAACATACAAGCATCCAATCAATGCGAAAAATCTCACACATGAATATAAATTGTTCAATTAGGTTTTGGGGAGGGCGAGGCATTGATTGTTTCTATTTTGTAGTGTGCAGTAGCATTAATATTAGTGTTCTATGATTAGAAAAATATGTAGTTAGTTATGGAATAAGGTGTTGATGTTTCATGTGAAACATCAAAAAATTTGTGCTTTTTATGTCCATGGAAACGACGAAACTTAAAACACGATATTTTTGTTTTAAGAGTTTCGCATATTTAATTGGGGGTGATACGTCGTGGAATCAGCTGCTGAAACGATTCAACGAATTTTTGGAGATTCAAAATCCTCCCTAGGTATTGAATTGGCAGATTTGACATCTCGTTTTCATTCCATTGAACAAGCGAAATATCCTAAGCCTAAGCAAACGCGTTTTATTGCTGTTGCTAATCAAAAAGGTGGAGTAGGAAAAACAAGTTCTGCTGTAAATCTTGCTGCAGCTATGGCAGTAAGTGGATCAAAAGTACTTCTTATTGATATGGATCCACAAGGGAATGCGTCAACTGCATTAAATACTCCTCATGCTTCTGGTAATTTGTCGGTTTACGATGTTCTTGAAGGGCGAAAAAGTATCGCTGAAGTAAAACATGCTTGCCCAGATATTGAAGGACTTGATGTTGTGCCAGCATCCATTGATTTAAGTGGTGCTGAATTAGAGCTTGCAGATATGGATAATCGTAATAATCTGTTAAAGGATGCCTTGCAAGAATATCTTGATAATAGCAGCGAACATTACGATTATGTTTTTATTGATTGTCCTCCGTCGCTTGGCTTGTTAGTGATTAATGCCATGTGTGCAGCACGTGAAATGCTTATACCAATTCAAGCTGAGTATTATGCTCTTGAAGGTTTAGGACAGCTTATAAGAACTATTGGTTTAGTCCAGCAACATTACAATCCAATTTTAGTTGTTTCTACAATGCTTGTTACTATGTTTGACAAGCGAACTTTATTAGGCAGAGAAGTTTTCCAAGAAGTTAAAAAACATTATCCAAATATTGTGCTTGAGACTACGATTCCTCGTACTGTGAAAATACCTGAAGCGCCAAGTTTTAACCAAAGTGTTATTACTTATGATCCTCATGGATCAGGAGCGATTTCTTATCGCGAAGCTGCGTTAGAAATAGCGAAAAGGTCTAAGACAGTATTATCTGTTATTGCAGCAAAGCAAGATGCTAATCGACAAGAACAACAACAGGAGAATCAATAATGAGTGGAAATAAGTCTCGCCTGGGTAAAGGTTTAGGTGCTTTGTTCCCAGCTTTGCCTGGCGAGGATGCGCTTGCCGATGCATCTAATAATTTGCAATTTAATGTTTCACATGAAACAAAAAAATCCGAATCTGTGGATAGTCAATTAGAAGAACAAGCAAAAGTTTCACGTGAAACGTTACATAAAGATAATAATCAATCAAAAAATGTTTCACATGAAACAAAGGTCCCTAGTATGAGCAATTCAATTGCTCCTCACGCGGATAAGAATAATAACAAAATAAAGAATGTTTCACGTGAAACCGTGCCGTCAATTCATACTAACAAGCATTCTCATAAACGTTCAACTATGCCATCTCTTGGAGATGTCACTAGACCTATGGATTTCTTTTTTGGAGATTCAGCATCAACGACATTTATGTCGTCTAAGGCAAAAAATAATGAAGAAACCGTTATTGGTGAAAAAAATAACGCTGCTGAAAAATCGAATAAAACCGCAAAAAATGAGCCTTTGAAGCCAGTAAAAGGTGGATATTTAGCTTATCTTAAGCCGTTAGATATTGTTCCTAATGCGCATCAACCTCGAACAATTTTTGATGAAGATGAGCTGCGAGAACTTGCGTCATCTATTAAAGAAGTCGGCGTTTTACAGCCTATAGTTGTGCGACCTATTGTTGATGCAGATAAAAATGATGAACAAATTGCACATTATGAACTTATTATGGGCGAGAGAAGATGGCGTGCTTCTCAGCTAGCTGAACTTGATACAGTTCCAGCGATTGTGCGCACAACTGCTGATGAAAATATGTTAAGAGATGCATTGCTTGAAAATCTTCATCGCGTTGCTCTTAATCCTCTTGAAGAAGCGGCAGCATATTCTCAGATGATAGATGATTTTGGTTTAACACAGATTCAGCTTTCTCAGTCTGTATCAAAATCACGTCCACAAATTGCTAATACTTTAAGACTTCTCAATCTTCCTGCTAGCGTGCAAAAACATGTCGCCTCAGGCGTGCTTTCTGCAGGTCACGCACGAGCACTACTTGGCTTGGAAAATCCAGAAGATATGGAAAGTCTAGCCAATCGCATTATTGCAGAAGGATTGTCAGTTCGTAGTACTGAAGAGATTGTTTCGTTGAAGAATGAAGATACATCTCATGGAGCAGCACGTACGCGTGTGCGTCGCAATAATCGGTGGTCTTCTTCGCCTGTGCGTAAGCAGCTTGAGGAGCATTTTGCTACCAAAGTTTCTATTAAGGGCACAGAAAATCATGGAAGAATCGAGATTGTCTTTTCTTCTCCTGAAGAAATGCAACGAATTATTGGTTTACTTGTTTCTAAAAAAGAATAGTAGTTTTAATAAAATACGTGTGACATTTGTCTACAATATAATAGCTTAGACTGTAATGTCACACGTAAATTTAATTGTATTTATGCTTTTACTTTTAGTAAGCCTTTGTGTAATAAGTAAGATTTAAGCGTATTTTTCGTTAAGATAAGTTTGAGCATCAAGAGCTGCTCTGCATCCCATTCCTGCTGCAGAAATTGCTTGACGATACATGTTGTCGACAACATCTCCCGCAGCAAAAACGCCTTCAACAGAAGTGCGAGTAGTTGCACCATCAACAACAATTGTTCCATCTTCATTAAGTTTTAATTGGCCGTTTAAAAACTTTGTTGCAGGAGTGTGACCAATTGCCACAAACAATCCAGCTGACTCAACTTCTTGAGTTTCTCCTGTAATAACATTGCGAACAGTAAGTGAAGTAGCTTCTACATCGTTGCCGTGCACTTCATCTACAACGCTATTTGTAATAAATTTGATTTTTTCGTTTTCTTTTGCTCTGTCAACCATAATCTTTGAAGCGCGGAATTCATCTCTGCGGTGAATTAAAGTAACAGAAGAACCAAATCGTGTGAGGAACAATGCTTCTTCAAAAGCAGAATCTCCTCCACCAACTACAGTAATTGGTTTTCCTCGGAAGAAGAAGCCGTCACAAGTTGCGCAATAAGATACACCTCTGCCGGAGTACTCGAGTTCTCCTGGAACACCCAATTTGCGCACTTGCGAGCCCGTAGAGACAATAACTGCGTCGGACTCATAAGTTATACCGTCATCGGTAGTAACGAGTTTCACAGCGCTTTTAAAGTCTACAGAAGCGACCTCGTTCAGCAATACTTCTGCGCCAAATTTTTCAGCTTGTTTTTGCATAGACTCCATTAAGTCAGGACCTAAAATACCTTCTGGGAATCCTGGATAATTCTCTACTTCCGTTGTGTTCATCAATTGACCGCCTGGAGTAAGAGCTCCAGCAATAACAAGTGGTTTGTACCCAGCGCGACCCAAATATATTGCAGCAGTGTATCCTGCAGGTCCGGATCCAATTATGATAACTTTTCGAAGTTTATTTTCCATTACTTATTTCCTTAAAAGCACTTATTTAAGAGATTCAATACAGTTTTACAGAATTGATGTACAAACTGTTCTTAGGCATGCTATCTTTTGGAACCCATAGCATGAAATCTTGAGATTTTACAATCTTCTTAAGTTTTACATCTGTTGTTCCGCTTTCATCGAATGTAAATTCTGCTACTTGAGTTCCCTTAGTTGGATCATCCTTAGTATCTGCCAACAAATATGCGTGACCTCCAGAGGAACGTATCGAAACAACGAAGCGATACACAGTTTGTGGTTCAGTTAAGTGGATATAGTATCCATATCCAGCTTGATTAGCTGGGAAGCTTAAGAATTGATAACGATCAGCTTCGTAAGCAACGTTATTCGTAGGAATTTTAGGCTTAGGCACAGGTTTTACTTGCTTACGACCCATATTTTTCTTAACAGGTTGTTTTTCTTGAGGAAGAATACCTTGGCTACCAAACGGAACATTTTCTAGACTAGTGCTATCCCATGAGCCGTTGTTTCCGAAGCTACCTGTGCTTTCATGATTGCCAAATAAACCATGTAATGCCAAAGCTAATCCAGCTACAAGGAGTAACGAAACAGCCCCGATAACAATAACTTTGGTTGAAAGACCCCACCAAATCTTAGCATCTGCAATAGTGTTGTTATTTTGTGTATTCTGCTTTTGTTTGTGCAAATTAGCAGTTTGTTCCAGAGGCTGGAAGCTTGGCGGCAAAGAAAGTGCTCCATTTTCTTGGATATCGTCGTTTTGGGCATTGTTTATTTCGTCTCTAAGTGCTCTTGCTGATTCCTCTCCAGGAGCTACAAATCTTCCGTGAGAATCAACAACAGGAACGCGACCAGTAGCTTCGCCTTCTGAAGTTAAGTTTTGTGGTCTTGAGATTAATTCTGTGTGTTGATTATTTTCAGTAAGAAGATGCCCAAAATCAAAACTACTAACTACGCCTGTTTCGCTAATAGTATTTTTGGAAGTTTGATTTCTTGTATTTTCAACGTGATCAAAAATATTTTTAGACGTAGCAGTATCGGGAAAATGTTTATATGAAGCAGACAATGTTGGGAAAAGAGCATCGTCTGTATCAAGTTCTGTAGGAGCGAGAATGCTAGCCATTTCTGCTGCTGCAATATCATGAAAATCTATATCTGTATTAGTGTTAGTTTCGTCACTAAAACTATTGTTACCAATGCCTTCAGAATCTGAGTTAGTATTGCTTCTTTTAAGAAGAGATCCCAATGTTCTTCCAGCATTTTTGAAGCTATCACTTAACTTAGCGGATCCATTTGTATTATTTGAAATAGTGTTGGCTGAATTAGTTGAAGAAAAATCGTTAGAATCCTGATTATTTCTTTGCATTAATTGTGCATCAAATTCTTCTTCACTTTGTGAAAGACCTTCAGGCAAAGGTAGTATACAATCATCTTTTGCTTCGCAAAGTCGAACATTGCTAATAGAAGCAACACTTGTTTTACCATCAAGCACAATATCTCTTGTTGCGAGCTTCGATAAAGGCGTGTATGAACCTAATAATGCTACTAATTCTGCAATAGACGCCATAGGTATTACGTTGTTATTTTTATTTGAAGCTAGGCTTCTTGTGCAAATCATCCTAAATTCTGAAGGAGTATTATCTGGCAAAAGAGACGCATCAAAACGAGCTTGTATTCGAGAAGAAGTTCTAGTAATCAAAGTGTATAACAATGATGCAAGTTGCTTAGTTGCAATATGTTCAACATTTTGCCTTGGAATTTGATCATCATCTTTTTGAGTCACATCTTCCAAAAGAGGACTTACTGGAGTATCTGCTAACTCAATTCCTGAAGAACTTATGCGAACAGTGTCACTAGAAACAGCGTGGTGAGTAATATTGCTAGCAAGTAATCTGCTTAAAGCTTGTGCAGTTTCTGCAACAATAGTTCTTATTGCTTCGTAGCTTAAAGGTGCTTTTTTAAGAGCCAAATAATCATTGATAGTAATACCGCGATCTAAAGCTGTAACAATAATTGCAACAGAATCATGATGCCGTAATTGAAGTACTTGCGTAAACTTGCGGCTATGCGATGAAGCCAAGGTTGATGCAATTGTATTTACTTGCGGCAAAAAACGTGAATCTCGTACAATAAAAAGCTGGCAATCCTGCGTAAGTATGCGGTCATTGGCTTGCCATACTTGCAAGCCTGCTTCGTTGCGCAAAAGCGATACTAGTACGTATCGATTTAGTACAATATCTCCTAACCGAGGTTCCATTTGTTCCTCATCTTCCTACGCATGTGCAATAAGTAACTTAACATTTTTTACTAACACATAATTGTACTGGTGAGCCGTCATGTTATGTACAGCATTTTGCTGTTATTGAAATAATTTCCCAAATAATCACATATTTTAAGGAAAAGCTCAATATGAAACTACGCTCTTAGAAGTTTTTGCTGTTAGAAGAATCATGATATTTTGCATCGGATTGTATTCTACGCGGAATTCTAAGATTTTTCTGTTCGTGCTGTGATTGACTTTTTGCAGTTTCTTCAAAAATTTTAGCAAGAGGAGCAAGAGCAGGAATCTTTTGGGCAAGCTTACTAATTATTGGGGCAGACAAATCTACAAGTTCTCTGGTCTTCAAAAGTAAGAGTGCTGACAGATAAACAACAGCAATAATAATTGTTGTTATTGCGCAAATAAGTATTGCGTATACCCACCTTAATATTCCATGCATATGTGGGGAATTGAAGTTTAAAACATGCAATAGCGGTTTACTCACTAAGAGACCAACAACAATAGATACTATTGAAGCAATAGTAATTTTTATATGCGTAATTGCAAGATTTCGATCATCTAAGTCATTGTTGAAACGATTTCGAAGCATATGAACAAGTGATGGGAAAGTCAAGAAGTAGCTTATTGAAACTGATGAGCCTAAAGCTGTAACCCAATAAGTAGGTGGCAGTACATTAATGCAACATACAAAGGCAAAAAGCTCAGTAAGAAGTTGCGCTGCTGCGAAAATAAAAGGACTTTTACCGTCTTCAAAAGCAAAGAATGTGCGTTGAATAATCAAATAGCTACTAGTTAAAGGCAAGCCAAAAGCTAGCATCATTAGAGGTGCAGACATAAGGTTTGCTTCTTGAACACTTATTGATGGTATTAAAGCTAACGAAATAGGTGTCGGAATAACAATAAAAATGACTGTAAAGAAGCACATAATTATGCTTACATGCCTGAGTGCTTCACTTAAATCATTGCGCGCGCTATGTAAATCGTGAGATGCAATGGAGCGTGAAATTTTAGGGAAAATTGCTGTTGCAACAGATACTGCAACTAAAGAGTAGGGCAATAGGAACATTGTGTAAGCGTTTTGATAAGTAGCATTACCTGCTACTTCAAACTGATCTAATCCTAAACGTTTTTCGGCAACAAATGGGACGCTTGTTGTTATATGTGTAGTAATCATTACAACTATTTGTGTAACAATAACAATGCCCATGCTCCATGCAGCAACAGGGCCCATTGATCTTAAACCGATATCTCGTATACCAAAACTTGGCTTGTAGTGTATTCCGCATTTTATAAGAGGTAGGAATAACACTAAGGCTTGTGCTGCTACGCCAATAGTCCAGAATCCTGCAGTGAGCAAAAGAGTATTGCCATTCCAAAAACTTAGTGGCATCCTATTTGCTTTACCAAAGATGATGATAAAAACGCCAAAGCCTAGGCAACTAATAATATTTGCTGCAACTGAACTCCACGCGTACATGGCAAAATGCTCTTTTGCTGCCAAAACTTGCCCAAGTACTGTATAAATACCGTAAAAGAAAATTTGAGGCATGCACCATAAAGTAAATGAACATGTTAATGTTTGCATTTCGGCGCTTCCGCCGGCGTATAGCATAGTGAGCACAGGCGTTGCTATAGACATAAGAACTGTTAGCGCGAGAAGCAGAAGAATTGCAAATGTAATAAGTTTATTTAAGCGTTCCTCGGCATTTTTCTTTTCGAGAGTGCGAACAATTTGCGGTACTAATACAGCGTTGAAAATTCCACCTGAAACAAGCGTATATATTAGCTGTGGAATCATAGATCCAGCTTGATATGCGTTTGCTGCTAAACCTGTTGTTCCAAGGGCTGCTGCTAATAAGATAGTACGTATTTGACCTGTAATGCGTGATGCGGCTGTTCCGCTAGCCATAATTACAGAATTTCGACCTACTGAACTCATTCGTCTGGATCCTTCTTACGGTGGAATTGCCTCCAAAGGCCAAGAAGACCAAGAATGAAAGCAAATACTATAATAATCGTACCGCTTTTATCACTAATTTGCAGTGTACTAGTAATAAGTGTGCTTTGTTCTTTTGCAAATACGCGATGCTGATTGTCTTCAAGCACAAAAGTAGCTTTTGTGTGAATTGATGTAGTGATTCTCAGTGGTAAAGTTACTTGAGTTTCGCTATTAGCTGGAATTTTTACTAAAGTTTTACGGCGTGTAACAATTTCCATAGCATGAGTATTTGCAGATAAATACACTTGCACAGGGTAAGAGTATGTGTTGCTTATCGTAATAGGCATGCTTGCTGTTTCGCTTACGGCAGTAATATCATGCGGTGGGATTATGTGAATGCCATTCATCAGTGTATTTGCAAAAGTCTTAGCAGTATTTTTACTTATACAAGACTTGTTATTTTTCTTGCTGTGTGCAGTAGTTTTGGCTGAATCTTGCTGCTCGATCGTATTATTGGTAAATTCGTGCAAAGAAATATCGTCGTATAAGCGTAATAAATACTTTTCTAAGTCTTTTATGTTAATAAGTTTTTTTGTTTTGGCTGTTTGTTTTGCAAGTGCTTGAGCGTCACCCTCAGTATTATGAGGATGCTTAGCGGAACTATAGTCGAGAATATTCTTAGTAAAACGTAAAACGTCTTTCCTTGAATGTGACAAATCGTTTAGGCAAGAGCGTCGTTTTTCAGTAATATTCTCGCTTATAGAGCTGTTGCGAGATATTTCACGCATTATGGAATTTTTCTTCCAGTCAGGCAAGGCATTTTGCTTCGTATTTGCCATTGTTTGCAAGTCGCTTAACGACAGCCAAGGAGATTGTTCTAATGCGTTCATAACAGCATCAATATTTGAATTAGATGCATTATTCGAAAAAGTAATGAGAATATGTCTATCAACATACGGCTGTTCCATTTGGTAGAACGCGCTTTGTGCCACTAAACGATTAATGCGCCCAGCCTGAGTTCGTTCGCTTGTTGCGTTATCGCTTGTAGGCTTTCCGTTTGCCAGAAGAGTAAGCACTGATTGAGGTGACAAAACTCGCACATTCCCTGCAGGCGTATCTATATCGTATATGCCATTTCTAACAGCAAACTGTGAAGCATTATTGTCAAATTCGTCTGTTGCAATAACAGTTTCATATCCATTACGTTTTGCTTGCTCTAGTGCATGAATAGTCCATTTGCCGTATGTTTGCCATGCATAAGCTTTATTTAAATTATGATTAGTTGAGTCTGTTTGTTTTGAATTATTTGCTTTAGTAATATTTTTCTGCGATTGCGAATTTTTTGCAGACCATTTTTCTTTAGTAATTCCTGCCGATTTATACAAATCGTCATTATTGTCATCTGCATAAGCACTGATATCAAAACCAGATTGTTGCATATAAGCGCTTGGTTTGAGTGTTAAATGCGATGCTTGTATTGTGCTTAAATCTGCGATTGTTTGTAATTTTGAGTGTTTATTTGCTAAATCAGCTTTCCCAATAATGTTGTGAATACTATCTTTGTCTGCTCTAAGTAACATTTCTAAATGATCGCTAGGTTGAATGTTATTAGCTTTAAAATTGCGTAAATCGTTTTGTGTACGAATTAATATTGGCATGAGCGCAGTAAGTTTCATCGCTGGTAAGTTAGCTGAGTGCATGCCAATATTTGCTCTTGTCAAAAAAGAATGTATCGATTTGTATTTTGAATAATCTTGTGAGAAATACGTAATTTTTAATGGTTTGGGACCCCAATTCAGGATGGAACGTAATTCTTGTTTATCTGCAGGTATGTTAAAGCTAAGAGTGCACGTGTGACCGGAAGCTAAACTTGGAGTTTTTACGGAATCTAAAATTTGAGGAGTTGGTATAAGAGATTCCTCTTGCGACCAATTTTGCACGTCCGTGCGCGAAACAAAAGTGTAATTGGAATTTATAGAAAGTTGTAAAGTGCCTTCTGGAAGTGCCGTTTTTACGGCTTTTAGTGTTGCAGTAAGGTGGTATCCGCTTTTATCTGTTACTACAGGCGTTGCTTGAGTTATATCTATTTCAATGCCCTTGCTATGCGGATTCTCATACGTAGATTGTTTTTTATTTTGTCTTGTAGAAGTTTTGTCAGATAAATCTGCTTTTTTCGTGTTTGCATATGCGTAATTTGCTAATCCTGCATATTTTGCTGTTGGAAAAGCAAAAATTGTTGCAAATACTACGAATAATATAAAAATAAAACGTGCAGAAATTAAGCAAGTATGTAACGTAACTCGTAATAAAGAAAATACGTATGAAAGTGCCTTCTGCTTTAGAACAGTAGACGCATTTGTGGTCTGATGTTTACGCGTGAGTTTCTTCACTGTTAGACCGCCTATGTGCTTTTTTGGCATAAAGCCATGCAATTTTACGTTCATTTGGATAGCTTAATATTGCATTAAGTTCTTTAAAATTCACCCATATTGCGTCTTCTGCTTCGTGATCAGGATCTCCTAATACAGATAAGTCGCCACTTACGTAACGTAACGCAAAATGGTGCACTAGCTTGTGTACTCTATGCGTTGTGCCTGTAAACCAATAGTCGATTGTGGCAATCGAATCTACTACTTCGCCAACTATACCCGTTTCCTCATGAATTTCGCGAACTGCTGTTTCTTGAGGTGTTTCACCTTTTTCTATATGTCCTTTTGGTAGACACCATTCAAGGTGTCCGCTTCTTGAATGACGAGCAATAATTGCGACACGCCCGAGAGAGTCAAATACTAAACCGCCTGCGGAATATTCTCGAATAATTGGCAAGTCTTGCGCATCTAAAGAAGCAAAAGTTGTAGGAGTATCTGCCTGTCTGCGTGGTGGCATAAGTGCTGGAGATACGCCTGAGAAAGAAGATGTTTTTTGAAGATTATCTTCCGGCGATCCTGAGTCTTGCGCAGTGCTGTCATCCTTAGAAAACAGCGGAATATCAACAACATTTTGTTCTTCACAACTGTCTTGATGGCAAGACTTTTTTCTATGCATTTTAGCTAAATCAAGTGGCGTAATAACAGGAGCAGCTTGATTTTGGGCATGATTATCCGCAAGCTTGGCGAGCGTACGTCGTAAGTCTGCAGGAGTGATCATATAGTCAACATTACTCAATCCGCTGTGCATTGGGGTAACGGTATGCTGGAATATAGATTGATTTTTGCTGAAAGGGTGTCGGTAAGGGTGACTGAGAACTTCGAAGTTTGGCCTGAAGCTATAGAGTTGGGGCGACTTTTTGCTGAGCGTCATTATGAACTTGCATTAGTTGGTGGTCCTGTGAGAGATATGCTACTGCATCGCGTGTCGCATGATCTTGATTTTTGTACATCAGCTCGACCCGAAGAGTTTGAACATATTTTGCGTCGCTGGGGACATGATGGTTTTTGGGATATGGGTCGTAAATTTGGCACGTTGGGAGCTATGCGTCGACGTGCTGATGGTACAGAAGTAAAAGTTGAAATTACTACATATCGTTCTGATGTGTACGATCCAGATTCTCGTAAACCTGAAGTGCAATATGGCGATACTTTAGAAGGTGATCTTTCTAGGCGTGATTTTACTGTCAACGCAATGGCGTTGCGCGTGCCAGATTTAGAGTTTGTGGATCCTTTTGGCGGTGCCAGTGATTTAGCTAAAGGCGTGTTGCGAACCCCGGTTGATCCTCGTCAATCTTTTGATGACGATCCTTTGCGTATGATGCGTGCAGTTCGTTTTGTTGCGCAACTTGGGTTTAGTATCGAAGCAAATACTGCTGAAGCGATTGTAGACATGGCAGATAGGTTAGATATTGTTTCTGCTGAAAGAATTCGCGACGAAATTACTAAAATGTTACTTTCGGACAGACCTCGTAAAGGATTAGAAGCTCTTGTTGAATCTGGTATAGCTCAGCGTGTTCTTCCGGAGATTCCAGCTTTACAGCTTGAAATTGACGAGCATCATCGTCATAAGGACGTTTTTGAACACACAATGATGGTTCTTGAGCGCGCTATAGCTTTGGAAACAGATCAGGAAGGTTCAGTGCCGTCTCCAGATTTAACATTGCGTCTAGCTGCTTTATTGCATGACATTGGGAAGCCAAAAACTCGAAAATTTGAAGATGGAGGGAAAGTTAGTTTCCACCACCATGATGTTGTTGGCGCAAAAATGACTCGTAAACGTTTGAAAGCACTGCATTTTGATCATCATCTTATCGAAGATGTTACTGAATTAGTGAATTTGCATTTGCGTTTTCATGGGTATGTTGATGAACCGTGGACTGATTCTGCAGTTCGTCGTTACGTAAAAGATTCAGGACATCTGTATGAGCGGTTGAACCGACTTACTAGAGCAGATGCAACCACTCAGAATCGTCGCAAATCGTTAATGTTTGAGCATGCGATGGACGAGATGGAAGAGCGCGTAAAGGAGCTTAAAAAGCAGGAAGATTTTAACGCTATTAGACCTGATGTAGACGGTAATGAAATAATGCAATTATTGCATTTGCAACCAGGTCCAACAGTTGGTGAGGCTTATAAGCATATGCTTGATTACCGTCTCGATAATGGTCCGGTAGACCATGATATTGCTGTAGAAGAATTACAGCGATGGTATGAGGAAACGTACAAAAAGTAAAAGTTTCTTCACTTAAATAAAAGAGTAGCAGTATAAAATATTTTACTGCTACTCTTTTTTATTTAACTTCCTTATGCTGATCTGCCTTGGGAATATTTTTCATAAGGTCAGCTCTTATACATCCTTGCACTTCATGTATTGCTGCGCCTGCTGCTGGAACATCTACTTTAGGGCGAAGATTATTAAAAGTAGAGCCAAGCACAATATCGACGAGCTTATCTTTTCTATCATCCATTCGCATAATTGCATCGGTAAAATTAGCGTTTACTGTATAAGCTTCATTAATAGCGTTTTTTCCAAAGTAAATGATTGTTCGTTTAATGTTACTGGATTTGTTATTGTTAACTTCTGTTAAGTTAAATCCGCGAGCGTTTAAAGCTTCGCCAACCGCGCGAGCAAAACCGCGGAACTTTGTGCCGTTGAGAACTCTGATTGCTACAGATCTATTATCTACGTAAGGGGCTTTGG
Source organism: Gardnerella swidsinskii (assembly GCF_003397705.1). Classification (GTDB taxonomy): domain Bacteria; phylum Actinomycetota; class Actinomycetes; order Actinomycetales; family Bifidobacteriaceae; genus Bifidobacterium; species Bifidobacterium swidsinskii. The sequence goes on from NZ_QJVB01000001.1 coordinate 99,814, forward strand.
CTCCTTCTTTTCCTATTATTGCGCATGGAGCTGGAACGCCGTAATTTGGGTTATCTTTTGGAGCACGCACAGAATTTATGCCAAAAGCGTGGAATTGCACAAGTAAAGCAAATATAAAAGTGACGCCCAAGCCTACGCCCACTGTAGTGAGTACAGATCTTTTTCTTTGATACATGAAAGCTTTACGAGCAATACGTTCGTCGTATTCTTGCGTCATGTTCACTTCCGATCTGTGGTTTGTAACTTTGTTAGCAGCAAGTTTACACAAGCTGCAGAATATACGTAATATTTCATTGCGTAATATTTTATTTTGCATATTTATTCAACGAATAAATATGCGTTTTATTTATAATTTACAATCTTTGCATGCGCGATATAAAGCAATAAATTCATCGCAAGTAAGCGTCTCGCCGCGTCTAGTTGGGTCAATTCCAGAATTTTTATATGCTTCTTCTGGAACTTGATTTTTAAGAGCTGCGTGCAATGTCTTACGTCGTTGCTGGAAGGCGGCATCAATGAAAGCGAATACTCCCTCACGTTCATTATTGTCACCTTTGCCTGTGCAATTGCGAGTAAAAGAAACTAATGCTGAATCAACGTTTGGCGATGGCCAAAATACATTACGACCGATAAGCCCTGCGCGTTGGGCTTTGCCGTACCACGCCAACTTAACACTTGGTGTGCCATATACTTTATTCCCAGGTTGTGCGCATAAACGATCTGCTACCTCTTTTTGAACCATAACTAGAAAATTCTGTAAGTTACTAAATTTTTCTAGCAAAGTAAGAATAATAGGCGTCGCAACGTTGTATGGCAGGTTTGCAACAAGAGTAAATTGTTTAGCCTGCGCAATCTGTGGAACATCATCGGCATTTACTGTCAAAGCATCTTTTAGAATGACATTAAATTTTCGCATGGATTGAGGCATAAATTCTTCTACAGTATGCGGCAATCGTCGAGCTAGCGGAGGGTCTATTTCTACTGCAGTAAGCTGTGCTCCTGTTTGCAATATTGCAAGAGTAAGAGAACCAAGACCAGGCCCTACTTCCATAACGATATCGCCAGATTTAACTTCAGCTGCCGCTACTATTTTTCGCACTGTACCAGGATCAATAACGAAATTTTGACCAAACTTTTTGGTAGGAGTAATGCCTTCCTCGGCAGCAATACGTCTAATATCTGCTGCACCTAAAAGCTGACCTTCATTTTCAATGCTGATTTCTGTCAAAGTTTTACCGTCCAAATTTCGTAACAATTAATCCGTTGCGCCAAAGTGCGTTAAAACACGATGCTGCCTTTTAATACCAGCCAATTTCGCGCGAATGCTTTACTGCTCCACTAGGTGTTTTATATTTGCTCTTAATGTAACTTAGACCCCAGCTAATTTGTATTGCGGCATCTTCATGCCAATTCGCTCCTGCGCTGCTCATTTTATTTGCAGGAAGAGCTTGAGGAATGCCATAAGCGTGTGAGCTAGGATTTTCTGCGTTCCATCTCCATCCAGATTCCCTATTCCATAACCATAAAAGATCTTCCCATTCTTTACCGGTCCAACCCATTTGCGCAGCCGCGCCCTGAGCAAATAGTTTAGCTTGTTGTGGAGTAGCATGTACAAGGCTATCGGGATTAGAGCTTGGAGCGGGTGCAGGTGGATTAGCTGCAGGTGCGGGGGCAGCAGATGCGGTTTGTTGTTGAGTTTGCTGTTGGCTGTTTTTCTTCTCCTGTTTTGCAGGCTGCTCAGTATTCTGCTTTTTGTGTTGAGTGTTTGTTTGTTGTTTGGATTGTTTTGACTTTTGTGTATTTGTATTATTTTTGTGAATTGGTGCGGGAGCAGCCTTACCTACAGCAATAACTTGATTAACTGCAGGCTTTACCAAATTTTGCGAAACTAAAGTTGCGCTTTCTGCTTTGCCATCTACGTATGTAACGTTATAAACATCTTCGCGCTCACCATTCACGCCAACTTGTTGTACAACGCGAGAATTCGCTGGAAGTTTAGGATCTACTACAGTTTGTGTGGCAAAAGGTAATGAAACTGTACGACTTTCTTTGCCATGAGTAACTCGAGAAACACGTAAAACAGTATTTCCATCATCTTCTTCTACGCTTACGCGATCTTCCTTGCCGAGCACTATACCTTGAGAATCAAGAATTGCGCTCGCAGGTAAGTCTCCATTTTGCACAATGCGTGTTTTCCTGTCAGCGATAACGCTAATTGGACCTTTTTTATTAATTGATAAGCCGCAAGTGAGTTTATCGTAAATATTTTGCAAATTTACTGTAATTCGTGAAGCGTTCTTAGCATTAGCTTTAAAAAAGCCGATTAATTGATCGACACTAGTTGCAACAGTCCAGAACGGTATAGTTACTCCATCTACAGTGATAGAAGTTTGATAAGCACTGCGAACTGTTACAGTAGAATGATTTGTGAGAATATCTCCAGAAGAAGAAATAATTTGATCGTGAGTTTTTACTGGCACGTGTTGTTCTTCCAATAAACGTATTGGATTTGTTGAATAAGTGCTTACAATATGCGTTTTTCCATTTATGATCATTGCAACAGATTTTTTAGCTGTAAATATAAACAAGCTTGTTGCTGTGAGTGATATAGATAAAACGCAGGCGATTATTCTTGCACGACGCATCACTATTAATCGTCTAGGCGTCCATCGACGTGCCATACAATCACTCCCTTTGCAATAATGCTAACTTCTCTATTATACCTTCAGTATTGCATTCAAAATTGAGTGCAAAACAAAATAAAAGTGGGGGCGGGAGAGAAGGGGATATTCCCGCCCCCTATGAGGTGGAGCTGGTTGGGGGACGCTCCACTCTCACCTCGGAAACCCTGAGTTGGGGGAAGGTTCCCGAGTTCTTACTCGCGAAAAGTTTTGTTATAAAGATGATCATGTGCACAGATATAGATTTGTTATTTTCATAATACGCCATAATTTGGCACTGTATATGAAAAATAAAAATCTTTTCTATTTTTGAATAGTTAATTAGCCACTATCCCCTCTGCTTTAATCATTTCACGTCATTATATGTGATACGAAAGATAACAAAACTATAGTTCTGGAATATGTGAATGGAAAATAAGAAATACTCGCGAAACGAGTGGAATAAAAATGGAGCCTCCTGCCGGGATCGAACCGGCGACCTGCCGCTTACAAGGCGGCCGCTCTGGCCATCTGAGCTAAGGAGGCGAAGTTTCTCGTTAGCATGACGAATCATGCTAAGTAGAACAATTGATTAGTGTACCATATGCCACGTCATTACAAAATTACGGCGATGTTGAATATAGAAACGGCGTGTTTTTTGTTGTTTATATTTGCGTATTTGGCAATATAAGGCATTAACATAATGCAGTATGGAAGATACAAGCATGTTCGATTTGCAACCAGGGAATAATGTAGGCGGATACACGCTTATTTCTAGGCTTGGCGGCGGCGCAATGGGGTCAGTTTGGCGCGTTAATGACGATGGCGGCAATCAATATGCTATGAAAATATTACGTGCGTCTGTTCATGCAAAACAGAGTGAAGATGAAGATTCTGAGCAGGAACGCGCTCGAATACGTTTAAAACGTGAAGCTTTGGCTTTGCAGAGGATTCATCATCCAGGTGTTTGCGCGATAGTGGATATGGAATTAGATGCTTCAATCGCTTTTATTGTGACAGAGTTGATTGAAGGACATAATTTGCGCGAAGACGTGGATGAGAATGGACCTTATATTGCAGATGATTTGGAGCGTCTTGCGCATAAGCTTATTGAAGCTGTTAAAGCAGTTCATGAAGCCGGTATTGTTCATCGCGATATTAAACCAACTAATGTAATGATTTCTGCTACTGGACCTGTATTGGTAGATTTTGGGATTGCGATGGGTGAAGGTGAAAGCCATGTTACTCGCACGGGATTAGTGATGGGCACTCCTGGTTTTATTGCTCCAGAAATTATTGAAGGCGGAGATTCAGATGAACTTACAGATTGGTGGTCTGTTGCTGCTGTGCTTGCATTTGCGGCTACCGGTAAGCCTGTTTTTGGCACAAAGCCTATGATGGCGGTTTTGGAGCGTGCTGCCTCAGGCAATGCAGATTTAACTGGGTTACCTCCTAGAACAATGGCTGCTTTTCGTAAGGCTTTGAATCCGATTCGAGAGCAGCGTTGCATGCCATCTGATTTAGAAAATGCAATTAGTCAAGATGCTATGGATCCTTTAGCCTGGCCGGAGGTGAACCGCCCTTTTGACCGTAATGCCACTAACATAACTATGCGTAAAATGTGGTGTGAAACAAAAGAAAAAACTGCTATACTAACAAATTCTCGTACCTGCGATGCAGCTGGTACAGCTGGCATAACAAATCTTAATTCTGATGGAGAAATGCCAACCGTAACTGTTCGTTCTACTACTGTTATGCCACATTCATTAGATAATAGTGAAGACGATAAAACATTTTGTGTGGATGAAAAAACACGAATTAATGCGTTAAACGATGTAGATTTTCAGAATATACAGGACGACAATTCAAACAATTCACGCATTGCACAATCTTCAAAACTTATTCGTTCTTCTGATAACACTTTTGATAATGGCAATATTGAAAATGAAGCAGGTGATTCTCTACACGTTAAAAGTGATGAAGTGTCTTCTGTTGATCCTGCTCTTAATAAACATGATTATGCGCGTAGAGGAACATGGATACTGCTGATTTGTATAATTCTTCATTTAGCCATTGCTTGCTTAAGCATTCTCGATTCTATTGGTTTTGCGATGGTTTTTATGTGGATTAGTGCAACATCCGGCTACAGTATTTCATCAAGCTTGCGAAGATGGCAACTTAACGATGGAATAATTCCTCGCCATGATTCTGTAGTGCTTATTGCAACTTTACCGTGGCATATTATTCGAGGATTTGTTTACATGCTTCCACGAGTTATAGCTATTGTTGTTTCTGGAGGTATTGGAGCTGTTATATATCCATTTTTCTGCGGTAATAATCCTGAATTACTTTCTATAGATGTTGGATCCTTGCGTATTCTTTTACCAACTTACTCACCTAATATTTTTTCAAGTACTGCAGTTGGATATGCTCTAGGATTTATTGTTGCATGGGTTGTTTTTGCTGCAGTTAAGTGGACTACAAAATTCCGTTTAGGATTAGGTGCGTTATTTTATTCTGGAAAATCATTTGAAAAATAAAAATAGTATGATACGTAATGTGTATTTTCCGTTGATGCCATCTACTAAACTGTGGTGAAGTTATTATTTCATTAGCAAGAATGCTGCTAGGAACGAGTCTTAGTGTGCGAAATAAATGGTTGAAGGATAACAATGCCTAAAATTCAGATGCGTGATAATAAGCAGGGAGATTCATCTGCTACTCGCCTACAAAGAACTATAGAAAATCGCGAACGTGCAGCGCGTGAGGCGCGTGAGCGTCGTCAGCAAGCAATTATCGGCGTTATTGTAGTAATTATTGTTGCGGCTATGTTGGCTGCTGTAGGCATTACTGCGTATCAGGCAGCTTACGTTCAGCCTCAGAAAAAAATAGAGCAATCTGCAAAATCTAATCATAATTTGGATAGTATTGATCCAAGTATTCGTCCAAGCGGCGTTAATTCTAAGAATGGCATTCTTTTTAGCAAGGATGGGTACGGCAAGCAAGCTGCTGGTGCTCCTACAGTTGCCACTTATTTTGATCCTTTGTGCCCTGGTTGCGGATCCTTTAATCGTACTGTTGATGAAACTTTAATTAAAATGGTTGAAGCAGGTCAAATTAACCTAGAACTTCACCCAATGTCATTCTTGGATGGACTTTCTACTGACCATTACTCGACTCGTGTTTCTAGTGCTATTGCTTATATCGCTTCATATGATAACAATCCAAAGCATTTGCTTCAGTTTATCAATGGCATTTTTAACGAAAAATTCCAGCCGGAAGAAAGCGAGGGATATAAGCCTGTAAGCAATAAAGAGTTGATTAAACTGGCTAAGAAATCTGGAATTCCAAACGAAATTGCAAGTAAAGCTTTTAACCGCCAATATTTGAAGTGGCAGCTGCTAGTTAATAAATACACTCCTGATCGTAAGGAATTGTGGAATGTCAGCGGTCCAAATAAAGGATCTATGACAACGCCGACTGTAACTATTAACGATAAATTGCTTGATATGAATGCCATTAATGAGAAAAAAATGAAGGTGCTTGATGCTCTGCTTCATTGCATCGGCCTGGATAAAAAACAAGTTGGAGTTGCAGGTCAGATGCCTAAAGTGTCTGACACTAGTTCCCCTATTGCATTGTAAATAAGCTAAATTATAGAAATCTAAATTATTAAATAAAAACGGACGTTAAGTGTATTCTTAACGTCCGTTTTAGTATAGAGATTACTTAATTTTATTTATAATTCAAGCGGCTTACTCTTATACGTAACTTTCGGCATATGACCAGATTTGCCAACATGTTTTTTATCGATTCCCAAAGACTTTAATATAGCTTCCAAAGGATCCATTTGCTTTTCAGAAGCTGCATTGAGATCTACTAGCTTACCGTTAATTGTTACTGTTGGAGTTGTCATAGCGCCTTTATTAGAGCCAGAAACATTCCATAAAGCTTTTTCTTCTGGAGTATTCTCATTAATAACTTCTTGCCACTTAACATAGTGTAAGTTAAATGCTTCATTCGCAATCTTATCTGCAACTCCAGCATCTTCAGCTAAATCAATAAGAGCTTTATTTGGTGTTGCTTGGTATCCGTCGCCTTCTTCCGGCTGGAATCTTTCGCTAAAAATACTATTGATGAACTTAAGCAAATGCTTTGGATCGTTGTCGTGCGAAGCGATATAGGCAATACCGCCTGAGACGCGATAAGAATATTGATCTGAGCTAAAACGATTTAAGAATGACATTGGGTGAAGTTCTAGGTTAATTTGACCTGCTTCAACCATTTTAATTAAAGTTTCATCAACAGTACGATTAAAGGATCCGCAACCAGGGCACAAAGGATCAAAATAAGTGGCAACTGTAGGAGCACCAGCAGCTTGCTTGCCGTACCCATCTTTGCTAAGAAGAATTCCGCCTTGTAAATTAGATGCTGGTGGGATGTCAGAAGAAGGCAGTTTTTTAATCTCTTTGGTTATTTGGGAGTCTGCTGTATCCTCAGTTTGTGTATCTGGCTTATTGGTTGTTGGATTTTCAATTTTTACTTGTGGTTTATTGATTGAATTGTAATAAGTCATAAACCCAGCTCCTGCAGCGAATGCAAGAATAATTAGTGCTATTACGATGCCAATTAAGCTTTTACTATAAGGGGTATTTGATTTTTGCATTTCATTATTTGTTGTTTCTTGTTGTTGATCCATAGTTATTCTCCTTTTGTGCGCCTTACTCGACACGCCGAGTTTATGCAAAATACTGATTTTTTGCTGTTTTTCTAAGATAAACATGATATATTAAGGCATGGCTCAACGAAGAGAACCTTCAATGGACCAGGTAAGTAAACTGTGGACGATTGATACCCGCCGATGTAGGAATTGGGGTCATGAGTGCACACCCTTCACTACGGATCGTTCGGCACGTACCTGCCGATGAAAGGACATATCATGGCAGAAGTTGTATTTGATCATGTGACTCGTATATACCCGGGCAACGATAAGCCTTCGGTTGATGACTTGAACATGACTATTAAAGATGGTGAGTTCCTCGTACTCGTTGGTCCATCTGGTTGCGGTAAGTCAACTACTTTGCGTATGTTGGCAGGTCTTGAAGAGGTTAACAAAGGACGTATCCTCATCGGTGGTCAGGATGTTACTACAATGCAGCCAAAGGATCGCGATATTGCAATGGTCTTCCAGAATTATGCACTGTATCCGCATATGACAGTTGCTGATAACATGGGCTTTGCTTTGAAGATTGCTGGTGTTCCTAAGGAAGAAATCCGCAAGCGTGTTGAAAAAGCTGCAGAAGTGTTGGATTTGACAGAGTATTTGGATCGTAAGCCGAAGGCTTTGTCTGGTGGTCAGCGTCAGCGTGTTGCTATGGGTCGCGCAATTGTTCGTGAACCAAAAGTATTCCTCATGGATGAGCCTCTTTCCAACCTCGACGCTAAGCTCCGCGTTCAGACTCGTACTCAGATTGCTGCTTTGCAGCGTCAGCTTGGTGTTACTACTCTGTACGTTACCCACGATCAGACCGAAGCTTTGACCATGGGCGATCGCATTGCAGTGATTAAGCTTGGCGTATTGCAGCAGGTTGGAGCTCCTACTGAGCTTTATGACCGCCCTGCAAACGTATTCGTTGCAGGCTTCATTGGTTCACCATCTATGAATATCAATCAGCATCCAGTTGTAAACGGTCGAGCTCAGATTGGTGAGGATTCTATACTTCTTCCAGCTGAGGCTGTTGACAAGCTCACTGCAGAAGATAACGGACAGATTATTGTTGGCTTCCGTCCAGAAGATGCAAGCTTGGCAACATCCGATGATCCAAATGCGTTCTCCTTGAAGGTAATGAACGTGGAAGATCTCGGTTCTGATGGCTATATCTATGGCAATATCATCACCGATGGTTCTCCTGAGGAAGCATCTACTATGATGTCTGATCAAAATAAGCTCACGACTATTCGCGTGAACCCACGTGCTCTTCCAAAGGTTGGCGACACCGTGAAGATCAAGATTGATCCATCTAAGATGCATCTGTTCGCACCTTCTACGGAGTTGCGTTTGAACTAAAACGTTGGTTTGCCTGCTTATATAAGCTAATGAGCAAACTTTCGGTATAAGGTATAGAGCGGGGTTCGCAATATGACGCGAACCCCGTTTTTGGCACAAAAAAGCAGCATAATAAGTGTACAATAATACATCATTACAATGCATCGCTTATTATATATAGTTGTTATCAATAATTCGTCGGTGGTTGAGCTGTGTTTATCTGGAATGCAGTGATATCGTTGGCATGAGCTTGATTGGTAAATAAACTTTATGGAATGGAATGACGCTCCTCAATTAGACCCGCGTGCTGTGCAAGCAACTTCGGTATCTGCACAGGACGAGAATGCGTCTTCTCAAGAGCCGCAGGCACTGAAGATTACTGCGGCTAGTTCAAATCCAAAAATGTTTACACTGCCTTGGGAATTACCACTTTCTCAATGGCCTGCTGATTTATTCGTGAATTTGCCGCGTGGTATTTCTCGCCACGTTGTGCGATTTGTTCACGTTGGCGATGAAGTGTATGCAATGAAGGAAATTACTCGTCAAGTTGCAGAACGTGAGTATGAGCTTTTGCGTAGGCTTCGTAAACTTGAGTTGCCTACAGTTACTCCTATAGCTGTTGTTGCAGGACGCCATGACGCTAATGGTGAAAAGCTTGAGGCAATGTTAGTTACGAAACATTTGAAGTTCTCACTACCATATCGTGCATTATTTGCTCGTACGTTGCGTCCGGATACTGCAGAGCGCCTTATCGATGCGCTTGCTGTTCTTATGGTGCGCTTGCATCTTTCTGGCTTCTATTGGGGCGATGTATCGCTTTCCAACGTGCTGTTTTTGCGAGATGCAGATGCTTTTTCTGCATTCCTAGTTGACGCAGAAACTGGTGATTTGCATGGAAGTTTAACAGAAGGTCAACGAGAATACGATATCGATTTAGCTCGAACCAACATTATTGGTGAGCTTATGGATTTGAGCTCCGGTCAGCTTTTACCGACAGAAGTAGATGAAATCAGTATAGGCAATCGTCTAGTAGATCGCTATCATTCGCTTTGGAGTACGCTTACTGACGTTGATAAGTTCAGTCCTGATGAGATGTGGCGAATTGAACGTCGTGTTAATCGTCTAAATGAGCTTGGTTTCGATGTTGATGAGTTGGAGATGAAGACTTCAGAAGATGGTCGAAGGGTTTTGGTTCGACCTCGAGTTGTGGATGCTGGCTATGCTTCCCGCAAGCTTCTTCGTCTTACTGGATTGGATGTTCAAGAGAATCAGGCTCGAAGGCTGCTAAACGATTTGGATGCATATCGCACTTCTACATGGCGTCAAGGTGAAGAGCTGGAAATCGTCGCAACTGATTGGATGCGTGAAATTTTCGAGCCAACAGTTCGTATGATACCTCCTGAATTCCGTTCGCAAATTGAACCAGCTCAGTTCTTCCATGAAGTGTTGGATCATCGTTGGTTTATGGCAGAAAAAGTTGGCCATGACGTTGCTATGCAAGATGCTGTGACAAGCTATATTAAAAATGTGCTTCCTCAGTACAAAATGGATAAGCATGTTCTTGCTGCTATTAATGCAGATGCTGATTCTGGCGTTGTGGATGATGAATACACGTATTCTTCTCCAGCACCTGTAGGTCACGATATAGATGAAGATGATCAAGATGCTAGTGTTTGGGCAAGTTGAGTATTGTGTTATATAAGTAATTAGCTAATTTTCAATAAGTACGGCATTGATTGCCGTCTTTGATTTTAAGTGAATTTTTCGTCGGGGAGTTCAACTCCCCGTTTTTTTATTGCAGTTTACTCGCTTACCCTAAATTTGGGTATAAAAAAGTGCCCCCTGTGGGACTCGAACCCACAACCCAAGACTTAAAAGGACTCTGCTCTGCCAATTGAGCTAAAGGGGCAACAAATGCTAAGTGTACTACATTCAATCGACGAAGTGAATATCGTGTTAACTTATGCGTGTTACATATATTTATTGCAGTATTCCGAGTGACTCAAGTTTTGCTTTTATTTGTGTTGCTGATGGCTCAACCATAAAAGTATTATCTGCAAAAGTAACAACTGGAATATGCTTTTGATTGCTAATTTCAATCGCTTTTTCTTCAGCACCCTCTTCTGTTTCAATATCGTGCCAAACGAATGCCACACCATACTGGATTAGCGCAGCTTTCGCACGTTTGCAATCTCCACACCAATCTGCACCGTATACATTTACGGTAGGCTGATCTGACATAAAATCCTCCTCAATGATTTTGTGAATTCAAATTTTGCGTAATAAATAGCTCGTGCTATTTATTACTACTTTTACTAGTGTAATAGATGCAGGTGTACCTAAGCATATTGACGTTGAAGTGTAACAAAGATGAGAAAAAATAGTGAAATATATTGCTAGTGTCCCTTGACTTTCATAGTCTTGATGTCATGAATATGGTTATGGATATGAACATGCTAATTTGGTTTGCGGCTGCGGCTGTTGTTATTGTCATCTTATTAGTAACAGTTGCAGTGATTTTGCGCATTCACAGCAATAGTCATGGACCAGTAATTCCTGAAAGCGTTGATAGTGCAATCGATACAAGCAAAACTAAAGCGCGTGGAACAAAAAAATCTGAAAAACAGATAGAAAGTAACGTCGCTGTTGTACCTAATGAAGAAGTAAAGTCTGAATTATTGCCAGAAAGTACTTCTTCGCGTATTAAACGTCTTCGCGAACGTTTGGCTCATAGTGCAAATCCATTTGGTCGTGCATTGTTTAATATCATAAGCAAGGACCATCTTTCGGAAGAAGATTGGGAAGATGTAGAAGATACTCTTCTTATGGCCGATGTTGGTTCTCGAGCTAGTGAAGAATTAGTAGAAGATCTACGCAAAGATGCACGCATTGCTGGTACCTCTAATTCAGAAGATGTGCATTCAGCATTGCGTACGAAACTATTGAAAATAGTAGATGAAGACGCTGATCGACGCTTAAATGTAGATAAATCAGATGCGCATCATCCTAGCGTTATTATGATGGTCGGCGTTAATGGCACCGGTAAAACCACTACTGCTGGTAAATTAGCGCGATTGTTTATTGCCAAAAAACGTTCAGTAATGTTTGCTGCAGCAGATACTTTTCGTGCGGCTGCAGCTGATCAACTTGAAACTTGGGCGTCTGCAGTAAGCGTGCCAGTTGTTCGTGCAAATAAAGATGGTGCTGATCCTGCTTCTGTTGCTTTTATTGCTGCGAATAAGGCAAAAGAAGAGCAAACTGATTTATTGATTGTAGATACTGCTGGTCGTTTGCAGAATAAAGCAAATTTAATGGAAGAGCTTGGCAAAATTCGTAGGGTTATAGAAAAAACTATGCCTGTTGATGAAGTATTGCTGGTATTGGATGCTACTACTGGTCAAAATGGCATGTCTCAAGCAAAAGTATTTGCTGAAGCTATTGGCATTACGGGCGTAGTCCTTACTAAGCTTGATGGTTCCGCTAAAGGTGGAATTGTTATAGCTGTACAGCGTGAACTTGGTGTACCGGTTAAGCTAGTAGGTCTTGGCGAAGGACCAGATGATTTAGTGCCGTTTGATGCTCAAAGCTTCGTAGACGGTTTGCTCGCTTAATGCTGAGCATTGATGTAGTTGCATGAGTGGTAGTTTTTAATGTTCCACTAAAGTCTTTATGAGTTTTGGCTATAAGAGTTTCTCGGTACAATAGTTATATAAAGTAATACTTAAGCTGCAATGATGTTATTGTTGCGCTGTTTCAAATAATTGAGGTGAAAAATGACCACAATGGATCCGCAATGGGCATTGTTGGCTGGCGCGTTGGTGTTTATTATTACGCCGGGTATTGCCCTGTTCTATGGAGGCCGTGAACGCGCTACTTCCATGGTGAATATGATGATGCTTTCAGCTGGCGCTATTGCTGTAACCACACTGGTTTGGACGCTGTGGGGATGGTCGTTAGCTTTTGCTGGCAAAGATATGGCTGGTGGTGTTATAGGTGATCCATTGAGTGGTTTGCTATTCCGTGATTCGATGGTGGCAGATCATGGTGTGTTTACGTCTATGGACGCAAATTCCGGATTATCTGGCGGCATTCCTGCAGCTTTTCGTTTAGCATGTGCTGTTGTTGCAGTAGCGCTTATTACTGGAGCTCTAGCCGGTCGAGTGCGTTACGCTATTTGGCTTATTTTCGTAGCTGTGTGGATTACTTTAGTATTCGCTCCATTAGCACATATGGTGTGCGGTGGTGGATTGCTTTCGCCTAATGGTGCTATTTCACAGGCGTTAGGTATTTCAGTGCATGACTTCGCGGGTGGCTCTATATTGCATATTGCTGCGGCTGTTTCGGCTTTTGCAATTGTTATGATTATTGGCGGACATGCTCACTTCCCTCTTAAGCGTTTTGTTTTGCATATTAAGAATGTTGCGCATACGAGTGGCAATGCTAATTCTGGAGCTACTAATTCGCGTAATTCTAAAAGTCGTTTATCGCGCGCATTGTGGGCTGATGTTGAGCATGCTAAAAATGCTGCTAGTGAGACTGTTGTCTCTCCAGTTGCTACAGTGACTGAGGTTGCTGCTGAATCCACTGCAACGCAGTCAGCCGTTGAAAATGGTGTTGCTGCTCGCCATCCGCATAATGTTCCTTTCGTTATGCTTGGCGTTTTCTTGATTTGGTTCGGTTGGCTTGGGTTAATGATTGGTTCTTCTGCAGGCGTTCCTGGAGTTGCAGGTTATGCTTGGGTGAGTTCCACAATAACTGCTTCTGCTTCAATGCTTGCCTGGGGTGTGACTGAACGTTTACACTCTGGATGCTTTACTGCTTTGGGAGCTGCGTCTGGTGTTATGGCTGGATTGGCTGCAAGTGCTGCAGCCGCGGATGTTATTGCTCCATTGTGGGCTTTAGTTTTGGGTGTTCTTTCTGGTGTTATTACTTCTCTAGTGACTCACTCTCGTACTTTTGTGCGCTACGATGGTGCCTTGCATGTAGTTAGCGTGAATGGTGTTGCTGCGCTTATTGGTGTGCTTGCAGTAGGCTTATTTGCTGATGGTTCTGGATTACTTGCTGTTGGTGATTGGCATCAGTTAGTTGCACAACTGTGCTTAATTGGGATTACGGTGCTTTATGCAGGTGCTGTAACTGCAGTATTAGCTTTTGTTCTTGAAAAGCTTTTTGGATGGCGTATTTCGGAAGCTAAGGAACGTAAGGGCGTTGATTTGGTTGATCAAGGAGAGCGTGCTTACGATTTTTCTTCTATTGCACAAAGTCATGATGGCGCTGTAGTTGCTGTTGCAGATGATGATGCAAATAAAACTCAAATGGCTGTTCTTACTTCTGTTGATATTGATATGGGTGAAAACGAGGTTGAACAATCTGATTTTATGGTTAATCAATCTGAGGCAAATCCTGAGCAAGGCGATTCTGAGGTTGATTCTAAATCTGAAGTTGAGCAAAAAGAGTCTTCTTCTGAAGAAGAGTTTGAAACTGTAAAAAAAGATGAATCATCGCAAAAGAATAAAAAAACAGAAAAACGAAATAATAGTGCTAAAGAATAGACGCATGTGCGTAAGCGTTATGATTTAGCAGCAAGTTCGAATTATGTTGGTATAAACCGCATGTCTTATCTAAGATATGCGGTTTTGCTATTTTTGCTAATTTAAAATCAAGTTTTTTAATGAATAACTTATTTTTAGTGAATAAGTTATTCATATGACACGCACGAATTGCTTGATGTGGATAAAAAAGATAAGTTATCCACATTTTAGGCGTGTCTACGTGGACATCACACAAATTTATCCACATAGTGGGGATAACATTGTGGATATCCTGCGGATAACTTTTTAAAATAATATTTTTATTTGCGATTTACGCATATTTGTGTTACTTCACTCGCAATTGCTTTTGCATAAAATTTGTTAGCATATTGCAATTTTCTTTTATGCAAGCGTGACAAAGTAGCAGTAGAATGAAGCATTATGACAAATCAAAAGTTGGACAACCAGAACAAAAAAGACGTACTGCGCAATATTTGGCTACTAGCTGTACCGACTTTTGGACAGCTCATATCTGAGCCGGCATTTGTACTCATTGACACTGCTATTATTGGTCATATTGGCAAAAGTGCTCTAGCGGGTCTTTCTATTGGATCAACGGTACTTCTTACTACTACAGGTCTCTGCTTATTTTTGGCTTACAATACAACTTCACAGGTTGCGCGTCTCTTAGGCGCAGGTAAGCGTCGAGAAGGTTTTAGCATTGGTATGGATGGGTTGTGGCTTGCATTATTGCTTGGCATAATTCTTACAGTCATACTTATTTTCGCCGCTGAACCGTTATGTTACGCAATAGGCGCGCGTGGCTCTACGTTGCAAAATGCTATTGTTTACACACAAATGGTTATGCCTGGATTGCCTGCGATGTTGCTCGTGTATGCAGCAAATGGCATATTTCGCGGTCTTTGCAACGTGCGCATAACATTATTTGCTGCTGTAAGTGGAGCTGTTCTAAATACCATTCTCGATGTAATCGCAGTATTTGGTCTCAATATGGGAATCGCTGGTTCTGGTATTGCAACAATGATTGCGCAATGGTACATGGGACTTGTTCTCACTATTCCTGCAGTTATTTGGGCTACTCAAAGTGGTGCGCGTCTCAAACCGCATTTCCAGCATATTCTACATTCTGCTGGAACTGGTATGCCTTTGTTTGTTCGTACACTTGCATTGCGCGTGTGCATGGTAGCTACGGTTGTTACTGCGACTCATCTCGGTACTAATACTCTCGCCGCGTATCAGGTTGCTAACTCTTGTTGGAATTTTGTTATGAATATTTTAGATGCAATTGGTATTGCTGCGCAGACTATTGTTGCTGCAGCACTAGGTGCAGGCTGTCGTAAGCGCGCAGGAATGATTACGCGTATTTGTGCTCAAGTGGGAGCTGTAAGCAGCGTAGGAGTCGGTTTATTCATGATTTTCGTGGGTTGGAGTTGCGCGCCACTATTTAGTCAGCATACAGATATCCAGTTTTTAATTTCTGTAGGTATGACAATATTAGGATTGTTCTTGCCTCTTGCTGGATGGATGTGGGCACTAGATGGCGTATTAATTGGCGCAGGCGATCACCGTTACTTAGCAAAAGCTTGCTCAGTAATGGCTGCTGTGTATTTAACATTTTTGGCGCTCACAAGCGTTTTTGATGTCGTCGTCGACGCTAATGACGTGGTAAGAACTATTACTTTATGGGTTGTTTTAAATGCTGTTTATATTGGGGGGCGTGCAATAGGCAATAGTTTGCGCATAAGAAATGATACGTGGATGGACTCTGCGCTAAAAATGTAAATAAAGTTTTGTGTTAATACATTTACGTTTTTTCATAATACGTGCGCGCGTTTATACTCGTTTTTATGGCAGATAATGATATGTGGCAATCTACTAAAGGCAATGTTATCCGCGTAGGGAGCAATCGTGGTGGCAATGGTGACGCCTCTGCATATGGTTCTGGCGTTGCAAATCGTGGTGCTGAAGTAGGTGCTACGTTGTTTGATCGTGTGCCTCCTCACGATGTCGATGCAGAAATGGCTGTGCTTGGCGGAATGCTTATGAGCAAAGATGCTATTGGCGAAGTGTCTCAATTGCTTGAAACATCAGATTTTTATTTACCGCAGCACCAAACAATTTATGATGCTATTCTTACGCTTTTCGCTGGCTCACAGCCTGTTGACGTTGTGCTTGTAGCTAACGAATTAATGAAAGATGGAAATCTCGATAAAGTTGGCGGAGCTGACTATTTGCACAGCCTAGTAGCTTCTGTGCCAACAGCCGCAAACGCAATGTACTACGCAGATATTGTGCACCAAAATGCTGTTCTTCGTAACGTTATTACTGCTGGCACAAAAATTGCGCAAATGGGCTATTCTGCTTCCGGAGCGCAAGCAGAAGATATTGTAAATCTTGCGCAATCAGAAGTGTATGAGATGAGTGCCGGCAAAGTGCGTCAAGATTACGTTGCTATTGGCCCAGTTTTGCAAAATACTCTTGATCAGCTCGATAAAATGCAAAATCATGAACTTGAGCAAGGTGTGCCGACTGGATTTAGAGATATTGACGAAGTTACTCAAGGTTTGCAGCCTGGTCAAATGATTGTTGTTGCTGGTCGTCCGGCTATGGGTAAGTCAACACTTGGCATTGATTTCGCTCGTTCAGCAGCACTGCACCACAATATGACGTCTATTGTGTTCTCTCTAGAAATGAGCAAAGTGGAATTGGCTCAGCGCATTATTGCTGCAGAAACTAATATTCCGCTTGCTGCTATGCGAAGAGCGGAAGATATTACTCCGGATCGTTGGAATACTCTTAATACTTTTTGGACAAAAATGCAAAACGCTCCGCTTTTTATTGATGACAGTCCAAATATGAGCTTGATGGAAATTCGCGCAAAATGCCGTCGTTTGAAGCAAACTAATGATCTGAAACTGGTAGTTATTGATTACCTTCAGCTGATGAGTTCCGGCAAGCGCGTGGAAAGCCGACAGCAGGAAGTTTCGGAATTCTCACGTGCGCTTAAGTTGCTTGCAAAAGAGCTTGAAGTGCCAGTTGTGGCATTGAGCCAGCTTAACCGAGGGCCGGAAATGCGAAACGACAAGAAACCACAGCTTTCAGATTTGCGCGAATCTGGTTCTATTGAGCAGGATGCTGACGTTGTGTTCCTAGTGCATCGCCCTGATTTTTACAATAAGGAAGATCGCCCAGGCGAAGCAGATATTATTATGGCAAAGCATCGTAACGGCCCTACTGACACGTTTAATCTTGCCTTCTTGGGTGCAACTTCCAAGTTCATGGATATGCCGCAAGACTACCAGCAATAAGGGGTGTGATTTAGTATGTCAAGCCGCGACCATGAATCGCATAAAAAGTTGCGTCAAAATTTGCATAAGCATTGGTACAGTTTTGCAATGCCTGCTGTTGGTAAACTTGTTTGCGCTCTTTCTAGGGTGCTACATCATGGCGGAAGCGCATTGCCGGGGAAAGTTATTGAGAGCCTTGATTCCGGCTTTCTAGCGCGTACTCTTGCATCATTGCCATACGGAATAGTTCTTATTTCCGGAACTAATGGCAAAACTACCACAACGCGTATGGTAACTTCTATGCTGCGTGACGCAGGGCTTAATGTATTTACTAATCCAACCGGTTCAAACTTTACTAGAGGAGTAGTGGCATCTCTTGCAAAAATAATGCCGGCTTTTGGCACAAAATTAAATGCGGATATTGCAGTTTTAGAGCTCGACGAAGCGTACGCAGTGCATTTTGTAAATCAAATCAAGCCTCGTTATTCTTTATTGCTAAATGTTATGCGAGATCAGCTCGATCGATTCGGCGAAATTGACACAACTGCAAAACTATTAAGCAATGTAGCTGCAGCAACTGAAGGAACGGTAGTGCTAAATCGCGAAGATTCACGTATTTGCGCGCTTGCAAAAGTTGTTCCTTCCGGGACCTGTGTGCGGTATTTTGGTTTGGATGACGCAGTAAAAAGCATGTTCCCAACGGATGATGATTTGCACAATACTGCTGAAAAAAGCGAAAATTGCAAAGATACTGCAGAAAGCAAGGCTAACAATCTTCCTAAAGCAGACGTTGTGCTTTCAAAAGTTGGAGACCATGAGGCCGAGTTTATACTTGATGGCAAGAGTAAAACCACATCTGTAAAACTCGACGGCGCTTACAACATTTTCAACGCTGCTGCAGCTGCAACAGTAGTTCGCGCTATATTAGCGGATGCTACAAAACAAAATTCTGCGCTGCAAAAATTCGACGACGACGCGCTTATGGAAGCGATTTCGCACGTAACTCCTGCTTTTGGTAGAGGAGAAGTAATTGAAGTTAATGGCGCTCCTGTTGAGCTTGTTTTAGTGAAGAATCCTATTGGTTTTAGACTTGCGATTGCTTCGGACCATCCACAAAATCACGATACCATGATTGCAATTTGTGACGAATACGCTGACGGTAGAGATATGAGCTGGCTGTGGGACGTTGATTTTGCAAGCTTTAGCGGCACTGGAGTTGCGTGTGTTTCGGGCACTCGCGCATGGGATATGGCTTTGCGGTTGCAATACGATAAGGTTGAGGCTCGCAATGTGAATACGGATTTGGAAGAAGATGCTAAAGCTTTTGTAAATGGCGATTTTAGTGGCAATACTAAAAATGCTAAGCGCATATATTGCACGTATACTGCTATGCTTCGCGTGCGCGCTGCTTTAGCACAACTTGCGGAAGTTAAAGACGTTGGAGTTGGGAAGTAATTGTCATGAATGGTTCCAGTGATATTAGTAAAGCAAATGCTACTTTTGAAGAAAATCGCGTGCTAGATATTGTGTCGTTGTACCCGAAAGACATGAATATTTACGGGGACTACGGGAATGTGCTTACAATTATGCGCCGAGCGGAATTGTATGGCTACGAGCCTGTGCTACGCGAGTACAATGTTGGCGATTTATGGCCAGAACACGTGGATATGATTCTTGGTGGCGGTGGTCAAGATCATGGTCAAAGTAGAGTCACTGAAGATTTATTTGCGCGAGCAGACGCGATTCGTGGGCTTGCAAAAGATGGCGTTCCAATGCTTATGATTTGTGGTCTTTACCAGCTTTTTGGAGAGTATTTTGAAACCGTTGATGGTCAAAAGCTTAAAGGAATTGAAATACTTGGCGAGCATACGGTTGGTCAAGACGTGCGCATGATTGGAAATCTTGTGGAGCATAGTGCCGATTTTGGCGATATTGTGGGATACGAGAACCATTCTGGGCGCACAAGCTTGGAAGATGGCACGCTGCCACTTGGCTCGGTTGATAGTGAAAATTGCGGTAACAATGGCAAAGATCACACGGAAGGAGCGCGCAAATACAATGTTATTGGAACGTATATGCACGGCTCAGTTTTGCCGAAAAATCCGCGTCTGGCTGACTTTTTAATTCGTACCGCTGCACAAAATCGTTACGGCGAATTTTCGCCCAAGCGAACTGATGCCCAGCGCGCGGAGCTTGCGAAACTAGACGAATTAGCAGAGCGCGCTCGCAAAGTGGCCGTAACTCGTCCGCGGTAAATGAGCATAGGCGTATGTATGATTTAGTAAAAATTTGATCAATTATTTTATTCTATGCGCATAGTGTGTATAATCTTTTTATGAGATACAAAGAGATTGAAAAACGTCTTAAGAAAGACGGATGGATACTTTTTGCACAGCGTGGAAGTCATTGCCAATTCGTACATAAAACCAAAACGGGTAAAGTCACAGTGCCTAAACATCCAGGTGATATTAACCCATCGGTTGTTAAGTCAATCTGGCGCCAGGCAGGAATTAGTGAGACAAAGGTGAAATGATGAAATTAGCGTATCCTGTTATTCTTACTCCATACGAAGATAATAGTGGGGGTTTTGTTGCAGAAGTTCCTGATTTGCCAGGGTGTGTAACTGGCGGTAGTAATCTTGCAGATGCTTTGATTATGGCAGAAGACGCAGCAAGCGGATGGGTTCTTACAGAACTAGAAAGTGGCAAGACTGCGCCAAAAGCTAGCGATATTAATGATATTGTTGTAGAAAATCCTAATTCAAAGTTATCTATGGTTGCGCTTGATATGGATTCTTATGCTGCAAAATACGGTTCTCAGTCAGTTCGCAAAAATGTTACTCTTCCAGCTTGGCTTGACACTTGGGCGCAAAAAGCTGGCATCAGCTACAGTGGGACTTTACGCGATGCTTTAGAATCTTTATATGCTAAAGGAGCTGTGAATAAAGCTTAGTTATATTAGAGCTATATTATCTGATTTGTAATGCAATATTGTGCAATCAATTAACACAAAAGCCTGCTGAACTTGCAAAGTGTTGCAAATCAGCAGGCTATTTTGTAGTTTTTGATTCTAGTTTTCGCTTGATTTGGTGAGTGTATTAATCAATCAAACCATACAAGCGGTCGCCAGCGTCGCCAAGACCTGGAACGATATAAGCTTTGTCGTTCAAATGCTCGTCAACAGCGCAAACAACAACCTTAAAATCGATGGAAGGATCAAGTTCCTTCTCCAAGCGCTCTAAGCCTTCTGGGGCTGCCAAAATGTTAATAGCAGTAACATCCTTAGCGCCGCGCTCAGCCAAATAATGCGTAGCGGCAATAAGAGTGCCACCAGTGGCAAGCATTGGGTCAAGAAGGAAGCATTGACGACCGGTCAAATCTTCTGGCAAACGGTTGGCATAAGTGACAATGTCAAGCGTCTGCTCGTCGCGCTTCATGCCAAGGAATCCAACTTCAGCGGTTGGAAGAAGGCGAGTCATGCCATCGAGCATGCCAAGACCAGCGCGCAAAACCGGCACAACCATTGGGCGTGGGCGGTTCAAATGCTTGCCAGTCATCTTGCAAATAGGAGTTTCAATCTCGCGATCGCTAACTTCCAAATTGCGGGTTGCTTCGTATGCTTCGAGGGTTACCAATTCGGAAACCAACTCGCGGAAAATATTAGAAGGTGTATTCTTATCACGCAAAACGGTGAGCTTGTGGTCCACCAGCGGATGATGTAAAACATGAAGATCCATACCTTCTAGGGTAATGCAAGCATGGCATGTTAAGCTATCGGCGTGCCGTTATTTTTGCGCAAAATATAAACAAATGTGAGTAAAAATATATATTTTATCTAAAATTAGCTAGCAAAATCTAAAATATAAAATCTAAAACTTAAAATTCAAGACTCAGAGCAGAAACGATACTGACTTGCGAAAGCGCCTGTCGGCGCAAACGCCGCTCGCAGCGGCAAAAAATGGAGCCCGGGGCTTAAACACAAGCCAGCATCATTTTGAGTATACCTTGTTTTCTGTTTTCACGCGCCGCACAATTTTAATCGCAAATAATTTATTCCAATTTTCCTGCGCGCCATAATTTCGCTCCATGAGCAAAAGATAACGAAAGTGCGTGTATATTTGCGGATATGTGCAAAACTTTTGCAATTTTCTGCGTGCGCATTGTATTTGCTTGCTCATCTAACTTTTTTGTGTAAACTCGCATTCCGCGCGCAATAATCGAAGTAAAAGCTGAAGCGCGGTAAAGAGCTACGGCAAAATCGCCTGTAAAAGCACCAGAAAGAATAGAGTCTGCAAGTTGCGCAATATCTTCTCCGGTAGGAGTGTCGTCAATTCCTGTAATAGCTGAAGCGCTTGTTGTTTCAGGCTCGCCAAGACTCCAGTACTCGGCGTAAGCTTCGCGCTGCTTTCGTAGAGACATGCGCAGTAAGTACAGTCGCCACAACATTCCAGGAAGAGACTCAGCCTCCGCGTGACTCCACAAATCTGCAATAACTTCAATGCCTTCATTTTCAACTAAATTCAGCACGCGTTCAACGATTTCCGGCGACTGCGTTTTATGAACGCGGTTAAGCAAAACTGCAGCGGAAGTGTGGCTAATTTCGTTTACAACCTGCGGATCCGTGCCGCCTTCAATCTGCGCGAGCATTGCAGGATCCATTTGTGCAGGTCGGCTTGGGCGTGAAGCTCCTGTAGGGCTTGGCATAAAAGCAGATCTGCTTGAATGAATAGAACTCGATTGTGAATTTAAACTAGTAGACACTTGGCAGAACCTTTTCAATATCAATAATGCGAGCACCTTTAGGGGTATTAATTATATGCAAAACTATTGCGCTTCCTGTAGGCATGTATGGAGATTTTTGACTGAGTATGCGCTTGTGTGCTCGAGGCTTTGTTATTTCGCGCAAATAATCGAAGAAAGTGCCAATCACTGGGCGGTGCAAGCACATGACGGTTGCGTTGTTGGATGCGATTGCGCTGTTGGCTGTGCTTTCGGTGTTGGCTGTGCTTACATTGCTAGTTTTACTTGTATTTTGTGCGTTACACTCAAGATTTTGTATTTCGTTTATAAGCACAGACAATGTAGATTTTGGTTGTTTCTCGTGATGGTCTTCAGTAAGTTCCGCAACCTGTTCTATTTGAAGTGAAGAGTCGTGTGCAAAAGCCGCAACCGTTTCAACGCAACGCTTCCAAGGTGACGATATGATTTTATTCGGCGCGTAGCAGGCAAGCTCGCGTCCTAGAGCGTATGATGCGGCTGCTCCAAGAGGTGTGATTGGTCGAGTCGCTTCGCTTCCTTGCCAAGTTTTTCGAGACTCAGCTTTTCCGTGACGCACTAGAAGCAACGTGCTGTATTCTGCTTTACCTGCGTGGAGCTTTTCTAAGAAAGCGTCTAGCACTTCACGGTCGCTATCGTGCGTAAGCTTTTTTCGCGCTTGAGAAGGAGTAAGCCATAAAACATTGCCAATTTCAGTAGGTTTTGCTGGCTTAATTGGTCCGAAAGCAGGGAGACGCTTTGCTGCAGTTGGCTTGTCGATTAAGCGCATCATCCAGTAGTGGATTCGCTTTATTACTTCCGGCTGGGAATTGCGATTTTGGCTGTTATTTGATGAGCTGTTCTTGGAAGACTTTTTGCCTTCGCGCTCAAGCGGATACTCTATTTTGGCAATGTGTGGACCTAGCGTGACTGAATATCCTGTTTCTTCTCCAACTTCGCGCACGGCTGTGTGGCGATGCGATTCGTTTGGCTCATTCTTTCCTTTTGGCCAGCTCCAATCGTCATATTTAGGACGGTAGACTAGGCAAAGCTCAAAATCGTCGTCGCTAGACTTTATTGCGCTGATTGGCTTATTTGCATGGTTTGGATTTATTGCATTGCTGTCTGTTTTTGTCTCTTCATCTGCATTTGAGCTGTTTGTAGTATTGCGCTTGCGATAAATAATTCCGCCAGCTGCTTCAACGTATTGCGTCGTTACTGCACTCATATTCACTATTTTAGCGGTTTTCTTTCGCAAATTTTAGTTATGCTTGGTTATTTATTGCAATTCGATTATTTGCTCATTTGGTTAGAGTCAATTTAGTTGCTGATTTTTGTATATTTGCGCTGCTTACGTTTATCATGGCCATGACTGTGATAAAAGTGTTGTGACTGTCATTTTCTCGTTCGTAACAGTGATTTTCGTATATATGACTGTCATTTTTTCGATTTTGAACGTGATTGGCTATATTTTGACAGTGATCTTATGTATTTTGACCGAGATGTGTCGACTTATGACAGTCATTTTGACTTCCGTGACTGTGATACCCCCCCCATTTATGGCTGTGATATCTCACCAATATCGCGCTATCATATCACTTACAACCTCTTTATAATTTCACGCGCCCCGCGTTCATTGCTGTTAATAGCAGCAATGAATGTGTATACAGTTACATTATTAATTCACAATCTTTCTGACAAATCTATTCCTGAAGCATGTTTGCATTCATTTAATATTGTTTCTACTATTTCTGGTACATCTGTCCAAGGAGCGTAGTTTGACTTTTGAGTTACTGAAGGGTGATTTTTTCGCTTTTCTTTTTGCTCTGTTTGCATATGTTGTTTTGCGTTTTTAAAAGCATTCTCATAGTTTCCGGTTAATTTTTCTAATTGAATATGCTTATTTTTATTCCCAGTAGTGTTGTGCAGTAGTCCAAGTTCTTTTGCTTCTTTTTGGCAATCTCGCGTTTCTGTGCAAGAAAGAGGACAGCTTTTTATATGGTCAATAAGCCATACTTCGAAGCAAGGGTTGGAAATTACTAATTTTACTTTCCCGAAAGTTGAATCCGACTTAGATTGAGCTTGCTGAATTTTTTCTCCAAACTCATCAACGTCTGTTACAACCCATACCAGCGTAAAAGGATCGTAGTTTTCTTTTTTTGCTTCTTTGCAGTCTAATCTCTCAAGTTTAATCGCATAATTCGTTAAAGTGAGTGGATCTACGCCCTCTTTTTCTATGTTAATTGATTTATGAATATTCCATGATGTAGCACAATATTTACTTACTTCTGATTTTATATAGCTAAAATACTCAAACTCTGTAACTACACCGCCACAAACAATGAGGAATCTTTTATTTCGTTTCGACTGTTTCTTCGAACGGCCGTGTGATGGAACATGAACCATAGCCCGCTCCTCATGAATACTAGTGTTTTATATTGTTTTGAATACTGGTAGTGTTTTAGCTTCTGTTAGTATTTGTAAGTATTTCCGCAAAAACATCATATAGAGACGGTTGTGGTGCTGAAGCGTATATGTTGTGTTGATAGTTTTTACCAAAGTTTACATTGCGGTTTTCCCATTCCGTAAGTGGATGTAGTGAAGATTCGCCTAATGTATTTTTCTCTATAAACCAAATTTGATCTCTGTCGAGAATAGTTTTGTCGGTTCCAGAATTACTAATAAGACTTAAATCGTGAGTAGTAAAAATTAATTGCGATTGGTTAGGATTCGTTTCTGGATTACTGTAAAGCTTGAGTATTTCAGACACGAATTGCATGCTTAGACTTGTGTCGATTTCATCGATTAGAAGTATGGAATGTTTTGATAATGCATCTATAACGAAAGCAAATAGCAATAATGCTGTTTTAGTTCCTAAAGATTCAAAATCTTCAGGAAGTTGGCAATCTTTTTGACCAGAATGTGTAAACATTAAACGTGAAACACTGAATTTTTGCAATTTTTCAGTGTTTTCAGAAGTGTTATCTGTAAGTTTATTGTTGTCTCCGTCAAGTTCATTAAGAAGATTTGCGAGTCTCGCTAGTTTTTCTGATTGTTTAGCATCTAGCTGTTCGGATTGGACTGTTACACCTTTTAATCCTAAATCTGCATATTTTAGCAACTTGCTAATGTTGGATGCAAAATCTGGATTTTCTTGTAAAACTTTTATCAAATTATTGGAATACCTATCAAAGTCAACTGTTTTGCATTGCTGTGTAGAAGTTATTTCTTCGTATGCAGCTTGCAATGCTTGCACTCCTGATGCTGCAGCTGCAGATAAAAATAATGCGTTGTCTCTTGTAATTTTTTCTACAGTCTTCCCTATGGTTTTTAGGTTTGAGCCAAATCGCATTGGCTTGCCATGCTCTCGTTCAAACAGCACAGTTTTTCTGTTTGTTGTAGAGCGGAAAAGCCATAGTCCTTCTTCAATAATGTAATTATTATTGAAAGTGAACCAATATTTATATCTGTTGTTATCTTTTGCAATAAATTCTATAAAGAATGTTGAAGGTTTATTTTCAGACTCTTTGTTCAAAAGAAAAGGAAGTGCATTTATTTTTGAATTTGAGTTACCGCTTTTGAAGCTTCCTTCCACAAAATTTTTTAGAAATGCTATGCATTTTAACAGATTTGTTTTCCCTGAGGCATTTCCTCCGTAAATGGCTGCAAGAGTTGATACATCTGGATGAGGCCACGAACTGTTTTTTGCATGTACGGTTCTTTGCATGCTGAATTGTTGCGATTGACGAAAACTTAGTGCGTTTTCTACGCTAAAATTAAGCAACATAGTTGCCTCCAGTGTCCAGTTTGCTGTTTGTTTACGAGTAGCATCAAAATTTTTCTGATTATTATCTACTATCTACAGCGATATTCCTTAATATAATAATATCCTAAAATGTCATATTTACAATCTACAAACATTTTTTTGTATAAAATCTACATAAAAGCAGTTGAAAATTTAAAGAATAAGATTATTGTTCTCGCGCGTGTAATTGACTTGTATTAAAACATTGGCAACACTATATTCTCAAACATCCCAAAACTGGCAAATTATGGCGTAAAAAACTTCCTAAAACTGACAAATGGTGCTGTAGAAATTTCGGCTATTGCCGGAAATGCTTGAGATTTAGCCAGATTATAAAGGGTTAATAAACACAACAAGAGCCAGAAACATGTTACTGAATCTGGCTCTTGCTTATTGTTTATTAGTTATTTGCGATTAATTCGCGCCGCGAGGCTTGCGCGTGTGAGTATGAATCAAGTAAGCCTGGCTGTCAACGAGCGGACGGCCTTCCTTATCACGAGAATGCAAGGTATACGTGCCGTCGCCATCCATCCACCACGAAACAGTTGAATCAGCCATTTGCAAATCAATATACTGAATTAATGCTTCAACTTGATCAGGCGCAGTAATGCGAACTAGGGTTTCAACTCGACGATCAAGATTGCGGTGCATTAAATCAGCCGAGCCAATCCACACTTCTGGACCACTTGCAGGACCGTCACCAATCTGCGGGCCACAAGAATTAGCGAACGCGTAAATACGGCTGTGCTCAAGGAATCGACCAAGAATAGAACGAACGCGAATATTCTCACTCAATCCCTCAATGCCAGGCTTCAGTGAGCAAATTCCACGCTCAACAATATCAATCTTCACGCCAGCTTGAGAAGCACGGTATAAAGCGTCGATAGTTTGCTCATCAACTACGGAATTGACCTTAATCTTAATCCACGCTTCCTTGCCAGCAAGAGCTGCGGCTTCCTCGCGGCGAATACGCTGAATAATGCCAGTGCGAACGGTTCGTGGAGCTACAAGTAAGCGATGGAAGCTTGACTTTGGGGCATAACCGGAAAGCTGGTTAAACAAGCGAGTCAAATCCTGTCCGACTACAGGATCGCAAGTAAGCAACCCCAAATCAGTGTAAAGGCGAGCAGTCTTAGGATTGTAATTACCTGTGCCAACGTGGCAGTAGCGACGCAACCCTTCTGCTTCTTGGCGTACCACGAGTGAAAGCTTGCAGTGAGTCTTCAAACCAACAATGCCGTACACAACGTGAACGCCTGCGCGCTCAAGCTTACGAGCCCAAGCAATATTTGCGTCTTCGTCAAATCGTGCCTTAATCTCAACCAGCGCAAGTACCTGTTTGCCAGCGTGAGCTGCGTCAACAAGAGCGTCAATAATTGGCGAATTGCTAGACGTTCGATACAAAGTTTGCTTAATTGCAAGCACTTTTGGATCTGCAGCAGCCTGCGCGAGGAATGCCTGTACAGAAGTAGAGAACGAATCGTAAGGATGATGCAGCAAAATGTCATGCTCGCGAATAGAAGCGAAAATATCTTGAGCGTGGCTAGTTTCAACTTCCGCAATCTGACGGTTCGTAGTAGGAATAAACGGACGATACTTCAAATCTGGGCGGTCAAGCGCCTGCAATTCAAACAATACCGTCATATCAAGCGGCGAAGGCAAGCGATAGACTTCCTCAGGGCTTACGCGAAGTTGATTTGCAAGAAGCTGAGAAAGGAATGGGCTGGCCTCGTTAGAAATTTCCAAACGAATTGGCGGTCCAAAGCGGCGGCGAAGAAGTTCCTTCTCCATAGCGTTAAGCAAGTTTTCTGCATCGTCTTCCTCAACGTCAATATCTTCGTTACGCGTAACGCGGAAAGAGCGAGCTTCCTTAATAATCATTCCTGGGAAAAGTGATTCCAAGTGTGCTGCAATCAGCTTTTCCATAGTGATGAAGCCGTAGCGCTCTTCGCGACCTTCTTCGTCTGTTAAATCGTCAACTGGTACAAGGCGATTCAAATTATCTGGAATTTTTACGCGCGCAAAATGCGACTTTCCAGAATTTGGATTTTCGACGATAACAGCCAAGTTAATAGACTTGCCGGAAATGTATGGGAATGGGTGAGCAGGATCCACTGCAAGAGGCGTAAGAACAGGGAATACTTGCTTTTTGTAGTAATCAGACAAACGTGCTTTTTCTGATTCTGTAAGCTTATCCCAGCTGAGCAACACAATGCGCTGTTTGGCAAGCTCAGGAAGAATGTGCTCAATAACATAGTGAGCGTGCTCATCTTGACGGCGGTGAGTTACTTCACTAATAGCGCGCAATTGCTGACGAGGGCTTAAGCCGGATGCTGCAGTTACTGCTATTCCAGAATCTATTCTGCGCTTTAATCCTGCAACTCGAACCATAAAGAATTCGTCGAGATTTGACGCAAAGATAGCAGCAAAATTAGCGCGTTCAAGAAGTGGCAAATCTGTATTCTGAGCCAACTCGAGCACGCGACGATTGAACTTCAACCAGCTTAATTCTCGGTCGAAGAAACGATCTTTTGGCAACGGTAGCTCACCCTCACGAGCTTCACGCTTTTCTGCCTTTTCATCTTCGGCGATGTGTTCGGCAATTTGACCGCGCAGTATCGCCTTTGAGGGAGCGTCAAAAATTTGTACCATATTCTGTAATTGTATGCGTTGCAAGGGAAGTGCGCGACTGAGTGTCGATTTTATTGCTTGCTTTGCGCTCTAAAAATATCTTGCGACACGCCGGAGTGTGTCTCATGCGAACGTAATTTAACATGATAACCTTTGCATGTTCACAAAATGCCGCAAGAGTTGCGATTTTTCGTGTGCAATTGAACAGTAGTGACAATATGTTAACAAAGGCTAATTTGCTCTTTACTATTAGGCAAAAAACGATGATAATAATAATTACAAAAACAAAAAAGAGATAGCGGTAACCCACAAAAGTGTATGGATATGAAATCCGTGGACGTTGGACGGGATATTTAAGACTTTAACCGTTGCAACGAGGATGTTGTGAAGATGAAACCGCAGATATTGTTTTTGTAGATAAGAGGCTCGCCAAGGTGGCGGGCCTCTTTTGGTGTGAGGGCGATTTTACTATTTACGCAGACTGTCGCGCGTATAAGGGAAACTATCAAAGAATAAATGTTGGAATTCATTTTCTTAGCTTCTTTGAAAATGAGAATATATTGTGTTCCATGCTGTGCTAATCGCAATTGCGAGTTGTTGGACGATTGTTAAGCGACGAGTCGTTATTTATACGCGTGATTACGTGTGTGGAGTTTGAAACAAGTAAGAAGGATCGAAGGACCATGCAACATTCGTTTATGGCAATGTTGGCTGCAGAATTTATTGGCACTGCTATTCTCATGATTTTCGGAAACGGTGCTGTAGCAAACGTTGAATTAAAAAATACTAAAGGACACCATGCTGGCTGGCTAAATATTGCTATGGGCTACGGTTTTGGCGTGATGTTCCCAGTGCTCATGTTTGGCGGAATCTCAGGTGCGCATATCAATCCTGCTATGACAATTGCGCAAGCTGTAAACGGCATGTTCCCGTGGGCTAACGTTGCGCCTTATATTGTAGCTCAGCTTTTAGGCGCGCTGGTTGGTCAGCTTATTGTGTACGTAACTTATTTGCCGCATTACAACGAAACTGAGGAGTCAGAAGCAATTCTTGGCACTTTCTGCACTACGGATGCGTATAACAACAAAATTAACTACCTCCTTAACGAGTTCTTCGGCACGCTTGTGCTTGTTTTAGCTGCACTTTGCTGCCTTACTTCTCCTTGGGGTGAGAAGAATTTGGCTGGCGCTTCAATCGTCGTTGGCTTCGTTGTTTGGGGCTTGGTGACTTCTATGGGTGGTCCAACTGGTCCTGCTTTGAATCCTGCTCGTGATCTTATGCCGCGTTTGCTTCACGCAATTTTGCCAATTCCGCACAAGGGATCTTCTCGCTGGGGTGAAGCGTGGATTCCAGTTATTGCTCCTATTGCCGGCGCAATCTTGGGTGTGGTTATGTATAAGTCGTTATTTGCATAAAACATTTGCTTTTAACTGTGATTGATTGCGGTTTATTGCGATTGTAAGAAGCGCGTAATGCTAGTATGAATGCGTTACGCGCTTTTTATTTTGCAAGCTTATGCTTTGCAAGCTTGTGCTTATTAAGAAAAATATTGGAAAAGATTTTAAGAAAGATTTTAAGAAAGACGAAATCATGTTTTCGAAGTCAACTATTGCAATTGGTCGTTTTGCGCCGACTCCTTCCGGGCGTATGCATATTGGAAACATGGTAGCAATGTTGGCTGCGTGGCTTTCTGCAAAATCGCAGGGTGGCCACATGCTTTTGCGTTTGGAAGATCTTGATATTGCGCGAATGCCGAAAGATGCTAGCGCGCGAGTTATTGACGATTTGAAGTGGGCTGGTCTTGATTGGGTTGGTGAGCCTACTTATCAGCATAAGCGCACTGCAATCTACCAAGAAGCTCTTGATGCGTTAGAATCTTTGCAAGATGCTGACGGAAATTCGTTGATTTACCCGTGTTTTTGCTCGCGTTCCGATATTCGTGCAATCGCAGCTCCGCAAGAAGGCGACGGTTTTATACGCTACCCGGGTACGTGCAGAAATCTGTGCAAAACTGCGGAAGGCTTGGCGCAAATCGAAAGGCGTTTGCAAAATAACCAGCAACATTCTTTGCGACTTGCAGTGCCGTCTGCTGATTCGCTGCAAGCAAATGTGAGTTTTGAAGACGCGATTTTTGGCGCGCAATCGTTTAACATTAATCGCGATTTGGGAGATATGGTGATTCGCCGCGCGGATGGCGTTTTTTCTTATCAGCTTGCGGTTGTTGTTGACGATGTTTTGAGCGGAGTAAATGATATTGTGCGCGGCCGCGATTTGCTTCGTTCGGCAGCGCTTCAAATTTGGATTGGTGAGCTGCTTGAAAAATCGGGATTTTTTGCGGCTTATGGCGTGCACTATGTGCGTCCGCAATTTGCGCATTTACCGCTGATTGATAACGCACAAGGCGAGCGACTTGCAAAAAGTAAGCACTCGCTAGACGTCGGTGCTCTTCGTGAATCTGGCTGGAGTGCCGAGCGCATGATTGGCTATTGCATGTATCTTTTGGGATACAAAAAGCCTGGTCAAAATCAGCCTGTAGATATGAGTGCCGACGATGCGCTTGCGTTATTTAAAAGCCTTGACACGCCGTGGGGTTCTGTTCGCGCAAACCTAGCCGACAAATCCGTGCCCTTCCTCGACTAAACTATGTATTTAGATTGATAGATTGGGGCAATAAATGGCATATATGGCGCAAAAAGATTTAGCGAATACTGAGGTTGATTGTGTTCGTGCGCGTCAAATTGCCGACGGCGTGCACAGCGTGCAAGACGCCATTGCTCAAGCCGAATCGCATTATGGTCGCAAAGCTGAGTCGGTTACGCTACTTGCCGCAACTAAAACGCGAGATGTTGGCGAAATTATGGCAGCGCTTAAAGCTGGGGTGAGAGTAATTGGGGAAAATCGCCCACAAGAAATCGTTGCAAAAGCCGAAATTTTACGCGCGGAAGCTGCTAGAGAAGGTTTAAGCGTTGGTGTAAACGGCGAAATTCCGCTCTACTTAATCGGTCAACTGCAAAGCAATAAAATAAACAAAGTTTTACCACTTGCAAATGGTATTCAGTCGGTTGACGGCATTGAACTTGCGCAAAAGATATCTGCTCGCGCGCAAAATTTGGGACTTTGTGTAGACGTTATGTTGGAAGTGAACGTTTCGGGAGAAGCTACGAAATCGGGGTGCGCGCCAGAACGCGCGATTGACGAAGCGTTCGCTATATCTAGTCTTCCGGCACTTAATTTGCACGGATTTATGACGCTTGGAGCGCGCGTGGATGATGAAACAATAGTGAGAAGCGGTTTCGCAAAATTGCGAGAAATTAGAGATTGTGTGAGTAAACAACTCGTGCAAGATTATGATGGAAGCTCTGTAAAATTAGAGCTTTCGATGGGAATGTCTGGTGATTTTGCGTGGGCGATTGCCGAAGGTTCAACAATGGTCAGAATCGGTTCGGCAATCTTTGGCCCACGCGCATTTGTGTAGTTTTAAGTCAAATCGATGATTTTAGTTACGCATGCACAATCACATTGCGCAGCGAGCCAATACCATCTACGTGTACAATCGCTTCGTCACCAGCTCGCAAAGTTCCAGCTGGGTACGGAGTTCCTGTCAAAATCACATCTCCCGGAAGAAGCGTTGAGAAGCTTGAAATCGCAGCAATTTGCTCAGGAATACTGTGAATAAGTCGAGCTGTAGTGCCGTCAGCTTCCGGCACATTTTCACCATTAAGCGTAAACGAAATATGTGCATCGCGCCAATTTAGCTCGGTTGTAATCCAAGGTCCAAGCGGGCAAGAAGTGTCGAAGCCCTTTGCGCGCGTCCACATTGGGTCGCTTCCTGCGCAATCTCGCAAAGTTACGTCGTTTACGCACGTAAAACCAAAAACGTAATTCATTGCGGTATCTGCCGTTACGTTTTTGGCGATTTTGCCCATAACAACTGCCACTTCTGGCTCAAAATTCATATCGTTTGAGCAAGCAGGAATCACAATCGGATCGTCTGGACCAATTACAGAAGTGCTTGGCTTTGTAAAGATCACCATGTCTGCAGCAGTATGCGAAGAAGCTGCAGAAGAAGTAGCGCGCTCGTCATCGGAACGAGTATCGTAATTTTTTGCCAATCCGTACACTTTTGACGGAATTACAGGCACAAGCAAGCGCACGCCATCGGCGTCTAACGCGTAACGTTTACCAGTTGGCTTAACTCCTTGTGGACTTAAAGGATGACCTTCAAGCGCTACTAAATAATCTTTACCGTCGGTTTCGTCTTTTTGAACGAAAGCGTATTGCGGAACTTCATTATATGAAAAACGTGCAATTCTCATGTTTTTAAGATTACGACATATTTACTACTTAATTAAATTATCTGCGTAAATTATTTGCGATTGAAAGTTCTTGAAAACAAAACTTGAGTCTAGTACACTCAAGTTTTAGGAATAAAGTTATAGGAAAATCTGTTATACGTATCAGATACATGAAAGTGAAAGCTCGTTAGAACTCGAAAGTATTGTCAAAAAGCTTGAAGTTGCAACGAAAGTTGCAATAAAAATTGCAATAAAAGTTGCAGCGATTTGACTTAACTGAAATGGTTTCTACAGCTTTCGTGGAAATGAGGTAGATATGGAACAAAAGTTTACAACCTTAGCGCAAGACGCATTAAGTGATGCTGTGCAAAGTGCAGCGGCTGCTGGCAATGCGCAAGTAGATACGTTACATTTGGCAGATGCTTTACTTCGTCAAGAGCAGGGCGTCGTTCGCGCGCTTATTGCGCAAACGGGGGCAGATGCGCAACAAATCGGTGCTGAAATTCGCAACGCATTAGTGGCATTGCCTTCATCTACTGGCTCAACTACAACTAAGCCAGATGCAAGTCGTCAGCTTTTGGCTGCGCTAAGCCAGGCAGAAAAAGAGATGCACGCAATGGGAGACGAATACGTTTCTACGGAGCACATGCTTATTGGCATAGTTGCAAGCGCGCCGAATGCTGTTGCGGATATTTTCAAAAAGCACAACGTTTCCGCAGACGCGTTGCGAAAAGCTGTGCCAACTGTACGCGGTGGCGCAAAAGTGACAAGTCCGGATGCTGAAGGTAACTACAAAGCGCTTGAAAAGTATTCTGTTGATATGACTGCGCGCGCTCGTGAGGGAAAGCTTGATCCAGTAATTGGACGCGATCAGGAGATTCGCCGCGTGATTCAGATTCTTTCTCGCCGCACGAAGAATAATCCTGTGCTAATTGGCGAGCCGGGCGTTGGTAAAACGGCAGTTGTAGAAGGATTAGCTCAGCGAATCGTTGCAGGGGATGTGCCTATGACTTTGCAAAACAAGCGTCTTATCAGTCTTGACTTGGCTTCGATGGTTGCAGGTTCGAAGTATCGCGGCGAGTTTGAGGAACGCTTGAAGGCAGTGTTGAAGGAAATTCAACAATCAGACGGTCAAATTATTACGTTTATTGACGAAATTCACACTGTTGTTGGCGCGGGATCTGCAGAAGGTTCAATGGATGCTGGCAATATGCTTAAGCCAATGCTTGCGCGCGGTGAGCTGCGCTTGGTTGGCGCGACTACGCTTAACGAGTATCGTGAGCATATTGAAAAGGATTCTGCGCTTGAACGCAGATTCCAGCAAGTGTTTGTTGGCGAGCCGTCTGTTGAAGATACTGTGACGATTTTGCGCGGACTTAAGCAACGTTACGAAGCACACCACAAGGTGACGATTAGTGACGATGCAATCGTAGCTGCAGCAACGCTTTCAAACCGCTATATTACCGGTCGTCAGCTTCCAGATAAGGCGATTGATTTGGTGGATGAAGCGGCAGCTCACTTGCGTATGGAGCTTGATTCTCAGCCAGAAGAAATCGACGAATTGCAGCGCAAAGTTACGCGTCTTGAAATGGAGGAAATGCAATTAAAGAAAGCGGAAGATGCTGCTGCTAAAGAACGCTTAGAAAAGTTGCAAGAAGAATTAGCTAACTCGCGTGAAAAGCTTACTGGATTGAAAGCGCGTTGGGATGCTGAAAAGGCTGGTCATAACAAGGTTGGTGATTTGCGAGCGCAACTCGACGCTAAGCGCGTAGAAGCCGACAAATTCACGCGTGAAGGCAATTTGGAACAAGCAAGCCGTATTTTGTATGGCGAAATTCCAAGCATTCAAAAAGCTTTGGAAGAAGCGGAGTCCGAGGCTGCTAATGCTAAGAGTGAAGCGAAAGAGCCGATGGTTCCAGACCAGGTTGATGCTGATTCTATTGCAGGAGTCGTTAGCGAATGGACGGGCATTCCTGTTGGTCGCTTGATGCAAGGCGAAAATGAGAAGCTGCTCAACATGGAAAAGGAGCTTTCTAAGCGTGTGGTTGGTCAAAGTGAAGCAATTCAGGCTATAGCGGATGCTGTGCGCAGAAGCCGCGCTGGAATTGCAGACCCTAATCGCCCAACTGGTTCCTTCTTGTTCTTGGGTCCTACTGGCGTTGGTAAGACGGAGCTTGCGAAGGCTCTTGCTGACTTTTTGTTTGACGACGAGCGTGCAATGGTTCGCATTGATATGAGCGAGTACATGGAAAAGGCTTCCGTTTCGCGTCTAATCGGTGCTGCTCCTGGTTACATTGGCTACGAGGAAGGCGGCCAACTTACTGAAGCCGTGCGTAGGCGCCCGTATTCTGTAGTGCTTTTTGACGAAGTTGAGAAGGCACATCCAGAAGTATTCGACGTTTTGTTGCAGGTTTTGGACGATGGTCGTTTGACTGACGGACAAGGTAGAACGGTTGATTTTACGAATACGATTTTGATTATGACATCAAACTTGGGTTCGCAATTCCTTGTGCAAGAAGGCTTGGACGATGCTGCTAAGCGCAAGGCTGTTATGAACGCTGTTCACGCTGAGTTTAAGCCAGAGTTCATCAACCGTTTGGATGAACTTGTTATGTTCCATCCGTTGAGCCGCGAAGAGCTTGGCGGAATTGTGGATATTCAAGTTCGTCAAGTGGCTGCGCGCTTGAGCGACCGCCGTATTAGCTTGGATGTGAGTGACTCTGCTCGCGCTTGGCTTGCGGAGCATGGCTACGATCCAGTTTATGGTGCTCGTCCGTTACGCAGATTGGTTCAAACAGAAATTGGCGACCAGCTTGCGCGGTTGCTGCTTTCTGGAAAGATGCATGATGGCGCTCGTGTAGTTGCGGATTGTGAGAATACTAGCGACCATGTGATTCTAAAGATTGCGTAGTGCCTGCATTCTTTAATGTAGTCAAATAAAACAAAGCGTGCTGTTTATTGGATTATTCCCCAGTAGACAGCGCGCTATTTTTGTATTAGATAATGCACGTGTCTAGTTATGTTTTAAAAGTCAACTCAATAGTGTTTAATAGAACGTATGTTCGATAATATTGTGATGCTTGTTTTAATGGTGGTTGCTGTCGTAATAACCGCCATTGTTGTGCTGGCTATTGTTAAGCACAACTCTGGAATGCAAGGCGCTAATGGCGTAAGTCAACGCGAATTTAACGAATTGCGCTCGCAGTATGAACAAGCGCGCACTCAAGCGCAAGAAAATGGCAATCAGGCTATACGATATCGCACACAAGCAGAGCAGCTTGCTGAGCGATTGAAATTTGTTGAGTCTGAGTTGTTAAAAGCGCAGCAAGCAGAACAATTGCGAGTGAATCGCGAAGAACAATTGCGTGCAGAGCGAGAAGAACGCGAACGGTTAAATCGTGAAAAAACTTTGAAAGAGCAAGGTAAAGTCTTGGAAGCGCTTGCTCCAGTAAAAGACAATCTTGAAGCTCTGAAGAATAAAGTTTCGCAGATTGAAGAAGGACGTAAGCAAGAAATGGGTGTGCTGAGCACTCAGCTTAAAGGCTTAAGCGAGCAGCAAACAAGGCTTGACCGCGAAACAAGTTCGCTTTCTGCAGCATTGCGAAATAACAAGGTCCGCGGAGCTTGGGGCGAGGCTCAGCTAAAGAATATTGTGGAATCCGCAGGCTTGCTTGAACATGTTGATTTTGATACGCAGGTTGTTGTAACTGGAGTAAATGGCGAACAGCAGAGGCCAGATATGGTTGTGCATCTGCCAGGAGGCAAAACAATTCCAGTTGATGCAAAAGTTCCATATGCGGATTATCAACGCGCTTGCGAAATACCAGATAATGCAAGTGACGAAGAATTAGCTAGAAGAAGTGAGCTTCTAAAAGCGCATGCTAAGGCTTTGCGAGAACACGTTAGAGTATTGGGAGCTAAAGCATATTGGCAGGCTTTTGAAACAGCACCAGATTTTGTAGTTGCATTTATTCCAAACGAAGCGTTGCTTCAGGCGGCTCTTGAAGCGGATCCAACGCTTATGGATGATGCTTTTGCGCAAAAAGTAGCACTCACTTCGCCAGTTACTTTGTGGGCTGTGCTTAAGTCTGTTGCGTACGCATGGCAGCAGCAAAGTCTCACAGATGATGCAAAAGAACTTTTCGATTTATCTCGAGAATTGTACGATCGCTTTGCAGTTCTTGGAGAAAATGCTTCAAAACTTGGCGTATCTTTGGCAAGAACAGTTGCAGCTTACAATAAGTTTGCTTCTTCGCTTGAGTCGCGAGTGTTGGTAACAGCGCGTAAACTTCAGAAGTTAGATCAAAGTAAAGTTATTGCTTCAATAGATCTTATAGATTCCGATAAAGCTGATGTTAAAGAGCTGAGCGCTCCGGAAGTATCAGTAGAAGATCGTTAAGCATAAAAACATTAAAGCATCAAAAATTGAAGAACTCTAACGCTAAGGAGTGCAAAAATGGCAGAATTACAAGAGGAACGCGCTGAGCTTAAACGCATGCTTTGTGCAGATATGATTGCGAAACCATTTAGTGAACTGTTTTCTGTTACATTTGCTCAGCGTGGCTCTAAGCTGGTTGGAGATGTTCTTTTTGACGCAATTGAGAAAGCTGGGTATTCGTTAGAACGCGATGTTGACGCTGTTGGCGCGTTAACTGCTGCTGCGGTGCCGATGGTTTTTGCGCTTATTCATGCTGCAGAACGTAAAGGAATTGCACTCGACGGCTTTGTTATGGATTTTGTTTTTCCTGCAACAAAAGGCCCGTCAG
Organism: Gardnerella swidsinskii; assembly: GCF_003397705.1. GTDB lineage: Bacteria > Actinomycetota > Actinomycetes > Actinomycetales > Bifidobacteriaceae > Bifidobacterium > Bifidobacterium swidsinskii. The sequence continues at coordinate 137,610 of NZ_QJVB01000001.1, forward strand.
TTAAAGGCAAGCGAGTGCTGTTGCTTGACTCTTGGCTTTCTGAAAAATCGTATGTTCAAACTTCTTCGCTTGTGACTTTACGACACGGAAATGAATTAAGTCTTGATTTTGGCATTGTTCATCAGCAAGGCGCGCAAATTCTTGCTATAGTTGCATTAATTGGTGGTGTTGACGCCGACGAACAAGGCACAAGGCATCTTCAATTAGTAAATCCAATAAGTGAGGAGAGTACTAAAATGGCATTTGTTCAAGCTTTCGATGAAGAAGAATTACGTGCAGATGCAGATCACGACGATTGCTGCAACGACAATTGCTGTGGCGGTCATTGCGAGGTTAAATGCACTGGCGATTGTAAGCATGACGGCTGCACTGAGCCATGCTGTGAAGATAACTGCTGTGGCGGTCATTGCAAGGTAGAGTGCACTGGTGATTGTGCTCATGATGGTTGCACTGAGCCATGCTGCGAGGACAATTGCTGTGGCGGTCACTGCAAGTCAGGCTGCACAGGTGATTGCGCAACTGACGGCTGCCAAGACTAGTTGCAATTACTAGCTGCCAATACTAAGCGCAAATTAATACTTTAAGCGGAGCAAAACTCACACATGCACGAACCGAATCCAATTACTTTGGCTGCAAAAGCTTCCGATGAGCCAGAATTCCGACCTATAGGAGTTGGCCCGTGGGAAGAAGAGCATCCAGGTGAACCTCGCCCAGATAATCCAGAATCGCCAAATTATGATGCGCGATTTAGCACTGAATTACTAGACGAAGGCGACCAGCGTAACGTTTTAGACCGTTACCGGTACTGGAAAGTAGAGACCATAAAAGCGGATCTCGATTCTAAGGGCCGTCATGAGTTTGAAGTAGCTGTAGAAAATTGGACTCACGATTTCAACATAGGCTCTATGGTTCGCACTGCAAACGCATTTACTGCTAAAAAAGTGTATATCGTAGGGCCTCATAAATGGAATCGTAAAGGCTCGTTAATGACTGAGCTTTACCAATACGTTGAGTGCTGCCCAACTATTGAAACTCTAGTAACTAATTGGCGCGAAAATATGCTTAAAGAAGCAGAAGAAGCGCATCAATTTTTGCTTAAAGCACAAGCAGAAGGCAATAAAGAAGCCGAAAAAATCGCAAATATTAAGGAACAAGACGCTAAAAACGCTCGCGTTATAGCGCTCGATATTATTCCAGGTGCTGTTGCTATGGAAAACTACAAGTTCCCTAAACGTTGTCTTATGCTTTTTGGTGCAGAAGGTCCAGGTCTTTCTAAAAAAGCACTAGAGATGGCGGATGACGTTGTTTATATTTCGCAATTCGGCTCTGTTCGCTCACTAAATGCAGGAGCTGCTGCAGCTGTTTCTATGCACGCGTGGATTGCTCAGCATGCAGTACCAAATTGCTGAATCTTAATAAAATATTAATTAGAATTTCGGTAGCAGAATTTTGTCAGCAGAATCTCATCAGCAATATTAGTTAAAACGTAGCAGCTTGTACTTATAAACGCTTACATTTAATGTGTATTTTTTTTATTTGTGATATTGTTAATTTATGTTAGAATTTCAACATATTACAAAGCGTTTCGGCGCAAAAACAGTGCTTAACGACGTTTCTTTCGTCGCCGAAGACGGTAAAGTCACGGGCTTTTTAGGTCCTAATGGCGCTGGTAAATCTACCACCATGCGTTGCGCGTTAAATCTTATTCACGCCAATAGTGGCACTTCTCTTATTGACGGAAAACCTTACGCAAAAATCACATCCCCAATGACGGAAGTTGGCGCGGTTCTTGATGCAAAGTCTGCTCACAGAGGTCGAACGGCTTACAATCACCTGTATTCATTGGCTTTAACTCACGGAATATCAAAGAAACGTGTCGATGAAGTCATTGATATTACTGGTTTGACTAGTGTAAAAAATCGCAAGGCAGGTTCATTCTCGCTTGGCATGGGTCAGCGTCTTTCCATTGCTGCGGCTCTTTTAGCAGATCCGCACAATCTCATACTTGACGAACCGGTTAACGGCTTGGATCCGGAAGGTGTTAAGTGGGTTCGCGAATTATGCAAGTATTATGCAAGCGAAGGCCGTGCAATTTTACTTAGTTCCCACTTAATGAGCGAAGTTGCTCTTACTGCAGATAATCTTGTGATTATTGCGCACGGAGAAATTTTGGAGCGCACAACAGTACAAGATTTTGTTAATGCACATTCTCAGCACGCTGTGCGACTTGTAACTCCAGAAGGTGAAAAACTAAAGCAAGTGCTTACACAAAATCATCCCGAATGCAAGATTTTGCCTGATAAGCGCACGCCTCAAGACGCTCAAGAAGGCGAACTTTTTAAGGTAACAGGTTGCGAGCTCAACCAGATTGCGCGCGAAATTGCGGATAATCAGATTTTGGTATATCAGCTGAATCAAGAGCATGCTTCGCTTGAGGAAGCATATTTGGCTCTTACGCACGGTCAAGAGCAGTACGTAACAAAAGCATTGCCAAATACTACTGCTGCGACTGGAACGCAATATGTAGATGGAAGGAGCGCAAAATGAGTGGGCAAATTGAACAAGCTGTTGAATATCCGGCGAGCAATTCTTACAAAACAGGCCGCAGCATGAACGCTCAGCACTTACGCCTTACATTTATGCACACGCTTAAATCTGAAATTGTTAAGCTGCGCGGACTTGCGTCTACGTGGTGGTGCATGGCATTAACAATTGTTTTGCCAGTAATTTTTAGTTTTATTATCGCGCTTGTGCAGAAAGCAATGTCTAAAGTTGACGTTCATAACAATGGTGCAGCTGGTAGCAAATCAAGTGCTGCGATTACCGTTGGGCCGAGCGATAAAAGTGATCTTATTGCATCTCAAGAAGGCATTTTCCGCTTAGTTATTAGCTTTGCTTCTATATCTTTGATTGTTTTGGCGATTTTTGCAGTGCTTGCTGTAACCGCGGAGCATTCTACAACTTCGATTCAGGCTTCTCTTACTGCTGTACCTCGAAGGGGTATGTTCTTTACGGCTAAATTTGTTGCGGTTGCAATCTACGTTTTTGTAGCCCAACTTATTGCAATGACAGTTTCGCTAGCTGCTGCAGAATTAGCTTTTATGGGAGATAACATTTCCGGATTATCGGGAAGCAACGTGTGGAAATTGCCGCTTACTCTGTTCCTTGGCTCTCCTGCAATTATGGTTGTTGTGTCAGCAATGGCGTACGGTTTTGGCATGATTTGCAAGTCAACTGCTGGCGGAATTATGTGCGTTATTGGAGCCGTGGTGATTCTGCAGACCATTGTTAGCATTATTATGCTTGCAAGCAATTTTGCGAAGTGGACTTCAATACTTATTCAGATTTTGCCAGGCAGTGCTGTAAGCCAATTCTTAGAAGCCTCCGCTAATTCTGGGCTGCAACTTCCACCAAACGCATATGTTTTTACATGGTGGCAGTCCGGTTTAGTGGTTCTTGCTTGGGCTGTAATCATGTACGCAATTGGCTACGTTATTGAAAAGCATCGCGATATTTAAACATAGTAAGTATAAATAAAAAATAAGCCCCGTTCGATTGCAATCATTACTGAGCAAACGAGCGGGGTTTATTTGTTGCAACTATTTGCTGATACTAGTTTTAATTCTTTTTGCTAGAAGTAAAGCACCCACTGCAAATAGCACAACGGCTCAAGCAACCATAGCAATAATAGATGGCACTAATTCTGGCACTAAGCTCATTGTGCATTTTCTTGAGAATCCTGATCATCTTGTTTCTTTTTAGCAAATTGAGGATGAGCATACTCTGGTCCAATATATGAAGTATCAGGCAATGGTAGCTCGGTAGTAGGCTTAGTATGTTGTGGTTGCGCATGCCGGTTGATATTTCTTTGATTTTCATATTTTGCATAGAGCTGATTCCGGCAATATCCATAATCTCTGATACGCGACTTTTTGGAATTTTACAATATTTTGCAACGAATGTGAGCTTTTTATAGAACTAGTATTTCTATAATTAGCTTTTAAATCTAATACTTTGCCGACTGTTTTTATTGGGGAATTAAGCTTTTTGTATGGGACGCCGTCGAATAATACTTCACCTTCATTGGCTTTTATGAGTCCCAATGCGCAATATAGCGCAGTTGATTGAACCGTTAGGGCCAACAAATCCCGTAACTTTGCTATCTTCTGCTACAAAAGAAATATTATTGAGTACTTGCTGTTTTTATAGTACTTGGATATATTTTGTATCTCTAACATAACTAAATCCTACTGCGAAAAATGTAATAGAAACCCTATTTGTGTAAAAAATTAAGGACTTTATCTTGTAACTGGCTACAAGATAAAGTCCTTAATTTTTTCAGTTTTATTTATTTATGCTCAATTGCAATATGAGTTCAGTCATTCTTTACAGTTTCAGCAACGCGAGGCCACAAGGTTGTGCCCCAGTTCTTGATTGTGCGCTGACGAACCAACGGCAAATCAGTACGGTTGTACACTGTACGCCATGGTTCCCATACCAAGCCGGTCTTTTCTTCCAACTTAATGCGAAGATTGCGCACATTGCCCTTGAACTGAATCGTTGTGCTGAAGTGAGCGGTACGATACTTGCCGTTTCCTTCCCAAGCGCGAGAACGTACGTATGGAGTTCCGTCGATATCAGTGCCGTACTCATCCCAGTAGACGTAGTAGCGAGCTACATAAGCTCCACGGTGATCCAAGGTCAAATAACCGTCACGGTAAGCAGAAACCTTAGTCTCAACATAATCGCTGTTGCTCTGGAGAGTTGCTACTTCGTTATCTTTTACGAAGGAAGTAGTGTAAGCGATTGGAACAGCTGGGCTAGAGGTGCTCAAATTTGCACCTTCCTGAATCAAAGCCTTCAGCGTATCGATATTGCCGGTAATAACCTTTGCTGCGCCGTTAGCGCTGCCGCCGAGAATCACTGCAGTAACAGAAGTATTCTGGAGAATGCGATGGAATTCGGTGTTTGGCTTAATTTCTACGCCCTTAATTGCTGCTTCTACTGCAGCCTGGAAATCAGTGCTCTTGCTGGTGGTATCGAACTTTACGTACATTGAGCGACCATAAGCTACGTTTGACACGTAAACTGGTGGGCGTTTGCTGTCAACGCCACGGTTCTTCAAGCTTTCTGGCGTAGTGCATGGAGCAAAGAAATCTGCTGGGCTATCTGGAGCGTCAACGCTTACTGTGTAGTAAGTTTGCTTGAAGTTCACAATTTGAGTCTGCTTCTCACCCTTGTGTACTGCATCGAAATCAATCTTCAGCGGTACGCCAATCTTTGCAAAATCAGCACCAAACTTAGCTTTGAGCTGGTTCATGCTCTGTGCGCTTGCGGAATCATACTGCATACGAGCTGCCACATGATGGCTTGCTGCATATTGTGCATTCCACTTAGAAACTAAGCCGTTAACTGCTGAAGTAACGGAGCTCTTGGTTGGATGTTGCACGGTTACAGCACTCTCGCCGCCATGGAAGCCTGGCAAATCAATGCTCAAAGTTAATGGTGCGCGATTTGCTGAAATCAAGCTTGGCATGTTATCCATCAAATTCTGGTCAGCGCGGAATAATGCACCAGGATACACGCGATCATTGTTGGCCGAAGTTACCGACAAGTTTGACGTTGTATTGGTGATGTTCTTCTTCTGATGCTCAACAACAACGAATTCACCGTTATTGTTGAAGCTATCGCTAGAGAATTTATTGTTAATTGTTTCGCCGTGACGTGCGAGAATATTCGTTTTATCGTAATGCAAATCCCACAAGTAGTTGTTCAGCGAGTCCTTGCTAGCTGCGCAAGATGCAGCTGGTGCAGAAGGCTTTGCAGAAGAATCTGCCATTGCTGGAACTGCTAAGCATTGTGGAATAATAGTCGCGCCCGCGAGCAACAACATTGCTGCATTACGGTAGAACTTTGTGCTCTTCATATGTATCCTTCGATTTTTATTAGATTTTATTTCAAATTATTTTTTCAGTGAGATGCTGCAAATACGTGCTTCAGTGCATATATATGCTTCAGTGCATCAGCTTCAGCTTCTCACATCACACGATTATTACACACTTTTTATTTATGCGATAATTGTTTAAAATAATTTTTTAAGTTTCAAACAAAAGTTTAAATAATGCTGAAATACCAACACTTTTTTGTTACGTCAGTTTTGTCGTTTCGGCGTGTTGACAGATAAAATGAACGGATTTTACGTATTTTGATTCGTGATAATTTTGTGAAAATATATGCAAAATATTTGTGCAAGTATTATTTAGTGTTACACATGCGCAATTTTTAATTGCTTCAGTCTTAAAGAATTAATTTGTAGTACTTTCTCAATAAAACAAAATAATCAACAAATAATTCTCATAAAGCTTTTATCCACATTGCTTTTTTCTACTAACGAAGGTCACGTATCACACATATAGTTGAGGTTATGCCTACATTCACACGCGAAGAAATTGAGCATTTGGGCGTTTTATCCCAGATTGCTTTAAGCGACGAAGAAATCAGTCGCTTGCAAGGCGAATTGAACGTCATTGCAGAATCTATTAATAAAGTGCAGGAAGTTGCTGGCGAAGATGTGCCACCTACTGCAAATCCAGTGCCTTTGGAAGCTTATTTGCGTCCAGATGAGCCTGCTACACCTTTGACTCAAGAAGAAGCTCTTTCGGATGCTCCTAGAAGTGAGTCTGGCATGTTTGTAGCGCCTCGAATTTTGGGGGAGGAATAAAAACATGACTAATACTCAAGATTTGGTAAAACTTTCTGCTGCCGATATGGCAAAGGCTGTAAAAGCTAAAGAAGTTTCTAGCCGTGAACTTGTTGAAGCTCACTTGGCAGTCATTGAATCTGCAGAGCCAGAAATTAAGGCATTCTTGCATGTTTCTGCAGATATTGCTCTCGAGCAGGCAGATGCTTTTGATGCTAAGAACGCTAATGGTGAGACTGAAGGCTTGCCTGAGCTTGCAGGCGTTCCAATTGCAATTAAAGACATGATTGTCACTAAAGGCATTCCAACCACTGCAGCATCGAAGATCCTCGAAGGCTGGGTTCCACCTTACGATGCTACTGTTATTGAAAAGCTCAAAGCAGCTGGCATGCCAATTCTCGGCAAGACTAATTTGGATGAGTTTGCTCAAGGTTCTTCTACAGAACATTCTGCTTATCAAACTACTTGCAATCCTTGGGATACTGAGCGTGTTCCTGGTGGTTCCGGCGGCGGTTCAGCTGCAGCTGTTGCTGCATTCGAGGCTCCTATTGCTTTGGGTACAGATACAGGTGGCTCTATTCGTCAGCCAGGTGCTTTAACTGGTACAGTCGGCGCAAAGCCAACTTATGGCGGTGTTAGCCGTTTTGGTGCAATCGCTATGGCAAGTTCCTTGGATCAGATTGGACCTGTTTCTCGTACCGTTCTTGATTCTGCGCTTTTGCAGGAAATTATCGGTGGTAACGATAGGCGCGATTCTACTTCTATTCCAGCTCCTGTTCCTCCAATGGCTCAGGCTGCACGCGAGGGTGCTCGCCGTGATTTGAAGGGCTTGAAGGTTGGTTTAGTTAAAGAGCTTAGTGGCGAAGGCTTCCAGCCAGGCGTTGAAGCTCGCTTTAATGAGGCGGTGCAGCTGCTTAAGGATATGGGTGCAGAGGTTACGGAAGTTTCCTGCCCTCATTTCCCTTATTCTTTGGCTGCTTACTACATTATTATGCCTTCCGAAGTTAGCTCCAACTTGGCTCGCTACGACGGCATGCGCTACGGTTTGCGCGTAATGCCGCCAGCAGACAAGCCTCAGACGGCCGCAAATATGATGGCTGCAACTCGTGAAGCTGGTTTCGGTGACGAAGTAAAGCGCCGTATTATTCTCGGTACTTACGCGCTTTCCGCTGGCTATTACGATGCTTGGTATGGTTCTGCACAGAAAGTTCGTACGCTTATTATTCGCGATTTCGAAGAAGCGTTTAAGAAAGTAGATGTTCTTATTTCTCCAACAAGCCCTACAACGGCATTTAAGTTTGGTGAGAAGATGGACGATCCGCTTTCTATGTATATGAACGATATTGCTACGATTCCTGCAAACATGGCTGGAGTTCCTGCTTTGAGTCTCCCAGCTGGCTTAAGTGACGACGGTTTGCCTGTTGGCATTCAGATTATTGCTCCGCAATGCCATGATGAAAAGATGTACAAGCCTGCAGCAGCGTTGGAAGCTGCTCTCGAAGAGCAGTGGGGCGGCTCAATCTGGAAGTCGCTTAAGGCTGGCTGGCTCGATTCATTGGCTAAGTAAAGTTAAGCAAAGCTTAAGTAAGAAGGATTCTCATGGCTGAAAAACTTATGAAATACGCCGATGCTGTTGAGCAGTTTGATCCAGTATTCGGTTTGGAAACTCACGTTGAGCTTAGCACGCGCACAAAGCTGTTCTGCCCAGCAGAAGTATCTTTTGGCGGTGAGCCAAATACTCAGCTAACTCCTGTAAGTCTTGGTTTGCCAGGCTCTTTGCCAGTTGTAAACAAGGCTGCAGTTGATTATGCAATTAAGCTTGGTTTGGCATTGCATTGCGAAATTGCTGAGTGGAGCCAGTTCGCTCGTAAGAACTACTTCTACCCAGATATGCCTCGCGATTATCAGATCTCCCAGTACGATAAGCCTACTAATGGCAACGGTTACTTGGATGTTGAGCTTGAAGATGGAACCGTGTTCCGCGTTCCGATTGAGCGCGCTCACATTGAAGATGATGCTGGTAAGAATACGCACGTTGGTGGTGCTGACGGCCGTATTGAAGGCGCAAATCATTCTTTGGTTGATTACAATCGCGCAGGTGTGCCTTTAATCGAGATTGTAACTAAGCCAATCGAAGGCGCTGGCAGCCGCGCTCCAGAAATCGCAGGCGCATACATGCGTGCTATTCGCGATATTGTTCGCGCTCTCAACATTTCTCACGCTCGCATGGAGCAGGGCAATATGCGTGCTGACGTGAACGTTTCGCTCCGTCGCAAGCCAACCGATCCATTTGGTACGCGTTCAGAAACTAAGAATGTGAACACATTCCGCGGAATCGAAAAGACGCTCCAATATGAGATTCGTCGTCAAGCTGCTATTTTGAGTGAAGGCGGCGAGATTTTGCAGGAAACTCGTCACTGGGATGAGGCAACTCAGACTACTGCTGGCGGTCGTGTGAAGTCGGATGCTGACGATTATCGCTACTTCCCAGATCCTGATTTGGTTATGCTTCACATCACTAAAGAGCATATTGAGCGCATGAAGGCGCAAATGCCTGAAATGCCTCGCGAGCGTCGTAACCGTTTGCAAAGCGAATGGGGTATTAGCGATCTTGAAATGCGAGATATTCTTAACGCGGATGCTCTTGATTTGGTTGAAGAAACCGTTAAGGCTGGCGCAAGTGCGGCAGGTGCTAAGAAGTGGTGGCTTGGTGAGCTTGCTCGCGAAGCAAACACTCGTGGCGTGACTTTGGAAGAATTGCCTATTACTCCGCAAGATGTGGCTGAAGTTGAAAAGTTAATTGCAGACGGCAATCTTAACGATAAGCTCGCTAAGCAAACTGTTGCATGCGTTTTGGCTGGCGAGGGTAAACCTGATGAAGTTGTTAAGAAGCACGGATTTAAGGTTATGAACGACGACGGTGCTTTGGAAGCTGCTGTTGACGCTGCTCTTGCAGCCGATCCTGAAGTTGCCGAAAAGCTTAAGTCTGGAAACATGAAGCCGATGGGTGCAATTATTGGCGCTGTCATGCGTGCGACTAAAGGTCAGGCTGATGCTAAGGCTGTTACTAAGATTGTGATGGCAAAAATCAAAGGCTGAAAAGTGCCGTAAAGGCTGAAAAATTTAATATTTGATAACGCTAATGTATAAACGTAAAAGCGTAATCAATATTCAAAAGTAAGTGCTGCGTACTTGCTGCATGCTCAAATCAGATTTGTTTGTGTAGCAGGTGCGCAGAATTTACTATTTATCAACATTGCGAGGCATTTTTCGTCTTCGGGATTATCATATATTATGCGACATGAGAATTATGCGAAGGGCTTAATTCTCAAAGGCACAATACAAGTAGGTGACTATGCAACAAACCAATGATGGTGTTATTAACTCTCGCGAGTTACCAAAATCTATAGTAATTCCTCAAATTCGCGGAGAGATGGCGCACCTTCGTCCAGCTACGTGCAATGATTTGCAAAGAATGGATGATTTGTGCGCATTTGATGGTGCTGCAGTTATTACTGGAAAGGATGCTAATTCAGAGCGTTCTATGGTTCATTCGTGGGTTGAAAGCTCTATGCAATGGACTAAAGATAGTCTTATTGGCGAAAATCCTTCTGAATCTTGTCGTTTTGCTGGCGATGTTCAATTGCGTCACACTATTGCGTGGGCGATTGTTCCTGATGTTTTGGATGATTCAAATAACGCTTCCGGCGACATTATTGGCATGATTTTCCTTATAGATATTGACGGATGGTCTCGCAGTGCTCGAATTCAAGTTGTTTTAGGCAAAAATTATCGAGGAAGAGGCTATTCGCGCGATGCGATGCCTAGAGTTATGACTTATGCTTTTGCATCAGAGCCGACTGGTCTAGGGTTGCATAGAATTTGGGTGGGAGTTCCGGCAACTAATACTCGTTCGCTTTCGGTGTATCAATCGCTTGGCTTTGTAAAAACAGGCACTGCGCGCGATGCATTATGGGATGCCCAGAATCAAAAATATCAAGATTTTGTTGTAATGGACACTCTTGTAGATGAATATGATGCTATTCGCTCGCTAGATGCTTTTGGGTTACACGTTATTGAAGAAAATCCTGGTGTAATTGAAGCTTTGAGTGCGCATGAACATTCTGTGGCTATACCTGTGCATCGTGATAATCTTGATGAAGCATGGCCGTACAATGTAAACGTCTCTGAAGGAAGTTCATCAAAAAAAGCTTGGTGGCGCATTATAGGTCGTGGACGCAAACGTAATACGGAAGGTAAGTAATGAGCGCCGAAGATCTCGACAACTATGAAACCGATGCAGAACTTGCGTTATACAAAGAATACCGTGATGTTATTAAGCTTTTTACTTATGTTGTAGAAACAGAGCGACGATTTTATTTAGCCAATAAAGTCGATTTTAATGTGCGTTCAGCAGGTCAGGATGTTTATTTTGATGTTCAACTTACGGACGCTTGGGTATGGGATGTTTACCGCCCTTCGCGTTTTGTTAAAAATGTACGAATAGTAACTTTTAAAGATGTAAATGTTGAAGAAGTACAAAAAACAGACATTGACATTCCTGAATCTATCGCGTGATGCGCGTATGCTCAATAAGGATGTATAGGAATTGCTTACCTAGCACGCAAAGTGTTTTCGTAAAAATTTGATGTATTAAGATGGAGGACAAGTGACGGATACACAATCCCCAAAGGAATCTGTGGTAATTATTGGTGGTGGTCCGGCAGGGTTGACGGCAGCCTGGGAACTCGTTAAGGATGGCGGATCTAGCCGCTACGACGTAACAGTGCTCGAAGCCACGCGTGAGTTTGGTGGCATTTCGCGTACTGTGAAGTATAACGGCAATCGTATGGATATTGGCGGTCATCGTTTCTTCTCAAAAGATGACCGTATTATGCAGTGGTGGCGTGAAATGCTACCTCTCCAGGGTGCGCCTTCATATGATGATAAAAAGCTTGGTCGTCATCATGATTTGGAAGCAGGTGGACCTGATCCTGAAGTTGAAGATGAAGTGATGTTGAAGCGTCATCGCGTTTCTCGTATTTTCTGGAATCATCATTTCTTTGATTATCCAATTTCTCTTTCTGCAGCAACCTTGCGTTCTATGGGCTTTATCTTGACTATGAAGGTTGGCTTCAGCTATTTGTGGTCTATGATTCACAAGTTGCCAGAAACTAATCTTGAGAATTTCTACATTAATCGTTTCGGCAAGAAACTTTATTCCATGTTCTTTGAGGGCTATACAGAGAAGCTTTGGGGTAGGCATCCAAGCCAGATTTCTGCCGATTGGGGTGCTCAGCGTGTTAAGGGTTTGAGCATTGTGGAAGTGTTGAAGAACGCTTTTTCCAAGCTTTTCCCTAAGAAAAAAGGCAAGGAAAAGGAAGTAGAAACCTCATTAATTGAGGAATTCTGGTATCCAAAGCTTGGTCCTGGTCAGTTGTGGGAAACGGTTGAGCGTCGTTGCCGCGAAAACGGTGCTACTGTGCGCACAGACGCAAAGGTAGTTGCTATTAAGCAAGCAGACGGAAAGATTTCCAGTGTTGTAGTTGAAGATGCAAATGGAGAGCGTTCAGAATTGCACGCCGACCAGTTTATATCTTCTATGCCAATTAAGGATTTGGTAGCTGCTCTTGAGCAGGGTGCAAATGGTGACGAAAAGGCTGAAGTTCCAGCAGAAATGCAACGCGTTGCCAAAGGTTTGCCTTATCGCGATTTTGTGACTGTAGGCTTGCTTGTTAAGCGCGTGCGTCTGCGTAATACTACCACTATTCCAACGCTTGGTAATCCTCCTATTGTTCCTGATTGCTGGATTTACGTGCAGGATCCTGGATATAAAGTCGGACGTTTGCAAATCTTCAACAACTGGAGCCCATATCTCGTTAAGGATGTTGATAACACTGTTTGGATTGGTCTTGAGTACTTCTGCGACGAAGGCGACGACTTCTGGAATATGAGTGATGATGATGCTCGCAAGATGGCTATTGACGAGTTGACTCGTATGCAGGTTATCAATGGTGAGGAAGATGTTCTTGATTCTCACCGTGAGCGAGTTCCAAAGGCATATCCTGCTTACTTTGACACATACGCTCAGATGCCTGAATTGATTGATTATCTTGATGGCTTTGGTAATTTGTATTGTGTTGGTCGTAATGGACAGCATCGTTATAATAACCAAGATCATTCAATGGCAACTGCTATTGAGGCTGTAGAAGATATCCGAACTGGAGAAACTTCTAAGAAGAACGTGTGGTCTGTTAATACTGAAAAGTCGTATCACGAAAAGAAGTAGTAATTAATTCTCGTATAAATTTGAGCGTTTGATTTTAAAGCGCAAATAATTTAGCGATATAGCGTCAATAATACTGGGTGTTACCCAGGTTATTGGCGCTTTTTGTTTATGTGAGTAGCTCTTTAAAGGCTTTATAGAAATTGCAATAAAATACTAAATACTATGGCGCGTCGCATTGTACAGCGTCGTATAGCTGTAGTAGCATACATAATGTTCGTTGTTATGTACATATGAATTGTTATGAAATAGCAACGAGTTCGTGACGGATTTTTCCGTAATCTTCCATGTAAAGACTTGCCGGGTCTCTATTCCGTGCGAGTTAAGGAAAGGTAAAATTGTGGCAACAGGCCAGAATCTTGAAAAAATGAAGCTTTCAGAATTGAAAGATCTTGCGAAACAAATGGGTTTGCGTGGTACATCTACAATGCGTAAGCCTGAGTTGGTGGCTACACTGACGGCTGCTCGTAATGGGGGAGAAGCGCCTGCAGGTGTAAGTGTGCGTGTTCCTCGTGATGTTGTGAATGCTAATAAAACTGCAGATACTAGTACGGATATAGAAGATGTTAGGTCATCGAAAGACAATAGTGATTTAGAAGCGTTAGAAGTTTTGGTTCCCAATGCTGCTTCAGATCGTCGATATAGAGACGAAGAAGATTTTGGGAATAAAAATTATCGACGCGATGCGAATCGTAATAATACATTCCAGCGTCGTCGTTCCTCAGAAGATCGTAATGATAATCGCGATCGTAGAGAAGATGGGATGGATTCGCATGAGTTGGATCAAATTTTGGCAACATTACCTGGTGAAGATTCTCACGCAGAGGGTGAGCAGCGTCGTCAGCGTGTAGCTTCTCGTGACTTTGATAGAGAAGAACAGCAAAATCGTGCTGATCGTTTCCAGCGTCGTATGCGCGGTCGTGCGCGTGATTACGATGAGTCTCGTTCAGATTATTCAGATCGACAGAATCGTTCAGAACGCATGGATCGAGTAGAACGTGACGATCGTGATGAACGTCGTGCTGAGCGTGGAGAACGTCAAGATCGTAATGATCGCAATGTTCGTCTTGATCGCGATGCGCGTGATGCACGTGACTCTCGTGAAGAACATGATTTACGCGAGACTCGCCGTGAAGAGCCTCAGGAAGAGCTCGTACCAGTAGCCGGAATTGTTGATGTCTTAGAATCTTACGCATTTGTGCGCACTTCTGGTTATTTGCCTGGTCCTAACGATGTGTATGTTTCAATGAGCCAAATTAAAAAATATGGTTTACGCAAGGGTGATGCAGTTCAAGGCTCCATTCGTGCTCCTCGCGAGGGTGATCGCAGGAATCAGCGTCAGAAGTTTGTTCCGTTGCAAACTGTTAATAGCATTAATGGCATGAGCGTTGAAGAAGCTCAGTCTCGACCGCAATTTGCTAAGTTGACGCCGTTATATCCGCAGGAGCGTTTAAAGCAAGAAACTACTCCTAATCGCATGTTGGGACGTGTCATTGATTTAGTTGCCCCAATTGGTAAAGGTCAGCGCGGTTTGATTGTGTCGCCACCAAAGGCTGGTAAAACTATTACTCTTCAGAATATTGCAAATGCAATTACTACAAATAATCCTGAAGTGCATCTTATGGTTGTGCTTGTCGATGAGCGTCCAGAAGAAGTTACCGATATGGAACGCACTGTGCAAGGCGAAGTGATTTCTTCTACATTCGATCGTCCTGCAACGGATCACACTACTGTCGCTGAGCTTGCTATTGAGCGCGCTAAGCGTTTGGTTGAGCTTGGCCAGGATGTTGTGGTTTTGCTTGATTCTATGACTCGTTTGGCTAGAGCCTACAATATTGCTGCTCCTACTTCTGGTCGTATTCTTTCCGGTGGTGTTGATGCTCAGGCGTTGTACCCACCAAAGAAGTTCTTCGGTGCTGCTCGAAATATTGAAGACGGCGGCTCTTTGACGATTATTTCTTCTGCATTGGTTGAAACCGGCTCTAAGATGGATGAAGTAATCTTCGAAGAGTTTAAGGGCACTGGAAATATGGAATTGCGTTTGAGTAGAGATTTGGCTGATAAGCGTCTCTTCCCAGCAGTAGATATTAATGCTTCTGGAACTCGTCGCGAGGAGTTAATTACTCCAGCTGCAGATTTGCCAGTTATTTATCGTTTGCGCCGTCTCTTTGGTGGTCTTGAGGCAGAGCAAGCGTATCAGACTTTGATTCCTCGATTGAAGAAAACTGCTTCAAACCGTGATTTCTTGGCTGCCATAACTCAACAAACTGGCACTGCTACGAATAATTCTTCTTCTATGACTATTGCGTAGTTCTTATTTCGTAAGGAATTAAAATTATTGCCCTTTGGATTATCTACCAAGGGGCAATAATTTTATTTATATTTATATTCGTTAATAACTAATATTTTATGCAGCATGTAAAGCTTGTTGCGCAAGTGCAAATTTGCTTATGCGCGCTACGCCTTCTTTAAGTTCTTCTGCTTTCCCAGCGTAAGATAGTCGCACGAATCCGCTTCCTTCTGCGCCAAAGGCTTCTCCTGGCACAACAGCAACTTTTTCTTCATCTAAAAGTTTTTTGCTAAATTCTTCTGAACTTAAACCAGTTGGTCGAACGTCAACAAAAACGTAGAATGCACCTTGAGGCTCTATAAGACGCAATGCATTGCAATTTGCCAATCCGTCTATAACAAGCTGACGTTTTGCACGATATTCTTCTCTCATTTCGCGCACGTGATCTTGCGGACCTGTTAATGCAGCTACGCCGCCATATTGTGCGGTAGAATTTACAGAAGAATGCATCATTTCTGCAATTTTGCTGGTTTGCTCAATAACTTGACTTGGTGCAAGAATATATCCAATTCTCCATCCTGTCATTGCATAAGTTTTCGATAAACTTTCTACAATAATGGTTCGTTCGTGCATTCCTTCAGCTGCTGCAATAGATGGTGCTACAGCATTTCCGCAAGGTTCAGTTTCTGGATTGCTTGCGAATACGAATGGATGGTAGACTTCGTCAGAAATTACCCAAAGATTAAATTCTTGGCATAATTTTGCAACTTCTTCGAGTTCTTCTGCGGTTGTTACAGCACCGGTTGGGTTGCATGGAGAATTGATAATGATGGCTTTAGTGCGTGGCGATATAGCTTTGCGTATTTCTGCTGCATTAATATGCATTCCATGTTCTGGCTTAAGGGCTACAGTTACTGGAATTCCTTCGCACATTAGCACTTCTGCATCGTATGATGTGAAGTATGGAGATGGAATAATAACCTCATCTCCCGGATCTATTACTGATTTAATAGCTAAATATAATCCAATAGTAGCGCCGTCAACGGCTTGAATTTCTGTGTCTGCGTTGTAGTTTAAACCTTTTACTCTATTCGTATAATTTGCAGCTGCCTCGCGGAATTCTGGTATGCCTAAAACGTCTGTGTATTTTGTTTTTCCCTCTCGTAATGAGTTGCACGCGGCTTCAACAATGTGTGAGGAAGCAGTTTCGCCTGGTTCTCCTAGGCATAGTGAAATAGCGTCTGGTATTTGTTCTACACGGTCAAATACATCTCTAATACCTGAACGAGGTATTGAAATTGCATGTTTCGCTACTTTTGCCATGCTGTGCTCCTTTTTGATTGTTGGTTTTGATTTTATAAGAATAATCTTTAAAGGTTATAGGCTTCGTTTATACGCTTATTATGCGAATTGTACAACACTATTACGGCTGATGTTAAAAGAAAAATTATTTTTAACGTAATAATTTGTATTTTTTATTATTTTTTGAATAAATTTGTTCTTTTTCTGTAAAAAATACTGTACCATGAAAGAGACTGCAATGTGGCGCTACATAGATTCGTTTTAGATTCTCAATTCAGCGTCGACTGGAGAATGGAGGACGTATGGCTGGAAATCCTCATAAAGCTGAAACTAGTATAGCTATGGATTCAACTGATGCAATCATTGTTGATATTCTCGAACATGATGGTCGAGCGACGTTAACTCGTTTGGCGAAGGCTTCGGGTTTGTCTGTTTCTGCAGTTCAATCTCGAGTGCAAAAGCTTGAGCGTAAAGGTGTTATTACTGGTTATCGCGCGTTAATTGATTATGAGCGTCGTGGTTTACCTGTAAGCGCATTTGTGTCTGTTACGCCACTTGATTTTGGGCAGGAAGCTACAATACCTAACAAATTGCGTGATATTTCTGGTATTGAAGCTTGCTATTCGATTACTGGTAGTCCAAGTTTTATGCTGGTAGTGCGTGTTGCTACGCCAAGCAAATTGGAAGAACTTATTAATACCATTCATCGCATAGTCCCTGTCAGTACAGAAACAACTATGGTTCTGCAAACATATTTCGATTAAATAATATGTGTGATTTTTCTGAAACAACGGTTGACGCGCGCGATACATCTCTTACGACATGTTGCAAAGTTGCTGCCGAAGAGATTATTGTGTTGCGTCAATCTGTTGATAATTTTGATAATGCAATAATTGCGCTGCTTGCTGAGCGGTTTAAAACTACGAAACGAATTGGTGAGTTGAAGGCTGAAGCTGGATTTGCTCCTGAGGATTCTAAAAGAGAGCAGCAGCAAATAGAAAGTTTGCTAAATATTGCAGAAAATGCCGGATTAGATTCTTCGATTGCGTTGAAATATCACGAGTTTGTTGTTACTGAGGCTAAGAAACGTCATCAGCAAATGCAGTCTTGAGATTAGATATTTCTGTTATTTTAATTGCGTTGAACTATGAATCACAATCAGTTTGTAGATTTTGAAAATAGATTTTCGCATATCGGTATGTAATGTTTTTGTGCATATGCGTGGCTATCTGAGTAATAAAGGCGGATAATACAAGTATGACTATTGCAACTGTTGAACGTTATGCGCATATGCTTGATGCTGCAAGTCGAGGTGGCTACGCATACCCTGCTATCAATGTTACTAGTACGCAAACTCTTAATGCAGCTTTGCAGGGATTTGCTCAAGCTGAATCTGATGGCATTATCCAAGTTTCTGTCGGTGGCTCTGCTTATTTTTCGGGTCAATCTCTCAATAATCGTGTTGTTGGTTCAATAGCATTTGCAAAATTTGTGCACGAAGTAGCAGCTCAATATCCTAATATCACTATTGCGCTTCATACAGATCATTGTGCTGAGCAATATTTAGATGATTGGATTCAACCACTAATTTCTTATGAAACAGAACGAGTCAAAAAAGGCGAAGAACCATTATTTCAGTCGCATATGTGGGATGGCTCAACGGTGCCTTTGCAACATAATCTAGACGTTGCAGAACAGTTGCTGGATGCTTCGCAAAAATCTCGCACAATTCTTGAAATTGAGATTGGTGCTGTTGGTGGAGAAGAAGATGGGCATCGTGCTGATATTGACGAGAGATTGTATTCTACGCCTGAAGATGCTTTGCGTGTTGTAGATAAACTTGGCTTGGGTGAACGTGGCAGGTATATGGCAGCGTTTACTTTTGGCAACGTTCATGGAGCCTATAAGCCTGGCGTTGTAAAACTGCATCCTAAATTATTGCAAGAAATCCAAAAAACTGTATATCAGAACTATCAAAATATTTGTGATACTCGCACCTTTGGCGCTTCTAAAAAGCCGTTCCTGCTGGTATTTCATGGCGGATCTGGCTCTACTGCTCAAGAGATTGCTGAAGCTGTGCGTTACGGCGTAATTAAAATGAATATAGATACCGACACTCAATACGCTTTTACTCGTGCAATCGCTGGTCACATGTTCAGCAATTATGACTCTGTTCTTAAAATAGACGGAGAAGTTGGCGAAAAGAAGTTGTATGATCCTCGATCTTGGGGTCGTGAAGCCGAAAAAGCCATGGCTCAGCGTGTAGCAGAAGCTTGTGTGCAGTTAGGTTCTGCTGGTAAAGCACTGAAATAGTAAATTTTTAATTTTATATATTTCATTTTCTTATTCGGTAGGGGCATAGAGATAGTCTTAACAGGTAAGGATTGTGCTTATTTGAGCAGCGTTAGCTCAAAAATGGAGGTGCGGCATGCCTGGTATTGTGCTTATTGGAGCTCAATGGGGTGACGAAGGTAAAGGCAAAGCAACAGATTTAATTGGTTCAAAGGTTGATATTGTCGCACGTTTTAATGGCGGTAATAATGCTGGGCACACTGTCGTTGTTGGTGATAAATCTTATGCATTACATTTACTTCCAAGCGGAATTATCAGCCCTAATGTTACGCCTGTAATTGGTAATGGTGTTGTTGTTGATCCAGAGGTATTGCTTGAAGAAATTGACGCTTTGGAATCTCGCGGTGTAGATTGTTCGCGCTTGCTTGTGAGCGAAGCTGCGCATGTTATTACTCCGTATCATCGAGTTATTGATAAAGTAACTGAGCGTTTTCTTGGCAAACACAAGATCGGCACGACTGGTCGTGGTATTGGACCTACTTACGCAGATAAAATTAATCGTGTTGGTATTCGAGTGCATGATTTATTTAATGCTGATCACTTGCGCGACAAAGTTGAAGCAAGTTTGCATCAAAAGAATCAAATGCTTGTAAAACTTTATAATCAACATCCTATTGATATTGATGCAGTTACTGCTCAACTTGTGGAGCTTGGCAAACGCTTGAAGAAATATGTTGCTGATACTTCATTAGTATTGAATGAAGCAATGGATGAAGGCAAAACTGTGCTGTTTGAAGGTGGACAAGCCACAATGCTTGACGTCGATCATGGCACTTATCCGTTTGTAACTTCTTCAAACCCTACTGCTGGTGGCGCTTGCACGGGTACTGGTGTTGGTCCTACTCGTATTACGCGCGTAATTGGAGTAGCGAAAGCGTATATTACTCGTGTTGGTGAAGGTCCATTCCCAACTGAACTTTTGGATGAGCAGGGTGACTGGTTGCGTGAGCAAGGCCATGAATATGGTGTTACAACTGGTCGTCCTCGTCGTTGTGGATGGTTTGATTCTGTAGTAAGCCGTTATGCAACTCGCGTAAATGGTTTGACGGATATTGTTCTTACTAAGCTTGACGTTTTGACTGGTTTGAAGGAAATCCCAGTTTGCGTAGCTTATGATGTGACTTTGTCTGATGGAACAGTTCAGCGTATGGAAGAAATGCCTGTAGATCAATCACTGTTTGCTTCTGCGAAACCAGTATACGAGATGCTTCCAGGCTGGAATGAGGATATTTCTCAAATTCATAAGTTTGAAGATTTGCCTCAAAATACGCAAAGTTATGTAAAGCGTTTGGAAGAGCTTTCTCATTGCCGTATTTCTGCTATTGGAACTGGTCCGCAGCGTGATCATATCATTAGTGTTCACTCACTAACTGACTGAAATTGTTTATTATTTTATGATCAACTTAGCAAAACGGCACTTCTCGGTTGGGAGTGTCGTTTTGGTTTATGACGATAATTTCAAAAAGAGTGAAAATGAGTAAAATAAGCGGAAAAAATAAAAAAAATAATTGTCGATTATACTTTTTAGTTTTTATTGGTGGTACATGTGGAGCTTTCGTGCGCGCAGTAATTTCTTCTTATGCGCACACGATTCACCAAGTAGACGGACAATCATTTATATTTGGTCAGCTTACTTTAGGAACTTTTTTGTCGAATATGATTGCATGCTTTATTTTTGCTCTTGTTACTGCAATATCTGTTAAAGCTTTAACGCAAGAAAAGCAAACTTTGTATAAATATGCGCTAGGAACAGGCTTTTGTGGCGGATTGTCGACTATGTCTACTTTCGCGTTTGAAAGTGCAATGTCTTTTATGTCTCCACGCATAACGCTTGTTGTTTTGGGCATGCTTTTTTCGCTGCTTTTTGGCGTTTTTATGGCTTTTGTTGGTAATTGGGTTGGAACAGGAATTGCGAATTGCATGAACAAAAAGCAAACTCGATCTGTTGCAGAAGCTAATACTAAGGTGATGAAGTGATGAATTCTTTATACGTTTTTATTATGTTTATTTTGCCTTGCTTTTTTGGCGGTTTAGGTGCTGTTTTAAGATGCGCAATGACTAAAAAAATTTCAGCTGCTCATAAAAGCGAAGTTCCAGTTGCAACGCTATTTATCAATTGCGTTGCTTCATTTGCTATAGGTGTTATGTCTAATGTTTTCATGGTTGCAGCTGCAATATGTGGAGTACGTTTTGCTTATTTGATGATTTTGGGATTTTTGGGTGGATTTTCCACGTTTTCTACTGCAATTTTTGAAGGTGTGGATCTTATTCAAAGAAAGCGCATAAAAGATGGAGTGTTCTTGCTTTTTGCAGAACTTATTGTTCCATTCTTTGCTGCTTCTGTTGGGTATATTGTTTCGCAAATATTGTTACTGTACGTAATTTAGTATTTAGAAGTTAAGTGTTGTGCGCAGAATCGAGTTGTAGTGAAGTTTAAGAATGCATTGAGCTTTTTGAGTAATAACTTAAAGCAAATATCAAAAACTTTTTGCCAGCTTCGTTGGAAAGTAATATTAGCTGGGATATTTGTCGGCGTTGTTTCTGGTTCATTAGTAGCTTCTTACAGGCTTGGTATTGAATACGGTACAGATTTTGCGCGTTGGATGTATTTACAAATCCGGCATAACGCATGGTGGATTTTGCCATGCTTAATTTTTGCTGTAATTGCAGGTTTAATTATTGGCTGGATGAGTCGTAAAGAAAGTATGGCTTCTGGAAGTGGTATTCCTCAAGTCGTGGGATATGTTAATCGCGGTTTGAATATGCGATGGCACACGATTCTGCCAGTGCGTTTTGTTGGCGGTTTACTTGGTTCTTTATTTGGATTGTCTCTTGGACGTGAAGGTCCATCTATTCAAATAGGTGCATGTGGTGCTCAGATGTTGTCTCGAATTTTTCGTAAAGGTAGGCGTGACGATATTAAAGAGCATTATGTGGTAACTGCTGGAGCTGCAGCCGGTTTATCTGCTGCGTTTTCTGCGCCACTTTCTGGAGTTATGTTTGCTATGGAGGAGATTCAGCACGGCTTAACTTCAATTGTTCTTATAGGAGCTGCTGCAGCTGCTTTATGTGCTGATTTTGTTTCGCAAACTTGTTTCGGGTTGCGTCCAGTTCTTGATTTTGGTCAGATTCCAGATTTGCCAATGAACTTGCATATTTGGATTATTCCTCTTGGTATTTTTGCAGGTTTTGTAGGCTCGATAATGAATCGTTCGTTACTTGGTTTGCAAACATTATACGGATATTTGCCAAAGTGGATGCCTGTTGCCATTGCTTGCTTAATTGCAATACCAGTTGGCTTGTTCCTGCCTGAAGTTCTTGGTGGCGGATCTAATTTAGTGCGACTTTCTGAATATGGAAAAGCAAGTCTTGCAATGCTTTGTTTGCTATTTGTGGCAAAAATGTTGTTTACTTCTACGAGTTTTGGTTGTGGCGCTCCCGGTGGTATTTTTATGCCTATTCTTGCAGTAGGTGCGCTCGCAGGTGGTGTTGCTGCGCGCTGGATTACTAGCGTTTCAGCATTTGGCATTGATACAAAATTTGTATCTGTGTTTGCAGTTTGCGTTATGGCTGGTACGTTGTCTGCATCTGTAAAAGCTCCACTCACTTCGATTTTGCTTACTGTTGAAATGTCTGGAACTATGATTCATACGCTTCCAGTTGCAGCTTCTGCATTTATCGCATTGCTTATTTCGGATATTCTAAAAACTAAGCCAATTTATGGTGAGTTACTTGAACGCTATATGAAAGTTAATAAAGATTTAGTATTGCCATCTGTAAATTCTGTAAAATAGATGTTTTTATAGATAATTTTTGTGCAATATTTGCTTATTCTTAATATTTCCTGAGCTTTTAACCACATTGCATGAATATTGTTGAAAACTCATTGCTGTATGCGTTTCAATAGGCGCATGAGTATGAATATGAGTGTAAGCAACAAATCAATTGGCGTTAAGCAGATTGATAAAAATTATAACAATGGCGAAGCTGTAGGCGCATTTAGAGATGTTAAACGTTATGTTTATCCTCCTCAAGTTGCAGATAAATCTATATACGAATCTGCGTCTAATGGTGTAAAAAGCACGCCTTGTATAGCTGACGATCATACTGTTATGACTCTTTTGCCTAAGAGTTCTCAAGATGTGGAGAGTTTTCAACACACTGAACGCTCACAAGATATTTCTATTAAGCATAAGTCTTGCATGTTTAATAATTCTGAAGAAGATAATCTTATTGCGCGTGATTCTTTAGATCCGTTGCCTAAAAATATTTTAGTTGGAATGTCTGCTGCAGATGGCATTGGGCTAAGCACTTCGCTATCTATTCTTTCGCGCTATATAAGTGAACAAGGTCATAGTGTTGCTCTTGTAGATGCTGATTTGACTCATGGTGGTTTAGACGTTCTGCTTGGTTTGGAATCAGATGAAGGCCGCAGGTTGCAAGAAGTTGATGCTTCTTTAGGTAAATGCGATGGCTATGTGTTACGCAATGAGCTATTGCATTGGGACAATGTGGATGTTTTAGCATTTTCTCCATGGCATGGTAAGTATCCTGAACCTTGGGTTTTAGAGGCTGCTATTAGAGGTTTAGCTGATGCTGTTGATGTAGTTATTGTAGATATAGGTTCTGGCGAGACTGCTATGAAGTCTTACCATAATATTCCGCAATTTATTGACAGTGTGACTCTTGCTGCTGTTGAGCTATCTGTGCTTGATTTAGCAAGGTTTAGAGCGTTGCTACAAAAATTAGATACTTTGTGTGATTCTGAAGTAAAGTTTAATAAATTTGCTGTTGTTGGATTGTCTCCTCGTGGTTTAACGCAAAAATCTTATGTTTTAAGTATCGATGAAGCTTCTGAATATCTATCAACTACATTTCTTGGTTCTTTGCAACACGATGCTCGCATGTACGCCGACATTATAGGGGGATATGGTATTCGAAATGTGCCATCTTCAATGAAGGAAACCATGAAACGCATAAATAATTGGCTTATCGGAGATGTTATATCAAATACAAAAAATGCTGTAACTAAATATCGTCGTTCGCAATATCGTCGTTCGAAATACTCAAGAGGTAAATATGATCGTAAATAATATTCGTGATATCGATTTTGGAATTCTGCAGGAATTTGCCAATGATGTAAGAGTTACAGACATGGTTGTAAGTGAGTCCGGTCGTGTGTGGGTAGATTGTGGGCAAGGTCTCAAGGAACGCGCAACTCGAGTTCCGCTTAACAACCCTGCTTTGTTAAGAGAATATGCTGTATGGCTTTGTGCACAATTAGGCAAAAGACTGGATGATGCGTGTCCTATTGCTGATGCTTCAAGTACTTCTGGCATTCGCATACATGCTGTTTTAGCACCACTTGTATCTCAAGGAGCAGCATTGTCAATTCGTTTTCCTTCAGTTAATCGTTATGATCTTGTTTCTTTAAGCGATCAAGGCATGTTTCCAAAAGAATTGTCTTGTATTCTAAGCGTTTTAGTTAAAAAGCGAGCAAATATAATGATCACTGGAAGTACTGGATCTGGGAAAACCACACTTATGAAGGCTTTGTTGGCTGCTGCTGATTGCGAAGATCGTATTGTATCTGTTGAAGAAATTAGAGAGCTCGGCGAGTTGACACAAAATCATGTTTCGTTAAGTGCGCGAGAAGCTAATGTAGAAGGTGTAGGAGAAATTGGCTTATCTCAATTAGTAAAAGCAACATTAAGAATGCGCCCGGATCGCATTATTCTTGGTGAATGTCGTGGGGAAGAAATTGCTGATTTGTTGAGAGTGTTTACTTCCGGGCATAAGGGTGGAATGACAACTCTTCATGCAGATGAAATAGAAAAAGTTCCCGCTCGTCTTATGGCATTAGGGTTATTGGCTGGGTTGGAGCCTGCAGCTTTATGTGCTTTAGCTGCTGGAGCATTCGATGTTGTTATTCATGTAGAGAGATCCTCTAACGGGCGTCGAATGATCAAAGAACTCGGTATTTTGCAATACGCTTCTAGCGCTTCGTTGCTGTGTGGCATTCCAGTTTTGCAATTATCTTGTGGAATTGACGGCAGTATTGTCATGAAATTTTTGCCTGCATGGGTTAAGTTTTCAAATTATTGGAATCTTCCCGAAAATATGGCCAACATATGTGTTGACAGTTCAAATAATTAGTAGTCGATTGTGTTGCTTGGAGCGTAAAAATGGATATTGAAGAAGTTCTTGCTGGAATGATTGCTGCATTACGTTCTGGTTCTACTTTTGCAATGATTGTTCACAGTGACTCTAAGTCTCAACAATGTATTTGCAGTAGTGCAGTTAATACAAAAATTATTTATAAATGGCTTTATGAACGTTGTTTTCCAAAGAACCGCAATATGAATAAGAATCAACGTCGTCAGCTTGAAAAACATATGCATACTGTTTCTGAAAGTCTTATGGCTTCATATGAATTGAGTAATACTCTTGGTTGTGCTATGGCAGAATGTGTGGAAGCTACGGCAGCGTCATATCATGCTCAGAAGCGTGCAGAAGATTTACGTGCTGACGTAGCTGCAATGCCAAAAGCAACAATAAAACTACTTACTGCTCTACCTATTTTGGCTCTTTTTGCTGGTGAATTATTAGGTGGGCACCCTATTTTGATGTTAATTACAACAGTAAATGGATGGATTTTATTAACAATAGGTGGAATATGTTATGGATTGGGTTTGGCATGGGTTAGTTCTATGTTGCAAATATCTCAGCATGCAATGGATGCTGCCTCGCTGGAAGGATGATTTATGGAATCCACAAAGCAGCTTTTGTTTATCATCCCATTGTTTGTTGTAATTGTTTGGCAATGGGTGAGTTTGAAATTAGAGTGCGATTCATTAGATAATCGTATGCGTTTTAACAGTAAAATTATGCTAGTTAAATACGAATGGCGTAACTCCAAAGTTTCATATGTAGATCCTCTTCTTGGTTTACATATGATTATTGTTTCACTTCGTAGTGGTGTTGCTATTACTAGGGCTCTTAGTGCTGTTGGAGAAGTGTTTCCTTGTGGTCAAGGCATGTGGCTTTGCTCTGTTTCCAATGCTTTACTTGCAGGAGATACGTGGCATGAAGCATGGTCTTCTACTTATACTAAACAAGATAATTTTGAATTAGAAAATAAATCAAAATTTACTAATCGTAAAAACTTAGATTCTTCAGAAATATTAGCTAGATGGTTAATGACATCTTTAAAAGAATCATGGTGTTATGGTTCATCTCCAGTTCCTGTATTGTCTGCACTTGCTCAACATTATGAGATAAATATGGCCAATATTGCTAGACAAGAAAGTTCTAAGTTGTCTGTGCGATTGCTGCTTCCTGTTGGATTATGTTTTTTGCCGTCTTTTATATGCATAGGAATTTTGCCAACAGTTATGTCGCTTATGCGCTAGCTTTTTAAAAATAAATTTTTAGAAAAATAAATTAGCTTTTATCCACAATGCAATTTTTTTATTTTCATTCGCAAAACAAGTTGTAATAATATTTCTATCCGAAAATTTCGGATAGTTTGAAGTGAAAGGTACAAGATGATGGTTGGGATAATGCAAAAACTTGTTGCACGATACGCTGTGTCTATGCTTCAAGTAAATGAACAATTAGTGAATATTGAGTCACGTTTGTGTCAAAAAAGAAAACTGTACGCTGAAGGTCTTAAAAATAAGGATTCTGGAGCTGTAACAGCTGAGTATGCAGTAGTTATTATTGCTGCTACTGGTTTTGCTGCACTGCTAGTTGCTATTTTGAAATCAGATACGGTTCGCACAACGTTGACAGATTTAGTGAAAAAAGCATTGAAAATCGGCTAACGGCATGTTTTAGCAGATGAAATGAGCTTATGATGCGGAAAGTTATTGTGTGCAAAAGATTGTTGCGCAAAATTAGTGATTATGACAGAGGGACGGTAACTGCTGAATTTTCTATTGTTTTGCCTTGTGCATTAATACTGTTATTTGTATTAATTGGCATAGGTAGAGCAGTTGTATGTACTATGAATTGTCATGATGCTGCTGCGCAAGTTGCGTATTATCTTGTGACTCATAAGGACGATAAAGCTGCCGCAAGTATTGTGCAGTTGGTCGCAGGTCAAGGAGCGTCGGTGAAAATAAGTCGTAGCAATAATATGGCGAATATTGTTGTTAAATGTCCTCTTATTCCCGATCCTCTTCATATTTTGCCGCCTCTAGTGGAAAGTCATGTAAGCCAGGTTTTAGTATGAGTAGGCGCAAGAATTTTGTGAAGCATTCAATAAATTTCATTCATAAGCGATGTAAGGGCATTGACTGCGGTTCTGGCACTATGCTTGGCATTATGCTAGTGATCGCAGTCTGCTCAATAGTAGTGCTTTCTGCTATTTTATGTAATGTTCTCGGAGCTAAACATCAAGCTTATGCTGTTGCAACTTCTGCTGCTTTATCTGGTGCTTCTGCGTTGCAAAGGATGGAGGATAATGCGTGTGAGGTTGTTGCGCGTACTGTTGCTTCAAGCAATGTTTTTTTGAAATCTTGCAACTCTACTAGTAATGATGTAACTGTTCGTGTTTCTGTTGGGCTAAATATTCCATTTGCTTCTAACGTGGAAGTTTCTGCTAGAGCAGGACTAGAAGATTGCAATAAGTAGTAAGTAGCAAAAACGAATATAAATATCAGCAGTCGGGTGGCGGCTGCTGATAGTCTTAACTAAGATATATCGGGGAAATAGTTAGGTCGCGGTAGGTTAGGAAACATGGCACTTGCACTGTATCGTAGATATCGTCCTGACACGTTTGATGGTGTTATTGGGCAGGATCAGGTTACCATACCTTTGTCTAGAGCATTAGACCAAGGAAAAATAACGCATGCATATTTATTTTCTGGGCCGCGTGGATGCGGTAAAACAAGTTCTGCGCGAATTTTAGCTCGCTGCATTAATTGCGAAAAAGGACCAACTTCGCAACCATGTGGAGAGTGCCAAAGCTGTAAAGATTTAGCTACTGGCGGTGCCGGTTCTATCGACGTTGTAGAGATTGATGCTGCAAGCCATAACGGTGTCGATGATGCTAGAGAGTTGCGTGAGCGTGCTGGCTTCGCTCCTGCTCGTGACCGTTATAAGATTTTCATTCTCGATGAAGCTCATATGGTTACGCAGCAAGGTTTTAACGCTTTGCTTAAGATTGTAGAAGAGCCGCCTGAGCATGTAATGTTTATTTTTGCTACCACTGAGCCGGATAAAGTTATTGGCACTATTCGCTCGCGTACACACCATTATCCTTTCAGACTTGTGCCTCCAGAGGTAATGTCTCCATATCTTGAAGATATTTGCAAAAAGGAAGGTATTCTGCCACAGCCGGGAGTTCTTCGTCTTGTTATGCGCGCTGGTGCAGGATCAATGCGAGATACGTTATCTGTGCTCGATCAGCTTATGGTGGGTGCTGTTGATGGTTCAATTTCTTTGGATTCTGCGGTTGCTTTATTAGGTTTTACGCCTAATTCATTGATTAGCGAATTCATTGACGATCTTATTAATCATGATGGTGCTTCGATATACGATGTAGTTCGTCGCGTTATTGTTGGAGGCTACGATACTCGTAAGTTTGTAGAAGATTTATTAGGTAGAGTTCGTGATTTGTTGCTTATGGTATCTGCAGGTCCTAAAGCGGCTTCAAGCTTACTTAATGATGTTTCTCCAGAAGATTTGGAAATATTGAATAAGCAATCTGCAAGCATGACATTGCATGATTTAGCACGTATGGCTCAAACAATTAATGATGCTTTAAGTGCAATGGCTAGTGCAATTTCTCCTCGAATGAATTTGGAAATTTTAGTTGCTCGTTTGCTTGCAGACAGCGAAACTTCAAATACTGTTGCAACTAATTTGCGCATCAATAACGTGCAGCAACAAAATATTTCAACTTCTAAGCAGAATATTCAAAATAAAGTATCTTCTGGTGCTCATTTCGTAGGTTCTACAAGCAATAAAAAATATGTTTCTGCAAATAGTGAGAATAATAGTACTTCAAATTCTTCGCTACCTTCTGAAACTACGGCATCTCCTATTGCTAAAGCAGAAACGCAATCTGCTCCACGCACAAAAGAAATGGAATCTAAAAAAGCGTTTTTGAACGATGCACATAATGCTAATGCAAAGAATGATTCCATGGATACTGATGCAATGTGGGATAAAGTAGTTTCAAAATTGCCTGATGACGTACGTGAATATGTAACTCGTGAGTATGTTCCTACAGTGCAACTTACTCCAGTACAATCAGGTCGGCAGCGTCTTATTTTGACTTTTAATGAGCCTATGAGTCAACATGCATTTGCGCTAGCAGTATGCACTACTTCTCCATATGATGGGCAAAAAGTGCCAAAAGTAGTAATGAATGAAGTGCATGAAGTATTTGGTGCGCAAGTAATGATTGCTCCTGCACCAGTTGCTGCTAATGGTGAACAAGTAGAATCTGTTGCTCGAATGGATCCGCAAAATCTTGCCAAAGTTAAGCGAGATATTTTATTACGCAAAACTGGCCTATCTGCTGGATTTAGTAATAAAACTGATTCTGATGGCAGCGGAATAAATAAAAATCCTACTAAAAAAGAATCTTCGGGTTTTAGTGGCGCTGATGGCTCCGCAGCATCAGTAGCTTCTGAAAATACTGCGGATGAGTTAAGTGATGTTGCGAATGCGGATGATGATGTTTGGGCAGATATGTCGTCTATGCCTATGTCGGATGTGATTGCAATGCCAGAAAACTCTTCTTCTGAAGAGTCTTCTTCTAAAGACTCTTCTATTGAAGATGAGCCTATGAATCATGATGACGAGATTGCAATACAGAAGAGTTCGCATTCTCATAACCAATCTGAAGCTATTTCTGGTGTCTTGGATCAAGCTAAACTACACTCTCAAGTTCAGAATGCAACTAATACTTCAGAATTGTCTACTGAATCAATTCAGACTACTGTTTCTCCTACGAATGGAGCTACTGCTGACGAATGTTCGATGGATGATGCTTCATTAGAATCCGCAACGTCTGTAAGCACTGATGAGCTTAAACAAATTTTTGAAGTTAAATCTGTTGAAGAATTTGCTTCCACTGATCCTAAAAATCCTAAAAATGCGATTATGAGCGTTAAGAAAAAGCAAGAGGAGTAGTTTACAGTGCATAATTCATCGTCATATGATGGAGCAATTGGTCGCTTAATTGAAGCATTTTCAAAGCTTCCAGGGATTGGACCTAAAGGCGCTCAGCGTATTGCGTTTTACTTACTTTCTTCCTCGGATAAAGATGTTCAAGAACTAATAGACGCAATTAATAACATGAAAGAAAGTGTGCGTTTTTGCGATGTATGCGGAAACGTATGTGAGCAGAGCCCTTGCATAGTATGCGCAGATCCTCGGCGCGATCATAGCAAAATTTGCGTAGTTGAAGAACCTAAAGACATTATGAGTATTGAGCGAACTCATGAGTATTCAGGTGTTTATCATGTTCTTGGTGGTGCAATTAACCCAATGGCAAATGTTGGACCGGGGGACTTAGCAATTACGCAATTACTTGAGCGTCTTAAAGATGCAAAAGTTCAAGAAATTATTCTTGCGCTTGATCCTGATATAGAAGGTGAAGCGACTGTTACGTATTTGGCTCGATTGCTCGATCCTCTAGGAATTAAAGTTACTCGCTTGGCAAGTGGATTGCCTGTTGGTGGAGATTTAGAGTATGCGGATGAGATCACTTTAGGTCGTGCATTTTCTGGTCGTCAATCTGTGTAATTTTGAATATTGTTTTTATGCGCACAAGTCATTATCAATAAATAGGGCATAGTTGGTAGTCTGATATCGAAGCCATTATTCGGCATATCCTGTGCGTTTATCAATATTGACATGAGCAAGGGGTAAAAATTGGCGCTTATCGTACAGAAATACGGTGGTTCTTCTGTAGCGGATACGGATTCCATACAACGTGTTGCCAAACGCATTCTTTCTACAAAAGCAGAAGGCAATGATGTTGCTGTTGTAGTTTCAGCGATGGGAGATACAACTGACGATTTAATTGATCAAGCAATGAGTGTAAATACCCATCCTCCTGCTCGCGAAATGGATATGCTTATGACAGCAGGCGAACGAATTTCTATGAGTTTGCTTGCAATGGCTATTCATGCTCAAGGATCTCATGCTTATTCTTTTACTGGTTCTCAAGCTGGATTTATGACAGATACTCAGTTTGGAGCTGCGCATATTCGTGCGGTTAAGCCTGATCGTGTCAGAAGAGCTCTTAGCAAAGGCAGTGTTGCAATTGTTGCCGGGTTCCAAGGAATTAACGAAGTTGGAGATGACACGACTCTTGGTAGAGGTGGTTCAGATACTTCAGCTGTAGCTCTTGCGGTTGCTTTAGGTGCTGATATATGTGAGATTTACACGGATGTAGATGGAGTATTTACTGCAGACCCACGTATTGTGCCAACTGCAAAACGTATTCCTGTAATCGATTATGATTCGATGCTTGAGATGTCATCTTGCGGTTCGCGCGTGCTTGCGTTGCGTTGTGTTGAGTACGCTCAGCGTTTCGGTATGCCTCTTCATGTTAGAAGTTCATTCTCACATAGGAACGGAACGCTTATAGTTCCAAATAATATTAATCCGAACGATTTGCCTAATCTGAGTTAGAAAATACAAAACTAAATATTAATAGATAATGTCAAATAATCTTCGAGCTTAAAGGCGGTAACAATGGTAAACCACGATATTCTTTCGACTATGGGCGATTTATTTCCTGATTTAGGTCCGGAAACTCCTGTTATCTCTGGCGTTGCTCATGATCGCAGTGAGGCAATGATTACGGTTCGCGGTATTCCAGATATTCCTGGTATGGCTGCGAAAGTATTTACAACTCTTGCAAAAGCAAATGTAAATATTGACATGATTGCACAAGCAAGTGCTTCTACTGGTACAGCAGATATTTCTATTACTGCTCCAGGAGCGTCAATGGAAGCAGTCCGTAAAGTTCTAGAAGAAGCGCATGATGAATTGAAATTTACTTCTATGGATGTCGTTCCAGTAGTAGGGAAAGTAGCTGTTGTTGGCGTTGGTATGAAAACACATTCAGGCCTAGCTGCTACCTTCTTCACTGCGCTAAGTGAACATGGTATAAATACTTTGATGATTTCTACTTCGGAAATTCGTATTGCTGCCATGGTTCCTGTTGAACAAATTGATGAAGCTGTTCGTGCTTTGCATACTGCTTACGGTTTGGACGCAAGTCAGGTTGAAGCAGTAGTGTACGGCGGAAGCGGGCGCTGAAGCAATTTAAATTATTGAATTAATAAATTAACTAAATTATTTAAATTGTAGAATTGTAAAAACTGTAGAAATTATACGTACTTACTTTTAGGGGAGTCTCGATGACAATTATCAACGAAAAAGGCGTGAACGTGGCAGTACTTGGCGCAACTGGCCAAGTTGGTATGGTAATGCGTCGAGTGCTTGACGAGCGCGATTTTCCAATAAAAGATTTACGTTTTATGGCTTCCGCTCATTCTGCTGGCACAGTTTTGCAATATCGCGGCAAAGACGTAGTCGTAGAAGATGTAGAAAAAGCAGATTTGCACGGAATTGACATAGCTATTTTTTCTGCAGGCGGCGGAACTTCAAAAATTTGGGCTCCGAAATTCGCTGAAGCTGGCGCAATTGTAGTAGATAATTCTTCGCAATGGCGTATGCATAACGATGTGCCTTTAGTAGTTGCGGAAGTAAACCCTGAAGATTTAGATACTATTCCAAGAGGAATAGTAGCAAATCCAAATTGCACAACTATGGCTTGCATGCCTGTATTAAAGCCGCTTGCTGATGCTTTTGGATTAAAACGTTTAATAGTTTCGTCTTATCAAGCTGTTTCTGGTGCCGGTCGAGCCGGTGCTTTGCAACTCATGAATGAGGCTCAAGCTGCATTAAACCAAGGAGCAGATAAACTCGTTTTCGACGGTAGCGCAATAGATTTCCCTGAGCCTACAAAAGTTGCTCGTACTATTGCTTTTAATGTAGTGCCTTTTATTGGTTCAATAGTTGATGACGGATCTGAAGAAACTGACGAAGAACAAAAATTGCGCAATGAAAGCCGTAAGATTTTGCATTTGCCAAATCTTGCAGCCTCATGTACTTGTGTGCGAGTAGGTGTTTTCACTGGTCACGGCATGAGTGTAAACGCTGAGTTTGAGCATGATGTAACTCCAGACATGGCTCGCGAAGTATTGAGCAATGCTGAAGGAGTTGAACTTAACGATATTCCTACTCCTCAGCTAGCAGCCGGAAAATCTGCAAGTTATGTTGGCAGAATTAGGAAAGATCAAGCAGTAGATGGAAATAAGGGATTGGCACTTTTTATCACTAACGATAATTTGCGAAAAGGTGCTGCATTAAATGCTGTGCAATTGGCGGAAATTATTGCTAAAAAGCGTAATTTCCTAAACTAATTATGGTTATATTGCGCTCGCGATTATGTAAGATTTTGCGTAAACTGGAATTATGTCAATAGCATCTGAAGAAATACAGCAGCAACTCGATCGTATAGTGGCACTTGGGTATCCAGATGTGGCTGATATGAGTGCCAATGCTTTTCGTAAGTTGGCAAATCCTATATTATGTGCGCTTGAAAATAGTAGTTTAGGTGCGAATATTTTATTGATTCCTACGCGTGAATTAGTTTCGCCTGAATCGTTGATTTCTCGGACGAGTATTAATCGCATGGCTGGATTCACTACTATGCCTCCGCGAGATATCATAAGTTTTCTTCCTAAAGACGGGTATGAGTTTCCTGAAGGTCCGTTCTATATAGTTGTCGATCCGCATACTGGCTCATCGTATTTGAATCGAGAGCCTGATGTTGCTCGTAAGCTTATTGATTCTGATGAGCGTTTGCCTCTTACGCTGGAAGAAGGGCTTGCTATTGCAACACAACATCCAGATTGGCTTGAAAGCAAGAATGGATTTAATTTGCTTGGTTCGCAAAGCGCAGATGGGCGTGTGCCAAGTATATGGATGAGTCAATGTGCTCCGCGTTTAGGTGCTGTCTGGCCAAATTCTCGTCATACTTGGCTTGGTAATGCGTATTGCATGGAAAGATGTGGAGTGTCATCGCTGAAGTAAGTTAGCGAATTTTGCGCTCATTTAGTAAAATAGTACGAAATATAACGGTAGATAATACAAATAAATAGAAGTTGAATTTTTATAGTTTCTCATATTGTGAAGGTGTGTTGTGGCATATATAACTTTTGATCATGTAGTGAAAGAATACCCATCAGGTTCTGGTGCTGTGCGAGCTTTAGATGATGCCAGTTTTACTGCACAGAGCGGTGAGCTTACAGTAATTTTAGGTGCATCTGGCGCGGGAAAAACTACAGCATTAAATATTTTGGGTGGTATGGATACTGCAACAAGCGGTCGTGTTGTTGTTGGCGATTGCGATGTTACTAAGCTAAAAGGTCGTAATTTGGTTCGCTACCGCAGAGAAGACATTGGTTTTGTTTTTCAATTTTATAATTTAGTTCCAAATTTAACTGCTCTTGAAAATGTAGAGTTAGCTTCGCAAATTTGTGCAGATCATTTTGACCCTGCTCAAACGCTTATTGATGTTGGCTTGAAAGAAAGGCTACATAATTTCCCAGCTCAACTTTCTGGCGGTGAGCAGCAACGCGTATCTATTGCGCGAGCTCTTGCTAAAAAACCTAAATTATTGTTATGTGACGAGCCTACTGGTGCCTTGGATTATGAAACAGGTAAGGCAGTATTGCAATTATTGCAAGATATTTGCCGAACTGAAGGCATGACAGTGCTGATTATTACTCATAATGCTGCCATTGCTCCGATGGCTCACAAAGTTGTTCGTTTCCGTTCTGGAAAAGTTGTAGACGAAACTGTGCAAGAACATCCTATGGCTATAGCCGATATTGAGTGGTGATTAGGTGGTTGTTATGCGGAAAGTAACAGCAGTTTCAAAGCAATCTGATAATAAAAACGCCAATAATGGCAGTGAAGGTAAGCGCACGCACTCATTGCTGCCAATAGTATTTATTAGCGCAATTAGAATGTGGGTTCGCGAATGGCGTCGCTTCTGTGTTCTTGCGGTTATTGCAATGCTTGGCGTTGCTGTTATGACTGGTATTTATGCAGGCTGCAACGACATGTTTCTCGCTACTAACGATATGTATGCGAAATTGCATGCTTATGATTTGCAAATCGTATCTACTCTTGGTTTAACTAAAGACGATGTTGCAGCATTACGCGCGTTGCCAAGTGTGAGTGAAGTTGAAGCAGAGCGTTCTTGGAAAGCAACAGCACACGCGACAGATGATGCAAAGTCTTCATACGCAATGAATTTCGTGCATTATGTAGAATCGCAAAAAAATCTTAATCGTTTGCATTTGCTTAAGGGCAATATGCCTAAAAATAATAGTGAAGCTGTTGTAACTCAGCGATTTTTACACGATAGTGGCTTGAGCATTGGCAATGTGATAGTAGTCAACATGCAGCAAAATGTGGACGTTGGAAATCTTGATTCTTCTAATTCAAAGTCTAAAACTTATCGTTTGCGCATAACTGGTAGCGTGCTAGATAGCAACGATTTAAACAATCCTGATGGCTATCAATCTAAAGCATTTCGTAACTCTGTGACGTCTAGATATCCAATATTTACTTCTGCTGCTCCTGATAACGTGACCGGCTTGCCGTATACAGCAATATCGGTACGTTTGAATGATACTCAACATGTCAATGTTTTTTCTAAAGATTATCGGGGCATTGTCGACGATGCATCTGAACAGATTCAAGAACGCGTGCAATCTAAGCGAGAAACAGCTCGACGTAATCAAATTATCGACAACCAAGTTAACTCAGAATTAAAAAACATTATTGCAAACGATCCTAGACTTCAGCGCGCTCCAAATTTTGTTAAAGAGCAAGCAAAAAAGCAAATTCGTAAACAAATTAAGTCAGAGATTCAAAAACGTGTTCCTCAAGCTCAATGGCATATATCTACTCGTATAGCTAACGATAGTTATGCTAGTTTGCGTTCTGACGTTGCTTCAATACAGTCACTTGGATACGCTTTCCCGGCAGTATTTCTTGTTGTAGCAATGATGATGAGTTTAACTGCTATGGCTCGTATGGTTGAAGAAGAGCGAGGGCTTATTGGCACATACTTAAGTTTGGGATACGGTCGTTCTACTGCAGTAACAAGACATGCTTTCTTCGCAATATTTGCGTGCTTTGTTGGCGGCGGAATTGGCGATATTATGGGTTTTCTTGCAATCCCTTCACTTTTACTAAAAATCTTGCGTGGTTTATACGCCGTTCCAGACGTTAGGTTGAAGTATGACTGGCTATATGGCTCTTTGTGTGTGCTAGCATTTGTGATTCCTGTTGCAATATGCACAATCGTTGTTAGTTGGCGAGAAACAAAGCAAGTTCCTGCAGCTTTGTTAAGACCAAAAGCTCCAAAAGCTGGTTCTCGCGTTCTTCTTGAAAGGTTGCCTTGGATTTGGAAGCGAATGAGTTTCTTAAATAAGGTTACTGTTCGCAATTTGGCGCGATTCAAAGGCAGATTGTGCATGACTATTGGTGGAGTTGCCGGTTGCACAGCGCTTATTGTTTGCGGTCTTGCTTTGAACGATACTGTTGCGACCTTGGGTATTCGCCAATACGAGGGAATTTATCGATACGATATGATTTCTATCTCGGCTCCAGGATCTTTCCAAAATATGAAGAAAAGCGTTGAGCAAGACAAGTCAAATAATAAAGTAGAAACTATACTTCCGGCTTATGTGGGCTCTGGAGAAATAGCTAAAAATCAATCAAATAAGTCGAATAGTCGTCATGTTGAGGATGCGGAAAGCGTGCAGTTGATTGTTGTAAAAGACACAAAAGCTTTGTCTCATCTTGTAAATTTGCAGGATGTGAACAATAATTTGCAAACTGTTAAACTTACGGATGAAGGTCCGTTGCTTTCTCAAAGCGCTGCTGCATCTCTGGACATTACTCGTGGTAGCGAAATTAATGTGACGAATACTAGTTTTAAACGTGCGAAGGTTAAAGTTAAAGCTATTGTTCGTAATCTTATCGGTTCTAATATTTACATGACTGAACATTGCTACGAACGCTTATTTAATGGAGAAAACAGTAAGCTTTTGAAACATAATGCGTTAATTTTGCGTTTGCGAGGTAGCGATAATAATAAAATTAAATATGCCGACAAGGTTTCTGAACGTGACGGTGTGCTTGCTGTTATGAATATTACGCGTATGAAGCATGCTTTTAGTTTTGATCTTATGAATGCTGTTGTTGCTTTAATCGTAACTTTGGCTGCTGGCTTAGCTTTAGCTGTGCTTTTTACTCTTGCAAGTACTAATATTTCGGAACGTACTCGCGAAATGGCTACGCTGAAAGTTCTTGGTTTTTATCGTAGAGAAGTTCATTCCTATGTGCATAAAGAAATGCTTACTTTAACTGTTATCGGCATTGCAGTTGGATTGCCATTAGGAAGGCTTATTGCAGGATTGTTGACTAGCGCGCTTCGTATGCCGTCTTTGTATTTTGAAGTTGAAGTAGCTCCTTTAAGCTATTGCATTGCTGGCGTTGCAACACTAATTTTTGCGTTAATTGTGCAATGGGCTACCAACCCAGCTTTGGATCGCATAGATCCAGTAAGCTCACTTAAAAGTGTGGAATAGTTGCGCGAATTGTGGAATGCGTAATGAATAGTTAAGGGTTCCTATAAAATTAGAAATTCGTGGCTATTAAGGAACGGAGTTGTAATAATGAGTGAGACTGTGAATAGTGACATTAATGTAGGTTCTAAACAAACAGAATCTGCAGAGACGCACAATAGCACATCTTCTCATAATCAATCTTCAAACCAATCTTCTCGCGTATCTGCGCAAGAAAATGCAAGTAGCAATGCAAACCAAATGGAGCGTAGTCTTACCAAGCGTCACGTGCAATTTATTGCTATTGGTGGCACTATTGGCACAGGCTTATTCCTTGGTTCCGGAAAATCTATTAGCTTAACAGGTCCTAGTATCGTATTCGTTTACATTATTGTGGGCTTGATTATGTTCCTGCTGATGCGTGGCATTGGCGAACTTATGTATAAGGATCCGAACCAGCATACTTTTATTAGTTTTATTACACGTTATCTTGGCAGAGGTTGGGGTAATTTTGCCGGATGGTCGTATTGGTTTGTGCTTGTACTTATTGGTATGAGCGAAATTACGGCAGTTAGTACGTATTGTGTCACATTCTTCCAAACTTTCGATATTGACGTAAGTCATTGGAAATGGCTGATAGAAGTAGTATTTTTAGCGGCTTTAGTGTGCATAAATTTGGTAGCTGTAAAGCTATTTGGGGAAACTGAGTTTTGGTTCTCAATGATTAAAATTACGCTAATTGTTGCTCTTATTGTCACAGCCGTAGTTATGGCTTTAATTGGTTACCATTACTCTGCAACTCCTTTGCATGGTGGTGTAATGAGTCCTGCTGGTCACGCTGGATTAGATAATATTTTCAACAATTTCTCGCTTATGCCAAATGGCTGGCTTTCCTTCTTAATGAGCTTCCAAATGGTGTTTTACGCGTACCAGCTTATTGAGTTTGTTGGTGTGACTGTTTCGGAAACTAAGAATCCTCGCCAGGTTTTGCCAAAGGCTGTTAACGAGATTATTGTACGCGTTCTGGTTTTCTATGTTGGTGCTCTCATAGCGATTATGCTTATTGTGCCGTGGCAACAGTTTAGGGCTACGAATGCGGAAGGCGTATTTATGTCACCATTCATTATGGTGTTCCAATACGCGGGATTGCATTGGGCTTCTGCGCTTGTGTTCTTTGTGGTTATTACAGCTGCTTCTTCTGCGCTTAATTCTTTGCTGTATTCTGCTGGTCGCCACATGTATCAAATCGCGCTTGAGTCACCTTCGCCTCTTTTGGGTAAGTTGCGTAAGGTTTCACGCACGAAGGTTCCTGCTCGCGCGATTTTGTTCTCGTCTGCTTTGATTCTTCTTTCACCAATTATTAATTCGATCCCTGGTATTCATGGTGCGTTTATTTTGTTTGCTTCGGCTTCTTCGGCAGTGATAATCATGATTTATATTTTGATTATGGTTACGCATCGTAAATACCGTGAATCTGCTGATTTTATGCCAGACGGCTTCGTTATGCCGCATTATAAGCTTTTGAATTCTCTTACTATAGCGTTCTTTGCTTTTGTGTATGTGACTTTGTTTATTAGCGACGATACGCGAGCTTCTGCAATTGGCGGACTAGTGTGGCTCGTATTGTTCGGCGGATACTGCGCCTTACATCAACATTGGCAGAATCGCGATTTAGCTGAAGCTTTGGGGAAGTAAGGTACTTCTTTACTTGATTTCTGTTATGCTTGCTGTGTGCGAATTATTGTTGCAGATTGCAGTGCAGAGTATACAGGTAGGTTAAATGCCACGCTTCCTTTAGCTAAGCGAGTGTTGCTTATTAAAGCAGATGGCAGCGTACTTATTTTTTCTGAGCTTGGTGCATATAAACCTCTTAATTGGATGGTAGCTCCTTGTAGTATGCGTGTTTTACGTAAAGAAGATAGCGGCGAATCCGATGCTGGCGTTGTTGTAGATGGCTGTATTTTGCGTGTTGCTGCCGCTAAAAGCGATGATTTGCTTATGGTTTCGCTCGAGCATGTTTATAGCGATAATACTTACGATTTGGGTGAGGATCCTGGCTTAATTAAAGATGGTGTTGAGGATCATTTGCAACGTTACTTGGCTGAGCAGATTGAACGAATCGGCGATGGTGCAACGTTGGTGCGCCGTGAGTATCCTACGGCTATCGGCCCAGTGGATATTATGGCTCAGGACGCGGATGGTGTACATGTCGCTATTGAGATTAAGCGGCATGGCGGTATCGACGGCGTTGAGCAACTTACGCGTTATTGTGAGTTGCTGAATAGAGATCCGTTACTTAAGCCGGTTAGAGGTATTTTTGCTGCGCAAACTATTAGTCCGCAAGCTCGCGTTTTGGCTGAGGATCGTGGATTTACTTGCTTAATATTGGATTACGATGAAATGCGTGGAGTCGAGTCCAACGATCTTCGTCTGTTCTAAATATGTGTTCTAAATATGTAAAAACCCCTCGGGAAGGAGGGGTTTATTATTTATGAATCGCTAGTTAATTCTGCAACAGTTTGCAAAATTACAAATCTCACGAAGCATAGAGAATATCGACTACAAAGTACAGCGTGGCATTTGCAGGAATAGTTACGTTTCCGCGCGCGTCCTTCTTTTCTTCTTTACCGTAGCCATCTTCTGGTGGGATTACCAAAAGAACTTGGGAGCCAACTTTCTTTCCAGTTAAGCCTTTAGTCCAACCAGGGATTACTCCTCCAGCAAGTTGGAAGTCTGCAGGTATGCCACGAAGCCAAGAAGAATCAAATTGATGCAATTTGCCGTCTTTATCAGTAGTCCAGCCAGTGTAATGAGCAGAAACTGTGTCTTTTGCAGTTACTTTTTTGCCGGTTCCTTCAATCAAAGTCTGAGAAACAAGCTTTCCGTCTGGAACGTAGTTATTTTTATCTAAGGTTGGTGCTCCAGATTTATCAAGAGTTACCTTCGGCAAATTTGCGGGAATATTCGTAACAGCCTTGCCCGTTGCTCTAGTTATAGCCTTTGATCGCGAAACCATTGTAAGAACCATAACATATGAAGGATTTTTATATCCTTCACTTACGCCAAAAGCAATAGTTGTATTAATTTTCTTACCTTTAATCAAAGCGTAATATGGGCGGCTTGTAGAATTTTTATTAATGTAAATCGAGCAATCAGCTTTGCCTTTTTCCCAAGTATTCATAAGCTCTTTGCCGGTTTTGGAGTCGAACACAATGCCCTGAGAGCATACGCGATCGCCTTCTTTAATTGTTTCTCCGTTGCCTCGTTGCAAAACAGCATAAGTATTTTGCTTTACTTTTACAGGCGTTTTCAGCGTTATTTTAGGCTTTTTCCCAAGTGCTCCAGATGCGCTTACGCCTTCCAGCAACTGCATTCCAGCTTTTTGAGCGTTCTCATCAGTTAAATTGTTTTTGTTGTTGGAACTTTCTCCGCATGAAGCGAGTACTACACACATTGCCACTGCACTAATAGTTGCAAAAGTGCGAAGCAAAAAGGATTTTTGTTCTAATGTTTTGATTTTTTTCATAGCCTCACATTACCGCTTGACGCTGATTTTTACATCAAAACATGCAAGTAATATTAAAAGACTGTAGAATGGTATCGTTATGACAAATATAGAAGATGCTTCTGATACAGAAGGACGACCAATGCGACGACCAATGCGACGGCTCACTTTGCGCAGTAAAATCATGCGCGGCGTTGTAGCTCCATTTTTTGCTTTGCTTGCAGTATTAAGCGTTGTTCTTGGAGTTGCTAACGCAACATTTTGGAAGCCTAGCAACGTTGTTATTGCGTACGCTAACGTATCTGGAACTCGTTATATTGTCACTGATCCTGGTGTTTTGAATCTTGTAGATAACAGGGTTCGTATTAGTGTTGCTGCTTTGCATACGCGTAAGCCTATTTGTGTTGCTGTAGGTTTAACGAAAGACGTAAGAGGCTGGGTGGCAGGTTCTCCAGTACAAAGAATTACTGGTTTGCGTGATTGGAATAATCTTTCAGTTTCTGAAGTGTCTGGTAAAACCTCTGTGCAAGCGGGTGACTCTGTGGACATTAAGGATCCTGACGTAAAATTCCAAGAATCTAATTTATGGCCTATAGTTACATGCCAGCTTGGTTTAGCGAAATTGGCAATAAATACTGCAGATTATGTTCAATCTTCTGGTTCTGCGTCGTATGATCATGCTGTTGCAAGCGGCACA
Organism: Gardnerella swidsinskii; assembly: GCF_003397705.1. Lineage (GTDB taxonomy): Bacteria > Actinomycetota > Actinomycetes > Actinomycetales > Bifidobacteriaceae > Bifidobacterium > Bifidobacterium swidsinskii. The sequence goes on from NZ_QJVB01000001.1 coordinate 179,428, forward strand.
ATGCCTAAATCGGGCACTCGCGCTAGTAAGTCAAATAGTCATGATGCGTCTTCTTCTTCACTGCGCTCGCAGGCTGCTAGACGTGTTTTGCTAATTGATTTGGGGGATAATGTGCCGGAAGCTTCCGTAGAATTGCGGTGGCGTCGTAATCAAATTCCAGATTTTGCAACGCCTTTATATTTTGTAGGAGTGCTTTTTGCAGTATTAGCTATACTTTCTGCAACTATTTTTGCAATGGCTCCGCATCGTCGTCGTAATAAGCAATTAATAGCTAGCCGTTCAGGAGTGTTGGCAGTAAAGTCTGCACAGCGTGACGAAGTCACCTTTGCTGAGGCGATTTCTGGAACCATGTCTGGTATTTTTGGTCACAAACGACACAAGAAGGATTCTGGAAGCCACGCAAGGCATGGAGATCATGCGCGTCGTCGCAAAGATTCAATGCAAAGCGGCGACTCAAATGGTATGCAAACTCGAATTGCGTCTGCTTCTACAGCGGTTGCATCTACTGATTCTTTGGCTGAAACTACTGTTATTGCGCAAGATGAAATGCTTGCGTTTGCCACGCGCTTTATGCAGCAACATGACGATAATTCTTATTTAGATGATTTAGACAATGCTGATGATGAATTTAATGATTTGCACAATCAGGATGCTGCGGCAAACGGAGAAGATTTAGCAAATGCGGAAGATATAGGAAATGCGAAATATTCTGGAAATTCAGCAGAATCAGCAAATTCAGAAAATAAGCAATATAAGCGGAATTCTCAGAATATTAAGACTCCGCGAAATAAGAAAAAATCTTACGCAAGCGCGTCGGATGGCAATAGTCTGAACGATTATAAGAATAAGCGTCAGCAGCAAAATAAGTATGCACAGCAGAATAACAAGAGGCGTAATCGTCAGAACGATAGAAATAATGCTAATAATTCTGAAAAGTTTGCAAAGAAACGTTTAGAAACGGTCAAGCCTTCAGATAGTAATAGCAAGATTTCACATGAATCTAGTAAGAAAAAGCTTAATGAGCACGAAAACTATCGCAACTCAGAATCAAACAAACGTCAAAATTCGTCTAAAAATAGCAACGATAAGCAATCTCGCATAAAACGAAATGGGTTTAGAGGAGACGGCGGTAACGGTCGCTACAGAAAAAATGGGAAAGGCTACCGCGGTAATTCTTCAAGTGAGCGAGGAAATGAGTAAAATGCGTAATAGTAATGTCGATATTCACCGAGTAAAAAGTAAAAATAGAGGCGTATTGCGCAACAACGTAGTCACATTAATAGCATGTGTTGTATCAACGGTTATGGTAACCGGATTATCTGCTTGCGATGGGCAGGTGCCGAAACCTGCTGAAGCGCGTAGTAATCAAGAGTTACCTAATGTGACTATGCTGCAAGAAAAAGATATCCGCTTGGGGTTGCTTCGCACTCTAGAAAAGGCAAACGACGAAAAAGATGTGGATTCATTATCTCAAGCAGTTTCTGGACCTGCTCTCGATATTCGTACGAGCGAGCTTACGATTGCAAACAAAACTGGAAACTTAGATCCTAAGGCCACTATTCCGCGTGAAGCCGCGCAAACTATTGTGCCAACTAATTCTGGTTGGCCAAGAGATTTAATGACTATTACAACTACTACTAAAGATCAGCAGTCAAAACGTTTGCTGGTTTTACGTCAACAGAGAGCGCGTTCGAATTATAAACTTTGGGCTGTTGCGCGCTTATTCCCTGGAGTGCATCTTCCTAAATTTGCTGTGCCAAGTATTGGTTCTTCAATGGGTAAATCTAACGATACTGGTTTGGTGATGACTCCAGATGAAGCGGTAGCTGCGTACGCTGACGTTTTACAAAATGGTGAAAACAGCAAGTACGCAAAGCATTTTGCTGACGATTATTTGCGTAAAAAGTTAGTTGAACTTTCTAAAGCAGTGCAAGCTGGAATGGAGCGAAATAAAGGCTCTCAAGAACAAGTCTTTACACCAAATCTCAAACAAATAAGCATTATGCGTTCAAGCGATGGAAGTGATTTGGTTGTTGCGCGCATAGATTCTGTGTGGACTCGTAAAGCTGGTGAAGGGCGTGAATCTCGTCCTGCTTCTGATGAAGAAAAAGCATTATTTGGCGACGGTAAAGCAAAAGGTACTATGCGAGTAACTTACGTAAATGTTATTGCTCTAGTAGTTCCTCCAGCTAGTTCTCATATGAAGATTATTCCTGTTGGTGCTGAGCGTCAGCCTATTAAGGTAGAAGCTTTATAAATTTTGTAAGTGCAATGTAGTGTGCTTGGAAAAGAGGAAAAATGGTGAGTAGCAAAGCGCAAGGCATGAATCCTGGCGGATTTTCGCTTGCTGGGGCTGTAGATTTAGAAGGCGTAAAGCGTCGTGTAGAAGCTCAAGCTAAGCAAGCTGCTAAAGCTGCGTCGGGTTCTACTGGTTCTTCTGCTCCAAAAGCTGGCGGCTATGTAATCGATGTTAATGAGCAGTCTTTTCAGGCGATGGTGCAAACGTCTGTAAGTTTCCCAATTGTTATTTTGCTTTGGCAAGCTAATGACGAGGCCTATTATGATGTGGCGCAGAAATTAGCGGATGCTGTTAACGCGCTTGACGGTCGTATGCAGTTAGCTCGTATCGACTCTGATGAAAGCCCAAGTATTGCTCAAGCATTGCAAGCGCAGCAGCTTCCTGCAATTTACGGTTTAATTGGCGGACGCCCTATGCCTATTGCGCAAGGTTTACCTAGCGATGAGGAATTACAGCAGATTTGTGGCACTATTTTGCCGCAATTGGTTCAGGTTGCTGAACGCTCTGGTGTTGCTGGAACTGCTCCTTTTGTGGAATCCTCGGTTGAGAAAAAGTCTGAAACGTCTAAAGATGCAGATCAAGATAGTTCCGAGAATAATTCTGTTGAGAGTGTTCCACCTGCTCATGAGCAAGCTCATTCGCTTGCTATGAAGGGTGATTATGAAGGTGCTGCACGTGAGTATGCAAAAGTAATGGAAGCGGATCCTCATGATGTGCTCGCATCGCGTGAACATGCAAAAGCTTTGTTGCTTTCGCGTAATACTAATACTGATGTTGCTGCGGTTAGAAAGGCTGCTGGCGATAATAAGGATGATTTAGATTCGCAGCTTGCAGTAGCAGATGTAGATATGATTGACGGTCATATTGATGACGCTTTTGGGCGACTGCTTGACTTCCTTGCATCTGGTCATAAGAGTGATGCGGATGCTATTCGTTCTCGTATGCTTGAGTATTTTGCCATACTTCCTGCAGATGATGCTCGATTAGCGCGCGCTCGCCGTCGCCTTGCAATACTTCTTTATTGATTCTTATGAAGATGACTTGTATTTTGGCGATTGCAGATTGACTGACTTATGCGTTATTAAATAAAAAAGCCAAGAACCACAACAATCGTGAGAAATTCGTGTGATTCTTGGCTTCAGTAGCGGGGCATGGATTTGAACCATGGACCTCTGGGTTTCCTAACTAATCTCTTACAAAGCCACAAATTTTAATATCTTTCCTTTCCTAAAAATTAAGATAGCTCAGAGCAATACCTCTGAGCTATCGAATAAGCCTTTTCATCAAGAAACAATGCGGAGTCTTTTGATGAAAGTACTTAATATTTTAACCAACCCAGATGATAACGTCAACGATCTTGTAACGTTTAATGCTCCTTCCGCAGCTCTCCAGTTTGACGAGGAAAAACGGGAAGAGATTCGCTCTCTTAATCCTGATGCTCAAATGAATTGGGCACATACTACTACGCAACAGTTGCGCGAAAAACTTGTCACAACGATTGATAGCGTAGAGCTTGCTAACAATAATGTTGCAGACTTCTGCATTGCATTAAATACGGCGCTTTCTGGTGAAGCATGGGCTATTCTTGGAATAAGGCGGGCTCTAGTTGGGAGACATAGTCTTTATCGAGTGTCCAGTTGTGGATGAAGCGTAGGTCGCACGAGTTTTCGTATGTGTTTTCAAGCTCGCTTATGGGGTGGATGGTGTATCCGGTTTTTTTGCGCGTCTTGCTCATCTTGTGTGTTTTCGCAGATGTAGATTTTGTGGCATCCGTCGTATGCGAAGCTTGTGCCGGTGACTGGCTTGCTGTTAATTTTCATTCTTGTTTTCCTTTCTACTTGTATATGATTTTTCTTATGGTTTGGTTTTATATAAAAACCCTGGTGTGATTATTTTTCGTTCGTGTTGTTGAACACTGGAAGGGACAAAAACGGAATGCGCTGGAGCCAACCCCTTGCGGGCCCTAGCTTCGCGCGTGTCCGTAACGCGAGTGGAGGACGCGGGGAAGTTGGCGGAAGTGACCCGTTTTTTAGAGTGGGAAGTGTCAAGAACACGTCATAAAAAGCAAAAAATGAGAGTACACCGCAGGTGTTCCATGCGATGATAATGGGTCTGCCGCCATGATAGTGGTGGCAGATTCTTTGTTCTGCTGGTGGCGGCTGGTTCACACATCTTTGTGTGAACTTATGGAAGCATAGTAGCCACCCTTCTCGCGTGGTAATAGCGCGGCTTGCTCCTGGGGGTAATGCCCTAAAATTTATGGAATTTTGTTCAGGGCATGCCCTAGGGGTAAGACGCGCCCCGCGCGGGAGGGTGGCTGCGATAAGCCACCAGGGGCTGGCAGAAAAAGTTGCGCTTCTTTTTCTGCCAGCAAACCCTCTGCTTACTTCTGGCACCAGTGGGGTGTGATGTGGTGAAGGAGCGCTGTAGTAGTGATGCGTGCAAGCCAGTACTTCTCGTCTATCGTGAGTGCTTTCTGGGCTGTGATACGAGCGTTTGTCGTGTCATTTTTCAGCCAATACAAGTATGACAGTGTGCCACAGACTGTGACAGTTTCCCTCTGACTTAATCCTTTAAGTTCCAGCATGGTGGTCAGCAGTGCTATTGCACGATGGATGCGCCGTGTGTCGAGGGTGAAATTGTCATCTCTAAAAACCAGGTCGAGGCTTGAACGCACATAGTGGACAGTTTTCTCAGCGAATGGGTGCTCAACGTTATCGAGGAAGTCTTGCATGGTGCAGCCATGGAAACTATCAATAAGGAACATGTCACGCACGATGAGGAGACTGCTTAATGCTTGGATACCGTAGCGTAGTGTGTTCTCGTCCAATCCTTTCGTGGTAAAGCCTGCTAGGTAGTTGTGGAATGCTACGAGAGCTTCTACCTCTCCTATTAGGAGTGTGACCGTGTGGTCGCTGTTGATGGTAACCATTTTTTTTATCCTTTCCTTGTGTGTTGGTAGTTCCAGGGCAGGCACACCCGTAAACCCACAAGAACACTCCCAGTCCTTGTGCGACGCTCCAGGCTCGACTCCGGTCAGCCCGTGGAACATGTTGTGGAATGGGCTGGCAGGGGTGAGCTTGTTGGGTGGCGTGACAAGGCTGGCGTGTGGTCTTTGGACTGGGTGTGCTAGCCTCTGGGCTACCAACACGAGAAAGTGGGGGCGGCGACCGGTGGCAGCATTCTTGCTGCGCCACAACAGTACAGTCTCCACGAGTGAAACTCGTGGAGACAATAGCCGCCCAGACTTTTTAGTGGATCCGGGTATGGTGCTGATATTTCTTTTAATTCTCATGATGTTAGTCAAAAGAATTTACAGACGGGACATCAGTTATAAATATCCTAGATATAGATGTTGGTGCTATTTGCTCACGGCACAAATGAACACTCTATGACAGATAAAGTATGGTTCACTCGGTTAACTTAGATGTCTGAATTGAAAGCGTTCTAATTTAAAAATAAGCTGCGCTGTGAAACTTCTGTAGTGAACTTTCACAGCGCAGCTTGTAGTTGTGCTCGTATTTACAATATTTATTGCATCTTATTCTGCTTTAATTGAACGCAATCGCTTATCGAATATGCAGATAAGCACCAGTATAAAGTGGATAAGAGCAGCTATGACAATTATTCCTGACTCTGCATGTAGAGATGGAATGGTCATGTGGGAATAAGCGTAATCCCATAGCGGATAGCTTACTGCTCCTATAGCGGCAACAACTGAGATGAATACAGACATTACCTGTCCAACGAGATTATCATCTACTGCATGAATAAATACTGTTTGGAATGGTGGATTTACTACTCCTTGGAAGAAAGCAAAAAGGAAACCAAACACGGCTGCTGCTATAGCGTTAGGCGCTAATGCCAGTCCTATTATAGAAAGAGTCACTAGTATATGTGAAAGAGTGAGTAGCATAGAGAAGGACATTTTGCTGGACACTTTTGGCGCGATGAGATAGCTGAGGGCATACCCAAGTGACATTGCGCTTAAATACCAGCCATATCCTTCTGCACTATGTAGAACCATTGAGAATAAGAGGACTCCAGCAAAGCTTATGCCAGTAGATGCGATAGCTTCGAGTATTGCAAATGGAGCTAAAGTCCTGTACGTTTGGTTTTTTACAAATGTTGCCATTCCCCTAGCCCAAGTTGCCAAAAAGCCTTGAGAATATTCTGGATTTTCATCTGCGACGTCTGAAGTATAAATTCCGGTTCTAACTGCATGCTTGTAAATAAAATAAATAAAAATTATTATTCCTGCTAATGCGATAGTTTCTGTAAATAGAATTGGAATGTATAAATATTTACTACTCGCAAAACCTGCAACTGCTGGTCCTACTAATGTACCCATGAGGCTTGTAAAGCGAAGAAGTGAAAGAACATTAATAAGATCATCATTTTTTGTTACACGATTAACAAAGGAAGTAATAGCAGGAAAATAGAAAGTATCACATGCTGTCGTAACCATTACAAGTATACAAACACACCAAAATAGGAGCAACTTGTTAGCAGATGGGGTTGAGAAGGATACCGATACAATTGCGATAATACATAATCCCGCAATCATTCTTGCTAAGCATGCAGCAACTGTTGTCCTGAAAATTCCTACATGCTCAGCTAGTGCTCCTGAGAAAAGGCCTGCTACTAATTCACTTATTGCAGTGAGGGTGAGGTAAAGCGATAAATAATGGCTTGACTGCTGAAAACCGATAAAAAGTGAGTTCAATAGCCATAATTGAATAGTAGTTGAGGCTAGTGTAGTTGCATAGTTAGAAAGAAAATCACTAGCTGCTAAACGCAGATATCCGCGGTAAGGTTTAAATAGATTCGTCAAGGTTTGCTCGTTTCGCGAAATTACATTGCCAAATTATTGCTTGAGAGATGCTATCGGCACTAGTAGTGAAGTATGTTGTAAAGTCGTCGTTATCCCAAATCTGTTGCTGTAGGTTCTTGTCATCACGCACTGTGCTAAAGAGTTGAATAATCTGCTCGACGCAAGATAATGTTTTCTTTATATAGAAGTATTGTTGTGCGAAATCGACTTCTACTTGCTCTCCAGGGATAGTCGTATGTATTTCTTGGAATGTCCGTAGCAAATCAATTGTTTTAATAAGCGATATTTTACATGTCTCGAAATATTCTTGTATTGAATGGATGGTGGATGTTTTCGCTGTGTTTGTACTGACGATAGTGGCTTCAAGTGCAGCATTTGCTTTGAAAAAATATTCTGTTGCTTCAAATAGAGAAGCGCAATATGCTGCACTTGATTTCACATACTCATCAAACATTTCTTCGTACGAAGTCATGTTCATTATTAACCTTTGGTGTGAATATGTGCGGATAAATTATGCCTAAATCATATGAGGATATGGTCGAGGTCGTGGGTTGATTCCGCCGCGCTTGCTATTCTTGTTCATCTTTGTCTCCTTTCATAAGAACAATGCTGTATCTTATTTGCATCTTCATCTATGAAGATGCAAATAATCCTAATACAGGATTCGCATTCTTTCCAAGTGTGTCTCTTATTGTGGAATAATTTTATATAAAAATTAGTAGTACATTATTAGACCTTAACTATTTACCAGTCTCAGCTCGTAGTACGTGTTTTCTGATATCCCTACTGTTTGGCAGAGTCCGGCTATTCGTATGTCAGGATTCTTTCTGTGGAATTGGTGGATAAGGTGTAACGCTTGGCTTCAATCAAAACCCTCAACTCTGCTCGCCATCTGGTCGAGGAATATGCTGACTTGCTTGTGTACTTGTTCTGGCATGCCGGACTGTGTGTAGTCGGTGTTTTCCCGCCTGTTGATGCAGCGTTCAATCCTTTTGCGCCCGATGAGGGTGGACGGCATTCCAGCCTGTGCAAAAATAACAGACGGTCTGACACCGTTATCGTATTGCTGGACAGCGTCTTTGTGGAATTGGCTTGTGTAGTAGATTCGTGTGGCTGTCGCGTGTTTGATAGCTGGAAGACTGTTGAGATAAGCACGTTGACTAGGGGTAAAGGCTGTGTCTTTTCTACTCATGAGTATGAACCGTTACGTGTGAAAGATTAATAAGAAATCAATAGAGGAAGAAGAAAATATAGAGTGAGGGGCCACACCATTGCACGGAGATAGTCCCGTGTGCATGTGCGACCCCTCGCCAGTTAATACTAAGCGTGTTTACGGGTTAATGCTTACGAGCATTTTCCTTGTTACGCTTAGTGATCATGATGCTTGCTCCTGCGCCCAGGGCTGCAAGAGCAGCGATAGCGATAGACACGACCGCGCTACCAGTCTGAGCCAATGGTGCAGCAGTAACACCGTTCCAATCATCAGAATCTTCGACTGGAGTGTCATAGCACACACCCGTATTACCACCATTACCATTATCTCCACCGTTTGGGTCGAATGGGTGATCGTTATGGGATGCGCATGGCACGATAGGTGTACCAGTCGTGTGACCACGGTCGGTATGATTCATCGTGTTCATACCAGTCAACGTGCCCTTGACTTCTACGTATTCGCCAGGCTTTAATACCAGGTTAGACCAGTTTGCTGGATACTCCAGATTAGTTACCGTACCGGAGCCTGCGATAGTCTTATCATCTAACGTGATCTTGGTCAGGTTGACTTTACCGGTGTTGATGATACGGAACACAATCTTGGTGCCGTTCTTGGTAGACTTCAAGGCTTCGCTTGGTGTGTTACGGTCTCCCGCTTCAAGACCAGATGCTGCGTCGTACTTGATGAGTTTAATAGCAGGGGTCTGGTCTGGGGTCTTGGTCCACACCATATTGGATTCGCGTTCAACATCATTCATGGTTTCCACGAACGTGTTTTCTACGCGATCGCTTACGCCCAAACGGGTCATTTGCACGTACGCTGTCCAGGACAAGTCACTATCCATAGCAGATGCAATATCAAGGAACTGTTGTGTTGCCTCTACAGTAAACGCACCATTAGCCTCGGTGAAAGTGAAATATCCGGCATCAACACCGCTACCGTCGATACGGCTACCCTTGGAGATCACAGTGCCGTCAGCGAGCTTAATGTCGTTGTTGACATAGACTGCCCACTGGCCGGTTAGCTTGTCAAACTTTTCATCATAATCATCCACGATGCGCCAATTCTTGATCTGCTTGTAGGCACGGTTACCAGCGATCTTGGAGCTATCGAGACGATACAAGAACTGATGATCCTTATAAATACTCTTACCATTCGCACTTTCGCCATTAACCTTAACAGTCACATCCTTCTTCGGGTTAATAACCTTTAACGGGTTAGTTACCGTGTTCGTTACATCCTTGCGATCGTTTGTAATCTGGGTGGCAGTGTTCTTCACTACATACCCGTCCTTGACCTGCTTGACTGTCATAGGAAGCACGATGGTGTAATCCTGACCAAGGAGAGACTGGTCGATTGCAGGATCCTTTGTCACATCCAATACCTTGCCAGCGTAGGCCTTTAAATCTGTTGGTTGTGGATCCCCTGGAAGAATATCTCCGAGATACTCCGTGTCTACGGTCTTAGCGAACACGTAGACGACACCATCCTTAACCTGGATATTGAACTTGTTGGTGACGTCCTTACCGGCTGCGTCTAGGATTTCGATATTCTTGTCATTGAGCTGCAAGTACTCATCATCATAGTCATCGATCATGCCGAGACGGTGAACCTTATACGCAGTGTCCTTCAACGTGGCTGCGCTTAAAGTGAGACGGTAGTAAATATCGTCTCCTACGTATGCGGTCTTGCCATCAATATTGATACCAGTCTTGGTTTCATCCTTCTTTTCAGGCTTTGGCTCTACCGGCTTATTCGATACCACGTTAGACGAGGTCAAACTATTGTTGAGTTTCAAACCCCACTGATTATCCACACTATGGTCTGTTGGAGCGTTCTTGGATACCGTGCCTTCGAAACGAACCTGGAAACGATGCTTAGATCCCGCGGTCATATTCGCTGTCACGTAATCCTTGTTGAGTTCGATAGTAAACTCATGCTTCTCGGTATCTGCAGTAAGCGTGTAGTTCTTCTTACTGATGGTGTGACCGGTTTCAAGGTCACGCAGCTCGATAGTCTGCTTGTCAAGCTCAAGATACTGGTCATACGTGTCAGTGAATGCAACAGACTCGATAGCATAACTCAGGTTGTTTGGAATGGTTGGTTCGCTAGTGAGTTCGTATTCCAGCTTCTGTCCTGGCATGACACTCTTACCATTAATATCGTCCTGGTCACCACCCTGAGAGGCCTCAGATATGACTGCCTTTGCTACTGGTGGAACGTAACCACACACGTATGGTTCGTTCGTAGTCTTTGTCTTGCCCGCGGCAGACTCTGAGCCTTTATTCTTCAAACCATGAGAATTGAGGGCTGCGCCTGTGGTTGGATCAGCACAAAACTCGACTTCATTCGTAGCTTTTTTGCCTGCGTCAGCGCGTACCTGGGCTGCACCCTTACCATTTGCATAATTCGCCTTGCCTCCGATAAGCAGCGTGTATTGCATAGGGGTAGCAAGACTACGTGCAGCAGCAAGAGCTTGACTGGTCATGGTAGCAGTAATGGTCGTGCCAGCCTGTTGGATAGTGAACTGGCTTGTCACGTCAGTACCCTTAGTGATGATGTCATCGACTGAGGAGACGGTAGTTGATGCCTCAGGGATTGGAGCAGCATACACATGCACATCACTCATATCTGGATCCCACAAATAGTCAGCAGCCGTGTAATCATCAGACAGGGTGAATGTGTCGAGGCTATCTCCCAGGTTCTCGCCCAAGCTACCGTTAACCACAGAGCCGAGCTTGTCACCATCAAGGATGGTTTGGGTGTCTGCACCGGTGGTGTTGGTATGCTTCGCATCAATAACGGTTGCCCATTTGCCGTTAGAGTATTTTACCCAGGACTTATCAGGGGTAAAGTCCCACAGTTTAGGCTGGTCTTTTGCAAGAACGATAACAATCAAATCAGTATTTGGCGTACTCATACCCTGAGCAGCGAATGAAGCGAGTGTATTAGCTGAATCAATATCATCAAACACTGTGTATTCGCTACCGCCGTGATTATATTTTCTGGTACCGTTCTGTGTTTCGTTGTTCCATGCTGATAACCATTGAGCGCCAGTTGCTTGCGCGCTAGAAGTATTGTTATATTCCGGTTTTGTGATTCCTGGTCCTGCTGTTGTTGCGGTGAAGCCTACACCCCAGATGCGGCAGTCTGCCGAACCAGTGCCACCTCGCGCAGTATACTCTGTTTCACAATCACCGCGAGCCTTGGATAATGCAGCGTTAATTTGCGCTCTAGCTGCTGCTTCGCGGGTAGCATACCGATGGCTACACCTTCTGATTGGATAGCGCGCACCACTGCTTCATTATCTGATGCGGAACCTAGGTTATCATCGGTAACCCAGAATGTATTCGATTTATATGTGCCAGATCCGCCAGTGTTTCCACCTGTCCATCCGGCACCGCCAGCGGCAAATGCGGATCCTGTCAACATTGTTGATGCGACAACGATACCAGCAAGAGCGCGATGTGAACCTTGTCGGATCTTGTCTCTCATACTTTTATGCTTAGCGAAAAGCGACATAAAAGTCTCCCTTTTTCAAATTGCTTATTATGAAATGCGAAACCAAAAAGTTTCACATTCAGTAATGAGAAAATGAAAAAATTTTATTTTATATCAATAAAAATTTGGTATTGATAAAAATGGTTGGTTTTAGAAGTCGTCTAAAACCAACCACTATGTAAAGGGAAAATGAGTAAAGATGGAAACTATTTGCTATTAGTTACATCACCGTCACCATCTGGTGTTCCATCGGTATTCCATCCAGTGCCACAGCGATAGATATATCGACATTGATTAGGTGTTCTATGTAATTCATTATATGCTTTCCCGTCAGCAAGGTATTTATCCCAGTCGACCGCACCCGAATTCTTATTCTGTGCTGGCGCACTATAAGAAGACCCACCACGAGTACTTGAACGAGGAGCTCCCGAGCTAGTACGAGCCGCAGACTGGGAACGAGCCTGCGGAGCTGCTTGCGCCGCAGCCGCTGCGGCAGCGTCTGCCTGCTGCTTCGCTTGTATACTTGCGTTTACACTGTCGATTGCGCCTTGGACTGGCTCAAGAGCCTTAGTCAAAGACTCGACGGTTGCTTTCTTATCATTCAACGCTGCGGTAAGCGTGTTTATCTGGTTTTGCAGGTTATCACGAGTAGCATTATCAGCCACTTGACCGTCTGATGAGGAGAGCAGATTATTCATCTCATCAAGCTTCGCCTTCACCATATTCTTAGCATTTTCAAGATCCTTCACATTCTTCGACTTTGTGACCTGAACGACTGAGTTTTTCAGAGCCTTAGTGGTCTTATTAAGCTGTGCTGTAGTCTTATCAAGACTAGACATGGTCGCGTTGAAAGCCTGAGTGTAGGAGATAGCACAATTCAAAGACTGCGCCTTACTTACCTTTTTACTCTTAGCATGCTGGGCTGTGAATGTGGTGTAGGTTTTAGCGTTTGCAACCTGCTCCACACTAGTCACAGTCTTAGCAGTTTCATCAGCATCCTGGCGTGTCTTCTCGTACTGTGCCCACGCTTTGGCGTACGCACTGTTTGCCTGGATGCACGCTTGAGTCTTGGAATCTCTTAAAGACTTCACACCCAGCATACTCGCAACCAGCAAAGCTATAACTACAACAACCGCAGTAGCAATGATGATAAGCTTACGCTTCTTCTTGCTCCCTGGCTTCTGGTCACCGCGACCAGAAATAGCATCTAGTCTCGTAATCTCGGTTTCTTGTTTAATAATCTGATTTTTATCCATATTAGCCATAATTATCCTTCGTCTTTCTATCTATGTTTTTACTATACGTAAATATTCAGGTGAAAGATATATACATACTTAGTGTCGTTCTAATTTTTCTTTCCTAATCTCGATAACTTTTGCTTTATACATAGTAGTGAGAATACGATTGGCAACTTTTTGATATAAAGTCAATATGCTCGTGTGCTCCCCTCATATTGTCTTGTTTTAGAGGCGAACAGCTTCTGTAATGGCACTGCTATCAGGGAATGTGAGACTGATATATATTTGAGTGGTTTCTACACTAGCGTGGCCAAGGAGTTTAGATACTAAGAGAAGGTCGTGTGTACTTTCATATGCCTTAGTGGCATATCGATGTCTGAGACTATGTGTGGAGTATCCGTTACCAAGAAGCTGAGAGATGTGATGCGCAATATAGGATGCTTCGACGTGACCGGTCCATCTGCTAGGAAACATGTATCCATGCTTGTTGGCGATGATTTGTGCGAGATCTGGCGCGATGGGGACAGTGCGTTCTTTGCGTCCTTTACCGTGTACAAGAAGCTGGGGATGAGTATTAAGCATCATAATATCGGATGAAGATACTTGTGCTATCTCACTACGTCGTAATCCACATTCTGCCCCGAGCCTGAGCATGGCTTCATACTCCTTGTTACCTCTAACTCGGGCTAAAGCACCACGAATGATGTAATCAGGACATGGATGAGGTATTGCGTATTCTTTACGAATTTTAGGTAACTTTACTGTTGGATTGACATCAATAATTTCTTCTTCAATCATGTATGAGTAAAACGAGCGTATTGTTGAAGAATAACCTTTGCGCGTTTCTCGTTTCCAGTCTTGGTGTGCAAAAAGCTCAACAAGTTGTTGTCCTGTAATATCTTCTGGTGGCTGATTAAGTAGGCGTGCAAGCCGACTGATTTTGTAGTAGCGGCATCTAATCGTATCTTCTGTATATCCACTTGCTTCAAGATATTCCAGCCAATGTGTAACATATGTTTCCCAACTATTAGGGAGTAGTTTTCTTTTGATTTTTAACATAAAAACATAGACTAGAATACGTAGAGAAAAGATTTTACGTATTGTTTCGTTACACGGTTTCAAGTCCGTTTTTTTTACAAATACATAATATGTGATATACTATATATGTAACTAACCGATAGGATGAAAAGGCTAGTTGGTTTTAGGAAAGAAAGATGAATGATAATGGATTTGACATTGAATCAGATTGTGACAATGAATATTCGTATGCTTTTGGCGGGTCAAAGACGTACGCAAAATGAATTGGCGGAAGTATTAGATATGACACGACCGTCGGTCAATATGAGATTAAATGAAGCCACTCCATGGCGTGTTCCGGAAATAGAAAAGGCCGCAGAATTCTTAAAAGTAGAACCTACGACCTTATTCGTAGCGGGGCATGGATTTGAACCATGGACCTCTGGGTTATGAGCCCAGCGAGCTACCGAGCTGCTCCACCCCGCGTCGGCTACTTTTAGCAGCTCTATCTACGATAGGTGCAAATTTAAATTTGTCAACTTTCGGGCGTGTCTCGCTGTATTTGGTTAGAATTTTACGATTCGTGCACATGAGTGACATAGGCACAATAAACATAAACAAGTGTGGAGTATAATAAACACATGCCTATTAAGATTCCTGAAGGATTGCCAGCGCGAAGCATATTAGATGCTGAGCGAATTTTTGCATTGGAACGCCCAGAAGCAGAACAGCAGGATGTTCGACCACTTCGTTTGTTGATTTTGAATCTTATGCCCAAAAAAATCGAGACAGAAACTCAGCTTTTGAGACTCATCTCTAAGTCTCCTTTGCAAGTCGACGTCGATTTTATGAAAACTTCTACGCATGTATCAACGCATGTTAGCGCTGATCATTTAGTAAAATTCTATGAAAATCTTGACGCACTTCGTAACAACTATTACGACGGATTTGTTGTGACGGGAGCTCCTGTTGAGCATATGGAATTTGAAGATGTCGACTACTGGCACGAATTTACGCAAATTCTTGACTGGGCATCAACACACGTTTTCTCAACAATGTATTTGTGCTGGGGTGCAATGGGTGCGCTTTACTATCGATATGGCGTAAAAAAGCATGTTCTCAGCAAAAAAGTTTTTGGTGTGTTCCCGCAATATTTGCAGGATGAGTACTGTTTTCTTACAAATGGTTTTGATGAAATCGCTTTACAACCGCATTCTAGAATAGCGAGTGTTGATGTTGACAGCATTTCTGCAGATCAGCGTTTACAAATTCTTACGTATGGTCCCGAATCTGGTCCGGGCTTAGTTGCTACGCGTGATTTTTCTGAAGTTTTTGCGCTAGGACACTGGGAATATGGCAAAATGACTCTTGCGCAGGAATATGAGCGTGACATGTTAAAAGGTTTGAGCAACGTTCCATTTCCTTACAACTATTTCCCTCATGACGATCCAAAATTAGAGCCATTATTTTCTTGGCGCGCGCACGCGAATTTGCTTTGGCGCAACTGGCTTAATTGGGTGTACGAAACTACGCCTTACAATCTTTCTGATATTCCTCATTTAAGAACTGCTGGAAGGCTTGGAACTGAATGTTCTATAAGACATGAGCCAGCTTCTCCGCGCTCCGATAATTTTTATCCATTTGACGGAGTTAAGTACGGTATGAATAAATAAATTTTGACGTTGCGTAATTTTATGTACAAGCAAAGAGTACAATCAGCAATTAGATATATTTTTCGTTTCGTGCCCCGCGCCTTACGAAATATGAAACATATGATCTAGTTGATATATATGCCGCAAGAATGAATGAATTGAGTATGTGAGTGAGCGGCACTGAATTGAGGCGTGTGAACGAATTGCTATAAGGAGGCACTTATGGATGTAATGGTTGATGTTTTACAGAAGACCACAACTGTAGCTTCTACTGTAGCTTCGAATAAACCAGAGCTACCTAATATTAGTGAGTTTTTGCCTCCAGAAATTTTGTTCCAAGGCACTCCATTTGCCATGAATCGCATTATTTTAGTGCGCTTACTTATGGCAGTAGTAGTAATGATTATTTTTGGAATTGGTGCTATGCGAGCAAAGGTTGTTCCTGGCAGATTCCAAAGCGTGCTTGAAATTTTGATGGATTTTGTGCGCTACAACATTGTTTACGAAATGATTGGCGAGGAACGCGGCAAGCGCTATGTGCCAATGATGTCCACATTATTCCTCACTATTTTCTTCTTTAATCTTTGTTCTGTGATTCCAGGATTAAATATGGCTGCAACCGCAACCATTGCTTGTCCGTTGGTATTTGCTTTGTGGGTTGTTTGCCAATATCTTATTGCTGGCATTCGCGAAAAAGGTTTTTTGCGATTCTTCCGCGAAGCATTGTTCCCAGCGGGTGTGCCATGGCCGATTTACTTTATTCTTTCGCCATTGCAGCTCATAGAATTAATAATTGTGCGACCACTTTCGCTTACAATTCGTTTGTTTGCGAATATGATTGCTGGCCATTTGCTGGTGGCCACTTGTTTAGTATTCACCAATTTCTTCGTGGTGGATTCCAGCAATAAACTCCTTGCCTTAGGCGGTGCTTTGTGGCTGCTTGGTGGCATTCTGTTTACCCTATTCGAAATTATGGTAGCTGGCTTGCAGGCATTTATTTTTACAGTGCTTGCTTCAGTCTACATTTCGGAAAGTTATCCGGAAGAGGAAGAAAAGTCTGCTGTTGTAGCTGCTTAATAAAAGTAGTTTAGATTTTCAGATTTTACATATCTTACGGGTTTATACTGGTTACTGTTTCAACAGAAAGGAAACCAATGAATAGTATCATCGCTCTTGCAGGTTTGACCGGCAACCTGAGCATTCTTGGCTTTGCTGTAGCAACTATTTCCCCTGCACTCGGCATGGCAATAGTAGTGTCTAAGGCTATGGAATCTACTGCACGTCAACCAGAGGTTGGCAACCGCATTCAGCTGTTTATGTTCGTCGGCTTGGCATTTATTGAGGTTTTGGGCTTGCTTGGCTTCGTTTCCTACATTATGGGAGCCTGAACAAAACTTACAATGCACAACACGAATAGTGTTGAAAGAATAGAAAGGACAAGCCATGGCATATGCAGCCGGAAGTAATAAGTTGGCGTTGTTCTTGCCTGAGCCTTATGACGTACTGTGGTCATTAGTAGTTTTGGTAGTTCTTGCAGCGTTTTTCTACAAGTTTGTTATGCCTAAATTCCAGGCAATTCTCGACGAGCGTGCAGAAAAAATTGAAGGCGGAATGGCTAAGGCTGCTAATGTGCAGCGTGAAGCAGACGAGTTGAAGAGCCAGATTGAAAACGAACTTTCTCAAGCTCAAACTGATGCTGCAAAGACTCGTGAAGAGGCTCGATCGGAAGCTTCAAAAATTATTGGCGAAGCTAGACAACGCGCTGAAAAGGATGCTGCGAAGATTATCAGTGAAGCGCAGCATTCCATTGAGGCTCAGCATAAGCATGCCATGTCCAGCCTCCAAGGAGAGGTGTCGGTTCTTGCAGCAGCTTTAGCTGGCAAGATTCTTGCATCCAAATTGGATGACGATACCGTCAGCTCCAAGATTATTGATCATGTGATCGATGAAGTTGGAGACACTAAAAATTCGGATCAAAGCAAGTAAAGTAATGTACAAAACTGAATAATCGCAAAATAAAATTACGGTTATTTCATTTTGTATTATTTGCATTACTTCGTTTTTTACAGAAACGAGGAGGTAAGAATGCCAGAAAAGGCATCGCGAGTAAACGATAGTTTGTCGCGTTCTTCGCTTGCTCAGGCCATCTCAGATGCGCACGATGAAGCGCAGCGCATTTCAGACGAGCTTTCGTCAATGATGGACATGATTGATAAGTATCCTGAGCTTTCTGATGCGATTACTGATCCGAATAGGTCTTCGGAAGATAAGTCTCGCCTGATTGACGAGCTTATTGGAGGTAAGGCGCACCCTGTTGTATTGCGCATTATGCATTATCTAGTAGGAACTTGGCACGGAGGTGCCGAAAGCGGTAAAACCGGTAGCTTCGGTGGTGCTTGGTCAGGATTTGAGCGTGAAGCTGGCGAAACATTGGTTACAGTCACTACTGCTCAGCCGCTTACAGATAAGCAAATTAAGCGTTTGATTGAAATCTACAGCAATAAGTTGGGTCATCGTGCATACATTAACCCAATTGTGGATCCAAACGTACTTGGTGGTATGCGTATACAAATCGGTGATCAAATAACCGATCGCACCATGTTGATGCAGCTTAAGCAGTTGCAGCGTTCTGCGCGAAATGGTGCTTGGACACAGGCAGTGAAGTAGTAAATTAAGGAGAATTATGGCGGAACTATCTATTGATCCCGCCCTGATACGCAAGGCGCTCGACGGGTTTGTTGACTCGTATAAGCCTACCGACATGCCAACGCAAGAAGTTGGCTATGTTGTTACGGCTGGTGACGGCATTGCGCACGTAGCTGGATTGTCCGGCTGCATGGCAAACGAGCTGCTCACATTCGAGAACGATACCTTGGGTCTTGCGTTCAACCTTGATGCACACGAAATCGGCGTCGTTATTCTCGGCGATTTTACAGGCATTGAGGAAGGGCAGGAAGTATACCGCACAGGCGAGGTGTTGTCTGTGCCGGTTGGTGACGCTTATCTTGGTCGTACTGTGGATCCGTTGGGTAATCCAATCGATGGTTTGGGTGCGATTGAGTGCAGTGAGCGTCGTATTCTTGAAGCCCAGGCTCCAGACGTTATTCACCGTCATCCAGTCGATGAACCATTGTCTACTGGTTTGAAGGCTATTGACGCAATGACGCCAATAGGTCGTGGTCAGCGCCAGTTGATTATTGGTGACCGTCAAACAGGTAAGACTGCAATCGCAATAGATACGATTATTAACCAGCGTGCTAACTGGGAAACTGGAGATCCAAAGAAACAGGTTCGCTGCATTTATGTAGCAATCGGTCAAAAGGGTTCTACTATTGCTTCAGTGCGCCAAAGCCTTGAAGAAGCAGGAGCTATGAAGTACACCACAATCGTGGCAAGTCCAGCTTCTGATTCTGCAGGTTTTAAATACATTGCACCTTACACTGGTTCTGCAATCGGTCAGCACTGGATGTATAACGGCAAGCACGTTTTGATTGTTTTCGATGATCTGTCGAAACAAGCAGAAGCATACCGTTCAATTTCCTTGCTTTTGCGTCGTCCACCTGGGCGTGAAGCTTACCCAGGCGACGTGTTCTACTTGCACTCTCGTCTGCTTGAACGTTGTGCTAAGCTTTCTGACGATTTGGGTGGCGGTTCTATGACCGGTCTTCCAATTATCGAAACCAAGGCAAACGATGTTTCTGCATACATTCCAACCAACGTGATTTCTATCACCGATGGTCAGATCTTCTTGCAGTCTGATTTGTTCAACGCCGGTCAGCGTCCAGCAGTAGACGTTGGTATTTCCGTGTCTCGTGTTGGTGGTGCAGCTCAGGCTAAGGCTTTGAAGAAAGTCTCCGGCATGTTGAAGATTTCCTTGGCTCGTTACAAGTCTTTGGAATCCTTCGCAATGTTCGCTTCTGATTTGGATGCAGCCTCAAAGGCGCAGCTTACTCGCGGTGCTCGTTTGACTGAGCTACTTAAGCAGAAGCAGTTCTCTCCTCGAGCAATGGAGCAAGAAGTTGTTTCTGTGTGGGCTGGTACTCATGGCAAGCTTGACGATATTCCTGTGAAGGATGTGTTGCGTTTCGAAAGCGAATTGTTGGATTACTTGGATAAGGGAACCGACATTTTGCAAGTAATTCGCGATACTGAAGACTTCACTAAGGAAACTGAAGCTAAGCTTGATGCAGCCATTGATGATTTCCGTAGGACGTTTAAGACATCTGCTGGCAAGCCTTTGATTGTAAAGGATTCTTTGCCGCCGGCTGAAAACCCTGCTCCTGTTGAGAAGGAACAGCTCGTAGCTAAGCCGAAAGCAGACAGTCGCGAGCCTGAGGGGAAGTAGCGTATGTCCTCCCAACTTGCATTGAAATCGAGAATTATTTCCACACAGTCTTTGGGTAAAATCTTTAAGGCTCAGGAAATGATTGCGTCTTCTCATATCGCTAAAGCGCGAGATATTGCGCTTAATGCTAAGCCTTATAGTGACGCAATTTTCGATGCCGTGCAGGCGTTGGTAGCTCATCACGAAGCAAATATTAAGCATCCTATTTTTGGTAAAGAGCATGCTGGCAATCGTGTAGCAGTTTTAGCTCTTACTTCTGATCGTGGTATGGCAGGTGCGTTTACGTCTTCGATTATTCGTGAGACTGAAGCACTTCTTGCAAAACTCGATGCAGAAGGTAAGCATGCAGAACTGTACGTGTACGGTCGACGCGGTGCAACTTACTACAAGTATCGCAATCGCGATGTGGCAGGTACTTGGGAAGGTTCTACTGACCACCCAGACGTTACTATTGCTGAAAAGATTTCCGATACTTTAATGGACGCTTATATGACGCCGGAAGCAGAAGGCGGAGTTTCGGAACTGTATATTGTGTTCACTGAATTTATAAATATGGTGAGGCAAAAAGTTCGTACGTTGCGCATGCTGCCAGTTGAGCTGGTTCCTTTGAAGGACGGTGAAGAGTTTTCTATGCATCGTCCTGACTATGAAGCAGCTTCTGGTCCTTCAGCAGCATTGTCGTCTACGAGCGCAGTTTCGGCTCGTGAAGAAGCAGTGAGCCGCAGCAATCCAGAAGCTGTGGAGTATTGCTTCGAACCAAGCCCGGATGAAGTATTGGATGCTGTTTTGCCGAAGTATATTCAGTCTCGTATTCACGAGTGCTTACTTACTTCTGCTGCTTCCGAAACGGCAAGCAGACAGAACGCTATGCATACGGCTACAGATAACGCCCGCAATTTGGTGGATGATTTGACAAGAAAGCTTAATGCTTCTCGTCAGGCATCCATTACTCAAGAACTTACCGAAATTATCGGCAGCGCTGATGCGCTGAATAATGAGGAGGATTAGGAGCATATGGCTGAAAATCAGACCACAGCGCCTCCAGAAGCTGAGCAGGAGGTCGATCCAACAGCTGGTCGCGTAACCCGCGTTCAGGGTTCCGTGATTGACGTTGAATTCCCGGTCGGCTATCTGCCGGATATTTACAATGCTCTCAAAGTCGATATCAACACCGTTGGAAACACCGAGGGAGATACCGTCCACGAGATTACGCTGGAAGTTGAGCAGCACCTTGGTGATTCGACTGTGCGTGCAGTTGCTTTAAAGCCTACTGACGGTTTGGTTCGTGGTGCTTTAGTGCGAGATACTGGCGGCCCAATCTCTGTACCTGTTGGTGATGTTACTAAGGGTCACGTGTTCGATGTTACAGGCAACATTTTGAATGCTAAGCCTGGCGAGCACATTGAAATAACTGAGCGTTGGCCAATTCACCGTAACCCACCTGCTTTTGATCAGCTTGAGTCTAAGACTCAGATGTTCGAAACTGGTATTAAGGTTATCGATTTGCTTACCCCTTACGTTCAGGGCGGTAAAATTGGTCTGTTCGGTGGTGCAGGCGTTGGTAAAACTGTGTTGATTCAGGAAATGATTCAGCGCGTTGCACAGAATCACGGTGGTGTGTCTGTGTTTGCTGGCGTTGGCGAACGTACCCGTGAAGGTAACGATTTGATTGGCGAAATGGCTGATGCTGGCGTTTTGGAGAAAACAGCGCTTGTCTTTGGTCAGATGGATGAGCCTCCTGGGACTCGTCTTCGCGTGCCTCTTACCGCTTTGACTATGGCTGAGTACTTCCGCGATGTGCAGAATCAGGATGTGTTGCTGTTCATCGATAACATATTCCGCTTTACTCAGGCTGGTTCTGAGGTTTCCACGCTGCTTGGTCGTATGCCTTCCGCAGTTGGTTACCAGCCAAACTTGGCAGATGAAATGGGTGCATTACAGGAGCGTATTACTTCTACGCGCGGCCATTCCATTACGTCACTTCAGGCTATTTACGTTCCTGCAGATGATTACACTGATCCTGCACCTGCAACAACCTTTACGCACTTGGATGCAACTACTGAGCTTTCGCGTGATATTGCAGCTAAGGGTATTTACCCAGCTGTGGATCCTTTGACTTCTACTTCTAGAATTTTGGATCCGCGTTACGTTGGTCAGGCTCATTATGATTGCGCGAACCGCGTTAAGGCTATTTTGCAGCGTAACAAGGAGCTTCAGGACATCATCGCTTTGATTGGTATCGATGAGCTTGGTGAGGAAGATAAGACTACTGTCAGCCGCGCTCGTAAGATTGAGCAGTTCCTTGGTCAGAACTTCTATGTGGCTGAAAAGTTCACTGGTCGTCCAGGTTCTTATGTGCCAGCAGACGAAACCATTGAGGCATTCACTCGCATTTGCGATGGTGTTTACGATGAGATTCCTGAGCAGGCATTCTCTGGTATCGGTGGCATTGATGATCTTGAGCGTCGTTGGCACGATATGCAGCAAGAGTTTGGTGCGTGATTATGTCGGAGAAGCAAGTAAAATCGCTGCACGTTAGTGTGGTGGCAGCCAGGCATCCTGTTTGGGAAGGTGACGCCAAGTTTGTGGTTATTCCTTCTGTGAATGGCGCAATGGGCGTGCTTCCTGGACATGAGGCTGTGCTTGCGTTGATTGATCACGGTTTTGTGAAGGTTGACGATTTGAAAGGCGTGCGTCACGTTTTTAAGGTGACGGATGGCTTCTACTCGGTTGACTCTGACAATATTACGATTGCTGTTGAGCATAGTTGTAACGTTGATAAAGACGGCAACGTGCTGCCTAACGCTAAGGTGATTTAAGGTTGCTTTTGTTGCTTATGTAAGTTTGTTGCTTTTGTAAGTTTATGAACTTGTGTAAGCAAGGTAATCTCTTCTAAGGCAGGAGTTTGGGATATTCTCAAGCTCCTGCCTTTTTGTTTTTATAGCGCGTTTGTAAAGAAAATAGATCTCAGAGGCGAAGCACTGTTACTAACTCAGCTAACGAACTGAGAAAGTAACGGTGATTGGCAAAACACTGTTAAAAACTCAGTTAGCCGACTGAGAAAGTAACGCTCACAAACGAAACGACGTGTTTGTTTCGAGCAGCCATTGCGCTATGTCTATTACGCGGATTCCTTCAATGTCGTAAGAATCGTGACGAGTGTTTGCAAGCAGATTTGCACTTTCACTTTCAAAACTGTAAAATTTTTTCACTTTTGAAAGTGAGTGCCTATTTGCGTTCGTGCGCGAAGGCTCTTTCTTTTCGCATCTTTCGATCGCGTTCTGTTTATTGGGTTCTTCGGCTTGTGCGAATATCGTTTCATTTCGCAAAATTAAAAAATTTTCAAATTTGCGAAGTGGAGTTTGCTTAGTTTCTCGAAATTGATTTTGCCTGGCATTAAAGCGTGTAAATCATGCTACGCCGAAACGAGTGGCTGTATCTTGCCTATGCTGGATTCGTCAAATCGCAAAATATGCTGTAATCAAAATGCATTGCGAATAGTAAACTAGTACGTAGTTATTTTTGATTTTTGAGCGGGTTCTGGCAGGGAGAAGAAATGATTGATAAAGAAACGCAACGTAGGCGTCAAGAAAATTTGGGTCTTGCAATAGCTTCAGGCAAACTTGAAGGCAATTCGCCTTCAAAAGAGTTTCTTTATGACGCAAATCAATATGCTAATGGTCTTATAAGTAGCAATGAATTTGTTGCTAGAATGCGTTCTAGATATGGCGTGATGGATTAAGTTATTGGGTTGTGTGTCGTGGAAACAGTTTTTGACCCTTATCTTATTCCTCACACAAGGGTATTGAAGAACAAATCTAATATAAATAATCAGATTGAATTAGATAAATATGAGAACGATGCTGTTCTCACAAGATGTTCTATTTTGTACGAAAACTTGCCACATGTTGAAGGAACTGTTAAACAATTGCAGTGGATTCATCATTATCTTTTCCAAGATGTTTACGATTGGGCTGACCAGATTCGCACTATAGACATGACTAAAGGCGGCGGCGAACCGTTTCATCCGCTTGAATACATGGGTGTTGGGATTTGTTACTGTGAGCAAACGCTTAAAAATGATAATTTATTGCAAGGTTTATCTATTGATGAGTTTATTAGTAAGCTAAGCGTAAATTACAATAATTTTAATGTTTTGCACCCATTTCGTGAGGGCAATGGTAGAACACGGCGCGTTTTTTGGGATATAGTTGCGAGAGATGCTGGATACCATTTTGATTGGGGATTAATAACTCAGCGCGTTAACGACGAAGCTTCAATCCAGGCTAAAGATGCTAACGATACGAAGCTTCTTGAGGATATGTTCCACATTATTACAAAGCCTTTGAATGTTGAGCTTTTAGCTCAGCAGCAGTTTGCGCATCTTGTTGAAGAAGAATACGAATATGCGCCGAATGTGGCTAGTGTTTTGCAAGATAAGGATTACGCTGCGTATAAAACGCGTTACGGTATAGATTGATTAGGGCTTTCGTCGCGTTCGCTTGTTTGTTTTCTTGCTTGCGCTTGCGCGAAGGCTCTTTTCTTTATGCATTTTCCGATTGCGTTCTGTTTTTTGTGTTTTGCAGCTTGTGTGAATATCATCTGACTTCGCAAAATTAAAAAATTTTCAAATTTGCGAAATGGGATTTGCTCGGTTTAAAGCTTGTAAATCATTCTACGCCGAAACGAGTGGCCTTATGTTGCCAGTGCTGCCGATTTTTCTATAGTGCATTTTTACCAAAATGTAGGTATAGGCGAATATATTTTGCGTGCTATACCGCTGTTTTGTGAAAATGTCGGTATAGACGAATGTTTTTTGCTCTCTATGCCTTCATTTTGGCAAAATGTCGGTATAGAACATGTCTTTCTGTAAACCATGACGACATTTTGCTATTTTGTGGCTTTTGGTGGATATTATTGTGGTTTTTGATGATTGATAGAGTGTTTGATGTTGGGAGTGAAGCAAGCGATGTTTAGGAATGTAATGGCGATTGAGCGCGCGCTTGGCACGGGGATTATTATCTCTAGCAGCGTGCCGATTTCGCAGCGCGTGCAGAAGCGGATTCGTGCCTTTGTTGAAGAGTATGAATCGGTGCTTTCGCGCTTTCGTGCAGATTCGCTAGTTTCGCGTATGGCTCGTGCGGAGCATGGCGGCGAGTTTGAGTTTCCAGCATGGGCTGGGCCACTTTTTGCACTTTATAGCGAGTTTTACTCTGCCACGCACGGTGCTTTCGACGCGTGCATTGGCGCGGATCTGCTTGCGCTTGGCTACAACAATTCTGTGCAATTCGTTCCAGAGTCGGCAGCTAGCGCGAGTTCTAATATAGGCAGTTGGGCTAATTATCGTCGCTCTTTGCCGATTACGTGGGCAGATATTTCGCAAGATAGCGGCAGTGCAACGCTTTGCACAAATCAGTCAGTGCAGCTTGATTTTGGTGCAGCTGGAAAGGGCTATTTTGTAGATCTCGTAACACAGATTATTAAAGAGGAGCTTGGTAGTGAGATGCCTTCGGATTGTGATTCGCTTGCGGATTTTGATTTTCTTGTAAACGCTGGCGGAGATATGCGCGCTTGTTTTAGCGAAGAGAATAGTCAAATAAAAGTGGCTCTGGAAAATCCTTTTGACACAACTCAAGCAATTGGAGTGGCATCAATCGCAAGCGGAGCGTTGTGTGCGTCGTCTAATGCGAGAAGGCGATGGAAAGTAAAAGAAGCAAGTTGCTTAGGTAAAGATGCAAGTGGCTTTGAGTCTAATTTAATTGCGACTCACTTGATTAATGCGCTTGATGGCATTCCTGCTTGCGATTTATGCGCAAGCTGGGCGTATGTGCCTAGCAAAACTTGCGATTTTCCAACAGCTTATGCCGATGCGCTCGCAACGGCATTGTTTGTATCGCAAGAAAGCGATTTGCAAAAAATCGTGCAAACTACCAGCGCTGAGTTCGCTGTAATCTCGCCAAATCGTGCGCTTCGCAAAACGCGTGCATTCCCAGCGCACTTTTTGTTGACTAATGCTGAATAATTCCAACTAATGCCCAATAATGACTATGCGAGCTATCTTGCCTGCAAGAATCGAAGCTAGGCGCAAGCGATGCGAGTGGCGTTGCTGCTGATTGTGCGCGTTTACAGTAGAATATTAAAGAACGCTTATTTAATTATTGCGTAATATTGCGCTTGTTTAATTAGCTTATATATTGCGCATACGCTTGCACGAATTGCACGAATTGCACGAATAGGGAGCAGCAAAATGGACACTCGCAAAGAAGAAGAACGCGCGGAATTGCATCGCACGATTTGGAAGATTGCAGACGATTTGCGAGGTTCTGTTGATGGCTGGGACTTCAAAGCATACGTATTGTGCACAATGTTTTATCGTTATATTTCCGAGAATTTATGCGATTATATTAATAAAAACGAGCATGAATCTGAAGGCGGCGATCCAAACTTTGATTATGCGAAAATAAGCGATGAAGATGCCGAGCCTCTTCGCAGTGAGATGATTTCAGCTAAAGGCTTCTTTATACTTCCTAGCGAGCTGTTTTGCAATGTGCTTAAGAACGCTCCTCAAGATAGCAATCTAAACGAAACATTAAGTCGTGTGTTCCGCAATATTGAAGCTTCTTCTCAAGGAACTGATTCGTCTGACGATTTTAAGGGATTATTCTCCGATTACGATGTGAATAATATTAAGCTTGCAGATACTGTTGAAGGCAGAAATAAGCGTTTTGTTAAGTTACTACAAGTGATTAGTGAGATGAAGCTTGGTAGCGTAAACAACAACGTGATTGAGGCTTTTGGTGATGCTTACGAGTATTTGATGGGCTTGTATGCGTCTAACGCTGGCAAGTCTGGCGGCGAATACTTTACGCCTGCAGAAGTTTCAATGCTGCTCACGCGCCTTGGAACTGTTGGAAAATCAAGCATTTCCAGCGTGTACGATCCTGCGTGCGGGTTTCGTGTCATAATAATGACACAGGCAAATAGTCAAGTAAATATAAGGGTTTTAGAGCTTCTACCAAAGTTTAAAATCAAAAATATGAATTGTTGGTGTGCTGTTTAGAGCAGTTATTACGAAAATAAATGTTGTAAACAGTACATCAGCATAAAGGAGGAACTCACATGTCTAAGGCAAAAAAAGACACGATTGAAGCAAAAGGTTTTGCTATTCAAATTTATACTGAAGACTTTAAAAACGACTATAAATAAGTCTAACAGATATTGCTAGATATAAAAGCGATGAACCAAGTGATGTAATTAAAAATTGGATGAGAAGAAAAGATACAATTGAATTTCTTGGTTTATGGGAAAGCTTAAACAACATGAATTTCAATTCGGTCGAATTCGACCGAATTAAATCGGAGGCGGGTTATAATTCATTTACATTGTTTCCTAAGAAATGGGTAGAAAAAACAGAAGCTATCGGAATTATTTCAAAAGGCGGAAGATATGGTGGTGCATTTGCACATACAGATATTGCCTTTGAATTTGCTTCATGGATTTCTGCTGAATTTAAGATGTATGTAATTCAGGATTACAAAAGACTTAAGTCAGATGAAAACTCTAAGCTATCATTAGGTTGGAATTTGAATAGAGAAATTTCTAAGATTAACTACAAAATCCATTCAGATGCAATCAAAGAATATCTCTTAAAAGATCTTACTAGCGAACAATTATCTTATAAATACGCAAGTGAAGCAGATATGCTCAATGTTGCCTTATTTAACAAGAGAGTTAAACAGTGGCGTGAAGAAAATCCTGACTTAAAGGGTAACATGAGAGATTATGCAAGTTTGAATGAGTTACTTGTACTTGCAAATATGGAAAGCTATAATGCGGTTCTTATCGGTAAAGGTATGGAACAAAAAGAAAGAATGATAGAACTTAGAAAGCTTGCCAGAACTCAGCTGATGTCAATTGAGAAGTTGAACAATACAGGAATTAAAAGTTTAGAGGATAAGTCAAAGAAGTAGAGAGGTTTGTTATGAGATGGGCATTGAAAATTATCTTATTTCCAATAATATTGCTCTTGTCGATACTAATTGCTTTTCTAAAATTTATTATAAAAGTTAGTGGAATGATTTTAGGTATAATATCTTTTCTAGTATTTATAGGAGCAGTAGCTTGCTTTGTACAAAAAGAAATGGCAACTGGAATGGTAGCATTGTTACTAGCATTCTTAATCAGTCCTTATGGGCTACCTAAAATTGCACTGTAGATTACAGCATACCTTGAAGTAGCGAAAGATACATTAAAGGAAATATAAGAGAGTTAAGACGATGGAATATAAATCTATCGTCTTTTTCTATGCCTAAATTTAAGAGAAAGGAGGCGATAATATGAGTATGTATTTGTTTTAATGAACAGCCTATACTGGCAAATAAGGCGTTAGCCAGAGAATTAGGCTTAAATGAAGCTCTTGTGCTTCAACAAATAAATTACTGGATTGAAATAAATAAGAAGTCTGGCAACAATTATCATGATGGCAAGTGTTGGACATATAACTCAATAAGAGCATGGCAAGAAAAAAGATTTCGATTATTTAAGTGTTGATACAGTTAAACGAACTTTTTCTAAGCTTGAAAAAGCGGACTATCTTTTAGTTGGAAACTATAATAAAGATCTTAGAGATAAAACGAAGTGGTACACAATAAATGACAATAAATTAGAAGAACTTTATTTTGAACTAAATCAAAGAAAACACGAGAAAGAAAGAAAAGTATTAGAACAAGTAAGTAAAAGTGCTATACCTAATGCATTAGGGCAAAATGCGCCAATGGAAGAGGGCAAAATCAACCAATGCAATGAGGTATTTAGCACCGATGCATTTGATGAAAATCAACCAGTGCATTATTGCAACTTGCATGAACCATTACCAGAGATTACTACAAATAATTCATCAAAGATTACTTCATATATTTCTACAGAGAATTCCTCCCACCTGCCCATCTATGAAAAAGATATATTTTATTTAAGGGATGGAATGGAGGATGGACGTAAAAAAATAAAATCATATAAATCTTGTTTAGAAGAATTAAGAGAAAGTACAGGATATAACGAACACATGAAGCTAGGTAATAAGATTGTTGCTAAAACCTTTGATGAAATAATAAAAGTTTTAGCTGATGTTATGGTATTGAATGCAGAAGATACAGTGACAATAAATCAAACAAAATTACCAGCATATGTTGTTCAAGAGAGATTTAGAGAATTAGATTCTTTGCATATGGAGTATCTTGTAAATGCTTTATCAGAGAACGAATCGAAAATAAGAAATGTAAGAGCTTTTATTTTAACGGCAGCATATAATGCACCAAGCAATATGGATGCCTATTATACGGCACTTGTTAGTTATGATATGAGGGAAGGAGGTTACTGATGATAAATGAAGAAATTTCTAATAGAGTAGTTAACATTGAAGTTAATGTATTAAAGGCAACTTATCAAGAAATCTTAAGTCAAGTA
This sequence comes from Gardnerella swidsinskii, assembly GCF_003397705.1. GTDB lineage: Bacteria > Actinomycetota > Actinomycetes > Actinomycetales > Bifidobacteriaceae > Bifidobacterium > Bifidobacterium swidsinskii. The sequence goes on from NZ_QJVB01000001.1 coordinate 208,989, forward strand.
AAGAAGTTACAACAGAGATCAAAACAACATGGTGGCTTAGATAAACTTATCAAGGCGGAGGGAAATGAAGTAAAACTCAAAGATATGGTTAAGAAAGGTCAGCTTGAAGAAATCAATGTTAAAGATGGTGAATTAAAAGAACTAAAAAAGAATTGAATAAACATGGTGTTAAATTCTCAGTGATGAAAGATAAGGAAACAGGGACACATTCAGTATTCTTCCAAGCAAAAGATACAAAGGTTATGAATAAAGCTTTTCAAAATGTTCTTTCAAATATTGAGAAGAAAGAGAAAAATAAGGAGTCAATTCACAAGAATATTGAGAAGTTCAAGGAGAAGGCAAAGAACTCTGTTTCTAAAGATAAAGTCAAGAATAAACAAAAGGAGCAAAGCCTATGATAGATAAGATACCAAAGAACATCAAAGGTTTATTCAAAGTGCAAGATAAGGCAAAGTTTCTAAAGCAGAACATTCCCTATCTTGCATTTTTCTATGCGGGCAACATCTTTTCTCACCATGTAAGAGTCTATACTGGTGGAGATGTGATAGACAAAATCTTTCAAGGTATATTAGAGCTTAATACTATGAGCTTTATTCTGAGTATTCATCCAACTGATATTTTAATGGACGTGTGAGTAGCAGTTTTAATTAAATTTATAGTCTATACAAAAGGTAAAAATGCAAAAAAGTTTAGGCAAGGGAAAGAGTATGGTTCAGCAAGATGGGGAACAAGAAAAGATATAGAGCCATACATGGATGAAAAGTTCCAAAATAATATCTTGCTTACCCAGACTGAGCGATTAACTATGAATGGCAGACCGGCAAATCCAAAGTATGCAAGAAATAAAAATGTACTTGTTATAGGTGGTTCAGGCTCCGGAAAGACAAGATTTTATGTAAAACCGAACCTAATGCAAATGCACTCGTCATATTGTGTAACAGATCCTAAAGGAACAATAGTCATTGAGTGTGGCAAAATGCTTGAAGATAATGGCTATGAAATAAAAATCTTAAATACCATCAACTTCAAAAAGAGTATGAAGTACAATCCCTTTGCTTATCTTAGAAGTGAAAAAGACATCCTCAAATTAGTGCAGACAATCATTGCAAACACTAAGGGGGAGGGTGAAAAAGCAGGTGAGGATTTTTGGGTAAAAGCCGAAAAACTTTACTATACAGCTCTTATTGGATATATCTTCTATGAAGCTCCAAGAGAAGAAAAGAACTTTGCGACATTGTTGGACATGATAGATGCTTCAGAAGTTAGGGAAGATGATGAAACATATATGAATCCTATTGATAGACTATTTGAAGCATTGGAAAAGAAAGAGCCTACACACTTTGCAGTAAAGCAATATAAAAAGTACAAACTTGCTGCTGGAAAAACAGCAAAGTCTATTCCAATTTCATGTGGTGCAAGACTTGCTCCATTTGATATTCAAGAGCTTAGGGACTTGATGAAAGAAGATGAACTTGAGCTTGATACTCTTGGGGATAGAAAGATAGCACTCTTTGTTATTATCTCTGATACGGATGATGCCTTTAACTTTGTGGTGTCTATTATGTACTCACAGCTATTTAACTTCTTATGTGATAAGGCAGATGATGAGTATGGAGGGAGATTACCTGTTCATGTAAGGTGCTTGCTTGATGAGTTTGCCAATATCGGCTTAATTCCAAAATTCGAAAAATTGATTAAAAGATTTGGATAATGATGGTGTGCCAGATAGATGTGATAATGACTTTAGAGACAGTGACTACTTTGAAACTACTTATGATGTAGAGGATAATATTCACACAAGGGCAGAAAGCAAAGAAAAGGTATCTGAAAAGCAGTCTATCTTATGACAGATTAAGTCATATCAGTCAGAAGAAAAACAAGCAGAAACACGAGAAAATAAATCAAAAGAACATGATGAACGTTAAGGGGCTTTTTACAAGCTCCTTTTTACTTTTTTAGAAACTATGGAGGTATATTATGAACTACACAGGAATGAGAAATACACTAGAACAAATGGCAAACGAAAATCACGAAGATTTTGCAAAGGCACTAATTAGTTTTGAAAAAGGAATCAATGATAAAGATGCCTTGGACAAGTTATACTAGGAATATATGGATAATGATAGTATGAGCTTACTTAATGATGAGTTTGATTATTTGATTGATGAACTTAGAGAAAAATGGACAGATTAAAGATAGTGTAGCAATTGAAAAAGAAGACAATGATCTGGTGAATATTGTTGGGAATATCGTAGGTGAGGTTGAAACAATTGAAAGAGAAAATAAGAATGGAGAAGCCTTTAAAGTAGTTAATTTCTCGGTTGTGTCAAAAGATGATGAGGGGAATAAGATTTACACTAATTGCTCAGCTTATGGGGATAAGGGAGATATCCCAAAGAACTTTAAGCAAGGAGACTTTGTAAAGCTTTTTGGACAGGTGAGATCATCCATTGACGATAACGGAAAGGAACATACTAATGTTAGAATACTATCGTCTAAGCTTTTAAAAGCAAAAGAACAGATAAAGAAGCAAGAAGAAAAGAAAGAATCAGTACATGGAGCAATAAAGAAATATAAGGCTGAAGAAAAAGCAAAACCTGTAGAAAAGAAAGAATCTTCAAAGGAAACGGAGAGATAGAATATGTCGGTGTGGTCTTAGGGTTGCACCAATTTTTTATTGCAAAATTAGTTCGAGAAAAAAGAAGATAATACTATTAAAAGTTCTATTATTATGCTATAATAGAAACGATGTGATATTAGGATGGATAAGACTGAAGGATAATCATGTCAAAACTAAGCTATAAAAAATTATTTAAGAAATTAATAGATATAGAAATGACAAATACTGAGCTTATGAAAAAAGCCAAAGTAAGTAAAAGTACATTCTACAAAATAAAAAATGGCGAAAATGTTACTACTGATGTATTGCTAAGGATATGTGATGTATTGGAATGCGATATTTCAGAGATTGTAGAATGTGTTAATGATTCTTCGGAAGAAATATAAAATGAATTTAATTAGTTTGTTTTCAGGAGCAGGAGGATTAGACTTGGGTTTTGAAAAAGCAGGGTTTAATGTGGTAGCTGCTAATGAATACGATAAAACAATTTGGGAAACATATGAAAAAAATCATGATACAAAACTTATTAAGGGAGATATTTGTGGTATTCCTTCAGAGATGTTTCCTGAATGTGATGGTATTATAGGAGGTCCGCCATGCCAGTCTTGGAGTGAGGCGGGGTCATTAAAGGGGATTGACGATCCAAGAGGGCAATTATTTTATCAGTACATACGCATTTTGAAAGATAAAAAGCCGAAGTTCTTCTTAGCAGAAAATGTTAAGGGTATGATGGCGAAAAGGCATAATAGTGCTGTTGAAAATATTGTTTCTCAATTTGAGGAAGCTGGTTACGATGTTTTCATTCATTTGTTAAATGCTAGTGATTATGGTGTTCCTCAGGATAGAAAAAGAGTTTTCTATGTTGGATTTAGGAAGGATTTAAACATCAAATTTGAACCACCTAAACCATACGAGTCAAAGTTAACTTTTAAAGATGCGATATTTGATTTAAAAGATTCGGCAATTCCAGCATTAGAAAAAAATAAGACGAATGGTGATAACTGTAAAGTTTTGAATCATGAATACTTTATTGGTGCTTATTCGCCAATATTTATGAGTAGAAATAGAGTTAGACAATGGGATGAACAGGCATTTACAGTCCAAGCATCTGGAAGACAGTGCCAACTACATCCGCAAGCACCAGTTATGCCTAAAGTAGAAAAAAATAAAAATATATTTGAACCTGGTAAGGAATCACTATACAGAAGATTAACCGTGAGAGAGTGTGCAAGAATACAAGGATTTCCAGATAATTTTAAATTCTATTATACGAATTTGAACGATGCATATAAAATGATCGGTAATGCTGTTCCTGTGAACTTAGCGTATGTTATGGCGGAGTCAATTTTAGAAGCTTTGCGTAATTCTAGTTCAAATTTGAGGTCCCTAAAAACAGGAACAGATAATTAGGCGGAGGTAATCTATGAGTGAAAAAAGTAATAATCAAGGAAGGGCATATGAGTTTTCTTATTTAACTACATTGTTTGAAGAAATATCAAAAGTTCGTCCGGCAAAGATAGAAAAAAACAGTAGCTTTTATGCTGCAGAACGTGCATGGAATACTTTAATCGATTCTGAAAAAGCTATATACAAGATTAGTGCATTAGCTGGAGTAAATACTATATTTGAACTTGAACCTTTGATTTTAGATGATGGATTAGATGAGCTGGAATTGAAAATTCAATCAGATGACAAGGGCAAAGAAGGCGATGTAAGAGATGTACTGATTATTAGACGAGGTATTGAGTGGGAAATTGGTCTTAGCGTAAAACACAATCATTTTGCTGTAAAACATAGTAGATTATCTAAGAATTTAGATTTTGGGAAAGAGTGGTATGGAATAGATTGTTCTGAACAATATTGGACAGATATTAAACCAATATTTGAATATCTTGATTCTGAAAAACAAAAGGGTTCTAAGTGGAGTGAATTACCTAACAAAGAAGATGATGTATATGTTCCTTTATTAAATGCATTTAAAGCGGAACTGGAGAGACAAAATTGCTTGTTTGGTAAAGAGATTCCTAGATTTATGGTTGAGTATTTGCTTGGAGAATTTGATTTTTATAAAGTAATTGGGATTGATAATAAAAAGATAACTCAAATTCAAAGCTACAATTTGAGAGGAACGTTGAATAGAGAGGGTAAAAAGCGTAAAAGAAGCGATGAATTGCCAATATCAACACTTCCAACAAGGATTGTTAGCTTGGAATATAAACCAGACAGTAAGAATACATTGGAACTATACCTTGATGGCGGTTGGCAATTTAGTTTCAGAATTCATAATGCTTCGACTAAGGTTGAATCAAGTTTGAAGTTTGATATACAAATCATAGGTATGCCTACAACAATTATATCGATAGATTGTAGATGGAAATAGGAATGTTAGGAGGGTCTGATAGTTTTATCAGATGTAATATTATGGAAAATAGTGGATTTAAAATTAAATTTGATAAGAATACAATTGATCATTTAGGGATAAAATTATATAGTTCATTCCCTCCTGTTATTGCTGAATTAATTTCAAATTCTTACGATGCAGATGCTGAAAATGTTGAGATAAAAATCAACTATGATGAAAAGGTAGTAACAGTTACAGATGATGGAACAGGAATGAACCATGATGAATTAAATCAGAATTTTTTGGTAATCGGTAGAAACAGAAGAAAAGCTGAAGGTACAGGCGTTTCTAAAGTAAAAAAAAGAAAAGTGACAGGAAAGAAAGGCCTAGGTAAATTAGCTGTATTTGGTATTGCAAAGACTATAGAGGTATATTCTATAAAAGATGGCATGAAAAATGCTTTTAGTATTAATTATGATGAGATGAAAGCAGAAAGTGAATCAGAATATAAGCCAAAAGTGATTTGTGAAAATGAAAATACCAATGAACAATCTGGGACTGTGGTTAAAATCAAAGAAATTAGGCAAAATACAATAATGGGTATTGAGGATTTAGCATATAACTTGTCCAGAAGATTTTCATTTTATGATGCCGAGTTTGAGGTTAAACTCATTGATGAAAATTCACAACAAGAGCAACCTATTACAAAATCAATTTATTTTGAGAAGTTAGAAAAAGAATTTGAATGGAAATTTCCAGAAGACTTTTTGAATGATATTAATAGCGTAGAAGAATTTAAAAGACTAAAAGATTATGGTATTACTGGAAGGGTATATACTAAATCGACTCCTTTAAGGAAAAAGGATAGTGGTTTTTTGTTATATGTTAGAAATAAATTGGCTTCAGAAAATGTATTTTTTGATGATAGGGCAAATGATAGATTTAATAGCTATGTAACTGGATTTTTTAATATTGATTTTATAGATGACTCAGATGAAGAGGATTATATATCTACAGCTAGACAGTCAATCCTTTGGGAAGAAAATGAAAATACAATTCAATTAAAACATGATTTAAATAAGTTGATTTCAAAAATATCATCTTTATGGAGAGAAAATAGGAGAAAGAAAAAAGAAGAACTTATTAATTTAGATGAATCATTTTTTAAGGGATTAACACCAACAGAGATAAGTAGTATAAAGAAAGTTAAAGATACATTATTAACAAATTCCACAGAAACAGATGATATAGAATCAATTAAACGTGTTTTGGACAACTTAAAAAATTTATATAAATTTGAGAGCTTTCAGTCATATATAGAAAACTTGAAAGAAGAGAATTTAACGGTTGATGAAGTTGAAAAAATAACTTCGGATTGGGAATATATAGAGGCTAAAGAGCTTGCAAAAGTTGCAGTTGGTAGAATAAAAGCTATAGAACAATTTGAAAAGTATGTTAATGGAAATGAGAGTGAATCTAAAGTAATTCAACCATTTCTAGAAAAGTTTCCTTGGATTTTAGATCCTAGAATTACAACATTTGAAAGAGAAAAAACATATAGTAGCATTTTAAAAAGTAAGTTTCCAGATGAAACACTAGAGGGCAGTAATCGTAGGATTGATTTTCTTTGTAATTTAGTAAATGGTGAATTAATTATTATTGAATTGAAGAGGCCGAATATTAAAATTAAAACAGAGGAAATAAATCAAGCATTAGATTATAAAATTTTTGTTCAAAAACATTATAAGTTGGATAAAGTAACAACATTTTTGATGTCTGACAGATATGATATGGATCCTATAGTTAGAACTACTGCAAACTCATTAGAACAAAGTGGTGATTTATTTATTAGATCATATTCAGACTTGTTAAGAGATGCAAAAAAGTTTAATCAAGAATTTATAAATAAATACGAAGAAATTAAAGAAGTGTATGATAATTGATTTAATCAAATACGAAAGGAGGTGTGGTTATGCTAAATATAGTAGATGTGTTTTCAGGGGCGGGTGGATTAACCGAAGGATTTAGGTATAAAGACTATTATAATTTTATTTGTCATATAGAAATGGATAAAGATGCTTGCTCTTCTTTAGAATTAAGAAACATATATTACTATTTAAAAAAAGAAAATAACCTATCTCCATATTTTGAATATATTCAAGGGAAAATCTCGAGAGATGATTTGTACTCGATTATACCAAGAAATCTAACTAAAGATATATTGAATAAGGAAATAAGTAAAGATACTATACCTTCGATTTTTGAATTTATTGACCAAAGATTAGGCAATAATGAATTAGATGGTATTATTGGTGGACCACCGTGTCAGGCATATTCTACAATCGGTAGAGCCAATAACAAGTCGAAAAAATCTACTGACAAAAGAATTTATCTGTATAAACATTATTTAGATTTTCTGGATAAATATAAACCAAAGTTCTTTGTTTTTGAAAATGTTAAAGGGTTGCTTTCTTTTAAGGATTTATCAGGAGAGTTACTCTTGCCAAAAATAATTTGCGAATTTGATAAGTGCGGATATGAGGTAGATTATCAAATAGTAGATGCAAGTAATTATGGTGTAGTACAAAAAAGAGAACGTTTAATACTTGTCGGACATCGAAAAGATTTAGTGTTCGATAACTCATTTTTTGACTGCTTGGCTGAATATGTTGAAGCTGCCCCAACTATAAAAGAATTATTTGAGGACTTGCCAAGTATAAAGTCTGGAGGAAGTTCTCATAAGTATCGTTGTGATGTTTCAAGTCAGTTTGTTGAAAAATATATTCGTAAAAAAGATGATATTTTAACACAACATGCTGCAAGACCTCATAATGAAAATGATTTGAAGATATATAAATTGGTACTAAAAGCTAAGAAAAAAGGTAAGAATTTAAGGTATATCGATATTCCTGAAGAACTGCAAACTCATTCTAATACAACATCTTTTTTAGATAGATATAAAGCTTTGGATTATGGCTCTGTTAGTCATACAGTTGTTGCTCATATTGCGAAAGATGGACATTACTATATTCATCCAGATTTAAGACAGAATCGTTCAATTACAGTAAGAGAAGCCGCTAGAATACAAGGGTTTCCAGATGATTTTTATTTTGAACATTCACGAACAGCTGCATTTAAACAGATCGGCAATGCCGTTCCACCAATTTTATCTAAAAAAATTGCAATGGCCATTATAGATTTTTTGAGAGGACAAAAAGGAGAATGAATTACCTCTCCATCTCTTTACCCATATACTTCTCATAATTTTTTCTGATTTGATACAGTTCTTTCATATTGGATTTTGAAGAAGAATACTCTTGCATTAGGGTATTCTTTTTTCATGCAATGAATCAAGTTCTTTCAAAATATTCTTGGAGTTTGGAAGTTTTGAGTAATATTTTTTTTAGGTTTGAAATGGCATTTTCATAGAGTGTTATTTCTGACTTATGTTCTTCAAAAAAGCCTTATCAGATGGATCTTTCTTATATTCCAGATAGATTTGACGATACATTTTTACGGTATGAACTTCTTCCATAGTATTTAATAGAATTGAAGTTTTGTTATCAATAACTTTGATTTAATCCTGTAAATCTTGTCCTTTTAATGCACTTTCCTTAATGAATTCATCAAGCTGGGAGATAGACTTAAATCCTTTTTCACGCATCAAAAGTACAGTATCGGCTGCAGTTTTTAAATTATGTTTTGTAGCCCAATACTCATAGCCTTTGCTTGATTTTTATCTTTTCATTATTTGCAATATCTATAATATTTCCTACGCGTTTTTTAACAGTATAGGTTCTTTGATTAGCATTATCTAAGATACGCTCTTTTAATCTATCCTCAGTATAATCTTCTCCAATAGTCTTAGCTCTTGTAAATCTTTCTTTGTTCTTGTGCTTAAATGCAATGTGTTTTCCATACTTAATCTCATAATCAAGGGCAGCCATTCTCTTTATAAAATCATCCCAATCTTTGGATTGTTTAATAGCTCTATCTATATCGAATTGAAGCCTACTTTTCCAAGAAGTACCTTTCTTAAATTGGTCGTTTTCATACCATGACTTACCATTAGTCTTGTATTTTTCTATAAATGAAGAGTGGAAGCGCAAAGAGCAAAAAGGCGAGATTGCAAACATTACGGACGATGTTGTGTTTGAGATGGAGCTTGTGCGCCAAGTAGAAGTAAATATTGACTATATTTTGATGTTAGTAGAACAGTACCATAGCAGGCATTGTAAAGATAAAAATGTTCTTGCTTCTATTAGGTTGATGGTTGATGCAAGCTCTCAGTTGCGTAGTAAAAAGAAGCTTATTGAAGGGTTTATTGCGCAGCTTAACGAGAATGAGCTTGATAAGCTTGTGGATTCTGGAGGTAACATTACTGTTTACGATTCGAACGGCAACAAGGTGAGTATTGTTGATTGCTGGAGCGAGTATGTTGAGCAAAAGTATAATCATGACTTGGCGCAACTCGTGCAAAGCGAAGGATTAAACGATGCTTTGACTCGCAAGTTTATGGAGAAATCTTTTAGCGCTGGCGAAGTGAGTGAGCTTGGTACAGACATTAATGATTTAATGCCTAGAATGAGCAGATTTGGCGCTGCGGCTAAGGCGCGCGCTGAGAAGAAAAGTCGCATTGTAGAAAGTATGAGAAACATGTTTAATGAGTTTGTTGGGCTTATTGGCTTTTCTCAATACGATTCGCAAAAAGATTGATAATTATCGTTATCAATATCATTTTGTAATATTTTCGTATTTTTTGCTCTGAACTATATCAATCTACATGATATGTCGATATTATGTACCTGTGGGGCCTTTGTAATGGCAAGTTTTAGTTGGGTGCGCTCAATTTGGGGTAGAGCGCGTAGATATGCAGGAAATGCGTTAACGCAAAAGGCGTAAAACGCGTGAGAAGTGCGGAATCGCAAGAAGACGCGGAAGAACGCGAGGAGATGTTATGCGCGCGTGTGTAAAAGTGCGCCGAATTATTCGTGACTCGGCTGCACTGATTCTGGCTGTGTGCATGTTGGTAGGTTGCATAGTGAGCTCGTTTGTTACAACTATTCCAGCTTTTGCAACAGATGCAGATCGTTCGTATACTAGCTGGACAGAAGTTTCTAAAGCAATCGACAATGAATTGCTACAAGGTCAATCAGAATACAATAGTGGCAATAATTCTGGAGCTGCAACTCGATTTGAAGCAGCATACAATTCCGTTTACGTTGCTTCTAACATGATTACGGTTGTGCGAGATGCAATCGGGCAGAATAAAGTTCAGGCACAAACTGATCAATTCCAGCAGCTGCAAACGCTTGTGTACCAGCAAAATCAAGGTTCACAAATAAGTGCTATTTCAACGGCTCTTGCAGCGGATGTTGCACAAACTGCATCTAGTCTCGATGCCAACTTAAAAGTGGATAAGCCAAATGTTTATGCACAAAAGTTGCGTGCGCAAATTAAAGCAGAGCGCAAAAAGCTAGATGCTGCAAAAAAGAAAAACCTTGGGCGCAATGGTCGTACGTGGGGTCAAGTTGCTCGAGAAATGAACGTTATTCTCGACAAATCGGTTGCAACCTACAAGTTTGCAAAAGGTAATAAAACTCAAGTAGCATCTGCAGTTGATTTAATTAACGAAGCCTATTACCAGTATTACGAAAAGCTTGGTTTCGAGAAGAACGTGATGAATGCAATAAGCGGAAGTCGCGTTTCGACTGTCGAATATCAATTCAAAGAGTGCCGCCAAACAATGAACAACGGTGCAACTGTTGAGCAAGCTAAAAAGTTCGTAACGGATCTTAAAGCGATGCTTATTGAAGACGCAGCAAAATTAGACAAAGGCGCATCTTCAAGCGCAAATCCATTTATGCAATTCATAACTAGCTCATTTGGTCAAGCTTTCGTGATTTTGCTTCGTGAAGGTTTGGAAGCGTTGCTAGTTGTTGCAGCAATTATTGCTTACCTTGTTAAATCCGGTCACAAGAATATGGTGAAGTATATTTACCTAGGTATTGCGGCTGGAATTGTGGCATCTCTTGCTGTAGCTGCACTATTCGGCTTGCTATTTAATGGCTCTGGTCCGCAGCAGGAGATTACAGAAGGCGTTGTTGCATTGTTCGCAATGCTTATGCTGCTTTACACGAGTAACTGGATGATTTCTAAATCTTCAGTGCAAGCATGGAATAAGTATATTAGTGAGCAAACAACGGCAGCAGTTTCTAAGGGAAGCTTGGTTTCTTTAACGTTATTGAGTTTCCTTGCTGTGTTCCGCGAAGGTGCTGAAACTGTAATCTTCTATCAAGCAATCTTTGCAGTTTCAAACGGAGCTGACTCTATGATTTGGGGAGGCTTCATTTCCGCTGCTGCAGTTCTTGTAGTGATATTCTTGCTGATTCGTTTCGCATCTGTGCACATACCAATTCGCCCATTCTTTACTGGAACAAGTGCTCTTATGTCTGTTCTCGTAGTGATTTTTGCAGGCGGTGGTGTGCACGCGTTAATCGAGGGCGATGCTCTCGAAGGAATGTATATTCAAGGCTTGCCAACTAACGATTGGCTTGGGTTCTATCCGTATGTTGAGACGATTGTTGCTCAAATTGTGGCAGCAATTGTTGTGATTTCACTGCTTTGCGTATCTATTGCGCGAAGTCGTGTGAAACGCGCGGTAGAAAATAAATAAGCAAAACAACAAATAACCAACTAATAAATAATTAATAAACAACCAATAACAATAATTAAATAAAAATAACTAACAACAAACACAGAAGGTTAGATATGAAGAATAATAAAATGATGGCAATTGCAGCTTTGGCTCTTGCTGGACTGCTTGCGCTCGCTGGCTGCGGTTCTAATGGCAATTCCGCTAAAACTGGTGCTAAGTCACAAGCAACCGAGCAGAAGGCTGACGACAAGGCTGATGACAAGGGCGGCGATAAGGGCTTTGAGGAGGTTCCAGTTGGTCCTCACCAAGATCAGAACATTGGACCTCTTACCATTGGCGCTGTGTACTTCCAGCCAGTGGACATGGTTCCAGCTGGTATGGGCTTGAAGGCAAGCGAAGCAAGCTTCCACCTTGAAGCCGATATCCACGCTAACCAAAAAGGTACAAAGCTTGGCTACGGTAAGGGCGAGTTCATTCCAGATTTGACTGTGAATTATGAGATTGTCGATAAGGCAAGCGGCGAATCCGTTGGTAAGGGCACGTTTATGCAGATGAACGCTTCCGATGGTCCTCACTACGGTGCAAACGTTAAGCTTGACAAAGCTGGAAATTACAAGCTCGTGCTTTCTATTGAATCCCCAGAAAAGAAGGGTTGGATGCTTCACGTCGATCCTGCTACCGGCGTAACCGGTCGCTTCTGGACTGAGCCAATTAAGGCAACCTTCGACGATTGGAAGTACACTCCTCGTCAGTGGTAGTGATAGCTAGTTAATAATTAGCGATTAATTAATAATTTTAGTAAATAATAAGTAATAGCAAAGGAGGGAGTTATGCTCAGACTGTTTGTGGCAGTTATGCCTGGGCTGCTCCCTCTTGCGCTACTCACAATGGGATTAAGCACGTCGCTTACTGTTGGCGAGGGGCGAGATAAGCCTCTGAGTGCACGTTGGAGATTGTATGGGCTGTCTGCAGGCACAGTCGCAGCTCTTATTTTTGCTATACTTCGCGCATCTGTAGTAATTAATCAGCGAAACTTTATTAATATGCCGGCGTTATGCATTGCGGTTCCGCTTGATATTGCTGCAATTATTGTGGTTATTTTTTCACACAAAATAATAAAAAATTGGCGTAATTGCCCGCTTTTAATGCATATAAGCAACGCTATTGGTGCATGTTGCTTAGCGTTTACTGTGTTTTATGCTTTGCCAGATGTTATTTTGCAGCTTACTATTTTCGTAGATTCAAGCACTCCGCCTTTTACGTCAGACATGTTACTTCGCGCGCTTGGTTTTGTGCTTGGTGTTATTGCTGCTATCTGCTTAAGTCTTATGGTGCGTTCTTTGCGCACTACATCTAACGCGATTTGCTTCAAAATTGCTGTAGTTTTAAGCATGATTATTCTGCTAGTGCAACACATAACTTCACTTTTGCAGATTATGCAAGGAAGCATTTTGCTTTATATGGATGACTTTTCTTTTAGCGTGCTTGTTTGGCTAATTAATAACGCTCCATTAATGATTATGGCGCAAATTAGCGTGTTCATGATTCCTGCTGCTGCATCCGTAATAATCGGCTTTAAAACGGCTGTAGTTGGTGAAAATGCAGCAGAAATTCGCACGAAGCGAGCGTTTAAAAGGAAATCTCGGAAGTCTGCGCTCGCAGCTCTTTTGGCTGCTATCACAGTAATACTTACGCTTACTGTAGGCGTATCTATTATGAATATTAAACCAACTCTTACGCCTCCAGAACCGTATGAATTGCACGATGGTGTTGCAACTATTAATTACGTTCAAGTTTCAGATGGTCATTTGCATCGTTTCCAATACAAAGCAAAAGACGGCACTATTATGCGTTTTATAATCATTAAAAAGAATGGTGGAGCGTATGGCGTTGGATTGGATGCTTGCGAAAACTGCGGCGATGCAGGCTACTATGAAAAAGACGGTAAGATTATTTGCCGTAAGTGCGACGTAGCAATTAATTTGGCAACTATCGGTTTTAAAGGTGGTTGCAATCCGATTCCGTTCCCGTATAAGGCTGGGCATGGCAAAATCACAATTCATACTGCTGATTTAGACGTGCTCAGTTCGCATTTTAAGTAAGGGAGAGTTGCTATGTTTATGATGCGCATGGTTGCTCGATCTCTTGTGCGGCAATTGAAAAAGCGTGTGTTAATTGCGCTCGTAGTGTGCTTAAGCGCGTGCGTTAGCGTGTCAATGCTTAGCGTTGTGTATGACGTTGGAGACAAAATTAACGCAGAGCTGAGTTCATATGGTTCAAATATTGTGGTTCAGCCAAAATCTAGCGCTGTTGTAAATGATTTGTATGCTTCTCGAGAGCAGATTGATACTAATGGTTCTGAGAGTTTAAAGGCTGCGGAAAGCCACGAGTCTACTGCTTCGCTAAAAGAATCTGATGCTGCAAAAATAAAAATGATTTTCTGGGCGTTTAATATCACTAATTTTGCGCCGAAAATAATTGTTCATGCAAATCTTGAAGCGAAATCTTCTGGCGATTTGGTAGTGCCTATTATTGGAACTTGGTTTAATCGTAAGCTTGCGCTCGCTTCCGGGGAAACAACAGTTGTTGGTGTTAGAGGTTTGCGCTCTTGGTGGAAGATTAATGCAGGTCGTTGGGCAAAAGATAATAAATCTGAAGCAATGGTAGGTGCGCAGCTAGCTGAGCGTTTGCACTTAAAACTTGGCCAGCGTTTGCGTTTGATTCGTGACGGACGCGAGGTTTCGTTGCGCTTGGTTGGCGTATACGATTCTGGCGACGATGACAATAACGCAATCTACGCAAGTTCTAGCGATGCTCAAAGCCTTGCAAATAAGCCGAATAAGGTTGATTCGATTGAAGTAAAGGCACTTACTACTCCTGAAAATGATTTAGCGCGAAAGGCTGCTAAAAATCCGGCAGCGCTCAGCCAGGAAGAGTGGGAAACTTGGTATTGCACGGCTTACCCGAGTTCGATTACTTACCAAATTGAGGAGGTAATTCCTGGAGCTGTTGCAAAGCAGGTTCGTCAAGTTGCGGCGTTGCAGGGTAACGTATTAAATAAGACGCGTGCTGTTATGGTTTTGATGACTGCGTTGAGTTTAATTGCTGCTGCTGTTGCTGTGGCGAATCTTATGGCTGCTTCAATTTCTGAGCGTTCTGGCGAGCTTGCATTGCTTAAGGCTTTGGGTGCACGTGATGGTGCTGTTGCTCGTCTTATGCTTATGGAAACTGCGGTTATTGCGTTTGGTGGAGCGTTACTCGGCATGGCTTTGGGATTTGCGGTGGCGCAGATTATTGGTTTCACAGTGTTTGGCTCTTCGATTTTGTTCCGACCAATGGTATTTGTTCTGGTGTTCGTGCTGCTTGCGTTGACTGTGCTTGCGGCTGCAGGCTCTTCGATTCGTTCGATTTTGAGTGTGCGTCCTGCGGAGGTGCTTCATGGCAGGTAAATCTTATATGACTTCCAACAATTCTATGTTTATTACCATGCTATTTAGCGCGGTATTTCGTAGAAAATCGCGTGCTTTGATGGCTGTTATTGCAACGCTTGTTGGTGCTGCTACGCTGTTTTGTTTAGCTGCAATCTGCCTGGTTGTGCCTCAGCAAATGAGCGATGAAATGCGTGCTTATGGAGCGAATATTATCGTAACTCCAATTGAGGGTGAGTGGAAAAACGGTATTGATCGCGCGATGGTTTTGCACACAAACGATATGGTTCTTGCAAAAGGTGCTATGCGATTTGCTACATATCGTTACGAAAACGTGCGTATTAACGCAGCTCCATATGTTTTAGCAGGAATAGATGTTCGTTCAGTAAAGTCTCTTAATAAGCATTGGAATGTAGACGGCTCTTGGTCTAGCAGTGGAAATGTTATGGTTGGGCGAGATGTAGCTCTTGCGATGGGCTTAAAAATAGGCTCTCGTATTGCGATTGCGTATAGATCTTCGGATAATACTGTCGGCTCGCATAAGCCAGCAGAGAAGTCTGCAAATAAGTCTGCAAATAAGTCTGCAAGTGAATCTGCAAATAAGTCTACAAATCAGTCTGTAGAGAAGCCAGCAGAGAATCAAGCGCAAAATTCTGCTGCAAATTCTTCAGATCAGTCTGCGCAAAAATCTTCTCAACAAAAGCTTGTTGAAGGCAGAGTCTCAACGGATATTATGGATACTCACGGCACAACTTTCCGCGTTTGCGGCATTTTGGATACGGGCGGTGCTGAAGATTCTATGCTTTACGCTCTTAATGCGGATGTGAATACTCTTACGGGAGTTAAGCGCGGAGCAGACGTGATTGCTTACTCGTCTTCTGCGCCTAGCGTCGATGCGGTTGTTAGAAGTATTAACGACATGACTTCTATGCGCGTGCGCGCTCAGCAAGTTACTAAAGTTACTGCTGCTGACACTGGTATTATCACTATGCTTCGCAGCCTGTTCTGCATTGTATCGCTAGTTGTTCTAGTATTGATGATGGTTGGCGTGAGCACTACGATTTCTTCGATTGTGCAGCAGCGTCGAAATGAAATTGGTTTGCGCAAAGCTTTGGGTGCGAGCGCACGGAGTATTGGCGTGGAGTTTACTGCTGAAGCTGGAGTATATGGCTTCGTTGGCGGTATTGCTGGTACTGCGGTAGGGTATGTGTTTGCGCGCTTGCTTGCTGCAATGGTGTTCTCGAGAGATTTGGGCGTGAATTGGTGGCTAGTCGTGTTCTCTATTGTATTTAGCGTTGCTGCGTCTTGCGTTGCTGCATTGCCGCCTGTTTTGCGTGCTTCAAAGATCGACCCTGCGATTGTGCTTCGAGAAGAATAGCTTTTAGAGTGATTTTAGAGTGATTAGTTAAGGATTTAATATGACAGAGAATATAGAAAATAAGTTAGATAGCGCGGAGTCTAAGCCAAAAATGCTGTTGACGTTGGATCATATTTCCAAGATTTACGGATCTCTTCGAGCTGTTGACGATTTGTCGCTCACTGTGCCAGAAGGCGAGTGGCTTTCTATTGTTGGCTCCAGTGGTTCTGGCAAAACAACGTTAATGAACATTATTGGCTGCATGGATTCACCATCTAAAGGTTCCGTGTCTTTGCAAGGTCGCAAACTTGAGGATTTGAATGCCGGTCAACTCGCTGACGTTCGTAAAAACGTAATCGGTTTAGTTTTTCAAAAGTTTTATCTTGTTCCGCATTTAACAGCTGTTGAAAATGTGATGGTTGCGCAATACTATCATTCTGTTGTTGACGAAGCTCAAGCAATGGACGCTTTGGATCGCGTGGGCTTGAAGGATCGCGCTCACCATCTGCCAAGCCAGCTTTCTGGCGGCGAGCAGCAGCGTGTTTGCGTTGCTCGTGCACTTATCAACTGCCCTAAGTTGCTTCTTGCGGATGAGCCGACTGGTAATTTGGATGAAAAAAATGAGCAGATTGTGCTCGACTTGTTTAAGCAGCTGCACAATCAAGGTACGACGATTATTGTTGTAACTCACGATTCTTTGGTTGCTCAATGTGCAGATCGAGAAATTATGCTCAACCACGGTGTGCTTGTTGGTGAGCGTTGGAATAACGAGGATGCTCGCAAAGCGTATGAGGCGATTGGTGGCAAGCCTGCGTTTACGAGTGCTCACCTTGATGAAAGTGTTGTGGAAGCTTTGCAAGACCATGAGCCTACTAAGTCGCCTAAATTAGCGAATTTAGATGATTAGTTGCGTGGGTTTTAAAATATACAAGATTTGAAGGCGATGATTTTATGGTTTCAGATAATATGTTTCACGATGTTTCACGCGACGATTTGAAATCCAAAAAAGTTGCAAAAACTGTTGCTACGCTTGCAATTGTAGCTGCATCGTCTGCTATGTTGTCTGCTTGCGGTGAGCCGAGTGCTGTACCAATGAACGATGAGTTCGCTGGTAATTCTGGTCAAAGCGCGGATGATGGCGGTAATCCTTCTGGAAAGTACGATGCTGGTGCTCAGCAATCTAAATCTTCTGCGCAAAGTGAGGATTCTCAGAACCAGCAGAATCAGCCTAAAACAGACACTGGCAATTACAAAGATGGCGACTATAAAGTCAAAGCTACGTATGGTCCGGTTGCAGAAGACAGTTTCGATGTGCGCTTAAGCGTTGCAAATGGGAATGTTAGCGATGTGCAAATGACGCCTCATCCGTTTACGCCGATTTCAAGAGGCCATATGGATGCATTCTCAAAGGCTATTCCAGGAAAAATCGTTGGAAAGCCGTTGAAAGATTTGCATATTTCAGTTGTTGCTGGAGCAAGTTGGACTAGCGATGCCTTCAACAAAGCACTTGACGTTGCTCGCCAAGAGGCTTCAATCGCATCCGCAAAATAATCTACAACCACCTTAATCTTTGACTTCAAGAATAGTGCCTTCGTCGCGAATCATTGTTGCTGCCATGGCTCCGGTTGCTGCCATAAATGGAATAATAGCATCACTGTATTCGTCCATGAACTGTGCAAAATCATGATTCCAAGAAATAATTGCAACATACAAAAGAAGGAACTCAACTGCTGTAAATAATGCCCACTTAAGAATCCAAATAAGCGTTTTTTTAATAACTTTTATAGAGTTCTTGCTCATGAGTTGCCTTCTTTCCAATTTGCTGTTTTGTTTGTGAGCATTGTAGCTAATTCATGTACATTGCTTCTCGTTCGTATGTATTTTGTATTTCTAGTATAAATATTGCAATTCTTTGCAGCAATATGATGTACTCAAAACTTAATACTCAACGTAATGGTAGATTGCCAATAAGTCTTAAATCTTTACAAATCGCTTTCATCAATAGGGTGACCTTGTGGACGCTTTATTACTCGCCACAAAATCACCAATGTTAAGACGCCATTTGCAATTCCGTAGTAATAAATCCAAGGAACGTGAATAAGCCCACAAATAAAGCATGAAATAATATTTGTTAAATTATTTAGATAATTGCTAAGTATTTGCTTATTTTGTGATTCGACTTTTTTGCGTTTTTGCTCAAGAGTTGTTATGTAATCTTTGTTGTTTCCTATATTCTCAACATCACTACTTATGCTGTTAGCGCCTGCGCCGTTAAGATTAGATATATTATTTTCTATATACGCATTTTTTGCTTTAATAACGCTTTTGCGCAAGAAAAAATATGCATAAGAATACAATGCAACAGAAAGAAGTCCTAAAACAAGCCACAAAACGAAAAAGCCAAAGCTACGCATAAAAGCAGCTGTTGAGGCAAGTGCCATCGCAGCTACTTCTGCGGAGTGCAATACTACTAATCGTTTTGTCATATAATCCTGCTGCAATCATTATTGAAACTGCATTTTCAAACGCAACTAAAAGTCACATATTGTTACTTATTATAAGCACATATGATTTACGCGCAGTACTTGTAATCATTTTTTACTACACGATTTGCCCTACTTTGCGCATGCTTATAAAGTAGAATATAAGGAAAGTAGCATAAGATTGCAAGAAAGCCATTATGCAAAAAACGTATGCAATAGTAGATAACGACCCGCTAGTTTTAGCGGTTATGCGAAACGTGCTCAGCAAGCTTTTGCCAAGCGAGTACGTGTGCAAATGGTGCGTAAAATCAGGCGTGCAAGCTTTGAAATATTGCCAAGTAACAAAAACTACTCCGGATTATATTCTGATAGATATGTCAATGAAAGACATGTCTGGAGTAGAGGTAATACGCGCAATTCGTGAACAAAACAGCAATATTGTTTTAATTGGCATGACTTCGTACGATTGTAGATCCTACGCTTCGATGGTTGCGCAAGTTGGTGGGCAGGCAATGGTTGCTAAAGACAATTTCAAAGGGTTAGCAGAAGCTTTGCAATATTGCGATAATCAGAAGGTGTATGGCTGCCGATGTGTTAAAGATGTTGCTTACGATTTTGCTACTCCGCAAGAATCTTTTATTAGGCTTTCTAAATCAAGGTCGCGTAGCGTTTTGCCGCCTCAAGAACTAAAAATCATGGATCTGCTCTCTAAAGGTTGCACAACAAATCAGGTTGCGGCTCAACTTGGTCTTATGCCAAACACTATTAACACGCATATTCATAGGATTTACAAAAAATTGCATGTTTCTAACCGAGTGCAAGCAATGTCCGCGTTTGCTGCAATGCAAAATCGTGAGCAAACTAGCAATCTGCAATATTTTAATAATTCGCCGCAGAGTCATCCGAATCCTTCTCAAGAAACGGATAACGCATGTTAATGAAAACATTTTCGCGCGTTATTGAGTTGGTTAAAAGCTGGAAAATTCAGCGAACTTTATTCATAATATTGGCGATTCTTGTAGTGTCAATGGATGTGCAATCGTGCAATACAGCTGGGCTGTGGCATAACCCGCAGCAATCTGCGTGTCAATACGTTTGGATGTTTGCAATATTTCTTTTGATTGCTTTTCCGCGTCAAGTATCACTCGTAACTCCGATTTTGTATTGCGTAACGTTAACAGTACCAGGTGTAAATGCAACTTGCGTGCTTTTTGCGCTGATTGCTAGCATGTTTGTTGCAGGCTTTTATGATTCGTGGAAGTATTTGCTTTGTGCGTACATAGTTTCGCTGAATATTATGTACTTTGCAAAAATGGCGTACATTCCGTTTACTTTTCCTTGTTTTATTCTTATTTCCATGATTTGTGGTTACGTTTTGCGCAAATATTTGAACATGTTGGAAGAAAATAATCGCGCAAAAATGGATATTGTACGGAGTAAGTTCCAGTCTTATATTGCGTCGGTTGCGTTGCAATTGCATGACGATGTGAACAATGAGATTACGGATATTACACTGCTTGCAACGGATGCTTTATATGCTGAGAACAATGAACATACAAAAGAATCGTTAGAGCAGATTATTGAACATTCGCGTAATGCACTTTCCAAAGCGAGACTTGTTATCAGCCTACTTGAGCAAACTGAACAAAAGTATGATGATTCTTTAGATTCAAATATTGCTAGTACGCAGTTTGTTTATAGTTCTAATAGCAATGATTGCATGAATTTGGCTGATTTCTTATGCAATATTCGTGCGCGTTTACAGGCTGAACGGCAAATTTGTGAGCAGCTTGGGTACTATGGCTCTCTAACAGTGGTTGATAAAAGTTCGGGGAGTGGTGATTTTGCTGCATCTGCAACTGTTAGTACTGAAAAAGCTCAATGTGCTATTCGCATGTGCAGTGAGTTGCTTACTAATATTCGTAAGCATTGCAGTACTAGCGTTGACTTTTCTATGAACGTTACTGTTGATGAGCGAGAATGCAAAATAATGTGTATGAATTCGTTGTCGAATAAGTTTGGTGGAAGACTTGTTTTTGGCAAAGGACTACTATTCCACAAAAAATCCGTGGAACGTTTAGGTGGATCTTTAAACGCGCAAAAAGATGATGATGCATGGTTGGTCAATGTTGTTATTCCGCTAAACTAGTATCAATCAGACTCTCGCTTTATCGTGGTTAATTTACGCTACCTGTCCTCTTCAAGACCAGCAGTGAATTTTTCTGCTAAGATGTGAAAGCCTTCTAAATATTCTTCATAACCATCGGCAATAATCGCATCGTCATGAACTACAAACTTATTATTTTCTAACACTACATACTTGGTAAAGAATTGCTCAAGCTCTGCAGCCAATTTATCAAAATCTTCTTCAGAAAGATTATCGTCATCGTTACTAATATTTGCTGCAGCAGATGGATTCCAATTTTTTACTCCAAAATCTTGACTCATGACATTCCTTCTTCTTAATGTAATCTATGAATATTGCATATTAGCATCTTAGACAGCAACCGAAAAGTTACTGATAAATAAAAACAACCAAATAGGATTAAAATCTACCGTAATATAACTTAGAAAATATGAAATAGAAGATTAGCGAAGTGCTGTGTGCATTTCGCTAATCTTCATGAAATAAATTGTTCAATAACGATCATCAGGTATAAAGGCACGTGCAAAAGCAACAATAAGTGTAAAAACAAATGTTTCAATCCACCTATTTGGAGATGAAAGGTAAGCAATTGTATTGCCACTAAATATTGCAAAAATTCCAAGCAAGCCAATAAATGTTAACGGCATATAAGTAGCTTCTCGTTTGATAAGTCGCTTAAAATAAGCCAAGATTTGCTTTTTCATAATGATTTACCTACCACTGGTTGCGACACATTGTCACTGTTGTAACTACTGCAGCTACTGTCTTTGCTAAGCACTTCACCGCATAACTCCTTTACTTAAAACGCTATTTTGCTGCACAAATAAATTGTGCAATGGGTCTCAGTGTAATAAAAAAATACTGTCATGTAATCAGCTGTAACTATTTTTAGCGACACAGTAAAATTGGCAATACTTGTAATTGTTATTTTTGGCTCAGTAGAAATTTTATGCTGCAAAAATCAACCCAAACACATACGTTATAGTGGCAGAAATTGCAAAATTAGCAAAAACTGTCACGATAACTGATATGATTGTTTACTTATATTGCAAAACTGTATCCTACAGGATAAAATACTTTTATGGAGATACTTAAAACAGATGAGTATCGCAATTGGATGAAAAACTTCGCGATACTCAATCTAAAGCTCGAATTAACGCGAGACTGAGATTATGTGAAATTGCAGGTAAGCCAGTAGGTGATTTACATCCAGTTTGCAATGGTATTAGTGAACTGCGTTTCACTTTTGGACCAGGGTATCGTGTGTATTTTGCACAAAAAGGCTTAAAACTAATGCTATTACTTGCTGGTGGAGATAAAAGTAGTCAAAGTAAAGATATTAAGCAAGCGAAGATACTTCTCGCACAATTAATTGAGGAGAAAAAATGGTAAATATAAGTAAATGGGATGCGAGTGAGTATCTTGAGGACGATGATGATGTTATTGCGTATCTCAATGCTGCAGCAGAACTTAACGATCCTCGCTTGTTGCAAGCTGCTATAGGCGATATTGCAAAAGCTCGAGGCATGAAAGAGATTGCTCAAAAAGCTGAGGTCGGAAGGGAAAGCCTTTACAAAAGCCTAAGACGAGATGGCAATCCTAGCTTTCAAACTATTGCGAAAGTTGTTCAAGCGTTAGGTGGACGCATTGCAATAGAACCAGCAAATGCGTGACATACCAAGTTATCGTGACAGTTTTTGCTAATTTTGCAATTTTTGCCACGATAACTCGTATACCATAGCGACTATGCAATTAAAGTTGCGCGATATAATCGCGTAATTAGTTAAAAAATATTGCCTGTTCATCAACCTCGTCGATACACAGGCAATATTTTCAAGACAACAAAATTTGGAAACTAATCTAAGTTATATTGCTAAATCGTTTACTATTTTGCTACATCAAGAACTACTAAACGTTGTCCGCCATAAGTTCTGGCATCGAGACAAGTTTGAATAAAGTAAGCAGATTTAGGGAATTGCTCAACGTACTCTTTGAATACTTTTAGCAACTTATCCGAGCTTCCGCCACCCTCAAAGTCTTTATAATCCGCCACTTTGTAATCTTTGCCGTTTAATTTAACTGGCATGCCTTTTTGGAGTTTCTTTAATAAGATGCCTGAACTGTTCAAACGGTCTACAACCATATAATGGCCAGTGTTAACCTGGAACCAGTCGTCTTGAAGAGTCCAGTGATAGAAAGCATCTTTAACGTAAGCCAACTGATCAGGATAAGCGTCCCAAATAACGCGTTTAGTTTCACCTAGGGCTTCCAAAGTCCCTTCTTGTCCCTTTACAAAAGCTTCGGCGATTTTCTTTTTTGAGGCTTTTTTGATTGGTTTTGAATGTTTTTTGGTAGAATGACGGCTTATTTTTGTTGGTACTGGTTTGTTTGCTTCGGAGTTACCGCAGGCTGCTAGCCCCACTAGCGAGCTGAAGAGCACTACAACACAAAGTAATTTTTTATAAGTCATTTTCCCCATAAATGGATTTCTTTCTTTCTTCTTGTAGATGCGTCTAACGGATGTTAGTCATCTTTATAAATTTGAACTCCAACTTTAGTGCCTGCTCAGTTCAGTTCAAAAATCTTGGTTTGAGCATGAGTAGGAAGTGATAATCGCTGCCGATTTTTGCATAAACGAATCAACAAGACCAGTTCCTTTTCACATAGTGTACCATAGAGGCTGAGTGACCTGTGTTGCTTTCTGACTTTTTAGCTTTTTATATAGACTCTATTTAGCTGCAATAATTAACCTAACTAAATTAAAATTGGTTAACTAATTAAATTAATTAGTTAACCAATCAGTTAGTTATTCAGTTATTCAGCAAATCAGTTAGTAAATCAACTATTTGATTAGAAGTCCCAATCATCGTCGTCGGTTTCAACTGATTTGCCCATAATGTAGCTGGAACCAGAGCCGGAGAAGAAGTCGTGATTTTCGTCGGCTGCAGGAGAAAGAGCAGCGAGAATTTCTGGGCTTACGTGAGTTTCTTCTTCGCTGTACTTAGCAGGGTAGCCAAGGTTCATTAAAGCTTTGTTAGCGTTGTAACGCACGAAGTCAAAAACGTCATCGTGGAAGTCAAATCCTTCATAAATCTGACCAGAATACTCAACTTCCAGATCATACAAAGTGTCGAGCAAGTTCATAGTGAACTTTTCAAGATTCTTCTTATCGTTCTCGCTTCTAAGCTCCAAACCGCGCTGGAACTTGTAGCCCGAATAATAGCCGTGAATTGCCTTATCGCGCAAAATCAAGCGAATCATATCGGCAGTGTTCATCATCTTGCCGCGAGAAGCAAAGTAAAGCGGAAGATAGAATCCCGCGTAAAGAAGCAACGAAGAAAGCATAGTTGCAGCAATCTTGCGCTTAAGTGGATCTTCGCTCTCGTACTCGCAAAGCACAGTGGTGACGCGCTGCTGCAAAACATCGTTGCCAACAGCCCAACGGTAAGCTTCGTCAATTTCCTCGCTAGAGCAAAGAGTAGAGAAAATAGAGGAGTAGGAGCGAGCGTGAATCGACTGCATAAAAGCAATATTCGTGTAAATAGCCTGCTCGTGCTCCGTGCGAGCGTGCTCAATCTGGCAAAGCTCGCCAATAGTTGCCTGGCTGGTATCAAGCAAAGTCAAGCCTGTAAAAACGCGAGTAGTGGTCTTGCGCTCAAGATCGGTGAGGGAACGCCAAGAAGGAATATCGTTGCTCAGCGGAACCTTTTCTGGAAGCCAGAAGTTAGCAATAAGGCGATTCCAAACGTCCAAATCCTTGTCGTCAACAATATTATTCCAATTAACTGGGCGTACGCGCGATCCGTGATGGCAGCGGTACTGAGATGGTGTGATAGAAGCTGCCATCATAGCGTCATCTGCGATTACGCGATTTGTGCCGAAAGGCTTATCGAGGCTACTTCTAAGCTCGGTTGGGCTGAGTTCTGTCATTATTACTCCTGATTCTGTGTTTACGTTTTATAAAATTTTTAAGTTTTTGATTTGGCGTGCGAAAAATTCACAGCGTTACGACTTACAGCGTGCAGCTTACGCAACCTTCGATTTCCGTACCTTCCAAAGCCTTCTGGCGAATACGAATGTAGTAAAGAGTCTTAATGCCCTTACGCCATGCGTAAATCTGAGCCTTGTTCAAATCGCGAGTAGTCGTAGTGTCTGGGAAGAACAAAGTAAGCGACAATCCTTGATCCACATGCTGAGTTGCTTCGGCATAAGTGTCAATAATTGCCTTCCAGCCAATCTCATAGGCGTCCTTAAAGTACTGCATATTGTCGTTCGTCATGTATGCGGCAGGGTAGTAGACGCGTCCAACCTTGCCTTCTTTGCGAATCTCAATGCGAGAAGCAATCGGGTGGATTGAACTTGTGGAATGGTTGATGTACGAGATTGAGCCAGTTGGAGGAACAGCTTGCAAATACTCGTTGTAAATTCCGTCGCTCAAAATCTCGTCGCGCAACTGCTCCCAATCGCTGACGGTTGGAATCGCAACGTTAAAACGGGCAAACAAATCGCGAACTTTTTGAGTTTTAGGCTCAAGTGAGCGGCTGCCATCTGTGTACTTATCGAAGTAGTTGCCTTTTCCTGCAGGCTTAGCGTAAGCGCTCGTCTTAAAGTTTGCAAAAGCGTGGCCGCGCTCTACAGCCAAAGCGTGAGAAGCCTTATAAGCGTGGTACGCAATCGTCATAAAGTACATGTCTGTAAAGTCAAGAGCTTCCTCGCTTCCGTACTGCATGTGCTCGCGAGCAAGGAAACCGTGCAAATTCATTTGACCCAAGCCAATAGCGTGACCTTCCGCGTTACCGCGACGAATCGAAGGCACGGAATCAATCGAAGTATGCTCCGAAACAGAAGTGAGCGCACGCACAGCCAAATCAACGCTTGTGCCCAAGTCGCCATCCATTGCCTTAGCAATATTAAGAGAGCCAAGATTGCAAGAAATATCGCGACCAACGTGGCTATAAGACAAGTCGGCGTTATAAGTGCTTGCTTCCTGAGTTTGCAAAATCTCTGAGCACAAGTTGCTCATAGTAATGCGACCCTCAATAGGATTCGTGCGATTCACAGTATCCTCAAACAAAATGTAAGGATAGCCAGACTCGAACTGAATTTCTGCAATCGTCATAAAGAATTCGCGAGCGTCGATGTACTTCTTGTGAATACGAGGATTTGCAACCATCTCATCGTAATGCTCGGTAACAGAAATATCTGCAAAAGGCTTGCCATATTCGCGCTCAACATCGTAAGGACTAAATAAAGCCATCTTTTCCTTACGCTTAGCAAGCTCGAAAGTAATATCTGGAATCACAACACCCAAAGAAAGCGACTTAATGCGAATCTTCTCGTCTGCGTTCTCGCGCTTAGTATCGAGGAAACGCATAATATCTGGGTGATGCGCGCTAATATACACTGCACCTGCACCCTGTCGAGCGCCAAGCTGATTAGCGTAAGAGAATGAATCTTCCAAAAGCTTCATAACAGGCACAACGCCACTCGACTGATTCTCGATTCGCTTAATAGGAGCGCCAAGTTCGCGCAAATTCGTAAGAAGCAGAGCCACGCCGCCGCCACGCTTAGAAAGCTGCAAAGCAGAATTAATTCCGCGCGCAATA
The DNA here is from genome assembly GCF_003397705.1 of Gardnerella swidsinskii. Taxonomy (GTDB): domain Bacteria; phylum Actinomycetota; class Actinomycetes; order Actinomycetales; family Bifidobacteriaceae; genus Bifidobacterium; species Bifidobacterium swidsinskii. Next base: position 235,628 of record NZ_QJVB01000001.1, read on the forward strand.
GACTCCATGTTATCTTCCAAACGCACGAGGAAGCAGCTCACAGCTTCGCCGCGCTGAGCTTTACCAAGATTCAAGAACGTTGGGGTGGCTGGCTGGAAGCGGCCTGCAAGCATTTCGTCTAAGTAGTTGGTCGCTGCTTTTTCGTCACCATCTGCAAGTTCCAATGCAACAGCAGCTGCGCGCTGAGCGAAGTTTTCCAAATACTGCTTGCCGTCGAAAGTCTTCAAAGCGTAAGAAGTGTAGAACTTAAAAGCACCCAAGAATGTGCCAAAAGTGTGGCGTGCGGCTTCCGCATGCTCGTAGAATTTATCGAGAAATTCATCGCTGTATTTGTTGAATACGTTACCGTTGTAGTAATAGTTGTCAATCAAATAAGTCAAGCGCTCGCGAGTGGAAGCAAACTTCATGCTATGTTCTTGCACGTAACCCGAAACGTAAAGCTTTTCTGCTTCTTGATCTTTATCAAACTGAATGCCTTTTTCTGGGTCAAAAAGACCGAGCATAGCGTTAAGAACGTGGTAGTCGCGGCTGTTGCGGATGCGCTCTGCTGTTGTACTGGCAGTTGCGCTTGCAGAATCAGTGTGATCAAGATTAAGCGAAGTAGATTCGCTCATCGGATCCGTGCTATTCATGGGGTTTGTTCCTTTCTTCATGCGTTATTTTTGCTTTTTTAAATGCTTTTTGTTTTGTTTCTTTTACTTATTTCGTTTGTTTTGTTTATTTTGTTTCTTCTGTTTCTTTGAGTTGTTTTAAAAATCTCGGTATGCCCTGCGCTACTTTTTCTATATCTTCTGCAGTTCCCGTAAGTTCAAACGAGTACATATTTGGGATTCCACACTTTCCTGCAATTTGATCACCTGCAGCGCAATATGCTTCTCCAAAATTCGTATTTCCGGAAGAAATTACTCCGCGAATAAACGAACGATTTTCGCGATTATTTAAGAATTTGCGAACTTGCATCGGTATTGCTTTCGCAATATTTCCACCGCCGTAAGTTGGAACAATCAAAACGTACGGTTCGCGCACGTTTAATTCCGGCTCTTTAGGACGAAGCGGTATGCGATATACGTTCACGTTATTGCTTGGAAAATCGCAATTTTGCACAAATCTTAACGTGTTTTCCGAAACTGAGGAAAAGTAGACTACAGCTCCGATTGATTCGCCTTGTGCGCTAGATTCTGGTTCGCTTTGTTGTGTTATATTTTCTTGCTCACACATTTCTTATGCTTCTTTTGCTGTCTCTGCGGAAGTTCTGAGTTTATCCGCAATTTGCGCAATTAAATCTGGACGGTACCCACTCCAGGATGCGTCAGGAGCAATGACTACTGGAGCTTGACGGTATCCTGCATTTTTTAACTGTTCGAGTGATTCGGGGCTTTTTGACAAGTCTACAGTTTCGAAGTTCACGCCAAGTTTTGTGAACTGTCGCTTAGTTGCATCACACTGTGGGCAATGAGGTTTAGTAAACACTGTGATAGTCATTTCAATCTCCTCTGGTGATGGGGAATTTTGCAATTCCGTGTTGTATCGACAAAAGCCAAGTAGTTAGCTTACTCTGAATAAGCACTATTTATAGTGGTGTGTCGACTGTGTAAACACTATATATAGTTATTATTAAAATAGCTAAAAATAGCGTGTTTGTAAGCGTGTCGTGTTTTATGAAGTAAATATGAGCTTAGTTTTAACGATTAAAAATGTAATTTATTTCACAAAATTTATATTTGAAACTACTCAACTTGCACATTGTTAAGCCTTGTGCATATCCGCCTATAAAATTATTAAGTGCGTTTCTTGAAGGGGCGTAACGCAAAATAAAAAATTGTGTATTTTGTAGATAATGCAGATTGCTTGGGTGCGCAAAGCATGCGTGCAAATAACAAAACAAGTACAAGATAAGAGGTGTCATTATGACTCAAGCTCAGGCAAATATTGGTGTTGTTGGTTTGGCTGCCATGGGTTCGAATTTAGCGCGTAATCTTGCGCATCATGGGAATACAGTAGCTGTTTACAATCGTCATTATTCGCGCACTGAAACTTTAATGAATGAGCATGGCAGTGAAGGCGCTTTTGTGCCTTCAAAAACTGTTGAAGAATTTGTGGCTTCTCTAAAGCGTCCGCGCACCGCAATCATTATGGTAAAAGCTGGTGCTCCTACGGATGCTGTTATTGAAGAACTTGCAAATGCTATGGAGCCTGGAGATATTATCGTCGACGGCGGAAACTCTTATTTTGAAGATACGATTCGCAGAGAGCGTGACATTCGTGCGCGTGGTCTTCATTACGTTGGTTGCGGTGTTTCTGGTGGCGAAGAAGGTGCTTTGCGTGGTCCTTCGATGATGCCTGGTGGCACTGAGGAATCTTGGAAGACTCTTGGTCCTATTTTGAAGTCTATTGCTGCTGTTGCTGAAGGTGAGCCTTGCGTAACGCATATTGGTACCGATGGTGCTGGTCACTTTGTGAAGATGGTTCACAATGGCATCGAGTACTCGGATATGCAGCTTATTGCCGAAAGCTACGATTTAATGCTTCGCGGTTTGGGCATGAAGTCCGACGAAATCGCGGATGTGTTTAGCGAGTGGAATAAGGGCGAGCTTGATTCTTATTTGATTGAGATTACTGCGGATGTGCTTCGCCAGAAGGATGCTAAGACTGGTAAGCCTTTGGTTGAGATGATGGTGGATCATGCTGGCATGAAGGGCACTGGTACTTGGACTGTACAATCTGCGCTTTCGCTTGGCATACCAGTTACGGGTATCGCTGAAGCCGTGTTTGCTCGCGGACTTTCCAGTCAGGTTGCTTTGCGAGAAGCTGCCGAAAGTCAAGGTTTGACTGGTCCGGATGTGCATTTTGATTTGAATGATGCTGAGCGTAAGGCGTTTATTGAGGATATTCGCCAAGCTTTGTACGCTTCTAAGATTGTTTCTTATGCTCAGGGATTCGACGAGATTGCTGCTGCTGCAATTGAGCATGATTGGAAGATTGACCAGGCTGCAGTTGCTCGTATTTGGCGAGGCGGCTGCATTATTCGCGCTCAGTTCTTGAACCGCGTTTCCGAGGCTTTTGAGTCCGGTGAAGCAAGCGTTTCTTTGCTTTTTGCACCGTACTTTAAGGCTGCAATTGAAAAGTCTCAAGCTGCTTGGCGTAGGGTTATTGCGCGTGCGGTGGAGCATGGTGTGCCTGTGCCAGCATTCTCTAGCTTGCTTGCATACTACGATGGTTTGCGTTCTAAGCGTTTGCCGGCTTCGCTTATTCAGGCTCAGCGTGATTTCTTCGGTGCTCATACTTACGGTCGTATTGACGAGCCAGGCGTATTCCACACTTTGTGGGCAGATCCTAATCGCCCAGAAGTAAAGCAAGATTAGTGCATGTAAAAGTGTATATATAAAATTTAAAATGTCAATTATGTAAAAAGCGTCACATGCGTTGTTATTCTGCATGCGACGCTTTCTTTTTACAATACAGAAGCCATGTAGTACGGTAGGTAAAGCAGTTTGCCTTCGCGCTTAATTTCTCCGTGGTGAAGCACGATTCCTTCGCTGCTGGTTTTACTAAAAGCTTCCATAAAGTTTGTAATTGACTTTACATTTTTACTGCTGCCAGATTTTACTTCTATCGGAATAATCTTGTTATTTTTTCTTAAGAGAAAATCTATTTCCATTACTGTCTTTTTGGTATTGGTATTTGTTTTTTTGTAAAAATACGCGTTGTGTCCATTTGCTTTTAGGCACTGTGAGACAATATTTTCTATTATCATTCCTTCATTAATGTGTAATTTGTCTAGCAGAATTGCCTTATAAAGTTCGTTTTCTAGGTAAGGCTTATCTTTGTATGCTAACGAAGTTAAGAGTCCTGTATCCATCATGTAGCATTTGAAAGAAGGATTGATAGTAGATAGATTCAAAGCTACACTCGGATCTTCAACGCTGTTTGCAATGTTTACTATCATCGCTTCTTCAAGCCAGCGTATTGGATCCCTATACTCTTTAATGCGCGCGTTGGAATCTACGTGAGATAGCATGTAACGTTTGTCATGTTTGGAAAGCTCTGCTGGAATTCTATCGAAAAAATTAGTTACGTAACTAGGGTTTTCTTCTTCCTGGTCTTGCATATCTTGCTTATAAAGATTGATTATTTGTTGTTTAGCAAAGTCAACCTTCGCAAAATCTTTTGTATCAACATATGCTTGAACAGCTTGTGGCATTCCTCCAACCAACATGTACTCTCTAAAAGACTTCATTATGCTCTGGTGCATACTGCCCATAGGTTTAAGTGATTCAAAGTGATCTTTAATAGTAGGGAAAATCATGTTGTTATTGTTCGCTAATAAATACTCTTCATAGTCAAGTGGAAGTACTTCTAGCGTGTACTCTTCTGAGGGTATGAGAATATCCTTGCTTTTCTTTGTAATAGAAGCAAGTGAGCCTGTTTCAATGTAATCATAGCGAGCGTCTTCAAGCAGAGTTTTTATTGCTTGCCGAGCTTGCGGAAATAGTTGTATTTCGTCAAGTATTATAAGAGATTCTCGCTTATAAAGTCTGGTATTATAAGCTAACTGTATTGTGTTAAATAGAGTATCTAAATCTCTTAGACTGTTTATAAAAAGTTGCTTAATGTCTTCTTCGGTTTGATCGAAACGAATAAGAATATAAGACTTATACTCTTCTTTGCCAAGTTTTTCAGCTAATGTTGTTTTGCCAACTCGTCTTGCTCCTTTAAGAAAAAGCGCATAATTTGGCGCATATTCATGCTTCCATTTCAGCATTTCTTTGTATATTTTTCTATCAAACATGCGATTTTTGTGCTCTTTCTTTTATTACAAATTTGCGCTTGATTTGTTCAAGTGTTGCCGAGTGCGGTTTTCCTTGTAATTTCAACGGTTTTATAAAGATTTTCCCAAATGCGACATATTTTGTCAAGCAGATTTTCCCAAATGCGCCATGTTTTTAGGGGTCGATTTTCCCAAATGCGCCATGTTTTGAACACGCTATTTTCGCATTTGCGCCAATTTGTGTAGCGCATTTAATCTTTGACTTGCTGAATATTATGCATATTGCTAGAAAGCTATGAAAGCTACTTAATTGCAGCTTGCAAAGTTTCTGCGGTGGTTAGCCAAGAGATTTCGTCTGTTCCGTTTGCAAAAGACGCAGGATATTCAGGATTATTAGCTCCCGAAAGTGAATTCATTAAAGCAGCGCCCTTTTCTGCTCCGGCAGTCAAAAACCAAGTGCAGTGACTGTGAGCTAATACAGGAACAGTAAGAGTTAAGCGCATAGGCGGCAACTTAGGGGAGTGATTTACTCCAACAACAATGCGATCGCGATTATTAACCTGCGGTAATCCTGGGAAAAGTGAAGCCATATGCGCATCCGGCCCCATACCGAGAATTGCTAAATCAAACACTGGCTCTTTGCCAAGTATGCTCACAATTTCTTCCTCATAGTCGCGCGCTGCAGCATCTAAAATAGCGTCATTTTCAGCGTCGCTGGCTGCTGCAATTTCCTCCGCATTACGCTCATCTGCAGGCATTTCGTGAATATGAGATTCTGCCAAAGCTTTGTTAGAAGTAAGTAAGTTAAGAAACATTTCGCGAGCCTTGCGTGCATTGCGATCCTCGCTATCATAAGCTACGAAACGCTCATCTGCCCACCAAATATGCACTAAATTCCAATTAATTGCTGGTAAAAGTGGATTGCTAGCAAGCATTTGGAACATGCGTATTGAATCTGTGCCACCAGTAAGAAGTAAATGGAATGGTTTATTGAGATTTTGCACATCATTCTGTGATTCCATAATAAGAGTCACCAAGCGTTGGGCTGCAACAGCTGCAAGCACATCGCGATTATCGTATCCGTAAATACTTGCGTTATGCGCAAAAGTAACTTCATTATTTGTCATAGTTGTTCCTTTTATGCCATTGAAAATGTTTCACGAATTGTTTCACGTAATGATTCACGCATTTTCTGCAGGATTATCTCGCACCAACTGCGCGTAAATTTCGTCAGGATCAATGCGTCGCAATTCTTCGCTTAAGCAATCATCCAGAGTGCGAATAGGAAGCGCAATAGGTTGTGCAGCCTGTCCAGGCAGACTAATCAAAGCTTGATCTCCGCCAGCAGGGCGAGTGAGTGACAATGTGCCATCCTCGCGTTCTAAAGTTACGGAAGTAATAGCTTGAGCTTCAGGATTTTCAACTATTTCTACAGGAACATGCAAGCTACTCTTAAGCCAAGCTGCCAGTAAGTGCAAAGATACGTAATGAGTAGGACCCACAATCTTCGCGCTAAGAATAGGCAAATGTGGAGGTTGATCGAGCATAGAAGCAAGTAACGCGCGCCAAGGAGTTAAACGCGTCCAAGACAAATCTGCATCTTGCGGAGACCAGTTTTTGCGCAAGTTTTGCACAGTTTTAAGAGTATCGTCTGCTCGCTGTGCGTCAGTAATTCTGCTACTTGCCATAGCTCCAAGCAAATCGTGAGCAGGATCTTCAGGAGCGTTTGTTGGCCACCATGCAACAATCGGCGCATCTGGCACGAGTAGTGGAATAACAAGCGTATCCGGATGACGAACTAAACCGTTGTGCGGATACAAAATAATAATTTCACCAGCTCCAGCATCTGCGCCAAAACGCACTTGAGCATCAAGATTTGGCACAACTTCACCGCGCTCAGCAGCGTGTTCGCTAGACCAATCTCGAACCATTGCAATAACTCGGCAAGGATGCTCGCGACTAGCTGCGTTTGCTGCATCAAGTGCATGCTCTAATTCTTTAAGAGTTGTATCAATAAGCAAAGTGAGCACTCGACCAGTAGCGGATTCGCCGCGCTCTTCGTGCAATTCGTCGATTTTTGCTGCAATTTTGCTTGTATTGGTATCAGGAAGGTTGATAATCATGGCAATCTCCAATGGCGATTATCTCGAGCAAGCATAGCATCAGCTTCTGCTGGACCCCACGTTCCAGCGCGATACGGTTGCGGTTGTGTGCCAAGCGAACTCCAGAATTCCTCAATAGGGTCAAGAATTTTCCAACTTAAATCTACTTCTTGCGTAGTTGGGAATAGCGGTGGTTCACCAAGAAGTACGTCAAGAATTAATCGCTCGTAAGCTTCAGGGGAACTTTCAGTAAAAGAGCGTCCGTAACTAAAGTCCATAGAAACGTCTCGAACTTCCATAGCTGTGCCGCCAGGAACTTTTGCGCCGAAACGCATAGTAACGCCCTCATCCGGCTGAACTCGAATCACAATAGCGTTACTGCCAAGTTCGCGCACAGCAGTAGACTCAAACGGCAAATGCGGAGCGCGCTTAAAAATAACAGCAATTTCCGTAACGCGCTTGCCTAAACGTTTTCCGGTTCGCAAGTAGAACGGAACTCCAGCCCAACGGCGAGTATCAACGTCAAGTCGCACTGCAGCGTACGTTTCAGTAGTGCTTTGAGGATCAATGCCTTGTTCTTCCAAGTATCCAACAGCTTTGTAAGAGCCCTGCCATCCTGCTGCATACTGTCCTCGAGCAGTGTTGGCAGCCAAGTCTTGAGGTAGTCGGATTGCAGATAATACTTTTGTTTTTTCAGCAGTCAAATCGCTAGCGCGGAAGCTTACAGGCTCTTCCATAGCAGTAAGAGCCATAAGTTGAAGCAAATGGTTCTGAATCACGTCACGAGCAGCACCGATTCCGTCGTAGTATCCGGCTCTTCCGCCAATGCCAATATCTTCAGCCATCGTAATTTGCACGTGATCGACGTAATTTGCGTTCCAGATCGGCTCGTACATTGCGTTAGCAAAGCGGAAAGCCAGCAAGTTTTGCACAGTTTCCTTGCCTAAATAATGGTCAATTCGGAATACAGAATTAGGATCAAAAACTTCAGAAACGACGCGATCCAATTCTCGTGCGCTTGCTAAATCGTGGCCAAAAGGTTTTTCAATAATTACGCGTCGCCAAGCATGCTCAGAAGAGTGCGAAAGACCTGATGCTGCAAGCTGTTGGGCAACAACTGGGAAGCTGGAAGGCGGAATAGACATGTAAAAAGCGTGATTTCCGCGAGTACCTCTGTCTCGATCAAGTTCGTTCACTGTTTTGCTTAAACGCTCAAACGCGGACGCATCGTCAAAGGTGCCGCGTACGAAACGTATGCCTTTAGCGAGATTAATCCAAGTTGACTCACGAAATGGCGTTCTGCAATGCTGCTCAATATTTTCGCGCACAAAGTTTACGAAATGTTCATCCGTCCAATCGCGTCTCGCAAAACCAGTTAAACCAAATCCTGGAGGCAAAAGCCCGCGATTAGCTAAATCATATACTGCTGGCATAAGTTTTTTGCGTGCTAAATCGCCAGTAATGCCAAAAATTACTAGGCTGCACGGACCCGCAATGCGAGCTAAACGCAAATCACGCGGATCGCGCAAAGGATTCGTCCAAGTAGATACGCTTTCCCCAGCGTCTTGCGAATCACGTAGTGTCCTCAACTCAGTCATAGATACTATCGTAATATTTCGTAGCTATTTTCACCACGCAAAACGCAATTTATTATGCTTAATAACAGTATTAAAAAGTTTTAGCGCGTTATAACTCTAATTTTCAGCCGCCGCATACAGCTAAACGAATCATCTTCGCGTATTGTGGACCGCCGATTGGAGTTAAGTGAACTCCATCGTCAGTCAAATATTCCGAGTGACCATTACTCAAACCATGCCAGTCTATAATGCCAACATTATGATGAGTTGCTGCGAACTTGCGTAAGCTATCGTTCGTTGCATCCTGCCAAGGTTGCGGAACTCGTGTGGTAACGAAATAAACAGGTCTACCTTTTGCGACATCAACCATGTGTTGAAGCACGCTATCGTCATGAGGAGGACCGTTGGTTCCAAGAGCGAAAATCACCACATCTCCAGCGTGTTTTACCGAAATATCTTTCTCGTATTCATCAGCTCCGTGGAAAATTTGTCTACTCACTTTTCCATCTATATAAGCGTTAGGCATAACTTGCATCAAATATGGTTTAGCGCCTTCAGTAATAGAATCTCCAACCATAGTTAAGTTTACGGAACAAGTATTGCGTCGTTTGTCGATCCGCGTATGAGTAGTAACAAGATTTCGTGGAACTTTTTCCGCAATAGGGAAGAGAATGCGATACTTCGATGGTGTAGGTGGAAGAGACTGTTTTACTACATTCTTTTGCACACCTTTTGGAACTGCTTTTTCTTTTGTTTCTTGCTTAGAATTAGTTTTGTCAAAAGCAGTAGGTTTTTTATTTGACGATGAAGATTGCTCTACTTGTGCTGTCAATTCTGGGCGAAGCTGCATTGACCTATGCTTAGCTATATCTTGCCAATTTACTGGCAAGATAATTAACGACACAATAATTATGCAGCACAAAGTTAGTGAGACAGAGCGAATAAGCTTAAATAATTGTTGATCTTGTATTGGCTTTTCAAATAATTGATACAAGCATTCTGCAAGTGCAACTATTACTAGTGCTTGCAAGACTTGCTCTCCTGTAGATACAGCAGTTGTTCTATTTGCTGGGTTGAATAATTCAAGAACAGGGAAGTGAACTAAATAAATTGCAAAAGAGCGTCTGCCGATATAAGCGAGCGGAGCCCATGCAAATATTCTCGAGCAAATATTATCAGTTTGCGTGCACGACCACAGTATTAGTGTGCAAGCGGCTGCTGTTATTGTGTATCCGCCAAAAACAAATACTGAAGATGTGCCTTCTGCATACACGAAGCAGTAGCACAACACAATTGTTGCCAATAGTCCAATGCAAGATCTCTGCCATGCATGAAGTGGATTATAAAAAACAGTTTTTGGCTTATTGAATGCGTTATTTGGAAGTTCTTGTATATCTGGAGCTACGCTATTATCTGATAAATCAATTTGTAATCCTTCGCGCAAGTCAGCAGGTATTCCATCTTCAGCAAATACTTTTTCGTTATTTGCGTAGGCTTTATCTGATTTTTTCGTTAGTGCTGAATTATCTACACTACTATCTGCATTACTATCTAACTTAACTGATGAAGCTAAGCTGACCGATATGTTCTTTTTGCCCATCAGCAAATGTAATGCATGAATAAGCCACGCGTGGAATGAATGTTTGGCAAACCAAGCACCGTACATTGCTAGCATTGCACCCATTAAGAATTCTGATGCTCTCGTATCTAGAGAATAGTAGACGCGAGCTGGAGTTGTGTAATTGTTAAATAAGTAGGCAAAAGTAAAAGTAAGAATAGAAGAAAGTATGGCTAAGCCTGCTGTGATATACATGCGTATTAGCTTGCTACGCACGAATTTAATAAGTGCAGCAAGGATAATAGGCCATATAACAAAAGCCTGCATTAAAAGTCCGAGATACCAAAGATGTTTGATAGGAGAAGGTAGTCCGGACTGTTCAAAATATGAAAGCTTACGAGCAACATACATTATATTGCTAAAGAATCCGGAGCCTGAAAGAGCATCCGCTTGTAACTTTGGTAGTAGACTTGGCGAAAAAAGCCACATAATTGGTGCTGTTATAGCGATAATTCCAAGTGTTGGCGGCCAAATTCTTTTTACGCGCTTTAGTAAATACTCCCAGTAATGCCTGATTCCTTGAGTATTTTTATTATTATCTTCGATATTTTTTGCATTTTTTGCGTTTTCATCTGCGTTTAAATAGCGCAGAACTGATCTCGTGCAAAAATATCCTGCCAATACCAAAAACAGTGTTACTCCAAGGAATCCTCCCATAAGAAGGCTTGGACGCATATGAAAGCATACAATACCAATAATTGCTAGAGCTCTTAAACCGTCTATTGCTTTATTTCGCTTCGAAACAGTATTTGTAGGTAAAGTAGATGATTGTTTATTTTCAGCTTTTGCGCTATTAATAGTTTTTTCTACGGTATTATTTGCGTTTGCTGAAAGATTAGTTGAGGTCGTTTTACTAGCATTTTTTTCTGCAGGAACCTTCTTTGTTTTGAAGGATTGACCTGCTTGTGAAGCAGTGGAAGTGTTCACGCATCTCTTTTTTGTCATCTTGCCTACGCTTCGGTAACCATACTGGTATGTATGCAACATATCGTGTGTAAAACGTAGCAATAGTAACTGTGTATTGAGACACTTTTATAGCTTAAAGCGTGTCTTGTTGCTATGCCTAGGATGTGCTAGAAATATGTGATTTTATGCTACTTCTGTAAGTGATACAAAACGTTTATTATTTAACGAAATTTGTTAACAAAATTTTGTTTTATATGCTCTATTGCTGTCGTTCGTCGGTGCGCGCTAAAGTGAGATAGAACAGTTATATGAATTGTTATTAAAGTTATCAAAGGAGCCAATATGGCAGAAACTTTTAACGTTGTGGTAGAGATTCCACGCGGTTCTAAGAACAAGTATGAAGTGGATCACGAAACTGGTCGCGTATTCTTGGATCGCACCCTTTTCACAGCTATGGGTTATCCAGATGATTACGGTTATATTGATGGCACTTTGGGCGAAGATGGCGATCCACTCGACGCTCTTGTTATGATTCCAAATTCTGTGTTCCCAGGATGCGTTGTTGAGTGCCGCGCTGTTGGCTTGTATCACATGGTTGACGAAGCCGGTGGAGACGACAAGGTTTTGTGTGTTCCAGCGGACGTTCGTTTCGACGACATCAAGGATATCGATGACGTGAACGAGTATCACAAGGCTGAAATCAAGCACTTCTTCGAGCAGTACAAGGCTTTGGAACCAGGTAAGGAAGTTCTTCCTGGTGACTTCTGGGCTGGCGTTGAGCAGGCTGAGAAGGAGATCGTTGCAGCTCGCAAGCGCTTGGAAGAAAGCGAAAAATAAGTTTCGCTTTTAATGAGTAAAACAATAAAAATTAAAAGTTAATAAATAAAACGTCGAAGACACATACTGTGTTTTCGACGTTTTTATGTAAGTGCGTGCTGCTTTCAGAAGTAAATTAAAACGTAACGTTGCATACGCTTTTAATAATTTTAAGCAGCTACTAGCATTCCAAGGCCTGCAATATACACGAGTATCCCTGAAAGCATTATTGGCAATATAGAAATAGCGATATCGTGTGAAACTATTCCAGTTTCGTATTCTTCATAATTGTTGCGAACCCATAAATATGAAAGTTCTGATAGCGCGATTAGCATAAATATGCACAGTACTATAACGAGTATTCCACCGTCTAAATTGCGAAGCGATGGCATAAAGCTAATAATTGACGGCAAAAATAGCCAACCCGGAAGTGCTGCACAAGCAATACTTGCAGTAAGCGTGTGCGAAAGATTTCGTACTAAATTTGTGCGATTCTCGCGCAGCATTTGCCTCAAGAATGTTACAAATGTTGCTGCTACAAGAATTAGAGCAAAAGATACAGCCCAGCGTTCGTAAGGGTGAATTGCAGCAATGAACTTACTCATTGACACAGTTTCGTTATCAATAATGACGCTTTTTGGTAGCCATCCCTTTAATACTCCGGTTGCAAACCATGTAGAAGCAATTCCTGCGCATAATGCAATAGCTCGGTCAATTACATTTCCGTGCAGTGGCCACAACGCTATAAATGTAAGCATTATGATAAGGCATAATATAAGTGTTATTTTTGCTGTTGCGATTGGCAATATTGCTGCAATTGCGAGAAGTACTACAACAAAAATTTGGCTTACAAACATCGCTAATGCGTTCATGCTAGGTATACGGGTATGTTTTTGAACATTTACGCAAGAATTATCATTTTTCTGCATCTTGTCATTGCAGATACGTGTTTCATTGCTCATACACACTCCCTAGTGCCGTAATTTTATATTTATAAAGCGTAATATGTCCGTAAAACATTAACAAATTACTTTGTTTATTTACTAATGTAGCCTATAACCTGCACTGCGCTTTATTGTGTTGATATTTTTTATCTTTGGAAAATGCAAGTGTTGCGCTTATCGCTATTTTTCGCAGTATGGTTTACAATTCCTGTAAAGGCTGAATTTGCTACTACATCAATTGTTTGTTGGAGGCATCATATGACTGATATCACATTGATGACTTCGTGTGCTTCTCCCTCTTCAGTTTTACCTTCACTTACTTTGTTATCTCATAAAGTGCGTTTACTTTCTTTGGATACGTCAAGTTTGGCAAAACTGCCCGCACAAACCATTCTTTTGCTTGATGCGCGTGAGGATTTAGCTCTCGCTAAATCAATGTGTTCTTCTCTGCGTGTTGCAAATATTACGGTTCCTGTCATATTAGTTATAACTGAGGGTGGTTTTACTGTAGTAAATCCTTCGTGGAACATTTCTGATGTTGTGCTGACTAATGCTTCTCCTGCAGAAGTAGAAGGTCGTTTGCGTTTGGCTTCTTTGCAACACGGATCTTCTGATGATTTATTTGTGCATTCGCAAGGCTCTGAAATTGATGATTCTTTCAATTCAGACAATGGAACTATGCGTTCTGGAGATCTTGTTGTAGATATGCGTAGCTACACAGTGAGTTTGCATGGTCATCCTGTTGATTTAGCTTATAAAGAGTTTGAATTGCTGAAATACTTTGTGCAGCATCCGCGCAGGGTGTTTACTCGCACTCATTTGTTGCAAGAAGTATGGGGCTACGACTACTACGGTGGCACTCGTACTGTAGATGTCCATATTCGTAGGCTTCGCGCAAAACTTGGTGTTGAATATGAACATTTGATTGGCACAGTGCGTAATGTTGGCTATCGCTTCGATCCTTCGGAATCAGATGAGAATAGCGAGATTTCCGAAAGCAGCATTGAAGATGATTCTGAAAATGATGCAGATAAGCAGTCTGCGCAATAATGATTTATCAAAGTTCTAATATGCGAGAATCAAAACAAGCGAAATTAGCTCGTATTTATGCAGAGTACGATTTATTGTGCAAAGAAATACCGGAACCTAAGTGTGCATTAAATTTCAAAAATCCATTTGAGCTATTAATTGCTACTGTATTAAGCGCGCAAACTACAGATAAGCGTGTGAATATCGTGACGCCTGAACTCTTTTCTATTTTCCCCAACGCGAGTTCTTTAGCTGCTGCTCCTGTATCTCAAGTTGAGTCAATTATTTACCCTCTCGGATTTTATAGAGTAAAAGCACAGAACATTATTTCATTATCTGCATGTTTGCTTAATAATTTTTCTGGTATAGTGCCATCAAATATGGAAGCTTTAATATCGTTGCCAGGTGTTGGTCGTAAAACTGCCAATGTCGTTCTTGGCAACGCATTTGGATTACCGGGGTTTCCTGTAGATACTCACGTAATACGTGTTACAGGTCGTCTTGGTTGGCGTAAGGTTCAGAATCGTCCAAATCCTGTTGCTATTGAGCGCGAAATAACTGCTTATTTTGCTCCTAAAGAGTGGACTAATCTCTCTCATAGACTTATTTTGCATGGCAGAAAAATTTGCACTGCTCGGAATCCAAAATGTGTTTCATGCCCTTTAAATACAACATGTCCGTCGGCAATTATTTAAAGCGTGTTGTTCCCAATTCAGATATTGATATAGACTGTAGGTTATGTCAAGAACAGGCAAATATGCGTGTCACGCTTCCAGGTCATATCATACTCGTACTAGTGCAGACTGGATACCATGGGTTGTGTTTGTGGTTGTGTCTGTAATAATGAGCGGCATTTTGTGGTGTGGATGGCAAATGTACCAGGGTCATTCGCCTTTTGCTGCAATAATGCATCCAGCTAGTAACTCAGTGCTAAAAGTTGGTCTACGTACTGCTCCTGAATCTCTTGATATTAGAAACGACGACAGTGACGCTTTACAGCAAGCTTTAATTGGTAATGTTTACGAAACTCTTGTTAAACGTGGCGATGATAATAGTTTGCAACCAGGTCTCGCGAAGTCATGGGATATTTCGAAAGACGGCTTAACATATCGTTTTAATTTGCGTCAAGGTGTGCATTTCTCTAACGGTAGTGAGATGACTTCAAATTCCGTATTACAATCTTTGAAACAAGGCATCACAAATAATTATCCTGGTTATAGCGCACTTACAAACATTAAAACTGTTAATAATCCGGATGATTACACTTTAGTAATTACACTTAATAATCCAGATGCTTTACTTCTACGTCGTCTTGCTGGACGTGTTGGCATTGTCTATGACACAAAATCGATGATCGACTATGCAAGTGCTGCTCTTGGCACAGGTCCTTTCACTGTAAGTGACTACAATAAAGGCAATTCTTTAGTATTACTTCGCAACGATAAATATTGGGGAACCCCTGCTTCTTGTGCAAGTATTACTTTGCAATATTTCAATAGCGATACTGCTCTAGCTGAGGCAATGGAAAAGGGCAATATTCAAATGGCAGTTCCGCTTGAAGGTAACGAAAATAAGCGTCTTGCTGCTGTTGCTAATACGCAAATGGTAGAGGGTCAGAGCACAAGAGTGCGATTTATTGCAATAAATACAACAGTTTCGTCGATTTTCTGCGATGAGCAGGCTCGTAAAGCTGCGAGATACGCTTTGAATGCGCAAACTGTACTTGCAGCTGATGGCAATGGTGGTGTTCCAGTAGGAGGACCTATTGATCCTCTTTCAACTGGTTATGAAGATTTAAATGGATTGTATCCTTATAATCCAGGCAAAGCTGCTCCTTTGTTCCATTACTTTAGCGCAAGCTATTTAGGAACTATTAATTTTCTTGTTCCACAGGGCGAAGGTGGAGTTGGGGGCGAGCTTTCAAAACAGATTAGTTCCGTGAGCGGTTTTAAGGTCAATCTTGAAGAAGTTGATCAACAAACTATGCGTAAGCGTATTAGTGAAGGTAAGTATGATCTTGCGCTTACTACGAGCAATCGTACTTTAGATGAAGGCATGTTTGCAGAAAGCGGTTCTCCGTTCGTTTTGCAAGACGCGCGTGCTCAACAAGCTTGGACCGATGCGGTTCATTCTAAGAATGCAAACGAATATGAGGCAAATGCTCGTGCATATGCGCGCGAAGTAAGCAATAATGCTGCAGCTCACTGGTTATATGCTCGAAAGAGCATTATGGCTGTAAAGTCTAATGTAAGCGGCTATACGAAAAATATGACGGATCAGCTTCTGCCATTGCAGAGCATAGTGGTGAAATAGAAAAGCGTAAGATTTGCGTTGTCGCGCTGAGTTTCTAATATTCAGTTCATGAGTGAACAGGATAATAACGCAGTAAAACACGCACATTTAACACCATTGCCTAACAAGGTTGGTGTTGATGGTCTTGAAGACAAGTGGCGTAGTAATTGGGACGAAGCTAAGACTTACGCATTCCATAATTCTCGCGACCGTAAGGCCGTATATTCTATCGATACTCCACCTCCAACCGTTAGTGGTCACTTGCACGTAGGTCACGTATTCTCTTACACGCATACGGATGTCATTGCGCGATATAAGCGCATGCAAGGCTTTGACGTGTTCTACCCAATGGGTTGGGACGATAACGGCTTGCCAACAGAGCGCCGAGTACAAAATTATTACGGCGTTAGAGTGGATACTTCGTTGAAGTATGACCCTGATTTTAAGCCGCCTTTTGAAGGTACTGAAGGTAAGAAGATTGAGGCAAAAGATCAGGTTCCTGTAAGCCGACAGAACTTTATTGAACTTTGCGAACGCTTAACTTCTCAGGACGAGAAGCTTTTTGAAGCTTTGTGGCGTAGGCTTGGTCTTTCTGTGGACTGGTCGCAAACTTACCACACTATTGGTGAGCAGCCTCGCCGAGTTGCACAAAAAGCATTCTTGCGCAATCTTGCTCGCGGAGAAGCGTATCAGAAAGATGCTCCAGGTTTGTGGGATGTTACATTCCAGACTGCTGTTGCTCAGGCTGAGCTTGAATCGCGCGAATATCCTGGTTTCTACCATAAGATTGCGTTCCGTTTTGAAGATGGTACGCCAATTTATATTGAAACTACGCGCCCAGAATTGCTTGCTGCATGCACCTCTTTGATTGCAAATCCAGAAGATGAGCGTTATAAGAAGTACTTTGGTCAGGAAGTTTATTCTCCACTGTTTAAGGTGAAAGTTCCAATTTTGGCGCATTCTGCTGCTCAAATGGACAAGGGTGCAGGCATTGCAATGTGCTGCACTTTCGGTGATGTAACCGACGTTGAGTGGTGGCGTGACTTGAATCTTCCAACTCGACCAATCATTCAGCGCAACGGCCGCATTGTAATGACCACTCCTGATTGGATTACGGACGAGTCCGGCCGCGAAATGTTCGAGAAAATTGCTGGTAAAACCACTTTCTCTGCTCGTAAGGAAATTGTTGAAGCTTTGCAAGCAGCTGGAGATATGGAAGGCGAACCAAAGCCAACAAAGCGTATGACGAACTTCTACGAAAAGGGTGATAAGCCTTTGGAAATCGTCACTTCTCGTCAGTGGTACTTAAAGAACGGTGGCACGGACGAAAAGTTGAATGCTGAGCTTATTGAGCGCGGCAAGGAGCTTAATTTCCACCCAGACTTTATGCGCGTGCGCTACGAGAATTGGGTTCATGGATTGAATGGTGACTGGCTTATTTCTCGCCAGCGCTTCTTCGGCGTGCCATTCCCACTTTGGTATCCAGTAAACGAAAATGGGGAAGTGGATTACGAGCATCCTTTGACTCCTAGCGAAGACCGTTTGCCAATCGACCCAACTATCGATGTTCCAGAAGGATTCGACGAATCTCAGCGCGACCAGCCAAACGGCTTTACTGCTGAGCAAGACATTATGGACACTTGGGCAACATCTTCCTTAACTCCGCAAATTGTGACCCGTTGGGAAGAGCCAGGTGAGGAAAATCAAGCTTTGTTTAAGGCTACTTTCCCAATGGATTTGCGTCCACAAGGTCAAGATATTATTCGTACTTGGCTGTTTAGTACGGTTGATCGTGCGCATCTTGAAAATGGCTGCTTGCCTTGGAAGCATGCTGCGCTTTCTGGTTGGATTCTTGATCCTGACCATAAGAAGATGTCTAAATCTAAGGGCAATGTGGTTGTGCCAAATAAACCAATCGAAGAGTTTGGCGCGGATGCTGTGCGCTACTGGGCAACTTCTGCAAAACTTGGCTTGGATGCAACTTACGACGAAGGTCAAATGAAGATTGGTCGACGTTTAGCGATTAAGCTTTTGAATGCTACGAAGTTTGCGCTCGCAATTGGTCGCGAAGATGATGAGCATCAGGTTCTTGAGTCTGCCAGCGCGGATTGGGATTTTGCAGATGTTACGGAAGTTTTGGATCGCTCTGTTATGGCAAAGCTTGCATCCGTTATTCGTACTGCGACTGATGCGCTTGAATCTTACGAGCATTCTAAGGCTTTGGAAGCAATCGAAACATTCTTCTGGGAGTTCTGTGACGATTACATTGAGCTTGCAAAGAATCGTGCTTACGGTACTGCAGAATCCACTGGACGCACTCCAAGTGAAGCTGCTGTGAAGTCTGCTCGCACAACTCTTGGTCTTGCACTCGACGCTTTGGCTCGCTTGCTTGCTCCTTACTTGCCTTACGCTACTGAAGAAGTGTGGAGCTGGATGCATGACGGCGAAGGATCCGTGCATCGTGCTAGCTGGCCATGCGCTAAGGCGTATGAGGCTGCTGCAAACGGAGTTTCTGCAGACACTTTGGCTTACGCGGGTGAAGCTTTGGCTGCTTTGCGCAAGATTAAGTCTGAAGCAAAAGTTTCTATGAAGACTCCTATTTTGCAAGTAACTTTGAACGTTGCAGAAAACGCTTACAAGGCTGTTGAGGAGACTTTGGATGACGTTGCTGAAGCTGGTCGCGTTACTGGAGAAGTAAAGCTTAACGCTGTTAAGGCTGCAGTTGCTGGAGATTCTTCTGCTTCTGAATCTGAATCTGCTTCTGATTCTGCAGAATCTGATGCAGCTAACGTAAACGTTTCAGTTGCTCAAAGCGAACTCGGCGAAGCTCCTGCAAAAAAGAAGTAGTTGCAAGTAACCGAAAATAATTAATCGCAAAACAAAAGCGCTGGAAGTCAATCTTCGACTCCAGCGCTTTTTGTGTATTTAAAAACTAAGCATAATCACTTATTATAAATCCTGCTGCGATGGTCAATATCCACAACAAAAACGGTCAGTACATTATTTTCAATTGCACAAATTATTCTGTAATCCCTTACTCTATATCTCCAAAATCCCGAATAGTTGCCAGTTAGTGCCTTGCCTCTGATTCGAGGATTGTCGAGATTGCTAATTTCGCGAAGCTCCTTAACGATTTGCTTAGCAATCGTTTTGTCAATTTTCCCTAGCTGTTTTTCAGCTCTTTTAGATAAATTAATCTTCCAAATCAAGGCGCTTCACCACGTCGTCGAGTGGGGATGTTTCTAATTCTCCACGTTTGTATGCTTCAATATCTGCCATTAGACCATATTCATGTTCAAGTTCATCAATTTGAGCTTCTAGTGCTTGATTCATGTAAAATGAACGGGTGCGGTGAGTGGTTTTAGCGAGCCGATCATAACGATCTAAAACGTTAGAGGGTACTCTTAATCCTGTAATTGTTGCGACCATTTTTAATCTCCAATGTAAAACATGTAAAACATATATTACCTTACACTCAGAATAATGCAATCCAATGAGTTGTAATCGCGAAGCATCGCGCGGTAACGCTAGACTGTAAACCATGAATCCAGAAAGCTTAAGTGAATTAATTGAAAAAATTGCTAAAGATTTAGTAGCAAGTGGTAAAGCTGGCAATCTAACAGAAGATTTGATTCCTGCTGCCGAAAAACTTGCAGTTATGCGACCAAAAGATCGTGCACACGGCGATTGGGCTACGAACGTTGCTATGCAACTCGCTAAAAAAGCTGGTATGAAGCCTCGCGATTTAGCAGAACTTTTTGCTGAGCGTTTGCAAGAAGCGGAAGGTATTGCGCGCGTAGAAGTGGCAGGTCCTGGTTTTATTAACATAACGCTTGATTCTGCTTCTGCGGCGGCGGTCGTAGACGAAGTCTTAAAGCAGGGTGCGGCTTTTGGCAAGAATACGCATTTGAGCGGCAAAACTTTGAATCTTGAGTTTGTGTCCGCAAACCCAACTGGTCCAATCCACATTGGTGGAACTCGCTGGGCTGCAGTTGGCGATTCTATGGCTCGAGTTTTGGAAGCGAACGGCGCAAAAGTTGTGCGCGAATACTACTTCAACGATCACGGTGAGCAAATCAACCGTTTTGCAAAGTCTTTAGTTGCTGCAGCTCATGGCGAAGAAACGCCTGCAGACGGCTACAAAGGCGCGTATATTAACGAAATTGCGGACTCTGTTATAAAAGAAGCGAATGCGGACGGCGTTGATGTTCTTTCATTGCCGCGAATTGATCTTGGAAAAGACGAGGAAGGATTGCCGCTTGGCGAAGGCGATTCCGAGCAGCGCGAAGAGTTCCGCAAGCGCGCAGTTCCAATGATGTTTGCGGAAATTCGCAAGTCGATGCACGATTTTCGTGTGAAATTCGACGTGTGGTTTCATGAAAACAGCTTGTACGAGGATGGAGAAGTTGAGCGCGCTATTGCGGAATTGCGTTCTCGTGGAGATATTTTCGAAAAAGACGGCGCAACTTGGTTTGAGTCCACTAAGCATGGTGACGATAAAGACCGTGTGATTATTAAGTCCGACGGCAATTACGCCTACTTTGCCGCAGATATTGCGTACTATCGCAACAAGCGTCACCGCGAGCAGAATCCTGCAGACGTAGCAATCTACATGCTCGGCGCGGATCATCACGGATATATTGGCCGAATGATGGCAATGTGCGCGGCTTTTGGCGACAAGCCGGGCGAAAACATGCAGATTCTTATTGGTCAGCTTGTAAACGTTATGAAAGATGGTAAGCCTGTACGTATGAGTAAGCGTGCTGGAAACGTTATTACGATCGACGATTTAGTTGATGCAATTGGTGTTGACGCTTCGCGCTACTCGCTTGCTCGCACCGACTACAACACAAGTGTTGATATTGATTTGGATTTGCTCGCTTCTCACAGCAACGATAATCCTGTGTATTACGTGCAATACGCTCACGCACGCAGCTGCAATGTGGCTCGCAATGCGGCTGACGCTGGAATTACGCAAGATGGCGCTGATTTAAGCTTGCTTAATACCGAGGCTGACGGCGAAGTGTTGGCTGCTTTGGCTCAATGGCCTGCTGCTTTGGCTCAAGCTGGCGATTTGCGCGCTCCTCACAGAGTTGCGCATTATCTTGAGGATTTGGCAGCAAGTTACCACAAGTGGTACAACCTTGAGCGTGTTGTACCAATGGAGTTAACTGACCCTGAAAATCGTTTGCCAGAAGCCGAGCGTGAAGCTCAGCGCATTGCAAAGTGCCCAGAGCCAGCTCGTGCTGCAGCTCGCTTAAAGCTTAACGCTGCTGTGCGCACAGTTATTGCAACTGGTCTTGATTTGCTTGGAGTTTCTGCTCCAGAAAAGATGTGATTTTGCTTATTTTATATAAGATTTAGAGCAAAGCTATAGAGCATTTTTGATTACATAGGACGTTGGTAGCTTGCCAGCGTCCTTTTTTATTTTTTATTAGAGACACGCACGAATTATAAGTTTCTATCGATTAAGTACATGCAATTTATTAATATACCCTCTAATATTATTTTTGCTTTAAATCCACAAAATTACAAAGTAAGAGATTTAGCTGAATAGTATGTAAATACAAATTTATCCTTATGGGAGGTGTAAGCATGAGCGTCACAACACAAAGTGTCAGCACAGATAGTGCCCCGAAAAAAAGGAACTTGACCATTATTGAATCCGCGTACGTGGCGGTCATGTTGTTTGGTATGTTCTTTGGCGCAGGAAACCTGATTTTCCCTGTGTTCCTTGGAGCTAATGCAGGAACTAATTTCGTGCCTGCAACAATTGGCTTTATTGTTACTGGCGTTGGTTTGCCATTGCTTGGTGTTACGGCTCTTGCAATGAGTCGTGCAAACGGTCTTTTTGAACTTTCTAGTAAGCCGAGCAGAAAATACGGCATGTTCTTTACTTGTGTGCTGTATTTAACAATCGGACCATTCTTTGCAATTCCTCGTTGCGCAACAACTTCGTACACTGTTGGTTTGGAGCGCGTTATTCCACAAGACGGAAACGGTCAATTGTATTTGTTCTTGTTCTCTGTGGTTTTCTTCGCGTTAGCATTCTTCTTTGCTATGAAGCCTAGCGGAATACTTACATGGGTTGGTAAAGTTCTTACGCCGATATTCTTGGTTTTCTTAGGTATTCTGGTATTTACTGCACTGTTTTCTCCTGTAAGCGGCGCTTCTGCAGATGCTGCTCCTATAGGGAAGTATGTTAATGAATCATTCTTTACAGGATTCTTAGATGGCTACAATACAATGGATGCTTTAGCTAGCTTGGCTTTTGGCATTATAGTTGTTAGTACTATTCGATCCTTTGGCGTAAAAGACCCTAAAGATGTGGCAGTGAATACTGTGCGATCTGGATTCTTTAGCTGCTTGCTTATGGCGTTGATTTACGTCGCAATTGTTGTTGTCGGTGTGCGTAGCCGTGCACTGTTTAAGCCTGCTGAAAACGGTGGCGTAACTTTGGCGCAAGTTGCACGCTACCATCTTGGAAACGTTGGTTTGCTTGTTCTTGCTGCAACTGTTACTCTTGCATGCTTAAAGACGGCAGTTGGTTTAATTGTAAGCTGCTCGGAAACCTTCTCTAAGTTATTCCCTAAGGGTCCTAGCTATCGCGTTTGGTCTGTGTTGATTACGCTTGTTTCGTTTGGTCTTGCAAACTTTGGTTTGAGCACAATCATCGAATATGCAGTTCCAGTATTGATGTTCTTGTATCCACTGTCAATCGTATTGATTCTTTTGGCTTTGTGCGGTCGACTTTTTGGAAATTCCAAAGTCGTGTGCGCTTGGACGCTTGGTTTTACTGGTGTTGCAGCGGTATATGATTTTTTGAATAGTTTGCCACAAGCTTTACGCAGTGCATTGCATATGAACGATATGTTGGTGGTTGTTCAAAACTGGCTACCGTTCTCAGAATTTGGCATGGCGTGGGTTTGCCCTGCTGTTGTTGGATTTGTTGTTGGTTATGTCCGCATGGTTTTATTTGAAAACAAGGACATGGAAGAGGTGGCTCGTCTAGCTGCTGGTCCAGATCTTGAAGGCAGTGTTGCTAGCGACGATTATTATTCTTCAAGCGATGCTGAGTTTAACGAGCCTGCTGACTTCGCTGTATCCGCTAAGTCTACTGTTGACGAACCTAATTTTAGTGAGCAATCCTAAAGTTTTGTAGCGTCGCGTAGACGTCATAATAATCGCCATATTTTGATGCGTATTTTACGTAACAAGATATGGCGATTTTATGCGACTTGCTAATTGAGGCTTGCGACTTGCGCCTAGAAGTTGCCGCCGTTCCAACCCCAGTCAGTAGTTGCAGTGTAACGAATATAAGTGCGATCCTGTGGAATCCCAAGCTCTCGCTCTAAAGCTGCCATAATCTGCTCAGTTAACTTTTCCCAAGCAGACCCTGGCACGCTGGAACCAAACACGTTCACCTCAACGTAAGCTGCAGGCTTAGTATTGTCTCCTGCAAAATAAATCGGCATATTGTCCTCGAATGGGCACATGAGCCAATGCTCGCTTTTTCCTGGAACTGCGCTAATTGCTTTGCCATAAGCAGCTTTTAATGCGTCACGCTGGGCAGGTGTTGTGCTTACAGAAACATGAGTATGAATAACTGGCATAATCGCTCCTTTGCTAAATTTGGTAAGCTTTATTACGTAACAATTATATGTTATTTGTTAGCAGCCGCGTGTTTAATGGATATTATGAAAAAGCTTATTGAACAGGTTGTAAAGTTTGGAATTGTGGGCGTTATTGCCCTTATTATTGACGTTGCGCTACTCAATTTATTAATGCTTGCGCACTTAAATAATGTGGTTGCGGGTACGATTTCTTTCGTAATTTCACTTATCTTCAACTATATTGCCAGTATGAAATACGTCTTTAAACATCGTGAAGATATGGCAAAGTGGATGGAGCTTCTGATTTTTGTTATTTCCGCAGTTATAGGTTTGCTTATAAACGATTTGATTATTTGGGCTAGTACGTTAGGAATGGTTGAAAGCTTACGCGGATCTGCAGTATACGTTTTGCGCACAAATATAGGAAAACTTGTAGCTACTGTTGTTGTTGCTGTGTGGAATTTTGTTATACGAAAGTGGCTGCTCGATGATACTAAATCTCAACAGCCTGGGTATGTTGCGCAAGAAGATACGAGTTTTGCTCACCGTTTGGGAATGTGGTCGCTTAATCATACAAAAAATCGCAAGTAATTGATTTAATCTTTTAAACAGAAAGTAGAACGCAATGCCAGCTACGACAATTCATTTTGTGCGTCATGGAGAAGTTGATAATCCAAATCACGTGTTGTATGAGCGTCTTCCTGGATTTCATCTTTCGGCTCGCGGAGTGAGGATGGCGCAAGCTACAGCAAAATATATTGCCACTGTTCCGCAAATGCGCGGAATTACTGCAATTTATTCGTCTCCTCTTGAGCGAACATGTGAAACAGCGCGTGAAATCGAAAATGCTTTGCGCAATATTGCAGATTCTGCCTATGTAAAAGCGCACTGTGACGAAGATTCTGCGCAATCTCAAGAAAGCGACATTATTTTAGATAAACGCTTAATTGAAGCTGGAAATAATTTCCGCGGGAAACGCATAGGCTACGGTGAAGGCGCACTGTGGAAAAACAACAATTGGAAGCTTGTTGCGAATTTGTGGAAGCCAAGTTGGGGAGAAAGCTACAGAAGTATTGCCACTAGAGTTGGCGATTTTGTGCGCGAGCAGGTTCGTAAGCATCCGGGTGAGCAAATCGTTGCAGTTACTCATGAGTCGCCAATCTGGTCTTATAGACACCTACTGGAAACCGGCCACGCTGAACATAATATGCTTCTTCGTCACACGGCTTTAGCTTCGATTACTTCTATTACTTACGATTGCGAGACTTTGCGTGTGCTTTCAATTACGTATGTTGATCCTGCTGGGCGAGTGAAGTAAGTAACATATAATGCGAAGGAGCATTGAAATGGTTAGTTCTGTTGATTCTGTCAAAGATTCTGAAGATATTAAAAATAATGAAAAAAGTATGCTAATGCTGAATGATGCAGCGCAATCTGCCGCAAAACTAACGGAATTATGGCCATTGACGGAAGCGCGACACTTAGATAACGACGCAAAATATGCGGAAAATCTTGAGGTGCGCTCAATGCGAGCAATAGCACGAATACTCACGAATCTTGATGTTACTGTGCCGGATGCTGAATTTGTGTATGAAGGTGCGGATGAAATTCCTGGACGTCCGCAAGAAATAGTAGACGCGCTACTTGCTGCCGCCGATGCTTACGACAATATGGATTCATGCTATGAGCCTAACTATGATGAAGCAGAAGAAGCAATACTAGAAAATAGTAATAATATAAATTCTATTTTTAGTAAGATTGCATCTCATTCTGCCGAAGATTCTAATGCAATAAATGCAGCAGCCGATACGTTAAATGTTGAAGGTAATTGGAGTATTAGCGATATTGACTTTGCAATTAATTATGCGAAACAAATGGTTTCTTGTTATGAAAATAAATCATTGGAAACGCAAAAAATTATTGTAGTTTTAAGCTTATTAACAAATCTAATTAAAAAAACTAACGAGATTTGCGAAACTTTACCAATCTTCTTATATATTAACGAAATATGTGAGTGTGCTGGTTTGCCGCGAATGATGTTCAAGGATGCTCAATGGCGTGAGATTGTTGATTGTGTGCGCAATTCTAGCGATAAGTGTAATTGTGATATAAGTGGCGATATAAGTGCGTTGGTCAATTTTATTTCGCCGCTGCTTATTTCAGAGTGGGGAAAGCATCGTGAAGACGTGCTGTGGGATCCTGAAGTTGCGAAGAAGCTCGCAAAAGAAGAGGATGATAGAAAGTCCCGCGAGGCTCTTGCTGCGAAGTTTGCGCACGTTGAGGGTAATAAAGAATCTACGCAGGCGCTTGATTAGTTTTTAGGTTGACTTATGTTTGATGCGAATGCTGCACGTCCGTAACGCGCGGCACAATGGAACCTATGACTGATATCGAGGAAACTCAAGAAGTTGCTAATAATGCAACAAAATCCGCAAAGCCTGAACTTCCAAAGAATGTTCGCGTGCGTTTTTGCCCTTCTCCAACCGGCACACCTCACGTGGGTATGGTTCGTACCGCGCTATTTAACTGGGCGGAGGCTCGCCATACTCACGGCAAATTGCTTTTCCGTATTGAAGATACCGATAATGAGCGCGATAGTGAGGAAAGCTACCAGCAGATTATTGAGGCTCTTCGTTGGCTCAATATTGATTGGGACGAGGGCATTGATGTTGGCGGAGATAACGGACCGTATCGCCAGTCCCAGCGTATGGAAATTTATAAAGACGTAGCACAAAAGCTTTTTGAAGCAGGATACGCTTATGAATCCTTCTCTACTCCTGAAGAAATTAAGGAGCGTAATATTGCTGCTGGCCGTCCTGCTGAATTTGGTTACGATGGCTACGATCGCAATCTTACGGAAGAACAGAAGCAAGCTTTCCGCGACGAAGGTCGCAAACCTGCACTTCGCTTGAAGATGCCAAATGAAGACATTACTTTTAACGATTTAATTCGTGGTGAAATTACTTTTAAAGCCGGATCTGTTCCAGATTATGTGATTGTGCGTCCGAATGGCGATCCACTTTATACGCTTACGAACCCTGTTGACGATGCGTTAATGGATGTGAATGTGGTTTTGCGCGGTGAGGATATTTTGAGCTCCACACCTCGTCAGATTGTGCTTTACCGTTACCTTATGGAAATGGGTATTGCTAAGGAAACTCCACTTTACGGCCATATGCCTTACGTTATGGGCGAAGGTAAGAAGAAGCTTTCTAAGCGAGATCCAGAGTCCAACTTGTTCTTGCATAGGGATAACGGCTTTATTCCAGAAGGCTTGCTGAATTACTTGGCTTTGCTTGGATGGTCTATTGCGCCTGATCGTGACGTGTTCACTATGGACGAGATGGTTGAAAAGTTCGATGTGCGCGACGTTAAGGCAAATCCTGCACACTTTGACTTGGATAAAGCAATTTCGATTAACGCTGAGCATATTCGTATGCTCGATCCGCAAGATTTCTTGAACCGTTCTGTGCCTTACTTGCATAAGGATGGCGTAGTTAGTGCGGATAATTGGGATGCGTTAACTGACCGCGAGCGTGAAGTACTCACCGCTGCTGCGTCTCTTGTACAGCCTCGCGTGCGCTTGCTTGGTGAGGTCGCTGGAATGGTTGGCAGCCTGTTAAGTGAAGATGGCTACATTGCTCCAGATGATGACGCTCGTAAGCAGTTGAAGGAATCTGCAGGAGAGGTTCTTGACGCTGCGCTCGCTGCCTTGAAGGACGTTGATGCTTCTGATTGGCATACTGATTCCTTGCACGAGCTTTTGAACAAGAAGCTTGTTGAGGAAGCTGGTTACAAGCCGCGCTTGGCGTTTGGCCCTGTGCGAGTTGCACTTTCTGGTCGTCGCGTTTCGCCTCCACTGTTTGAGTCCATGGAAATCGTGGGCAAAGACGTGACTTTGGCGCGTTTGGCTGGTTTGCGCGAGCATTTGTAAATTACAAATAATTTATAAGCGCAAATAAAATTTGAATAAGGCGGGAGTGTGGCACTATTGCTGCATTTCCGCCTTTTATTTGTTTTATGCTTAATATATTTTCGACACGCCGCGGTTGCAAGTATTTGCTTTATGTTGTAAAGTCGCTATTTGTTGCGTCAAGAGGCGTAGCTGATAAATGAAAGCCCCCGTCGTCTAGCGGTCTAGGACTACGCCCTCTCACGGCGCCAACACCGGTTCAAATCCGGTCGGGGGTACGAAGACGGAACGGTTCCAAGAGCCGCGAAGCTTGCCAATTGGGGTATGGTGTAATTGGCAACACAGGTGATTCTGGTTCATCCATTCTTGGTTCGAGTCCAGGTACCCCAGCGAATAGCTCTCGTAGAACGAGAGCTTTTTTGTTATCTATCTGTATTACTGCGATTTGTCTCAGCGCGCGACCTTTTCTGTACACGGCTGTAAAGTTTCTGCCGCTTGTTGGCGTGAAAGCGGCAGTTTCTTTACATACATGCTCAGTTTTTGCCGTTTACTCCCGTTTACCACGCTTGCCGCACGCTTCTTATGTAGCCTTAAAATCAAAAACCCCGGTGCGTGACCGGGGTTAGAGAAAGAAGAGAAGAAGAGAGGTTTAAGTTATTAAAGTCAAATTCAACTACTTGCTTGTAGTTTATTTCCCTTTGATGTATATATAATAACCACCTTATGCTGAGTGCAGTAATGCGATTACCTGTGAATTGTCTGTGAATTTGTAACTATTTTACTGAAATTGCACGTTTTTATCGCTTTTAGGTTATTTATTATCAGTATTTGCTTAATTTAGTATTTTTGAATGTAAATAATTTATGTAAACTTGCGCACAAAATTGAGTGAGTCGCGGCATATCTGCCGTATGCTTAAAGTATGACTGATTCTGCACAATCTGAAGCTCATGCATCTGCGGCACTTCCTTTATCTATTTCGGCTCGTTTAGGACGTTTGCAGTTCCATCTTTCTGGTAAATTCCGGGTGCTTCAGTGTGCAGATGTTCAAGATGGGTTACGTATTTCACAAGATACTATTCGACTTATTGCTTCTGCTTGCGATGCTGTGCGACCAGATCTTGTAGTTTTTACTGGAAACCAGATTGCAGGTTATGAAAGAGTATTTGCAAAAACTTTTCAGCGTAGACTCTGGCAGGAATCTTCCAATATTTCAGCTTCTGATAAGAAGCAATTGGTTGATAAGGTGCACGAATTTGTTGCTAAGTTAATGAAGCCACTAGAAGATCGCAGTATTCCGTGGGTTGTTACTTATGGGAATCATGATTTCCAGTGCGGTCTGAGTAATGAAGAGCTTGATAAGATATATCAAGATTTTCCATGTTGCATGAATCGCAGTGCTTCTAATGTATCTTCTGCAAGTGCTATGCAATCGACAAAATGTGTGTTGCCAAAGCAGATTATTTTTACATGTGAGCCTGGTACTTTTGCCTTGCCTGTTATGGATGAAAAGCATGAAAAGGTTGTTTTTTCAATAGTTTTAGTTGATTCTGGAGATTATGCTAAATCCGGCGGATATGGTAGCCCTTCTAAAAAAACTATTGAGTTTATTTCTGGTCTTCCTTCTTATTTGCCTGAGCATATTTGCGTTTTTCAGCATTTTCCATTGCCGCAATATTATCGTGTTCTTCGTGAAGTTCCGCAAGAACTTGCTGCGCGCGAACATGCTATTGAAGGGTATCGTACTTTTGCTGGTCGCTATTATGCTCTTGACGAAAAACATGTTCTGCCCGATGGGTATTTAGGTGAAGGAATCAGCTGCCCTGACGTCGATAGTGGTGAATACGCTGCTTTGCTTGATGCAGGAGCTTTTGCGCTAATTGCCGGTCACGATCACCGCAATTCTTTCGCAGCTAAAGATCACGAGAGTAATATGCTATTTGTTGCCACTCCTACATGTGGTTTTGGATCTTACGGCCCTGAACCTGCTAAAAGAGGCGTGCGCTTGCTCGAATTTGATATTCGTCACCCGTTTGAACCGCGTACGCAAATGCTTGAATTTGGGAATCTTGTTGGCAAACCTTCTTCCAAAAAAGCCTATACTTATGCTCTTACAGCTGAATCTGAGCATGAATTGCCAGAAGTGGATTTATTACGTAAACCATCATTACTTACTAGATTGATTCGTCGATGGCGTCAACGATCTACGCGCTAATTTAATCAGTTTTAATAGATTGCATGAGCGCGTTGGCAAATATGCCGGTATTATAGTGAATAGTGTTTTAGCGCGAACGAAAGAGGTAAATGTGTCCGCACACAATACGGCTGAACAGAACAACAATAGTGGCATTGACGCTGCAGATGTGTTGCATGTAGAAGGTGGTAAGCCGCTTAATGGCACTATTAAAGTGCGTGGCGCAAAAAACTTTGTTAGCAAGGCTATGGTTGCAGCTTTGTTGGCACCTGGCAAGTCTGTTCTAAAAAACGTTCCTGAAATTCGCGATGTTCATGTAGTTTCTGATTTGTTGCGTTTGCATGGTGTTGACGTTGAAGTTAATGGACCTGAAGGCATTGTGACAATTGATGCCACAAAAGTGCAGCTCGCAGATGTAGCTGACGTCGACACTCTTTCTGGTTCGTCTCGTATTCCAATTCTTTTCTCTGGTCCTCTTCTTCATCGTCTTGGAGAAGCGTTTATTCCTGCGCTTGGAGGATGCAATATTGGTGGCCGTCCAATTGATTTTCATCTTGAGACGTTGCGTAAACTTGGTGCAAATGTAGATAAAGATCACGAAGATGGTATTCATATTACTGCACCTAATGGCTTACATGGCACTAAAATTCATTTGCCTTATCCTTCTGTCGGCGCAACCGAACAGACTTTGCTTGCAGCGGTTCTTGCAGAAGGTCGTACAGAGCTTTCCGGAGCTGCAATTGAGCCAGAAATTATGGATTTGGTAGCCGTTTTGCAAAAGATGGGTGCGATTATTTCTGTAGATGTTGACCGTACTTTCCGTATTGAGGGAGTAAAAGAGCTTCAAGGATACACTCATACGTCATTAACTGATCGCATCGAAGCAGCTTCTTGGGCTTCTGCTGCTCTTGCAACACACGGAGATGTGTTTATTAAGGGCGCAACTCAGCCAGAAATGATGACTTTCTTAAATGTGTTCCGTAAAGTTGGCGGACAATTTGATGTTACAGATAAAGGAATTCGTTTCTGGCATCCGGGTGGGGATTTGCATCCGGTTGCTATTGAAACCGATGTACATCCTGGTTTTATGACTGATTGGCAGCAGCCTCTTGTCGTTGCGCTTACTCAAGCGAAGGGCTTGAGTATTGTGCATGAAACTGTTTATGAAAATCGTTTTGGTTTCACGAAGCCACTTGTGCAAATGGGAGCTATGATTCAGCTTTATCGTGAATGCTTAGGTTCGCTTCCTTGCAGATTCCAGCAGCGCAATTACAAGCATTCTGCAGTGATTTTCGGACCTACTCCGTTGACAGGTCAAGATATTGATGTACCTGATTTGCGCGGAGGCTTTAGCCATTTGATTGCAGCTCTTACTGCTCAAGGTCCGTCGAATGTGCGTGGAATTTCGCTAATTGATCGAGGATATGCAGATTTTAGAGGCAAACTTTTAGCATTGGGTGCTAATATCGACTGATATATTCTTCTACTTCTTCTACAAAACGTGAGTTTTGTAGGTTTATAAGCTTTTATCCACAATGCTAGAAAAAGCTTTTTTACGCATAAATTTATCGGTACAGTAGTCGCAACTGTAATTCAATTACTCAAAAAATTAACTGAAATATTTGATGAGTAGTTGGAGTTTTCAATATTGCGGAGGCGTAACGATGGTTTGTGTAGGCGGACGCTATCAGCTGCTTGGTGAGCTGGGGCGTGGTGGCACTTCAACAGTGTTTCTTGCTGTTGACACCGTTTTGCACAAGCAATGGGCTGTTAAAGAAACGCTTCTGCAAGGAGACGAAGAGTATCAACAACATATTATTCAATCCTTACGCGCTGAAGCGAATGTTTTAAAGGAATGCGATCATCCAGCTATTCCGCGAATTGTTGATTTTTTTGAAGAAAATGGTAGAGCTTATGCTGTTCGCGATTATGTAAAGGGACGTTCTTTAAAATCTATTGTAGAAGAATCTGGATTGCAAAATGTTGAAACTGTTCTTGATTTAGGTATGCAACTTTGCTCAATACTTTCTTATTTACATTCGCATTATCCGCCAATTATATACGGTGATCTTAAGCCTTCTCAGGTTATGATTTCAGAAGATGGCACAGTCCGTTTGATTGATTTTGGTGCTGCAACGCAATTATATGCAAACGGGGGAGTGCTTGATTTGCGCACAATAGACCAGTGCGACGCGCGATTTGCTACTAATATTTTTACCGCTCCTGAAATTTTGAACGAAAACTCTGCAGCAACTACTTCAAGCGATGTGTATTCGATTGGAATGACATTGCGTTACGCATTATTACCAACTGAAGTGCCTAAAACAAACGTGCAATCTGCTGTACTATTGCCTCATGAGAATCGTGAAGTAGTAGAACAATTAGTGTCTGTGCTCGCAATAGCTACAGCTACTAAACCATCTCATAGATATAAAGATTGCGACGAAATGTTTTCTGCACTGGAAGCGTGTGAGCATACAGAAAAGCATTCGCAACAATGCGACACCTCTACGAATGTATTGCGACGCAAACAATGCAAAAATAGTTTTAAGCCTAGAAAAAAGCGCTATGCAATTACGGCATTAATTGTTGTAGTACTAGTTTTTATAGTAATTTTATTCAACTGCTTAGGTTTATTTGTTGGGAATGCTTTTGTAAATCGAAATAAGCAATCTTTTGATGGTGAGCCAAGTAGTAAAAGAATTGAGGAAATACGCAAAAATAATAAAAGCTACGATTCTTACATGCAATTAGCTGAGCGCGAAAGCAATTCGGATATTGCGTGTCGCTATATTTCTCATGCAATGCAAGTGCAAAATAGTATGATCAAGAAGAAATATATAAGCAAAATATCATTTAAACCTCTCCAAATTTTATTGCAAATTCAACTTGCAGATCAGCAATGGAGTGCCAACGAAGAGCAATGTTTTGTTGGTTTGATTAATAAATACGAGCAAAACTTGCGTCCTGTAAATAAAGATTGGTTGAATATTTCTATAGAAATAGGCAAAGCGTATTGGTACTATTTTGCAGGATTTTCTGGAAAAGTTTCGCAAACAGAACGATTATCTCGTATGCGAGTAGCAAAAGTATGGTTCCAAGAGGCTCAAAAATATGAGAAAGATGCGAATAAAGCGTCTTCGCAAGCTGTAGAAACTAATTCTGATGGCATATCGCATACTGTTTCAAATCAAAAAATGTTAAGCGCGTACATCGCTATTTCTGACGCTTATGCGCAACTTGTTGATGTTTCTAAAGATTGTGCAAGCGTAGAAACGTATAAAAATTATGTGAATCAATTACAGCAGCTAATGCAAATTGTTGAGAAAGATCACGGAGACGTTTTATTTGTGGATACTGGAGAACTAGTTTTGCAATCAATTCATTCGTGGTTGCCGATGTTCCTAGAAAGCGGAGCCAGTAAACAAGAGATTCAGCAAATGTGCGACAAGGCAGAATATCTTCTTAAACAAGCGCATGCGTCAAATGATGAGGCTGTAAGTAGAAAGAAAAACGCAATCGATAGTGTCAAAAAAGTTCAAGACGAAATTAATCTAGCTTTTTTGCAAAAGAAATAAAAGAAATAAAAGGAATAATAAAAAGGAGGGAATAAATGTGTAAACAAAGAAATTTGGGGGATATGTGGTTTTTCAAGCGATTTAAATGCGGCTGCGCTCGCATTGGCGTTTATATTGGGATTATTGTATTTATTAGTGCTGCTATAGTTGTTGCATTATTGCCACTTAATTCTATTGCGTATGCAAAAAGCAGCTATAACGCAGCCAAAGGATTGCATATAGCAAATGTTTCTGTTATGACAAAACAGAAAACTGTTCGCACTCAAGGCGAGTACATGTTTACTAAACGTGCTGCTTCGCTACTTATAACTTTTGATGGATTGGACGCTTCGGAAATTAGGAACGCGCATAAAGCTACTGTTAGCGTTGGAAGATATCAAATAGTGAGTGCCAAAGTTGATTTAGCTAAGATTGAGGCGGTGTCGTCGCTAGTTAATATTCGTTATAAGATCCGACCTCGAGTATTAGGAATAGTAAGAGTTGAATTGCAAAAAGAAGGAATATACGATTTGCAAGATATCTCTATAAGACTTGCTGCTGTAACAATGCATCCTAAACGCATATGGGGAGGAGTTGACTCTAATTCTCATGTTTCAAAGCAAACTAACTATATTTCTAATGAAAGTAAACTTTCTGGCAACAAATTGCGCTCTCGTAAGCCAATATTAAGTATTCCTGATTCAGTTTTGAATGCTTCAGATTTAACAAAAGATAATTCTTATAGCAAGCGTCCAAGATATATTGTTATTGACAAAACTGTTCCTCGCTTGAGTGTTAGTTATGACAACAACGCATCGTATGAAGGCAAATATTTTCGTAATAATCGAGCTTCAAGAATATTAATACAGGATGATTCGTTCGTTTTCTCGTACTTGCTTCACGATTCTTATCCTATTGCGAAAGTTTTTGCTGATGGTAAGCAGGTTATGGTACTTACAGCTAAAAGCTTTAAAAACGATGGTGTGCATACAAACGTGTGGTATGCTGATGTTTCTTTTTCGGGGGATGCTTCTTGGGATGTTCGCTATTGTGTTGAAGATTTATCGGGTAATGCGAGTTCTTCTATCAGTAATAAATTCATTATTGATACGCTTTCGCCAACTGTTTCTATTACTGGAGTGCAACAAGGCGGAGCGTATTCTCATGCTGTAGTTCCAACATTAGTTATAAAAGATCGTTGGCTAAAACCTGCAAGCGTAACGTATTCGCTGAGAAGAATGCGATATGCTAAGGAATTGCGTTCTTTTGTGTCTAGAAAAGCTGATTCGCA
Organism: Gardnerella swidsinskii; assembly: GCF_003397705.1. Taxonomy (GTDB): domain Bacteria; phylum Actinomycetota; class Actinomycetes; order Actinomycetales; family Bifidobacteriaceae; genus Bifidobacterium; species Bifidobacterium swidsinskii. The sequence continues at coordinate 270,247 of NZ_QJVB01000001.1, forward strand.
AAGCGTAAGTGTGCAATACGCAGGTTTTTATAATGGAATTCAAGACGATGACGTATATCAGCTTCAGTGGAGTGCTAAAGATTTAGTAGATCATGTTATTTCTGGTAAGTTGCAATTTTCTATAAATAGAAGCGGTTCCTCATTTAGTATAGATAGTTCCACTAAAGCAATGAATCGTAAACAATTGCAAAATGCTAAAGATATTCATATTGAAGAACTCAATCCTAGCGGACTGGCAAGTCCTGCAAAAATTAGTGTTATACAAGACGGTGTAGAGAAGATTTTATCAAAACAGGATTTTTCTGTAAACAGTCGCACAGATCGTGGCTGGCAACGATTGACTTACACTATTTTTAAACGGAATTTTGCCGATAACGCTCATTATCGTGTGCGCATTATGTCAGTAGACAAGGCAGGCAATCATTCTTGTAGCGAAAGTGCAGTTAGCAAAAAGGAAGGAATGTTGCAATTTGCACCAGCTTCCATGCAATTTACAGTAGATAATCTTGCTCCAATCACAACAGTGTTTGATATGCAAAATAATTCTACTTATCGCACTAATAAAGAAGGAAAAATTTTACGTATTAGTGCAAAAGATAACATAGCATTGCAATATGTAACAATCGATGTTGATGGTAAAACAAATCGTATTTGGAGCGGTAAAGATGTGAATAAATCAGTTTTATCTATAAAACTAAAACCAGACGGTTTTACTCACGACGTATTAGTAAAAGCTGCAGATTATGCGGGAAATATAACAACTTTGCAATATAAAAATGTAAAAATTGTTTCTATTGCAAATAAGCTTGTAAAAAAATCTGAAGCAGATAAAAAATCTAAAAATAGCGAGAGTAAAGATGCTGATAGTTCTGATGATGGTTTAGATGATGATTCCGACAATAGCTCCGATAACGATGATTGGATAGCTCGTTCGCAAGTGAAAAAATCGGAAAAATCTTTTGAAAATGCTGATTCCTTTAAGCGAAAATCGGTAAATTATATAGAAATTGTGGCTTATATTGGCACTGGAATTATAGCAATTCTTTGTGCTGCATTAGGAATTAGCATTATTTTTAAAAAGAAAATTAGCAATCAGTAAACTATTCTAATTAGTTTTGCTAGATTTGACAGGCATTGTGCGAGAAAAATAAAAAGCCCACTGCGGTGGAATGAATGCAGTGGGCTCAGTGGAGCTAATGGTAATCGAAACCACGACCTCTTCGATGCGAACGAAGCGCTCTACCAACTGAGCTATAGCCCCAATGTCTAAGACAAATCATCTTACGACAACTCTGCACACTGTACTACAAAGCTTGTATAAAAACAACATTTCTTGTAGTGCAGCGTGCTTGAGTGTCGTAAGTTAAAATACTAGTTTATTTGTTTTCTTTATTAAGTTTTGCTGCTTTCTTTGCTTTGTGCGCTTTGTATAAACCAATAAAAGTTGGCACAAGCGAGATAAGCAAAATTGCAACAATTACTAATTCAAAATTCTTCTGTACGAAATCAATCTTGCCGAAGAAATATCCAAGAAATGTGAAAAGCGACGACCAAACGAGACCGCCTAGTACAGAAAATGGTGTGAAGCGTATCCAACGCATTCCAGAAATTCCGGAGATGAACGGCATAAAAGTGCGTATGAATGGGAAGAATCTACCCAAGAATACTGCCAGCGGACCCCATTTATCAATCATTTTTTCGGTTTTTGCAACTCGTTCTGGAGTGAGCGCTTTTACTTTCCCGGATTCTACAATCTTTCGTCCGAAGAAATGACCAATAAAGTAATTGCACTGATCGCCAATAATTGGGGCTAGCCACACTACGGCAAGTAATAGTGGAAGTGGAAGCGCGCTATGACCTGTTTGAGCGTCAGGAGCTGCAAAAAACCCTGCTGCGAAAAGAAGTGAATCTCCTGGAAGGAATGGGAAGAATACTACGCCTGTTTCAATAAAAACAATGAGAAAAATAAGGCCTAATGCTGGAGCTGTGCCCATTGCAATCCAACTTGCAATAGCTGAGCGTGGATCCTTGAGTAGGTTAACAATAAAATGAATAAATCCCATAATGTCCTGTCATAAATTTTGCGTATTTAGTGACGCTTGTTAATTAAAAATCAAGCGAAACAACTGTTATTTTGAGCCTAGCAGTCGCCATAAACGGTTGACACTTTTTGTGCACACGCTATCAGTTAATTGCGTTATAACATACAATAATAGTTAGTAATGTAATGTTGCATGGTTAAAACTTGAGAAATTGCTTGGCAATTAAAGATTGGCAGGAGAAGTAACGTATGAAGTTAAATGATGAGCATGATGGTGAATATCCACAAAGTTTTGCTCCGCTAAAGCCTAGGAAACGTTCTGCTCGTGTAATCAATGCTAATGAAGTTTTAAAAAAGAATGATGATTCGAAAAGCAAAATTCCTGACGAATATGTAAACATTGGTTTGCCGGAAACAGACTTGTCGATTGCTGATTTTTCTCGTAAGCATTCTAATCCAAAGAATTGGTGGATTTATTTTGGCGTTCTGCTTGTCGCTATTGTTATTCCGTATTGGATTGGTCGCACTATGGCAGCTCGTCATACTTCGTGGGTTATTTCGCATTGCTCTGGATTATCTTCGCAAGGTGTTGTTTTTATTTCGTGGGTAATCACAGTGTCTGCTTTTACAAGTCTTGCTATGGCGTTGATTGACACTCATCGTTGGATTTGGCGGATAATGTTTGCTGTTTTTCTGGCTTTAGAACAACTTATTGCCGGATTATGCATGCTAAACATGAGCTTCTGGTATTCGACGTATGTGGTCTATGGTCATGCTTCAGGTTTAGCGAATGCGGCAAATCTTGGCATTATTTCTGCAGGTATTGGAGTAGCTGTATTTGCTGTCATTTTTGTTGGTTTGCTTGTCATTGTTCCTAAAACCTCGGCTTTGAATGTTCTTACGCGTAGTTGGGCGTCGTTCATAATGTTTTATGCAATTGAGGTTTTGGCAATTCTAGTTGTGTTATTTGGTGGCTTTATGACCGCAATGTAATATTTGGATTTTGCGAAAATAAGTTGTTTGCAAGTGGTTGTATGATAGAGACTTGGCGTGTAACGCCCGCGGATTGAGAGCGCTACAGCAGAAGGTTGTGGCACCGCGCAGTGATATTAAGGAGGACGCCGTGGCATTAACGGCTGAAGATAAGAAGAATATTATCAACGAATACGCGACGCACGAGGGTGACACGGGTTCCCCAGAAGTGCAGGTCGCTTTGCTTAGCAAGCGCATTGCTGACCTTACTGAGCACTTGAAGGAGCACAAGCACGATCATCATTCTCGTCGTGGCTTGTTGCTCATGGTTGGTGATCGTCGTCGTCTTCTCGATTACTTGAAGCGTGTTGACATCAACCGTTATCGTTCTTTGATTGAACGACTTGGCTTGCGTCGATAGTCTTGTAGCCCGGGCTTAGCTCGGGCTTTTGTATTCTTTGTGCTGTACGCAGGTACGTGTACGCATAAAAATTGTTCACATATTCACAGATTTGGGGTAAGTGTTGTGAACAATATTTAAAATTTATAACTAAAAAGAATTAACGAATAATTCAAAAAATAATTAAAGATTGATGTATAACTGAATACGGATGATTGAAGTAACCGAAACAAAAAACACTACGAAATATTGACGTAACGCAAGTGTTGCAAAGAGTGCAAATATTCGCATATAAGTAATAATGCGAAGTCGTCAATGTTATTACGCATGTTGGTTGATTAGGTAAGTTAAGAAAAGGAGGAACCCGTGGAGGGTCCCGAAATTAAGGCTGTAGAAGCCGTTATTGATAATGGTTCATTTGGTAAGCGTACGCTACGCTTTGAAACTGGTCGACTTGCTCAGCAAGCAGATGGTGCTGTTGCCGCATATTTGGATGACGATTCCATGATTTTGTCGACGACGACTGCAGGATCTAGTCCGAAGGAAAATTACGACTTCTTCCCATTAACTGTTGATGTGGAAGAAAAAATGTATGCTGCTGGAAAGATTCCAGGTTCGTTCTTCCGCCGTGAAGGTCGTCCTTCTAACGAAGCAACGTTGGCATGCCGTATTATTGATCGCCCGTTGCGTCCGTTGTTCCCACACACTTTACGTAACGAAGTGCAAGTTGTTGAAACAATTTTGGCAATTAATCCAGATGATGCTTACGATGTTATTGCTTTGAATGCGGCGTCTGCATCTACTATGATTTCTGGTTTGCCATTTGAGGGCCCAGTTTCTGGCGTTCGTTTGGCTTTGATTGATGGCCAGTGGGTTGCTTTCCCACGTTGGAGTGAGCGCGAGCGTGCAGTATTTGAGATTGTTGTGGCTGGTCGTGTGATTGAAAACGGCGATGTTGCTATTGCAATGATTGAGGCTGGTGCTGGTAAGAATGCTTGGAATTTGATTTACAATGATGGTCAAACCAAGCCAGATGAGCAAGTCGTAGCCGGAGGTTTGGAAGCTGCAAAGCCATTTATTAAGGTTATTTGCGATGCTCAAAATGAGTTGAAGCGTATTGCAGCTAAGGAAACTAAGGAATTCCAACTCTTCCCAGAATATACTGACGAACTTTATGCTCGTATTGACGAGATTGCTCATGCTGATTTGAATGAAGCTCTTTCTATTGCTGAAAAGCTTCCTCGTCAAGATCGCATCGCTGAAATTAAGGAAGGCGTGCGTGCTGCAATCGCTGAAGAATTCACTGATATGGACGAAGCCGAAAAGGAAAAGGAACTCGGCAATGCGTTTAAAGAATTGCAGCGTCAAATTGTTCGTCGTCGTATTTTGACTGAAGATTATCGTATTGATGGTCGTGGTTTGCGCGATATTCGTACGCTTTCTGCAGAAGTTGATGTTGTGCCTCGCGTACACGGTTCTGCACTTTTCCAGCGTGGTGAAACTCAGATTTTGGGTGTGACTACTTTGAATATGCTTAAGATGGAGCAGCAGGTTGATGCGCTTTCTGGTCCACAGACTAAGCGTTATATGCACAATTACGAAATGCCTCCATACTCCACTGGTGAAACTGGTCGCGTTGGTTCTCCAAAGCGTCGTGAAATTGGTCACGGTGCTTTAGCTGAGAAGGCTTTGGTTCCAGTTTTGCCAGGTCGCGAAGAGTTCCCATACGCTATTCGTCAGGTGTCTGAAGCTATTGGTTCTAACGGTTCTACTTCTATGGGTTCCGTTTGTGCTTCTACGCTTTCTTTGCTTGCTGCTGGCGTGCCTTTGAAGGCTCCAGTTGCTGGTATTGCTATGGGCTTAGTTTCTGGTGATGTTGATGGAAAGCATATCTTCAAGACTTTGACTGATATTCTCGGTGCAGAAGATGCATTTGGTGATATGGACTTCAAGGTTGCTGGTACTTCTGAATTCATCACTGCTTTGCAGCTCGATACGAAGCTTGATGGTATTCCAGCTGATATTTTAGCTGCCGCTTTGCAGCAGGCACATGAAGCTCGTGCAACGATTCTTGAAGTTATTAACGAATGCATTGATTGCCCAGCTGAGATGAGTCCATTCGCTCCACGCATTATTACAACCACAATTCCTGTAGACAAGATTGGTGAGGTAATTGGGCCTAAGGGCAAGATGATTAACCAAATTCAGGAAGAAACTGGTGCTGAAATCGCTATTGAAGATGACGGTACTGTTTACATTTCTTCTGAAGGCGGAGAAGCTGCTGAGAAAGCTAAGGGAATCATCGATTCTATTGCAAATCCTCGTGTGCCAAAAGCTGGTGAAACTTTCACAGGCAAGGTTGTTAAGACCACAAGCTTTGGAGCTTTTGTGAATTTGACTCCTGGAACTGACGGTTTGCTTCACATTTCACAGATTCGCAATTTAGCAAATGGTGAGCGCATTGACACTGTTGAAGATGTGCTGAAGGAAGGCGATAATGTTGAAGTTATCGTACAAAGCGTAGATGAGCGTGGCAAAATTTCTTTGGCTATTCCAGGTTTTGAAGATCAAGAATCTTCTGCTCCAGCAGCGCGTGAAAATCGTTCCCGCAGTTCTCGCGACGATCGCGATTCTCGTGACTCTCGTGGCGATTACCGTCGTTCTCGCCGTGACGATCGCGATAATCATGACCGTGCGGATCGTGCAGATCGCGATGAGCGTCCTCGTCGCCGCATGCGCGATGACCGTGACGATCGAGATCGCATGGATCGAAATGACCGATACATGGATCGCGATAACCGTTATGATGACCGCAACACTCGTCGAGACGACCGTCGTGCAGATCGTGCAGATCGCGATAACCGTTACAGCGATAACGATTTTGATGAGCGTCCTCGTCGCCGCGTGCGCGATGACCGTGACGATCGTTACGAAAATCGCGATGACCGTGACGATCGTGCAGATCGTGACGACCGTGAAGATCGCTCAAATCGTCGAGATTCAGAAAATCGTCGCGTATCTGATAGAAAGCCGCGTTATGCAGCTGATGACGATCACTATGACGAGTATCGTTCGGCTCGCGAAGAGCGCGCAGAGCGTCCTCGTCGCCGCGTGCGTCGCGATTTTGATCCATTTGAGGAAGATTAATTGCGCAAATAGTATTAAAGCAAAATTATTGCTAGATACTAAATAAAAATAAATATTCGTAGAAGTGCCTTCAAGCTGCGTTTGCGTTTGGAGGCATTTCTTTTAGATAGCTATTTAAATGTTTTATGCAATCTGTGCAATAAAATAAAATATAAAAAGTAGTAAAATATTGTGACCGCGTAAAGTAGCGTAATGCAATAATAAATACTCACGAAAAATATAAAACTTACAAAATAGGGGTGAAATATGGTTATGCATCGCGCATTAGGTTCGTTTGATACAACCGCTATTGGTTTTGGCGAAATGCCATTGACAATAGAAAACAATCTTGGTCACGATATGGGAATTGAAACAATTCACGCAGCTCTTGATGCAGGTTGTACGCATATTGACACAGCTTGGGCATATTACTGCTCTGGTGGTGAAGAACAAACTGGCGAAAAGCTTGTTCGTGAGGCTTTAGAAAGCTGGAAAGGCGACAAATCTTCTATTTTGGTTGCTACTAAAGTCGGTCACTTCCGTAACTTTACTGACGGGCGACCAACGTGGGGTAAGGATGGTAAGCCAGAGCATTTGATTGCGCATGCCAAAGAGTCTGCAATGGCTCTAGGCGTTGACACTATTGACTTGCTTTACTTCCACAGGCCAGATCCAGAAGTTCCATACAATGAGTCTATTGAAGCAATGCAAGAGTTGCTTGATGAAGGTGTGGCTCGAGAAATCGGTATTTCTAACGCTTCTGTGGAGCAAATCGATATTGCGCGCAACATTTTAGGAGAAAAGCTAGTAGCAGTACAAAATCAATATTCTCCAGTTCATTTAGAGAATGAAGATACGTTGCAATATTGCGAAAAGCTTGGAATTGCTTTTGTTTGCTGGAGTCCATTAGGTGGATTCCGTCATCCTTATGACGAGCATCTTTTCGATCCATTCCGCAAAGTTGCTGAAGATCATAACGTAAGTTATCAGCAAGTAGTTTTGGCTTGGGAGCTCGCTAAAGGCGATCACATATTTGTCATTCCTGGAGCTCACAGACCAGCTACAATTTTAGATAGTTTGAAAGCTTCCGATTTGCAATTAAGCAATGAAGAATTGGCTTATTTAGGCTGAAAGAAAACAATAAAATGCAAGAAACAAGCGTAACTGGTATGCCATTGCCTCACGAAGATGAGGACGGTACGCCAATTCCTGTAACCATTCCAGTGCCGTTAGGGTCTCGCACTCATGCAGTTTTTACTACTAGACTGGGTGGAATTTCTGAAGGTTCATTTGCTTCACTTAATTTAGGCGGACGCGCAGGAGATAGTGAGGAGGCTGTAGCAAGCAATCGCGCAGCTTTACAGAAAGCTTTGCAAGCAGACTTGTCGCTTGTTGCTCAAGTTCATAGCAGAGAAGTATTTGACGCAGATAGTGTAGTAGATTCATGGAATACTTCTTACGGCTTTGATGCAACAGGTTTTGCAGATTCGCAATTGAGAATTGAGGCGGATGCGCAAGTTTCAACTGCGTGCTCGCTTGCTTTAGGAATGTTTGCGGCAGATTGTTTGCCAGTTTTACTTGCGGACGACGAAGCTGGAGTAATCGCTGCAGCGCATTGTGGGCGAAAAGGATTGATGGCTGGCGTACTCGATGCTGTCATCGAAGCAATGTGCGAAAAGGGAGCTGAGCGTTCTCGTATAGAAGCAGTGCTCGGTCCGTGTATTTGTGGAGATTGCTACGAAGTTGGTGAGAGTATTGCGCGCGATTTTGAAAAACGTTATCCGCAAACTGTAACAAAAACGCGTTTCGGTGGAATTGGTATTGATATTGCTGAAGCTGCACGCATTGATTTAGCGATCGCAGGAGTTGCGAATATTGTTGACGCTTTGCCAAGAGTTACTGCAGCTACGCAATATTTGCAGGAAGATGAGGAATTGCGCACGATTTGCGAAGTAGATGGGGAAGGCGAGTCTTTGCCGGAACGTTTGCAAAATTTGCAAAACCCAATGTGCACTTTGGAAAATCCGCTATGGTATTCTCATCGACGTGCTAGTTTAGCTGGAAAATCGCATGAAGGTAGACTTCTTGCTTTAGTAATTCGCGACAAATAATCGCATATGCTATATAAACATTACTGTATTTGAGCTAGGTAGTAAGTGCAGTTGTGTGAGCTTAGCAAAAACGTGCGCAACACACGAGTGTTTTTTGCTTGTAAGTGATAGCGTTGATTCTGATGGTGTAGCACAGCGTTTTGTGCAGCTGTGTGGGGGCTTGTGAAAGGAATATTATGGTGGCTGATTTATTCCCAACCGCGTTGCGTGGGTACGATAAAGACAAGGTAAATGAAGCATTTGCAAACTATGAGCGTACTATTTCTCGTCTGCGTGAACAAGTGCGTTCAAGCGATGAATCAATTTTGCAATTACAAGCGCAATTGCAAGAAGAAAAAAATAATGTAAAACGTGCAAAAAGCGGAAATACTTTTGCATCCTTAGGTGCAAATGCGCAACAATTGCTGGCATCTGCAGAGCAGACTAGTTCTCAATTGCTTGAGCGCGCTAAGCAAGATGCTGCATCAATTAAAAAGAATGCACAAGCACAAGCTGGAACTTTGCTGAACAATGCAAAACTGGATGCTGCACATTTAATGCAAGAAGCACAAACTAAAGCAGACACAATGCTTTCCAATGCCACGCAAAAGTCGACACAACTTATGCAAGCTGCACAAGAAGATTCTGCACGTTTGCGCGATACTACTGCTAAAGATGTGCAAGCTCAAAAAGACGCTGCAGAATTAGCTTTACAAAACACTCAAGAAGAACATACGAAGCGCATGGCTTCTGAGCGCGCTCAGCAAGAAAGCAGCATTTCGCAACTTAAGTCGGAAGCTGCGCAAAAAATTGCTGAGCAGCGTGCGGCTGCAAACGAAGAGATTGCACGTGCTAAAGCTGAAACAAACGATCAGATTGAATCTGCTCTTGCAGAAGCAAATAAAAAGCTTGCTGATATGCGCGAACACGCTTCGAAGATGATGGCTGACGCACAGCGCAAAGCTGGCGAAATTGCGGATGCTGCTGCTGCTAAAGCTCAAGAAATTGCAGATGATGCTCAAGTTGAACGCACACGTACGTTAAGCCAAGTTAGTGCAGAAGTTGAGCAGATTCGAGCAGATATTGCTGCTCAACAGGAGGAAGCTACAAAGAAAGTCAATGCCTTGCTTTCTGGTTTGAAAGAGAAAGAAAGAGCAGCTCAGGAAGAAGCAGATGCTTTGGTTGATCGCGCAAAAACTGTTCATCAAGAAGCTGACGAATATGCAGCGCAAACGCATCAGGCTGCGGATAGTCAGGCTGCTGATATTGTGCGCAAAGCTATGCAGGAGGCAACTGCTCAGGTTGAAGAGCGTAGAGCTGCAGCGCAGCAAGAGCTTGATGGCATGACGACTCGATTAACCCAATTGCAGCATCGTGAGGCAACTATTACGCAGCGCGTTACGGAATTGCGTTCGCTGTTTGCGAATGCTTTCTCTGGATTTGATTTTGGGGATGCTCAACAAAACCAACAAGTTGCGCAAGCTTCTGACGATAATGAGGATTCGTCGGATGTTCAATCTTCTGCAGATGCGAAGCAGGCTCAGCGAGATGTTCAAGCTGCGTTGGCTGAATCTGAAGAAGCTAACGAGTCTCAAGAAGACCAAGACACAGATAATCAATAAAGAAAATATTGTAAAATTTGTAGATTGGCTTAAACATCGTACGCTAGAATGTGCTGGTATTTGAATAAATATTTGAAATAAATATTGATAATTAACAGGAAAGGTAGCATTGTGACTGAAATCACTGCTCTAACTGATGAAAAATTACAAGGTTTGCGTGAGGATTTTGACGCAAATCCTTTAAACCGTTTAGCTATGAATGGTGTGACTGCTGCTGGTATTGATAAAGTCGCGCGTAATTATGATCGTGCGCGCTTATTGCAGCGTCGTTTTTCTACCATTGTTGATAACGGAGATGCAACACATCAGGATCGTTCTGGCCGTTGCTGGCTGTTTAGTTCGTTGAACGTGGCTCGTTTCATTGCGAAGAAATCCCTTGGATTGAAGGAATTTGAGTTTTCTCAAAACTACGCAATGTACTACGACAAGCTTGAGCGAATTAACTACTTCTTGAAGGATGTTGCTGCTTTGGTGCGTGCAGGTGAGCCTTCAGATTCTCGTTTGATTCAGCATTTGTTGCATGACGTTATGGGCGATGGCGGTCAGTGGACCATGGCTATGAATGTTTACAAGAAGTATGGTGCTGTTCCTAAGGATTTGTTCCCAGAAACTGCTTCTTCTAAGAATACTGGTGCTATGAATACGCAGTTGCGTGCGCTTTTGCATACTGCTGTTGCTCATATGTATGCGAATGCCACTGAAATTGATGAGATTATTGCGGATGCTACTGCTGCAGGTCACAGGATTTTGACAATTCACTTGGGTGAGCCACCTAAGAGCTTCGATTGGGAGTGGACTGATAGCGACGGCAAGTTCCATCGCGATGGTGAGATTACGCCAGTTGAGTTCTGGAAGAAGTATGTGAATGCTGGTCTTGAGGATTATGTGTGCTTGGTTGACGATCCTCGCGCTGAACATCCTAAGGGCAAGAAGATTGCTATTGAGCACTTGGGTAATGTTGCTGGCGGAGACGCAACCGAGTATTTGAACGTGCCAAACCAGTTTATGAAGGATTGCGTGCGTAAGATTTTGGTTGAGAAGGGCATTCCAGTGTGGTTTGGTGCCGATTGCCATCCTATGATGGATCGCGAGAATGGCGCTTGGGCTACTGATTTGTTCGAGTATGGTCGCGTTTATGGCGTTGATTTTGATTTGGATAAGGAAGCGCGTGTGCGTTTTGCTGATTCTGCAATGAATCACGCTATGGCTTTTGCTGGTGTGGATGTTGCTGATGATGGTACGACTACTCGTCGTTGGCGCGTAGAGAACTCTTGGGGCACTGATATTGCAGATAAGGGTTACTTTACGATGAGTGACGATTGGTTCACTGAGTACGTGTATGAAGTTGCAGTGCCGAAGAATCTGCTTCCGGAAGAATATCGCAAAGCCCTAGAAGAACCAGCAATCGTATTACCGGCGTGGGATCCAATGGGCGCATTAGCATAGCTTGAAATCATTAGGATTTCAAGCTATGCTAATGCGCCGAGCTTGCTCAAAGTTGAAAGCACGGTGTGCTTTCAACGCAAGCTCGGCGGTGTACGCATCTTTATTTCAAGATGCGTACACCGACCCCACCAAGTTAGGTTGATTCTCTCCTCGCACCCACCGATCACACCAAGCACAGTTTTTATAGGATGGTGAACAAATGGCTTCTACAGCTGAGCAGCGTACTTCTCGCGCGGTAAAGAAGGAAGTTGAGGAGGGGCGTAACCCTCTTAATTCTGCGAAGTTTCAGCGCTGGGAAGACCAGGTTGGTGTGGATCGCATAATAAACCGCCGCGTGCTTGAGCTGGAGCCTTTGCCAACTCCTGCTCAGGTGCTTGGTGAGTTACCATTGTCGCCGTATGCGCAGGATATTGTTGCGCAGTCGCGCGATGAGATTCGTAGCTGTTTGAATGGCGAAGATGATCGCTTGTTGGTTATTGTTGGCCCATGTTCTGTGCATGATCCTAAGGCTGCTCTTGATTACGCGAGTCGTTTAGCTAAGTTGCGTTCGGAGCTTGAAGATGAGCTTCTTATTGTTATGCGCGTGTATTTTGAAAAGCCGCGCACAGCTCTTGGCTGGAAGGGTTTGATTAACGACCCGGATATTGACGGAACGCATGATATTCATAAGGGTTTGTTGCTTGCGCGTAAGACTTTGCTCGGCGTGTTGGATGCTGGTTTGGCTGCTGCTACTGAATTTTTGGAGCCGACCAGCCCTCAGTTTATTGCGGATGCTGTGAGCTGGGGTGCGATTGGTGCGCGTAATACTGAGTCTCAGATTCATCGTCAGCTTGCTAGTGGTCTTTCTATGCCGGTTGGTTTTAAGAATGCTACGGATGGTTCTGTTTCTGCGGCTGTAAATGGCTGCTTAGCTGCGAGCCAACATCATACGTTCTTTGGTATTGATCATCTTGGTCGCGCTTGTGCTGTGCAGACTCTTGGCAACCCTGATTGTCACGTGGTTTTGCGCGGATCTAGTAAGGGGCCGAATTATGATGCTGCGTCGGTTGCTTCTGCTGTGGCTTCAATTCGTTTGCGTTTGGGCACTGGTTGTATGGCTTCGCACGGCGTGGTTGTGGATTGCTCGCATGGTAATTCTGGCAAGGATGAGCGTCGCCAGATTGAGGTTGTGCGTGAGATTGCGGATCGTTTGGCTGCGGGTGAGCAGGGCATTAAGGGCGTGATGATGGAGAGCTTCTTACAGGGTGGTAATCAGGATCCTGCTCCTCTTAGCGAACTTGAATATGGGAAGTCTATTACGGATCGTTGTATTTCTTGGGAAGATACTGCCAATTTGCTAAGAATTTTAGATAAATCTGTAGCAACTCGCCGTAGAGCTTAGAGCTTAGAGATTGTAGTAAGATAATCTCAATTAATTTCTACTTGGCTTATGTTCCTTACTGTATTTGCCGCCTATTTTTGCATTATATTTTGCGTACAAGGGAGTGTGTTGAAATGTATAACGAAGACTTGAATAAAGCGAATAATGGGAATAATGCGAATAAAGGTTTTATGTGTAAAGCACTACCGGTGGTGCGTTATATATTGTTAGCTTTGATTGCAACTGGTGTTATTTTGTTGGCTTTTGCATGGTATCGTGGCACGCATAGTGCTGGTTATACGCTTGTTACGTTTTCTGCATTGTGGTTTAGCGTTTTTATGCCGTTTGTAACTGGAATTGCTTTGCTTGTTTTTGCTAACGGATGGCGTCGCATTGTTGGCACTTTAGTTTGTGTATTGCTTATAGCTGGATTTTTCGCTTTTCTTGCTCTGCAGAATCAAATTATTGCGTTTTTCAATGTTCCTGTTGTGAATCCTTGGTTTGATTTTACGTGCGAAGCATTGCTGAAGATTGCGACTTTAACTTTTGTTATTATGACTTTAGTATGTGTGTTTTTGGTTAATTGTAATGACAAATACATAAGTAGCGAAATAAAAAAGGATGATTCTGCTCATGTCTAATATTGAAAAACTTACAGAAGCTGATATTACTAAAGTCGCTGTTGTTGGCGCTTTAGAGGAAGAAGTTGCGCATATTGCTAGCGCGCTTGAAAACGTGACTCACGATAAGTCTGCAAGTCTTGATGTATCTTGCGGCACTCTTGACTCGGCGAATGGCAGTAAAATCGAAGTCGCGGCTACTGTTGGCGGAATGGGTCTGGTAAATGCTGCTGCAACTGTGCAATATCTTATTGACGCATACAATCCTCAAGCCGTAATTTTTTCTGGTATTGCAGGAAATCTTAATAAAAATTTGCATACGAACGATGTTGTTCTTGGAAAAACTGTAAAATATCTCGATACCGATATGCGCTTAATCGGTCAATGGAAGCCGTTTGCAAGCGAGTTTCATTCGGATGATTATCTTCTTAAAGTAGCTAGCAAAGTGCTTACCGATATGAAAATCACGCATATTGCTGGCACTATTGCATCTGGCGGATATTTTGTTGATTCGCCAGAAAAAGTAGCGGAGGTAATTGCAGCTACTCAAGCGGATGCTGTGGAAATGGAAGGCGCAGCAGTCTTGCATGTGGCTGCTCGTAACGACGTTCCTGCACTTGTTGTGCGCGCAATGAGCGATAATGCGGATACAAAATACGAGGATTTTCACACTTTTGATATTTCCGAGTATGCGGACACTGCTGCAAAAATTACGGTAAATATTCTTCGCAATTTGTAGCATTTCGACACGCTGATGTGGTCGCCGACCTTCATTTTGCTTAAGTCGCGTTAAATATAGCGCCAAATACCGCCATTTTTGGTACCCACTTTATTTTTGCCGGTGAGGTTTTACCCACCTGTTTACGATGGTTGCGTTAATAAAAAAAGATAGGGATTAATTAAGAAAATGCGCCCAATTCGCAATACGGCTATAGGAACGCGAAAATGTGGTGGGGTGCAAGGCAATTCTTCGCGAAAGGAAAGAAGAATATGCGTAACGATATGAATAAGTCAAATATGAATAAATTTAATACGACTAAAAGCGCACTTAAGTTCCGCAGTATTGCTGCGGCGGCGCTAACTTTCGGCTTGTGTGCAACCTGCTCTGCTTGCGGAGACAATGTTCCTGCTGATAATTCCAATGCGTCAGGTTCGCAAAACACTAAGATCTCCGGCAATTTCCAAGGCTCGGGTGCTTCTTCCCAGCAGGTTGCAATGGAAGCGTGGATTGCAGGATTCCAATCTAAAAATCCGGGTGCAAAAATTGCTTACAATCCTACTGGTTCTGGTGCTGGCGTTACCACTTTTATGACTGGTGCCACGGCTTGGGCTGGTTCAGACAAAGCGTTGAGTAACGACGAAGTTGAAAAGTCTAAGTCGATTTGTGCTCATGGAACTACGGCTTTCGATGTGCCCGTGTATGTTTCACCAATTGCGATTATTTTCAACCTTAAAGGTGTTTCGGATGCTGGCAAGCATATTAATTTGGACGCTTCGACGATTGCTAAAATTTTCGACGGAAAAATTACGCGCTGGAATGATGACGATATCAAGAAGCAGAATCCTAAGCTAAAGCTTCCAGACACCCCGATTACTGTTGTTCACCGCTCCGATAAGTCCGGTACAACGCAGAATTTCTTAAGCTATGTGAAAGACGCTGCTCCGGACGATTGGAAATATGATCTTTCTGAAAACTGGCCAAATAGTGTCGGTCAAGGTGCAAAGGGCACTTCGGGCGTTGTATCTACTATTCGCATGGCAAATGGTGCGATTGGTTACGCTGATTTTTCACAGGTCGGTAAGCTCGGTACTGTTGCAGTGAAGGTGGGGGATACTTACAATGAGATTTCTCCGGAAGCTGCTTCGCAAACTTTAGCTGATTCTGAAATTGACGCAGACGCTTCTGCAAAATATCCTAATCGTGTTGTTATGAAAATTAATCACAATACGCAATCTAAGGGTGCTTATCCAATTGTGTTAGTTTCTTACGATATTGCTTGCCCGGTTTATAAAGATGCTGGAACTGCTCGATTTGTGAAGTCTTGGCTTAGCTACGTAACTAGCGCGGAAGGGCAGAATGCTGCTTCTTCTGCTGCTGGAACGGCTCCACTTCCACAAAATTTGGTAAGCAAAATTAACGCATCGATTAAGTCTGTTAAAACAGGAAAGTAAAAACTTTACAAACTGATATTATGAACGTATCGGTTATAAAGGAGAATGATTGAGTTCTACGAAAAATGCGAAAGCAGTTGCGAATAGTGCAAACGAAACTGCTCAAATTTCTGAGAGCAATAGCAAAAATTATGTTGGCACTCATCTTGCAGACCGTCTTTTTAAAGGCGTGGCTGCAGGCTGTGGCATGCTAATTTTGCTTGTTCTTACAGCAGTTGCAGTATTTCTGCTGTTTCGTGCTTTGCCGTTATTAAGTGGAAATCACAATCAAGTAAGTCATGTGTTTGCTGATTTTACTGGTGGTAAAGCGCATGATTTTATAAGCTATGTGGCTCCGCTTATTTTTGGCACAGTGCTTATGTCTGCGCTCGCGCTGCTGTTCGCATTTTTTGTGGCAATTGGTATTGCTCTGTTTATTTCGTATTATGCGCCTAAAAAAATTGTTCCGCTTTTGAGTGGAGTAATTGATTTGCTTGCTGCGATTCCGTCCGTAATCTATGGTTTGTGGGGCGGATTGGTTTTGGTTCCAGCTATGTATCCTTTCTGGGATTGGGTTTCTAAACTTTTTGGCTGGATTCCGCTATTTTCTGGTCCGGCGGCTAATCCTTCTCGTTCTGCTGCTACGGTTGCATTAGTTTTGGCTGTGATGATTTTGCCGATTATTACTTCTATGGCTCGCGATATTTTCCAGCAGGCTCCTCGCTTGCAGCAGGAAGGTGCGCTTGCGCTCGGCGCTACGAAGTGGGAGATGATTAAGTTAGCTGTTTTGCCGTTTGCAAAGTCTGGTATTGTGTCGGCTTCTATGCTTGGGCTGGGCCGTGCTTTGGGTGAAACGATGGCAGTTTTGATGATTTTGTCTCCTGGATTTACTTTTGGTATCAATATTTTCAAGGCTTCTCAAAATCAAACTATTGCCGCAAATATTGCAGCGCAGTATCCGGAAGCGAACGGACTTGGCGTAAGTGCGCTTATTGCAACCGGCTTAGTTTTGTTCGTTATTTCTTTTGCAGTCAACTTTATTGCTCGCAAAATTACCGGAAAGGCGGGCGCATAAATGGAGCATCAAATTAATAAATCTAACGAAGGTGCTGAAGTCTTCGCAGAAAATTGCGTAGAAAATCGCGCAGAAAATTCTGCGGCTCCGGTTATTGACTTCAACAAATTCCGCCCAACTCGCTCACACATAGCTGCGCGCAAACGTAAAGACATGCTTATGCGCGTGCTGATTTTCTTGTCTTTTGTTGTGGCACTTATTCCGCTTATTTCTTTGCTTTTAACAACCATTATCAATGGTATTAAGCGTTTAAATTTTGATTTTCTCACTCATAACATGACTTACGTTGTGGGCGGAAATGCTACTGGAACTGGCGGTTACGGCGGAATTTTGCACGCGATTATTGGAACTCTTGAAATAACGCTAGGAGCTATGGTTATTTCAATTCCGATTGGTTTAATGTGTGCTGTTTATTTGGTTGAGTATGCTCGCGGAAACAAAATTTCGCGCATAATTAATCTGCTTGTTGACGTTATGAGTGGTATTCCGTCTATTGTTGCTGGATTGTTTGCATTTTCTATGTTTGCTCTTCTTGCTGGTCCTGGCACAATCAATGGTTTTGAAGGATCTGTGGCTCTTTCACTTCTTATGATTCCAACAGTTGTGAAGTCTTCTCAAGAAATGCTAAAAATCGTGCCTAACGATTTGCGCGAGGCGTCTCTTGCTTTGGGAGTTACTCAGCAGCGCACAATTACAAAAATCGTTTTGCGCACTGCTCTTCCGGGAATTGTGTCTGGCTGTATTCTTGCGGTTGCGCGCGTTATTGGCGAAACTGCGCCACTTCTTATGGCTTCAGGCTTTATTGCTTCCACGAATCTCAATTTATTTGATGGGCAAATGACGACTTTGCCGGTGTACGTTTACCAAGAATATTCCAAACTTTCTGCGAATTGTCCAGCTAATGCGCCGGCTTCTTGTGTAACGTCAATTCCGATGGAGCGCTCGTGGGCTGCAGCTTTAACGCTTATTGTGTTGGTGTTGTTGCTAAATATTTTGGGGCGAGTTGTGGCTCGAGTGTTTTCTGTAAAGACGAAATAAAGCGAAGTAAATCTTAAATAAAGTGAGTTAAAGCAAAGCAAAATAAAACAAAGCAAAGCGAATTAAATTTTTAGAAAGTGAGCATAAAATGGGTCAGCGAATTGATGTGAAGCACTTAAATATTTACTATGGTGATTTTCTTGCTGTAGAAGATGTAAATATTAATATTGAGCCAAATAAAGTGACGGCTTTTATCGGACCTTCCGGATGCGGAAAATCAACAGTTTTGCGCACTTTAGACCGCATGCACGAAATCACTCCTGGCGCGCGAGTAGAAGGTCAAGTGCTTCTTGAAGGCCGCGATTTATACGGTAAAGACGTGGATCCTGTGGCTGTCCGCCGCGATGTTGGCATGGTTTTCCAGCGTCCAAATCCTTTCCCAACAATGTCTATTCGAGAAAACGTGCTCGCTGGAGTTCGTTTGAATAATCGCAAAATTGCTAAGAGTGATGCTGACGATTTAGTTGAGTGGGCTTTACGAGGCGCGAACTTGTGGAATGAAGTTAAGGATCGCTTAGATAAGCCGGGTATTGGTCTTTCTGGCGGTCAGCAGCAGCGACTTTGCATTGCTAGGGCTGTGGCTGTGCATCCGCAAGTTTTACTTATGGATGAGCCTTGCTCAGCTCTTGACCCTATTTCTACATTGGCTGTAGAAGATTTGATTAATGAGCTTAAGCGTGACTACACGATTGTGATTGTGACTCACAACATGCAGCAGGCTGCGCGTGTTGCGGATTACACGGCATTCTTTAATTTGAAAGCTGTAGGTCAGCCGGGGCATTTGGAATACTTTGCAGACACAACTACTATGTTCAACAATCCGCGCAACGCTGAAGCTGAGCGTTATATTTCCGGTCGTTTTGGCTGAGTTGTTATATACTTCTTTGATTTCGGTGTATTTCCTTGGTCAGCACGTGCGCGTAAGGTCAGAGCTGTTCGGTTGTTCAAAGGTTTCGCAATTTTCATAATTTTATGTGAGATTTTGTGATGCCTTCGTTCATTCGACGAGTCGCAGTAACCTCTGCGTGAATGCCCAAATGTAATTGCGTACGCGATTGCTCAAGTGCTTTCGCCGCGCTTTTCTGGTCTTTTGCGCTTGTAAACCAAGGAACAGAGAGTATATGGAAAAGTTCTTCCATCTCAAAGAAAACGGCACGAATGTATCAACGGAGATCACTGCAGGTCTCACTACATTCTTCGCAATGTCGTATATTATCGTCGTAAATCCAATGATTTTAAGCCAAACTGGCATGCCTAAAGGTGGCGTTTTCCTCGCTACAATCATCGCAGCAATCATTGGTACCCTTGTTATGGGCTTGTTTGCTAACGTACCTTACGCACAGGCTGCTGGCATGGGTCTTAACGCATTCTTTACTTACACAGTTTGCTTCGGCCTGCATTTTACTTGGCAAGAGGCCATGTGCATGGTGTTCTTGTGCGGTTTAATTAACATTATTATTACCGTTACTAAAATTCGTAAAATGATTATTCGTGCCATCCCGACTTCGCTTCAACAAGCAATCGGCGGTGGCATTGGTTTATTTGTGGCCTATGTGGGCATGATGAGTGTTGGCTTGATTACTTTTACTTCCAAGGATCCTGCCGCCGCTGCAAAGAGTAAACCAACTGCTGCTATTCCAGGTCTTGCTGTTATGAATAACCCTGTGCTTTGGTTATTCCTTATTGGACTTCTTTTTGCTATTGTTCTTACAGTTCTTAAAGTTCGCGCAAGCTTGCTTATTACAATTATTGCAACTTCTTTAATTGGTATTCCTTTGGGATTGACTTCTTTGAACAATGCAGTGTCTGTTACTGATGCTTTTGCTCAGCTTCCAACTACTTTCGGTGCTATTTTTAGCGATAAGGGTTTTGCATCTTTGTTTGCTGATCCTGCTCGTTTGCCGCTTGTGTTGGTAACTATTTTCGCATTCTCAATGTCGGATACTTTTGACACTCTCGGCACCTTTATTGGTACTGGCCGTCGTACAGGTATCTTCTCTGAGACTGACGAAAAGGCTCTTGAAAACGGCTCCGGATTTAGCTCCAAGATGGATCGCGCATTGTTTGCTGATTCTATTGCTACTTCTGTTGGCGCAATTTGCGGTACTTCTAACACCACTACTTATGTAGAATCTGCTGCTGGTATTGGTGCCGGTGGTCGCACTGGTTTGACTTCCGTAGTTGTGTCTATTTGCTTCGCGCTTTCTATTGTTCTTGCGCCTTTTGCTTCTGCAGTTCCTGCTGCAGCAACTGCAGGTGTGCTTGTTGTTGTTGGTTGCATGATGGCAAGCTCCTTGAAGGAAATTGCTTGGGACGATATTTCCGAAGCAATTCCTGCATTCTTTGCTGCCGTATTCATGGCGTTCTCTTACTCCATTTCTTACGGCATCGCTGCAGGCTTCATCATGTACTGCTTAGTTATGACTTGCAAGAAGCGTGCTAAGGAAGTTCATCCAATGCTTTGGATTGTTTCCTTGCTGTTCTTGCTTGATTTCGTTGCTAATGCTGTGCTGTAAATGTGCATTTAATGTAAGGGTGCATTTTGCAAGTAGTGAACTTGTGAAACATAAAATATAAAAGTAAAAATTAAAAAATTCGAGGGTATGTAAATTACATGCCCTCTTTTTTATTTCTATAGTATTTCTCTTGACATTGTCCTAACGGCGTATTAAACTTGCCCAACGTAAACCACAGACCGTTGGCGGAATTAAAAATTCCTGAAATTGATGTGTCAGGCCAGCACAGGTTGAGCGATGATTTATAGCGAATTTCGTTATGAGTCGAAAATTTAAGCACATTTTAGTGTTTCTTATGTTGCTCTGCCAGTGCGCAGGGCTTTTTTATTGCCCTGTTTAATTACGCTTGATGCATTTCTTTCACCTACGGCCAATTTAGGAAGGAACGCCATGAAGAGGCCCGAAAAGGAAGCGGTAGTTGCCGAGCTTACGAAACTTTTCCGTAATGCAGACGCTATCTACCTCACCGAGTACCGCGGGCTTACCGTTCCGCAGATTTCTACTCTGCGCGAAAAGCTAGGCCGCGATACTTCCTACTCTGTGGCTAAGAACACGCTTGCTCGTATTGCTGCTAAGGAAGCGGGCATTGAAGGTCTCGACGAGCTTCTCGCCGGTCCAACTGCAGTCACCTTCGTTAAGGGTGATTTCATTGAGGCTGCTAAGACCTTGCGTGATTTTGCCAAAGAGAATAAAGCCCTCGTCATTAAGGGCGGTTTCGCAGATGGAACCGTTTACGATGCCGAAGGTGCAAAGCAGCTCGCCGACTTGAAGTCGCGCCCACAGTTGCTTTCCGAAATGGCCGGCGCGCTCAAGGGCACCATGTCCAAGGCCGCTTACCTGTTCAACGCATTGCCAACCAAGGCAGTTCGTACAATCGACGCTTTGCGCGAGAAGCAGGAAAAGGCCGCTTGATTCCCTTGCAGCTTGCTGCATGAGACCAACCAAATGTAAAAATGTTATGGTCGTAAGGCATAAGGTATGCCCGGCCAAGTAAGAAAGGAAGCCAATTATGGCTAAGCTCACTAACGAAGAGCTTCTTGAAGCTTTCGGTGAAATGACCCTCGTTGAGCTCTCTGAGTTCGTCAAGGCATTCGAAGATAAGTTTGATGTCGAAGCTGCTGCTCCTGTAGCCGCTGTTGCCGCTGCTCCAGCTGCTGCTGGTGCTGCTGAGGAAGAGAAGGACGAGTTTGACGTCGTTCTCACCGCTGCTGGCGATAAGAAGATTGCAGTCATCAAGGCTGTGCGTGCTTTGACCAGCCTTGGCTTGGCTGAAGCTAAGGCTCTCGTGGACGGCGCTCCAAAGGCTGTTCTCGAGAAGGCTAAGAAGGAAGACGCTGAGAAGGCTAAGGCTGCCCTCGAAGAGGCTGGCGCTTCCGTTGAACTTAAGTAGTTCTAACTTTTTGTTGCTTTGCGCGTAACGCAGTTTTATGCGTGCGTGTATAGTGAAAATTAGGCGGTAGGATTATTCCTGCCGCCTTTTTTTGTTGCACCTTTGCTGCTAGAGAAAAATATGTACAAATTGTAGTTTTTGTACATTCAATGTACAAAAAATCATACATTCAATGTACAAAAACTACGTTTTTCGTGTATAGTTATTTTTATGAGCGCGTATTTTCCTAGACCAATTGCTGATGCTATTCTTCAAGCAAAAAGAAAAGTTGTAATTCTCGAAGGAGCAAGAGCGGTTGGCAAAACTATGATGTCAAAGCGTCAGCTTGTGACTAAAGGTTTCTCATACGTAAGTCTTGCGGATGAAAATACGTTTGCGCTTGCCTCAACAGATTTATATGGTTGGCTCAAAAATCTTAGTACTCCAGTTGTTATTGACGAAGCGCAAAGACTCCCAGATATGCCACTTGCAATAAAGGAAATAGTTGATAATTCAACGGCGAATAGTCTTCAGTATGTTTTAACAGGTAGTGCACTTATAAATCGCAATGGATTAGATGGTCAAGATCCTCTTGCTAGGCGCGCTCAACACTTTACAATAAATCCTTTTACTCAGTGCGAAATCACTCAAAATGGTGGGAATATTGTAGATAGTCTTATAGAAAGTAATCCAAATCTTAAATATGAAAAAGAAATAAGCAGAGAAGAAACATATAAGATGATGGCTGCTGGCGGATTCCCAGAATATCAGCAATTATATGATTCTTACGAAGATTGGGAACGCGAAAAGCTTGTGTCAAACGATATTCTTGCAGTATTGGGAGATACTATTCTTCCCGGAGAACGATTAGACAGAAGTATTGCTGTTAGCATACTTAATAAGTTGTTGTGCGCTCCTGGTGGGATTCTTAACACGAGTTCAATAGGTCAAGATCTTGCATTAGACAGGCGAACAATTGAGCGTTATATTAGCGTATTCTTACGCAGGTTTTTAATAAATGCTCTTCCGAATATAAAAACTGCTCCGAATCGTCAAACTTTTGCTAGAGCAAAAATACACCCGGTTGATACGTCTTTAAGTGTTCAAACAATGATTAGTAAGGGTCATAATCCTTTGGAAGATCCAGTTATGTATGGGAATTTGCTTGAAAGTTTTGTTGTAAATCAGATTATGCCTGCTGTGCAATGGTCGAAAACACATCCGGATTGTTTCTATTGGCGCGAAACTGGTAGCAGTCCTAAAGAAGTTGATTTTGTGCTAAGTTTTCGTGGGAATCTGATTGGTGTTGAAGTAAAAAGCTCTAGCATGGTAAATCGTAACGATTTTAAGGGTCTCACGACTCTTGCGCAAAAGACTGAATTTAAGCGCGGATATGTTGTTTATTTGGGTCAAAAAATTATGCAGTGGGCGGATAATTTGTGGGCAATACCGTTAAGCGCACTATGGGATCGTGAAGCGTTTGAGTAACGATTTCGAAGCTTCATTTTGTTAAGTTGACGATTTTAGCTTAACTTTTCAAAACCCAATTTGAGTATGTTGGATAGCCTAGTATGTAGGCGCACTGCGCGCGATAATCCGACCAAAATTTTACGGTGTTGTAAAGGAACTGCCGTTTTTTGTCGGTTTTACGATCTTTTCTCTACGCGCGTGTAAAGTTTCTGCCGCGTGCGACACGCGAGAAGCAGGTTGTTGGCGTGTCGCACAAGAGTGGCTATATTGCAACGGTTTTGCGGCTGGTTGGGGGAGTATTCAAGAGTTTCCTGAGAGTTTTCTGGGAAAAATCTTTAAAAACCTTGAAATTGACATTTTTACGAAAAATAATGCGTAATACTGTATTTTTTACTTTTAAAAATAGTTTGACTGAAATATTTTCATAAAAATATGAATGTTTTTTATTAATGAGTTGTGTGTCTGCTCTTGACTTTTTCGAACGGGGGGGGGGTATGTTAATAGCAAACGTCGGTCAATCCTAGTTTGACAGGCGTGTGTGGCTCCGGTTGGGGTTACACAGCAAATTTTTCTTCGTGTACCTAGCATGAAGGAGAAGAAGAAAGGAAAATATTATGTTGAATAAGAAGGCTATCGCCGCATTCGCTGCTGGCGCAACTTTGCTTTCCGGTCTCGCTTTCGCGGCTCCAGCTTTCGCTGAGGGTACCGGTGATCAGACTACTCCAAAGGCTGATCAGACTACTCCAAAGACTGATCAGGGTAAGAAGGCTGATCAGGGTAAGAAGGCTGATCAGGGTAAGAAGGATGATCAGAGTAAGAAGGATGATAATTGGCTCTATGAGACTGAGGACTCTCAAGCTCTTGCTGATCGTTTGAATGCTGAGAAGGCTGCTAAGATTGCGGCTGACGAGAAAGATAAGTATGAGCATACTCCATTTGGCAATATGGACACGGATTACAAGAAGTGTGTGAAGCTTTACGGTAAGGATTCTCTCGAGTGCAAGGCTGTCGCTGACTACCTCAAGCGTCATGGTCAGAAGGTTGATGACAAGGCTAACGACAAGAAGGATGACAAGAAGTCTGATAAGAAGGCTGCTCCATTGGCTAAGACCGGTGCTGCTGTAGCTTTGGCTGCTGTTGCTGCTTCTGTGCTTGCTGGTATGGGTGCTGCTCTTCGCAAGATCCGTCACTAAGCTGAAATCTGATTCAGTGATGAATCATTTGGGCTTTAGCTTATTGGTTGATCGTTGAGTCGGTTTTTCTGTGAATTACTTAGTCTAGTGTGCTGAAAGGTGCGCTAGACTAAGTGCTTTTGTAAAAAATTTTGTGCTCTGCACGCTGTGTAGATCTTTTAGTTTTATACAGCAATTAATTGGTTTGCGTTTGCTTGTTGATATGGTTTGCCAAATTTCCTTTTTTACTATTGATTCAGGCTTCGTTAACCGATTAATGCTGAGCACTTTGCGTTGTTGCTTTCCGCTAGGGACGGTTGGTAATATCGCAAGTTTCGAGGCTCGGAAGTTTCTTCCGAGCCTTTTGTTATTTCCATTTGCATAAAGATTTTAAAAATTATTGCAAATAAAATTCTTTGCAAAAGTTCTAGTAAAATTCCTTATAAATTTTCTTGTAAAATCTTCAAATATGAATATGTGATATTTTTATGCTTAAAATCAACAAATACTAGCGCAATATACACAAAGCATGACACAATAGTAAGTAGTGTGTTTTTTGAAGGGAGCAGATCACGTGAGTGAGCGACAAACCGTGCAGCGCTGGATGATTACAGTTGGTGGTGTCGAGCAGGCACGTGTGGGTGCAGGTCAGTCTGTAGAGATTGGTCGAAAGCCTATACGCCCGTTGCGTGAAGATGGTTTCGCGCGCGTCGACATAGTGGATAATAAACGTTCTATGTCAAAGAGGCATGCGCTGCTAATTGTAGACATGCGAGGCGTGGCAACAATACGAGATTTGCATTCAACTAACGGTACATATTTAGTCAGCGCAAATGGTGATTTGCTGCGTCTAGAGCCTGATGTTGATTTTCAGCTTCCAGATAACTTAATGCGCATGCAATTCGGTGATGTTCCTGTTGATTTTGTGCGTGTAGAAGAAGAATCTGCTGAAGTTGAAAAAGATAACGCAGTGCGTAATCTGTTCTCTTATGCTACAGATGAATCGCATGATGAGCCTGCAGCTTCAGATTTATCAGTAGATCAAATTCTTGATTTGCGCGCTGGTGAGCCAACAGGTGTTTTCCATGCTCAATCAGTTTCGCATCCTGGATTGTCTTGGAAACAAGGCATGCAGAATCATACTCAGCTCAATGATGATTCGCAAACAGATGTTGCTCCAATCAATCATGATGTAACTTTGCCTGTTATGCGAGAACAGCAGGAGGCTCCTGTAGAGCCGCGTAATTTATTTGCAGATGCGCAAGCGATTCAGCAAGAAAGTTCAACTAAAGAAGAACCTTCGCAACAAGATTCTGTGATTTCTTCGGTTTCTGCAGTTGATCAAGCTGATTCAGTTGCTCAGGTTTCTCCGGTTACGCCAGTTAATCCGGAAACAAATGTATTGCAAAACGAAAGTTCTCAAGAATTTCTAGTATCTCCATTAAATTCAACTGAAACTTTTGCTGAAAATATTGCCAATACTTCAGCTTTTAATGGTGCAAATACAGGTTCTAATAATCTCGATATTAACAGTTTTGGCTCTACGAATCTCGGTACTACAAATCTCGACTCTAATAATCTCGATATTAACAATTCTGATGCGGAGTACACACCTGCATTTGAGCCAGGCTCCGTATTTGAAAAAGTATCAAAAGGCGAATTTGACTCTCAAGAAAATGTAGTGGAAGCCGGCGGATTTACGTCAAAAGAAGCTGAAGAAAGTAGTGATTTTTCAAAGCAATTTGAGATGGCGCAATATTCGCAGTTGCTTCCGTTTTTGGCTGCAAACACTGGGTTATATGATGACTTATACGCGTGGCTCGCAGCTCAAGGTAATTCTGAAGTAGATGCTGCACTAGCTAGAAACAGCGGTTATAGTGCATATCGCAAAGCTATTGAACAGTAAGCAAGTAGGGTGGGAATATGAGTGATACAAACAACGTGGAGCAGGATTCGTCAGAGCAAGTTTTTACTGATACAGTAGTTGAAAATACTACGTCAGAAGATGATTCTTTAGAAAAATCTGGCTCTAACAATACCAACAGCGCTCGTACTAACGCTTTACAACATATAGTTGGGTGGAAGCAGCAATATCAGGCTCAGCTATCTCCTTCTCCACTAGAAGATATAACGCAACTTGCTGCACAATTAGAGTTGACGCATGCTCATCCTTCCGGAATTGCGCAACTTTTTGCAAGCGGAAAAGTAACATTAAAATCTTTATTCCGAGACGCTGGAATGTTGCGGGCTGCTGGGCGAAGGCTAGATCGAGTTTTTGAAGATAGAGACGCAAAAGCACACGAAAGTGGCGTTTCCGAACTTTCTTTAATAGTTGGTGTTGCATCGTGGAATGGCAACCATGTGCCTGTTCTTACGTATCCTGTGAAAGTTGTTCGTGACACTAATCAAGATGAGACCTCCGCCACTATTTATTTCTCTGGAAGTGTTGGGCTGAACAATTCGCTTGTGTCGCGTTTAAGTGAGCGTGGTGTTCAACTTAGGGAAGATGTTTTATTCGACGGATCTCAATATGAAAGTGGAACGCCAGAAACTTCTGTAGTGTTTGATGCTATTTGTAAGCAAGCTCGCTCAGCTTTTACAGATTTTGATATTGAGCGCGATATTATACTTGGCTGCTTTACAGATGCTGGTTCGCGTTTTGTAGCAGAAAGTGAACAAATTATTAACGCTTTGCAATCTGGCAATGTTGGAAATGCGATGATTGACGCTATGGCTGGCGATGATCGAGCTATTCATAAGCTTCAGTCTGCAAATAAGCTAGAATATAGTCCTTTCGACGCAGATCCTCATAGCGAATGCGAAGTTGGTGAAGTAGATAACGTTGTGCGTTATGCAGCGGAGCTTGTTGCTTCTGGAAATTCTCTGTTCGTGGATATTGATTCGGGCTCAGATTCAGCTGCGATTGCTGCTGCGATTGCTTCTCGTTCTGTGATTGCAGGACATTCTGTGTTGTATGTGCCTAATGTTGTTGAGCAGCAGAGGCGTTTCCGTTACACGTTGAATACGCATGAAATTTCCTCATTAGCATTAGACGTTGCGGATGGTCATATTGCTAAGCATGTCGATGCGCAGTTGATTGCAGCAGTTGGTGCTAGACATAGTATTGCGACTTCACGATTTGAGCAGGTTGCAGATGAGTTGGTTGGAGTGCGTTCTCGCCTTACTCGTTATTTAGGCGATCTTCATGGTATCAACGAAACTTGGGGAGTATCTGCATATCAAACAATCCAGAATCTTGCAGCAATTGCAATGTTTCCAACCCATCCGTCTACGCATGTGCGTTTAGATGTTTCTGCAGCGCACGCCATGACCGGTCATATTGAAGAGTGGTCGAAAAAATTCCACCAAGCCGATGAGCTTGGAGAGTTTAGGATAAATCCTGAAGATACTCCTTGGTTTGGCGCGTCGATATTTGACGAAAATGAAGCTATATCTGTATATCAGCGTGTTGTAGACGTGCTTCTTAAGCTTCTTCCAGCAACTCGAGAACAAGTTAAAAGCACTGTGCAAAGCTGTGGTTTCCCTGTGCCAACAACAGCTCGTGAGTGGAGTCGTCAAGTTACAGTTCTCAAAAATTTGCGACGTGTACTTGACGTATTCCAGCCTGAAATTTTTGAGCGCGATTTAGATGCAATGATTGAAGCGAGTAAGCCGAAAGTTCAGCGTAAAGCCGAAGGCACAATTATGGGCTTCTGGGAACGTAGACATCATGTTCGAGAAGCGCGCAGCTTGCTAAGAGTTGGAGCTAAAGTCGATGATTTGCATGAGGCATTAAAGATTGTTGCGCAGCAAGCAGCTCAGTGGCGTACTTTCGTGCCTCACGGCGGATGGCCTGTTTTGCCGCCAAAATTGGATGATATTGTAAATACTCAAGAATTATTAGCAAGGCATTTAGTTGCTCTTGATGCAGTGTTAGCAACAACTCTTAAGGGCGCAGATCTTGAAAATATTGAATTTGCGCAGCTTGAAGCTCGTTTGCAAGATTTGCATGACGACAGAGCATCTCTAGATACTCTCCCTGGTCGTTGCAATTTGGAGCGTGAGTTCAGCAAAGCGGGCTTATCTGATTTAGTTAGCGATTTGCGTCGTCGCAACGTTACAGGTAATGCAATTGACGGTGAATTGCAATTGGCTTGGTGGACTACTGTTTTTGAAGATATCGTTAATTCTTCTGCAATTATTTCTCACCAAGATGGCTCCGCAATGCAAGATGTCTCTGATCGATTCGTGCAAGTTGATACAGAACATGTGCGTTCAATCGGTCCAATGGTTCAGCAAGAAGCTATGAGGCATTTGTGCGATTTATTGTTCTCGCACACGCAAGAAGCTAATCAGTTACATACTATGCTTGCAGGAAACCGTTCTGGAATTACTTTTAATAAATTATTGCGCAATTATGCGGAACTTGTGTTGGCTGCGAAACCAATACTTGTAGCTATGCCATCTACTCTTACTATGATGACTCCGTTGAGACCTATTGCAGATACTGTAATAATTGATTCAGCATCTCATATATCAAATATTGAGTTGCTATCTATTTTGTCTCGTGCTCGTCAAGTAGTAGTTTTAGCGCATAAGCAAACAGTAAGTTCTGAAAGTTTGCGTTCGCTTATTTCATTACTACCATCTGTAACAGTAGTTTCTAGAGCAACAAGGCGCTCGCTTCGTTTAGCGCGATTCTTGGAAGAACATGGTTACGGAAAGTTGCGTCATGACGTTCCTGTTGAACGTTTGCAAGGTAAAGTTCGTTTGCATCAAATTGAAGCAACTGGAGTTCCAGTAATGTCTTCTGGGCTTATTGAAAGCAGCCAGCGTGAAATTGATGAAGTAGTTGAGCTTATTCGTCAGCGTGCGAATACGTTTACGGTTGTTCCTTCAAGCTATGTGCTTGTCGTAGTTACGTTGACAAACGTGTTCCGCAGTCGTTTAGGAGCAGAGTTGAAGTCTTTGTCTATTAAAGACGAAAACATGGCTAGATTCTTGCGACATGTGAGACTTTTGGGCGTTAATGAAGCTTCTGGAGCAATAGCAACAGATGTAATTATGTCGCTTTGCTATGCAAAAACATCTCATGGCAGACTTCTTCAGCAGTTTGGATTGCTTGAAGAAGAAGGTGGAAGCAGTATGCTTCTTGACGCTTTGGCTCTAGCTCGTCGTCATCTAGATATTGTTAGTGCGTTTACATCTAAAGATATGGAAGATGAGCGTTTGCACCAAGATGGTCCAAAGCTTTTGAAGAACCTTTTGCAATGGGCTGAGAAGTTAAGTGATAAGCCGCTTCGTCCAGAAGATGCCAACGATGTTGAAGCGCAAATTGCTGCAGAAGCTGCACAAAGAAATGTGCTATTTACTGATTTAGCTGAGCGTATTCGCTCGCGTGGATTAAAAGTTGCAGTCAACTATGGCTTCGATAATGGCGTTAGAATTCCTCTAGTAGTTGGACTTGCGGACAAGTCATTTGCTGTTGCTGTGCTTACGGATGATGCGCAATTTATGAGCGTGCAATCAACTCGTGAACGTCATCGCATGATTATTCAGGATTTGGAATCCTTGGGCTGGTCAGTTATGACAGTGTGGAGCGTTGGAGCTTTTGTCAATCCTGAAAAAGAGGTTGACCGTGTTGTTTCTCGTCTCGGGGAATTGTATGGTGACAACGAATGAGTAAATACGATCCCAATAGAAGATCTCCCCGCAGGTCAGTTAGGGTTGTTCGTGAAGGCTCGGAGCTTTTTGATGCAGATGGCGTTAAACTCGAGCCTTCTGACGAGCTTACTTTGCAACAGCGTAATCAAGACGACGATAATCGTATTTTAAGCGAATTGCCGCCTCACTGGGCGGTGTTTTCCGAGCGTATTAGTTGAGCTTGAAATACGCGAGAAGTAGCAGAATGATTTATTCTTGTTGCTGCTTGTTGCTGACTGGTCATTATCGCTAATTGCTAATAATTACCGCTGATTTCTACTAATCGTGTACGTATTCCATGACGGCAATCTCATTGTGACAATTTCATGGCAACAATTGCCAAAGAGGGGTTTGCAGACTGAGCTTGTAATAATCGCAACGCATCTGCAGCAGGCATAGCAAGAGTGGTAGTATTTTGCTGATTTTGTGAAACTTGGGTGCTTTGAGTTATTTGCATTACCGTAACATTATGAACTACGCTAACATAGCGTTCGTCAATTTCTGCAATATTGTTTTCTTCAATATCGTGGTTTTTGTTTTTATCGTTATTTTCTATAGTGCTGCTTTTAGATTTTTCGTTGTTGTGACTTTCTGCATTTTTAGAGTTAGAAATTTCTTCATCTTGTACCGGCTTGCTAAAAGCTAGATCAATTTTTTCGCCAGGAAGCAGTGTGTGATCTGCACTAGCTAAATGAATGGTAATAGAAGTGAATCCTTCTGGAATGCGCGGAATTTTACTCAATAGTGTTTGCAAAATTGGCATGCCTTTACGTATTTCGCATGTTGCAATAATAGAAGCATTCGCGCTTATATTATTAGATAGCGCTTGATTAAATACTTTATGTTTAGGCACTCGAACGTATGCAATATCGTTTACGCTAACGCGTGAACCTTTCTGAATATTGTGTTTAGCTACTGCTATAACTTGAGTTTCTTGTGAGTCAATAATAGTTGACACAACGAGTAAAGCCATCATTCCAGCACATAGCACAATAATGATTTTCCGCACGAAAGCGCGTTGCCTTCGCTGCAATAACGCACTATTTTTTGCGTTATTTTGAGATTTAAATAAAGAAAAATTTATGCTCATACCTGCATTTTGAAATATAAAAAATGCAAGAGCAAGAAAAATTGCGCGCTGTGGATAAAACCTATTAGCGCGCAATATTTAAACAATAATTAATATTTATAATTTTACAAAATCATTTATCGGTTCGATAAAAGCCTTTGCCTTTAAAGTTGATTGGAGGAGCAGAGTACACTTTGTGCACTGCATCTTTTCCGCACTGAGGGCAAATGGTAATAGGGTCATCTGAAAATGATTGATGTTCTGAAAAATCGTATCCGCATTGCTTGCAACGATAATGATAAGTAGGCAAAAGTCCCTCCGAAGTTACACGAGCACATAAGTAGCAGCTTACTGTTCCTTCACATATCCTAGTACATACTATGACAGTTATTATAGGTGTTAAATTTGCTTAGTGAATGATTGCGGCACAGCATATTGTGTGATGTCGCGCGCAATAATCCCACATTTTGGCGACACGCCGAAATGTTTATGTTGCTACACATCCTATGACTTCTTTATATTAATACTTATGGGTTATGAATCGGTGAGTGCGGTACTCGTATTAGTCATCCTCGTAGCCTTATGGTTCGGGTGGTTGCCTAAACGCACGGTTAACGGCATGAAGTCTATGCTTGAGCATCGCGAGGATAGGTTTTCACCAACACTTCATCTTGTAGGTGAGTGGAGTACTGCGCGCATTTGCGACGGTACTAGTATGTTGGCAAAAGGGGCTTGTATGCAACCGACACAACAAAAACGAACATTAACTCCTGAATATATTGCGCGCATTCGCGCTGCTAGGCGTGCTGCAATACGCCGTCGTTGTGTGTTGGTAGTTGCGCTTGCTGCCTTGACTTTTGTCGTATTCTTAGCAGGATGCTCTGGTATATTTTCTCCAGTTTTTGCTCTTATTCCTGGAGCTATGTTGGCAGTAGTGCTTTATTTTGGAGCTCGTGCTTCTAAGCATGCTCGTGCTTGGGAGGTGCGTATTGCAACAATGCGCGCTGCTTCGAAATGCAAAGCTGAGGATGAGCTGTGCGAACGCCACAATAGTGCTGTTATACGCCAGTTGAAAGATTATTCTTCTGCATCTGATTCTGATTTTAATGGAGAAATCAACAGTAGTGATGCGATTTCTCAAAACGACAGTGCTGAATATTCTGTATCTCAGACTGTAGTGCCTGTTCGAAATGATGCGTCTCGTGACAATACTGAAACTTCGGTTATGGAGCAGAGCGAAATTCGTGTTGCGTTACATCGTGCGGAGCAAGAGCGCAATGCAGCGTTGCGTGAGCGTTTGTATAAAGAAGAATCTGAATCTAAAGAGTCTAATATCGTTGAGGCGGAAAATAAAGACGCATACGATTCTTCTAACGCTTTTGTGGCTTCGGAGCAAAACTATCAGTCTAATCAAGATTTAATTTCGTTCTCGCTTGATTCACAAACTAAGTCTGATTCAGGTAATGCTAATTTAGCATCTCGTACTCCAGAAAGTTTGGAAATTAAGTCAACTAAGCAAGTAGTTAAAGCTGTACCAGTTGCTAATGTTGATAATGCCAATGACGCTGCTAATTTTGCTGCTACAAACTCTTCTCAGTTCCACGAAAAAGAAAAAGTGAGCGAAGTGGATGCTCCAGAGAGTTCTGAAGACTCACTCGGCGTGGCAAATTTGCATGATGTTCTTGCTCGTCGAAATGTATGATTTAAGAGTTTTCTAAAAATTTTCTTAAAAGATTAGCACTCGAGTTGTTAGAGTGCTAAATTCGCGGTATTATGAGGCATAGAGCGTAAGTGCGGTTGCGGACGTGATCGTCAGCCTCGTCGGATTGTTTCTTGCGTACGAAATAGTATCTCTTATGAAAGGGGTGGCAACAGTGTCGATTAAGCTCACACCGTTGGAGGATAAGATTATTGTTAAGCAAGCTCAAGCGGAAACTCAGACTGCTTCTGGCTTGTATATTCCAGATAATGCCAAGGAAAAGCCACAGCAGGGTGAAGTTCTTGCCGTAGGTCCTGGTCGTCGCGACGATAAGGGCGAGCGCATTCCTATGGATGTTAAGGTTGGAGACAAGGTCCTTTATTCCAAGTACGGCGGAACTGAAGTGCATTATGAAGGTGAGGACTACTTAATCGTGTCTTCTCGTGATGTGCTTGCAATTCTTGGCTAGTATTTAGCCGGTTGAAACAATAAAACTTACGCTGGAAATGACGGAAACGTTGTTCCCAGCGTTTTTTATTGCGGTACGTAAGAATGTCTGTGGAATATTTGGATAGGCGGCAGAAACTTTACGTGGTTGTAAGGTTTTGGTCGGATTTTTGCTATTGCACAGTTAAGGCATGTGTGGAGTATGATGGAGAAGTATGACATACAAACACCGCAATATTGTAGATACAATTCCTAGCTACAAGCAGGGTAAGCCAGCTCCTAAATTGGACGGCATTCGTGCGTATAAGATTTCTAGTAACGAAAATCCTTATGAGCCTTTGCAAAGCGTAAAAGAAGCGATTTCAAATCGCGCTCTTAATGTAATAAACCGTTACCCTAATATGTGTGGCACAGAAGTTGTTGAAGAACTTGCCAAGCGTTTTGGTGTGACTGCAGACGAAGTCGTGCTTGGTTGCGGCTCTACGGAAGTTATTACGCAGCTTGTTGACTTGGTTGCAGGTCCGGGAGATGAGGTCATATATCCTTGGAGAAGCTTTGAAGCTTATCCGATTATTGTGACTGGAGCTGGTGCTACAAGCGTTCAGATTCCTAACCGTGCTGATGGTTCCCATGATATTGACGCTATGATTGCGGCTATTAGCGATCGCACGCGTTTGGTTATTTTGAATAATCCTAATAATCCAACTTCTGCTTCACTTAGCGAGAAGGAAGCTCGCAAGGTGTTAGATGCTGTGCCAAGCGACGTTCTTGTACTTATTGACGAAGCTTATGTGCAGTTTAACACAGCAAAAGGCACTGCAAATGGCATAAAGCTGTACCATGAGTATCCAAATGTAGTTGTTGCTCAAACATTCTCCAAGGCTTATGGATTGGCAGGTTTGCGCATTGGCTATGGTATTGCTCCGGCTGAAGTCGTAGACGGTATGCGTAAAGTTGCTGTGCCATTTGGAGTGTCTCAAATAGCGCAGGTCGCAGCTTTGGCTTCTTTGGAAGATGAAGCAAGCAAGGAGATGAGTACTCGTGTTGCATCTCTCGTTGCTGAGCGCGAGCGCATTGTTGAAGCTTTACGCGAGCAAGGCTGGAATATTGAGGATGCGTACGCAAACTTCTTCTGGATGCCATTTGGGGCAGATACTGAGAAAGTAACAGAACATTTTATTGCTGCAGGATTGTCTGTTCGCGCTTTTGCTGGTGAAGGTATTCGCATTAGTATCGGCGAGCGCGAGGCTAATGACAGAGTTTTGACAGTTTGCGAAAATTTAAAAAAAGAGGGTTTTTCGCTAAATAACTAGCTTTTTTGCATAAAAGTTTTGCTTTCGGCGTGTCTTAATCTTGCATTAGTCGCGATTTCGTGGCAAAATAACAAAGTTGCCGTTTGAAGTTCACTTCTTACGGAGACTGCTGGCGGGTTTCCCAAGTGGTCAAAGGGAGCTGACTGTAAATCAGCCGCTTCGTGCTTCAGTGGTTCGAATCCACTACCCGCCACGCCTCGATAGCTCAGTGGTAGAGCACTTCCTTGGTAAGGAAGAGGTCGTGAGTCCGATTCTCACTCGAGGCTCTCTGGCGGGGTAGCTCAGCTGGCTAGAGCGTACGACTCATAATCGTAAGGTCAAGAGTTCGAGTCTCTTCCTCGCTACAACGGCCAGTAGGAGACTGGCTGGCCAATAATGAATTGTAGAGGTGAACGAAATGGCAAGCAAGAGCGCCGACATCCGTCCGGGCATTACGATGGCATGCACGGAGTGCAAAGAGCGTAATTACATCACGACGAAGAATCGTCGCAATACGCCTGATCGTCTTGAGTTGAACAAGTTCTGCCCACGCTGTGGCAAGCATACGCTTCATCGCGAGACTCGCTGAATCTTCAGCTTACTGCGCTCACGATTTTGGCTTGTTTAAGCTTATTGCTAGTTGCGCAGATTTTATGCTTATTACCCCGCTTAATGCGGGGTTTTTGTTATTTATTGCTGTTAATATTTAAACCATGAGTATGCAAGCATCTTTAGTAAATAATCCATCCTTTGCAGATATAACAACTGTTGGCGTAGGTGGCAAAATTGCGCGTTTTATAGAGCCAAAAAGTCGCGTTGCTGTTATTGAAGCGGTAGAAGATGCTGATGAAGCTGGTTTGCCTTTATGTGTTATCGGTGGCGGCTCTAATATGCTTGTTAGCGATGAGGATTTCAACGGCGTTGTTGTGCGAGATGCTAGACGTGATATTCATGTGCTTGATGAAGCAGCACCTTCAGAAGATGGCATTGATTTGCAAAGTGGTGCTCATTTAGTGCATATCAATGCTGAAGCTGGTTGTAATTGGGATGATTTTGTTTCACATACGATTTCTCTTGGCTTAGAGGGTGTAGAAGGTCTTTCTGGCATACCTGGCACTGTTGGGGCTTCTGTTGTACAAAATATTGGCGCTTATGGTCAAGAAGTATCTCAAAGTGTTACTTCCGTAGAAGTTTGGGATCGCGAAACAAAATCAACTATGGAGTTGCAAAAGGATGCTTTAAATTTTGGGTATCGCACTTCATTGCTTAAAAAAAGTATGTACTCTTCAGTAGGAGTCCCTGCGGATTCGTATTTTCCTACTCCTCGTTACGTTGTACTGTCTGTTACTTTTTGTTTGAAGCATAATTCAACCGGCGTTGTTTCTCATTCGCAATTAGCTAATGCTTTGCACGTAGAATTGGGTGAGCGCATGCAAACAGCAGCAATACGTCGTGAAGTTTTGCGCGTTCGTGCCTCTAAAGGCATGCTTGAGGATGCTTCTCGTTACGATAAGCTGTGGATGCGTGGTACAAAGTGTGCTGAAGGTGTTGAATTTGCTTTGCGATTGCAAAGTGAAGACTATGTTACTGGCGAATTTTTAGAGAGCGATAATATTTACAGTGATCGTCATAGTTGCGGTAGTTTCTTTATGAATCCAATACTTAGTACTAGTGAAGCCGATACTTTGCCAGAAGATGCTCCTAAATTTGATGCAATTATGCAAGATGGATCGCATGGTATAAAGACTTCTGCAGCTTGGCTTATTGACCATGCTGGATTCCATAAGGGTTTTAGGCTTATAGAAAATGGGAAACCTTCGCCTGCGGGGCTTTCTTCATTGCATACTTTGGCACTTACCAATCGTAATAATGCTTCTTGTGACGATATTGCAAATTTGGCAAAAACTATTATCCGTGGTGTGCAAAGTAAGTTTGGTGTAACGCTTATTCCTGAACCTGTTGTAATAAATATTTCTATAAACTGAAAATTTTACGAATATGATGCGTTTTATGCAGTAATATATAAGTTTATTATTTAAATTTTCACAAATAATAAAGGAACACACGGTAAAACTACCGTGTAAGCAATGTTTTGTGTAATATTTACCTACATTATCTATATAAATTTTTTATTTAATTACATTTACAGGAATAAATAAAGAAAATTAAGTAGAAATTTTATATAGGTGAAGTCGCAACTGTTTCGCAAATTTGTCGATGCGCTTCTGATTGCGGCATACCTTTATACCTATACCTCAACGAAAGTGCGTTTATTATGCAAATATGGAGAAAAAAGTCTGTTGAACAGACTATCGCTGAGACTATGGATGGTGAACGCCATCTTAAACGTACATTAAATGCTTGGGATTTGGCAGTTATGGGTGTTGCTGTCGCTGTTGGTGCCGGTATTTTCTCTGTTGGCGCTCAGGCTGCAGCATTTCATGCTGGTCCTGCTGTAATTATTAGCTTTATTATTGCAGGCATTGTATGCGGTTCTGCTGCAATGTGTTACGCAGAATTTGCTTCTATGATTCCAGTTGCTGGATCTGCTTATACGTTTACATATACTACAGTTGGTGAGCTTATTGCTTGGATTATTGGCTGGGATATGATCCTAGAAATGCTGATGGCTGGCTCAGTAATTTCAAAGTATTGGGGCGTTTATCTTAACGATTTAATGAAGCTTTTCGGTTTGAATATGACCACAAGTTTTAACTTAGGTGGTTTCACTATTGATGTTGCTCCGATTATAATCGTTGCATTCTTTACAACTATGCTTGTCCTTGGAACTAAGCTTTCTGCACGCTTCGACGGCGCTTTAACAATCTTGAAGATTGGTATCGTTCTATTCGTGGTTGTTGTGGGCTTCTTCTACATTAAAGCTTCCAACTTTACGCCATTTGTGCCACCTGCAACCGACGCTGCAAGTGTAAAGGGAATAGAAGTCTCTGGGGTTATGGCACAGCCTTTGTGGCAGTGGGTAACAGGCATGCAGCCAGCTGTTTATGGCGTTCCAGGTATTCTTTCCGGCGCGGCTCTCGTGTTCTTCGCATTCATCGGTTTTGATGTTGTTGCAACAACAGCAGAAGAAACTAAGGATCCGCACAAGAACATTCCACGAGGCATTGGCCTTGGTTTGTTTATCGTTACTGTTCTTTACATCCTCGTCGCAGTCGTAACAACTGGTATGGTTTCCTATAAGGATTTGGCAAAGCAAGCCGCTCCTTCGCTTTCTACAAGTTTCGAACTTGTGGGTGCTACTTGGGCTGCAAAGATTATTTCCCTCGGTATTGTTATTGGTTTAACAACCGTTGTGATGGTGCTTTTGCTCGGTCTTACGCGCATTATCTTCGCTGTGAGCCGCGATGGCTTGCTTCCACGTAGCTTCTCTAAGGTAAGCAAGCGTGGTATTCCTGCAAGACTTCAGATTGTTGCTGGTATTGTCGTGGCAGTCGTTGCTTCCACTCTCGATATTGGCATTCTTTCCGACATGGTGAACATTGGTACGCTTTCTGCATTCCTGCTTGTTTCTGCTGGTGTGCCGATTATGCGTATGCGCAGACCAGATTTGCACCGTTCATTTAGCGTTCCTGGCAATCCATGGCTTCCGCTGTTTGCAGCACTTTCTACATTCTGGCTCATGCTTAACTTGTCTGTATTGACTTGGATTCGTTTTGCAGTGTGGCTGGCAATAGGCTTTGCGGTATACTTCGGCTACTCTTACCGCAATTCTTTGCTTGGCAGGCAGTTACGTAAAGCTAAGCAGCTCGGTGTTCCGGTTGAAACTTTGTTTGCTCAAGATGCTGCTGCTGCAGAGAAGGTAGCTGAAGGAGAAACAGAGGAGCAGGCTCGTGCAGAAGCTCAAGCTGAGGCGACTGCTGCAGCCTCGCAAGATAGTCAAAATTAATAAATTATTTATTTAGCAAGAAGTCGGCATACGGTTATATCGCATGCCGACTTTTTGTGTCATAGACTTTTCAAAAATGTTCTATAATAGAAAAGTTGCATAAAAGCAGAAAGGAGGGCGTTATGCCATATGTAATCGCAGAGCCTTGTGTTGATGTAAAAGACAAAGCGTGTGTAGATGAATGCCCTGTAGACTGCATTTATGAAGGCGATCGAACGCTTTATATTAACCCAAACGAGTGTGTGGATTGTGGAGCTTGTGAACCGGCTTGCCCAGTAGAAGCTATTTTTTATGAAGATGATTTGCCAGAAGACTGGGAGTGGTATCGCGATGCTGCGGTTGATTATTTCGACAAGCTCGGAGATTTGGGAGGAGCTACAGATGCTGGAGCTTCCGGATGGGATGAAGCTCGCGTTGCAGCCTTGCCTCCGCGTTCAGATAAAGCAAGTAATTAATTATTTGCAAAGTATTATTTAATGTGGCGCGAGTTTACAATCCAATGTGGGCAGCGTTGTTGCCGTATTTTTTGCGAACGGCATCTAAAGCGTGTTCTGCGCGACGCAATCTAGTATTTTTATTCATTGTGGACATGATGTTTTGTGTAGGATTTTTAGATTCGCGAGTATTTTCCTCCAGAATATCGTTTAGAGAAGGCTGAAGTGAAACTTTGTTTGCTGGCACAAGATTATTCGCTGTAACACCAGCTAAACGAACTGGGCTTAAAAGCTTTGTGTTATTGCCTCCAAGAATGTAATTATGCACAGTTGGATTAGCTTTAGAAAGCAAAACAACGACATGCTCGTAAAACTCGTGTGTTGAATCAGTTGCGTTTTGCAAAGTAGAAGATCTAGTAACATAATGCAAGTCGCCAAAGCGTAGTTTTAACGTTATAGTGCGTGCCATAAGTTTTCTGTTTCGCAACTGTTGAGTTACTTCGCTGCAGCATTGCTGTAGTAATTGTTTAACAGCATTCTCGTTCGTGGTATCTGTATCAAGAGTTCGCTCAGTTCCAATGGATTTTTCAGGGGCATGTGCAGTCACAGTGCGCTCGTCTATGCCCCTAACTGATTGATATATCATTCTTGCTAAGATTTGCGAACCCGTTATGCGAGTAAGCGTTGCTTCGTCAACATTTTTAAGCGACGCAACAGTAGATAAGCCCCAATCCTCAAGCTTATGTATTAAAGATGAGCCAATTCCTGGTATTGCGCGCAATGGCATTATTGACACAAAATCTTCATTACATTTTTGCGGAATAAGAAGCATTCCGTTAGGTTTTGCGTTAGTTGAAGCCATCTTTGCAATAAGTTTATTGCTGGCAATGCCAACCGAGCATGTAATATGATACTTTTCAAATACTTCTTTTCGTACCCAAGTTCCAATATTTACAGGCGATTTCCACTGTAATAAAGCCGATTTAACATTCATATAGCATTCGTCAACAGAAACTTTTTCAACTTGATTAGTAATATGCAAAAAAATATTTTCAAAAATACTTTTGGAAACGCTTGAATAGTAAGGAATGTCAACTGGCAAGAAAACTCCTTGTGGACAAAGATTTCTAGCTTTAACAACGGGCATAGCGGAATTAACGCCGTAAGCGCGCGCTTCGTAGCTTGCTGCAGAAACAACAGCGCGATTGCCTGTGCCGATAATAAGCGGCTTTCCTTTAAGCTCCGGGTGTCTTGCAACTTCTAAAGAAGCATAAAATGCATCCATGTCGACATGAAGTATGTTACAACCTGAGGTGTCGTGCCCCCAATCACGTTTCGCTGCTTGTACTCTCGGTGCTGTACTCATAAGTTTATAATAGAACAAACGTTCGATTTTATGGAAAAAATTTGTGGATTAAACTAATGTTTTTGTAAAAAAGCGTATGTCGAATCAATATTCATGTAGGGTTGTTGCTATGAAGCAATTTGTCGTCAATCTTTTACATCGCATGCCTGTGCTGCTTATTATCGTCATTGAGGCTTCAATGGTGTATACAGCAACTTCTGTTGCAAAAGTAGCTTTTAGCCAATTGGATCCTCTGTATGCAGTGTGGTATCGCGTAGGATTTATGACATTGTTGCTTTTGGCTTGGAGAAGACCATTTTCTCGCAGCAAACGTAGTCTTTTGCCAAAAACGCTACGAGAATGGGGGATTGTTGCAGCTGTTGGCGTGTCGTTAGTTGCTATGAACACTATGTTCTATGTTGCTATTAGTTGCATGGCTGTTGGTGTTGCGGTAACTATAGAATTCATAGGTCCCTTGCTTGTAGCTGTTATTACAGGTCATGAATGGCGAGAGCGTGTGGGAATTGTGATTGCTGTTTGTGGCATTATGCTGTTAGCTAGCGCTTCTATACATAGTTCAGTAAGCCCGCATTTTCTAATTGGGTTATTCGCCATTCTTGTTGGCGGTTCAATGTGGGGCCTATATATTGTTTCAGGTCGCATGTTGGCAAAAAGTTCGCACGCTATTGATCGTGTAAGTGTTGCAGCTCTTATTGGTTGGCTGTTGCAATCTGTTGTTCTTGCTGTTCCTGCAGTGCAGCATGTTATTTCGCCTAAACCAGAAGCTACTTGGGCTGCTCGCCCTGGTGGTTCTTTTGCTTTACTTGCGTTAATGTTGGTTATTGCAATATGTGCTTCTTTCTTCCCAACTTTGCTTGATCAGGTTTTATTGAAACGTGTTACTTCTGCAAAATACTCTGTTATGCAAGCGTTGTATCCTGCAATCGCGGTTATTATTGGAATGGGATTTGGTGAAATTCCAACATTGACTGATATTGCAGGAATAATTCTTGTTATGTTTGCTGTAGTTGTAACGTTTTCTGGAGATCACAATCCTGTGTAGCACTGGATATTGTTATATTAAATGTTATCTTAAAGTGTGTCGCCAAGCTTGTTTACAGTCCTTAAGAGGTGCTATAGTGTCAATCTGTTGCTGTTATGTACAGTAAACAAGTGGAGTCATGCCTGAGTGGCCGATAGGGGCACCCTGCTAAGGTGTTAGTCGTGTAAGCGGCTCGAGAGTTCGAATCTCTCTGACTCCGCGGATTACTCCGGATTGCTTTTTGCAGTCCGGAGTTTTTGTTTTTTTAAAAATCTCCACATGAAAAAATTGGGTAAGCGGCGGGTAAACGGCAAAAATTTAGGCAAGAGATTTAAGCAAAATTGTGGATTTGTGCATAACTTTTATCCAAATACTACCTTTTAACCACAATACTAAAAAAATATTTACGCAAATCTTTTCTAAAGTCATAGTTGATGTCATGAGCGCTTACTCTAGTGTTCAATGCAAATAGAAAATTATTCTCATAATTCGCTATTGCATTAAGGGTTGGGTTAAAGGAGATTTTTATGGAAACATATTTGGGGAAGCATACTAATTTTAGT
Source organism: Gardnerella swidsinskii (assembly GCF_003397705.1). Classification (GTDB taxonomy): domain Bacteria; phylum Actinomycetota; class Actinomycetes; order Actinomycetales; family Bifidobacteriaceae; genus Bifidobacterium; species Bifidobacterium swidsinskii. Next base: position 312,216 of record NZ_QJVB01000001.1, read on the forward strand.
TGTGCGAATAAATTGCGAAACCTCATGAAACAAAAAAATATTCGCAAAATGTTGGCATTGTTTACTTCCGCAGTACTAGTTCCTTCGGTGCTTTGTTCGCAAATTGCTATGGGATCTGTCGATAAATTAACGGGTTATTATTACAAAAAGTCGAATACTGTTGAATGGCTAAGCGAAAAGATTGCAAGGCTAAGGCTCGGTCCTGTTACGGATAAGTGGGAGGGTAGAAAGAATTCTATTTTTTGCATGGAATCTTCCGTGTTTATAGATTACAAAGGCAATATTAAGCAGATGAATGGTGAAGATTATCGTATTGCTGCAAATATTATTAAAACGCACAACAACAATGACGATGATTTAACTCAGGCTGCTTTGGCGTTTATGATTCATAATCATTTTGATATTAATCAAGATAGATGGAAGGAGGCTGTTGAAAACGGATTTGTAGACGTTGAAACAGAAACTTTAAGGAATAAGGCAGATAAGTTGTGGCAGCAGGGTGTTAAAGAAACTCCGGTTAAGGCTGTGCTAAAAAATGATTACACTAAGGGCAAGCGCATTGGCGTAATGCATATTAGTCTGCAAAATTCTAATGGAGATTCTTTAGGAGGAGTACCTATTAAAGTAAAATCCTCAAATAATCTTATTAAATTTGCTAACGGATCTGAGTCTTTTGAAGGAAAATCTAAAAAAGAAGGTTTAGATATTACTTGGAACGCACTTGATGCTGGAAACGCTCGAATTGAAGTTTCTTTTAACGCTCCAAAAGCTGAACGTTTATTCTCTCCAGATGGTCAAGATGTGATTAGATCTTTTGAAAATACATGGTATCCGCAAGATTTTTCTTTTGGTGTAGAAAAAACTTTCCAGCCGTTACTTAAGTCGAAAATATCAAAGCATGAGCTGCGTGCAGGAGAGCAGGTAGATAGTACTGTAACTAGCAGTGTTGCAGGAAATGATTCTTGGCCAGAAAATGTTCGTCTTCGCGCGCAAGGCTACTATTTTGTAGGTTCAGCTGAAGATATTTTGCATATTCAACAGCGAAATAGTGGTGAATCTGCTAAAGAGTACTTGAATCGCATGCGTTCTATGCCTAATTTGCGCCAAGTTGCTGCGGCTAAAGCTAATTTCTCTAATTCTGGCGAAACTATAACTGCAGTAGCAAAACGCGCTAATGGCGATATTACAGCATCTGATCTTGATAAAGCAGAAGCTTATAAAGTAAATGATTTAGAAGCAGGTTTGTTTGGCACATGGGTTTGGATTATTTCTCGCGATTCTCAGAATAAATCTGACCGAGAGTTTCTGAAAGATGATGTTGTGCAGCTATTTGGTTCTACAGACACTACGGCTGTTCATCAAGCAACCGTGAGCTCAGATATTGTTGCTAAGCAGCAAACTGTTGGGCTTAATACGGAAATTGTTAATGAGATTACTGTAAGAGGTCTTCCTGAAACTTACGGATCTTTTAAGGGAAATAACAGTTACGGCTTTAATGAAGATAAAAAAGCGCATATTCGCGTTTGGTGGGCTGGTGCAGGTAGCGAAAATCCTACTAAAAAAGACAACGAAAATTATATGCCGGGATCTAAAGGCGAGCCGTCTTATCAAGAGCCAAAAGAAGATAGTCATCATCGTTTGATTGCAAAGTGGGATGTTCCTGCAGTTAATGGCGTGTACAAGATTGGCAACGGAAATATTACGCTTAGACCTATTGCTGGAACTGATAGGTCTACTACTGAGCCGAAAGTTTTGGAAAATAACGTGCATATTCGCGCTAATAAAAATAGTGAGTCAGGATGGTATGTGTTTGTTTATGATTTTCCTGGTTCTTCACGCGCTTTAGCTCATAAATCCGCGTATGACGGATTGTGGAGTCGTGCCTTAGTTGAACCGGATGTTTTAACTACCCCTGTATCTGTTACAACTAGAGTAAGCGATGAAAAAGTTAAGGCTGGTGAAAAGTTCCACGATAATGCTCGTATTACTGGCACGTTGCCAAAAGGAAGTTACGTAGTGTTTAGTGCATACGAGTATGAAGATGGTAAGGGGAATAAGAGTGATTCTAATGGAGCTAAATGTAGCGATGCTAAGAATGGTGACGCTAAGAATGGCGATGCTAAGAATGGCAGTGATTCTGAAACTAAGGAGATTAAGAAAGCTAAGAAAGCTAAGGAAACTAAAGAGACTAAGGAAACTGTAATATCTGCTGAAATTGAGAAAAAAATGCCTCAATCTCGCGTAAATATTACAAATAAACAAGCTGAAGAAAGTAAAAAGTCTTCTATTTCTGTAAGTTCTGCAGATATTACATTAGATCATGAAGGAACTGTTTATTGGAAAGCTGAAGTTTACGATGCTCAGGGTAATCCTTTAGCAACTCACGCATTGGGTGTAGAAGGAGAGACTGTGCAAGTTTCCGGCGGCGAGGATCGTTCTAAGAATGATGAAAATGAGGAGAATAATAAAGAAAACAAAGAAAATGTAGAAGAAAATCATAGTAAAACTGGCAGTGATGATTCAACTGATTCGAAAAATGATGTGAATGATAATGCTTCCAATCAACACGACAGCACAAATAGCAACGAAAATGCTAATAAGAATTATGTTAATCGAAGTAATACAATTCCAACATCGCTTGCTGTTACTGGTGCTTCTTCAATAACTGTGATACTTCTGGCTGTTATTACGTTAACCTTTGCTTCAGGTTTATCGTTAGGTCGTTTTTCATCTATAGTTCCTAAGCATGGGAGAATGTCTGGTGGAGCGCGACATGGCGGGATTCCTCCAATGAGGCGTCGGTTAGTGAAATAGCGCATTTTTAATGTAGAATATTTGGCGCGTTAGTCTATTGAGATTTTTTTGAAGTAGATTAACGCGTCATTTTGCAATAAATAATACGATGATGCATAATATAGATACAACGATTTATTGTATTAATTTATATATGATGTTATAACCTTTATGTGGTTGTGTAATTGATAAATCGGAGTAACGATGAAAAATTATGATATTGATAAAGAAAAACTGATAGTACGCATGCATCGAGTACAAGGTCAGCTTGCAGCAGTCAATACTATGATTGAAAACGATGCGAAGTGTCAAGATGTTCTTATGCAGCTTTCCGCTGCAACTGCTGCTTTACATTCTTTAGCAGTGATAGTGGCAAGGGAACATGTCAATAAAGAAATACATGAATCTGTAAAAATTGGTACCGAAGAAGGTGCCGATGCAGCAATGGAAGATATTTCTGGTATCATTGACAGGTTATTGCGTTACGAAAAAGCGTAGTATTGGGTAGTATCTAGTGACTAATTCGCATAATATTCTGCACACTGTTCGTCAATTGCAATCACAGCCTTTCGAGGCTTCTTTCGTAGAGAAAAAATCAGAGTTTATTGGATGCATTTGTCATATTGATAATCTTGACGATGCTGCGGAATTTATGCAATCAGTGCGTTTTAAGAATCCTAAAGCTCGTCATGTTGCTTATGCTGCAATTTGTGGCTCGTCGAAAGCTCAATTGTGTGAGCGCATGAGTGATGATGGTGAGCCAACTGGAACAGCAGGAAAACCAATATTAGATGTACTTAGATCGTCAAATTTAACAGATTGTGTAGTAACAGTAACACGATATTTTGGCGGTATTTTGCTTGGAGCTGGTGGCCTAACCAGAGCTTATGCGCGTGCAGCAAGTATGGCAGTAGAATCTGCGCAAATAGTTGATATTATTACGTGCACTCGTTTTACTTGCAAGTTGCAATATCAACAATTGCGAATGTTGCAGCATATTGTAAGCCAAATGGAAGGCATAATTGACAACGAAATTTATGGTGCTGAAATTTCTCTTAATATTGCTATTCCAACTTTAAAATCACAAGAATTTCTTGATATGGTTCAGAATGCTTTTTCTGGAAGTGTTGTGCCGGAAGCAGATGGTACTCTAAGTAATAAGCTGATAGATACTAAGCGTTAAAGGTGATTTCATGGAAAAGACTAATGAAAAAACAAACACTATTGACGATTCATCTTATGAACCTTTAACTGCTGTATATGAGCATTTACGACATAGCGAAGATTCAGCTGAGCTTCATGAATTTGCTAGGAGAGAATTACCGGATCGATCAGACCAAGCGGCATTTTCTAGAGCCACCTCCTTGCTTGAAGCAGTTGCAGGTAATATCAATACTCCAGAAGAAGACCGTATTTATTTAGCTACAGAAATGCCTTTCCCAAACATATTAGTGAAACTTTCTGAAGATTCTGCTGATAAAGTACGTTTGGCTGTTGCTGAAAATAAAAATGCTAAAAATTGGTTAGTTGGAAGACTTACTAAAGATTCATGTAACGCAGTTCGAAATGCTGCATTATGCAATCCAAAAGCTTCTTGGAAAATGCGTTTAGAGGGTGCGCAATCGGATGGCATAAGTGCTGAAACATTGAAATATCTCGCCTCCCTTGGTGTTAGTGCAGAAGAAAACGCTCCAATTGTATTAGCTTCCATGGTACGAAGAGCTGTTGCGCTAAATCCTTGTGTTCCACAAAATGTGCTGCAAGAACTATGCAACGATAAATCTGAAGATGTATCATCAGCGGCGCGCAGTCGTTGCTAACGCGAATAATGGAGCGTATGGATAATACAACAGATGAAGAAGTAGCAATGAAGCCATTACACCGTCTTGCTGAATTAATGGGCGTTGGCGTGAGTTTTATTGGTTCGGATAATCAAAAACACGAGATTCAAGATAACGTATTAGTTTCTGTCTTAGGCGCATTAGGCGTAGATGCTTCCACAAATGAGACAATAGAAAGATCTACAAACGACGTTTTAGCGTATCGACACGGTCGTATTGTTGCTCCAACAGTTTTGCACACTGTTGGCAAATGTGATGAAGTTACAGTTAATACGGGAATATTAGAATACCCAGTTGCAACATTGACATTGGAAAATGGTGAACAATATAAAGGCGATTTAACTATTGTTCCTAACGAAAATGATGTTGCATACCCTGTAAATGGAAAATTTGTTGCAACATCTCTTATAAAAATTCCTGAAGATGTGCCAATGGGTTATCACACATTGCGTGTGATAGTTGGTGAGAGACAAGAAGAAGCAACACTTATTAGTGCTCCAGAAAGCATTGATACGCTGAATTCCTTAGAGTCCAATGGAGAACAGCTTTGGGGATGGATGGCACAACTTTACTCAATCCGTTCTTCGAAGTCTTGGGGTGTTGGTGATTTTGCTGATTTGGCGACTCTTCTTACTGAAGCTAAGCAAAAAACTGGCGCTGACTTTGTGTTAATAAACCCAATGCATGCAGGTGAGCCTATAACTCCGCTTACTCCATCCCCATACCTGCCGGTTGCTCGAGGAATGGTAAACGTAACGTATATTAGCCCAGAAAGTATTCCTGAGTACGAAACGTTAAATGATAAAACTCGCAAAGAAATTGAAAAGCTTCATGGACAGGTTGAGCCGCTTAACAATGACGCGCAAATAATAGACCGTGATTCCATGTGGCGTGTAAAAATGCGTGCATTGTGGCTGATTTTCAAGGCTGGTATGTCTGAAGATCGCGCTCGCATTTTTAATGAGTTTAAGCATGAGATGGGTGACAGGCTTGAATCTTATGCCACTTGGTGCTTGTGCTACGACAAGTGGGGTGTTCCAAAGGGTGACGATTGCTGGGAGAAAACTCTTACTAAGGATTCTGAGCAAGTTCGCGAATTAGCTAATCGTTTCCCAGATACTCTTGAGTTTTATCGTTGGCTTGAGTGGGTTGCTTTTACGCAATTGCATGATGCTCAAGTTGCTGCACGTAAAGCTGGTATGAAAATCGGCATTATGTCTGATATGGCTGTTGGCGTGCATCCTGCAGGATCTGAAGTTTGGTGGAATCCGGAGAGATTTGCTAACGGAGCTACTGTTGGCGCTCCACCTGATTACTTCAATCAGCAAGGTCAAGATTGGTCTCAGCCACCTTTGCACCCATTTGAGCTTGAGCGGACTGGTTTTAAAACATACCGAGATATGGTTCATGGAATGTTTGCTTCAGCAGGTGCTGTTCGCATTGACCATATTCTTGGACTTTTCCGCTTATGGTGGATTCCAGAAGGTTCAGCTCCAAGTGGCGGTGCTTATGTTTACTACGATGCTGATATTATGCTTGGCATTTTGGCAATTGAAGCCGCTCGTGCTCACGGTGTAGTTGTTGGCGAAGATTTGGGTGTTTTGCCCGCAAATGCTTTGGAAGTGTTGCGCAAGAAGGCTGTGCTTGGTTGCACGGTTGAATGGTTCGAAGAGCGTGACGGCGAATTCCGTACTCCAGACAAGTGGCGCGAAATGACGCTTGCATCTGTAAATACGCATGATTTGCCTCCTGCTGCCGGCTATTTGCGCTATGAGCAAGTTAATATTCGTGAGCGCTTGCACTTGCTTACTGGTTCTGTTGAAGAATTCCGCGCTGGAGCTGAGGCAGAGCATCGCGCTATGATGCGAATGTTGGTCAAAGGTGGTTATTTGGATGCTCAGTTGCTTGAGGATGAGGATGCTCATACTCAGGAGATTGTTGAAGCATTGTACCGCGCTTTGAAGGCTGCTCCTTCCAGATTGTTGGCTGCTTCTTTGGTCGATGCAGTTGGAGAGTGTCGTGTGCAAAATCAGCCTGGAACGAATGACGAGTATCCGAATTGGCGTATTCCATTAGCTGATGGTGAAGGCAATCCTGTGTCCTTGGATAATATGTTTGATTTGCCTCGAGTGCAGTCGCTTTCTGCGATTATGAATGCATAACATTTTGTGATTTATTTTGTTTGACAATTTGTTTAGCAATTTGTTTTGTATTCGTCTCAGCCTTATATAAAATAGACACTTGCAAGTAGTCGCCACTTGGCGATATACTTGCAGATTGTTGTGTTTCCCTAAGGGGTCCTTCAAAGCGCTTTTCCCACTCGCCATCGAGGACTTTCAGGGAGCCCACGGATTATGAGTAAAATATTTTCTATAAACCAAGAAGATATACGCTCGAAACACAATAGAGAAAAGGTACGATTGTGAAGACTTTCACACCGAAACCAGCAGATTTAACTCATGACTGGTACATCATCGATGCCACTGACGTGGTACTTGGTCGTTTGGCCTCTCAGGTAGCAATCTTGCTGCGTGGTAAGAATAAGCCAACGTTTGCTCCTCATGCTGATTCTGGCAATCACGTTATTATTATTAACGCTGAAAAGATTGCTTTGACTGGCAATAAGTTGAGCAAGGAACTGTATTCCCACTCTGGTCGTCCGGGCGGCCTTCGTCGTGATAGCTATGCAGAGCTTTTGGAAAGGAATCCAAAGCGTATTATCATGGCTGCCGTTAAGGGTATGCTTCCAAAGAATCGTCTTGCTAAGGTGCAGCTTGACCGTCTTCGTGTGTTCACCGGAGCTGAGCATCCGCACACTTCGCAGAAGCCACAGGTCTTCGAGATCGCTCAGGTCTCTCAGCAGGCTAAGTGAGATCAAGGAGAATAGATATGGCAGAAAATAACAACTCCGCGGTTCTTGAGAACGAAGAAGAACTGACTAGCTACACCACTGAAACCAATGCTGGTGCAGGCACTGGTACTTCCGCCATCGAGCCAGGCTACGGCACTGGTCGTCGTAAGGAAGCTGTTGCTCGCGTGCGTTTGGTTCCTGGCTCCGGTAAGTGGACTATCAATGGTCGCACTTTGGAGGAGTACTTCCCATCTCGTTTGTTGCAACGCGAAGTGAATTCACCAATCGTGTTGCTCAAGCTTGAAGGCAAGTTTGATGTTGTAGTCCTCGTTGACGGTGGTGGTACCACTGGTCAAGCTGGTGCTATTCGTTTGGGTGTTGCTCGTGCATTGAATGCTATCGATCGCGATGCAAACCGTGTTGCTTTGAAGAAGGCTGGCTTCTTGACTCGTGACGCTCGCGTTGTGGAACGCAAGAAGGCTGGTTTGCACAAGGCACGTCGTGCACCTCAGTTCTCGAAGCGTTAAGTTTCGCGAATTTATATTTACAAATGGCTCCTGGTTTTGCTGGGAGCCATTTTTGTATTTTTTATTATTTATTAAATTTGTTGAGTAAATGTTATAAATAGTGTGTAATTATCTGTCAAAATTGACATTCTAGAAAAATTTATCTATTAATCGAACATAAATCATTACAAAAAAGAACAAATAACGAACAATAGAGGATAAAGCTCGCTCATAAATAGCGCAACTCGCTTCAAAGATGCGAAAGTACAGCAAAGAGACTAAATTGTGACTTGTATCACATATTTAGCGGTGAATACTAAATTAGTTTGTTCATAAGTCTATTGATACCGCTGGTGGAACTATCGAGGAGGATACTCATGGTTGAGGCACAACACCAAGCCGAAACTGGCAAAACTGCTAGTGCTGATGACATTGCGTTAGCTGCTCAAAATGAAGTTGATAAACTTGTTGAAAAAGCAACTGTCGCTTTGAATGAGTTTGAGAAGCTTAATCAGCAGCAAATTGATCATATTGTTGCTAAAGCTTCAGTGGCAGCGTTGAATAAACATTTGGTTCTTGCAAAGATGGCTGTTGATGAAACAGGTCGTGGTTTAGTAGAAGATAAAGCTACAAAAAATATCTTTGCATGCGAACATATTACGCATTATCTAGCAGGTCAAAAAACAGTTGGTATTATTCGCGAGGACGATGTTCTCGGAATTGACGAAATAGCTGAACCGGTTGGTATTGTTGCAGGCGTCACTCCAGTTACAAACCCAACTTCTACAGCTATTTTTAAGTCGCTTATTGCACTTAAGACTCGTTGCCCAATTATTTTTGGATTCCATCCTTTCGCGCAAAAGTGCTCTTCTGAAGCAGCTCGAATTGTTCGCGATGCTGCTGTGGCTGCAGGCGCGCCAAAAGATTGCATTCAGTGGATTGAGTATCCTTCAATTGAAGCTACTGGTGCATTGATGAAACATCCAAAGATCGCAACTATTCTTGCAACAGGCGGTCCTGGAATGGTTAAGGCGGCGTATTCTTCAGGAAAACCTGCTCTTGGTGTTGGTGCTGGAAATGCTCCTGCATATGTCGATAGTGATGTTGATATTGTGCGTGCTGCAAATGATTTGATTCTTTCAAAGCATTTTGATTACGGAATGATTTGTGCAACAGAGCAAGCAATTATTGCGCATAAGGATGTATATGAGCCATTGCTTCGCGAATTGAAGCGCAGGAAAGCATATTTTGTTAACGCTGACGAAAAAGCTAAGCTTGAACAATATATGTTTGGATGCACTGCATATTCTGGAAATACGCCAAAACTTAATTCTGTTGTTCCTGGTAAGTCTCCGCAATATATTGCGCACGAAGCTGGATTTGAAATTCCAGAAGATGCTGTGATTTTGGTTGCAGAGTGCAAAGAAGTTGGCGAAATGGAGCCGCTTACTATGGAAAAGCTCGCTCCTGTACACGCAATGCTTCGCGCAGAAAATAAGGAACAAGGCTTCAAGATGTGTGAACAGATGCTTGTGCATGGAGCTGGTCACACTGCTGTAATTCACACAAATAATCAAGATCTTGTGCGCGAATATGGTGTTCGTATGCATGCTTGCAGAATTGTTTGGAATTCTCCTGGATCTCTTGGTGGCGTTGGAGACATTTACAACGCGATTGCTCCTTCGCTTACTCTTGGATGCGGATCTTATGGTGGAAATTCCGTTTCTGGCAACGTACAAGCTATAAATCTTCTTAATATTAAGCGTATTGCACGAAGGAATAATAATATGCAATGGTTCAAGATTCCGGCTAAAACTTATTTTGAGCCGAATGCTATTCGTTATTTGAGAGATATGTACGGCGTTGAGCGCGCAGTTATTGTGTGCGATAAGGTTATGGAGCAACTTGGCGTAGTCGATAAGATTGTTGATCAGCTTCGTGCTCGAGATAATCGCGTTAGCTTCCGTATTATTGATTACGTTGAGCCTGAGCCAAGCGTTGAAACAGTTGAGCGTGGCGCCGCAATGATGCGTGACGAATTCCAGCCAGACACAATTATTGCTGTTGGTGGCGGTTCTCCAATGGATGCTTCTAAGATTATGTGGCTTATGTATGAGCATCCGGAGATTTCTTTCGCTGATTTGCGAGAAAAGTTCTTCGATATTCGTAAGCGCGCATTTAAGATTCCGCCTCTTGGTAGCAAAGCTAAGCTTATTTGCATACCAACTTCTTCCGGAACTGGTTCTGAAGTTACGCCTTACGCTGTTATTACAGATCACAAGACTGGATACAAGTATCCTATTACGGATTACGCTTTGACTCCAACGGTCGCAATAGTCGATCCTGTTTTGGCTCGTACTCAGCCGCGTCGATTGGCGTGCGATTCTGGTTTTGATGCTTTAACTCATGCTATGGAAGCTTATGTTTCTGTTTACGCAAATGATTTTACGGATGCTATGGCTTTGCACGCTTCGAAACTTATTTGGGAAAATCTCAACGATTCTGTGAATTGTGAAGATTCTCAGCGCAAGATTGAAGCAAAAGAAAAAATGCATAATGCAGCTACTATGGCTGGAATGGCGTTTGGTTCTGCATTCTTAGGAATGTGCCACGCTATGGCTCATACTATTGGTGCTTTGTGCCACGTTGTACACGGTCATACGAACGCAATTTTGCTGCCTTACGTTATTCGCTATAACGGTCAAATTCCGCAAGAGCCAACTAGCTGGCCAAAGTACAACCGCTATATTGCTCTTGAGAGGTATCAGGAGATCGCTAAGAATCTTGGTGTAGATCCTGGTAAAACTCCTGAAGAAGGCGTTGAAAATCTTGCTCGTGCTGTTGAAGAGTATCGAAATGAAAAGCTTGGAATGGACGCTTCGTTTAAGGCTTGTGGCGTAGACGAAGCGTACTACTGGTCGATACTTGACAATATTGGCATGCGTGCTTACGAAGATCAGTGTGCGCCTGCAAATCCTCGTATTCCGCAAATTGAGGATATGAAGGATATTGCTATTGCTGCATATTATGGTGTTTCTCAAGAAGAAGGCCATCGCATGCGCTTGGAGCGTGAAGCGGCGTAATTATTTGCATATCTAGTTAATAATGGCAGAAGCTCAACTAATTGTAGTTTCTGCCATTTTTTGTTGGAAAATAGCCGACACGCCCGGTTTTTAATAATCGAAGGTTGATGGTTTAATTACTTAGTTGCCTGTTTTAAGGCTCGCATATTGTAATTAAAAAAAGCGAGCGCGGAAGCAAAAACTTTGAATCGAAATCTTTTTGTATGAATAGGTTTTTGATGCCGCGCACTGATGTGGAATTACCCTAGGGGTTTATTCTCGCCGGTGCCCTTGAATTCAGGTTGGTAAACAGTAAACGAATCGCTAGAAAGGGCGGACGGCAATGGCGGGACAGAAAATCCGCATCAGGCTTAAGTCCTATGACCATGAGGTCATCGACCAATCGGCGAAGAAAATCGTCGAGACGGTGACGAACGCGGGCGCCACAGTAGTGGGTCCGGTTCCTCTGCCGACCGAGAAGAACGTGTTTGTTGTTATCCGTTCTCCTCATAAATACAAGGATTCTCGCGAGCATTTCGAGATGCGCACTCATAAGCGCCTCATTGACATCGTAGATCCAACGCCAAAGGCTGTGGATTCTTTGATGCACATTGACCTGCCTGCGGATGTAAACATCGAGATCAAGCTGTAGGAAGGGGGAGAAAGTAATGTCGCAGAATAAGAATCGCACTGCATTGCTCGGCCGCAAGCTGGGTATGTCGCAGGTTTGGGATGAAAACGGCTTCTTCGTCCCCGTAACTCTGGTTGAAGTTGCTACTAACGTAGTTACCGCTGTAAAGACTGTAGAGTCTGACGGTTATTGCGCAGTACAGCTCGGTTACGGCCAGATTGATCCTACCAAGGTGACTAAGCCATTGGCTGGTCATTTTGCAAAGGCTGGTGTAACTCCTCGTCGTCACCTCGCTGAGGTGCGCACCGAGAACGCGGCAGATTATCAGCTAGGTCAGGAATTGACTGCTGAATTGTTCGCTGAGGGTTCTGAAGTAGATGTCACTGGCACTACCAAGGGTAAGGGTTTTGCTGGCACTATCAAGCGTTGGGGCTTCAAGTCCTATCGTCGTACTCACGGCTCGCACAAGAACGAACGTCGCCCAGGTTCTGTGGGCGCTTGCGCAACTCCAAGCCGCATTTTGAAGGGCAAGCGTATGGCTGGTCGCATGGGTCATGTGACTTCCACCGCGCTTAACCTCACCATCGTTTCTTCGGATGTCGAGAACGGCATTCTCGCTATTAAGGGCGCTGTTCCAGGTCCTAAGGGCGCAATCGTTCTCGTCCGTTCGGCAGTGAAGGGAGCCTGATAATTATGGCAAACGTAACTCTGAACGTCACTGATACTAAGGGCAATGCAAACGGAACCGTTGAAGCTCCTGCTGAAATTTTCGGCATCTCCAACGAAGACGTTTTAGCTCACGGTCCACTGGTTCATCAGGTCGTAATCGCTCAGCTTGCTGCTGCTCGTCAGGGCACCCATGCTGTGAAGAATCGTGCTAATGTTTCCGGCGGCGGTAAGAAGCCATGGAAGCAGAAGGGCACCGGTCGTGCTCGCCAGGGTTCCATTCGTGCTCCTCAGTGGGTACATGGTGGCGTTGTTCACGGTCCAGTTCCTCGTAAGTACGATCAGCGCACCCCGAAGAAGATGAAGGCAGCTGCTCTTCGCTACGTTCTTTCGGATCGTGCAAATGCTGGACGTATTGCTGTAGTTGACTTTGGTATTAAGGATGTTCCATCCACCAAGACAGCTGTTGCAGCACTTACTCCTGTGACCAATAACCAATTCACTACTGTTGTTCTTTCTCGTGAGAACATCAATGAGTGGATGTCTGTACGCAACATTCCAACTGTTCACGTGATCTTCGCTGATCAGCTCAACACTTACGATGTTGTTACAGCTCAGTACGTCGTCTTCTCCAAGGAAGGCTTCGAAGCCTTCGTTGCTGCTAAGACCGAGCCTGTCGTTAAGGAGGCCTGATTTAAATGGTCGCAGTCCATAACCCAGCACATGACGTAATTCTTAAGCCAGTTGTTTCTGAAAAAAGTTACGCAGCTTCTGATCGTGGTCAGTACACTTTCGTAGTGGCTCCAGATGCTAACAAGGTTCAGATCAAGCAGGCTATCGAAGAAATCTTCAAGGTCAAGGTGACAAACGTTAACACTTTGAACCGCGCTGGCAAGTTGAAGCGCTCTCGCACTGGTTTCGGCCGTCGTGTGAACCAGAAGCGTGCTATTGTCACCGTGGCTGAAGGTCAAACGATTGACATCTTTGGTAACTGAAGGCTAGCCGAGAAAAGTAAAGGAATACTATATTATGGCTATCCGCGTTTATAAGCCGACGACTGCAGGCCGTCGCAACGCTTCGGTTTCGGATTTTGCCGAGATCACGCGTTCTACGCCTGAAAAGTCGCTGGTACGCAAACTCAGCAAGACTGGTGGTCGTAACTCTTACGGCCGCATGACTTCTCGCCATCGCGGCGGTGGTCACAAGCGTCAGTATCGTCTCATCGACTTCAAGCGTTGGGACAAGGATGGCGTGCCAGCAAAGGTCGCTCATATTGAGTATGACCCTAACCGTTCCGCTCGCATCGCTTTGTTGCATTACGCAGACGGTGAGAAGCGTTACATTATCGCTCCTGAAGGCGTTGCCCAGGGTGATGTTATTGAGACCGGCGCTCAGGCTGATATTAAGCCAGGCAACAACCTGCCTCTGAAGAATATCCCAACTGGTACCGTGGTTCACGCGATTGAGCTTCGTCCACTTGGTGGTGCGAAGATTGCTCGTTCCGCTGGTGCTGCTGTTCAGCTTGTCGCTAAGGATGGTGCTTATGCGCAGTTGCGTATGCCATCTGGCGAAATTCGTAACGTGGACGCTCGTTGCCGCGCTACTGTTGGCGAAGTAGGTAACTCCGATCACGCCAATATCGAGCTTGGTAAGGCAGGTCGCGCACGTTGGCTTGGTCGTAGACCAATCACCCGAGGCGAATCCATGAACCCTGTGGACCATCCACATGGTGGTCGCACCCGTGGTGGTAAGCCACCAGTTTCTCCATGGGGCAAGGGCGAGGTTCGTACACGTCGTCCAAAGAAGGCTTCGAACAAGATGATTGTTCGTCGTCGCCCGAATGGTAAGAACCGCAAGTAAGGGAGTGTCGAATAGATGACTCGTAGCATCAAGAAGGGCCCTTTCGTCGACGCCCACTTGCAGAAGAAAGTCGACGAGCAAAACGACAAGGGTACGCACAATGTCATTAAGACTTGGTCGCGTCGTTCGATGATTACTCCTGATTTCATTGGACACACCTTTGCCGTACATGATGGCCGCAAGCATGTGCCGGTATTCGTTACCGAAGCCATGGTTGGTCATAAGCTCGGTGAGTTCGCCCCGACCAAGACCTTTAAGGGTCATGTGAAGGACGACAAAAAGGCACGCCGCTAAAGGAGAGTTAGGACACATGGAAGCTAAAGCAATCGCTCGTCACGTTCGCGTGACGCCGCGCAAGGCTCGCCGCATGGTCGACCTCATCCGAGGCAAGCGTGCAAGCGAAGCTATTACCATTTTGAAGTTTGCTCCTCAGGACGCATCATTGCCGGTGCGTAAGGTTCTTGAAAGCGCGATTGCTAACGCTCGCGTTAAGGCTGAAAAAGCCGGTGAACCATTCCGTGAGCAGGACTTGGTCATCAAGGAAACCTATGTGGACGAGGGTGTAACGCTTAAGCGTTTCCGTGCTCGTGCACAGGGTCGCGCTGCGCGCATTAACAAGCGCACAAGCCATATCACTGTTATCGTCTCGCTTAAGGAAGGAGCCCGCTAAAGATGGGTCAGAAGATCAATCCTTTCGGCTATCGCCTGGGCATCACCGAGAATCATCGCTCTAAGTGGTTCTCTGACTCCAACAAAGCTGGCGAGCGTTATCGTGACTTCGTCCTTGAGGATGACAAGATTCGCAAGGAAATGAGCCATGACCTCGAGCGTGCCGGCGTATCTCGTATCGTTATCGAGCGCACTCGTGATCGCGTTCGTGTAGATATTCACACTGCTCGTCCGGGTATTATCATCGGTCGTCGTGGCGCTGAAGCTGAGCGCGTTCGCGCAAAGCTCGAGAAGCTCACAGGCAAGCAAGTACAGCTCAACATCTTCGAAGTGAAGAACGCTGCACTTGACGCTCAGTTGGTTGCTCAGGGAATTGCGGAGCAGTTGACAAACCGTGTTACATTCCGTCGTGCTATGCGTAAGGCACAGCAAGATGCAATGCGTGCAGGTGCCAAGGGTATCCGTATCAAGCTCTCCGGTCGCCTTGGTGGTGCCGAAATGAGCCGCTCTGAGTTCTATCGCGAGGGTCGCGTTCCACTGCAGACCCTTCGTGCCTTGATTGATTACGGCTTCTTTGAAGCTAAGACCACATACGGTCGTATCGGCGTAAAGGTCTGGATCTACAAGGGTGATATGACCGAGCGTGAGTTCGAAGAGCAGCAGGCTCAGCAGGGTAAGCGTGAAGGTCGTCGTGGTGGCGATCGTCGTCCACGTCGTGGCGCACGTCCTGCTAACCAGCAGAAGGCTGCTGAAGCACAGGCTGAAAAGCCAGCTGAAGCTGCAGCTGCTGAAGCTCCTGCCGCAACGGAAACGAAGGAGTGAGCAGATGCTTATCCCAAAGAGGACTAAATATCGTAAGCAGCACCGTCCTACCCGTAGCGGCATGTCTAAGGGTGGCACCGAGATCGCTTTCGGCGATTTTGGTATTCAGGCGCTGGCTCCGGCTTACATCACTAACCGACAGATCGAGGCAGCTCGTATCGCAATGACTCGCTACATTAAGCGTGGCGGTCGTGTGTGGATTACGATCTTCCCAGATCGTCCATTAACCAAGCACCCGCTTGGTGCGCGAATGGGTTCCGGTAAGGGTGCTCCAGAATTCTGGATTGCCAACATCCACCCAGGACGCGTAATGTTCGAGATCGGTGGTGTTTCTGAGGACATCGCTCGCGAGGCTTTGCGCCGCGCTATCGATAAGCTCCCAATGAAATGCCGTGTTATTGCGCGTGAAGGCGGTGACATCTGATGCCAGTCGGAACTGCAGACTACACCATCAAGAATTTGAACGAGAAGACAAATGCTGAGATCGAAGGCTTCTTGAAGAAGTCTAAGGAAGAGCTATTTAACTTGCGCTTCCAGGCAGCAACTGGTCAACTCGAAAACAGCGCTCGCCTCAAGGCGGTCAAGCACGACATTGCCAGGATGTATACTATCCTGCGTGAGCGTGAACTCGGCATCAGCCAAGAGCCTGGCGCCACTGAGGTCAAGGAGAAGTAAGCATGGCTGAGAACCAAGAGCGCAACTTCCGCAAGGTTCGTCGCGGCTACGTCGTGTCCGAGGCCATGGACAAGACAATCGCCGTTGAGCTGGAGCAGCGTTCGACACACCCGCTTTACGGTAAAGTCGTTCGCTCCACCCGCAAGGTCAAAGCCCATGATGAACACAATGAGGCACATATTGGCGACCTCGTGAGTATTATGGAAACTCGGCCACTGAGCAAGACCAAGCGTTGGCGTCTCGACTCGATTATCGAGCGCGCCAAGTAAACAAGTTCGGCAAGGCTCCGCGCTTCACCTGTGTCTGCTAATGTGTAGACACAGGTGAGTGGGGAGAACCAGCTCGGCTAAGGAGAATCAATGATTCAGCAGGAAACGCGGCTTCATGTCGCCGACAACACGGGTGCTAAGGAGTTACTTGCCATCCGCGTGCTCGGTGGATCGAAGCGACGCTATGCCGGCATCGGCGACATCATCGTCGCCTCCGTCAAGGACGCGATCCCTGGCGGGTCGGTCAAGAAAGGCGACGTAGTTAAGGCTGTCGTCGTCCGTACTGTCAAGGAACATCGCCGTGTCGATGGTTCCTATATTAAGTTCGATGAGAACGCCGCCGTAATTCTCGGCTCCGGTCGTGAACCAAAAGGCACTCGTATCTTCGGACCAGTCGGTCGTGAATTGCGTGATCAGCGCTTCATGAAGATTGTGTCCCTTGCTCCGGAGGTGATCTGATATGGTAGCCAAGATTAAGTCCGGCGACCAGGTGAAGGTCATTCGCGGCAAGGATCGCGGTAAGGAAGGCAAAGTAGTTCGTGTACTAGCCGATGACCGTTTGATTGTAGAAGGCGTTCAGATCGTTAAGAAGCACGTTCGCGCCACCCAGCAGGGTCAGCAGGCGGGCATTGTCTCGGTTGAGGCTCCAATCCATCGCTCTAATGTGATGGTTATTGATCCAGAGACCAAGCAGCCTACACGCGTTGGCGTGATTGTTAAGCAAGAGGCTCGTGACGGCAAGGTTAAGACCGTGCGCGTGCGTGTCGCCAAGAAGTCCGGAAAGGAGCTGGCATGACCGATACTACAGTTGAGTTGCCGGCAACTCCGCGCTTAAAGCAACAATACAAGGATGAAATCGTACCAGCCTTGGAGAAAGAATTCGGCCACACTAATCCTATGCAGGTGGCTCGCGTGCAGAAGGTTGTCGTCTCTATGGGTGTCGGCGCTGCAGCTCGTGATTCTAAGCTCATTGAAGGTGCGATTAAGGATCTCACTTTGATTGCCGGCCAGAAGCCAAAGGTAACTAAGGCAAAGAAGTCTGTCGCTCAGTTCCATTTGCGCGAAGGTCAGGCTATCGGTGCTTACGTAACTCTTCGTGGCGATCGTATGTGGGAATTCTTGGATCGTTTGCTCACTCTGGCTTTGCCTCGTATCCGCGATTTCCGTGGTATCAATGGCAACCAGTTTGACGGTCAGGGTAATTACAACTTTGGTCTTACGGAACAGTCTATGTTCCATGAGATTGATCCTGACTCGATTGATCATCAGCGTGGTATGGACATCACCGTGGTGACTACCACCAAGGACGATGTGGAGGCCAAGTCTTTGCTTAAGCACCTCGGTTTCCCATTCAAGGAGAACTGAAATGGCAAAAACCGCTCTGAAAAACAAGGCGGCCGCCAAGCCGAAGTTCAAGGTACGCGCTTATACGCGTTGCCAGGTTTGTGGTCGTCCTCACTCCGTGTATCGCAAGTTCGGTCTGTGCCGCATCTGCCTTCGTGAGAAGGCTCATCGCGGTGAGTTGCCGGGTGTTACGAAGTCCAGTTGGTAAATATCGACGCTGAAGGTCCACTGCTTGAAGACAAAGTTCTCATATAGAGGCGGTGGAAACCACGGCGAGAAAGGGCGTTAGCCCACATGACAATGACAGATCCAATCGCAGACATGTTGACACGTCTGCGTAATGCGAGCGCGGCAAAGCACGATACCGTGGAAATGCCGTACTCCAAATTCAAGGCGAATATCGCCGAGATTCTGAAGCACGAAGGCTATATTAAGGACTTCGCTGCTAAGGAAGCTAAGGTTGGACAGACGTTGGAAATTACGTTGAAGTATGGCTCCAATGGCCAGCGTTCTATCCAAGGCATCAAGCGCATTTCTAAGCCAGGCTTGCGTCGTTACGCAAAGTCTGATGCTTTGCCAATGCCTCTTGGTGGTCTCGGTATTGCTATTATCTCGACCAGCTCGGGATTGTTGACTCAGAAGGAATGCCTCGATCGAGGCATTGGCGGCGAAATCGTCGCCTACGTATGGTGAGAAAGGAGAGCTGAAGATGGCATCGCATATTGGTAAGCTCCCCGTCGACATTCCTGCAGGCGTGGAAGTAAAGATTGAAGGTCAGTCCTTCAGCGTCAAAGGCGCTAAGGGTTCTGATTCTTATGAAATTCCAGAGGGAATCACCGCAGCAGTCGCTGACAATCAGATTGTTCTGACTCCAGTTGACGATTTGCGTCCAACTCGTGCAAAGCATGGTTTGGCTCGCGCAATTGTTGCTTCTATGGTGAAGGGTGTACATGAAGGCTACACCAAGACTTTGGATATTGTCGGTACCGGTTATCGTGCAGTGATGAAGGGCAAGGGCATTGAGTTCTCGCTCGGTTATTCTCACACTATTACCGTTCAACCACCGGCAGGTATTGAGTTCGAGTTGCCAAATCCTAACCAGGTAATCGTAAAGGGCACCGATAAGCAGACTGTTGGTCAGGTTGCTGCTAACATTCGTAAGCTTCGTGCTCCAGAACCTTACAAGGGTAAGGGTATTAAGTACACCGATGAACGTATCCTGCGCAAGGCTGGAAAGGCTGGTAAGTGATATGAGCGTTAAGATTTTCGGTAAGGGTACCAAAGTCGCACGTTTGCGTCGTCACGCCCGTCTTCGTAAGCACATTGCCGGCACATCTGAACGTCCTCGTTTAGTTGTTTCCCGTTCTAACCGTCATATGGTTGCTCAGATTGTGGATGATACCAAGGGAATTACTTTGGTAAGTGCTTCCACTTTGACTGCTGACTTCGCTGGTTTCACTGGCACGAAGACTGAAGCTGCAACCAAGGTTGGCGAATTAGTAGCGGCTAAGGCGAAGGAAGCGGGTATCACCGCTGTAGTCTTCGACCGTGGCGGTAACAAATATCATGGTCGCGTCGCAGCAGTGGCTGAAGGCGCCCGTCAGGGAGGTCTGGCACTGTGAGCGACAACGAAAAGGAAACCCAAGTGGCTGAAGAAACTCAGAACACTCAGGCATCCGCTGAGGAGCGTAACGATGATCGTCGTTCTCGCCGTAACAAGGGCGAGGGTAAACGCGGCGAACGTCGTAATCGTCGTGAAGAAAACCGTGGCGAAGAGCTTCTGGATCGCGTAGTTACTATTAACCGTGTTTCCAAGACCCACAAGGGTGGTCGTACCTTTAGCTTTGCAGCACTTGTTGTTGTTGGCGACGGTAAGGGCACTGTTGGTGTTGGTTACGGCAAGTCTCGCGAAGTTCCAGCTGCTATTGCTAAGGGTCAGCTTGACGCTAAGAAGCATATGTTCACTGTTCCACGCATTCGTGGCACCGTCACTCATCCAGTGCTCGGTCACGATGCTGCTGGTACTGTGTTGCTCCGTCCAGCTGCTCCAGGTACTGGTGTAATTGCTGGTGGTGCTGTACGCGCTGTTATGGAATGCGCCGGCATCACGGACATCCTCACCAAGTCCATGGGCTCTGCAACTGCTGTAAACGTAGTGCGTGCTACTGTGGACGCTTTGAAGAAGCTCGAAGAGCCAGAAGAGATTTCTGCTCGTCGTGGTCTTTCTCTTGAGGAAGTCGCTCCTGATGCTTTGCTCCGTGAGCGTGCTGCTGGCATTGCCGAAGCTCGCAAGGCTCGCGAAGAAGCTCAGGCCGCCAAGGCATCTGAAGCAAAGGATGGTGAGTGATGTCAAATTTGAAGATCACTCTGGTGCATGGTTTAGTTCATACAACTGAGCGCCAGCGCGCGAATGTTCATACGCTCGGCCTTCATAAGATTGGTCACAGCGTAGTTCGCGAGGACACCCCCGTCAATCGTGGCTTGGTTATGGCCGTTCGTCACTTGGTGAGCGTCGAGGAGGTCGACTGATTATGGCTAACGAAGAACCAATGCTGCATATGCACACGTTGCGTCCAGCTCCAGGAGCTAAGAAGGATCGCATCCGTGTAGGTCGTGGTGAAGGCTCTAAGGGTAAGACCTCAGGTCGTGGTGATAAGGGCACCAAGAAGCGTTATCAGGTTCGTCCTGGCTTCGAAGGTGGTCAGCTCCCACTGTACATGCGCTTGCCTAAGTTGCGTGGCTTCAAGAGTCCTTTCAAGAAGGAATTCCAAGTCGTCAACGTTGCAGATCTTGCTGACCTTTTCCCAAAGGGTGGCGAGGTTACTGTAGCTGACCTTATTACTAAGGGCGCTGTACGTGATGGCTATCCTGTAAAGGTTCTTGGCGATGGTGAATTGACTGTTGCTTTGACTCTTAAGGGTATGAAGGCTTCTGCTTCTGCTAAGGCAAAGGTTGAGGCTGCCGGCGGCTCCATCAGCGAAGAGTAGTTAAAGGCTACTTAAAGCTTGATGCAGTTATAAATCTGTGATAGTCCCTCTAGCATTGTCTAGAGGGACTATTTTTATCACCAAAACTCACCAATAACCTATTTCAGTAGGTACCGTGGGTTAAACTATCGTCTCAGAGTTTGTTTTTTGCACTGTTGCGCCTAGGAGTGCGCGAAAAAAGGGAGGAAGACCCAGGTGAAAACGTTAATCCAGGCCTTCAGGACGAAGGAGTTGAGGAACAAGATCCTCTTCGTCTTCGCTATGATAATTATTTATCGTATTGGTTCATTTATTCCGATTCCGGGTGTGGACTATAAAGTTGTGCACGCTTGCACTGTTAAATTAGCTTCATCGAGCGAGAACTTTATTGGGTTAGTTAACTTGTTCTCAGGTGGCTCGCTGTTGCAGCTTTCTATTTTTGCTTTGGGTGTTATGCCTTACATCACTGCTTCCATTGTGATTCAGCTTTTGCGCGTGGTCATTCCTCGCTTCGAAGCTCTTCATAAGGAAGGTCAGTCTGGAGAAACAAAGCTTACGCAGTACACGCGTTACCTAACTATTGGATTGGCAATTTTGCAATCTACTACGATTTTGGTAACAGCACGTACGGGTGCTTTGTTTAATTATCAGTGCGGGAATAATATTATTCCAGACGGAAGCATGTGGAGCCTTATTGTCATGGTTTTGATCATGACTGGCGGCACTGGTCTTATTATGTGGATGGCAGAACTCATTACCGATAAGGGTATCGGTCAAGGCATGTCTGTCTTAATCTTTATGTCTATTTGCTCTGGCTTCTTGCCAAAGCTTTGGGAGATTGGTTGGGGAACCAACGGTTCTAATGGCGATTGGAATAAGTTCGCTATTGTTGGTGGCGTTTTGATTGTTATCCTCATATTTGTTGACTTTGTTGAGCTTGCTCAGCGTCGTATTCCTGTGCAGTATACGCGTCGCATGATTGGCCGAAAAATGTATGGCGGCTCTTCGACTTATTTGCCATTAAAGGTAAATATGAGTGGTGTTATTCCACCAATCTTTGCTTCGTCAATTCTTGCTGTTCCTACCCTTATTGCTCAGTTTGGAGATAAGAGCAAGGCTTGGGTGAATTGGATTGAAGCTAATTTGGCTAATTCCACTTCTGCTTGGTATATTGCGTTTTACACAGTAATGATTGTGTTCTTCTGCTTCTTCTACACAGAGATTACTTTTAATCCTGATGAGACTGCAGATAACATGAAAGAGTATGGTGGCTTCATACCAGGCATTCGCGCTGGTAGTGCTACAAGTCATTATCTTAGCTATGTTATGAATAGGTTGAATACTGTCGGTGCTATTTATTTGCTCTTTGTTGCATTGATTCCTACCGTTTTGATTATGGCTTTGCATTTGAATACAAAATTGCCATTTGGTGGTACAACAATTTTAATTATTGCTGGCGTTGGTTTGGATACGTTGCGTCAAGCAAAGGCTCAGACTGAACAATTCCAGTATGCTGGTTTCTTGTTCAAGCATGATGAGCAAAAGCAAGTATCTAAGTAACTACAGTTAGCGAGCTAAGGAGATGAATATGCGATTACTAATTATGGGTCCACAGGGCGTTGGAAAAGGCACTCAGGCCGCTTTGTTAAGTGAGCATTATGGCATTCCAGCGATTTCTACTGGTGATATTTTCCGTTATAACCTTAAGAATCATACTGAGCTTGGAAAACAGGTTCAGGGATATCTTGACAAGGGCGAGTTGGTTCCAGATGAGCTGACTAACAGCATTGTTAAGGATCGTCTTGCTCAGGACGATGCAAAGAGCGGCTGGATTCTTGACGGTTATCCTCGCAACGCTTCTCAGGTTCAAGCTTTGGATCGTATGTTGGAAGAGCTTGGCACTCCTCTCGATCACGTTGTGGCTCTCGAGGCTGAGCGCGATGTTTTGCTCGAACGCATGCAAAAGCGTGCAGTGGAGCAAGGTCGTTCTGACGATACTCCAGAAGTAATTGCTAAGCGTTTAGAAACGTATGAGAAGGAAACAGCTCCATTGCTTGATATCTATGATAGCCGCGGTCAGTTGGTTGAAGTAGATGGCGTTGGAGATATTAAGGAAATCAATAATCGCATTGTTGAATCACTTAATTAAGTAGTGCGTTTTTAAATTTAAAAAGTAAAATGCGTTCTGTTCGACACGCCGAGTGTTGAATGGGACGCATTTACTGTATTATAAAAGATTGGCGTGTCTTCGGATGCGCAAAGTAGTATGCCCAAGGAACGGAACGAGGCTCATGGCAAAAGACGGTGTGATTGAAGTCGAAGGCACGGTAGTAGAAGCACTACCAAATGCGATGTTTCGCGTTCAGCTTGAGAATGAGCACATTGTTTTAGCTACGATTTCTGGTAAGATGCGTAAAAATTATATTCGCA
Organism: Gardnerella swidsinskii; assembly: GCF_003397705.1. Classification (GTDB taxonomy): domain Bacteria; phylum Actinomycetota; class Actinomycetes; order Actinomycetales; family Bifidobacteriaceae; genus Bifidobacterium; species Bifidobacterium swidsinskii. Next base: position 335,601 of record NZ_QJVB01000001.1, read on the forward strand.
TTCTTCCTCAAGATCGTGTAGTGCTAGAGATGAGCCCTTACGATCTAAATCGTGGGCGTATTACGTACCGTTATAAGTAAGGTACAAGCAAAGGAAAACCATGAAGGTCAGCCCTAGCGTGAAGAGGATCTGCGAAAACTGCCGCGTGATCCGCCGTCACGGCCGCGTCATGGTGATCTGCATTAACCCACGTCATAAGCAGCGTCAGGGCTGAGCAGATTTCCATCGCGGAATACAAAGAATAAGGCGCTAAGTCACAGCCTAAGCTGAACCCTGGGTGCGCAGGCCCAGGCCGCACTTAATTTCTATTAGTGCGGAAGACTTGGTGCACGACCTGCGTAACAGTAAAGGAATTACAATGGCACGTCTTGCCGGAGTAGATATTCCCAATGAGAAGCGCATTGAGATTGCCCTCACCTACATTTTTGGTGTTGGTCGTACTCGCGCTAAGGAAACGCTTGCCGCGACCGGTGTTAATCCGGACACTCGCGTCAAGGATCTTACGGATGAACAGCTGATCACCTTGCGTGATTATCTTGAGGCCAATTACAAGATTGAAGGCGATTTGCGTCGTGAGATTGACGCTGACATCCGTCGTAAGATTCAGATCAACTGCTATCAAGGCCAGCGTCATCGCAAGGGTCTTCCTGTGCGTGGTCAGCGTACTAAGACTAATGCTCGTACTCGCAAGGGTCCGAAGCGTACTGTCGCCGGGAAGAAGAAGGCCACCCGATAGTAGTCGGTGGTCGGCTCTAGGCCACGGATATATTTCCATCGTCTAGACATACCAACTCATTCGTCATTAGGAAACGAGGGTCAATGGCAGCTGCAAAGCAAGCCTCGCGCAAGCCGCGTCGCCGGGACCGCAAGTCGGTGCCGGTTGGGCAGGCGCATATTAAATCAACATTCAATAACACGATTATCTCCATTACCGATCCATCCGGTGCAGTCCTTTCTTGGGCTTCCGGCGGTGATGTCGGCTTTAAGGGTTCCCGTAAGTCGACTCCTTACGCTGCAGGTATGGCTGCTGAGTCTGCTGCACGCAAGGCAATGGAGCATGGCCTCAAGAAGGTCGACGTGTTTGTTAAGGGTCCAGGTTCCGGTCGTGAAACCGCTATCCGTTCCCTCCAGTCCGCGGGTCTCGAAGTTGGTTCTATTACCGACGTTACCCCACAAGCGCATAACGGCGTACGCCCACCAAAGCGTCGCCGCGTCTGAGCACTCTTACGAATCCATCCATCCAACCCGCTTATGGGCGGCGAGTGCACCACCGACCAGAAGCTGAAAGGATACCAAAGTGCTTATCGCACAGCGTCCGACACTTACCGAGGAATCACTGAATCCCCAGCGTTCTCGCTTTACTATTGAGCCGCTGGAACCAGGTTTTGGCTACACTCTCGGCAATTCGCTGCGTCGTACCTTGTTAAGCTCTATTCCAGGTGCTGCCGTTACTTCGGTTCGCATCTCTGGAGCTTTGCATGAGTTTACGACTCTGCCAGGTGTTGAAGAAGATGTCACTGAAATTCTGCTGAACATCAAGGGCATCGTGCTCACGAGTGAGTACGACGAGCCTGTAGTGATGTATTTGCGCAAGAATGGTAAAGGTGAGGCCACTGCTGGAGATATTACTCCTCCAGCCGGTGTTACTATTGCTAATCCTGACTTGCATATTGCTACACTCGCAGAAGATGGTGAACTTGAAATTGAGTTTACTGTTGAACGCGGTCGCGGTTACGTGCCAGCTCAGATGAACAAGCAGGAGAACAGCGAAATCGGCCGCATTCCTGTGGATTCGATCTACTCACCAGTTTTGAAGGTGAGCTATAAGGTCGAAGCTACCCGCGTGGAACAGCGCACGGACTTCGATAAGCTCATCCTGGATGTGGAAACCAAGCCAGCTATTACACCGCGTGATGCAGTTGCATCTGCAGGCTCGACTTTAGTTGAGCTTTTCGGTCTTTGCCGTGAGCTTAACGTTGATGCTGAAGGTGTTGAAGTTGGTCCAGCGCCAACTCATGATGAAGCTGATTCTCAGTTGGCTATACCGATTGAAGATATGAATTTTACTCAGCGTAGCTATAATTGCTTGAAGCGTGAGGGTATTCATACAGTCGGCGAACTGGTAGTTCACACTGAGCAGGATTTGCTCGATATTCGTAATTTCGGCATGAAATCCATCGATGAAGTTAAAGAGAAGTTGCAGGCAATGGGTCTGTCTTTGAAGGCTTCACCGATTGGCTTCGACGCCAATAATCTCGAAGGTGGCACTTTCTTCTCGCCTGAAGACGAGTAAGTTCCGCCTGCAATCGTCGTAACGTTCGGATGTTCGGGTTGATGCCCACCTGAACGATGCGACAATAAGGAGTAATAATGCCTACACCGAAACAAGGCCCTCGTCTGGCTTCTAGCCCGGCTCATGAGCGCCTGATGCTGGCCAATATGGCGACCAGCCTCTTCCAGCACGGTCGTATCGTAACGACGTTGCCAAAGGCAAAGCGTCTTCGTCCGCTTGCTGAGCGTTTGATTTCGTTCGCTAAGCGTGGCGATTTGCATTCGCGTCGTCGTGTGTTGCGTGTAATTCGCAACAAGTCCGTGGTTCACGTGCTTTTCACTCAGATTGCTGAGCAGATGAAGCAGCGTGAAGGTGGTTACACACGTATCGTGAAGATTGCTCCACGTCGTGGTGATACCGCTCCTCAGGCAATTATTGAGCTCGTAACTGAGCCAGTAAGCCCAAAGAAGGCTGTTGTGAAGGAAGCTGAAGCAGCTACCAAGGTTGCAGCTAAAGAAGAAGCTGCCGAGTAGTTTGCATTCCAGCTTTACGCATCGGTAAAGTGAATCTTAAAGCAAGCGTTTAATCGCTTCTTGAAGAATTGCTAAAACGAGTCGAGGATTTCCTCGGCTCGTTTTTTGTTTGTATTATTATTAAGTTATGCCGAATATTTTGGATCAAGTAAGAAGCGATTTTCGTACTTTTGCTCAAAGAAGTTTTAATTCTGTTGATGCTTTGATTTTGTGTGAGCTTTCATACATAAATATGCCAAAATCTATTCCGCTATATAACAGTGAGTCAAAAGTTATTTCGACTACGCCTATTTACGATCTGCTACGTTTTGAAGATTTTTCGTCGATGTTTTCTTCTGGAGTAGCTAAGGTTGATAAGTTTCGTCAAGAGTTACTTTTTGCAGTTGCAGCTAATCCGCGCTACAGAGGTATTAAAGTAGGCGAAATTCTTGAACGATTTGATAAATCGAATGCTCATGAATCTTGTGAACAGCAGTTTGCTGGTGTTACTTTTGACCTTAGTTCTTGTGAAGGAATTGATAATCCGAATACTATTGTTGTTGCTTTTAGAGGAACTGATAATACGCTTGTTGGGTGGAAAGAAGATTTTAATATGGCCTTTCGCTGCCCAATTCCAGCTCAGGAGTCAGCAGCAGAATATTTAATTTCTGTAACACAAAGATATAGTAAATATATTGCAAAAAAAGCTAGTTTATTACAAAAAATTTCCTCGTTTTTCGCAAAATCAACTAATTCGAAGCGTGACAATTGCGATAACAATAATAAGCGCGATAACAATAATAAGCGCGATAATAATAACAAGCGCAATAACAGCCCGAATATTATTGTCACAGGTCATTCAAAAGGTGGGAATATGGCGTCCTATGCTACTATGCGATTGGATGCGGAAAATGAAAAACTTGGCAATCTTGTATCTAAAATTTATTCAATGGATGGGCCGGGTTTTGCAAATGATGTAGTAGATACTAGCGTTTTTTCGTGCGTGGCAAGTCGAATAGAGAAAGTTGTGCCGCAATCTTCGATTATTGGGCTTCTTATGGATAATGGATTGCCATATAAAGTAGCTAGGGCTGATTCTGTTGGTTTAATGCAACATTTTGGCATGTATTGGCATGTTGAGGATGGTGATTTTGACTATCGAGATGAAGTTACTGCTCGCGCTGCTGCAATCGCAAAAGCTATGAATTCTTGGATGTTTGATTTGCCTGTTGAGGAACGAAAACGCAGGATTGATAGTGTGTATAACGTTTTGTCGAGTTTAGGTTATCCTACTTTTGATTTATTGGGTTCTCATTGGTCTGAGCTTGTGCCAAAATTACTTGGAATGGCAACGCACTTGGATGCGAAGTCTTATGAGCTTATACGCGGAATTATTGCTGCTGTTGCTGGCGTAGGCGTGAAGTAACTGTGGTGAAGCAAGCTTTATGAGTAACTGTAGATGGAAAGTAATACTAAGCGGAAGCAACTGTAAACGGAATTTAATTGCGGAATTATTTAGTTACGACGAATGGAAGGTTTTTTAAATGCGACTTCGCTTGGATTTGGCTTATGACGGCGGCGGATTTTATGGTTGGGCTAAGCAGCCGGTTTTGCGCACTGTTCAAGGTGATATTGAAGCAGCATTGCATATGGTTTTGCGCGTTCCGAAAAATGATCCTACTGAATCGTTGCGTCTTACTGTTGCTGGTCGTACGGATACGGGCGTGCATGCATCGCATCAGGTTTGTCATCTTGATGTTTGTGAAGAAACTTTATTGCGATGCGTAGGTCATACCGGATTGGACGGTGTTTGCGCGCTCGAGTACAGGCTTAAGCATGTTTTGCCACAAGATATTTCGTTGCATAAGGTTAGCGTTGCGCCCATTGGTTTTGATGCACGCTTTTCTGCGTTAGAGCGCACGTATGTGTATCGTATTTGCGACGCTTCTGATTATTGTGATTATGACCCTCGTATGCGCGGTTTTGTTTTGAAACTTGATGATGTTTTGGATGTTGATGCAATGAACCAGGCTGCGAGGCTTATGATTGGCCTTCACGATTTTGGATCTTTTGCGCGCCCTAATCCTGGAGGCACTACTATTCGCGATGTAAAAAGTGTCTGTTGGGAACGCGTGGGAACGCGTGCTAATGACGTGCGCGTTAAGCTTAAAACTGGATGCGTGCCGCCTGTTGAGCAGGGTTTGCTTGAATTTACTATTGTCGCTGATGCTTTTGCGCACAATATGGTGCGTTCTCTTGTGCAAGCTTGTGTGCAAATTGGTTGTGGGAAGCGTTCTTTTGATTGGTTTGAGGAAAAGATCAATGTTCCTCTTCGTGAAGGCTCGACGGGTCCAATTGATCCTCATGGATTGACATTGGAATATGTAGCTTATCCTCCTGATGAGGAGCTTGCTTCTCGCGCTGAAAAGATTCGCGCTCGCCGTGATTCTGCTGAGTTATAGCGTTTCAACTCGCCATAAATTTATATTCGCGCCATGGTTTACAATTGAAAAGTTGCGTTTGCGCGCGATTTTGTTGCGCGAATCGTAAGTGGATGAATGTCCGAGCGGTCTAAGGAGCACGCCTCGAAAGCGTGTGAGGGTAAAATCCTCCGCGAGTTCGAATCTCGCTTCATCCGCGAATTAACCAAGCCTAAAGCATGTAAAATTGCTTTAGGCTTTTTTAATTCGCCGAACTTCGTAAGCGATTGTAATCCGTGCGAACTTTCTCTCGCGTTTGGAGTGTTTGAGGTTGTGTGACACTCCATTTGTGATAGAGTCTCCTCGTGTTTGGAGCGTTTTGTTTTGGAAATTGCTTCAAACGTGCGCAACTTATCTCGCGTTTGTGGTTAAGTCCTATTTTGTGTGTAAAAGGGAATGCCCTATAGGCTAAAAGCCCCAAGGTTAAGTTTTACTTCAAAATAAGCTTCGTATCAGTAGGATACCCAAGTTCATAAGCTCTTAGCAGTCTAGATGTGATTAATTGCACAGTTGCATTTTTAAGAGTTTGTTGAGCGCGTATTACAGAATCGTTATCATCGCTTTTTGTAGTAACGTTATTCTCGGATGCATTATTATTTTTTGACGTAATAGTTATTATTTGATTAAAAGCAGCTAGCTCTTCTCTAGCGCAATCCATATAAGCTATAGCGGTAATCGACAGATCTTTTCCGCTTGCTGAATCATGTGTTTTTCCGCTTTCTAACGCCTCTTGAGGAATATCGTAAACTTTTTTGCGCAAGTCTGTTCCTTCTCCTGCAACTCGCATAAGAGTTTGAGCGTTTGTCGACGCCATATCGCTGTATTCCAATGTTATATTTTGCTCTTTTCTCGCTGCTAGTGTTTGTAAAATAAAAGCAAGTTTGTCTTCAGCTTCTGCAGCTTGAGCTAAGGGTTGATGTGTCCATTTGAAGTTTTTGTAATGATTTATTACTTCTATAAGATTCGCGTATGAATCGTGCTCCATTTGTTGCGCTGTTGTAGTTTTTGTATTTTCTGAGCTTTCGTTTCCGCTTTTATTGCTTACATTATTTGAATTTTCGTTACTATTTTTCTTCGAAAGCATTTCCCATTGAGCTTGCGTGCTGTATATAATGCTTTCACTTAATCTTCCTGGGCATTGCTGAGCGACAGTTTTCCAATATTTTGCTGCGGTTTCAAAATTCTTAATGGATGTGTTGTTTTGGTTCTTTTTGATTTCGCGCTGCTTTTTTTGCGCAAGTCTGTATGCTTTAGCACATGCATTTTCTGGAGCTGCTGTGTGAACTGTATGCTCGACGTGAATGTTTTGTAATGTTCCACAGGCTGTTAGCAGTGGAGATATTAAAACGCATATAAGAAGCACGAGTGCTCTGGCAATACTGCGTTTTACTTGTTTGCGCATGTCATTTAACAAAACATAAAGTGTCTGCATAATCTACTAAAATAGCCACTGACTGTGACCAATATCGATTTATTAATTTGGTATTTGTTCTAAGTCTGCAACAATTAAAGCTAACTGTCGTTAGAAGAAAAAATAAGTGTGCTTTAATAGTTACAATTAATAATCATAAATTAATGCGTTATAACGAGAGGACGTGCGCGATGGAATTGGATTTGGCGGGAATGCATCAGCTTGCGGCACAGCAGGGGATTAATGCCGAGGAGCTGGACGAGGCGCTCGCCGAGGCCTTGCGTCTTGCGTATATGAAAACCGCTCATCCTGCAAAGCATGTGCGAGTTGAATTGGACGAACGTGCAGGTTCGTTCACTGTGTGGGCTAGGGATGAAATTCCTGGTAAACCTACTGAAGATAACCCGTATCCAGCTCCAACGCTGGGAGAGGAGTATGACGATACTCCTCATGATTTTGGTCGTTTAGCTGCTGCAACGGCTCGTCAAGTTATTAGTCAAATTTTCCGTAAAGCTGAAGATGATCGCGTGTTTGGTGCGTTTTCTGGTCAAAAAGGAAAGCTTATTAACGGCATTATTCAACAAGACGCAAAAGATAGTACTAACATTCACGTTGCTGTTGGAGACGTTGAAGCTATTTTGCCGCGTCGCGAGCAGGTTCCAGGTGAACGTTACCGCCATGGTGAGCGTATTCGCGTATATGTTGTAAATGTTGCTCGTGGTCTGCGTGGTCCGGAAATTGTTGTTTCACGTTCACATCCTGAATTAGTTCGTCGTCTTTTTGAGCGAGAAGTGCCGGAACTTGTTTCTGGAGCAGTTTCTATTATGTCGATTGCACGTGAAGCCGGAGCTCGCACAAAGATTGCTGTTAGAGCTAATACTGAAGGTGTGAATCCAAAGGGTGCTTTAATTGGTCCTGGCGGTTCACGCGTGCGTGCTGTAATGGAAAACTTGGGTCAAGAGAAAATTGATATTGTCGATTGGTCGTCTGATCCAGCAAAGTTTGTTGCTGCTGCTCTTTCGCCTGCTACTGCTACACAAGTGCAAGTAGTGAGTGAAAAGAATCAAACTGCAGTTGCTTTTATTCATGATGCTCAGCTTTCTCTTGCTATTGGTAAAGAAGGTCAGAACGCTCGTTTGGCTGCAAAGTTGACTGGTTGGAAGATTGGTATTGAGTCTGCGGAAGAGCATGCTAAGAAGGTTGCTGCAGCTCAAGCACAAAATGCTCAGCCTGCTTCAGCTGATTTGAATAATAACGCATCTGCTGCTGAATAGATTGTTAATTGAGAAGTGCTAAATATTTTTAGATTGATATTTCCGCAATGTTTAGCACTTCTTGATTGTTTATTTTGTTAGTGGTGTGCAAATAAAGTAGTCTCTCGCGTGGCATTTAGCGACACTCGAGTCAATCCAACGTTTCGAGTATGCTAAAAGCTGGAATCTGGGCGAAAGGCAATCGCCATCGTCCGGCGGGAGACGAGGTATAAGATCATGGTCGCACGATGATATATCGCACGATAATAAATAATAAGCTCGCAATAATGTAAAGTGGTCGCGTGTACTAGCGCTGCCACAGACAGAGGAGAACACTGAGTGGTTAAAAAGCGCGTGTATGAACTGGCCAAAGAATTTGGTGTAGACAGTAAAACCGTGTTGGAGCGTTTGAAGAGCATGGGCGAATTTGTTAAGTCTGCTTCTTCAACAGTTGAGGCTCCAGTAGTTCGTCGTTTGCAAACAGCGTTAGCATCTGACGGAAATAAGTCCGAAAAGGCATCTAGTGCAAGTAAGCCTGCTGCGCCAAAAGCTAAGTCTCAAGCTAAGCCGCAGGCTAAACCTCAAGCTAAAGATTCGTCACACAGTGATTCTGTAGCTGGCTCTTCTGCTAACCAGCCTGTGCACAACACAGCTTCTCATTTTGTTCCAAAGCCGGGTGCAAATCATACTCGTTCAAACAATACTTCGCGTTCTAATGCTGCTGCCGGCGAAAATAGAAAAAATGATCGTCGCAATGATAATCGTGATAATCGCGGCGAATCGCGACAGCAAGCTCAAGGTCAATCTCACTCAGATCGTTCACAGATGCCTCCTCGCCCTCGTCCGCACCAGAATGCACAAGGTGCAGGCGCATCTGCTCCACGTCCTGGTAATAATCCGTTTAGCCGTAAGCAAGGTATGCGTGCTCCTACACCTGGAGATATTCCACGTCCTCATCCGATGTCTCGTCCTGGTGCTGAAAATGGCCGCGGTGGTCGTCCAGGTCAAGCTGGCTCTGGACCTCAAGGTTCGCGTGGTGAACGTGCAGAACGCGGTGGCCGCTCGCGTGGTGGTCGCTCTGGTCAAGGTGGCGCACGCTCATCGCAGTGGTCGGGTCAGCGTCGTGGTCAAGGTGGCGCAGGTGCTGGCTCTGGTGCATCTTCTCGCCCATCTGCAGAATCTCGTTTTGCATCTCAAGGAGCTAGCTTCCAGGCTGCTGCAGCAGGCGCACCTAATGGTGGTCCATCGCGTGGCGGTGGTCGAGGTCGTGCAGGAGCTGCAGGCGCATTCGGTCGTCAAGGTGGTAAATCTTCTAAGGCTCGTAAGAATCGTTTAGCGAAACGTCGTGAATACGAAGAGCTTAAAGCACCAGTGATTGGCGGCGTGCGTATTCCTTCTGGTAACGGCGCTACGATTCGCTTGCGTCAAGGCGCAACTCTTTCTGATTTGGCGGAAAAGATTGATGTAAATCCAGCAGCTTTGGTAACTGTGCTCTTCCACTTGGGAGAAATGGCAACATCTACACAATCTTTGGATGAATCAACATTCCAAATTTTGGGTGAAGAAATCGGCTGGAATATTAGCATTGTTTCTGCTGAAGAAGAAGATAAAGAGCTTTTGCAGCAGTTTGACATCGATTTGGACGAAGAAGAGCTGCAAGAAGATGACGATTTGCAATCTCGTCCGCCTGTTGTTACTGTTATGGGTCACGTCGATCACGGTAAAACTCGCTTGCTTGATACCATCCGTAAGTCGAATGTTATCGATCGCGAAGCAGGTGGCATTACTCAGCGTATCGGTGCTTATCAAGTAACTGTAAATCTTGAAGGAAAACCTCGTAAGATTACGTTCCTCGATACTCCAGGTCACGAAGCGTTTACTGCTATGCGTGCTCGCGGTGCTGAGCTTACAGACGTTGCAATTCTTGTTGTTGCAGCAGACGACGGCGTAATGCCTCAGACTGTTGAAGCTATTAACCACGCTCAAGCTGCTCATGTGCCAATTGTTGTGGCTGTGAACAAGATTGATGTTGAAGGTGCTAATCCTGAAAAGGTTCGCGGTCAGCTTACAGAATACGGTTTAGTTGCTGAAGAATACGGCGGCGACACCATGTTTGTGGATATTTCTGCAAAGCAGGGCACTAACGTCAATAAGCTTCTTGAAGCTGTGTTGTTGACTGCTGACGCTGAGCTTGATCCTAAGGCAAATCCAAATATGGATGCTCGCGGTGCAACTATCGAAGCTCGACTCGATAAGGGTCGTGGTGCTGTTGCTACTGTTCTTGTGCAGCAAGGTACTCTTCACATTGGTGATTCTATTGTTGCTGGCACTTCTTATGGCCGTGTGCGCGCTATGCTTGACGAGAACGGCAAGCATTTGCAGGATGCGGCTCCTTCCACTCCTGTTCAGGTGCTTGGTTTAACTTCTGTTCCAACCGCTGGCGACTTGTTCTTGGTTACTTCGGACGACCGTTCTGCTCGTCAAATTGCTGAAAAGCGTGCAGCTACAGAGCGTGCAGCTCAGCTTGCTAAGCGCCGCAAGGTTGTGTCTCTTGAAAGCCTTAAGGAACAGTTCGCTAAGTCTGAAGTTGACATGCTGAACATCGTTATTAAGGGCGATTCTTCTGGTTCTGTTGAAGCTTTGGAAGATTCCTTGATGAAGATTGAGGTCTCTGAGGAAGTTGGCATCCAGGTTATTCACCGCGGTGTTGGTGCAATTACTCAGAATGATGTGAACTTGGCAACTGTCGATAAGGCTGTGATTATTGGCTTCAACGTGCGTCCAAACCGTCAAGTTGCTGATTTGGCAGACCGCGAAGGCGTGGAAGTTAAGTACTACTCAGTTATTTACAAGGCAATCGAAGATATCGAAGCTGCTTTGAAGGGTATGCTTAAGCCAGAATTCGAAGAAGTTGTTACTTCGCATTCCGAAATTCGCGAAATCTTCCGTTCTTCCAAGTTCGGCAATATTGCTGGTGTTATGGTTCAAGATGGCGAAGTCAAGCGCGGTACGAAGTGCCGTATTTTGCGCGACGGCGTTGCTACAGTCAACGACCTGGAGATTTCCAGCTTGCGTAGGTTTAAGGATGACGTGCAATCCGTTAGCGAAGGTTACGAAGCTGGTATTAATCTCGGCAGCTTCAATGACATTGAGCTTGGCGATATAATCGAAACCTTTGAAATGAAGCAGATTGAGCGCAAGTAATTATGGCAGGAACGAATCCTAGAGCTGCACGTATTGCAGCATTAATTCAGCGCGTAATCGCTTCTAATATGGAATCGCATTTGCATGATAAGCGTTTGGCGAGTGTGACTATTACGGAAGTGCGCGTTACGAACGATTTGCAAATTGCAAAGGTTTACTGGACGCAACTTGGTCACGAAGGTAAAGAGCAGGGTGAGCGTCAGCGTGCAGCACAAGCTTTGCAGCAGGCTCACGGTCGACTGCGCTCTTTGGTCGGTGCAAAAGCTGGATTGCGTTTGACTCCCCAATTGCAATTTATTTATGACGAAGTGCCATCTGAAGCGCACGAAATTGAGGATATTCTTGTTGCAGCTCGTCATCGTGATGAAGAATTAGCTAAGTTGCGTGAAAATGCTAAGTATGCTGGCGATGTCGATCCGTATAAGAAGCCGCGCGAAGTTGAAGAATCTGACGATGACTTTGACGATGATAATTTCGACGACGATGATTTCGAAGAGGGCGATGACTTTGAAAGCGACGACTTTGAAGGCACGTCTGAATCGTCTGACAACAATTAAATCTCAAAGCAAACTCAATGTGAATCGTATAGTAGCTAGATTTAACTTATGTGCATACCAGATTCAGGGTTACTGCTTGTAGATAAGCCTCAGGGCGTTACAAGTCACGATATTGTTGCATGCGCTCGTCATTTGTTGCATACAAAGCGAGTTGGGCACGCAGGAACGCTTGATCCTATGGCAACAGGATTGCTAATCATAGGTTTTGGCAATGCAACGCGACTTTTAAATTATATGTTGGGGCACAATAAAACCTATGAAGCAGTAATCCGCTTGGGAGAAGCAACTACTACTGATGACGCAGAAGGTGAGATTCTTCCGGATAATGCATTAAATATAGGTCCGGGGGTTCATGTCGATAATGATGACACGTCTTTTGAAAAGTCACTGTCTTTTGAGCGAATTAAGCAAGTTGTTAGCGAAAATTTAGTAGGCAAAATTATGCAAGCTCCTACTGCTTTTTCTGCTATTAAAATTAATGGTCAACGAGCTTATGATTTAGCGCGCGAAGGAAAATCAGTAGAGATTGCTCCTCGAGAGATATTTGTTAGTGATTTTTCAGTAAGTAATCCTCGAATTACTAGGGGAGTGAGTGGGAAACTCGTATGCGATATATCCGCAAAAGTTTCTTGCAGTAGTGGAACATATATTCGCGCTTTAGCTCGCGATTTAGGTCGCTTACTGGGAGTTGGTGGGCATCTTACTCAGCTTCGTCGCACGAGCGTTGGTGATTTTTCAGTTACTGATTCGCGTGTTCTTAAACTCCGCGCTCAAATGCGAGAATTTACTGATCGCAATGGAGTATTGCAGCATCGCTCAAAAGCAGTTCCTGGTGACGATTTTGACGCAAATAATATGCTTCCTAAAATTTGCTTAAATATGATGGATGCAGCTTCGCATTCGCTTCCAACTTTAAGCATTGATGAAAATCAAGCTAAAGACTTGCGTTTTGGACGCTGGATTGAGCTTAAATCTGCCATAAATTACGAAAATTATCCTGCAATAGCGTACGTTCCAAACGCAAATACTGCGGAATGTGACGTTGTTGCAGTAGTTGAATTGACAAAAAATATAAAAAGTAATCAAATCAAACCAATTGTGGTATTTCCGGCAAGCGAGAAGACTGGTAAACTAGATAAGTATTTAAAATAACGAATTGCGTAATTTGCGTAGTTTGCTTGAGTAATGCTTGAACGCGGATAGTAAGGATATCATGAAGGTCATCGACATTCGACCAGATGCCAACGGCATGATTAATTGGCCAACGTTAAGTGCGGAGCGTAAAGCGGTTGTTACCATTGGCGTATTCGACGGTATGCACAAAGGGCATCGCGAGGTTATTCGTCGTACTGTGGATCTTGCGCATCGTCATGGAGCGTTTTCAGTAGTGATCATGTTTGACCCGCGTCCAAGCGTAGTGCATGCTAATCCTGATTTATACGATGATTTTGGCGATGTTAATTCTAAACTTCCGGACGATCCGGATGCTCTTACAAGCGTGCGTCAACGTTTGCGTGTGATGTCACAGTTGGATGTTGATCATGTTGTGATTGTGCGCTACAGCCTTGCTTTTGCTGCAAAATCGTACCGTTTCTTCTTAGGTCAGCTCGTTGGAAAGCTTGGTATGCGAGCATTAGTTCTTGGCTCTGATGCTGCACTTGGTGCTCGTTGTGCTGGTGATATTAAAGCAATTCGCGAGTTGTCTCAGGCAACTGGAGTTTTTGAGCTTATTGAAGTAGAGGATTTGGGTCCAGACGACGTTCGCGTGCCTGATCCTATTGTTCGTGAGGTTCCACAGGAGCCTGGAGACCCTAAAGATCCTTCTGAGGGCATGAATAAAGCTGAATATCGTGCTTGGAGTAAGAGCATGCCAAATAAGAAAGTGCGTGCTTGGAGTTCTACAAATGTGCGCTGGATGTTGGCTACTGGTCGAGTCAAAGAAGCGCGTGAAATTTTGGATCAGCCGCATCGCGTTGAAGGAACAGTAGTTCATGGAGACGAGCGTGGGCGCGAGATTGGATTCCCAACAGTAAATCTTGGCGAAAAAATTGAAGGCTATGTGCCAGTTGATGGCGTGTATGCAGGCTGGGTTGTTGATTTAGATGCTGACAATAAGAACGATGTCAGACCATCGAAAAATGCTGTTCCAGATGTGAGTGTTTTGCGTCGTGATGAGCTTCATTTAGGCGTTCATTCTCCGTGGCGTTGGCCTGCTGCGATTTCTATTGGAACTAAGCCAACATTTAATAAAGATGGCGAAGAAGATGCAGAGCGCACTGTTGAAGCTTACGGATTGTTCGACGATTGGAAAGACTTGTACGGGCATCGCGTTTGCATTGAGTTTGCTAGTTTCTTGCGTCCGCAACAGGCTTTTGACTCAGTTGACGCGCTAAAAGATATGCTCAAAGCTAATGTTGAGCAAGTGCGCGAGATTACAGATGCTGAAGCTGAAGTCTGATTTTGATATTTGCGCTTAGTGGTTTTTAGTTGCGATTATTTTTGCTAGCTGCGTTTAGCTTATAGTCCAAATGCTTTTAAAATTGTGTTTGCTAAAGCATAAAATATACTTATGATAAACGCATCAATCAATCTTGAGCAAAGTGAAACATATAATCGCGCGTTTGGAGCTATTGTTGGTCTTGCTATAGGCGATGCGCTTGGAATGCCAACTCAGAGTATGAGTGCTCAAAGCATACGCCGTTTTTATGGCGGTCCAATTACAAGGTTAATGGATGCTGTAAGTCAGCAGCCAATCGCGCCAAATATGAAAGCAGGTTCTGTAACAGATGATACGGAGCAAGCTTTTTTACTTGCTGAACGCATAATCGCAGATAATGGCAATATTGACAACAACAAGTATGCGCAAAATCTTCTAGATTGGGAAGATGTAATGCGCGAAAAAGGTTCTTTGGATTTGTTAGGACCGTCAACTAAGTCAGCTTTAAAAGCGCTTGTAAATGGAGTAAGTCCTGAAGAAACAGGCAAATTTGGCACAACTAATGGTGGTGCAATGCGCGCGACACCAATTGGCATTGCTTTCAAACCAGGTGAATCGCTTGCTAAGGCAGCCAGAAAATCATGCTTAATTACTCACAATACGACTCAAGGAATTGAATCTACAACACTCGTTGCTGTGGCAGTAAGTTTAGGTATTGAAGGTTGTGAAAATCCGCTTAAAGAAGCAATAAAATTCGTAAAATCGCTTCCAAAATATGGTAATTGGAGCGCAAAAGCAAGCGTTATAAGTAGGGTCGAATTTTTCACTAAAAAAGCTGAGGAGTTGAGTTGCTTATCTGCAAGTGACGATGATTTTGCTGAAATGTTGCAAAATGATTGTGGTACAAGTGTTGAAGCTAATGAATCCGTAGCTGCAGCTTTCGCAATTGCAACTCGCTTTGCAAATGAACCAACCAAAGCTGCGTGTTTTGCAGCATCGATTGGCGGAGATACCGATACGATTGCTGCAATGTGTTCTGCGATGTTGGGCTCACAGTATGGGTTGCAAGTGTTCGATGAAAAAATACGAGAACGCGTTTTAGAGAATTTGCGAATTGAACACTGCTATGATGTAGAAAAGACAGTGTATGATTTGTGTCTAATTAGAGAAAATACTGCGCAATAGCTTTCAGAGGCGATTACAATGCGTGAATCAAACCTAAACTTGAGCAATAAAGCGAGTTTGATTGCGCCTAGAATAATATCACTCGGCCAAATTATCGTAGATGTAACTATGAAAGTTAGCTCTGTTCCTAAGCCTGGTGAAGACATATTTGCAAACTCTTATAGTATGAGCGCTGGTGCAAGTTACAACATGCTATTTGCTGCAAGTCAAATGGGAGCTAAAGCGCAATGGGCTGGCGTTTTGGGTGAAGGCGATTTTGCAAATATTATTTCTAAAGCTTTAAACGAAGCGCATATTTCGCATATTGGCACAAAAAATTCCATGCTTGATTCAGGATTTTGCATAGCTCTTACGGATAAAAACGCAGAGCGAACTTTTATATCTACTAAAGGTGCAGAAACTAGTGGTGACGAGCATGCTTTTGAATTAGTAAACCCAAATCCGCAAGATGTTGTGTACATTAGTGGATATACGTTTGTGAGTCCTATAAAGCGCGCGCTTTTGCGGTTTATGTTAAGAACATGCGGTTTGTGCGGTTTAAGTAGTAGTGCTTTAGAGAGTTCTTTTGATAAACACAAGCGCCGGTTTACAGCGATTTTTGATGCGTCGCCAATGATTGTAAATATTTTAGATGAAGATTTAAAAGCTTTGATTGACTACGCGCCAATTTGGTTGTGTAATGCTAGAGAAGCTGAGATTTTAGCAAAAAGGCTTAACGCTTGGGGAAATGGCGAAATCGAAGATGATTGCAGCGAAGATGCTGACGAAAGCAAAGATGCTGATAGCAAAAACTTTAATGACGAAACAAATAATCAACTTACAAAACGAAAGATTGAGCGTTTACAGCGTGCGCTAAGAGCTCCCCTCATCGTTCATGCAGGATCTCACGGAGCTTGGGTGTGTGATTTAGGTAAAGAAGCCGAGCATATTAAAGGATTCCAAGTAAAAGCAGTAGATACGAATGGAGCTGGCGATGCGCATACTGGCGTACTTGCGGCTTGTATAGGCTACAAAATGACACTTGAGCAGGCTGTTTTATGCGCGAATGCTGCAGCTGCTATTGCTGTCACAAAATATGGACCTGCAACGTGTCCTACAAAAAAGGAGATAGAAGATTTTATTAAAACAAATGTTTATTAACACCAACATTTAATGGATTTTCTTAAATTATCCACAAATCTATAAAACAAAATCAATATAAAAAGAAGCTAGGTGAAAAATGAGTAAATCTCAAGTAGGAGAATCTAAAACTCAACAAGCCACAGACTCGTCGAGTCAACATTCCTTAAGTATTGAGGAACAAGGCATAGACACAATCAGTGAAAGCGAGCGTAAAGGAACGCCGGTAAGCTTATTCTGGCCGTGGTTTGCAGCAAATATTTAAGTATTTGCAATGTCGTATGGAGCGTGGGCATTAGGTTTTGCAATATCCTTCTGGCAAGCAACATTAATGACAATAATCGGCGTAATCGTATCATTCTTGCTGGTTGGGGTAATCTCAATAGCCGGCAAACGCGGAAACGCTCCAACAATGGTATTGACTCGCGCCACGTTCGGCGTACGTGGAGCAAACATTCCAGCAGCACTAAGTTGGATTGCAACGCTCGGATGGGAGATTTCTCTAGCAATAACTGCCGTTCTTGCAATGGCAACAGCAGCAGAAAAGATCGGCTGGGGTAGTGGTACGAGTGTTAAAATCGTGAGCACAATCATCGTAGTTGGATTAATTGTAATTGTTGGAATTTACGGCTACGACTTAATTATGAAGTGCCAGCAAGTTATAACAATTGTAACGGGAATAATCACTCTTGGATTCTTCGTACTAGGTTGGGGACACATAAACTTTGCTGCGATTGGTCAAATTCCAAACGGATCTCTTCCTGCAATGCTCGGTTGCTGCTTCTTCGTTATGACTGGCTTCGGCATAGGCTGGGTTAATGTTGCGGCTGATTACTCTAGATACTTGCCTAGAAAATTTTCAAATAGCGGAATCGTTTTTTGGACTACTTTTGGAGCGTCAATTGCAAACGTGTTCCTAATTTTCTACGGTCTTCTACTCGCAGCTTCTAATATGGAATTAGCTCAAAACGTTGGAAACGACCCGATTGGAGCAATTGCTGCAATCTTGCCAGCGTGGTATTTGATTCCGTACACGATTGTAGCGGTTCTAGGACTTATGTCTGGAGCAATTATGGACAATTATTCAAACGGTCTTGCGTTGCTATCTTTTGGAATACGTATTCCTAGAACTGTTGCAGCAATTATTACTGCAGTTCTAACTACTCTTGGCGTTGTTTATGTCACGTTCTTCTCCGACACATTTATTGGACCATTCCAAGGCTTCTTAACGACTTTGGGAGTGCCGATGGCTGTTTGGGCTGGAATGTTTACTACGGATGTGCTTGTTCGCAAAAAAGATTATTGCACTGAGGACTTGTATAAGCCGGAAGGTCTCTACGGTGCTTGGAATGTTAAAGCTTTTGCAATTCTTTGCGTTGGAACGATTGTTGGATGGGGTTTGGTCGTAAACTCTGCAGCGAAATGGCTTACATGGCAAGGTTATTTGCTTTGGTTTGTTGGCGGAAAATCAAGTAGCTGGGCTGGTGCAAACTTGGGCGTAATAGTTGCGCTACTAATCGGCTTAATTGGCTCTTTAATTTTCCAGCGTAAAGATATTGCTAAGCAAGAAGCGGATTTGCCAACAAGCGAAGTAGGTTTGCAGACAAGCGAAATTGCAGAATAAAAATAAAAATGAAAAAGGATATTCGTATGAAAGGATATTCAAATGATTAAAGAAGACGAATGGTTAGTGGTAATCGACAGACAGCGCGTTTTTTGCGAAAGTGAGTGGTCGACTTGGGCGTGCGCAGATCACACTTACGATTCAACAACCGAAGCTTTTACAAAACTTGCAAAAGCCTATGGTAATCGAGTAATTTACACGCGCTATGTAGCACCGCTTAAGCCAGAAAACGCTTGGGTTGACTATTTTAAAGATTGGCCACAATTCCTCGTAAAACCTGACGACCCAATGTATGACTTCACTCCAGAAACAGCAGAACTTGCGGAAGGTCACACTGTAGTTACTTGCGAAACTTTTGGAAAGTGGGGTACGAAGCTTAAAGCTGCATTAGGCGAATGTCACAAAATAACAATTTGCGGAGTCGCAACAGATTGTTGCGTACTAACAACCGCTTTAGCTGCAGCAGATAATGGCGTTGCTGTGCGTATCGCAGAAGATGCTTGTGCAGGAAGCACGCCAGAAAATCATAAGCTAGCTCTTAAAACTATGGAGCTTTTTACGCCGCTTATAACAGTGTGCAGCACAAGCGAAATCCTTTAAAGTAGTAGCACTTGGGCATTTGCTTAGCTTATAGCCCAAGTGCTTTCAACGCTTCTCGCACTGTGCTAACTTCAATAATTTCTAATCCTGGAATATTAACGTTTTTCCGCATATGGCAAACTATTGCGCGCTTATATCCTATTCGCGCAGCCTCACGCAATCGCGGCTCTATTCTTGGCACTGGGCGAACTTGACCAGTTAAGCTCATTTCGCCAATTGCGCAAGTTTTAGGAGTTACTGCTTTCCCGGCAGCAGCGCTAGCTAAAGCTGCTACGATTGCTAAGTCGCAAGACGGCTCTTTTGCCAACGCTCCTGCAATAGTAGATACGTACAAATCTTTTGCAAGCAAATTAACGCGTCCGTGACGATACAAAACTGCTGTAAGCATTGCAAGACGGTTAGAATCAACACCAGAAACTGCACGGCGAGGAGTGGGCAGGGCTGATTGCGTTACAAGTGCTTGTATTTCAATCGGCAGGCTTCTGTGTCCTTCAAGTGTAAAAGTGACGCAAGTTCCGTCGTTTGTGCCATCTTGCGCATTTTTACCTTGATTATCGTTTTCTGTAGAAGACAAAAACAGTCCGGAAGGATCTGGCACTTCCTCAATTCCTTCACCGCTCATATCGAAGCAGCCAACTTCGTCTGTAGGTCCAAAGCGATTCTTTACGGCTCTTAGCATGCGTAGCGCTGTTTGTGTATCGCCTTCAAATTGACATACTGTGTCAACTAAATGCTCAAGCGTCCGCGGTCCTGCTATTGAACCATCTTTTGTAACGTGCCCAACTAAAAGTATCGGAATATTGTTAGCTTTAGCAACGTCGATAAGTGCACTCGCAACTTCTCTAACTTGTGTAGAACCGCCTGTAATACCATCTACTTCTTGTGCGGAAATCGTTTGCGCAGAATCGACAATAGCAAGCGTAGGGTGATGCGTTTCAATAAGATCCAGCACAGTGTCAAGATCGCCTGTTGTTGCAAGTAATAAATAATCGTTTACAGCGTTAATTCTAGACGCGCGCAATTTAACTTGTGCTGCTGATTCCTCGCCGGAAATATACAATACCGGGGGAGTGTTGCTTTCTTTTGATTGCTTAGATACGTAAGCTGCTGTTTTTAGAAGTAGTGTTGATTTTCCGATACCTGGCTCTCCTGCTATAAGAGTTACGGAGCCTGGCACAAGTCCTCCGCCTAATACGCGATCGAATTCGCTAAAACCAGTGTGGATGCGCATTGCGTCGTCTGCTTGAATTTCGCTAATTGGTTGCGCGGATGTTGCTGAATCGAGAGTTGAATGTGTGCTATTGCGATTAGAAGTAGTTATGCTATCTGGTGAATATGCGCGCGATGCTGTTGTTGCGCGCGGTGTACGTGTTGTACGAGATAATCCGCTAACTCGCGCTTCTCTAAACTCGTTCACTGTGCCCCATTCGCCACATTCAGGGCAGCGACCGTACCATTTTGAGCCGCTCCAACCGCATTCGGAACATAAATAGTGAAGAGTAGATTTACTAGCCATATCTCGACGCTATACGCTTTATTAGACAATCATATTTTGTATTTGTTTTTGATTGTAAAGCGCTTTTGCGTACTAAAAGCGTCATCGCGATGTGACATAATGCAAGTATGTCGAAATCGAATGCTTCAAGTATGAATGCTTCAAAGATGGGTGCGTTGAATATGAATTCCTCAAGTGTCAATAATTCATCACACAGCAAGTTATTAGTTGTGTTGACTTCAGCTGCAGTAATTGTGGTTTTGGCTCTAATTTCAGCATTTATGTGGCCAGGTTGGGCATTAAATCACGAAAACGTTGCGAGCAAAAATCATATGGTAATGCCTAAAACGCCTTCTATACCATCGAAACCTTTGCCAGCATCTTCTACGGCATTGCTTAAGGCTATGCCAGATAGCGTACTTGATTTCGCTCGTGTTGACGCTATACCTAGTGCAACTTGGACTGAATCGTCGCCTTTGGAGGAATATTCTGTTAAGTACTCAACTGGTCAGCCAGATGGGGAAGTGTCTGTAACTGTTGCTCAATGGTCGAATCGTGATTCTGCAAACAAACAGTATGAGGCGTTAGTTGATGGACTTAAGGGTTCTGATATCGCAAGTGGAAAAATTCAAGTTTCTGGCAAGACTTCCGGTAGCTATGTGTTGCGAAATGATGAAAATGATAAATCACAGGCTAGTGCATTGTGGCAGAACGATACCGCTGTTTTTGAAGTGAACGGCGCAAAGCAAGCAGTAGAGCGTTTTTATCACAGATTCCCAATGTAAATTGTTGTAAAAAAATGATGTTCTTTGTAATATCACTCCACAAAGTCGTTAAAACGGTGTAACATTAGGCAAGTTGCACACTTTACATAGGAATGGAGGCTTCAGATGGGTTCTGTCATCAAGAAGCGCCGCAAGCGGATGAGCAAGAAGAAGCACCGCAAACTGCTGCGTAAGACTCGTCACCAGCGCAAGTAATTTTCTTGCTATGCGTTGATGCGTGTCTGAACGTTTAGGCACGTGAGACTTTTTTTGAAGCGTCGGTTTTCCGGCGCTTTTTTATATACAAAAAAATAGAGCCCGCGTTTGCGGACTCTACTTTCGTTTTATTTAGTTGCGATTAGTTTCGCTACTTATTTGGGTTGGTAAGCGTGCGAGGACCGTTAGGGTCGCCGACGATCACAGTGTCAACCATGTTCAAGAACAAGCCGTGTTCCACAACGCCAACAGTTTCAATCAAATCTTTCGCCAACTCCTGTGGATGCTCAATGCGCTCCATATGCAAATCAACCACAAAGTTGTTCTCGTCAGTGCGTACTTCCTTGCCGTCAGCATCGAGACGCAAAACTGGCTTATATCCGCGCTTTTCGAACTTACGAATCACCTGAGCAGATCCAAACGGAATCACCTCAACAGGAAGTGGGAACTTGCCAATCGTGTCGACTACCTTGCTTGCGTCAACAATCCACACAATGCTATCGGAATTAATAGCCACAATCTTTTCCCAAAGAAGAGCTGCGCCGCCGCCTTTAATTCCGTTGAAATTCTTGTCAACTTCGTCGGAGCCGTCGATTGTAACGTCAATGTGATCCACTTCGTTAATGTCGAGAATCTTAATGCCGTAGCCTTCTGCTTGCTCTTGTGTGCGACGAGAAGTGGTGACTCCTGTGAAGCTCAAGCCTTCTTCCTTAACTCTGCGGCCAAGCTCGTCAACCAAGAAGCGCACTGTAGAGCCGGTGCCAAGACCAACCATCATTCCATTCTTTACAATCTTTGCGGCTTCAATGCCGGCTGCTTTTTTAAGCGCGTCTTGTTGTGCTTTATCCATTATTCCTGCTTTCTTATGTTTTGTTATTCCCGAGTTCGTCGATGAACTTCCATCGCATTTGCGGGAGAGGCGCTTATGCTTTTATGCGTGCCTCGTTTTCGTACATTTCCATATTAGTCTGCGTGCAGATTTTTTGAACGGAGCTGGGCGCTCGCACCCTCCAAACGCGGGCGTGACGACCTGCTTTCGCGCTCAAAGTGTAACGCGCGAAAGCAACTCGGAGCGTGAGCTTGCTCAAGTTGAAAGCACGGTGTGCTTTCAACGCAAGCTCAGTAGCGAGCGCGCCTAGACCGCGCGAGCGATCTACTACGTTTGGAGCTCAACGCCGAGCAAATTCCAAAGTAACCTATGAAAGGTAGAAGGCGGTTGGAGATAAATGCAAGGTGCCGTCTGGTTCTACGTAGCCGTTTACGTTGATTGTGCCGGAAATAAAGCGCGCTTCGCCGTTAAAACTTGGGCTTGTGTTTGGTGGTGGAGTAAATTGCAGCACGCCAGAAACACTTAATCCTTGAACTGGTTTAGATGCAGTTTGCGTAACATTTTGCTTTGTTTTTGGAACTTCTTGAACAATAGTTATAGCGTCTTGCTGGTGTGCGTCTTGCTGGTGTGCATCTTGTTCATTTTCTATTGATAGTGCATCTTTTTCGCTATTTTCTAACGTTTCACGCTTTGTTTCACGCGCTTGTTCGCGCGCTGATTCATTTGCAGATTCAGTTAGATCACTAGTGTTTTTACTATTTTGTGCAGAAAAATCAGGATTAATATCTTCGCCAACTGTGCGTTCAAGATGGTATTTTGCATGAGAAATTTTGCCGTCTAAAAGCATTTTCGCATCACTTGGCACATTCGTACCTTTTGCATATTCAGAAGCAAGAAGCGACTTCCAGCCTTCTAAAGGCAAGTATCCGTCCTTCAAACCATTTCGGCAATCTTCCGCATATCCGCGCGCTAATGTATCAACTTTTTCGTTTCCTTCGTTTCCTGCATGACCCTTAACCCACACGAATTTTACGGCGCCTTCGCGCTTAGTAATTTCCGCGTCGATTGCTCGAATCAGCTCGGCATTTTTAACAGGTTCATTTTTAGAGTTTTTCCAACCGTTCTTTTTCCATCCGTGAATCCACGTAGTTGCGCAGTTTATAGCGTATTGTGAATCACTTTCGATTGTGAGCGGCTCTCTTCCAGGATGTGCTCGTAAAGCTTCCAAAACCGCGCATAATTCGCCAATTTGATTTGTGCCATTAGTTGCGCCTCCAGCATCTGCATTGCCTGTGTGATGATGTTCGTTAGAGCTACCAGACTCGTCAATGTGATCTGCCCACGCCCAACCCATTGAACCATTTGGGTTTCCGAGCGCGGAACCGTCTGTTGAAACAACAATCATGACAAAACCTTTCAAAAATGCGCCGGCTGCAGATTGCAACCAGCGCAATTAGTAGATTTCTTTATTTACGGAAGATTATTACGTTACGCTAAAGCCTTGTCGACTACAGCAGTAGCTTCCTCAAGCACCTTGTCAAGTGCTTCTGGAGAAACGAAGGATTCTGCGTAAACCTTGTAAATATTCTCGGTACCAGATGGGCGAGCAGCGAACCAGTTGTTCTTCGTCGTCACCTTCAAGCCACCAATCTTTGCGCCGTTTCCAGGAGCTTCTGTAAGCTTTGCGGTAATATCTTCGCCGGCAAGCTTGGTTGCTTCCACGTCGTTGCCGCTCAAAGCTGCGAACTTCTGCTTCTGCTCAAGCGTGGTTGGGGTATCAACGCGCTTATACCAGCTTTCGCCAAAGCGCGCAACCTGATCCTGGTGAAGCTGAGCTGGGTTCTTGCCAGTCTTTGCAGTAATTTCCGCAGCGAGTAAATCAGGAATCAAACCATCCTTATCGGTGGTCCACACGCGACCATCTTTGCGCAAGAAGCTCATGCCGGAGCTTTCCTCGCCGCCGAAAGCAACTTCGCCGCTAAAGAGTGGGTCAACGAACCACTTGAATCCAACAGGAACTTCCACAAGCTTTGCGTTAATAGAAGCAGCTACGCGGTCAATCAAGGAAGAAGACACAAGCGTCTTGCCGATAGCAGTATTCTTTGGCCAATCCGGGCGAGCACCGCCGAACAAGTACTCCACGCACACCGCGATGTAATGGTTCGGGTTCATAACGCCCCAGTTCGGGCACACAATACCGTGACGGTCAGCATCTGGATCGGTGCCGCCAACCAAATCGTACTTATCCCAAGCGCCAGCGTTAAGCTGATCAACTAAGCCCTTCATTGCGTAAGGGGAGCTTGGATCCATACGAATCTTGCCATCGTGGTCAATAGTCATGAATCGCCAGGTTGGGTCAACTTCTGGACGCACAACGCCAATGTTCAGGCCGTACTTTTCGTTCATAAGTGGCCAGTAGTTTACGCTTGCGCCGCCGAGTGGGTCAATTCCCAAACGCACGCCGCTGGAACGAATCACGTCGAAGTCGATTACGTTTGCCAAATCGCTAACGTAGTGTTCGCGGTAATCGAAGCCTTCAACCAAATCAGACTTGATTGCTTCCTCGAAAGGTACGCGCTTTACGGACTTGTAATTGTCGAGCAATTCGTTTGCGCGAGCTGCAATTGCGTTAGTTACTTCTGCAGGTGCAGGGCCGCCTGTTACAGGATCGTACTTAAAACCACCGTCGGTTGGTGGGTTGTGTGAAGGAGTGACGACAATGCCGTCAGCCAAGCCGTCGCCGCTAAAACGCTGAGTGCCGTCGGCTGCGCGATTATGCGTCAAAATAGCTTGAGAAACAACAGGAGTTGGCACGAAATCTCCGCGAGAATCCACGCGAACGTGAACTCCGTTAGCAACCAAAACCTCAATAGCGGTTTTTTGAGCAGGCTCAGAAAGAGCGTGCGTATCGCGACCAATATAAAGAGGACCAGTTACGCCAGCTTTCTTGCGATATTCAGCAATAGCTTGCGTAATTGCCACAATATGAGCTTCGTTAAACGAAGTTTTTAAAGCAGAACCACGGTGACCGGACGTGCCGAAAATCACGCGCTGTTCTGGAATGTTGGAATTTGGAACTTCATCATAGTAAGCGCCAACCAAAGCGTCGACGTCGACTAGATCTTCTGGGGTGGCGGGCATTCCCGCATTTTTTGCTACCATAATTTTTTATTTTGCCACGGTGCTTGTATTTTATTTATTTTTTGGCACTCTTACGCACAATGCTTGCTTGTCAACAGTGAAGCGCAAATGTTTCGTATAGCCCAAAATGTCGCCGTCTACTTGCACTGGAGCAGATTTTTCTAATTGCACTTCTGCGCTAAAACCTTGCGTTTGGTCAATTCTTGAGCCTGCAGAAAGCGAATCCTGCTGGAGCGCGCGCCCTGTTAGCGTTTGGTGTATTACTCCTCGGAACAAATTAGCCCAACCAATTAAACCGCCCGAAGTGTCAATAATCTCAAAATCAAGCACACCATCGTCATATGCTGCTTCTGGCATAAGCGAAAACATAGGAATCTGACCGCAATTTCCAGCCATAAGTGTGCGGAAAGTCAATCCTTTTAGCACGCTTTCGTCGCCATTCGAACGCTGTAAGGTAACGGTTGCGCGATATTTTGGCATAAACAAATGCTTTACGCCAGAGACAAAATAAGCAAGCCAACTAATATTCTTTTTTAAGTTTGGATCAGTGTCGTCAATCATTAACGCGTCAAAACCAATGCCTGCAATAATTAAGAATGCGTGTCCATGATCTTCTTCTGGATTGTCGAGAATCGTTACGCGCCCAACGTCAACCTGCCTAGAGCCGTGAGAAGTTGCAACACGCAACGCAGCATCCACGTCGTTTACTGGAATTCCCATATTTCTAGCAAAAAGATTGCCAGTTCCAATAGGAATAATTCCCATCGCGTGACCTTTACCGCTTACTGCGCTCGCAACAGTACGAACCGTGCCATCTCCGCCTACTGCTACTACTACGTTAGCTCCGTTTGAAAGTGCTTCTAAAGCGCATTCGCGTCCATCTTTATCTAACTGTGTATCAATAATTTCGTAGGTTAAATTGCGTTCTTTGCAATAATTTTTAATACTTTCGCGATACGATTTCGCTTGTGGTTTTGAAGGATTAAGTATGAATGCGTAATGCACTGAGTCGCCATGTCGTTGAGCAAGTTTTTCTGCCAAATGATGACGTTTTAAAGCGCGCGAAACAATCATGATGACGAATGGAGCGAGTACAAGCGCGAATACAATCATCATAAGAGCAATAGTCGCTTGAATAGGCATAGTTGGCATACCTCCTATTCTTGCACATTATTTTTTCTACAATACTAAATTTTGCGGCATATTGCGAATATTTACGTTTTTTACACATTTGTATAGTATGTATTGTTTTTATAAATACCGTTTATTGCTTGTATTAGATGTTTATTAGTTACTCATCAGGTGTCGGCTAGTTGCTAGTTAATTGTGCATTTTGCTGCTTTTGCTTGTTCTTTGCTCGTTTTTCACGTGTATTATTCGCATTAATTCTGTACTAAATATTTAGTTAGTTATATAGCTAGTTATGTAACCAGTTATGCTCTCCTGCTTCGCTAATACTAATTTCGTGCGTCGCTAGTGGTAAACTGTGCAAGCGTATCTGTCGCATACAACTATTGAGCAGAGGTTTTGAATATGGCTGAATTACAGCAAAATTTTGAGGGAGATGAATCCCTCAATATTACACCTAGTAATATGCCTGATGATGCTAGTGACGATACTGTTGCTTTTATGCAGGTTCCTCAAAGTCATGTAGAAGATCAAATAGCTGATAATTCTGTTAATTATGAGGGAACTCTTGCTGATAATTTAGACGAAGTCGCCGATGAAGAAGATACTTCTGGAGACATTGTTGACGATATCGTTGAAGATATTGCCGGTAATAAGAAGAATGTGTTTGGTAATAATGCTGCATCTTATGGCATGTATGCAAATGCAACTCCTGCCGATTCAACTGCAACCGATTCATTTAGAGTAGTAGAGCCGAAAGCAAAGAAACATCGTACGAATCGTTCCGCAATGGCGTTGATGTATTCGCTTCTTATTTTTGTTATTTTGTTAGCAGCAGCATTTTTTGCACTTCATTTGTATTTCAACAATCGAGTTGCTCCAGGTGTTGATTTTGGTGATGCTTCTATTACGCGCAATCTCACTGGCTATCAGGAAGATTCTGTAAGCAAGACTGTTCAGAATGCTGTGGATCATAGCGAATTAGAAATTAGTGACGATCAAGGAAATAGTATTGATGCAGATTTGAGTCAGCTTGGTGTCAAGATTGATAAGAACGCAACTGTAAAAGCTATTATGAATGCTAAGCGAGATAATTTATTTACTCGTATTATGCCTTGGGTTCATCAAACTGTGAGCTTGAAAGCTGTACGTGATGATTCTGCTTTGGATTCGTACTTATTGCATAAGTTTATTCGTGAGAAGGATCGTGCTGTACCTTATAGTGCAGTTTTCGACAAGGATTCTGAATCTTACAAGGTAGAGGATGGCATACCTGGTCGCACTATAGAAACTATGTCTGTTCGTGAAGCAGTAAAAAAGTTAATTGCTTACCCTGGTAAAACAGTAAAAGTTTCTGTTACATCTCGACGCACTGACGCTCCTATTAAGCTTGATGCAGCGCAGAAACTTGTAAATGATTTAAATAAACTTCTTGAGAAAAAAATCACGTTTAATAACGGTGACGGTAAAGATTTTACGGTTCCAAAAGAAGCGATTGCGTCTTGGATCAGTATAAAAGCAGATACGACTCGCCGTAAGCTTTCTTACACAATTGATGCAGATAAAGCAGATTATTATTTGTCTCAAGTTCTTCCAAAAGAACTTAATCAGCAAAAAATTAATCAAGAAGATGCAATTGATAAAGAAGGTAGGTTTATTTTCACAACGCTTAAAGGTTCTAATGGTGTTGAAATTAACTATTCCAATAGTGTTGCGAAAAAGGCTGTAGAATCTTTGCGCAATGGCAATGATTTCAAGATGGCTGTTCCTGCGAAAATCACTAAGTTTACCGTTGAAAAGAAGCTTGTTGAAATGCGCATTGTTGTTGACAAAACAACCCAAACGGCTTCTGTTTATAAGAATGATGAACTTGTAAAAACATTCCCTGTTTGCACAGGTAAGCGCGGTGCTGATGATTCAGCTTCCGGCACATTCTTTATTTACTTGCGTTATGCTTCACAAGATATGCGCGGTAGGAACGGCGATGGCTCTCCTTACTTCTCTCCTGGAGTGCGTTGGGTTAGCTATTACCATGGTGGAGAAGGCTTCCACACTGCTTCTTGGAATTATAAGGGTATTGCAACTGGCGATGCTGCAAATCACGGCTCTCATGGTTGCATAAACATGTATGAGCAGGATGCTCGCTGGATTTTTGAAAATTGCCCACGTGGCACTATTGTACAAATTGTTGGCACGACTCCAGATGGTCCGGTACGCGAATGAGCGAATCTGTGGGTAACTCACTTAACAAAGATGAACGCGCCGAAGAACTTTTGCTTTCTGCGCGTTCTAATCTTGAGTGTGTGCAAAGTCCACAATCTACTCCGAAGTTAGCTGCGTCTAGACGAATTAGCAGCGCGCCAATTCCTGTGCATGTTACTGCAACATTGTTTGACACTCCGTCTAAAGCTGAGTGTATTGACAATAAGCCATTGCTTGTGCGTTTTGGTCGCAGGCTCGTTACGTCTATTGTCGGCATGTGGATGCGTCTTGCTGGTCGTGTTGCTCGTCGTCTTGGCTGGTTTCCAAGTGTTGAGCCATATATTGGGTATGGAACGCATAGATATGCTCGCTTGATTTGCAGAACTGTGTATGCTCCAAAGCTTGGTCATCATTCTGCTCTAAAACGCGGAATTTACGCGATGCTTGTTGTTCCTGCTGTGCGTGTGCGCGTGGCTTTGTCTATTGACGGTATTCCTGTAGAAACAGCTCAAATTGGCGATTCTGAAATATACGATAAGCCTGAAGGTTCGCGCGATGGTAGTGCAGAGTATTGTATTTCTGACCGTGCAGGGTATTTAGATTTAATTACTGAGCGCGCTTTAGAGCCTGGTCGTCACGTTGTTTCGTATTCTGTTAGTGACCGTGAGCCTGTAAAAGCGAGCTTGTTTGCTATTGACGCAAATGTTCCTGTTGGTGTTATTTCGGACGTTGACGACACTATTATGGTAACTCAAGCGCCTTCGCCAATTCGTGCTGCTTATAACTTGCTTATTATGAATCCTGCTCATCGTTCGCCAGTTACTGGAATGTCTGAGTTTTTCCAGTCTTTAGAGCGTTTACGTGACGATATTCCATTTTTCTATCTTTCTACTTCTCCGTGGAATGTTGAGGCTTCAATTCGTCACTTTATTGATCGCGAAAAGTTTCCTGAGGGTCCTCTTCTTCTTCGTGATTTGGATCCACGTCCTAAAACTTTTATCCCAAACGGACCGCAGCATAAATTAGAATTTGCAACTCAGCTTATGGATGATTTTCCGGGTATGCGTTTTGTGCTTATTGGCGATGATGGTCAAAAGGATCCTTTAACGTATGCGAATATTATTCGTAAGCATCCAGGTCGTGTGCTTGCAGTAGGTATTAGGCAATTGCGTAAGCATGCTACTGTTGAGGATTTTCGTCGTAAATTATCTCGTGATTTTGCGGTTGCTTTAAGTGCGTCTAAGCGTGCATATGTTTTTTCGGATGCTCTTGATACTACGTGTGAAGCTGCGCAAGAAATTCCTACTATGGCGATCGAAAAATTACATAATGCTAACGAGTTTTCTGGTGATATTGATGATTTTGATGATGCTCAAATGCGCATAATTGAAGCAGAAGGTGCTGTTGGTACTTTGCAAGGCGTGCCATTTTTTGCAGCTCCTCAAGGCAAAGATTTAGCTAAAGCAATGCTTCCGTTTATAGAGGAAGCGATTGCGAAATAGTATAAAATAATTGCAAAATAATTTTGTAATATTAAAGAATTGCAGAAAATATTTCGTTACTAATATATAAAAGCTGAAGAAAATACTTAATGAAAATTAAAAGAGGTGTAGCTATGAATAATCAAGATTTTGCAAAGCCAAAAGCGGCAGAACGCATACCGTCGACGCGTGAATTCCATGGCGACACTTATATAGACGAATATGCTTGGATGAAAGATCGCAATAATCCTAAGCTTATGGAATACATCAATAGTCAAAATGCTTATACTGAACAGCGTGTAAAGCACTTAGAAAACTTGCGTTCTACATTATTTGACGAGTTGCGCTCAAGAGTTCAAGAAACAGACATGTCTGTTCCTGTGCGCATGAATAATTACTGGTATTACGTGCGCACTGAAAAAGGCAAACAATACGCTGTGCAATGCCGTATGAAAGTCAAAAATAGTGACGATTGGAATCCGCCAACTATCGACAATTCTGCAAAACCTGGCACAACTGATGGTGAAGAAATTTTATTTGATGCAAACCTTGAATCTGAGCACTCTGGTGGCAAGTTCTTTAGAGTCGGTGGAATGGATTTGAGTACCGACGGTTTGAGAATGCTGTACGGTGTCGACACTCAAGGCGATGAACGCTTTAACTATTTTATTCGTGACTTTTCTACAAAAACATGTTCTTGGTTGCAGTTAGAAGAATCGTGGGAAAATCTTGCTTCTGCTTCACTTTCTCCAGATGGAAAATGGGTGTTTTATGTAAAGCTTGATGATGCTTGGCGTCCTTATCAAGTTTGGAGGCATAAGGTTGGCACTAGCGTTTCTAATGATGTAAAAGTTTTTGAAGAAACTGACGAGCGATTTTTTGTTGACGTGTATGAAAGTTTTGACGAACGATACATGATGATCAGCAGTAGTTCAAAGACTACGTCGCGCGTGCTTATGCTTCCTTTGAGCAATCCTGAAGGCGAATTCAGCATGGTTATTGAGCCGGTTGAGGGGGTGGAATACGATATTTCTTTCGCTTGCTTTGAGAATGCTGGCGAAAATGGTGAAGATATTCCAATTGCGATTGTGTGCCATAACGCTAAAAATCCTAATTTTGAAATTGACATTATTGATATGAGAGGAAATTCCGGCAAGTTTGATGAGCATATAACGTATAAGCTTTCGGATGGAGTATGTGTTGCGTCGGGTTCTCCTTATGGTTGCGAGCAGGGAGATGCTTGGCAACAAGGTGCTGGAAGTGAGCCTATTACAAAGCCTTATAATTCGCCTCAAAATCCTGAAATATTGCAAAA
Source organism: Gardnerella swidsinskii (assembly GCF_003397705.1). Lineage (GTDB taxonomy): Bacteria > Actinomycetota > Actinomycetes > Actinomycetales > Bifidobacteriaceae > Bifidobacterium > Bifidobacterium swidsinskii. The sequence continues at coordinate 366,826 of NZ_QJVB01000001.1, forward strand.
TGCAGTTGGATTGAGCATAAGCGGATTGTCAATGTACAAAAATTATGTGGCACTAGCTTATCGTTCTCAAGGTTTGCCGCATTTGGCTGTAATGAGCAAGAAGCGCGCTGTTGAAGATTTTTTGCAAGCAAAACCGTGGCGTTTTTGCGAAGTGCGACCGCTTTCTTCCCAGCTTGCGAATCAATTTACGGATCAACTTTCTTCTCAACTTGCGGATCAAGCGCAAGCCGAACCACGTGCTGCGCTCGCAAATATTTCACAAGAAGAAATCAACAATAATCGCCTATTGAGTATTTCTATGACTGGAAATCCTTCGTACGAAGCTCCGCGTATGCGTTACGCTTTTGGTAGTTATGCGACTTTAGGTCAACTTCGCGAGTTGGATCCTTTAACAGGCGAAGATGTGTTGCTCAAGCAAGGTAAAATTTTAGGTGAATTTAATGAGCGCAATTATGCTGAAAAGCGCGTTTGGATTACTGCTCGAGATGGTGAGCGTGTGCCAGTGTCTCTTGTGTGGCGTCCGGATAAAATTTCTCAAACTGACTCAATGTTTATTACTGGTTATGGAGCGTATGAAGTTAGTTCAGACCCTACTTTTTCTGTCGGTCGCTTGAGTTTGCTGGATCGCGGCGTGTTATATGCGCAAGTGCATGTGCGAGGTGGCGGCGAAATGGGTCGTGCGTGGTATGAACAGGGTAGGCGCGTTAATAAAAAGCATACTTTTGAAGATTTTGTTGATGCCACGCGTGCTTTGCAAAATGCTGGTTTTGCTTCCGCTTGCCATACTGTTGCAAACGGTGGTTCAGCAGGAGGCTTGCTTATGGGTGCTATAGCAAATATGGCTCCGGAATGTTATGCAGGAATTGAAGCAGACGTGCCTTTTGTAGATGCCCTTACGTCTATGCTCGACTCTTCTTTGCCGCTTACTGTAACAGAGTGGGATGAGTGGGGCAATCCGCTCGATGATCCTGAAGCTTATGCTTATATGAAATCGTATACTCCTTACGAAAATGTGCCTTGCGTAAAAACGGAAGATGGTCGCAAAAAGTTAGCTGATTTTCCGAAAATCTTAATCACGTCCTCTATTCACGACACGCGCGTGCTTGTTACGGAACCTTTAAAATGGCTCGCTAAATTGCAAGCTTCTGGAGTTGACGCAATTGCTCGTATTGAAACTGACGGTGGTCACGGTGGCACTTCTGGCAGGTACAGGCAATGGCAGGAGTTAGCTTATGAAAACGCATGGTGCCTGCATGTTATGGGTATAAACAGTTAGTTGGAAGCGGCAGAAACTTTACTGCGTTGTAAAGTAAATGTCGTTTCCACGCCTTTCGTGATATCATGGGTCAAGTGATGTGCGTTTTTCGCTTGCGTTTTTCGTTTGCGTTTGTGCTCATTTACATACAGGTAGTTCAATGGAGATATCTACTTATTGCTTAATGAAGGGGTAGAGCAGCAATGGCAACACTCAACGTTGACAGCGATGAATTTTCACTGCAACATACCGCATTGTTTAAGCAAGTTCCAGCTGATCAAGTAAAAGAATTGATGCAGTATTTACAAGAATCAACATTTAAAAAAGGTTCTGCAATTTTTAATGAAGGCGATACTGACCATCGAATGTACTTGCTTGAGCGTGGAAGAGTAAAATTAGTTCGTCATTCAAACGACAATCGTGTGCAATTGTTAAGTATTCACACTCCTGGCGAAATTCTAGGCGAAATTCCCGTTTTTGACCCTAGCGGCGGTCCTCGTACAGCTTCAGCAATATCTATTACCAACAATACTAGAGTTTTATGGCTAGAAAATGACGTGTTATTCCATTGGTTAAACAATCACCCTAGTGTTGCAGTAGATATGCTTCAAGTGCTTGCAGCGCGCATGCGAGCAAATAATGAGCGAATTTCCGATTTAGTTTTTATGGATGTTCCTGCTCGTTTAGCAAAGACTTTGCTGAATTTAGCTTCAAGATTTGGTGAGCCTATGAGCGATGGCTTGCTTGTTCCGCATGATTTAACGCAAGAAGAGCTTGCGCAACTTGTTGGCTCGTCACGCGAAACAGTTAACAAAGCGCTTATGGATTTTGCAAACAGGGGTTGGATTATGCGCCAAGGCAGGTCAATTATTATCTACAAGCCTGGCATGCTTATTCGTCGAGCTGAACGTTAAAATGCGAATGTTTATGATGTCAGTTTTCAAGTAGAGGCAAACCTTTAAAATAGTACGCATGCCGAAAAAGAATTCACTGACTGTTCGCCGTGTGTTAGCACTGTTCCTTACCTACATCACTTTGTGTGTTGCAGGAGGTATTGCAGCAAGTATTATGTTTGTTCCTGGCGTAATGAGCGTGAATAGTGTAGTGAAAACAGTAGTGCCTTCACTTCGCGTTGACGGCATCGATTTTGATGTTACCGCGTTGCCGCAAAAATCGCGACTTTACGCTTCTGATGGCAAAACTATTATTGCAACTTTTTATGCTCAAAATCGCACTGTAGTGCCGCTTCGACGCATATCGCAATATATGCAGCGAGCAATGGTTGCTCGTGAAGACCGTCGATTCTTTGAGCATTCCGGCGTAGATATGCAAGGTGTTATTCGCGCATTCGTGCAAACATTCGTTAAAAAGGGAGATATGCAAGGTGGCTCTTCCTTAACTCAGCAATATGTAAAAAATGTGCTTATGATTAAAGCTCGCGAAAATAACGATCCTTTAGCTGAGTATCACGCTTCTGAAGGCACTATTGCACGTAAATTACGCGAAATGCTTATTGCAATTCAAATGGAGAAAAAATACTCTAAACTTGAGATTTTGCAGGGATATTTAAATATTGCGCAGTTCGGTAGCAATAATATTTACGGCGTAGAAACTGCAGCTCATCGCTACTTCAATACGAGTGCTGCAAAACTTAATCTTGTGCAATCGGCAACTATTGCTGCAATTACAAAGAATCCTTCGCGTTACGATCCTTCTATTGAAGCAAATCAGCCTGAAGCGCAAAAGCAGCGCAATATTGTGCTTGATTTAATGCTTCGTCAAGGTTTTATTACTAAGAGCGAGCATGATTCCGCTGTTGCTATTCCTCTTAAAAGCACTCTTAACATACAGAGGGAAGTCTCTAAGATTGGATGCCAGGCTGCAGGAGATGCAGCATTCTTCTGCGATTATGTGACGAAGAAAATTTTGCACTCTCGCGAGTTTGGTAAAACTGCTGCCATGCGCGAGAAGTTGCTTACTGAGGGTGGTCTTGATATTTACACAACTATGGATTTGCGTGCTAGTAAGGCTGCTATGAAAGCTGCTAGGGATACGATTCCTGTAAATGATAAGAGCGGTTTTGAGGTTTCAATTGCGGCAATTAAGCCTGGAACTGGTGAAGTTTTGGCGTTTGGTAGCAATCGTATTTATGATGCTACGGATGCTGCAAAATCAGATCCTACGCATACGGCTTTGAACTACGCTGTCGATGAACGAGATGGTGGCGGTCTCGGTTGGCAAATTGGTTCTACTTGGAAGCCAATTAATATGGTTGCGTGGATGCTTGCTGGAAAGTCAATTAATCAGCCTCTTCGCACTTCTATGCTTTATAATAATGCTGATTTTAATTGCAGCAAATTCCGCGGAGTTGGTAGTTGGTCAGTTCAAAACTCTGGTGGTGGCACAACTAATCCGGAAACTCCTTTGCAAGGTCTTGTGCGCTCGCATAACACCACTCAGGCTTCTATGGCTCAGCAAATTAAGCTGTGTTCAATCGCGGATGCTGCTCGCATACTTGGCTACCACAATTCGCCTCTTGGTCAGGAAAGCGTGTATTCTGCTAACTCGCTTAATCCGCCTATGACGATTGGTTCTGTGCAAGCTTCGCCTTTAACTGTGGCGAATGTGTATGCAACTATTGGTGCTGATGGCGTGGCATGTGATCCTATTGCTATTAAGCGAGTTGTTGACAAAAACGGTAAGCGTTTGAAAGTTCCTAGTGCGCATTGCCATCAAGCAATTCCAAAGGGAATCGCTCAAACTGCTGCTTATGCGCTGAATCAGGGTGTTGTGCAACCTGGTGGCGAGGCTTCAACTACACAACTTGATGGCGGTCGCAAGACTTTCGCAAAAACTGGTACTAACGAGCAGTACTACATGACTACAGCTGGTTTTGTGCCGTATCAAGTTGCTTCGTTTGTGGCAGTTGGTAACGCTGAATCACAGAAAAGCTTTAATGGCATGACTATTAACGGTCGCACAATGGCAGCTTGGTACGGTATGTATATTGCAACCCCAGCGTGGAAACAGTTTATGAACGACTATTTGAAAGCTGCTAACATTCCTGTTGACAACGATTATGGCAAGCCTGATCCAAAGTATACTGCCGGTGGAACTCTGCCCGGCACGCCTAAAAATACTGTTAAAACTGATCAGCAGAAGCGAGATGAAGACGCCAGAAAGCAGGCAGCACAAGAACAGCAGGAAGAAGCTAAGACGCAAAAGAACACGCAAGATCAGTACGGCACTGCTCGCCGCGACGACTATGGTGATTCAGAAACTGATAATTACTAAATGGTATTTGTTAACTCGTAATTGCTAGTTAACTTACTAAATACTAAGTTGTTTTGTGCTGTTCCTTATACAAATAAACCCTTACTTATGCTACTTGATTGTGAGCAAAGTAAGGGTCATTTTTAGCGCAAATACGCACTGTGCTAGTTCAAATCCGCACCAACTGCGTCTGCAACATGCTCAAAGCCGTCGCGCTTCAAAAGATCCGCAAGTCCGCGTTTCAGCGTCGTAATTTGTTGCGGTCCTCTGTACATAAGTGACGTAATAAACATAACCAAGTCAGCGCCTGAGCGAATCTTCTCATATGCTTGCTTTGGCGTAAATACTCCGCCAATGCCTGCAATAGCAAAACGTTCACCAAAAGCTTTGCGCGTGCGTCGAATAAGATCGTTGCTTGCGCTGTAGGTAGGACCTCCAGAAAGTGCTCCTTGCCAATCTTCCGGAACATCAAGTCCTGCGCGATTCTTTTGCAAGTTTGCAATACTTACTCCGTCAACTTTATGTTCGGCAAGTACGTCAAGCAGAGATTTGAACTGTTCCCAACCGCCGTGTAAATTAAGCGGCATCTTAACTAACGTTGGCTGAGGTCGCTTAATAGTGTCAAGATCAGTGAATAATTTGTCAAGTGCTTCCGGCTGACTAAATGGTTCACCCACACGCGTGTTCGGGCATGAAATATTTACTTCAATTATTGAGCTTTTTCCGGCTGCACGTTCCATAGAAATATGGTAGTCTTCAATTCCTTCTTCCAAGTCGCCAACTAAGTCGTCGTTTGTGCGCGCAATAGAAATAGACATATTCATAGATGTTGCGTGCGTCCAAGCTTTCTCGGCTCGTGCAACAACGGCTTCGCTGCCATCGTTTGCTAGTCCTGCGTGTACAAGAATAGAGTCATATTCTGGAAGGCGATGATACCAAGGTTTTTGATTTCCTTCGCATGGTCGGCTTGTGGTAGAGCCAACTGTTTCAAATCCAAAGCCGGCGTTGTCTAGCACGGTTGCCATTTGGCAATTTTTATCTAGTCCTGCACTTAAGCCAAACGGGTTTGCAAAATTCACACCCATAACGTTAGTTTCTAGCACCGGGTCTGTGTAGTTAAGCATTTCGCGAAGAAGCCACATTAACCCAGGAGTGCGCTCGCTAAATTTGCAAAAATTAATCATGCGATCATGCGCTTCGTCTGGAGGAATGTTAAAAACGAAATGCGGTTTAATAATGTGTTTGTATGAGAATGTAAAAAGGTCTGTCGTTGTTTTATTGACGACATTGTGCAATGAGTGTTCAGAAACGTAATACATATTTATATAGTAGGGCATTATTGTTATATACGCCATTCCTTAGTGTATTTTGTGCGTTTTCTTCCTTAGTACGCGTTCGTTTTTGTGCGATTTTTCACAAAACCTGCTTTACTTGACAACAAAATGTGCGTTCTTTTCGTTTTAATGCCCTGAAACGCTCAATTACGTTTGTTTTTTGCGTTTACGTGTGCGATAATGTTCGTATGATTTCTTCACAGCGTCAACATTTGATTTTAAGTCGTCTCCGTACGCGCGGTGCTGTTCGCATTACTGCGCTTTCTAAAGAACTGAACGTTTCTGCTATGACGGTTCGCAGGGATATCGCAGAGCTTTCGGATCGTGGGCTTTTAAAGCGCGTTCACGGCGGTGCTGTAACGACTAATACTCTGCTTTCGGAGCCGCTGTTTTCTGTAAAGTCGCAAATGGACATTGGTTTGAAGGATGCGATTGCGCGTTTGGCTGTGGACTATGTTTCTCCTGGGGATGTGATTGCTATTGGCGGCGGTACCACTGCTTATGTGTTTGCGCAGCATTTGCTCGAGTCTCGCAGGGCTTCTGGCATTACGATTTTGACTAATTCGATTCCTGTTGCGGAGCTTGTGCAAGCTTTAGAGTCGAAGGATGTCGAGGTTATTGTTACCGGCGGCGTGATTACGCGTTCCAATTCGCTTGTTGGGCCTATTGCAGATAAAGTTGTTGCTTCTCTTCGTGTGAATACCGTTTTTCTTGGCACGCATTCTGTGTCTCTTCCTCGCGGATTCCTTATGCCAAATTCTTTGGAAGCTGCTACTGATATGGCGTTAATGGATATTGCGGATCGCACGATTATTTTGACGGATCATACTAAATGGAGTTGTACGTCGCTTTCGCTATTTGCTCGTTTTGATCAGGTTGATACTGTTATTACCGACGATGGTTTGGATGCTGATTCTCAGCTTCGCACGCGTGAGCTTGTAAAGGATTTGGTTTTGGCACCTGTTATTGACGAGCGAGATGTTCTTGATGCATCTAATGGTGACGATTTAGCGAATTCTGAAGATTCTGACGATTTGCTTGATTAGTATTTTGCAAGTATTTTTGCAAAGTTTGATTTTGCGCGCTGATGATTTTAATGCCCGAGTGAGTTATTTACTCGGGCATTTTGTTCTTGCTGTTTGGTTTGGTTTCAAGTGTGCCGATGTTTAAACAAATTTTGCTATGTTTAAATAAAGCGTGCCGATGGTTAAATATTGCGTTTTTTGTTGTTTTATAAGGCTGTTAGAGAAATCACAAAACTCAAACCTTAAAGAAAGCTGAAAAAATGTTAAAAAAATCCAGTATATGGCGTGTCGTGTAATTTTTATCAAAAAATACAGAAAAATGCCGTAAATATTTCTGCTTTTTAATGAATATAACGAATATTTATCAAGATTTTTTGTATTTTTGATGCTGAGAAACCTGAATTTTAGTGTTGAGTTTTCTGAGAGCTTGCGGTAAGTTTTAACTCAGTTACCGGTTGAATCCCTAGTTCACTGGTACGAGCGGGAAACCGCAAATGGCAAATTTTTCTTCGCATACCCTAGTGCGAAGGAGAAGAAGAAAGGAAAATATTATGTTGAATAAGAAGGCTATCGCCGCATTCGCTGCTGGCGCCACCCTCCTCTCTGGTTTCGCTTTTGCTGTCCCAGCAATGGCTGAGGCTCCTGCTGCTCCTGCAGCTCCTGCAGCTCCTGCAGCTCCTGCTGCTCCTGCAGCTCCTGCAGCTCCTGCTGAACCTACTTATAATAAGTCATTCTATAAGACTGAAGACGCTGGAGAGCTTGATGCTCGTTTGGCTAAGGAGAAGGCTGATAAGGAAGCTAAGGCTAAGGCTGAAGACGAGAATGATAAGTATGAGCATTCTCCATTTGGCAATAAGGACATGGATTACGCGAAGTGTGTGAAGCTTTACGGTAAGGATTCTCTCGAGTGCAAGGCTGTCGCTGACTACCTCAAGCGTCATGGTCAGAAGGTTGATGACAAGGCTAACGACAAGAAGTCTGATAAGAAGTCTGAAGCTAAGAAGGCTGCTCCATTGGCTAAGACCGGTGCTGCTGTAGCTTTGGCTGCTGTTGCTGCTTCTGTGCTTGCTGGCATGGGTGCTGCTCTTCGCAAGATCCGTCACTAAGCTGAAATCTGATTCAGTGATGAATCATTTGGGCTTTAGCTTATTGGTTGATCGTTGAGTCGGTTTTTCTGTGAATTACTTAGTCTAGTGTGCTGAAAGGTGCGCTAGACTAAGTTTTTTTATGACAATTTTGTGCTCTGCACGCTCGTGTTCACGTCTTCGTCCTCTTTTTACGCAACTGTAAAGTTTCTGTCGTTATTTGCTGGTTTCGCGGCTTTTTCTTTACGCTGCTGTAAAGTTTCTGCCGCCTGACACCATCGTTTAAGCGCGTAACTCTCGTCGTCACGAGCGTGCTGTAAAATAGCAAAGTTGTGTGCGGTTTTGGTGCTTATCATCAAACATATCGCGCATATTTTGCAAACACACTCCTGCTGTGGAAGGTCCACAGCCGATAGTCCGAAGGAGGTGGGTGATGTCTGCACATAAGTATGAACTGATGTTCATTGCAAATCCTGAGCTGGATGAGCACGGTCTTAAGAAGTTGACCGAGCAGTATCTTGAGCTTGTCACCAACGAGGGCGGTTCCGTTGACGGCACCGATTACTGGGGTCGCCGCAAGTTTGCCTACGAAATTGAAGGCAAAACCGAAGGTAACTACGTTGTGGTGAACTACACTGCCGAGCCATCTGTAAGTGACGAACTTGACCGTGTTTTGAACCTTAATGAATCTGTAATCCGCACGAAGATTCTTCGCAAGGACGCTAAGTAAAAACTAGCAAAACTAAGTAAGCTCTAGTGAATTAAATAAAAACTAGTTAAGCTAAATAAATACGTAAACAACCGCGCATAAGTTGCGCACAAAATTGCCAGTAATCACTGATATGTGATTACGAGTAAAGCGAGAAAGAAAAGGCACGATATGGCAGGTGAAACAATTATTACCGTCGTGGGAAATCTCACTTCGGATCCTGAATTAAGGGCACTTTCCAACGGTGCTTCTGTTGCGAGCTTTACCATTGCATCCACACCTAGAACGTTTAATCGTAATACGAATCAGTTCGAGGATGGGCCTGCATTATTTATGCGTTGCTCAGCGTGGAGAGACTTGGCAGAACATTGTGCAAACAGCCTTTCTAAAGGCACGCGCGTGATTGCTCAAGGCAGGTTGTCGCAGCGTTCGTATCAAGCGCAAGACGGCTCGAATCGCACAGTTGTTGAACTTACGGTTGACGAAATTGGTCCATCTTTGCGTTATGCAACTGCGCAAGTTAACCGCCAAAGCTCTTCAACAGGTTTTGCTGGTGGCTCGCGCGCATCAAATGCTGCTGGCGCAGGTTATGCTGGCGGAGCAAATTATGCTGCTAGCCAGGCTGCTTCTCAGCATGCCGCAAATTCTTCAGCGGCTGATCCGTGGAGTGCTGCTGCGCCAACAAACGATAGTTTTTCAACTTTCGGTGCCAATTCTGATTTTGGCGGCGATTCTGAAGAACCTGAGTTCTAGCGTTTTAGTTGAGCTATAGATAGCGTATTTATTTGTTTATTTATGCACTTATTTACGCGCTTACTTAATCCTTATAAATACATCATCAGTTACATGTTATGCAAAAAGCATAACGGATTTGAGAGAGGACATCTTATGTCACGCAAAAGGCCGCAACCACCGGTCAAGCCTTTCAAGAAGAAGCCAAATCCTTTGAAGGCTGCCAAGATTACTGAAATTGATTATAAAGACGTTGCTTTGCTGCGCAAGTTCGTTTCTGACCGCGGCAAGATTCGTTCCCGTCGTATCACCGGCGTAACCGTGCAGGAACAGCGCAAGATCGCGAAGGCAGTGAAGAATGCTCGCGAAATGGCTTTGCTTCCTTACGCCACTACCGGTCGCTGATTGAGAGGATAGGAATATGGCTGAAACCAAGGTTATTCTTACCAAGACTGTTGCCAACCTCGGTCACTCTGGTGACGTTGTTGAAGTTAAGGCTGGCTATGCTCGCAACTACCTGATTCCTCAGGGTCTTGCTTTTGCATGGAACAAGGGTGCTGCTTCCCAGATTGAAGCAATGCGTCGCGCTCGTCTTGCCAAGGCTGTTGCCACTCGTGAAGAGGCAGTTGCAGCTAAGGCTCAGATTGAAGGCACCGTTGTGGAGCTTTCTGCTAAGGTTTCCGAATCCGGCAAGCTTTTCGGTGGCATTTCTGCCGAGAAGATTGCTGCCGCTTTGGCTTCCAAGGCTCAAGTTGAGGCTCGCGCAATTAAGGTTGCTACTATTAAGACCACTGGTGAGTTCCCAGCAACAGTAACGTTGCATCCGGAAATCACTGCTTCCTTCACTGTTAAGGTTGTGGCTGAGTAAGTAGCTTTGTGAATTTTACAAAACATGTTGCAACAAGCAGATTCTTGCTTTTAGTGGTTTCTTGCTTGTAATACATGTGGATTGAACTTAAGCATTAGCTCTGCGTTTGCGTTGTATTGAGTTTTCTCATTGCGATGCTGCGCAGAGTTTTTTTATGCTGCAATATTTTGAAAATGTGAATGTGTTGTAAGTGTCACGTGCGTAACGTAGTTTTTTAAGTTTTACTCGACTAAATTAGAACAGTTGGAAAATTGCGAAATTATAAAGGAGATGCAAACTGTGCTGGAAAGCAAATATGAACTGGCCGACGAGTTTAGTAAGAACGCAAAAGCGCAAGATGCCAGCATATCTGCTATTCGCAATGACGAAGAGTATGCTTGTAAAAATTCCGTAAGCGCAAATCTTGAAAACGCAATAAAATACAGCAATCACAAAGGTTATGGCGAAACTTGCGCGAAGGTTATTCTTTTTGGCGAACATTCCGTGGTTTATGGCCATTCTGCAATAGCTTTGCCGCTTAAAAACTTGCGTATGCGCGCTGTTGTAACTAGTTGCAATGAATCTTTAGCACCTGCTTCGTGTAAATCTTTATCTTCTGCATCACGCGAATCTTTAGCATCTACGACGAATCTCGATTCACATATAACTCTTTCGTGCCTTGACTTTACTGGCAAACTTTCCGAAATTCCTACGCGCTTTAATAGCATACGAACAGCAATTCGCGCGTCGCTAGAGTTTGCAGGGTGGAGCGGTGAGAATTTGCACATTTTTACCGAGTCTGATTTTCCAGCAGAACGAGGTCTTGGCTCGTCTGCGGCTGCTGCTGGTGCTATAATTCGTGCGATTCTTGACTATTATGGCGTTTCAGCTAGCGATGATGAGATTTTTAAGTTGACGCAGACTGCTGAGTGCGTGGCTCACGGACGTTCTTCAGGCTTGGATGCCACTGCAACCGCTGCTTCCTGGCCTGTGCGTTTTAGTCGTGGCTGTTTTGAACGCATGGAAATTAACATGCGTGCGTGGCTTGTTTTGGCGGATTCTGGATGCAAAGGAATGACTCGCGAAACAGTTGAAGCTTTGCGTTCTCGTTTAGAATCGAATCCTGTTGAAGTTGGAGCGCAACTCAATAAATTGGGGGAGATTGCGGCTGTTGCAGAAGATGATTTGGCGTTTGGTCGTATTGAAAATATGGGTAAGCAAATGACTTTCGCACACCGTATTTTGGCGGATTTGGGCGTAAGTACTGCGAAACTTGACACTTTGGTAGATGCTGCTTGCAAACATGGCGCGTTGGGTGCAAAACTTACTGGCGGAGGTGGTGGAGGATGTGTCATTGCGCTGGCTGATAGTGAGGATGCTGCTAAGCGAGTGAGTGAAGCTTTTAAAAATGCAGGAGCTTGCGATACGTGGATTGTGAATATAGGTGATTCTGCAATAAATTGAATCTTATTTTTACTTGAAATGTAGCATAAACTTTACAGTTATTTAAAGAAAAGAAGCTTGTGCGCACTGTTTTGCTAAAACATTGACTAGCACATTAACAAACGAGAATTACGTATCTGCCGCAAAAGGAACAGTATGCAAAATGTTGAAATTCAGCCAAAAATAACGTTTGACGCTAATCTTTCACCCAACTCAGCTTTTGCTAAAGCAAACGCGAATATTGCGCTGATTAAGTATTGGGGTAAGCGCGATGAAAAGCTGATTTTGCCTTATACTTCCTCGCTTTCGCTCACCCTTTCGGATTTGTTTACAACTACAAGCGTAAGTTTTGTGAATAATCTTGAACAAGATACTTTTACTTTAGATAATGAAAAGATTTCGCCGTCTGCAAAAACTTTTCGTCGCGTAGTAGCTATGCTCGATTTGGTGCGTGAAATTGCAGGAATTTCAACGAAAGCAAGCGTTATTTCGCATAATATTGTGCCAACTGCTGCCGGTCTTGCATCGAGCGCGTCTGGTTTTGCAGCTCTTGCGTCTGCTGCCTCGTACGCTGCTGGATTAAACCTAACTCCACGAGAACTTTCTAGACTTGCAAGACGTGGTTCTGGTTCAGCTTGTCGTTCGATTTTTGGAGGACTTTCAATTTGGCATGCAGGCTGCGACGACGAAACGTCTTACGCAGAGCCTATTGAAAACGCACAAGTTACGCTTAAAAATTTAAACCTTGCTATGATTGTTGTTACTTTGGACGATAGCAAAAAGCCGATTTCTAGCCGAGAAGCGATGCGCAGAACGGTTGAAACTTCGCCAACGTATATGCAATGGGTTGAGCAGTCGAAAGACGACCTTGAAATTGCTAAAAACGCAATTAAGCAAGCAGATATTGAGCAATTGGGTGAGGTTGTTGAACGCAATGCTTTTGGAATGCACGAAACTATGCATAATGCTGTTCCGTCGGTGAATTATTTAACTAGCAGCACGCATATTGTGCTTGAAGCGGTTAAAAATATGCGAAAAGATGGTTGGCTGGTGTGGTCTACGATGGATGCTGGTCCAAATGTGAAGGTGCTTACTTCTGGAGATGATGCTTATCGTGCGATGTGTCAGTTGCGCTCGCGAGTTGAGAATGGTTTACGTAATTCTAGCGTTTTTTGTAATACAGAATATTGCGAGCCGAAATTTGCGATTGCGCTGCCAGGTGACGCTGTGACGGTGAGTACGAGTTTAAAATAGGCGGATAATATGACTCAAGTGCGCTCTAGTGCCCCAGGAAAGCTTTATATTGCTGGCGAGTATGCTGTTGTTGACGGCTGTGCTGCAATTGTTGCTGCTGTTAATCGTTATGTAACAGTTAGCATAAGTGATGAAACCTTAAACGAAGAGTTACGCGAAAATTTGCAGAAAAATGCGCCTAGCAACAGAAATTATTGTGGTGTAATTACCTCAGATGGTGAAAAATATGAACCACTTCTTTGGGCGCGTGCATCCGACGGAAGTATTGAAATACAAAACGACGGAAAATATGCTTATGTGCTCGCTGCAATGTGCGTAGTCGACGCTTATGCTAGTGAGAGATGTGCGCCAAATATTAACCGAAAAAGTTACAATGTGCATATTTCTAGCGAACTTGATGATGCAAAAACTGGTAGAAAATACGGTCTTGGATCTTCTGCTGCCGTAACTGTTGCAGTTATTCGTGCGTTGTGCAAATGGTATGGTTTGAATCTTTCGACTCCAGAAATTTGCAAGCTAGCGTTGATTGCGTCGTCGAGTGTTAAAAAATCCGGAAGCGGTGGAGATGTTGCTGCCAGCTCTTATGGCGGTTGGATTATGTATCGCGCGTATAGCCGAGAGTGGCTTGAAGCTGAGCTGACGCTAGTAAAATCCGGATGCTCTGATTTCGATGAGTTGTTGCACAAAAAGTGGCCACGACTGGAAGTTAAGCGTTTAAATGCAGATAAGTCGCTAAAACTTTTAGTCGGGTGGACTGGTTCTCCTGCGTCTAGCGCAAAGCTAGTAAGTAGCGTAGAAAGTAGCGTTAAAACTAGTGCTGAAGGTAGTACGGAAAGTAGCGTCGAAACTAGTGCTTTTGACAATAAAAATCAACTTTTTACTTACGAAGATTTTTGCAAACAAAGTGAGATTTGCGTGCAAAAACTTGCGCGCGCAATTGAAAAGTTTGAAATAAGCGAAATTTCTAGCGGTTTTGCTCAAAATCGTGCGTTGTTACAAAAATTAAGTGCTCTTACTGGAACTGTTATCGAAACGCATGAACTTACAAAATTTATTGAAATTGCGACTTGTGCCGGTATTCCTGCAAAAACTAGCGGCGCAGGCGGGGGAGATTGTGCAATTGCGCTGTCGACAATTTACGACAATAATGTAATTGAAACTATGAAATCTACTTGGGAAGCCAATGGAATAAAGCCATTGAATATTGATGTTACGGAAATTTTTGGAACTGGTAAGCCTTCTGAAAATATTGTATTAGACGCGTTTGCTAAGAGTCGCGAACCTAATGCACAATCTGCTCAATCTTGCACAATACAAAACCGCAAAGACGCGCATATTGCGCTTGCGGACAAGCAGTATAAAACTCGTGCAGATTCAGATTTTGACAAAGTGCGTTTTGTGCCGAATGCTTTGCCACAAGTTGCGCTTGAAGAAATTGACGCTAGCGTGAACGTGCTAGGAAGCGAAGTATGCGATTCTGTGCATTGGTGCTCGCCGATATATATTAACGCAATGACCGGCGGAAGTGATGCTGCTAAAAAAGTGAATGCAAGTCTTGCTAGAGTTGCTGCAAAAAATTCTGTTGCTATGGCGAGTGGATCTTTGAGTGCTGCTCTTCGAGACGAAACTTTACTCAGCACTTTCAGTGTCATAAGAAGCGAAAATCCACATGGATTTGTGATGGCAAATGTTAGCGCTGGAACTAGCGCGTCTGATGCATTGCGTGCTGTAAACATGATTCATGCGAATGCGTTACAAGTGCATTTAAATGCTGCACAAGAGTTGGTTATGCAAGAAGGAGATCGCGATTTTCGAAATTGGTTGTGCAATATTGAGTCTATTGTCAGTGCGTGCGAAGCACTAAGCGTGCCTGTGATTGTGAAGGAAACTGGATGCGGAATTTCTGCTAAAGATGTTCATCGTCTTAAAGATGTTGGAGTGCGCACTGTAGATGTGTCTGGTCGTGGCGGAACTAATTTTGTAACAATAGAGAATGCTCGCAGGAACTTAGGCGACTGTGATTATTTGGCTGATTGGGGTCTTACTACTGTTGAGTCGCTGGTTGACATACGCAAGTGTGATTCGTTAAAAAATATGGAAGTTTTCGCAAGTGGAGGAGTTCGCACGCCTTTGGATGTTGTGCGTGCGTTGGCTTTGGGTGCTTCTGCAGTTGGTGTCGCTGGCGAGTTTTTGCATACGCTTATGCATGAAGGTGAGGATGCGCTTTCTTTGCAAATTGATAACTGGAAGAAGCAAATTAGGGTGATTATGGCTCTTCTTGGATGCAAGACAGTCAAGGATTTACAAGAAAAGACTGAGTTTGTGCGCGCGGATTGTCTTGGTAAGTGATATACTTGTGTAGTTGTGCGTTCAAGCGTGCTTATTTGTTTATGCAATGTGCGTAAGTAATTTGCGTAAGTAGTTCGTGTGTTTGAATGACGCAAGACTTGCAAGTCAAAGAAAATAGGAGTCCAATTATGGCAGCTCGTTGCGCAGTATGTGGCAAGGGACCTCAGACTGGTTTCACTGTTTCACATTCGCATATCCGCAATAAGCGCACCTTCCGCCCGAACCTTCAGCCGGTTCGCACCACCATTGATGGCGAGAACGTTCGCCTTCGTGTGTGCGTGAAATGCATTAAGGCTGGCAAGGTTCAGCGCGTTGAGGCGTGATTCGCGCATTGTATTGCGTTTAAATTGTAAGGCCCTGAGTGTTGCTCGGGGCTTTTTTGTATTTGCGTATTTTTTCGTGCGCACGTTATATTCCTGATTGCGAATGATTTATAATCGAAATATGCTAAATACGCCCACGAACTCAGCCAAAATGCATACTTCGCTTTGTGCAATAATCAGCAATAAGCGACGCGTTTCTGCATTAAAATCTTTGGGCATAGTCACAGTCGAAGACGCATTGACTTACTACCCGTTTAGAGTCACAAGTCCATTGAGAATTGCGAACTTAAAAGATATAAAAATTGGCGAAGAAGTGGCTTTCTATGCGCAAGTTCAGTCAATTAACGTTGTGCCTATGAACGCTCGTCGCGGTTTTAGAATCGAAATTAACGTTTTGCAAGATATGCAAGCGGTAGCTCAACTTATTTATTTTTCTAAAAATCGTCAATACGCTCAGTGGCTTTCCGCAAAGATGCATGTTGGTGAAATGGTTGTTGTTGGCGGTACGTCTAGCGCTTTTAATGGTAAATTGCAATTTACGCATCCTCAAATTCTTACTGTATCTGCTGTAGAAGAAAGCGATAGCTTGCATCAATCTCGCGATACTGTAAGAAGTGTGGAAGATGGTTTGGCGCGTATGAGCGCGCCTATGCCCGTGTATCATGCAAATTCTAGGATTTCCAGCGAGCATATTCACGAAACTATACTTTCTATACTTTCTGCACTTTCTAAAGATTCTGAAGATTCCGCAGCTTCTAAAAATTCCGCAGCTTGCACTAGTGAATTCCTGCAAATCCCAGATATTACGCCTGAATCAGTGCTAAAAAAACGTAACCTCATGACTAGAGCGTCAGCAATATACTCAATTCATAATCCGCAATCAGTTGACGAATTTTATAAAGCTGTTGACTCGTTGCGCTATGAAGAAGCTTTTATTTCCCAAGTAGCTGTATTGCGATCTCGTGAAGATTCTAAAGATAATCAAGCAAAATCTTGTAATAATTCTCTTATAAGAAATGAATTTGTGGAAAGTTTGCCGTTTGAGCTTACTGCAGGTCAAAAAGATGTAATTGATGAGATTGTACGTGACATGCGTGAGCACCATCCGATGCGTCGCTTGCTTCAAGGTGAAGTTGGTTCCGGAAAAACAGTTGTTGCGCTCGCTGCAATGCTCGAGGCAGTTGGATCAGGCTATCAGGCTGTGCTTGTGGCTCCTACTCAAGTTCTGGCGTCTCAACATGCCGAAAATTTGCGCCAAATGATTGCGCGCGCGAATCTAAAGGTGCCTGTAATCGTCGTAACTGGAGGCATGAGACTTGCGGATCGCAGACGTGCGCTAGCGAGTGTGGCAAGTGGAGAGCCTTCGCTTATTGTTGCAACTCATGCAGCGTTCTCGTCGACTTTTAAGCCGACTAATTTAGCTTTGGTAATTATTGACGAGCAACATCGTTTTGGTGTTGAGCAGCGCGATGTTTTGTTGCGCAAAATGAGCGTAGATTCGCATAATAGTGCTGAAAAGTCTTTTACACCGCATCTTTTAGTAATGACTGCAACGCCTATTCCGCGCTCTGCTGCTATGACGTGGTTCGGTGATTTGGATGCTTCGTATTTAACTGAACTGCCTGGAGGTAGAAAACCTATTCGCACTTTTGTTGTGCAAGAATCGGATGCGAATACTATGGCGAGAATGTTTGCGCATATTCGTGCTCGCATTGATGCAGGTGAGCGTGCGTATGTTGTTTGCGCGCATATTGATGATGATTTTAATGAGGATTCTGGTAGGGATTCTGGTAGTGCTTCTGTTAGTAATTTTGGTAGGGATTTTGATAGCGATGAATCTGAAGGTTTTGAAGATGTTTCGCAATCTGTGCAATCTAATCAATCTGAAGAAAATAACGCAGATTCTTTGCGCAAACTTCATACAGTTAACGGCATTTTGAAGCGGCTTTCAGCTTTGCCGCAATTTAAAGGCGTTACTTTTGCTAAGCTTACTGGTCGCGACGATGATGCTACGAAACGCGAAACGATGGAACGTTTTGCGCGCGGAGATGTGCAAGTTCTTGTAGCTACAACGGTTATTGAGGTCGGTGTTGATGTGCCTCAAGCGAGTTGCATTGTGATTTTTGACGCGGATCGTTTTGGTCTTGCGCAATTGCATCAGTTGCGTGGACGTGTTGGGCGTGGTGGCACGAATTCTTGGGCATTTTTGGTTGCGCAAACTGAGGATGGAAGTCTTGCTCAAGAACGTTTGCAAGTTGTTGAAAATTCGCTAGATGGTGCCGTAATTGCTAAGAAAGATTTGGAATTGCGCAATGTTGGCGATGTTCTTGGCGATAAGCAGTCGGGTGGTCGCTCGAGTTTGAAGATTTTGCGAGTTGTTAAGGATGCAAAGATTATCGCTATGGCTCGTGAAGATGCGTTGGAGACTTTGCAAAAAGACACTCATCTTGTTTCGTTGCCGTATCTTGCAGGTGCAGTGCTTGATTTTACGAGAGGTGGAAGTGCGCAAATCGTAAGCAATTAAAATTCTAAAGTTCTGAATTTGCGCGCAAAATATCTTATAAAGATTACAATATTGTATGAATAAATTATCCTATAAAAAAAGTATAAAGAAAAAATTATTGCATATTTATGCACTTAATTTAGTAAAAAATACGGTAAGAAACTATTTTTAATTGATAATTAATATCAACTTTTGTTGGATATAATATAAAAAAACAACAAAATTACATAAATTTACGTGCATATTATGAGAATTGTGAATATCCTAGATAGTAGGCATCATTTGTAATCACAATAGAGATGAGGCGACAATGACCGAACGCGAACAACAAATCTTGACTTGGATTCAACAAAACCCGATGATTAGCCAACAGGAACTTGCAAATCTCGCAGGAATTACTCGTTCAGGTGTGGCTGCTCATATTTCCAATTTAATTCGCAAAGGATATTTACGAGGTAAGGGATATATTGTTACTCCTCCAAGTTATGTGACTGTTGTTGGCGGAATTAGCATGGATGTTCTTGGCATTGCTTGCGGAGATTTGATGGATTACACGTCTAATGCTTCCCGTGTGCGCTATATGCTAGGCGGTGTTGGAAGGAATATTGCAGTCGCGTTGGAACGTCTTAATATTCGCACAAGCATGGTTTCTGTCTACGGTGGCGATCACAACGGAGAGCTTTTCCGCATTGATGCTGCTGCAAACGGCTTAGATATTGGTTATGCGAAGCAACTTCCTGAGTCAATGACTGCTTCGTACATGTATGTTGGTGACGCTTCTGGTCAGCGTTTGCTTGCTTTAGACGATATGAGTATTTACGACCACATGACTCCTGATTTTTTGCGTGAGCGCATGTCCATTATTGAAAATGCTGATATTTTGGTGTTGGATACTAATATTCCGCAAAAGTCAATTGAGTGGCTATGTGACCGTTATCGCCGTCCTATTATTGTTCGTGCAATTACGGATGCAAAAGCTCCTCGAGTGCTTTCTAGATTGTCTCGTATTGACACCCTTATTTTAGATACTGCTGAATCGCAGGCTTTAACTGGCGTTAATGCTGTTGACGAGCGTTCTGCAATTCGCTGTGCGAATGTGCTTCTCAAGCGTGGAGTAAAACGTGTATTTGTAAATGCCGGTCGCGCAGGAGTTGCTTATGGTGTTGCAGATGAGGGAGTGTCGTTCTATCCTGTCCCAGTTAAGCGCGTCCAGAGAATGATGCTAACTCGCGGAAATAGCAATGTTGGTGTTGAAGCAGTCGGCAACGACAACGGTTCTAGCGATGCTGCTACTGCGGCGCTTATTTACGCGCGATATAACGAATTTGATTCTTCAAAAACTGGCAGATTTGCGGTTGCTGCTGCAGCTTTGAATACTGAATCTATGCAGCCTGTACATGAGTTGTTTAATCCAGAACTTATTTCTCAACGCATGACGAATATTCATGAGCGCATTTAATTAGTGCTTTTTGCGCTGATTTTATTTCTTTTATTTAATTTACGAATTAATCTTGTAAATTTTTCTTGCATACAATAGTAGGTCTGCTATACTTGTTATTAGTCATTTGTTTAGTTATATAAACAAATGTTAGGTAATTAGTGTTGTATGATGCAATGGAGCGTATGTGCAGCGAAATGCGTAGTGGCGTACGAGCATGGATCATAGAGCAATTTACGCATAAATTAACAGCAGTTAGTAGCAAACGTAATAGCAAAAATAACTGAAAACTATTTACGTAAGTTATTAACAAGAAGTTAGTTATCTACGAAGGAGTAATGATGACTTCAATCATCCTAGATTGCGATCCTGGCCATGATGACGCCATGGCTATTCTGTTGGCACTTGGTAACCCAAATATTGAGTTGCTCGGCGTAACTACAGTTGGCGGCAACCAAAGTCTCGAAAAAGTCACGTATAATGCGCGTGCAACTCTCGAAATGGCTCGTGCAACTCACATTCCAGTTCACGCAGGCTGCGACCGACCAATGGTCCGCCCTCTGGAAGTTGCGGCTTCCGTGCACGGCGAAAGCGGCTTAGACGGCGTAACGCTTCCAGAACCAACGCGACCATTGGACGAAGGCCACGCTGTAAATTGGATTATTGATACGATTATGAGCAACGAACCTGGCACGATTACGCTTGTACCAACTGGTCCGCTCACCAATATTGCTATGGCAGTGCGCCTTGAGCCACGAATCGTGAGACGTGTGAAGGAAGTTGTGCTCATGGGCGGCGGATATCACGTTGGTAATTGGAGCGCGGTTGCTGAGTTTAATATTAAGGTTGATCCAGAATCTGCGCATGTTGTGTTTAATGAGGATTGGCCTATTACTATGGTCGGCCTTGATTTGACGCATCAGGCACTTTGCACTCCTGAAGTGCAAGCAAAGATTAATGCTATTGGCACGCCTCTTTCTGCGTTTGCTAGCGGTTTGATGGACTTCTTCCGTAAAGCGTATAAGGATAATCAAGACTTTATTGATCCGCCAGTTCATGATCCTTGCACGATTGCTTATTTGATTGACCACAGTGTGGTGGCTACTCGTCGCTGCCCTGTAGACGTTGAAATTAAGGGCGAATTAACAGTTGGTATGACCGTTGCAGATTTGCGCGGACCAGAACCATCCGCAGAAGAATGCCATACGCAAGTTGCAACCAAACTTGATTTCGATAAATTCTGGGATTTGATTATTGACGCGCTGAAGCGTATCGGCTGATTTGTACTAGAATTATTCACGATATTTTGCGCAACAATACTGCAAATTTACCGAAAGAAAATAAAGCGGTAAAGTTGCGCAAAAATAAAATTTATACGAAATTTGATATGAGGCTATTATGACTGAAGTTTCATCTCCAACGCCTTCCATGCTAGACAAGGGTGGGCGATCAATTGTTGCGCTAATGACGGCGCTACTCGTTGCTATTTTTGCTTTCCAGCTCAACGCTTCAATGCTTTCTCCAGCATTAGCAACAATGACAAAAGAGCTTCACGCAACCGATACGCAAATCGGCTTAACTCAAACAGTGTTCTTTACTGCTGCTGCTTTATTCTCACTGTTTTTGCCGCGTTTATCTGATTTAGTCGGTCGTAAGAAGGTGCTTATTGGCATTTTGATTTCAACGATTGCGGGCTGCGTAGTGTCTGCGCTTGCTCCAGATGTGAATATTTTGATGCTTGGACGTATTTTGCAGGGTGCTTCTGGTCCTGTAGTGCCGATGTGCTTGATTATGCTTCGCGTGCGCGTAACTGAAGAAAAGCGTTACGCAAAGCTAATGGCAATTTTGACATCTGTAAACGGTGGTATTGCTGGCGTTGATGCGTTGCTTGGCGGTTGGCTTGCTGGAAAGTTTGGTTTCCGTTCGGTGTTCTGGACTATGGCAGGTATTGCTGTAGCGGCAGTGATTATGGTGATTGTTGCTGCTGAAGAATCTTATGCGGAGGAAACTTCAAAGATGGATTGGTTGGGCGTTGTGACGCTTGGTATTGCGTTCCTTGCAGCATATCTTGCTATTAATGAAATTGATAAGCTTGCAAATGCTAACTTGACTATGGTTGCAGGCCTTGTGGTAGTGGCTGTAATCTTCTTCGCGATTTTCTGGAGAATTGAAGGAAAGATTGCTGCTCCTTTGGTTTCGACGCATTACATGAAGCAGCGTCGCACGTGGGGCTTGCTTTCTTGCACGCTGCTTACCATGACTGGCGTTTTTGCTTTGATGAATGGTGTAGTGCCGCAGCTTGCTCAGGATGCTAAGTTTGGTGCTGGCTTGGGTGCTGACGTGGTGAGCTTTGCAACGTTGACGCCTTACGCAATTATTGGCTTCTTGTTTGGGCCTGTGGCTGGTATGCTGGCTGCCAAGTTTGGTTACCGTTTGGTACTTCGTGCTGGCATTATTGTCAGTGTGATTGGCGTTGTGTTTGGTATGTATGTTGCTAATAATCCATCGGTGTGGTCTTTGGTTGCGCTTTCGCTGGCTTTGGGCGTAAGCTACGCAGGTGTTGCAAACATTATGCTTAACGGACTTGGTATTGTGCTTTCTCCAAAGGATAATCCAGGATACTTGCCAGGCATGAACGCTGGTGCTTTTAACTTGGGTGCTGGCTTAAGCTTCGCAATCCTGTACGCTGTGATGACGAATGTTGCAGGAACTAATGGTGCAACAGGCGGATACATGGCTTCGATGGTTGCGGGCATTGTGTTGCTTGCGCTTGCGTTTGCTTGCTCCTTCTTAATCCCGAATCCTGAAGAAGTAAATAAGTAAGATTGACGCGTGAGTTTGCGTAATCTTAAGTGAATAAAATTAAGCGGTAAAGCTAGGATTTCCTATGCTTTGCCGCTTTTTGCTTTCTGCGTGCGACACTTCCTTTACACAGCTGTAAAGCGAGTATCGAAACCGAAAACAAATGCCAGTAAATTCTCCAACAAATGTGTTTAAAACTCATAGACAATACTAAATAATCACAAAATCGCATTGAGTAACAATGACTGTCGGGAGGGGGAGGATAAGCTAGAAGAATGCACATTATTGCTGGACGTTTTAAATCTTTGCCGCTTACTTCAGCGCAGTCGTGTACAAGACCTACTACAGATCGCACGAAAGAAGCGATATTTTCTAGGCTCGATTCGTGGGATGTTATGCACAATGCTCGCGTTCTTGATTTATTCGCCGGCACAGGTGCGTTAGGAGTTGAGGCGCTATCTCGTGGCGCGCGTGAGCTTGTTTCTGTTGAAGCAAATTCGCAAGCGGCTGCGCTGATACTTCGTACGTCGAAAGCGTTGCAGAGTTCAAAGGTTTGGGATTCTGCGCTTTCTATGAGGGTTCTTCGAAAGCGCGCGGAGCAGTTCGTTGCGGATTATAGTGGGGAAGCGTTTGACTTGATTTTTATTGATCCGCCTTATGCTTACGAAACTGCGGATTGCGAAAGTTTATTGACTTCGATGATTGCGAGCGGAGTTGCGAGCGTTTCTGCGGATACGTTGATTGTGTTGGAGCGTAGCGCGCGAAGTGTTTTGCCGACTATGCCTGAGGGCTGGGAGCTGTCTGATACGCGTAATTACGGAGAAACTTCCGTGCTGTTCATTCAGTCTAAGCGCGATTGATTTGATTTTCTGCGTTTGTTTCTAAAATGATTCGAAACTATTGACAGTTTTTGCGCGGATGTTCGCCGGAAACTTCCCATCCGAGCGACATAAGCGTTTTTCGATCCGATTTATCTAGCTTGTGGCAGTCCAATTTTTTAATCAAGTCAGGTCGAATTTCGCTTGTACGAGATATAGCTTCATCTCGACGAAAACGATCAACTTTGGCGTGATTTCCGGAAGTGAGTATTTCCGGAACGCTTATACCGCGCCAAGTAGTTGGACGCGTGTATTGATGGTGTTCCAAAAGTGCGTCCGAGCCTGTGTACGACTCTTCAACAATCGACTCAGGATTTCCCATAAACCCCGGGATTAAGCGTGTAATTGCCTCAAGCATAACGCTTACTGCAACTTCTCCGCCATTTAGCACGTAATCGCCAATTGAATACTCGCGTACGTCAATTCCTTGCGCTCGGTAATATTCTGGAATCCTAGCGTCGTAGCCTTCGTATCTGCCGCATCCAAATACTAAATGATTTGCGTTGCTTAATTCTGTTGCGTCTTTTTGCGTAAATAGTGGGGCAGAAGGGTTTGGGAATATAAGAATTGGTTTAGTTGAGTCTATTTTATTAGTCGCGATTTTTGCTTCTTCGCAACTATCGCACGTATCGCACGTATTTTTTACTTCAGATTTTGGCAAGCTAAGCAGCTCGTCTAAGCATTCCGCCCAAACCTCAGGTTTCATAACCATGCCAGCACCACCGCCAACCGGCGTGTCATCAACAGATTGATGCACATCGTGAGTCCATTTGCGTAAATTGTATGCGCGAATTTGCAATAAACCATTATTTTGCGCTTTGCCTAACAAACTTAGGTCTAGCATGCGAAAATATTCTGGGAATACGGAAATAATATCGATGTCCATCATAAGGCACTCTACTACGAAAACTGATAAAACTATGAAAACTACGAAAGCCCCGGAATTAAACCGCCAGGAGGATTAATAGTCAAATACCCGTTTGCAACGTCAACTTCCGGCACAATAGCTTCAACAAATGGCACGAGCGCTGTTTTATGTTCTTCGTCAACCGGATGATCTAAACGGATTTTCAGTAACGATTGCGCGCCGTCGAGCACATCCACGACTTTTCCAATAATTTTAGGAGTAAGCCCAAGCTGATTTTCTTCGCACAAACGCGCTTGCAAACCGACCAAATCCTTAATATACCAAGCATTTTCGGCAGCAAGTTCTTGCGCATCTTCCGCATGCACATACAATTCAGTGCCATTAAGTGCTTCCGCATCGTTGCGATTTTGTGATTCTTCGAATAGTAAAATCCAACGATTTTTGAATGTTCTTGCGTTCTCAATAACGAACTCGCGCTCGCCGTCTGCAGTGCACAATACATTTCCTGGCTCAAAACGTTCGTAAGGCTCATCTGTAAAAATTTGTACAGTAACTTCGCCTTTTAAACCTTGGGCTTTACCGATACGACAAACCCTCAGCAGGTCATTACGACTTTGCTGAGGGTTGTCAAAAGATTGTTGGTCTAATGCCACGTTCATCTCACTTACGTACGTCCATAATGTCAACGCGCACATTGTGGTTGCTCAAAGCTTGCACAACAATGCGAATTGCATTAGCGGTACGACCATTGCGTCCAATAACGCGACCAATATCTTCAGGATTCACGCGTACTCGAAGCAATTCGCCGCGAGCATTTTCGTGAGAACGTACCGACACGTCATCTGGAAAATCCACGATGTTCTTAATGAGATGTTCAACAGCTTGAGCCAGCATGATTACTCAGCCTTTTCCTCGGCTTCGGCAGCTTCCGCAGCTTCAGCTGGGGCTTCTTCGGCTTCGTTTGCAGCGGCTTCAGCTGCAGCCTGAGCCTTAGCAGCGGCTTCAGACTTAGCGGCCTTCAGCTTCTGAGCTTCAGCTTCAACAGCTTCAACGCGAGCCTGTGCGTCTGGACCAGCTTCAGAAGTCTTCAACGTGCCTTCGGCACCGTCGAGACCCTTGAACTTCTGCCAGTCACCAGTGATCTTCAAGAGTTTCAACACTGGTTCGGTTGGCTGTGCGCCAACGCCAAGCCAGTACTGTGCGCGCTCAGAATCAATCTGAATCATAGATGGCTGCTTGTTTGGATCGTAAACGCCGATCTCTTCGATGGACTGACCGTTGCGCTTGTTGCGTGAATCAGAAATGACTACACGGTAGAAGGCATAGAACTTCTTGCCCAATCGCTTAAGACGAATCTTGGTTGCCAAAATGGCTCTCCTTATAACTAGAGTCGTGGAATTTCGTTCGGGTGTGGGGCACTCCTTGCGAGCTTCCACATGTTCCTCACGTGGTCGGGAAGAGGGCGCCGATTCACGCGAATAACTTATCTATTATGCCTGCGCGCTTGGACGTTTTTATCTAGTGATTGTAGGTCGATTGCTGCGATGTATGCTAAGTGATCAGTGCCGTCGACAACTACATTCTTTTGCCATAGTGCGTTAGATTTACAGTTTTTTGCGCAAAATAGCACATGGTCAAGTGTAAGATTTGGCCACTTAAGCCATGTAGGCCATGTGCGTAGACGCTTTCCAAGCGAAAGCGCAACGTCTGTAAATCCGTATTTCAAAAGCGAGCGAAAGCTTGGGTGGTCGACTGTGGAATTAAGATCGCCAGTAACAATAGTAAGAGTTGCTAAATCGCAAGTTTTCGAAGTAGATTCGTCAGCGCATTCGTTAGTGCAATCGGCGAAAGAATCAGTAGTAGAATCAATAGTCGCAAGTGCGCGAATTCCATTACTCCAAGCAGCACACCCACGCATCGGTGACTTTGGATGTGCAGAAGCAAATTTCACCAAAACTTTTTCATTTGCACCAAAATCTAAGCAAGTTGTAACGCTTGGTACGCTTGCAGCTTCAATTTTTACAGAATTATTGCAAGTAGAAATCGCGGAATATTGCGTAAAAATAGCGTTGAATCCGCCGTTATTATGCTCACTTTGCGCACCTACGCACGAAGTTGGAAAAATTTCGTATATTCCAAGTTTTTCAAGATTTTTTACTAAAGACTCGCTTAATTCTTGTAAAAGTAACGTATTTACGTGATATTTTTTCGTTATTTCTATTATTTCGGATGCACTCGCTTTTCCGTATCTGCAGTTAAGAGTCATCACGCGTATTTCTTGATGCCGTTCCTTGCAGCTTTTGCGCGACGATTTGCTTTCGTGCAACCTACGCAATCTTTCAAACCAGTACGGCGTATGCGACTTAAGCGAAATCAAAAATAGCGCAGCGTAAGCAACGCATAAATATCCGTAAGATTTCGCGTAAGATTGTGCTAAATTAAGCGATTTCGTTACTTTCTCTGCGCAGCATGTATACAGCAAAAAAGCGCCAAAATTACACAAAAACAGTGCTCCCACAACGTAAGTTGCAAGTGGAAGCAACGCAATAACATACGGAAGTGGGTTATATTTATCCGCACCTGCTGGCAGCCAACGCATCAGCTGCCACAAAAGAAGCGGCACAAATATAACCCACAAAAACGCCAATACTAAAATCATCGACCGAATAAGCCAGCTAATCCGCCGCCAAAGTTAGGTGGCAGTTGATTATCTTGATTTGCGTCTTTGGAATTCATAAGTTCCTTAAGTCCTTCAGGAAGATTCTGAAGATTTGGTTGCTGTGGCTTTGCAAAAGCAGAACCTGCAACATCGTCGCTAGTAGATTCGCCAGAAAGACGCTCACGCAACGCGCGCTCTTCAGCTTCCCTGCGCATTGGATTTCCGGACTTTCCGACCTTCTTCTTGCCTTTCTTGTCTTTGCGCTTCGACTTACTGCCGGCTCCACCGAATCCAGGAATGCCGCCCATGCCAGGCATTCCAGCTCCACCGCTCATTCGCTTCATCATTTTTGCAGCCTGTTCGAAACGTTGCAAAAGTGCATTAACTTGCGAAACGCTCACACCTGATCCGGCAGCAATTCTCGCGCGGCGAGATCCGTCAATAATCTTTGTATTTCTACGCTCTTGAGGAGTCATAGAGCGAATAATCGCCTCAGTGCGGTCAATTTCCTTATCGTCAAACTGCTCAAGCTCTTGACGGTGGGCAGCCATTCCAGGCATCATACCCAAAAGCTTCTTCATTGAGCCAAGCTTACGAACTTGCTGAAGCTGCTCCAAAAAATCATCCAAACCAAAGCTGCCTTCAGCTATTTTTGCAGCAGCCTTGCGTGATTCTTCTTCGTCGAACTGCTTCTGTGCGTGCTCAATAAGCGTCAAAATATCGCCCATATCGAGTATGCGTGAAGCCATTCGATCAGGATGGAAGATTTCAAAATCCTTCAAACCTTCACCTGTAGAGGCAAACAAAATCGCTTTTCCAGTAACGCTTGCAACCGAAAGTGCAGCACCGCCTCGAGCGTCGCCATCAAGCTTAGAAAGCACAACGCCGGTAAAGTTTACGCCATCGTTAAAAGCTTGAGCAGTGCGAACAGCATCTTGACCAATCATTGCGTCAATAACAAACAGCACTTCTTGCGGTTGCACGGCATCGCGAATATTGCGTGCCTGCTTCATGAGCTCTTCGTCAACACCCAAACGACCTGCGGTATCAATAATCACAGTGTCATACATTTTTTCGCGCGCATAATTAATAGAATCGCGCGCAACCTTAACCGGGTCGCCTTTAGTGAACCATGGCAAAGAAATCGCACTTCCGCCTGTTTGTACGCCCTTTTCTGGAGCAAATACAGGAACTCCTGCGCGCTCGCCAACAACTTGCAGCTGCGTGACTGCATTAGGTCGTTGCAAATCTGCTGCTACAAGCAAAGGAGTATGGCCTGCATCCTTCAGCCAGTAGCCTAGCTTTCCAGCAAGCGTAGTTTTACCCGCACCTTGCAAACCTGCAAGCATAATTACAGTTGGAGGATACTTTGCAAAATTAAGCTGCCTATCTACACCTGCGCCCAATACTTGCGTAAGCTCGTCGTTTACAATTTTCACAACTTGCTGAGCTGGGTTTAAAGCGTGCGAAACTTCCTCACCAAGAGCGCGCTCGCGAATTCGAGCAGTGAATGAGCGGACTACTTCCAACGCAACGTCTGCGTCGAGAAGTGCGCGGCGAATCTCGCGAATTGTGCCGTCAATATCGGATTCTGATAGCTTGCCTTTGCTGCGCAAATGCTTAAAAGCATTGGAAAGGCGGTCTGTTAACGAACTAAATGCTGCCATAGTTTTCCATTCTACCTGTTGTTGCTAACGTAACTTTAGTGCAATTGCTAACTTGATTTGCTAATTAATACTTTCGCGTTTTCTTTTGCTTTTGCGTTACTTTCGTTTATTGCAAATGCCAAGATGATTCTTGCGAAGTATCGACAATTACAATTCCTGCGTTATTTAACGCGTCGCGAATAGCATCTGCAGTAGCAAAATCCTTTGCTTTTCTAGCATCTGCTCTAGCTTTAAGTTGCAAAGTAATTAAAGAGTCCAAAGCTGAGTGTTCTTTGTTTTCCTTGCCGTTTGAGCCTTCTGCAGGCGATTGATTATCGTTCGAAGCCCACGTTTGTGCGTAAGGATCCAAGCCCAAAGTATCTAACATAGCTCGCACTTGCAAAACAGCGAGATATATGAGCTTTTGTACGCTTTCGCTTTGTGCTTGTGAAGAATCTTTGCTGCAGTCGTCAATAAGAGTATTTCCTTGACGAATTGTAGTAAATATTTCTGCGATTGCGCCAGAAACGTTAATGTCATCGTTCATAGCGCGAGTGAAATCTTCCGGAAGCTCGTCTGCGTTAACAGAGCGCACTTCTTCGCAAGTTGGCTTCTTGTCAAGCAATCTGTCAGCTCTCTCGAGGAAGTTCATAATGCGATCATAAGCCGATTTTGACTCCACCAAAGCTTGGTCAGACCACTCCAACATTGCGCGATATTGCACTGCTCCCAAAGCATATCGCACAACCCAAGCCGAATTATTTGCCAAAACTACTGGTACGGAAAGACCATTTCCCAACGATTTTGACATTTTTTCACCTTTGGCGGTAACCCATGCTGAATGCATCCACACATTGGCGCTTTCCCATCCAGCAGCACGCGTTTGTGCCATTTCGTTTTCGTGGTGAGGGAAACGCAAATCCAGGCCGCCTCCGTGAATATCGAAATCATTTCCAAGATAACGATGGCTCATAGCAGAGCATTCAATATGCCAACCAGGGCGTCCCTCGCCAAAAGGAGTTTTCCAGCGCGCATCCGGCTGATCGAAATCGCAAGGTGCTTTCCAAAGTGCGAAATCCCTAGGATCGTGTTTGTCTGGTGAAGCATCTGCAGGATCTGTTGGATTGTAAATATCGTTTTCGGCAGCGTCTACGCTTGGACCTTTCGCGTCTGCGATAGCTGCGGCTTCATCTGCGCAAGTTTCATTTTGGTTCTGATTTTGGTGCGTTAATTCGCCGTAATGCTCCCAACTTGGCACGTCAAAATAGACATTTCCAGTAGGATTTCCGTCATTGTCTTTAATAACATATGCGTGACCGCGTTCGATTAAGCGTTCAATCAGCTCAACCATGTCTGTAATATGACCTGTTGCGCGTGGCTCAACTGTTGGCGCAAGCACTCCTAAAGTATTGTAGGATTTTGTAAATTCGCGCTCGTAAATATATGCTCGTTCCCACCAATTTTGCCCTGATTCGTTGGCTTTTTTCATAATTTTGTCGTCAATATCTGTGACGTTTCTAACAAACGTGACTTTGTATCCTAAACGCAGCATCCAGCGACGGATTATATCGAATGCGATCGCTGCGCGAATATGACCAATATGCGGAGAACTTTGCACTGTTGCGCCGCACACGTACATGCCTACTTGACCATGCTTTTTAGGTACGAAAGTGTTCGTTGAATGTGAAGCCGTGTTGTATAAGTGCAGGTTTTCTGCGGCTTTAGTAACTTTTGCAGTCTCTTCGTTCAAACTCTTATTAAGCATAATTGCTATTATAAATGCTTCTTTATACTGCGATTTGGCATTGCTTTGTCTATTACTCCAAACGTGCGCAACTTTTCTCGCGTTGGCGCGACGGCCTGCTTGAGCGTAGCACAGCGCGCGCGAAAGCAACTCGGAGCGGAAACTCGCTTAGGTTGGAAGTCCAGTGGACTTCCAACGCGAGTTTCGTAAGCGAGCGCTTATAGTGCGAGCTTGTGGTTTGGCACTCCAAATGTGGGGAACTTATCTCGCGTTTGGAGCGTTATCCGTTGCGCAGTGCTCAGGTATATCGTCGCGCTCGCTGTTTCCCACACAGCCCAAGTATCAGCCAAGTAACAAGCTCAGTAGATAGAGCTAATATGATTCCAGTGTTACGTTGCGAATACTTATTAACTACTCGCGCGAATACGCCACTCCCAAAGAATTGGTAATTAGTAACTAGTTTTTATTTTGTTCGTTACTGAAAGGAATATCATGGCTGAGATTTCATCTGCTCTTATGACGGACATGTATGAATACACTATGCTCGACGCTGCTCTTAAAGACGGCACTGCAAATCGCAAGTGCGTTTTTGAAATTTTTACGCGCCACTTGCCTCAAGGTCGTCGTTACGGAGTCGTTGCCGGCATGGGTCGCATTTTGGAAGAGCTGCAAAAATTCCATCTTTCGGAAGATGATTTGCGTTTCTTAAGTGATCGTAAAATTGTTAGCGCAGAAACCATTGAATGGCTGGAAAATTTCCGATTCCACGGTAAAATTTCCGGTTATCGCGAAGGTGAGATGTTCTTCCCTAACTCGCCAATTTTGCAAGTAGAAGGCACTTTTGGTGAGTGCACTTTGCTTGAAACTGTGCTTCTTTCTGTGCTTAATTATGATTGCGCGGTTGCGTCTGCCGCAGCACGTATGGTTTCTGCCTCCGCAGGTCGTCCTTGCATGGATATGGGCGGCCGTCGCACAAACGAATATTCTGCAGTTGCTGCATCTCGCGCAGCGGTTATTGGCGGTTTTAAGGGAACCGCAAACTTGCTTGCTGCAAAACTTTACGGATTGAAGGCAATCGGAACCGCAGCTCACTGCTTTACTCTTGTTCACGACACTGAGCGTGACGCTTTCACTTCTCAAATTGCCGCTCTTGGCAAAGGCACTACGCTTCTTGTTGACACTTATAATATTGAGGAAGCTGTAAAGACAGCTGTGGAAGTTGCAGGCCCTGATCTTGGTGGAATTCGTATTGATTCTGGAGATTTGTGCGCTTTGGCTCGTCGCGTAAGAAATCAGCTCGACGAGTTGGGTGCTAAAAACACAAAGATTACAGTTACTAATGATTTGGACGAGTATGCTCTTGCTTCCTTACAAAATGCGCCTGTGGATTCTTACGGCATCGGCACAATGCTTGTAACCGGCTCCGGTGCTCCAACTTGCGCAATGGTTTATAAGCTTACTGAGCGCGAGGGAGCAGATGGTGTAATGCAACCTGTTGCTAAGCGTTCTAAGAATAAAGCGACTGTGCCTGGACGTAAGTTGGCGTATCGTTCATACGATTACAGCAACGATTCTTGCGGTGTAGCTGATTGCGAACGCGTGATTTCTGGTTCGGAAGTTGCGCTCGCTCAGTTTAAGCCTAAGGATTCGTGGGAAAATCTGCTAGTTGATTACATGGTCGACGGTGAAGCTGACGAACAGTTTATGGGTCACGATGCGATTATGCGCGCACAGGATTATTGCGCTTCTGCTTTGAAGCGACTGCCTTTGGCTGCGCAAAGTTTGATGCGCGGAGACCCTGCAATACCAACAGAAATTCAAGTACTGTAAAAGTACTATAAATTAATCTTTTTAAAACTAAACTTTACTAAATAACTAAATAAGATTCGCAAATAATTTTCGCGAATAATTCGTAAATAATTCATGCGTAAAGACTAACGTTTCTGACAGCTTTTTTGAGCGTTTGTTGCGATAATGCTTTATGCTTGATTTTGCTAATAAAATTCAATTAAATTTTAGTGCGCTACGAAATTCGTTACACAATGCGTTACGAAAGGATGCGATATGTTTTCATCTTTAGAAGCAGATAATGCGTTAGATGCTGTTATGGAATCTGGTTCGCAATCCGCAGATCCAGATTCTGGTTCCGGCACAAGCACTTCTGTTCTAGAACGTCCAGAAGTTGACGAAGATGCTCGTCTAGATGATGGTGGTAATGCAGATCGTTTTGCGCACTATGTGTCAAAAGACAGAATTGAAGAGTCGCGCTTAACTGGTCGACCAGTGGTAGCTTTATGCGGTAAAGTGTGGATTCCTCGACACGAAGCAAATGACTACCCAGTTTGCCCTGAATGCAAGCGCATATACGAGGAATTAGGAAAGTTTAATTTTTAAGTAATTATGCTGCGTATTTAAGTAGTTTATATTGCGTATTAGCGTTACTTCTATCTTTAACGATAAAAGTAACGCTATTTTTTAATATATTTTTGTTCTGAGCGCAATGGGTGATAATCTAAAAGCATGACTATAGCTGTGTGCCCCGGCTCGTATGATCCAGTCACTGCCGGCCATTTAGACGTAATACAACGTTGTACGCATCTATTTGATGAAGTACATGTGCTAGTTGCGGTAAATGCCGCAAAGACTCCGTTATTTTCTGAATCTGAGCGCGTAAAAATTATTCAAGAAGCAATAAATAATTTGCCGCAATCTCAAAATAGCTTCAATCGCGATTGCAAAATAGTAGTAACTTCAACAGCTGGTTTGATTACTGACTACTGTACAAAAGTTGGTGCTACAGTAATCGTAAAAGGCTTACGTCAAAACGGTGATTATGAGGCAGAACTTGGAATGGCACTAGTGAACCGCAAATTAGCAGGTATCGAAACGCTTTTCCTACCTGCTGATCCTGTGCTTGAGCATGTTTCAAGCTCTGTGGTTAAAGATGTTGCTCGTCATGGGGGAAATGTTACTGGCATGGTTCCAGATAACGTAATACCCTTATTAAAAAAGCTTTTTAGTGAGCAATCATTAGGCGTAGATAATAATTCATCTATGCTGAACAATTGAACAGGAGAGTAGAAGATGACAAATAAAAATGAACTTACTGACGTGACTTCTGGATTATCTAGTGAAGGAGACGACACGATGGAGCGTGAAGTGCAAGTTGATCGCAATCAAAAGCTTCCATTACATCCGGTTCTCGCAGATGAAGAAGATGCTCAAGACGGCGTTGTAAATACAACACATTCCGACGTGCGAAGTGCGCGTGAAGGCGACCTATTAGTTGATGCAGATGCTGACAATACAGAAACGTCATCTGTTGCGGCAGTTGGAAGTGTTTCTGCTGCGGAAGATGTGCGAGATAATGGCGTTGATAGTGCAAATCAGAACAAGAAAAATAGCAAAGCAGCTTCTTCGCCAGCATCATTTTCTCCTTTCCCTCTTCCAGATTTACGAGAGCGAGAAGATGGTGGCGTTATCGACTTTGAAGAAAATGAATCTGAAACTTCAAAAGTAGCTGCAGAAACAATAAGCGATGAAGCGCGTTCAAAGAGCCGCGCTGAATTTACTACAGTTTACGACATTATTGACGCAATGGAAGCAACTCTTTCGGAAGCCAAGAATGTTTTGTTTGCTGCAGGAATGGTAAAAATTGATCGCGATGAGTTCGTTGACCAGTTAGCGCGTTTGAAAGATATGCTTCCTGTGCAATTGGAGCGAGCTTCTGCGTTAATGCGAGAAGCAGAGCGACGTTTGCGTACAGCGCAAGCACAAGCAAGCTCTATTGTTTCTTCAGCGCAATCTCAATCTGCAGAAATAATTGAAGAAGCGCAAGAGCGTGCTCAATTTTTAGCAGGTCAAGAAAACGTAACGGCTTTAGCAAAACAGAAAGCTCGCGATATTCTCGCTACTGCGCAAGCAAAATCAGACAAGCTTACGCAAGGTGCGGATCAGTATTGCGCGACTGTTATGGAAGGCTTAAAGCAGCAGCTAGATAAATTAGAACAAGATGTGCAAGCGGGTCAGCGAGTGTTGGAAGATCGTCGTCGAGCTGCAGCGCACGTACAAAATGACATTAGCTCATCATTGTATGACGATGATGAAGAGGAAAGGAATTAGTAATGGCTTCGCATCCATCCCAATCACCATGGGCGGTTCCAGTAGCGCAAATGGCTGCGCGCGCTGGTAGTAGCATGTCGTTGCATCGCGTATTTCCGGCGCCGGAAGGTATTGGAGATTACGTTATTGGCGTAAAGCCAGGCAGTGATGTTATGGTTGATGGCGATTTTGATGCTGTGGTTGACGGCTTAATGTTTCAGGGCAGTATTACTGCCCCGGTGCATGCAGAATGTACTCGATGCTTGATGCCGCTTCGTCGCGATTGGAAAGTGGATGTGTGCGTATTCTTTCCATATGCTGACTCGCGTTCTAATCGTTCGGATAATCGCAATACTCGTGGCGATGCGGATGAAGCTGAATCGCAAATTTGGGATGAAAATGACGAGTCGGGCAATGTGTATCCGCTAGTTGCGGGTGGTGATTTTGCGGATATTGAGGCTCTTATTCGCGACACGATGGTAAGTGAGCTGCCGTTGCAACCGTTGTGCGAGCCGGATTGTCGCGGACTTTGCTCTCAGTGTGGCGAAAACTTAAACGAGCATCCAGATCATCATCATGACGTTACGGATATTCGTTTTGCTGCTTTAGAGGATTTGAAAGCTCAGCTTGAGCAGAATGAAAAGCGCGACGACCTGCCTGAGCGCTGCGATTTAGCGCGCGAAGGCAACTCGGAGCGGAAACTCGCTTAGGTTGGAAGTCCAGTGGACTTCCAACGCGAGTTTCGTAGCGAGCGCTTAGAGCGCGAGCTTTTGCGCAAAACAGATTTCGCTTAAATCTCACTCAAGTTCACGTAAATTAGCAATTTGTACGGCGCTTGCTGTAATATACAGAACGCTTAAGCTCAATCGATTGAACGAAATAGAGGAAAGAATTATGGCACTGCCTAAGTACAAGACCTCGCGTGCTAATACGCATTCGCGTCGCGCTAATTGGAAGGCGTCTGCCGTGCAGACTGTGACTTGCCCGAACTGCGGTTCTCAGGCATTCCCACACATGGCTTGCCCATCTTGCGGAACCTTCCGTGGTCGTGTTTATCGTGAAGCTATTCGCTCCGAGCACACCAAGTAGGTTTTATTAATAGAAACCCTGCCATCGACGGGTGGCAGGGTTTTTCTTTTTCTTGCGTATTGTGGCTGTGAGGGGTGGGTGTTGCTTGCGCGACGACCTGCTTTCGCGCAGCATTGTGCTCGCGAAAGCAACTCGGAGCGTGAGCTTGCTCAGGTGGAAAGTCCAGTGGACTTTCCACGCAAGCTCAGCCGAGCGGCAATTAGCCGTGAGGACAGCGCTACGCTCTTACTTAATGTGGCGCGAGTTTTGGGGGATTTCTCTCCTCGCGCGTCCCGTCCTTCGTCGCTCTAGCTGTTAAAGACTTTACTGTCTGCTTTGTTTTTAAAAGAACGTTGCTTCCTCAGTCCTCTTTTAGCGCTCGTAAAGAAATCCCCCAAACTCTGCGTGTTTAATCGTTAATAACCGTGCCTTATCGCAGAGATTTTTCGATTTTTCT
Source organism: Gardnerella swidsinskii (assembly GCF_003397705.1). Lineage (GTDB taxonomy): Bacteria > Actinomycetota > Actinomycetes > Actinomycetales > Bifidobacteriaceae > Bifidobacterium > Bifidobacterium swidsinskii. Next base: position 402,619 of record NZ_QJVB01000001.1, read on the forward strand.
TCTTCGCTTGGCGAATCAGCAGCCTGCGGCTCTGACGTTCGCCGCGCTCAGTGCGAAAAATCTCAAATCTCTACCACACTAATATTCGTACCTCTTAAGCAACACCCACCCCTCACTACTCAGAAAATAGTTAGTGTTTTTTGTGGTGCGGTAGTTATTTTTGCTGTAGTGATGGCAGAGCAATACTGCTAGCGTTCTTTGATTGATAGTCGCTTATCGTATTCGAAGTATCGATGACAAAGTTCGCAAATCAGGTAAAGTTCGTAGTTACTTACGCGCGTCGAGTGCGTGCCAAGCGATTTCGGCGGCTGCGAGTTGCGCTTTTCGTTTGCTAGAGCCACTTCCGACTCCCAACACTTCGTCGCCATCCTTATGTGCCAAAACCGCGCGAGCCTCAAATACTGGAGCGTATTCTGGCCCAGAAACAGCCATTCGATACTCTGGATCTTCCAAACCCATATCGTGAGCTTTGACTGTAAGCGAAGTCTTCCAATCAAGAGCTGGTCCTTCAGTTAGCACTTCCGCCAAAGTGTCGTCAATCAAACGATGCACAACTCTGCGAGCTTCATCAATTCCATGTTCAACAAAAGTTGCACCAATAAGCGCTTCAACAATATCGCACAAAATTGAATCTTTATTATTTCCGCCCTGCTCCATTTCTCCGCGACCGAGAAGAATATACGCGCCAACATGCAGCTTTTCGCGCGCAACAGCAGAAAGCGCCCATTCAGACACAGCTTTCGCTCGCATCTTCGCAAGCTGACCTTCAGTCATGTCTGGATGTGCAGAAAACAGCGTTTCTGTGGAAACTAACTCAAGCACAGCATCGCCCAAAAACTCAAGTCGCTCATAATTTCGTGTGCCAGGATGCTCGTGCGAGAACGAGCGGTGGGTGAGTGCTTCTACCAAAAGATCCGGCGAAATAGTTGTGCCTAAAGCGTTTAAAAGTTCCTGCGTTGGGTCTCCAGGACGTGTTTCACCGCCATCTAATCTCAAAACTCCATCTTCGTTGTGTTGCACATGCGAGTTGTTTTGATTATTTTGATTGTGTTTGCTCTGCATATTCTGTTGATTCTGTTGATTCTGTTGATTGTTCTGAGTTTTCATAGCACGTATTATTATAGTCCTACTACCAACACAAGCGCTTTTAAGCTTCGCGTTCGCATTTGCAATCGCATTTTTCCATATTCCTTCTATACCCTTTCGTATAAGTGTTCAGCTATATTTGTGGATTATGCCTACGTATGATTTGGGATTAGAACGAGTTTCGCTAGAATTTGCTACAAAAACGATTTTTAAAGACGTTACTATTGGAGTTTTTGAAGGTGACAGAATCGGTATTGTTGGAAAAAATGGCGACGGAAAGTCAACGCTACTTCGACTACTTGCCGGTAAAATGCAACCTGATTCTGGTCGCGTTACGAAGCGCGGAGGGCTTACTTTTGGCATGTTGGATCAGCGCGATCCATTGGACGATAACGCAACTGTGCGCGAGGCTGCTCTTGAAAATCGCGAAGATTACGAGTGGGCTGCAGATCAGCGTTCACGCGAAATTGTAGAAGCGCTTCTTGGTGGCATAAATTTGGAAGCGAAAGTTGGAACGCTTTCTGGAGGTCAGCGCAGGCGCGCAGATTTAGCAAGATTATTGTTGCACGACTGGGATATTTTGGCTTTGGATGAGCCTACGAATCATTTGGACGTTGTGACGATTCATTGGCTTGCGGAGCATCTTCTTCACCGTTGGCAGGACGGTCAAGGTGCGCTTTTGATTGTGACGCACGACCGCTGGTTCTTGGACGAGGTTTGCACTTCGATGTGGGAAGTGCACGATGGCGTAATTGATCCTTTCGAGGGTGGTTACAGCGCTTATATGATGCAACGTGTGGAGCGCGAACGTCAAGCGGATGTGCGCGAAGAGCGTCGCAGGAATTTGGCGAGAAAAGAGTTAGCTTGGCTTTCCAGGGGTGCTCGTGCGCGTTCTACTAAGCAAAAGTTCCACGTAAAGCAAGCGCGCGAGCTTATTGCAGATGTGCCGCCGCTAAGAGACACTCTTGAATTGAAGAAAATGGCAACTTCGCGTCTTGGTAAGCAAGTTGTTGATTTAATTGACGTTACGCAAATTTTCGATAACGCTCAGCAGTTAAAAAATATTGATCCGGATATCGTAGAAAACGCATCTTTAGGTGAAGATAATGCAGAAAAATCAAATAAAGTCGATATCGTAGAATCTGCTTTTGCGCAACCAACTCACGTGGGAAGCGTTACTATTGCCGTTGACGAAAATCAAGAAAATTCTCTTGAAAATTCTGCGGAAAATACTTCGGAAAGTACTGCTACGAGCGCAGAAAACATTGCAGAAACTTCAGCTGCATCGCGCAAAACTATTACTGGACGCATGATTTTAGACGATGCAACTTGGCTTATAGGTCCAGGCGATCGTTTTGGAATTGTGGGTGCGAATGGAGTAGGAAAATCAACATTATTAAGCATTATTGACGGATCTCTAAAGCCTACGCTTGGACACGTAAATATTGGCAAGACTGTAAAATTTGCCGTGCTTTCGCAGCGGCTAGAAGAGCTTGAAAAGCTTGGAAAATATAAAGTAAAAGAAGTTTTAAGTCGCTATAAGCCTAGCTATATTATTGATGGCAAAGAAGTGACCCCAGGTCAGCTTATGGAAAGGCTTGGTTTTAAGCCCGAGCAGCTTATGACACCAATTGCGGATCTTTCGGGCGGTCAAAAGCGACGTATGCAGCTGCTGCTGATTTTGCTAAACGAGCCAAACGTGCTGATTATGGATGAGCCTGGAAACGATCTCGACACTGACATGCTTGCAGTTATGGAAGATTTGCTCGATACTTGGCCTGGCACTTTGATTGTTGTTTCGCACGATCGCTACTTGCTTGAGCGCGTAACAGACCAGCAATTTGCGCTTATTGACGGCAAAATTCGTCACCTTCCAGGCGGTGTAGATGAGTATTTGCAAATTGTAGAAAAGCTGCAACGCGATCACGAAAATAGTAGTGGTACTACTGGTACTGTTGGCGCTTCAAGTACTGCGAATGCTTCGAGTGCTGCAAATTCTACAACTAAAGAAAGTTCAGAAAGTACAGTAATTGAGCCCAAACTTACCGGCAAAGCCTATCACGATGCTGCAAGGCGAGTTTCAGCAATCGAGCGAAAACTTACAAAGCTTGAAGAAGAAAAGTCGCAAATTGAAGCGCAAATGGCTGCGCATAACCCAAGTGACTTTGTTGGACTTCAATCTCTTAACGAAGATCTTCAAAAAAACGAGCAAGAAGCAAGTGCTCTTGAGGATGAGTGGATGGAGCTTTCTGAGCAGCTTTAGTACAAAATTGCTGCGTGCTAAGAAGATGAAATAGAAGATAACAGCCACGTGCTAAATTTGTGAGGTATGACTCAAATCAAGGATATGTTGGAATCTGTAAAACCGATTCGCGTTGACGGTCGTGATGTTGACGAGCTCCGACCTGTGCACATAACACGTAAATTTACTGATGTTCCTGAAGGTTCTGTGCTTATTGAGTGTGGCAATACGCGCGTAATGTGTACCGCAACTTTTACGGTTGGTGTGCCTCGTTGGCGTAGAGATTCCGGTTTGGGTTGGGTAACTGCCGAATATTCTATGCTTCCTAGAGCAACAGCTGAGCGAACTGATCGCGAATCTGTGCGTGGAAAAATTGGTGGTCGCACTCACGAAATTAGTCGTCTTATTGGTCGCTGCTTGCGCGGTGTAGTCGATATGAAAGCGATGGGTGAGTGCCAGATTCAAATTGATTGCGACGTGTTGCAAGCGGATGGTGGAACTCGTACTGCTTCCGTAACTGGAGCTTATGTAGCTTTGGTAGATGCGCTTCATTGGGCAGAAAAGAATGGTCATATTCGCTCTGCTGCAAATGTTATTAAGGATTCTATTTCCGCTGTTTCTGTAGGCGTTATTAACGGCACTCCTATGCTGGATTTGCCTTATGTTGAGGACAGTCAAGCTATGACAGATATGAATGTAGCTATGACAGGTTCCGGTACTTTCATTGAAATTCAGGGCACTGCAGAACATCGTCCATTTAATCGCGACGAATTAAATACGTTACTTGATTTGGCAACTAAAGGTAATCGCGAATTGCAAGCTGCTCAAAAAGCCGCTTTAGCAAAATAGAAGAGATTGAAGGAGAACGGGCGTGAAGCTTATTGTGGCAACACATAATGAGGGAAAACTCGTTGAAATCAAGCAAATTTTAGAGGAGCAATTGTCGAAACTTGCAGACAGTTTCGAGTTAGTAACTGCAGGTTCTCTTGGCTTGCCTGATCCTGTGGAAACTGGCGTGACTTTTGAACAGAATGCTTTGCTCAAAGCGCGTGATGTTGCTGCAAGAACAGGTTATCCCGCTATTGCAGACGATTCGGGTCTTATCGTTGATGTGCTTGGTGCTGCCCCTGGTATTCTTTCTGCTAGGTGGAGTGGTGTGCATGGAGATGATAAAGCTAATAATGAGCTTCTTTTGCGCCAACTTTCTGATATCCCAGATCAATGTCGTACTGCTCGTTTTCGTTGTGCTGCAGCTCTTGCTATTCCGGATGGGTGCAGTGAGGTTCCTGAAGGCAGTGTTATGTCGCATTCTCACGGCTTTGAGACTGTTCGAGTCGGAGAAATGGTTGGTCACTTGTTGCGCGAGGCGCGCGGAATTAATGGTTTCGGCTATGATCCGCTGTTTGTGCCAGATCTTCAGCCTATTCGCGATGGTGTGCAAATGAAAGGTTTGACTAGTGCAGAGCTGACTCAAGAAGAAAAGAATGCTATTTCGCACAGAGGTAATGCTTTGCGCGCACTTTTGCCGGAGTTGCAGGCATTATTTATTACTGAATAAGCGAAAAATTTCGTGCGCGAGATGGGACTTGAACCCACACGTCGTAAGACACAGGAACCTAAATCCTGCGCGTCTACCATTCCGCCACTCGCGCATAGACTCATATAAACAATCGAGCGAATAAAAACAAATCAAAAGTATTAATACACTCGAGTGAGTCAGAGAGCCACTTGACAGAATCGAACTGTCGACCTTCTCATTACGAGGGAGACGCTCTACCGACTGAGCTAAAGTGGCATGTTGCCCGAGACGCATTCGCGACTCGCGCACAAATCAAACACTATATATCATATTTTTGAATTTGTCCAATTTGGCGCGTCGTGCAATAGATAATGCTCCAAATGTGAGATAATTTCCTCGCGTTTGGAGTGATAAACCACAGATAACCCTCCAAATGCAGGGTAGGTTGCGCGCGTTTGGGGCACTGCACATCCTCAAACTACAAATTTTTATGTGTAAATTATCAGTGTGATTGTGTTCATTTTTGTGTTAAGCTTCGCGTGTTTCTGTCTGCTTTTGTGAGTATCTTGTGAATTGGACTATAGTGACGGTTGCTGTCACGTCAGTTGAAGAAATGAAAGGACCTTACAATGGCCATCAATCCGCCAGTTGACGCCGTAAAAACCCCAGAGTGGGCTGCATTGCAGAAGCATTACGACGAGTTGCAATCAGAAGGCGTTTGCCTGAAGAAGTGGTTTGCAGAGGATGCAAATCGCGTGGATAAGTTGAGCTTCGAAGCTGGAGATCTCCACTTCGATCTTTCTAAGAATTTAATTAAGCCTGAAACTCTGAAGCTTTTCGCAGATCTTGCAAAGGCAGTTAAGCTTGACGAGCGCACTAAGGCAATGTACACCGGCGTGCACATTAACAATACTGAAGATCGTGCAGTTTTGCATACTGCTTTGCGTCGTCCTGCAGAGGATGCTGGCAAGTTCATTGTTGACGGCCAGGATACTGTTGCAGATGTTCGTGAAGTGTTGGGTCGCATTTACGATTTCGCTAACGAAGTTCGCTCCGGCGCTTGGAAGGGCGTTACCGGCAAGAACATTAAGACTGTTGTAAACATTGGTATCGGCGGTTCCGACTTGGGTCCGGTCATGGTTTACGAAGCTTTGAAGCCATACGCTGACGCTGGTATTAGCGCTCGCTACGTTTCTAACATTGATCCAAACGACATGGCCGAAAAGACCAAGGATTTGGATCCAGAAACCACTTTGTTCATCATTGTTTCCAAGACTTTCACCACCTTGGAGACTTTGACCAACGCTCGTACCGCTCGTACCTGGTTGCTTAATAAGCTTCAGGAGTGCGGCGCTATTGACGGCAGCGACGCAAAGAAGGCTGAAGCTGTTGCTAAGCACTTCGTAGCTGTTTCCACCAACCTTGAAAAGGTTGCAGAGTTCGGCATTAACCCAACCAACGCCTTTGGCTTCTGGAACTGGGTTGGCGGTCGTTACTCCGTGGACTCCGCTGTTGGTACTTCTTTGGCCGTTGTTCTCGGCCCAGAGCGCTTTGAGGAGTTCTTGAAGGGCTTCCACGCAATCGATACTTACTTTGCTGAAACCCCATTCGAGAAGAATGTTGTGGTTCTTCTTGGTATGCTCAACGTTTGGTACCGCAACTTCTACAAGGTTGCTTCCCACGCTGTGCTTCCATACGATCAGTACTTGCACCGCTTCCCAGCTTATTTGCAGCAGCTCACTATGGAATCCAACGGTAAGTCTGTTCGCTGGGATGGTACTCCTGTAACAAGCGAAACCGGCGAAATCTTCTGGGGCGAGCCAGGCACCAACGGTCAGCACGCTTTCTACCAGTTGATTCACCAGGGCACTCAGCTTATTCCAGCTGATTTCATTGCATTTGTGAACACGCCAAATCCTACTAAGGATGGTGATCAGGACGTTCACGAGCTCTTCTTGGGTAACTATCTTGCACAGACCAAGGCTCTTGCATTCGGTAAGACTGCTGACGAAGTTCGCGCAGAAGGCACTGCAGAAGAGATCGTTCCAGCTCGCGTATTCAGCGGCAACCGTCCAACCACTTCCATCTTCGGCGAAGCTTTGACCCCATTCGCTTTGGGTGAATTGATTGCTCTCTACGAGCACATCACCTTCGTTGAAGGCACTGTTTGGGGCTTGGATTCTTACGATCAGTGGGGCGTGGAGCTTGGCAAGCAGCTTGCAAAGCAGATTACTCCTGCAATTTCTCAGGATGATGACGCTTTGGCAGCTCAGGATGCTTCTACGCAGAGCTTGATTCGCTTCTATCGCGCTCATCGCAAGTAAGATAGTAGTCATATAGGCAATCGTTTTTAGTGATTGTTGGTTTATAAGTCTCTTGGCGTTAATTCGTCAAGAGACTTTTTGTTTAGCATCTGTCGCTGAGTTTTATAGGTCTCAAGTGCATTGCAATGTGTTTTGCTGCATGTTGACACAACTGCAACAATAATTTATAATAAGCACGGTCGGTAGGTAAGGCTACCACGGGGATAAGGGTTGCTGCCGCAACACAGTGGAGACACTGCACGCTGGTTAACAGTCGTTGTCGAATTTAAGGCTTCGACTAATGCAACGCCACCGCCCTGCGAAGCTGAAGCTTGAACGACGTGGCACGCTTAACATGCATTTGTGTGTTTTGGTGCGTCTCTGTTCTCTTGTAAACCTCCGATTCAATGATGAAGATTTGCGCCGGCAGCGCACTAACTTAAGGAGGTGATTTGCCGTGAAACATGACAGTAAAAGCCATAATTCTAGTACTCGTACTGATGAAGGCTCCGACACTATTGGCAGTAGTAGTTCGGATGTTCCTCCTGAATATATGAAGCCGGCAATCACCGAATTTAGGTTGCAAAACTTGTGAAATATATAACTTACGAATACAACTTGCGAAATATAATTTACGAAGTTAAAACGTGAGTTCTAGTTATTTGCGCCTGTAACGTAATCAATGGTGATACGGCTACGCAAGAATTTACACAAGAAAAGTTACGCAGATCTTTACGCAAGAATTTACGAAAATCTAAATAGAAATCCGCATAGAAATCTCAATAGATATCTGCGTAATAAATGAATAGAAATAAAAAATACATGAAGGTGAACCCACTTATTGCCTATTCGAGGACTTTATTATGACCGTATTTACAACTTCGCGCAAAGAAAGCGCAGGTGCGCAAGTCGACGAGAACACTCGTTTCTGGTCGGATATTATTGTGTGCGTTGGCATTATTGCCGTTTTTGGCGTAACTGCCTTCCTTATTCAGCGCATAAATCAGCCGATTGGTCCAAGTGGCATACCATCTAAGGTATCCACGGACTTAATCAATCTGCCTTACTACACTTTGCGCTCAGTATTTCGCATGCTGATCGCATTAGTTGCATCTCTTATATTTACTATTGTTTATGGCTCTCTTGCAGCTCGCAGTCGTAGGCTTGGCAAGGTGCTTATTCCTCTTCTAGATATTTTGCAATCAGTTCCAATTCTTGGCTTCCTTTCGGCAACTGTCACTATTTGGTTGGTAATTTTTCCTGGATCGATGCTTGGTGTTGAAGCCGCTTCGATTTTTGCTATTTTTACGAGTCAAGCATGGAATATGACTTTTTCGTTCCACCGTTCGCTGCTCAGCGAGCCAAAGGAACTGGATGAGGCAGTTCGTAGTTTGCAACTCACGCATTGGCAACGTTTCTGGGTGCTAGACATGCCTAACGCAATGATTCCGCTGCTTTGGAATTGTATGATGTCTGTTGGAGGCGGATGGTTCTTCCTTACAGCTTCGGAAATGATTTCCGTAAATAATCACACTTACGCTCTTCCTGGCATCGGTAGTTTTGTGGCACAAGCTGCTGCCGAAAATAAGCTTGGTCTTATTTGGTGGGCTATTGCGTCGATGGTGATTGTTGTTTTGGCACTTGACTTCTTCTTGTGGAAACCGCTTACAGCTTGGGCTGAGCGTTTCCGCATTACGCAAAGCGCATCTGATAATGAGCGTCACAGTGCTATTTTGACTCTTATTCGTCACTCTCATGCAGATGAAGTTATTAGTAAGCTGTTTTTGCCAATTCGCGAGTGGCTTGAAAAAGTAACGCGCCCATTCGGTCGCACAGGCTCCAAGTGGCCTCATAAGGCTGCTCAGCATAAGCTTGGTGATTGGGTATTCAACGTTATTATGCTAATTATTGTGGCTGCTGGCGCCGCCCATATGCTTTACTTTGTGTATACAACTGCAGGTTTGCATGAGTTCATTACTGCAGGCATGCTTGGTGGTATCACTTTTATGCGCGTTGCTGCGTTGATTTTAATAAGCTCGCTTATTTGGGTTCCTGTTGGTGTTGTAATCGGCATGAATCCTAAGATTTCGCGTATTATGCAGCCTATAGTGCAAATTCTTGCTAGCTTCCCAGCAAACTTCATCTTCCCGTTTGCTATGGCTTGGTTTATGTCTTGGCATATTGATCTTGGTTGGGGAAGTATTATTTTGATGGCTCTTGGTACGCAATGGTACATTCTGTTCAATGTTATTGCAGGTGCTAGTGCTATTCCGGATGATTTGCGTGAAATGACGCGCAGCTTCCGCTTGGATCGTACTTTGCGATGGAAGACGCTTATTTTGCCGTCTATTTTCGGTTCATGGTGCACTGGCGGTATTACAGCTGCAGGCGGTGCTTGGAATGCTTCGATTGTGTCTGAGATTGTGGAATATGGAAAGAACCACATGGAAACTCAGGGTTTGGGTGCATATATTACTAATGCAACTACTTTAGGAGATTCTGCGCGCACTTTAGTTGGCGTAACTGTTATGAGCTTGATTGTTGTTTTAAGCAACCGATTATTCTGGTCGCCAATGCAACGTATTTCCGAAAAACGTTACGTATTGAATTAGATCGACTAACAAATCGACTAATAAATTTACTAATAAATCGCTTAAAATAACAAAATTTTATAGAAAAGATTGGCAAAATTATGAATACTTTAAAGAGCAATGCAAAAAAAGTGCAATCCTCAATTACAAGCGATATTATCGACGCAAAGCACATCAGTCAAAGCTTCACTTCTGACAGTGGCACTACTCAGCACGTTTTGCACGATATTTCTTTCACTCTTCGCGAGGGTGAAATCGTGGCAATATTGGGACGTTCTGGTGCTGGAAAATCAACTTTTCTACGCACAATGGCTGGTCTTGTGCAGCCAACAGAAGGCACAGTAACATATCGCGGACGCGAGCTGACAGGCCCAAACCCAGGAGTTGCAATCGTATTTCAAACCTTCGCTCTTATGCCGTGGCTTACAGTACAAGACAATGTGGAACTTGGCTTGCGTGCTAGAGGTGTTAGTAAAGAAAAGCGTACTGAGCTTGCTTTAGCTGCAATTGATGCAATCGGTTTGGATGGCTTTGAAACAGCGTATCCTAAGGAACTTTCCGGCGGTATGCGTCAGCGAGTTGGTATTGCGCGCGCGTTGGTGCTGAGACCAGATGCATTGTTTATGGACGAGCCGTTCTCTGCTCTCGATGTGCTTACTGCTGAAAACTTGCGTCAGGAAGTTCTTAAGTTGTGGTCTAGCGAGGAGCGAGATATTAAGTCTGTGCTTATTGTGACGCACAATATTGAAGAAGCTGTGCAAATGGCTGATCGCGTTGTGGTTCTTGGATCTCATCCAGGTCACTTAATTGCTGATGTGAACGTTGATTTACCTCGTCCTCGAGATAAGCACAGTGCTGAATTTGAAGCGATGGTTGATAATCTGTATGCTATTTTGACTGGTTCTGCTCCAGAAAGCACTGCAGAGCAAGAAGCTTCCGAAGATGCTGATTCTCAAGATCAAGCAAATAATGCAACTAATGAAGATGCTGAAGATAACGAAGCTGCAGCAATTGCAGATATGCTTATTCAGCGCCACCATGACGATGAAGATGAAGATAAGCAAAGTGAGGATGAAGCTGAAGCAGGTGAGACAAAGGCAGAGCCTGTGGCTGTTCGGTTGCTTCCAAACGCTACACCAGGTGGTATGGCTGGTTTGCTTGACGTGATTTCTGAAAACCCAGATGGCATTGATTTGGCTGATTTGGCAGCTGATTTGTCGTTTGAGATTGATGATTTGTTCCCACTTGTCGATGCTGGCACGATGCTTAATTTGCTTACTGCAGAAAACGGTCATATTACTATCACTTCTGAGGGTGAAGAGTGGCATAATGCCGATATTTTGCACAGTAAGCAAGTTTTTGCTCGTCTTGCGATTGAACATGCGCCTCTTGTGCACGCAATTGATCAAGCTTTGAGTAGGAATCGTAACGGAAAGCTTCGTGGCGAGTTGATTTTGGATTTGTTGCGCAGCAAGCACACGGATGCTTTGGCACGTCAGCAGTTTGATATTGCAATTAGCTGGGGTCGTTACGGCGAGTTGTTTGATTATGACGCTGATGATGACGAGTTGACTCGTACAGTTGAAACTGCTCCTCTCGATGGAGTTGTGCGCTGAAATAGTGCGGAATAGTGCGGAATTATGCTCAATAATGTCCATTATTGAGCATAAATTTGATACTTGTATGCTTTCGATAAAGGGATGCCGCATAGTTCTTTTATCTTTTAGGTCTAGTCGCTTCTTATTTAAGATTGCACGGATCGGAAGCCCCCTAAAAAGCGAACTTTTTGGGGAAAGATTTGCGTAGCACATTTGTTGCTAACGCTTACTATGCGTCGATATGCGGCGGCGATGGAGGAATATTATGGTAAATGCTGTAGAAGCATTTGATGCTAAGCATCTTAAGGCTGCTGAAGAAATTCCAGCTTTCCGTCCTGGCGATACCGTTGACGTCAACGTTAAGATTCAGGAAGGCAACAACACTCGTATTCAGACTTTCACCGGCGTTGTGATTGCTCGTAAGGGTGCTGGCGTGCGTGAAACTTTCGTTGTTCGTAAGGTGAGCTTCGGCACTGGTGTTGAGCGTCGTTTCCCACTTCATTCTCCAGCTATCGATTCGATTAAGCTGGTTCGTAGCGGTCGCGTTCGTCGCGCTAAGCTGTACTACTTGCGCGCTTTGCGTGGTAAGGCTGCTCGTATTGCTGAGCGTCGCGATAACTCTGCTAAGTAAAATTAGAACTTATGTGAAGGGTATTTGTTATGACTGATGACACGCAAATTAGCGATACTCATATCGTTTCAGTAGCGGGTCATGGTATAGATCCTTCACCGGTTCCGCCAGAGCCGGAAGGAGATTTACCTTCCGGCTCTCGCATGTTTAAGCGCAAAAATAGAAAAGGTAAGCATTTTGCACATTCTAAGCGTGCTAAAAATGACCGCCTAACTTTGCGCGATGCTATAACATGGTTCGGTATTCCAGTATTAGTAGTGATACTTATTCGTGTGTTCCTATTTGGAGCTTACACAATTCCTTCTGGCTCTATGCTAGATACTATTCATATTGGCGATTATGTTATTACGACTAAGCTAACTCCGCGCTTATTCCCATTAAAGCGTGGAGATATTGTTGTTTTTGAGGATCCTGCACATTGGTTGAGTGGTGAAAATTCTTCCGGTGTTGTTGGCAAGGATTTAATTAAGCGTCTTATTGGTTTGCCTGGGGATACTGTTGAGTGTAAAGGCGCTGGGCAGCCTATTGTTGTAAACGGTGTTCCAATACGAGAATCTTCCTATATTCGTCCTGGTGTTGACCCGAGTGCTTTTCCGTTTAAAGTAAAAGTTAAAGCTGGTCACGTGTTTGTTTTGGGCGATAATCGTTCTAATTCTGCGGATTCACGATATCATCGCAATGATGGCGATGATGGCTTAGTTCCGATTTCCAAAATCGAGGGCGTTGCTGTGTTTAGATCGTGGCCGCTTGATCGAATTGGTCTTTTAGACGAACACCATGATGATTTTAAAGATGTGCCTGATCGTCCTGCAAAATAAAAGTATTAACGCAATGTTGTTAACGCAATGTTATTAACACAATCGTATTAGAGCAATTGTATTAGCAAAACTTATACGAACTAATTTTAATTATGTCAAATAAATCATCCAATATACCGCTTGTTCCATCATTTAAATATGAGCAAGATTTGCTTTGCGAAGGCTATGATTGGGTTATTGGTCTTGATGAAGTAGGAAGAGGCTCTCTTGCAGGTCCTGTGATGGTAGGAGCTGCAGTTATTGGAATTAAGCAAGTAAAAGAAAACTATATGCCTGAAGGCTTAGCTGATTCTAAATTGCTGAGTGAAAAGCGTCGAGGAGAGCTTTATGAACCGTTGCAAAAATGGTGTACTTCTTGGGCTGTTGGATCTTGTACTAATAAAGAAATAGATGAGTGGGGTATTAGTTATACGCTTGGCGTTGCGGCTTTGAAAGCAATCGCAAAAGTCGAGGAAGATATTCAAATAAGTAAAAAAGAAAACACTCGTATTGCAGCAATATTGGATGGACCTTGCGATTATATTGACAAAGTCGCAAATACTTTTGACGCTCCTTACATTCCTGAGCCTGTAAAAGTCCATACTTTAGTAAAAGCAGACAGACAGTGTGCGAGCGTAGCTGCAGCTGCAGTTTTGGCAAAAGTTACTAGGGATAATCTTATGGTATCTCTTGCTAAAAATCCGAAATATGCAGCCTACGATTGGGCAAGTAATAAGGGTTACGGCTCTTTAGCTCATCGCAATGCCATTAAAAAAGTAGGACCTAGCGATTTGCATAGATTGTCTTGGCATTTATAAGCGAGGGGTATATATGGCAGAAAATGAAGCAAAACGCGTGTCAATGATCGATGTTGCGCATGCTGCTGGCGTAAGTCATCAAACTGTTTCTCGCGTTATTAATAATTCTCCTGATGTTTCTGCTAACACGCGAATTAAAGTTCTGCGAGTTATTGAGCAACTTGGGTATTATCCAAGTAATTCAGCGCGCGCATTAGCGACTAAGAGGTCGCGTACTTTAGGGCTTATCGTTGGTGCAGAAAATAGAACATCTCGAAACATCATTGCTCCTATAGAAGCGCAAGCAAAATCTCGTGGTCTTTTTCTTTCTATTAGCATGGTCAACGAAACGTTATGTGAACAAAGTGATATTCAAGATTTATGCGAGAGTTTTGAAGAGCAAAATGTCGACGGATTAATAATTGACGCTCCAACAGACGCAATATTTACGTCACTGTGTCGTACGCGTATTCTTAAGCCGTGCGTATGTGTTACTGCTACTCATGGTGCAATAAGCGCGCATGAAGGCATGAATATGTTGCGTTCTCATAGCAACGTTGAGTATTCAATGATTGGGATTAATCAATCTCGCGCAATGAACGATATTGTGTCACTTATTGCGCATTATGGACATCGAAATGCCATTTATATAGCAGGTCCTTCACAATGGAGAGGTGCTGCAACGCGACTCATTGCATGGCGTTCACTTTCAACTGCTCAAGGTATTCATTCGCATATTGTGCAATGTACTTCGTGGAAGTCTTCTGAAAGTTACGCGCGAATGAATCATATGATTGAGAAATTTGGTATAGATGGCATTGCATTGCCGACTGTTATTGTTGCTTCAAGCGATGAGCAGGCAGTAGGAGTTGTGCGTTCCTTGTATGAGCACGGTTTGAAAATTCCGAGTGATATTAGTGTTGTTGGTTTCGGCGATATTCCGGCAATAAGTGATTTTTTCCCACCTCTTACAACTGTGAGTCTCGATATGCAGCAATTAGGGTCGTTGGCAGTGCGTGAAGCTTTGAGATTAATGAATCATGGGCCTGAACCAGCATTCCCAGATATGTCTCATGGAGTTGGACAAATACCTGCTAGCTTAAAATTGCGTTCTTCTATTGGTGCAGTATTGAGATAATTTTGCGATCGTGAAAAATTGTATTAAAAAATTATTGAGAATAGAATTAAAAATGGTATTTTTAATTATTTTTTTGATTATTTAAATATTGCGTGAAACAGTTGTGAAACAACTTTATTTTCTTAATGCTAATATCTGGCAAAATGGCTTAAAATCAGCATAATTACGCGGCTGTCGGCGTGTTGATGGTGTGTGTGAAGCGTAATCTTAACATCTGTTGGGAGTGTGTGGTTTTTGAATAAATATGGAATAAAGAAAAGGATCAGGAGATGATAAATCGCTGCTTTGCGTTCGTGCCAGGAATTAAGCATCTAGTTGTTTTAAGGTCGGCGTGTCTTGCGATTTCTTATCTTGTAAACATAGCTTTTGTCTACGTTTGCGTTGGGATGTTGTCTCCAGTATTAAGACCTGTTCGTTCTACTGGAACTTCTTTAATGAGTTCTGTTGAATTTACGTCTTACATTATTGTTTTAGCTGCTATTATTTTGCTGAAATATGCAGTTTTTTACTGGTCGTGTACTGTTTGTGCAGAAATTGAGTCGCGAATAGCTATGCGTTTGCGCCCTAAAATGTTGCGCGCAATATTATCTCTACGCTCTGTGGATGTTGAAGATTCTCATGACATTACTTCTTTGCGCGTAAATGAAGATATTTTTGCAATACAAAGTTTTGTTGCTTCTTTAGTTCCACAAATTATTGCATCTATTCCTGTTCCTGTAGTCGTTTCTGCAGCACTATTTACAGTTAACCCTGCTATAGCTGGGATTTGCACATTAGCTGCATTGTTTAATGTTGCTTCTCTTATATTCTCGTTGGCACTAAGCCCAGTATCGTGGCGTTGTGTAAGTGCATTATTTGCCTATGTTATTGCTGGACTCGCAATTGTTGCAACTGTTTGGTTATCTTCCGTTAAAGGTGTAGGTCTTGCTGCAGCTCTGTTAACAATGCCTTTGTTAATGTTAAGCGTCCAGCCACTGAGAATTGTTGGTAAGAATATGCATGTAGTTAAACATGCTGTTCATGGTTTGAATCATGTTGAAGCATTGTTGCAAATGGTTACTGATTCTCCTGCTCCAATAGCATTTAGTGACGATGGTTCAACATTATCTTTGCCTGATGGCTCAACCAATATTGCTTTGCGTATGCGATGCAATATTTCGGAAAATAATGCGAATACTAATGAAGCTCAGCGTTTATCGATAATTGCAAAATCTGGTGAATTGCAAGTTATTCCAAGTAAATATCATCATGTTATGCGTGAGAAAATACTTTCTGGAACAGGTTTTAATAAATCTGCTGACATATTGCTTTCTTATAGCGACCGTTATGATATTCATGAAGACGACGTTTCTCCATTTGTAGTTTCTGAAGTATTTGACGCAAACGATAGTGCATCTTACTTGTCGTTGAACGATGCAAGTTCTGCAGCTTTAGCAGATATTGTTACTATAGTTAGCGAGCGAAGTCATCTATTTTCCACAACATTGCGAGAAAACTTACTTTTGGCTGCTCCAACAGCTACGACTACTGCGATGTGGGATGCATTGCGAGCTGTGCGAATAGATGGTGTTGTTTATGCCGATTACGACGGTCTAGATATGCCAATAGATAGACTTTTTAATAATCCTGAAGCATCCTATAATTCTGAAGATTTAAAGCGTCGCGTTATTCTTGCTAGAGCAATTTTAAGACACACTAAAGTGTACGTTTTTGATTATTCCCAATGTGATATTAGCAATCATGAGGCTGAAGAAATTGTTAAAATATTGCGTCGCATAGCGCGTTATGCAAATGTAATAGTATTAATGCCAAATGATGATGGCATTAGCTCAACGGACGAAATAGCAACTGTAGAATCGTATCGTCATGTTGCTAATGATAGTTCTAAAAATATTACGCAACTAAATCAATTAAACGAATCTCAAAACTCGCAAAACTCGCATAATGTTGAGCAAGCTCAGCAAGATTCTAATAAAAACAAGCATATTTCTTCTATTGCAAGTATTGCTTACACTTATGAAGTGAGAACAATCTCAAAGTTCAAACGTGCTATTTTTGCTTTTATATCAATGTTTAGTACTGCTCTCAATCTTGTTTCTGCAGTATGTATTCCTGTTGCTATTGTTTCAGCAATGTTTGCTGTTGCAGGACGTCCAATATTTGGTTTTGTAATGCAACAGTGCGTGCTTGTTGCTGTTGCTTGTATGGCAGTTCGTGCATTAACTCTTGTTACAACATTTGCAGGTGTAGATATGCATCACGAACATTGGCATAAAGCTCATATCAGCATGAATGTTGGAATGATATTTGCAGTTGTACCTCTTATGGTTGTTTTGTACTATTTCGATGCGAATTTGTCTTATGTAGCTATTGTTTCGTGCGTGTTTATTATGTTTATTGTTCCTCGATACTTACTTATACGCTCCAAGCATATTGCAAATAAAGTGCGCATTGAACAGCATGAAGTTGAGAATGAAGTAAGTGATATTGAGCTTGGTATCGATGAAGTACTTGCATTTAGGCAAGGTGAGCATTGCGTTAATCGAATGGTTACTTCAATGCATAAAGTTTCTCAACAAAGAATGCGTCTGGCTCGTAAAAGTGGAGGCATGTCGGCACTTGTTCTTGCTATATCGTTAATTAGCATTTCTGTAGCCGCACTAGTAGTTTCTCACACCATTCATCCGGTGCCAGCTAATATTCCAGCATGGAGTACGGTTTATGCTGTTATGGCAATGGTTTTGCTGGTAATTATGATTCAGCAAGTTGTAGATGTTGTTTTACAAAGAATACCGTCTGTTATGAGAGTTAAGAGCAGTAGCTAACTTTAATTTAAAAAATATTGAATATGCATAAGTTGAGTTGGGGGACTGAGCATGCGTAATCGTTGTAACAAGAGGCAGTTTCTTGCGCTGTTCTGGATGCTGCTGTTTGCTGTTTTATGTGGGATTGTTATTGGCTTGTTGCTTCCTAAAATAAACAGTAGCGTTGGGAAAATTACAGGAGAATATGAAGCAAGCGGAGAAGCTGCGCAAGCATTGGAAAAATTGCGTATATCTAAGCCTTATCGTTACGGGTACGAGCGTCAAGTATTCGGATATCGTACTACCGACGATGACGGTAATGGATGTGACGTTAGGGAAGACGTTTTAGCGCGTGATTTACAAAATGTGAAATACAAGTACGCAGGATCCTGCCAAGTGCGTTTCGGCTTGTTGCATGATCCGTATACTGGCAAAGATATTCACTTCGTGCGTGGGCGAAAAACCAGTGCATTAGTTCAAATAGATCATGTTGTTGCATTACAAAATGCGTGGGAATCTGGAGCGTGGAAATGGAATCGTGCAAAACGATTAAAATTTGGCAACGATATGATGAACCTACTCGCGGTTGAAGGAGCTGCTAATCAAGAAAAAGGTTCCGCGTCCGCAGCTTACTGGCTTCCTTCAAACAAAACCTTCAGGTGCGAATATGTTGCTAGGCAAATAGCTGTTAAGTATAAATATGGTTTAACTGTAACTCGCGAAGAAAAGCAGAGTATGGAAAGCGTATTGCATAACTGTTCTGCACAAAAATTACCAAAGTAAGGATTTCTCAGTTTGGTATTCGTAAAGTGACTTAGTAAGCGTTTAATAAGCGTTTAGTAATGATTATGAGTGTGATCGTGCATTACGTCGTGATGCTCTGCTGAATGAGGAATATGCAACACGCGCATGCGATCAATAGCTCTACGCGCAAGATTGTGAGCAGAACCCGTGCCTTCGCCCTTGACTCCAAAAATAACGATAAGAGCCATAATTCCTGTAATAATAGCACTAATGCGCAAAGTCCATTGAACTCCGAAAATACTAGCAGCAACATCGGCAGCGTGACCTGTGCCAGAATGGTGAAGAGTTGTCAATACTGTCATTGTAACTACTAAAACAGGTGCTCCAATAGCTCCCCAAAGCTGACGCATAGTATTAGTTACAGCCGAACCATCGCCAAGTTCTTCCTTACGCAAACAATTAAGCGACCACGTAGTTATTGGCATAAGCAAGAATCCCATGCCAATTTGGCGAGTAAACTGCCAAATGGAAATCCACCAAATCCACGTATCCATGTCAATAAGACTCATCATTACAGTGCCAAAAAACAGAATAATAGAGCCTGCCATAGCAACTGGGCGCACTCCAAAGCGATCTAGCATACGACCACCAAAATACTGCGAAATAGCCATGCCGAACGCTCCAGGAAGCAGAATTAAGCCGCTCATAGTTGCTGAAAAACCACGATCAGACTGAATATAAAGCGGAATAAGTACCATAATTGAGCTGAAAGCAAAAAATGTAAGGCAAGCGCAAATAGTACCTACCATAAAGTAGCGGTTTTTAAGCACATTAAGACCAAGAAGAGGAGTGTGACCGCGTTTTTGCGCTCGCAACTGCCTTGTAACAAACCAAGCAATTCCACAAGCGCCAATAATCATAGGAGCCCAAGATAATGGGTGTGAAATTCCGCATCCTTCAATATTAGTGAATCCAAACATGAGCCCGCCGAAGCCAATAACCGAAAGGCCAACCGAGAAGAAATCAGCATGCGCGTTAAGATCGTGTTCTCCAAAATTATGCAAGAAAAATACTGCCAAAACGACGGATATTGCTCCGATAATAGTAAGAGAGCAGAAAATAGAACGCCATCCATTAATATCAGTTTGCAAACCGCCAATAGTAGGACCGATTGCTGGAGCAATACTCATAGCCATGCCAACGCTTCCCATTGCCATACCTCTGCGAGTAACAGGGTAGACGGAGAATACGGTAATTTGTAAAACAGGCCACATTACGCCAGTGCCAATAGCTTCAAGAGTTCGACCAACAAGTGCCATCATAAAGTCGTTACTAAGCCATGCAAGTACGGATCCAAAAGTAAAAAGCGACATGGAAGTAATAACAATTTGGCGAGTAGAAAAGCGTCTTGTTAAAAATGCTGTAAGTGGAACCATAATTGCCATAATCAGCTGGAAAATAGAAGTAAGCCACTGACCAGTTGTGACGCTTATACCAAATTCTTGAACTATTGTTGGCAATGCTGCAGTAAGTTGTAATTGTGCGAAATTGCCGATAAATGTAATAAACGTAAGAATAGCGAGAGAAATTAAAGCAGGACGTGTAAGACGATTGTTATTGTATGCTTCTTCGCCTGTTAATGCATGACTGAGATCTTGGCTTTTATTAGACAGCCATGTTGAGTGCGTCAAAATAAAACATCCTTTTTTGTTCTTAAACATAGTTTTTCTTAAGCGTATTTTTAAGCATAGGTGGCAAAAGTCAATCGACTTAAGTCTATTCTCTTATCTATTACAACAAAAATTGCAAAACTTAATTTACGCAAAACAAAAGTTATTTAAAAATTTATTTTGCGCAAAACAATGATATTTAGACTGATTCTAATCAGTAGCTGTGGTAGGAAAGCCAATGATTGTAAGCGCCTTGAATGGAGCCATAACGACCATTGCAATAATTCCAGAACCAGCGGAGCTGCGTTTGATAGTTAGTTGCCCAATCAGCGCCAGCAGAAGCCATTTTTCCGCCTGGCAAAGCTTGAGGTAAACCGTAGGCCCCAGAAGGATTCATTGCGTTTACGCGCCAACCGGACTCATGAGAAATAATAAATACTGTTGCAGTAAAATCAGCTTCACTATAACCGTTAGAGATAAGCCAGTCGTGAGCCCATTGTTGCATCTCGCCAGCAGGAACAGTCGTACCGATAGAAGCAGCTAAGCCAATTGCGGCAGAAGAGCCGCCAGTTCCAACAAGAATAACCTTATCTTTTGGAGCTTTTTTAACATAAGAAGCAAAAATATTAGAGGAAACTATTTTTCCCTTAGCTCGAGTAACTATTTTTGCTGTTTCCATTACGCCGTTAGCGCCTTCACTTTGCACCTTCTCAGTACCTTTTGGAAGTGCAGCAGTTTCCTTTTTAACGACGTTAAACGCGATTGGGTCGTCGGAATTCTCTAATTTTGCGCCTGCACGATTAATCGTAATAACAGTTGATTCGCTGACTTTAGTTGTAAGAGATGGAGTAACAACATCGTGTGGCTCAAGAGTGATATCTCCAGCATCAAGAACGGATTTTACATCAGTGAAATTAGTGCCCAAAATAGTACGATGATGACCATTTATAACAACGTTAATATATGAAGTCGCACCATTATGTAACATACTACGGCTAGCACTACGAGAAACTTGCGAAGAATCGGTTGCCGAATAAGAAGTAACCTGAACAGCGTGACCTTTAGACGAAGCGTAAAAATCTCGCGAGGTAAAACCAAGTATCACCAAAGCAACGAAGCCCAAAATAACCGCACTAACTCTAGCCCACTGTCGTAAACTGAGTGAACCAAGCGTAACAGTATGCTTACGGTGACTGGCCATAACCCTCCTTATTTCTGCAATTACTCTATTGATACTTGCAAACGCCCGCAACGTAGACTAATAAAACATGAGAAACATGCGTTAAAATGTATGTGCAAAACGTATATGCAAAACCTCACGTATTATATCTCATGGCATAGTCTATAAATCAGGATTCAGAATCATCAGATTCGTAAGATTTAGCTTGTTCAACCAAATCTTCCAAATCAGAAGCTAGTAATGCTCCAGCTTGTCTATAAATAACTTCGCCGCGCTTAATAACCATTACTGTTGGAACAGCTTGGATTTGAGCAGCTGCAGCAATCTCGTTGCTTTTGTCAATATCAACTTTTACGAAAGGAATTTCGGGATATTTTTCGCTGACCTTCTCAAAAATAGGACCAAAAGATCTGCATGGACCGCACCATGTTGCCCAAAAATCAACAACAACTATTTCATTTGTCGAAGCAATCTTCTCAAAATTTTCTGTAGTAGCATGTATTGCTGCCATATTACCCCCTCAATATTTTGCGTATTTGCTTTATTGTACGTGCCGCCTTGCATAAAGTTGCCGATAGTGCGCTTATCTGTCGTCTTGCGGCACTAGGCTAGGAGTCATGCTTGATATCCAATTTATTCGTGAACATGCCGACGTAGTTAAGGAATCGCAGCGCAAGCGCGGTGAATCCGTTGAGCTCGTCGATGAAGTATTGCACAGCGATGATTTGCGCCGAACCGCTCTTAAGGCTTTTGAAGAAGCTCGCGCCGAGCAAAAAGCTATTGGTAAGAAGGTTGCAACAGCTAGCGCAGAGGAAAAGGCTGCGCTTATTGCCGAAACTAAAGAATTAGCTTCGAAAGTTGCGGAATACAAAGCTGAATCCGAAAAAGCTACTGCCGACTACACTACAGCAATGTGGAAGCTTTCTAACATCGTTGAAGATGAAGCTCCAGAAGGCGGAGAAGACGACTATGTTGTAGTTAAGAAGGTTGGTACGCCTCGCGATTTTGCAGCTGAAGGTTTTGAGCCAAAGGATCATTTGACTCTTGGAACTGGCGTTGCTGGAATTGATATGCGTCGCGGCGTGAAGGTTGCAGGATCTCGCTTCTACTTCTTGCGCGGTGCTGTGGCTCGCTTGCAAATCGCAATGCTTACTATGGCTGTTGATCAAGCCGAAGAGCACGGTTTTACGCTTGCGATTACGCCAACGCTTGTTCGTCCAGAAGTAATGCGCGGAACTGGCTTCTTGAATTCTCACGCGGACGAGATTTACCGTTTGCGCGAACCAGATGATCAGTATTTGGTCGGTACTTCCGAAGTTGCTTTGGCTGGTATGCATGAGGATGAGATTCTTGACTTAAGCAATGGTGCTTTGCGTTATTGCGGTTGGTCGAGCTGCTACCGTCGTGAGGCTGGTGCTGCCGGAAAGGATACTTCTGGTATTATTCGCGTGCATCAGTTTGATAAAGTTGAGATGTTCGTTTATTGCAAGCAGGAAGATTCTCGCGCTGAGCATCAGAAGTTGCTAGGCATGGAGCAAGAAATGCTTGCTAAGGTAGAAGTGCCTTACCGCATTATTGATACTGCTGCAGGTGACCTTGGTTCTTCTGCCGCTCGTAAGTTTGATTGCGAAGCTTGGGTTCCAACGCAAGGACGTTACCGTGAGCTTACTTCTACTTCTAACTGCACTGAGTATCAGGCTCGCCGCTTGAATGTGCGTGAACGTATGGAAGATGGTGGAACTCGTCCAGTTAGTACGCTTAACGGCACTTTGGCTACTACTCGCTGGCTTGTGGCTATTTTGGAAAATCATCAGCATGAAGATGGTTCGATTGATATTCCAAAGGCTATGCAAGCTTATATGGGTGGCAAGGAAGTCATTGAGCCTACTAAGTGGGAAGCGTGAGTTTACTCGTGCACAAACACGGCGTTTGTTTCAAAAAACCGTTTAATTAGCTACAAAGCCCGGGAAATTGCCTGGGCTTTATTTTTTAGTTGATAAGCTTTTTGAATCTGGGTGTTGTGTGTTGCGTTCTATACGTGATGATATGCTTACCACTTGTGCGTTGAAAGCGGCAATTTGATTGCTTTCGTGCGCAAATGGATGGGTGTCCGAGCGGTCTAAGGAGACGGTCTTGAAAACCGTTGTAGGGAAACCTACCGCGAGTTCGAATCTCGCCTCATCCGCAGAGTAATAAGCTTCAAGCTGCATTTCGCGCTTGAAGCTTTTTTATTCTGCCGAGCTTTCTCAGGACTGAAAGTGCACTGTACTTTCAGTGAAAGCTCGGTCTGTCTTCGTCTCGATTGACGGGAAAGGGCGTGAAGGTGGCGGAAAGTTTGCAGTCGTGTAAAGGAAGGGTCGTTTGCGAGCGAGAATCCGATCGAAACGTGCGCTCGCTCGATTTTAGCGCGCGGAGTAGTGACGCTCTTGTGATGTGATGTCGTCCAGGAAGAAGCTTGCACCTTCGCGGCAAGACGTGCTGCTTTCGAAATCTTCCGGAGCGTAAGGCGCAACGCTTTCAAACATCTCCTCGTAATCAGCAACGCTTAAATGCACGCGCGAATCAAGCATATCCGCATGCTCGCGCGCAAACAGCGCATCTCTAAATCCTGGCGCAATCGTGCCGCTGAAAAATTCACCAACAGCGCCGGAACCATAAGAAAATAGTCCAATCTTATCGCCGCTTTTAAGTGCAGTAAGATCACTATTTTCGCAAGTAAATTCGTCTAACTCAAGTAAAGACAGCAATCCCAAATACAGGGAACCCGTATAGATGTTGCCTACACGACGGCTGTACTTCGTGCTGGTTTCGTAGCGCGAAAGTAAGCGATTGCGCGACGACTCGCTTAGGTTGCTATTATCGCAAGAATCAGAGCAAGAATTTGCGCAAGAATCCATCGCAGCCTTAAGTGCTTTCAAACCCATTTTCGTATATGGCAAATGGAAGCACAATCCGGCGAAATCGCTGAAATTGCAATCGTTTTGCGCGCAATACTTTTGCCAAACTTCGCAGAAAAATTGTATGTATTGCTCGGTTGAAAACTTGCCGCGAGCAAGAGCGGTGTCTTGGTAAACAGGTCGCCAAAAGTCCTGAATATCCGCGGATTTTACAACGCTGTCGTCGTTAATTTTAAGCACGTGCGGATTCGCGCTCACAAGCATTGCCACAGCCCCAGCGCCTTGCGTAACTTCGCCAGGGGTAGCAAGCCCGTAGCGCGCAATATCGGCTGCAATAACAAGCACTTGCGGATTTTTTTCTGCGTGCGCGCGCACGTAATCGCATGCCATCATCAAAGCTGCCGTTCCGCCGTAGCAAGCCTCTTTTACTTCAATAGAGCGCACCCACGGCGTGAGTTTTAGCAAATTTTGAACGTATAGCGCGCTGGATTTACTTGCGTCGACGCCGCTTTCTGTGCCGACGATGAGCATTTTGAGGCGATTGCTATCGATGTATGGTAGCAGTGGGAGTG
This sequence comes from Gardnerella swidsinskii, assembly GCF_003397705.1. Classification (GTDB taxonomy): domain Bacteria; phylum Actinomycetota; class Actinomycetes; order Actinomycetales; family Bifidobacteriaceae; genus Bifidobacterium; species Bifidobacterium swidsinskii. Next base: position 427,188 of record NZ_QJVB01000001.1, read on the forward strand.
CGGCTTGCGCGGCGAGAGTGACGATGTCTTGGTGATTTGGTGGCACGGATTGTTCGCTTTGACCGATTCCGATTGTGAATTTGTTAGGGTCGATTCCGTGGTGTTCCGCCAATTCCTCGAGGTTTAGGTAATAGTGCGGCGTTGCGAAGGAGATGCGGTCAATGCCGACGGCAAGGGGAGTGGTTGCGGAGGTTGTGGTTGTGTTGGCTGCTGCGGTTGCTGATATTTTGATATTTTGTGTGCTCATTTGTCATAAACCCCTAAATTTTCTTAATTTTTACTTGATTCTCGTAACTTTTGAAGTAATTGCGTAACTTTTTCTGTAGTTCTTTCTGCAGGGCTAAGTTGCAAAATATTATGCGTGATTTCTGCGATTTCCGCACCTTTGGCACCTGCTGCAATTGCCAGGTTTGAAGACTGCAATGCCATGTGACCTGCTTGAATTCCAGGGCCTGCTAGTGCGCGAAGAGCCGCAAGATTTTGCACCAAACCGAGCGCGGCAAGCGTATTTCTAAAGTCGTTTGCGTTTTTGTATTTGCCGATTTTGATCGCGAGTTTTGCCATTGGAAGCGATGAGATTGAGCCGCCGACAATGCCGATCTGTAGCGGAATTTCAATACTGCCGTGGAGTATGGTTTTTCCGTTTAAAGTTTCGGTGTTCCACTTTGACAGTGGTAGGTAGCGACCGGAACGCGCCGCCCACGCGTGTGCTGCCGATTCTAGCGCTCGCGTATCATTCCCGGACGCGAGCGCGGCTCCTGCGATTCCGTTTAGGATTCCTTTGTTGTGCGTGGCGGCGCGTGCAGGGTCGCTGGCGGCAAGCGCGCTCAATGCCGCGATTCGGCCCGCAAGGCGCTTTCCCTCGCGCTCTCGTTCAGAGTCTTCCAGCCGCCTGGATGCTAGTGCTTCAACCGGTATATGCACTTCTGCTGTGCTGGCAACGCGGCTGGTGTTCGTGAGTATTGCAACTAGCGCCTGCACGCCGAGCCAGCTTTCCAGCTGGGCTTTGACGGCTTCGCCCATAGTGTTCACTGTGTTTGCGCCCATTGCGTCGCATGTGTCTACGTCAATCTCGAGCTTTGCGAAGCCGTGCAAAGCTGAAGCGCGGCATTTTCGCGCGCCGCCACCCCTTTTACTCATTGATGGGTGTGACTCGTTTGCAATGCGCAACAGCTCTGCAACCTTTTCTTTATCTTCAACGATTCTGCTCAAACGCGCCGCCACGCTCCCGTCAGCGTCCTCAAAAGCTATTTGCGCTGTAGTCACGTATTGTGGCGAGTTTGCTACAATGCAGCCTTCAATGCTTGTTGCAGCAATCCGCGCCCCATTGCACGCAGCTGCAATCACGGATGGCTCCTCAGTTGCAACCAGCACGTCACGCACTTCGCCGTTCACAATCAGCCCACGCACAACGCCAACCGGCAGCGTATACTTTCCAATTTGATGCTCAATCATATGATTTGCAACGTCTGCAGGAATTGTAGTATCAGAACTTTCCGCAAACTGTTTAAGCAAAAATGCTGCCTCAGTATCGTTAATTGCGCCCTCATTTTGCAAGGTTTTTATGCGATTTTCCACGCTTAATTCACGAAAAGCAGCCATCGAAATCACCTCATGATTTGTAGACTACGAATGCTTCTGATTGCTTTGCATTCTGACTTGGTTGTTTGCATTCTGACTTTATTGTTTTACATTCTGACTTTATTGTTTCGCATTCTAATTTGCATAGAAACGCCGATTCCGCCGCCGACGCACAGCGCAGCAACTCCATTTAACTTATTGCTATCTCGCAAAGCGTATATAAGCGTCGTCAAAATCCTCGCTCCGCTAGCGCCAAGTGGATGTCCGAGTGCAATTGCTCCACCGCGTACGTTGAGTTTTGACTCGTCAATATGAAGTTGCTCCGAAACGGCAATGCTTTGCGCTGCAAACGCTTCGTTTATTTCGAATAAGTCAATGTTGTCAACGTTGCTGCCGGTCGCATTTAGCATGCGTTCCATTACATGTTTTGGAGCGTATCCCATTAAATCTGGGTCGATTCCGCCTTCTGCGAATCCCACAATTTGTGCAAGATATTCAATTCCGTGCGCTTGCGCGTAATCTTTGCTCATAAGCACTAGAGCTGCAGCTCCGTCGTTAATTCCGCTTGCGTTTCCTGCAGTTACAGTCGATTCGTGCTTGCAAACTTCGTTTTCGCCAACTTCGCGCTTGTCAACTTCGCAAGTCGCGTCCGCAGTTTCTTCCGACGCTTTAAAAAGCGTGCGCAATTTCGACAACTGCTCTAAAGACGTATCTTCGCGAGGATGCTCGTCGCGAGTTATAACAGTTCCGTTTGCAAGCGTTACTGGCACAATTTCAGAAGCAAAATCACCTCTTTTAATAGCGGCAACAGCTTTTTGGTGAGATTTAAGTGCAAAAATATCTTGTGCTTCGCGAGTGATACCAAATTTTGCTGCAACATTTTCTGCAGTAACGCCCATTGCGTCGCCAGTAAAAGCGTCGTTTAAGCCGTCTCGTTGCAAACCGTCAATAAGCGCAAAATTCCCGTATTTGTGTCCGCTAAATCGCGAATTAGTTGCGTAAAACGGTACGTTGCTCATGCTTTCAGTGCCGCCTGCAACAACAACTTGCGCATCTCCCATAACGATTGCGGATTGTGCTAAGCGCACTGCTTTTAAGCCGGATCCGCATACTTCGTTAATTGTCATTGCGCAGCTAGAAGTATCTAATCCTGCTTTTAACGCAATTTGGCGAGCAACGTTTTGTCCGCTGCCTGCTTGTAATACGTTTCCAAAAATAGCTTGATCCACGTCGTGTGAGCTAATTCTAGCGCGTTCTATTGCTGCTTTTGCTGCGATTGTTCCTAAATCAACTGAGGAAAGCGAAGATAAGCTGCCGCCGAATTTGCCAATAGGCGTACGTACAGCGCTTGCAATCACCACTTCAGTCATATGTTTAGCCACCTAATCAATTGTTTGTTGCAATACGTGTTGAAGTATACCAACCGGACTACTTTATCGTATTTTTCGACAAAATTACCATTTGCGAAAAATTTTTCTCGTTTCCTTCACAATTAAGCGTGCTTCAATGAGTTTGCGCTTCCGAATCCGGCATAAACTTTACAGCCGCGTAAATTAAGAGTCGTATTTCTCCCAAACCTTCTGAAGCTTTGCAGTAATGCTCTGCAAACGTTGATTTACTACTGTCCAAAGAACGCTAACATCCGTGCTGCTGCACACGTCACACCGGGCACAAATACCACACACCCCACCGCAGCTTAATTTTGTGACTTTAGTTGCACGAATACCAGTGTGGTAGAGATTTGAGATTTTTCGCACTGAGCGAAGGACGCTCGCGCAGCGCTTTGACCGAGCTTGAAATCATTGGGATTTCAAGCTCCTTCAAAGCGTGATTTGGCTCAATTGTGAAGCACGGTGTACTTCACAATTGAGCCAAATCAGCCGAACGGCTACCAATAGCCGTGAGGAATAAGCTCGCTACGAAACTCGCGTTGGAAGTCCACTGGACTTCCAACGCGAGTTTCCGCTCCGAGTTACTTTCGCGCGCTACGCTCTAAGCGCGAAAGCAGGTCGGAGCGCTACTTACGGAACGAAATCGAGCCGTCAACAGGATCCATCGCGTCAACAATCGCCAGCGAATCCAAGTCATATCCGGCTTCACGAAGCGCATCTCCACCACCTTGGAAGCCCTTTTCGATAGCGATTCCAATGCCGGCAACGCTAGCTCCAGCATGATTGCAAATGTCGATTAATCCTTGCAAAGCTTTGCCGTTCGCCAAAAAATCATCCAAAATAAGCACGCGATCTTCCGCACTTAAATACTTACGTGACACAATCACCGGAAACTCGCGCTGCTTTGTAAAAGAAAATACCGTAGATACGTATTGGTCGCCATCGAGATTAATTGACTGAGCTTTCTTTGCAAAAACTACAGGAACTCCGCCAAAATGACGTGCTGCAACACATGCAATTCCAATACCAGAAGCTTCAATCGTAAGAATCTTAGTAATATTTGCGTCGCGGAAATGCTCAGCCCAAGCGGCTCCCATATGATCAAATAAATTCACATCGCACTGGTGGTTCAAAAAAGCGTCTACTTTTAATACATTGCCTGGTTTTACGATACCATCTTGGAGAATGCGTTCTTCCAGTTCTTGCACGATGCGCCCCTTCTTACGAACAATTACATTGCAGTACGCTCAAGCATACCCAAGTTCGTGACACAATACGAGTAAAAACGACTGCAGCATGTGGTAAACCTGATTAAATACGTGCGCAATTAAAACGTGGGGGCGTTTTATTGCTGAAGCTAAAACGTAGGTAATTGGCAGCATTAATGGAGTACAAGTATGAGCGTAAGTATGGGCGCAAGTATGAATGCAAATATGAGTGCAAAAGATAGCGATTACGGATATGTAAGTGATTTGTTGGGGAATCCAGTTGATTCGTTCGATTCTGACGATCGTTTTTACGAGAATGTTGCGGATGTGAATGATTATGCCAACTACAGTTACGACGAGTATGCTGACGCTTACGCTAAAGAGCCTGATTTTACGCAGCAAGAATATGCGTCTGATCAAGAATCAGTGCCTCCTCAAGAATCAGTGCCTCCTCAAGAATCAGTGCCTTCCCAACAAGAAGCTCTTGCCCAACAAGAACTGCTTCCTCAAGAATCTCAAGAATATTCCCAAAATTTCGCACATTCTAGAGTTGCAGTTGACGCGCAAAAACTACTCGACGGCTTAAATCCGCAACAATCTCAAGCAGTCCAGTACGACGGACCGGCACTGCTTATTGGAGCAGGAGCTGGAAGCGGCAAAACGCGAGTTCTTACGCGAAGAATAGCTTGGATATTAAGCCAAAAAGGTGCCTGGCCAAGCCAAATTCTTGCCATCACTTTTACAAACAAAGCAGCTGCCGAAATGCGTGAACGTTTAAGCAAACTTATTGGTAGCGAAGCAAATACTATGTGGGTTTCGACGTTCCATTCTGCATGTGTGAAAATACTTCGCAGATCAGGACAGTATATTGGCTTAAAATCAGGCTTTTCTATTTACGATACTTCCGATTGCGAGCGATTAGTAAAAATTATTGCAACAGAGCTTAACGTTGATATTAAGCGTTTTACGCCACGCAGCATTTTGGGCAAGATTTCGGATTGCAAAAATAGTTTAATCACTTGGCGTGAGCAACTAGACATGTATGCTAACGATTACAAGCCTGGTGTTGCAGGTCAACAAATTGCGCACGCTGGCAATTCTGAAGCTGTTTACGCAACTATTTATGCGGAATATCAGCATCGTTTATCTCAAGCAAATGCGGTTGATTTTGACGATTTAATTATGCGAACTGTGCAACTCATGCGCGAAGTACCAGAAGCTGCGCAATATTACCGCCATAAGTTCCGCTATATTCTTGTAGACGAGTATCAGGATACGAATCACGCTCAATACGAGCTTATTCGCGAGATTGCTGGAGTGGATGTAAAGCAAAATAGTGCAAATCCATCTCAGCAAAATAACACTCCTGCATCAATCACAGTTGTAGGCGACTCCGACCAGTCGATTTACGCTTTCCGCGGAGCAGATATTCGCAATATTCAAGACTTTGAAAAAGATTTCCCAAACGCTACAACTATTATGCTTGAGCAAAATTATCGCTCTACGCAAACTATTTTGGACGCTGCAAACGCAGTTATTTCGCATAATCAAGGACGAAAGCCTAAAAAATTGTGGACGGTATTAGGTAAGGGCACTCCAATTACTGGTTATGCAGCAGACAGTGCTCAACAGGAAGCAGCTTGGGTTGCGCAAGAAATAGCGCGATTAGCAGGTGAAGAGGGCGTTGCTTATTCGGATATGGCGATTATGTATCGCGCTAATGCGCAGTCTCGTTCGCTGGAAGATGCGCTCGTTAAAGCAGGTCTTCCGTATCAGCTTGTTGGTGGCACGAAGTTTTACGAGCGTCGCGAAGTAAAAGATGCGCTCGCATACTTGCAATCTATGGCAAACCCAGATGACGATGTGAATATGCGTCGAATTTTGAATGTGCCTAAGCGTGGGCTTGGAGCGCGTGCGGAGGCTTTGTTAACGCTTTATGCTCAAACACAAGGAGTTAGCTTCTGGCAAGCTTTGGAACATTTGGAGTCAATCGAAGGTATGCCAACTCGCACTGCAACCAAGCTTAAAGAGTTCCGCGAGCTTATGCACAACTTAATTACGTGTATGCAAAACAATGACTCGAAACCTTCTAAAGTTATTGACAGCATACTGAACGACAGTGGTTTGCTGGAGGATTTGCAACGTTCTGAAGATCCTCAAGATGCCGCTCGCGTGGATAATTTGTCGCAATTGCAGTCGGTTGCAGCTGAGTATGAGCAGAATACGCCGGATGCTAGTGTTGCTGGTTTCCTTGAAACGACGGCGCTTGTGGCTGATTCGGATCAATTGCCGGATGAAAATGAGGACACTGGTAAAGTTACGTTGATGACGCTTCACACGGCTAAGGGTTTGGAGTATCCGGTTGTGTTCCTAACTGGCATGGAGCAGGGAACTTTTCCGCATTCTCGCGCTTTGGAAGACGATGGCGAGCTTTGCGAGGAGCGTCGTCTTGCTTATGTTGGTATTACGCGAGCTAAGCAGCGTTTGTATGTTACGCGTGCTGCTGTTCGTGCGCAATGGGGGCAGGCTCAAGATATGCTTCCAAGCCAGTTTTTGGATGAGATTCCAGATAATTTGATTGATTGGAAGCGCAGAGAGTCTGATGTTGAGCGTTGGGGTGCTTCGTCTAGACGCGGCGATGATTTTGATAGCGATTTTGATAGTGATTTTGGCGGCGATTTTGATAGCGACTTCGGCGGCTGGGATGACGATTATAGCGATGCGTTTAGTGAAAAAACAACTTATGGTGGAAGCAGTTACAGTTCTGAAAAATCGCATGGCTCTAAGTCTTACGGAAGAAATAAATCGTATGGCTCGAGTTCTTACGGATCTTCTTACGGAAAGTCTTATAGCAAGTCTTATGGCTCTTCTTACGGATCTTCTTATTCTAAATCGAATTGGTCTAAGTCAAGTGCAGTAAAAACGCGCAAAGTTACCGCAAAAACTGCGGCTTCAACAAGCGCAACAAAAGTTGGTTCAACTTCCGCAGTTATGAATAAAGACAATCATCTAAATATTCAAGACTTCCAAGTTGGCGACAAAATTACTCACGATACTTACGGCTTAGGAACCGTGCTAGCAACGCAAGATAAGGGCAGAAACTCAATTATTACAGTCGATTTCGGCTCCGATGGAGTAAAGCGACTAATGCTTAGAGTTGCACCAATCGAGAAATTATAAAATCTTCTATTTATGCACTTTAATGTAAGATAAATTTTTAACAAGGACGTGGCATTCGCGGGTGTGGGTGCCGAGAAGCGTGTTGCATTAACGAAAATGTGACACTAAAAAATAAAAACATACATTTAATGAGGTATAAATTATGAAAAACAAATTATTCGCATCAATTCCTGCAATTATTTTCGGCTTGCTTATTGCCATTGCACCATTGACGTTTGCAAAGCCATGCTCAACCGGAGGCATGCACAAAATGCATATGATGATGCAACCTATGGCATGCTACTACACAGGTCGTGCAGCTGTTGGAATCGGCTTAGTTATTGCAGTACTTGGAATTATTGCGTTATTTGTTAAAGAAAATGTTCGCATTGGTTTAAATATTGCTGTAGTTGTGAATGCTTTGCTTATGCTTGCTGTTACAACATTCCTTATTGGCGTGTGCAAGAGCCCAATGATGCATTGTGCATCCGTTATGCGCCCAACGTTGATTGTTCTGTCTGTGCTCGCATTGGTGTTCGCAGCTGTTTCCGTGTATTTGGATAATAAAGAAGATTAATAGTTCAAATAGTTCGAAAAGCTTACTAAAGCAAAATTATGCGCACTATTACGCTAAAGCGATTGCCGCTGGAAAATCTTAAACGCAAGCCATTGCGCACTGCTGCACTTATTATTGTATCTGCGTGCTTGTCTGCAATATTTTTCGGCGGCTCGCTGATTTCTATGAATCTTGAACGCGGCTTGAACAGTATGCGAGAACGCATGGGAGCCGATATTATGGTTATCCCTCAAGGTACGCACACTAAGGCAGAAGCGTTGCTTACAAACAGTGGTTCAAGCACTTTTTATTTCACTAACGATATTGAGAATTTAGTAAGACGCTCTCCGGGTGTGCAAAAGGCGAGTGCACAAACGTATATTTCTTCGCTTTCTGCAGGATGTTGCGCTGAAAAATTGCAAATTATTGGTTTTGATCCCGATTCTGATTTTGTTATAGGTCCTTGGATTTATTCTCAACATAAGCAGAAGTTACAAAAAGGCGAGATGATTGCTGGCGCAAATGTAATCGTGTCTTATATGAATACTGTTCGTCTTTTTGGACACCAATGGCCTGTAGCTGCACAGCTTGCAAAAACCGGCACAAGCATTGATAATTCAGTGTTTGTGCGACGCGAAAGTGTGCCGCAAGTAGTTGAGTATTCAACGAAAGTAGGGCACACTGCTATTCCAAAGGAATATGCTAAAAAAGCAGTTTCTGCAGTACTTGTAAAAGTACAAAAGGGTTACAGCGCGCAAGAAGTTGCAAAAAATATTCGCAAAACAACTGGTCTTTCAAGCATTGGCATAGTTTTTCCGGGCGGAATTACAGCAACTACGCAAGCTAATCTTGGTGTTTTTACTCGCACGTTGACTTTTATAATTGCTGCGTGCTGGCTAGTTGGATTGCTAGTTTTAGTTGCAGTGTTTTCAACATCTGTAAACGAACGCAAAAAAGAGTTTGCTTCTCTTCGCATACTTGGCACAACAAGAAATATGCTTTTAGGCGTTGTCGTTAGGGAATCTGCGATACTTGGCTTAGTTGGTGGAGTATTGGGTGTTGGATCTGCAAGTCTTATATTGTTCCCTTACAGTTCTCTTATTTCTGAACAATTGCAGCTTCCGTATTTGGAAGTGACTGCGCTACCAGTAGCAGTGCTTATGTTAGTGTCTGTGCTACTTGCGCTTGTTGCAGTTGTTGTAGCTTCAGCGCTTACCACATTGCGTATTGCTATGCGCGAAACGTATTTGACACTTAGGTCAGGTGAGTAAGTATGGAAGATAAGAGTCAAAAACTGCCAAGTAATGAGTTTGATATTTTACCTGTTGTTGAGCTTACTCGTGTAACTCGCGAATTTATGCGCAGAAAACACAAATTTTTTGCAGTAAATAACGTGAGTTTTGCGCTAAATAGCGGCGATTTTGTGGCAATCGTTGGAAAGTCAGGTAACGGAAAATCTACTTTACTAAATTTGATTGCTGGGTTATTGAAGCCAACGCATGGAAGTGTAAAAGTTTGCGGCGAAGAGATTTCTGAACGCACTTTTAGTGATGCAAAAATGTCTCGTTTGCGCGCATGTGATATAGGTTTTGTGACGCAATCGCAGACGCTTTTACAAAATCTTACTGTGCATGACAACATACTTTTACCTGTGCAAATTGCAGCTAGTGCTTGTGAAGTAAGTAAGTCTGGAATAAGTAAGGCTGAAGTAAGTAAGTCTGAAGTAAGTAAGTCTGAAGTAAGCGAAGATTTAAACGAGACTCGCGCGTTAGAACTTTGCAAGCAATTGCATATTGAAGATTTACTGTGGTGCTACCCAAATGAGCTTTCGGGTGGTGAAATGCGTCGCGTAATGATTGTGCGCGCGCTAATAAACAATCCAAAGCTTCTTATTCTTGACGAGCCTACTGGCGATTTGGATGTAGAGCATACTCGCATAGTTGTGAAAATGTTGCGCGAGGCTGCAAAAAATGGTGTAGCAGTGCTCATGGTAACTCACGATGTTGAGGCTGCTCGCTGTGCGGATCGCACATACACAATGGATTGCGGATTGATTTGCCGGAGCGCTTGAAGCGTAGCGCGCGTAGGCACTTCAATCCGGAAACTCGCTTAAGTTGGAAGTCCAGTGGACTTCCAACGCGAGTTTCGTAGTGAGCGCGTTACTCGCGCGAGCGTTTTGGCTGGTTTGTGGAACATTTGCCGGGGAACTTACAACGTGAGTTTCGCGCTCAGTACGAAAAATATCAACAATTATTCTTACGGGTGTGTAGAATCAGAAACGATGCCTATTTTGTGTAAGCATCATCTGGAGCCTTAGCCCATCAGTGGGTCGGCGCGCGGTAGTTATGGCGTTATTTCAACGTTTTAATACTTGCGCGTTCGTGTGTTAGCACGAAGAAGCACTGGAGAGGCCGGCTCAGCGTGAATGATTTTAAGCGATTTTGCGATCGATTAAAAACTTGGTTCACGTTCCGTTCAGATAACGACAGAATTAAAGGATTAGCTATGACTAATATTCAGCGTTCTCGCCGTCAGGTGCGTCTTTCTCGCGCCCTCGGCATCGCTTTAACCCCAAAGGCTCAGCGTATCTTCGAGAAGCGTCCATATGCTCCAGGTGAGCACGGTCGCACTCGTCGTCGCACCGAGTCCGATTACGCAGTACGTCTTCGCGAGAAGCAGCGTCTTCGCGCTCAGTACGGCATCTCCGAGAAGCAGCTTCGTGCTGCTTACGAGAAGGGTACGCACACTGCAGGCCAGACCGGTGACGCAATGCTCACCGATTTGGAAACTCGTCTTGATGCTTTGGTTTTGCGTGCAGGCTTTGCTCGCACCACCGCCCAGGCTCGTCAGTTTGTTGTACATCGTCATATTTTGGTTGATGGCAATCTTGTCGATCGCCCATCTTACCGTGTGAAGCCAGGTCAGACCATTCAGGTTCGTGCCAAGAGCCAGACCATGGTTCCATTCCAGATGGCTGCAGAAGGCGTTCATCGCGACGTTTTGCCAGCAGTTCCTGGTTACCTCGATGTGAATCTTGCCTCTTTGAAGGCTACTTTGACTCGTAAGCCGGAAGTCGATCAGATTCCAGTTGAAGTCAACATTCAGTACGTCGTCGAATACTACGCTCGTTAATTCGCCGATTTAATTCTTAAGGACATACCGCTTGACCCCTGTTGCGCATTCGCGTGGCAGGGGTCAATGCGTTTGGCGCGACGACCTGCTTGAGCGCAGCACAGCGCGCGCGAAAGCAACTCGGAGCGGAAACTCGCTTAGGTTGGAAGTCCAGTGGACTTCCAACGCGAGTTTCGTAAGCGAGCGCTTATAGTGCGAGCTTTGGTCTGGCGTATCGCTCCAAACGTGGGTAATTTTTCCGGCGTTTGTTGTCGCGCAACTTTCTGACGCTTATGTACCGCTTAGTGCAATAATGGAGCTATGTTGCTGCATCTTTATTTAGTGCGTCACGGACAGACGCTATTTAATCGCTATAATCGACTGCAAGGCTGGTCAAATTCTCCACTTACTGAAAAAGGTTTGAAAGATGCGGACACGGCCGCAAAAAAGCTAGAAAATATTGCTTTTGCTGCAGCTTACTGCTCGGATACTACGCGTGCGCAAATCACAGCACAACGTATTCTCGACGCAAATGAAGCTGCCGGTAACGCGCGCCCAAAGCTTGTAAGCGATATGCATTTTCGTGAGCAATGCTACGGCTATTTTGAAGGTCAAGATATGCAAATGGCTTGGTGGGCTGCAGGAGCACCTCACGGAGCGCACACTTATAACGAAATCGTTGAAAAATTTGGGCTTGCAGCCACTCGTGACATGCTTAAAGAAGCGGATCCTTTCCACGATGCCGAGTCAGATATCGAATATTGGACTCGCGTAGAAGAAGGTTTTGCGTTAATCGCTTCAAATTCTTTGCTTAACGATGGAGATAATGTTTTGCAAATTTCGCATGGCAACACTTTGCTAAGTCTTATGCACCGTTTTGCGCCTGCAGGCTACGATTTAAGCGAGCGCCCGGCAAACGGAAGCGTAACTAGGCTCGATTTTGACACTACTAAACCTATTGATAACGCTATTACTATTCAAGGCTACAATGAGTAGCTTTTTGCTACAGCTTTCTTAACGTATGCGTCGTTACCGTTCGTTAGTCTTAAGTCATTGCGAATGGTTTTAACTGTAGTCTGATTTGCTGTTGTATTAGCTTTCAGCGCGGTGAAGTCTTAAGCAAAAATGGTACAGAAAGAGGTTACGATGAGCGTTGGAGACATAGCTGCTCTTATTGCCGCGATTGCGTTTACTGTGCTTTCGGGTTTTTTGATTTATCCGCTAATTAGATTGGGCAAGTTGTTCGATCAGATTGCGAAAACTGTCAAAGAGTCGGGTGAGCATGCGATGCCTGCAATTGACGAGTCTGTGACGACGATTAAGCAAGTTAATAAGACTCTTGACGATGTAAACGCTGTTTCAGGAGCTACGCGCACAACTGTTACGAATATTGGTGCTCTTACTGATTTGTATGGTGCTTTCCTTGGAAAACCGCTCGTAAAAATTGCAGCTGCCGGTTACGCTCTAAAAGATACTGTTTCTTCTTTCTTCAATAAGCCGACTGTGCCAACAGACAAGAATAGTGCCAATCGTAACGCTTCAAAAGAATCCTCTGATAAGAATGCAACTAAGAATGCAAGCAGGGGGGAGTAATGTTCAAGCGTTTATTTTGGATGTTTGTTGGCATTGTAATTGGTGTTCTTACAGTTACGAAGGCTCGTGCATATGTTAAAGCAAAAATGCCGTCTTCTGCTAGTCGTTTTATTTTTGATGAGGAACCGAAAAATATCACATTGCGCACAGTAATGGGATTGTTTAAAGATTTCAATACTAGCCGTAAAGAGCATGAAGCTGAGCTTAATTCTCGTTATGCTAATCGTAGAAATAGGGAATTTTAAATAAAAAACGAGTTTTTCATAATTTCGTTACTTTGCTAAGTTTAGTTAAGTTAAGTATTGAAGTACTATATTGAATGTTTGCATGATTGCGTCGTGCGTCATGCGGCACGATTTCGTGTGGGCGTTGCATGTGGCTTTTGTTTGTGACGGTTATTTGTGACGGTTTGCGTGGGTCTTGCTAAAAATTACACAAGGAGTTCGTACGTATGCGCACAGCAGAAATTGCAAAGCGTTATCTTGACTATTTTGCTAAGAATGGTCATATGGTTGTTCCTTCGGCTTCTCTTATTTCGCCGAACCCAACTACGTTATTTACTATCGCAGGCATGGTGCCGTTTATTCCTTACTTGCTCGGAGAGCAGACGCCTCCTTCGCGTCGTATGGCTTCGAATCAGAAGTGCGTTCGCACTCTAGATATTGACGAAGTTGGTAAGACTACTCGTCACGGCACTTTCTTCCAGATGGTTGGTAACTTCTCGTTTGGCGATTATTTTAAAGAGGAAGCTATTCACTACGCTTGGGAGCTTTTGACAACTCCTCAAGATAAGGGCGGCTACGGTTTTGACCCTGAAAAGCTTTGGGTTACTACTTATACTGACGACGATGAAGCCCGCGCAATTTGGAAGAACGAAGGCTTCGACCCAGAGCATATGCAAGTTTTCGGTATGGAAGATAACTTCTGGACTACCGGCGGTCCTGGTCCTGGCGGTCCATGCTCCGAAATCTACGTGGATCGCGGTCCTAAGTATGGTCGCGATGGAGGTCCGGCTGCTGACGAATCTCGTTTTATTGAGATTTGGGATTTGGTTTTTGAAAACTACCAGGTAGATAACGTCAAGTCTAAAACTGATTTGCATATTGCTGGCGAGCTTGATCAGAAGAATATTGATACCGGCGCTGGTTTGGAGCGTTTGGCTTACCTTATGCAAGGTAAGGAAAATATTTACGAAACTGACGAAGTTTACCCAGTTATTGAAGCTGCGGAAAAGCTTAGTGGCGTAAAGTACGGCGATAATAATGATGCTGACGTGCGTTTCCGCGTTGTAGCAGATCACGTGCGTTCCGCTTTGATGATTATGAGCGATGGCGTGCGCCCAAGTAATGTTGGCCGCGGCTATGTGCTTCGTCGTCTTCTTCGCAGAACTGTTCGCGCAATGCGTATGCTTGGTGTGCAAGATCCAGTTTTGCCAACGCTTTTCCCAGTTTCTAAAGCTGCTATGGAACCAAGCTATCCAGAGCTTAATGATACTTTCCATGAGGTTAGCGAAGCTGCTTACGGTGAGGAAGACGCGTTCCGTCGCACTCTTGAAAAGGGCACGACTATTCTCGATTTGGCTGTTGAAAAAGCTAAGAAAGAGCACAAGGATGACCCTATGGTTGGCGGCTCCGACGCGTTTACTTTGCACGATACTTACGGCTTCCCAATCGAGTTGACTTTGGAGATGGCAGCTGAGCAGGGTGTTAAAGTGGACGAAGCTAAGTTCCGCGAGCTTATGAGCGAGCAGAAAGGTCGCGCTCGCGCTGACGCTTTGAAGAAGCGTCACAATGTGGACGTTAGCGTTTACGACGATATTAAGAAGTCGCTCGAAAAGCCAATTGACTTCCTCGGTTACACTGACTTCTCCAGCCGTTCTAACGTTTTGGCAATTGTTGAAGCAGGTAAAGGCTCTGTTAAAAGCGTTACTGCTCCTGCAAACGTTGAGATTATTCTCGACCGCACGCCATTCTACGCTGAGCGCGGCGGCCAGATTGCTGACCAGGGCGAGATTATTTCCGATGACGGCGCGATTTTGGAAGTTGACGATGTTCAGCGACCAATCAAGGATTTGATTGTTCACAGCTGCCGACTTACCGAAGGAACTCTTAGCGTTGGTGCTCCTGTAAACACCAATATTGACCAGGTTCGTAGAGCTGCTTTGGCTCGAAGCCACACTGCTACGCATACCCTTCACAAGGCTTTGCGAGAAGAGCTTGGCCCACAGGCAACTCAGCGCGGTTCCGTGGTTGATCCAGACCGCTTGCGCTTCGACTTCCAGTGGCCAAAGGCTGTTGATAAGGATGCGCTTTCTCGCGTTGAAGCTCGCGTAAACGAGCGTATTCGCGACGATTTGCAGGTTGTTCCTAAGGAAATGCCAATCGACGACGCTTTTAAGCTTGGAGCAATGCACTTGTTCGGCGAAAAGTACGGCGATGTTGTGCGCGTTGTTGAAATCGGCGACGGTTGGAGCCGCGAGCTTTGCGGTGGCACTCACGCTAAGAGCACCGGAAAGATTGGTATGGTTACAATCCTTTCCGAGTCTTCTATTGGCTCTGGTGTGCGCAGAATCGACGCTCTTTGCGGCGAGGCAGCGTACGAGTATGGCGCCCGCGAGCACACTTTGGTTGCGCAATTAGCAGACATGGTTAATGCTCGCCCAGACGAGTTGGTTGAACGTTTGGAATCTTTGCTTAACAAGATGAAGGATTCTGATCGTAAGCTTGCTTCTGTTTACGAAGCTCAATTAAATGAAGCTGTACCAACATTAGTTGATGAAGTAAAGAATAGTAACGAAAAAGTTAAGTTGGCTCTTAAGAATGTTGGCAACTTTGGCTCATTCGATGCTTTGCGCAAGACAGTCCTAGATATTCGTGCTCGTTTAGGTGAAGATGCTCCAGTGGTTGTTGCACTTGCTGGTGTTAATGAAGACGATCGACCAATGATTGCAGTAGCTACAAACGAAGCTGCTCGCGGTCTTGGTGCTAAGGCTGGCGACTTGGTTCGTACTGCTTCCAAGGTGCTTGGTGGCGGCGGTGGCGGCAAGCCAGACTTCGCTCAGGGCGGTGGTACAGATGCTTCTAAGCTTGATGAAGCTCTCGAAGCTGCGAAATCAGAAGTAGCTAAGCTCGCCTAGTGCGTGTTTTACAGCTTAAAAATTTACGAATCTATACCAAAAGCAACACGAAATATGGTGTGGTTAGGTATTGATTTAGGTGACGCAAGGGTCGGACTTGCACTTTCCGACCCTGGTCTCACCTTTGCACATCCTATTGGTAATGTGCAAGTGTTTGGAGATTCCTTCCATGCTATAGATGAAGTGCTTGAAGTTATTGAAGATAACAATGTAGAAAAAGTTGTTATAGGCTTGCCTTTGCAACTTGATGGCACTGAAGGAAAATCTGCTAAAAAAGCTCTGCGCTGGGGGAAGAATCTAATAAAACGCATGCAAATATTGCATGACGAAAAAGATTGGGCGTTGGATTATATGCCAGAAGTAGTTTGGAAAGATGAGCGTTTGACAACAGTAAGTGCTCATCGTCAGCTTTTGCAAGCGGATCTTTCTACTAAAAAGCATCGTCCAATGGTAGATCAGCAGTCGGCAGTGTTGATTTTGCAGTCTGCGCTTGACGCAAATAATGCAGAGTAGTTTTGAAAATCGAATAAAAGCAGAAATAGCGAAGAGGAGAATAGCGTGTCTGACAATTTTGATGAATTTTTTGACAAACATGCAAAGTGGACTGAGCATGATGGCGAGCCGTCGTCAGAATCATCTAATTCTTCTAAATACAAGTCTTCGACTGTTAGCTCCAGAAAACGTGCTAAAGCTCGTCTTGAAGCAAAAAAACGCAGGCGTAGAGCAAAAGTCGTTTTATCTATTCTGCTCGTATTCGTATTAGCTGTTGTTGGATATTTTGGATACAGTGCGGTTCGCGCGTGGAAATTATCTCAAAATAGCGAGTCTGTTGCAGATTGGCCAGGCCCAGGCTTTGGAACGGTTGAGTTTACTATTGACACCGGCGAGGGTGCTATTAGCGTTGCCAACAAATTAGTTAAGGCAAATGTTGTTAAATCTCAATCAGCTTTTACTTCAGCTGTTTCTGCAAATAATAAAATTTTGTATCCTGGCGTTTACTCACTGAAAAAACATATGGCTGCTATTGATGTAGTTGATATTCTTTCAGATCAAACAAAAGCAGGCGGATTCCTTGAAGTTCGTGCAGGGGATCACGCAGCAGACGTTTTGCAAAAAGCTTCAACATTATCTGGAATAAGTTTAGATAAATTCAAGGCTGCGTTAGCTGATGGTGCTGCAGGAATTCTGCCTGCTGAAGCAAACGGTAGTGTTGAAGGCTGGCTAGAGCCTGGAGTTTATAACGTAAAAGCTATGAAAAGTGCGGATGCTATTCTTTCCGCAATGGTAAAAAAGCGTATTGAAAAACTTGATTCTCTTGGAATTCCTAAAGGTAAAGATAGAGAAAAAGCCTTAATTATGGCATCTATTGCCGAAGCTGAAGTGAATAATCGCGAATATTATGGCAAAGTTATTCGCGTAATACTGAACCGTTTGGCAAAAGATATGTCGTTAGGAATGGATTCTACTGTTGGTTACGGCGCGGGAGTAAAACCTATTAAACTCACGCAAGCAATGCTTGACGATGCAAATAATCCGTATAATACACGTATTCATAAGGGTTTGACTCCTACGCCTATTGGCATTGCTGGAGACAACGCTCTTCTTGCTACTATTAAGCCTCAAGACGGTCCGTGGCTTTACTTCGTCACCACGAATTTGAAAACTGGCGAAACGAAGTTTGCGGATAACAAAGACGACTTTTTGAAATTCCGCGACGAGTACAAGCGCAACAATCCTGAAGGCAACTAAACTGTTAAATAAAAATATAGCTTTTAACCACATATATGTTTTGAGGTTGTAACAGTTTCGCAAGTTTTCGTAATCTGCTTTAATGAAGCAATTAATTATTACGATACTATCGGTGCTGCCAACGCTCACATGTTTAATTTCAGTTTGCGCAACTGACATAAAAAGTCGCGTAGTGCCAAGACTTTGGGTTGTTATTGCAGGAATTTTTCAATCTTTTGCGAATCTCATATATTCGATTATTTTATTTAGAAATATTAGCGTGCTTATTTTCGGCTGGATTTCTTGCGTAATTATTTTTGTAATTTACTGGGGTATGCGAAAAATTTCCGCAAAAAATGCTATTGGTTTCGGAGATGTTACGAGCGCGTCGATGATTGCGCAAGCCTTGATATTATTCGGCTTTGACTGCTTAATTTATTGGTTCGCTTTAATTGGAGCAGTTGGCTTACTTTGGCTTTTGCTATGGAAAATTTACTGCAAAATCTGTTCGCCAACTAACGTATCAATACCATTCGTACCAGTAGAAGCAATATCTGCAATACTCGCAGCATTGCTGTCAATAACAACCTGCTCAATACTTGGTAGTTAGTAGAGTAAAGTATTTAGACGCGTAAATTACTTGAGAATGGAGAAATGGCATGCTTAGATGGCAAACGGCAGGGGAGTCGCACGGTGAAGCATTAGTAGCCATGATTGAAGGTTTGCCGGCTGGCGTGCACATTACTAGCAACGATGTAGTTTCGGCACTTGCTCGCCGTCGCCTTGGTTATGGTCGTGGCGCGCGTATGAAGTTTGAGCAAGACAAAGTGCGTCTTTTAACTGGAGTTCGTCACGGAGTAACGCTTGGTTCTCCGATTGCTGTAGAAATCGCGAATACAGAGTGGCCAAAGTGGACCGAAGTAATGAGTGCAGATCCTTTGGATCACGAGGTTGAGCAAGTTGGCAGAAATGCTCCTTTGAGCCGCCCTCGTCCAGGGCATGCGGATTTAACTGGCATGCGCAAGTACGGTTTTAATGATGCTCGCGAAGTTTTAGAGCGTTCGAGCGCTAGGGAAACAGCTTCGCGCGTTGCTTTGGGTGCTATTGCTGATGCGTTTTTACAGCAAGCTTTAGGCGTGCGCACAGTTGCGCATGTTATCGGCATCGGCGGCGAATACACTAACAAAAGTTTAGCTTTACCAACACCAGATGATGTTGCTGCTTTGGATGCTTCTCCAGTTCGCACTCTCGACAAAGATGCGCAAGCGCGAATGATGGCTCGCATCGACGAAGCAAAAGCAAATGCAGATACGCTCGGTGGAGTAGTGGAAGTGCTTGCTTACGGCATGCCTGCAGGAGTTGGCACATACGTTGAGTCGGATCGTCGCTTGGATGCGGCTCTCGCGAGCGCGATTATGGGAATTCAGGCTATTAAAGGCGTGGAAATTGGCGACGGTTTTGCAGAAGCAGATCGCCCCGGATCGGCCGCGCACGACGAAATGGTAACAGACGAAAACGGGAAAATTAAGCGTCTTACTAATCGAGCTGGAGGAATTGAAGGCGGAATGTCGAACGGCGAAATTATTCGCGTGCGCGCTGCGATGAAGCCAATTCCGTCTATTCCACGCGCTTTGCGCACAGTGGATGTGCTTACTGGCGAAGCTGCTCAAGCTATTAATCAGCGCTCCGATTTCACTGCTGTGCCAGCTGCTTCTGTAGTTGCAGAAGCGATGGTAAGGCTTACTTTAGCTAAGTATGCTTTGGAAAAATTCGGCGGAGATTCTTTGCAAGAAACGCGCCGAAATGTGGAGTCTTACGTAGCTTCCTGGCCGGAGAATATGAAATGAGCAACACTAAACTTCCGCTAGCTGTTATTATTGGCATGCCTGCTGCTGGAAAAACGCGTGTTGGCCGCGAAGTTGCGCATCTTATGAATCTGCCTTTTTATGATACAGATGACATGATCGAGTGCGATATTGATATGTCAATACCGCAATATTTCGAGGAATATGGCCAGGATGCTTTTCGTAAAATAGAAGCTCGCATAGTGCGAGAGGCAATTTTGGGAGATACACCTATAGAAGATTCTACAAAGGGAATAGTTTCGCTTGGTGGCGGTGCGCCTATGCGTGAAGAAACTCAAAAAGTTTTGCGTGAGTATATGCGCTGTGGCGGTCGCGTTGTGTATTTGCAAGTCAATGCTAAAGAGGCTATTGAGCGCGCAAGCTGGAATAATAATCGTCCTATGTTTTCTGGAGAAGATGCGCAAAAGCGTTGGATGGAATTATTTGAGCAGAGAGACCCTGTTTTTAGAGCGGTATCGAATATCCACATGCAAACAAAAGGTTCGACTCCGTATATGGCTGCAGAAAAATTAAGGAGCATGATTATGCAACGTATTGTGCACGTAACAGGTGAAGGAATTGAACCATACGATGTGCGAATTGGTGACGGTGCAATGCAACTTCTGCCGCAAATGCTTGGAACTAAGCCAGTTAAAGTGGCGTTAGTTCACACGCAACCTGTTCAGCGTCATAGCGACAAAGCTCGAACTATTTTGCGCCAATCTGGTTACGAAGTTTTCGACATGTTAATTCCGGATGCAGAAGCTGGAAAAACTATTAAAGTTGCAAGTGGATTGTGGGCTAACCTGGCAGAAGCTGGTTTTACTCGTTCGGATGCAATTGTTGGTTTAGGCGGAGGAGCAGCAACGGATGTCGCTGGATTTGTTGCTGCAACTTGGATGCGTGGAATTCGCTATGTAAACTGCCCTACTTCGCTTCTTGCGATGGTTGACGCGTCTACGGGCGGTAAAACTGGTATTAATACGGATGCTGGAAAGAATCTAGTCGGCAGCTTTTACACTCCAGCTGGCGTTTTAGCAGATACTTCTACGCTTGCAACTCTTCCAAACGATATTCTTATTGAAGGCTTGGGCGAGGTTGCAAAATCTGGTTTTATTCGCGACGGCGAAATTTTGAAGATTCTTAGCGATGCCAATAACGCAAGGCTTTTGCGTGAATTTAATGGGGATGATTTAGAAAATAATAACGAACTTCATGAACTGCTCGTGGAGCTTATTGAACGCACAGTTAAAGTAAAGGCGTATCACGTATCGAGCGATTTAAAAGAGCAGGGTTTGCGCGAGTTTTTGAACTACGGGCATACGCTTGGTCACGCTATTGAGCAGATTGAGCACTTCCGTTGGCGTCATGGAAACGCTGTAGCTGTTGGCATGGTTTTTGCGGCGGAGCTTGCGCAAATTTTAGGATATTTGGATGCGGGAGACGTTGCGTATCATCGTTCGCTTTTGGATTCGCTTGGATTGCCAACTTCGTGGCAGTGTGCCAAAGATGCGGATGCTGCTTTTGAGTGTGTGCTTAACCTTATGCATCGCGACAAGAAAGCGCGCGGCAACATGCTACGTTTCGTAATTTTGGATGGTATTTCTAATCCTATGCATTTAGACAATCCGCCTATTGAAGCTGTTCGTGAAGCTTTTGAGCGCGTTTATAAGCAAAAATAATTAATCTTGCGAGGTAAAAATGGAAAATCAGCATACAAAAAAAGTGCTTGTTGTAAGCGGACCGAATTTAGGTCGTTTAGGCGTGCGTCAGCCGGACGTGTACGGTAGTGAGAACTTTGAAACTTTGCGCGAGAAATGCGAAAAGTGGGGTGCGGAACTTGGGTTTGAAGTAGAAGTGCGCCAAAGTGACGACGAAGCGCAAATGGTTCACTGGATGCACGAAGCTGCCGATACTCATACGCCTGTTGTTATGAATCCTGCCGCTTTTACACACTACAGTTACGCGCTCGCGGACGCTGCTCACATGGTTTTGGATGCTGGAGTTCCGCTCATGGAAGTGCATATTTCTAATCCTGCTGCGCGCGATGCTTTTCGTAAAATTAGTGTAATTAGTCCTGTTGCAACCGGCACTATTACAGGCATGGGATTATACGGCTATAAGCTCGCTTTGGAAGCTGTTGCGCATCTTGTTTGATTTTGTTCGATTTTTTGCGAATCAACACCCAGCGTCGAGGCTCGAAGATACCATGGAGTTCCATGGTTAGAAGACAACATGGTAACTCTCAGGAGCATATTACAAAGCATATTTTTGTCACAGGTGGCGTAGTTTCGTCCCTCGGAAAAGGCCTTACAGCATCATCTTTAGGTCGACTTTTACGCAGTCGCGGATTGCATGTATTACAACAAAAACTTGACCCTTATATCAATGTTGACCCGGGTACAATGAACCCATTCCAGCATGGCGAAGTCTATGTTACGGAAGATGGTGCAGAAACAGATCTCGATATTGGTCATTACGAGCGATTCCTCGATGTTTTCTTAAGCCAGAAAGCGAATGTAACTACAGGTCAGATTTATCAATCTGTGCTTCGTAAGGAGCGCGCTGGCGAATATTTGGGTCAGTGCGTGCAAGTTATTCCGCATATTACTGGCGAGATTAAGTCGCGTATGCGCGCGCAAGCTTCCGACGATGTAGACGTGATTATTACGGAAATCGGAGGCACAGTTGGCGATATTGAATCCCAGCCATTTTTGGAGGCTGCTCGCGAAGTTCGTCGCGATTTAGGTCCTGAAAACTGCATGTTTGTGCACGTTTCTTTGGTACCTTATATTGCTGCAGCGCACGAGTTGAAGACTAAGCCAACTCAGCATTCTGTGATGATGCTGCGTCAGCTTGGTATTTCTCCAGACGCGCTTGTTTTGCGCTCCGATCGTCCGCTTAATCAGGCTATTAAAGACAAGATTTCGCTTATGTGCGATGTCGATGCTGAAGGCGTTGTGAACTGCGTTGACGCTCCAAGCATTTACGATGTGCCGAAGATTTTGTTCAACGAGGGCTTGGACGCTTACGTTGTTCGCGAGCTTGAGCTTCCATTCCACGATGTTGATTGGAACGAGTGGGAAGATTTGCTTGAGCGCGTGCATCATCCAAAGCATGAGCTAAACATTGCAATCGTTGGAAAGTATATTGATTTGCCGGATGCTTATCTTTCTGTTACCGAGGCTATTAAGGCTGGCGGTTTTGCAAACTGGGCTAAAGTTAACGTGCGCTGGGTTGCTGCCGACAAGTGCGAAACTCAAGAAGGTGCAGCTGCGGCTCTTGACCAGATGGACGGCATGGTTATTCCAGGCGGCTTCGGTATTCGCGGTATTGAAGGTAAGATTGGCGCTTTGCGTTACGCTCGCGAGCACGGTTTGCCAACGCTTGGTCTTTGCCTTGGCTTGCAGTCCATGGTTATTGAGTACGCTCGTCACGTGCTTGGACTTGAGGATGCTAATTCCACAGAGTTCGAGAAGGATTGTGGCGATCCAGTAATCGCGACTATGGAAGAGCAGAAGGATATTGTGGCCGGTAAGGGAGATATGGGTCACACAATGCGACTTGGCTCTTACCCTGCAACGCTTGAAGAAGGCTCTATTGTTGCTGAGCTTTACGGCACTACGCATGTTACTGAGCGTCACCGTCACCGTTATGAAGTGAACGTGGCATATAAGGATCGTTTGCGCGAAGCTGGCTTGCGTATTAGCGGCCAAAGCCCAGATGGTAATTTGACTGAGTTTGTGGAGCTTCCTAAGAGTGTTCACCCATTCTATGTTGCAACTCAAGCTCATCCAGAGTTTAAGTCTCGTCCAACTAAGCCTCATCCACTGTTTGCTGGATTGGTTGCGGCAGCACTGGAACATCAGGAAGCTGCTGCTAGTAGTAAGGCTGATAAGTAAGGCTTAAGTAAGAATTAAGTAAATAGAAATAAGCGGTAAGACTGGGTTTTCCTAAGTTTTGCCGCTTTTTCATTCGCAACCGATCTTTTCTTTACACGCGCGTAAAGTTTCTGCCGTTTTTGTTTTATTAGATTGTGATAAACATTACGTTTTGCGCGTAACACGGCTATACCAAGAAATCGCATTACGAGGTAACCTTAGATAGGTGATAATTGAGTGGGGAGAGTGCAAAAGTAGCGCTTGGGGAGCAGCTTTTGCCAATTGATACGTACCGCGCGCAGGTGTGCGTTAAGTATGGAGGTGTTACAGACTTTATGAGCGATACTGGCAATATGAATGATACTGGCGTTACTGGCGATACAAGCGTTGCAGCAAGCGATGGTAATCTAGCAAAAAATAAAGCTGCAGACGTTGAAATGAGCCAGTATGTGGCAGATCGCGCTCGCGTAAACGAAGAGAAAATCCGCCAAGACGAGCAGATTGTTGCTGAATTTGGCGATTACAATTACGGCTGGCACGATTCGGACGCTGCAGGCGAGGCTGCAAAAAAGGGTATTGACGAGTCGGTTGTTCGCGCAATTTCTGCCGATAAAAACGAGCCGGAGTGGATGCTAAATCTTCGCTTGCAAGGCTACCGCGCGTTTTTGCAAAAGCCAATGCCGGATTGGGGCGTGGATTTAAGCGGTTTTGACGCTGACGATTTTAAATACTACGTGCGCCCGGTTCACGATCAAGCAAAAACTTGGGACGATTTGCCGGAAGATATTCGCAAAACTTACGATCGCTTAGGCATTCCGGAAGCGGAGAAAAAGCGCTTAGTTTCAGGCGTTGCAGCACAGTACGA
The DNA here is from genome assembly GCF_003397705.1 of Gardnerella swidsinskii. Lineage (GTDB taxonomy): Bacteria > Actinomycetota > Actinomycetes > Actinomycetales > Bifidobacteriaceae > Bifidobacterium > Bifidobacterium swidsinskii. Next base: position 451,241 of record NZ_QJVB01000001.1, read on the forward strand.
GTCGGAAGTTATTTACAATTCGATTCGCGAAGACTTGGCAGCTCAAGGCGTGATTTTTGTTGACACGGATACGGCAGTGCAAAAGTATCCGGAGCTTGTAAAAAAGTATTTCGCAACCGTGATCCCAGTTGACGACAACAAGTTTGCGGCTCTTAACACCGCGGCTTGGAGTGGCGGCTCGTTCGTGTATGTTCCAAAAGGCGTGCACGTGGATATTCCGCTTCAAGCTTACTTTAGAATTAATACGCCGAACATGGGTCAGTTTGAGCGAACGCTTATTATTGCGGACGAAGGCTCTTATGTGCATTACGTTGAAGGTTGCACGGCTCCAATTTATTCAACGGATTCGCTTCACGCTGCAAACGTTGAAATTGTTGTGGAAAAGCATGCTCGCGTGCGCTACACAACAGTGCAAAACTGGTCGAATAACGTGTATAACTTGGTAACTCAGCGAGCTTACGTGCGCGAGGGCGGCACAATGGAGTGGGTTGACGGAAACATCGGCTCCAAGGCAACTATGAAGTATCCTGCTTGTATTCTTGCCGAGCCTTACGCAAAAGCGGAAACTATGTCTTTGAGCTTTGCTGGCCGCGGACAATATCAAGATACTGGTGCGAAGATGATTCATTTAGCTCCTCACACGAGTTCTACGATTGTTGCTAAGTCGATTTCGCGCGGCGGCGGACGTTCAGCTTACCGCGGTCTTGTGAAGATTATTAAGGGTGCGAAGGGCTCTAGTTCGTCTGTTGTGTGCGATGCTTTGCTTGTTGACGATTTTTCCAGGTCCGATACTTATCCGCATGTTGACGTGCGCGAAGATGACGTTTCGATGGCTCACGAGGCCACTGTTTCCAAGGTTTCGGAGGATCAGCTTTTCTATTTGATGAGTCGAGGGCTTGAAGAAAAAGAGGCTATGGGCATGATTGTTCGCGGCTTCGTGGAGCCGATTAGCCGCGAGCTGCCAATGGAGTACGCGCTTGAGTTGAATCGCTTAGTTGAGTTGCAAATGGAAGGATCCGTGGGCTGATGAGCGAAGATTTAAAAGAGAATTTAGGCAATAAAATGACGGAAAAAGAAATTAATATTCCTATAGCAGACCCTAATGATCCGTATGCGGTTCCTGCAGCAATGCCTTCTAGCGCAGATAAATCCGTGCGCTCGTTTAATGTGGAAGATTTTGCGATTCCAACTAGAAAGCAGGAAGATTGGCGATATACTCCAGTTGAGCGAATTTCCGAGTTTTTCGAGCGTTTTGAACCATCTAATAGTATTCAAGTAACTCTTGAAGGTGTTGGTGGAGCTGCATTGGATGATTCTTACGTTGGTAGCGACGGTTCCGTAAGTTTGCAAGTAAAGCCGAAAAACGAGGCTCCTCATACCGATATGAAGCCGTCTGATCGTGTAGCTGCAGTCGCGTGGAATACAGCGAAATCTGCATACGTGCTTCACGTATCTGGCGAAATCAAAAAGCCAATCGTACTGAAAATTCAGGGTGATAATGTTAATACGCTTGACGCATTGCACTTAGTAATCGAAGCGGATTCTCGCTCGAATGCTGACATTATTATCGAACATACCGGCTGCGCAAAACTTGCTGAAGGTGTGGAAATCATCCTCGGAAAGCACGCGCACGTTTCTACTACCTTTATTCAAGAGTGGGATTCGGGCAGTAAACACGTTGGAAATCAGCGTATTCACGTTGGTGAGGGAGCTTCGCTTCGCCACACGATGGTCACTCTTGGCGGAGATGTTGTGCGCATTCGCATGGATCAGGATTTTGGTGGCGAACAGGGTGATTTGAACATGCTCGGCATGTATTTTGTGGATCCAGGCGAGCATGTTGAGCACCGCACGATGGTTGTGCACAACTATTCAGAATGCAAGTCGCGAGTAGTGTACAAGGGTGCCTTGGAAGGAAAGGGTGCGCATTCAACTTGGGTTGGAAACGCGCTTATTAAGCCGGAAGCTCCTGGCACAGATTCGTACGAGTTGAACCGTAATTTGGTGCTCACTCCTGGAGCAATTGCTGATTCTGAACCGAATTTGGAAATTGAAAACGGCAATATTATTGGTGCCGGTCACGCAAGTTCAGTCGGCAGATTTGACGACGAAGAGCTTTTCTACTTGCAATCGCGCGGAGTTAGTGAGATTGAAGCCAGAAAGCTTGTTGTGCGCGGATTCTTTAACGAGCTTATTGAAGAAATTGGCGTTCCGGAAATTGTCGATCACTTAATGAAGGCAATTGAGCGCCGTCTTGCAAGAACGGAAGAATAGGAGAAAAACATGTCAACTTTGGAAATTAAGGATTTGTACGCTTCTGTAGAAACAAAAGAAGGTCGTAAGCAAATCTTAAAAGGTGTAAATCTTACAGTTAATTCTGGCGAAACTCACGCAATCATGGGTCCTAACGGATCTGGAAAGTCTACTCTTGCCTACACTTTGGCAGGACACCCAAAGTATGAAGTAGATTCGGGTCAAGTTCTTCTCGACGGCGAAGATATTTTGAAAATGACTCCTGACGAGCGTGCAAAAGCTGGATTATTCCTCGCAATGCAATACCCAGTAGAGGTACCGGGCGTATCTATGACGAACTTCCTTCGCACTGCAAAAACTGAAGTCGAAGGCAAAGCTCCATCTTTAAGAAGCTGGGTGAAAGAACTTAGCGAGGCTATGAAAAAGCTTCGAATGGATCCAAAATTTGCGTCGCGTTCTGTAAACGAAGGCTTTTCTGGCGGCGAAAAGAAGCGCGCGGAAGTTTTGCAACTAGAGCTTTTGAAACCAAAGTTTGCGATTTTGGACGAAACTGATTCCGGACTCGACGTTGACGCTCTTCGAATTGTGTCAGAAGGCGTGAATCGCGCCAAGGAAAACACCGGTTTGGGCATTATGATGGTCACACATTACACGCGAATCCTCAAGTATATTAAGCCGGATATTGTGCACGTTTTTGCGCAAGGTCACTTTGTAAAGACGGCAGGACCGGAGCTTGCGGACGAGCTGGAAGAAGAAGGCTACGACAAGTATTTGCCGGAAGGTGCAACAGAGTCGGCGCTGGCTTAAGCGTGGTTCATAAAATAATAGTTTTAACTAACGGCTTAGAATATGACTACAGTGACTGAAGAAAATATTATGCGAGAATTTAGCGATTTGCGCTCGCAGTTTCCGATTTTAAGTCGCACAGTTCATGGCACTTCGCTTCACGATACTGTGCACGGAAAACCCTTGATTTACTTGGATTCTGCAGCTACTTCGCAAAAGCCGCAAGTTGTAATCGATGCCGAAAAAGAGTTTTACGAAACAATTAACGCTGGTGTGCACAGGGGAGCGCATGAGTTGGCGGCGCTTTCCACGGTTGCGTTCGAAGAAGCGCGTGCGAAAGTTGCGCGTCTCGTTGGAGCTTGCGCGGACGCTGGCAGCGAGGAAATTATTGTTACTCCGGGCGCGACCGGCGCGCTTAATCTTCTCGCAACTGCTATTGGTAACGCTAGTGCGAAGGCGAGAATTTGCAAAAAAGACAGCGATGATTCTGCTGATTTCCGCCAAAATTTTGCGCTTCGAGAAGGCGACTCAATAGTCGTATCTCGCGCAGATCATCACTCTGTTTTGCTACCATTTCAAGAGCTGGCTCTTCGCACTGGAACGGAGCTTCGTTGGATTGACGTAACAGAGGACGGCCGCGTGCGCACGGACGCGGATTATTTGCGAACAATTATTGACGAGCGCACGAAAATCGTTGCAGTTACGCATATTAGCAACGTTACTGGCGCGATTACGGATGTTTCGTCGATTTGCAAGCGCGCTCACGAAGTTGGTGCGATTTTTGTGCTCGACGCATGCCAGTCAGTGCCTCATATTCCGGTTGATTTTCACGCTTTAAACGTTGATTTTGCGGCATTTAGTGCGCATAAAATGTATGGTCCTACAGGAGTTGGATTCTTGTATGGTCGCCGCGAGCTTTTGAACGCTCTTCCGCCGGCGAATTTCGGCGGCTCAATGGTAGAGCTTGCGTGGCTTAACAAGCCGGCGCAATACATGGATGCGCCTTACCGTTTTGAGGCTGGAACTCAGCCGGTTGCGCAAATGGTTGCGGCCGGAGTTGCAGCGGATTGGTTGCGCGCGGTGGGTATGAATAAAGTTGCAGAGCATGAGCAGGAAATTGCTGCAGAATTGCTAAAATTACGGGATGTTCCAGGCGTTCGCGTTTTGGGTCCAACTGATTTGAGCCAGCGAATTGGCACAGTTGCTTTTGAAGTTGAAGGCGTGCATCCGCATGATGTTGGCCAGTTTTTGGACGCGCAGGGCATTGCGATTCGCGTCGGACACCATTGTGCTCAGCCGATTCACCGTCATTTTGGCGTGTATGCTTCGAATCGCGCTTCCGTTGGTGTTTACAACACGATTGACGAAGCTCGCGCGCTTGTTGAAGCAGTCTCACACGTTCGCGCCTACTTTGGCGCATAATATTGTTAGCGAGCGAGTTGGAGAGTTAGCAAGTTAGTCAAGCAAATTGACGAGTCAGCATGCATTGTTTTATTCAATAGCTTTATGCCTTGTTTCTTTTAATATGCCTTTTTTAAAGTCAGACCACGAACCAAAAAATTTTTCATCTGTCTTTGTTATGTGTTTATTTTCGTATTTGAGTTTTGTAAGTTCTACCATGCAAATGTAATCTGCTATTTGTGCTAGACGATACTGTGATTGTTTTGCGTATCTGTATATGGTCGCATTTTTTGACAAACTATATTCCATTGCTTTGTGTATTGCATTAACTATTGATTGCTGACCATTGTCATAGTATATTTTTATTTTTTCATATTGTTGCATATATTCCATATTGTCGAATAAAAAATTAATTAAATCTTTGCGCATTGCTGCAGACAATTGACTTGTTGATTCGTATTTTCTGTTTGTGTATACAAAAGTATGGTAATGAATTTCAACGTGCCTGAAGAATATTCTAAATGATTGCAATAATTTTTTTCTTGTAGACATATCTAAACATTTATAATTATCTTTTTTGTTCATAAGAGGTGAAGCATGAAAGGGTATATTAGGAAGGTGTTTTTGCTTAAGTGAGTTTTCGTAAAGTTTTATCGAATAATCTAAATTATTTGATTGGTCATGAAGTACGATAGTTAGTATGTAATAATAGTCCGATAAGTTATCGCTGCCTGATTCATCTATGAATATGCTAAGTTCTCTCATACTTTCCCCAACTTTTTGACTTATAACCCAACTACACTGCTAAGTAAGTAAAACAAAAGCCGGGGAAAACGTCCCCGGCACTTGGAAGCCTTCAATCAAAAGACCTTCTATTATTATATCACATATACAACACTATTAAATACTTATTTCTTGTGGTTATTACTACGATTGTTTGAAAATAATATTTGAAATAATTGAATTTAAAAATATAAAGCATAGACTTGATGAAGTTGATTATTCTGTTTAAGAAAAGTTGTGGAGTATTTCATGCGGTGGATCGTTTATGAAGCAAATAAGTGATTAAATGTTGTTAGCGAGTTAGCGAGTAGGTAAGGAGTGCGTATGTTTGATATGGGTTTTGGTGCGGGCGCTGGTTTTGGTGCGGGCGCTGGTTTTTCAGATGCGGCTGGTGACGGCTTGGAAAGCATGTATCAAGAAGTGATTTTGGATGCTGCGCGAAATCCGCATGGCAAAACTCATTTCGAAAGCACGGACGCGCTCGCAAAAGCGGAGCTGCAGGAAGAAACTCAAGAATCTACTGAATCTGCAAAAAATACAGAATCTGCCGAAATTACCTTAAATAATGCTCACGAAAGTTGCGCTGTTACATCTGACGAAAACTCTGCTTTAGGTCAATCGCACCAATTCAATCCAACTTGCGGCGACGAAGTTACCATGCGAGTAGAGCTTTCACGCAGCGCAAATAATGACGAAACACCAATAGTATCAAGTATTAAGTGGGATGGTCACGGCTGCTCAATTTCGCAAGCAAGCCTTTCAATGATGGTTGATCTAGTCGAGGGAAAATCAGTTGACGAAGCCTTACAATTAGACGCGCTTTTCCACAAACTTATGGAATCTCGCGGAGAAGGTTTGCAAAGCGAAGAGGACGAAGATGCGCTGGAAGATGCAATGGTTTTGCAAGGCGTATCGCGCTACCCAATGCGAATTAAGTGCGCGCTTTTGGCGTGGGAAGGCTTAAAAGACAGCATTGCAAAGGCTATGAAAGAACTATAAAATCTTTATGTAACGTAAAAGCAAGGAATATTATGGCAGAAAATCAATCGGCATCTGAGGTGATGTATGAAACGCATCCTGCGAATTTAAGCGCGAATGACATTGGCCGAGTTACAGAAGATGATATTTTAGACGCTTTACACGATGTTGTGGATCCTGAGCTTGGCATTGACGTGGTTGATTTAGGCTTGGTTTATGGTATTGAAATTGATGAGCTTGGGCGCGCAATTATTACTATGACGCTTACTACGCCTGCATGTCCGTTAACTGAATTGATTGAGGATGAGTGTGCGAATGCGCTCGCAGGCTTGGTGGAAGAGTTTCGTATTGATTGGACGTGGAAGCCGCGTTGGAGCGTTGAAAACATTAATGAGGACGGTCGCGCGCAGCTTGAGGCGCTTGGCTACAATCTCAACAGTTTGCAAGCGAATTTTGCTGCAGGAATGTACGGTTCTGGCGTAGTTGGCGATGCGTCAATGAGTGCTGGTATTCCGCCAACTGTGTGAGTATTTGGTTTGTGTGTTGTTTCTGTTTTGCTGTTTTGTTTTGAGAGCAACGTATTGCACAAGTGGGAATTATGGGCGCTGAAATAAAGGCAGTTAGTGCAAGCGGTATCTGTGATATTCGCGAAATAAGTGATGTGCGCGAAAATAGTATCCGCGAGTATGCTTTGCGCAGAATAACTGACGTTGTTTTCGACTTGCAATTGCTTGTGGATTGGGATGCGCGCCGCACTCTGGATGCAGATTATCCGGATTTTATTGGGGAAGTGCTCTTTAGTTTCGAGCCTGAGTGGGGATTTGAGTTTCACGAGTCATTGCGCGAGGCTGGGTGGAGTCGGAGTCGCGCGTTGGATTCGTTTGATGAGCATCACGGTCCGGCAGTTACGTGGCTATATCGCTTGTATTTTGAGCGTTTCGAGCTCGGTTTTGCTGGCGAGCGCGCGGATGCTTCGGCTGTGGCGCGTGAGTTGATTGCGAGCGGAGTGCGCGTGTGGGCACTTGGTAACGTTTCTTGCGATTGGTTAAACTGCGCGCGCAAAACTTGCCCAATACTCAGCGAGCTTAACGGCGTTTGTGCATCTTACGAAACGCATTTGCGCAAACCTGACGTAATGCTTTACCGCACGTTTTTGCAACAAACCGGTCTTTCCGCTGCTTCCGCGCTTTTTCTTGAAAGTGACTCTCGCGCAGCTTCTGCAGTGTCGCTGCTTTATTCTTAAGCTGCATTTCTAATCTGCGCGCGCTCGGCCGCTTCGAGCGAATCGTAGCCATACATGTGCACGGTATTCGCAATAATCATTTGCGTAAGATTGAGATTTTCCGCACGCAAGTTATGTACAAAACGCTGGTATTTAGCGAAAGTTGCGTCAGAATACGTGCTTAATTCGCCTCGCAAATACGTTTCAAAAGACGTATTCTCTGCCGTATCTTCGCTAGTTTTAAGCACGCGCATCGCAAGACCTAAATGCGGGTAGCGATTGCGAAAATCCGCAGCCCACTCGACTTGCGTTAAAATAATCTGCTCCTGCGCGCTTTTTCTAGGCTCCAAAATTGGCTTAATATAAGGCTTAATCGTGCGCTCAAAAATTTCCGGCGCAGTCGACTCCATCATTCGCGCATACTTTTCCGTAATCAAATTGCGTCCATCGCTATTCACGCGCTCAAGATCCTGTTTATAAGACTCCTGCAAATCAAGCGGCCACGCCAAAAACTGACTCATGCGCATAATGTGAAAAGTTGGCCAGTTTCCTTGGCAATTCGCGCGTCCGCCTTCGTTTTCTGTAAGCTGGAACTGATCCCACTCGAGTTTAGTGATTTCTTCCGCAAGCTTTTGCGTTTTCGGATTTTGCGCTTCCGCAAGCTTTTCTGATTTTGGATTTTGCGTTTTTGGATTTTGCGCTTTCGTTGCCGATAAATCGCACATCATAAGCTCCTTAAGCACGCAGCACGCGAGTGAATATGTGCTTCAACGTACGGCCGCTGCCATTCCAAAAAAGTTTCGCTGCAATCACTTAAGCCTTGATATTGCAATTCTCGCACAATATCTTCGCAAATGCTGTCAATTATTTGCGTAACTTGCTTTTGCGCAAGTCCAGCGCCCTTGCCGCCTTCGCCAAAACCGTCTCCGCCGGAACCGTCTCCGCCAAAGCATGCAGCGGAAGAAAGTCGCATTACCGACTCAAGTTTGCTGCATACTTCCGGAAGCCTAGATGCCATGCGATTGCTGAGCTTGCGCAATGCCGCAAACTGCCACTTGTAGTAAGGCAAGTAGCCTGCGGTTACAGGATTGTTGAGCAGAAAAACGAGGGAAGCAGTTGCGCGCACGAATTCGTTGATAGAAAGCCATGCTGCGGATGCGTCTTTGCGCGCGATCATGCGTGGGAAATTGTACTGGCCAGCTTGCGAAATCATGCCAAGTCTGCGCGAGATTAGTGAGATTCGCACATCGTCCGGCATGAGCTTGAAGCTTTGGCGCGCCTTTGAGAACTTTCCAAGAGGATCCGCGAAAATTTTGCCATTCGTTGCTGCTGCAAGCGTTGGCTCGTTTAATGATAGCCATAAGTGTGGCTCGTTTTGGCTTGGAGCAGTGGGGAAGCCGGTTAAATTTTCGAAAAATTCGCTTATGCGAAATACTCCGACGCGTTTGCTGCTTTCGCATGATTTTGCGCGCGGCGTTTCGTTGCGAGAGTCAAAACCGGCGTATTTTCGCGGAAGTGCGTCGTAAGCAGCCTGCAAATCCGCGCCGATTTCCGCGTAATCTTCGTCGGTAAGCCACAAGCAGAAGCCTGGTCCAAAATCGTGATCGCGCGAAATCTCGTCGTCAAAACCGTAACATTCCGATCCGTGACCAACTAATCCGGCTGCAATGCGATTTTTGTATTTCGCAAATTTTGGATTGGCTAGTAGTGCTTTTCCGTAAGTTTGCCAGTATAATTGTGCTAATTGCATGCCGGTTTTTATGTTATTGTTTGCTGGGTTATTGTTTGCTGCGTGTTGGTTTTCTGTTTGTTGGCTTGATGATTCTTGAATTTCTATAGATTCTTCCGTAACTTTTTCTGCCAACTCGCGCGTCTGCCGCAAATTTTCCGTCGTAATCACGTAAGATTCGCTATCTTTTCCGTAGCATCTCGCAATCAAATCAAGTGCCTTACTGTAACTCTCCTCCGCTTGAGCGTACTCGCCGCGCGCGCACTGTACTTGCGCAAAACCTGCCAATGCAGAAGCGTAGTGCGGCTGATTTTCGTTATTTCCCGCAATATACATGCGAACGCTGGTCGAAGCGTGTTCAAAAGCGGATTCAAGAGTTGCGGATTTGCTGTTCGTGCTGGTGTTGGGATGCGAGCACTCCTTCGTACACTCCTGCAGCATCGCAAGCGCAAGATTCGTGTGCGTGGCGGCAATATCGATGTCGCGCTCAGGATCCGTGCTCGTATTTTGCAAAATTTCAAGCGCCTGATTAAGCTCCTCAATTGCATCATGCGTGCGACCGGTTTCGCTGTAAAGCATCGAAAGATTGTTGTGAAGCGCGGCAAGCTTGCGGTTTTTAGTGCCGAGCGTTTCAGCGGATTCGTTAAGAGCTTGAGTGTAAATTTTTTCGGCGCGATCGTAGTCGCCAGCCGTGCGGAGGCTAGTAGCAGCGTTAATTAGCGTAGTTGTGCCAGCTTCGGTGCCAGCTAATTGCATTTTGTTTGCAAGATTTAGAGCGCGATTGATGATTGGCTGATTTTTTGTGTGCTCTCCGCGCGAACGGTAAAAGCCCATGAGTTCGTTGAGAATAGACAGTTGCAGGGGATTGGCTTCGGTAAGTTTTCGCAAAAGATACGTTTCAATCGCGTCTGCGCTCGCGTGATTCGCGAACATTTCGTCAAGCTCGTTATAAAATTGCGCAGCGTCCTCCATCAAAGCCCCTTGCTATTGCGCTTGTTCACAATCAATCGACTTCAATTTTACAGCCATGTAAAGAAACTGCCGCTTTCACGCCAAATTGCGGCAGAAACTTTACGCACGTGTAAAGGAAATATCGCCTACGCGCCTTAATTCGGCAGAAATTTTACAGCCTTGTATAGGAAACGTCGGAATTGTGGGGGGGGGTGATTCTGGAAATCAAAAGTCGGGCTGGCGGGATTTGAACCCGCGGCCTCTTCGTCCCGAACGAAGCGCGCTACCAAACTGCGCTACAGCCCGATGCTGAAACTCGCGAAAGCATATGCGCATAAAAGTTCCAACAACGTCCGTAATGTTACAGGTTGGCTAATACAAATTATTGTAAAGCGTGTGCAAGTCGCGCAAAGCAAGTCACGCAAAGTAAGTCCCGCGCAAGTATATTGCGTACAAGCTGCGGAATTCCTTTGTAAACATATTACAAATTATCGCTACAGCTTCTGTGTAAACATATCGCAAATTAGCACTGCAAGTCGCGTATAAAACCTGTATTACCTACTGGCTACAATTAGCGTTTATGACTGACACCAATACTGCAATGTCTGCCGCGCAAAGTGCCGCAGAATCTGCCGATAAAAATGCAGCAGAAAACGAAGCAACAGATACCGTCAATGAAATTGACACTGTTGAACATGCCGAAATGTTACTCGCTCAAGACGAGGCAATCGCCAAGCGCGTAAACGAAGGCGCAACCTTGGATGAAGCAATCGACCCAAGCAATAAAGAATTTGGGCCACAAGCTCATCCTGAGCAGGTACAGATGCGCGTTGCTAAGCGTGCAATGATGCTTAAGGAGGGTGTGCAGCCTTATCCTGTGCATCTTAACGTTACTGACACAATCGAAAAGGTGCGTGCTGATTTCGATGGCAAGCTTGAAGCTGGCGAAGAAACCGATACCGAGGTTGGTATTGCAGGTCGCGTGCTTTTCTTGCGTAACGCTGGCGGCTTGTGCTTTGTTAAGCTTTCTGCCGGTGACGGTACTACGATTCAGGCGATGGTTTCCAAGAAGGAAATTGGTGAGGAGTCCATTAAAAGTTTTAAGCAGATGGTGGATTTGGGTGACCACTTGTACGTTCGTGGTCGCGTGATTTCTTCTAAGACTGGCGAGCTTTCTGTATTTGCAACCGAGTGGGCGATTGCGGCTAAGGCTTTGCAGCCGCTTCCGGCTTTGCATAAGGAATTAAGCGACGACACTCGTACGCGCAAGCCTTATATTGGCATGATTGCGGACGAGAAGATTCGCGATATGGTTCGCAGGCGTTCGCGCGCTGTGGCTTCGCTTCGCCGCACTTTCGACAGTCATGACTTCTTGGAAGTCGAAACTCCAATGTTGCAAACGGTTCACGGCGGTGCTGCTGCTCGTCCGTTTACAACTCACATGAACGCTTTCGACATTGATCTCTACTTGCGTATTGCTCCAGAGCTTTTCTTGAAGCGCTGCTTGGTTGGCGGCATTGACCGCGTGTTTGAAATCAACCGTGATTTTAGAAACGAAGGCGTGGATGCAACTCACGCACCAGAGTTTACAATGCTCGAGGCATACCAGGCTTACGGCACTTACGATACGATCGGCGCTCTTACTAAAGAGCTGATCCAAAAGGCTGCTGTAGACGCATTCGGCTCCACTAAGGTGACTTTGCTTAATGGCGAAGAGTATGATTTTGGCGGCGAATGGAAGCAAATCACCATGTATGGCTCGCTTAGCGAGGCTTTGGGTGAGGAGATTACGCCAGAGACTTCTGTTGAGCATTTGGGCGCAATCGCAGACAAGCTTGGCGTTGAGCGCGACGAAGTGGAGAATCACGGCAAGTTGGTTGAGCACTTGTGGGAGCACTTCTACGAGGATAAGCTTTATGAGCCAACGTTTGTGCGTGACTTCCCAGTGGAGACCAGCCCTCTTGTTAAGGGTCACCGCACAAAGCCGGGAATGGTTGAAAAGTGGGATTTGTACGTGCGCGGCTTTGAGCTTGCAACCGGCTACTCCGAGCTTAACGATCCTGTTGTGCAGCGCGAGCGCTTTGTTGCTCAAGCTAAAGATGCTTTGGCTGGAGACGTTGAGGCAATGGATATTGACGAGGACTTCATTGAGGCTCTCGGCGTTGGCATGCCTCCTGCTGGCGGCATGGGAATGGGAATTGACCGCTTGCTAATCGCACTTACGGGCGCAACTATTCGCGAGACGATTACGTTCCCACTCGTGAAGCCACTTCGCTAGTTGGTAAGTTTTAAGGGATATAAAGCCGTTGGATGTTGGTTAACATTCAGCGGCTTTTTTGTATGCGATGAGGTTGTTGTGCTCCAAATGTGAGAGAGTGCGCTCACGTTTGGAGGTTTATTTGTTGCCATATGTTCCAAATGTGCGCGACGACCTGCTTGAGCGCTGCGATTTAGCGCGCGAAAGCAACTCGGAGCGGGAACTCGCTTAGGTTGGAAGTCCAGTGGACTTCCAACGCGAGTTTCGTAGCGAGCGCTTATAATGCGAGCGTTAGAACACATTTGGAGCATTTGGGTCTGTCGTCGTAAGGCGTTAATAGACTAGGTAATTATGACATACAAATTAGTATTGCTCCGACATGGTCAGAGCGCATGGAATAAGACCAATCAGTTCACTGGTTGGGTTGATGTACCGCTGACTGAGCAGGGTGTTGAGGAAGCTAAGCATGGTGGCGAGCTTCTTAAAGAGAAGAACGTTCTTCCAGACATCGTGTTCACTTCTTTGCTTCGCCGCGCTATCAATACCGCGAATTACGCGCTTGATGCAGCCGACCGCTTGTGGATTCCAGTTCGTCGCAGCTGGCGTTTGAACGAGCGTCATTATGGTGCTTTGCAAGGTAAGAACAAGTCTGAGATTCGTCAGGAATATGGCGATGAGAAGTTCATGATTTGGCGTCGTTCTTACGCAACTCCACCTCCTGAGATTGATCCAAACGATGAGTATTCTCAGACGAATGATCCTCGTTACGCAGGCGATCCAGTTCCAGAAACTGAAGCTTTGGCAAACGTTGTGACTCGCGTAACTCCTTACTGGGAGTCGGATATTATTCCAGAGCTTAAGTCCGGCAAGACTGTAATGATTGCTGCTCACGGCAACAGCTTGCGCGCAATCGTTAAGATGCTCGATAACTTGAGCGAGGAAGAGATTTCCAAGGTGAACATTCCAACCGCTATTCCTCTGCTTTACGAGTTGGATGAGAACTTCAAGCCAATCAAGCCTCGCGGTGAGTATCTGGATCCAGAAGCTGCTGCTGCCGGTGCTGCCGCTGTGGCTGCTCAGGGTCAGAAGTGAGATTCTGATTCGCTGGCTTTGGAGCGCTTAAGTTAGCTTTTAAAATAAAAGTAGGTTTGCAATTAATTTGCAAACCTACTTTTTGTTTACTTTTATTTTCATGCGCACTTTGGGCAACTTGAAATTGCGTAGCGTGTTTTGCTGTAACCGCGTTACGCTACAACAGTGTCTTTATCTGGCTCTGGTTTCTTGGACGGATCGAATCCGGAAACAATAAACACAATTTGCCTTGCGACAGCAACGCAATGGTCTCCAATTCGCTCAATAAAGCGGCTAAGCAGAACGACATCAATTAACTGCCTGCGTGTACCCTTCCAATTTTCGCCTTCTACCAGCTCAAAAATCTTCTCGTGCAATTTGTCGAGCGCATCGTCGCCAGCAATAATAGTTTCCGCAATTTGCACGTCGCGATTTGCAACCATGGTCGTTAAGCGACCTGACAGTTCGCGCAAGAAATCAACCATTGCAACAATAGTTTCGCGTCCTTCTTGTGCAATAGCAGATTCAGGCCAGGTTCGTCTAGTAATTTGAGCGATATGACTTGTTAAATCGCCCATGCGTTCAAACGTTGCAGCTAATCGCATTGTAGCTACAACTTCGCGCAAGTCCGTTGCCACAGGGTTTTGACGAGCAAGCAAAGTCAAGCATTGGTCAATAGTGTTTGCTTCTAAAGCGTCTAAGTCTGCGTCTTTATCGATAACAGTTTGAGCAGCTTCCAAATCCGCGTTTAAAAGCGCGCTTCCAGCATCGTTCATAGCTTTTGCTACAAGTTCTGCCATGCGTTCGATGTTTGAAGCAATCGCCTTCATTTCTTCGTTGAAAATTACTCGCATGGTGCGTCCTTTCTCAGTGCTGTGAGTTTATTTGAACGCCTAGTTTGCACGTCGCTATAAGTCAGGCATCCTATGTAATTATAGACGACGCTGGTAACGAAGCGACCGAAACTTTACAGCCGTGTAAAGTTTCTGCCGCTTTTTAGTTGCATAGTTACAAAAGCGCGCAAAATATGAGATTATAGGAGTATGCCTCAAGGTTCTTCTGCGGTTGTGATCGTTGTATTTGTTGCTTTCGGCGTGCTTGCGTTGTGCGTTGTGCTTTCGTTGTGTGTGTTGATGTCTGATTGGTTTTCTACAGTTTTGCGTCTTTTTAAGCGAGCGTTTAATTATATTCGTGGCGCAAGGTATGGCGCAAAGTATGACGAAAGCGACGACATAACCGACGACATCAGCGACAACGCAAGCGACGACATCAGCGACGACGCGTCCCAAGTTTTGGCAATGCTCGACATGCCAACTGTTGTCATTGATGCCAACAATGACGTAATTCGCGCAAGTTCTGAAGCTTATTTGCTAGGTGTTGTTAGCGATGATTCGCTATGTCAGCCTCGCGTTCTTCAAGCTGTTAATTCCGTACGCGCTTCTGGCGGATTCGAGCGCTTCTCTTTGGTTACTTCGACCCCTGAGCGTTATGTGTCAATAACCGCAAATCCTCAAGAGTCAACCACTGTTTCGCGCCCTAATTGGCTTACTGTTACGGCTGGAAGCATTGGAGGCGGTATTGTAGTTGTAATTATTGAGGATACGAGTGCAGCTCACCGTTTTGCGCAAACTCGCGACGACTTTATTTCCAACGTTTCTGAGCAGTTAATGCGATCTACTCGCAACTTAACTCAGCTTACGAAAGTTTTGCAAAACGAACAGGTATCTGCGCAAAAAATTAAAGATATTGCGCAAATTGCCGGTAAATCTTCCAAGAAACTTGAGCACATGCTTGAAGATTTGTTATGGCTGGTTCGCGCTCAAAATCCTATTGATTTAGATTCTGCGCAAGTATTTTCTTTGAATGATGTTTTGTCGTATGTGCAAAATCAAGTTGCTGCGTTTGCTAAGGATTGTTGCGTACGCGTCGTGTCAAAAGTCGATTCGCACCTATGCGTGCGCGGTGAAATTTCGCAAATTCAAGCTGCAGTGCGGAAATTAGTTGAGAATGCAATTACGTATTCTCCAAAAAATTCTACAGTTTCGCTATCTGCGTCACTTTCAACAGATGGTCAATACGCTGTGATTCGTGTTGTAGATCGCGGAGTTGGCATTGATTTGCAAGATCAGTCGCGAATTTTTGAACGATTCTATCGTGCGAATAATCAAAATAGTCAAAGCCAGGATGGTGTAGGTTTAGGGCTTGCAATTGCTAAGCATGTGGCACTTACGCACCACGGAAATATTACGCTTTGGAGTATGCCGGGGCAGGGTACTACCGTAAGTTTTGCGCTACCAATTGCAAATAAATAAGCAGCAAGTTAGCAAGTTAGCAAATCAGCAAGTTAGCAAATCAGCAATAAACTATTTTCCTAAGCGCCTGTAATCCCAGCGGTCAAAATGTTCCCAGATTAATAGCAGAACGCCAATAATTGTTCCCGATACGCAAAACAACACAGGAAACCAAGTCGTAATATGCAATAACGCAACGATAAGCGCAATCATTGTTGCGACTAACCACGCGATCGTTCCTATAGCAAAAACCTTTCGCAAATCAACGCGCAGCGGTTTTGGTACTGCTTTTCGTGCATCAGGATTAACTATAGGTGCAAATTTCATACTTCCAACCATACAACTTACCGAAGTCTAAGTGTGACAAGTGCAGCTTAAGCGCGAAAATTGGCGGATTTAGGTTGTGTGCGTTTCTTACATCCTAACCACGTTGTAACCTTTCACATAGAAGATTGGAAGAAAATCAGTTGGGGGGTGTAGCGTTTGTGCGCTGCGTTCCACGTTTAACATAAGAAAGTGATTAGTATGAGACATGCTGCACATGGTGCCACAAAAGCAAAGAGGCGTGGTGATTCGCCGCTTTCGCTGTTTGTAGCTCAGCATGGCGCGCATGGTGCGCATAGTGTGCGCGGTATGCGTTCTGTTCAGGCTAATCGTGTTAGTGAGCGTTTGGCTGCGGTTGCTACTAGCAATGGTGCTGTTGTAGAGCTTCCAGAAGCTGTTTCTGAGCGTTTGCAGGAGCTTGTTCCTCAAAGCAGGCGCGCGCTTAGGTTGTCTAAGCTTGCTAATGAGCGTCGTCACAATGTAATACTTTCGGCTTCTCTTGTTGCAATGGTTGGTACTGTTGCAGCTACTATGGCTTTAACTAAGGTTAATAGTTTTGATGCTCGCGCTTCCGAATTTGAGCCGTCTATGACTGCAGTTGGCGACGCATCTTCAACAGTTTCGCGTTCTAGCCAGCGCGAGTCTCTTGATCCTATGGCGACTATTAATAATGCTGTTGACTCTATTGAGAATGCTGCTAAAAAATCGCATAATGTGGGCTCTGCTGATGCTGCAAATAGCGCGAATGAAGATAGTTCTGCTCGCTCGGATTCGAAGCATGGAAACTTAGCCAATAAGGTTGCTAATTCAGTACAACCTGGCACTTTTTCTACTATATCTTCGAAGTCTGATTCGTGGAATTTAGGTTCTGATTCAGGCTTTAATATTGCGGAAATGTCGCGTTCTGCTGCGAATAATCCTAAGGTTGCTTTGTTGATAGATAAAGACTTTGACGTTTTGCCGAAGGGCTTTAATCCAAATCACGCAACTGGGGATACCGGTAACGCGTATGAGTTCAGCCAGTGCACGTGGTGGGTGTATATTCGCCGCCATCAGTTAGGTTTGCCTGTTGGCTCGCATTTTGGCAACGGAAATATGTGGGCTGATTCTGCGCGCAGTCTTGGCTATTGGGTAGATAATTCCGCTCGTCATGTTGGCGATATCATGGTGTTCCGCTCGGGTCAGGCTGGTTCTGATCCATTCTATGGGCACGTTGCAGTTGTTGAAAAAATTAATTCAGACGGTTCTATTGAAACTTCTGAATGTGGCGCTTCTTACCAAGGACGAACTTTCTCGCGCAAGTTTGACGCTAAGGAAGTTTCTCAATATCAGTTTATTCATTACTAAAGCTGCATTACTGAAGTTTCGTTACTAGAGCTGGTTTGCTAAAATTAGTTTGCTTATTACTGGCGTTGCTATTTTTCTCGTATGTAATACCCAGATGATACACTACGGAAAGTATGCTAAAACAAAGTAGAATTTTCTCAGTTTTTGTATCAGCTGCCGCTGCAGCTTCAATGCTTACTGTTATGGCGCCATTCGCCATGGCAGAGTCTTCGCATGAGCTTTCCGAGTCAGCTGTCACTTCTACGCGCGCATTTCCAAAGGTGACGAATGTGCCTCGCGATATTTTAACTGAATCTACTTCTACTGATGTCGATACAAATTCTCATTGGGGTGGCATAGAAAGCTTGAATGTACCTCAAACTAAGACTCCTAGCGAACAAGCTGCTGAAGTGGCACGCCGTGCTTTTGCTGGAAATGCTGCTGCAAGCCGTTCTGGTTTCCGCAGTGGTGTTGAGCAGGTTCCTCTTGCTTCTGTAGTTCCTCCTGACGGTAAGTCTGTTGCTTCTCTTTTGAATTTTGCTACTCAATTCTTAGGCAAAGTTCCGTATCGTAGTGGTGGCAATACTCCTGCTGGATGGGATTGCTCCGGTTTTGTGCAGTATGTTTTTGCTAGTGTTGGTGTTTCTTTGCCTCGTACTTCTGGAGCGCAGGCAACTGTTGGAACCCCAATCCCAAGTTTGGCTCAAGCGCAGCCTGGAGATATTATCGCGAATGCGCAGCATGCTTCTATTTATGTTGGTAACGGCATGGTAATTAATTCGCAGCTTGCTGGCACTAAGTACGATCCTATCCGCTGCGTGTTCCCAGGCGGATACTCTATTCGTCGCGTTCTGTAGTTTCTATAGCTTCTGTAGAGTTTCTGTAGTCATATATCGCAAAACTGGCCAACACTCAATCTAAAATTACGCTACAATAGTATTTACAAGTTGTGCGCGAGTGACGCTGCTGTCGCAAGTGCAAGTATGAGGAGGTTGGCAATGATCCCAGAAAAAGCTGTATTGGTTGGAGTTGACGGCTCGCACGCGAGCTATAAAGCGGTTTGGTGGGCTGCAAATTACGCAAAGCATGCTGGGTTGCAATTGCAAATTGTTTGCGCTTATTCGTTGCCGAGTTATGCTGCTGTTTCTTTTGATGCCACTTACACTGCGATTGGTGACGATAATGCAGCTCATCACGATGCACAAGAAATTCTATCTAAAGCAAAAGCTGTTGCTCTTGAGCAGGGTGTTGACGCGACTACGCTAATTGTTACGGGCGATCCTTCTTCGGTTTTCGTGGAGCTTTCTCGTAACTATCAGCTTATTGTGATTGGCAATCGCGGCAAAGGTGGCTTGGCAGAGCGTTTGCTCGGCACAACTAGTTCTTCGCTTCCAGCTTATGCGTATTGCCCAATTGTGGTTGTGCCTTACACTGACGATGACGGTCAGCGTATTCATTTGAATAATACGATTACGCGTGTGGCTGTTGGCTCTGACGAGTCGAAGTGGGGGCTTAAAGCTCTTGAAATTGCGGCTGATTTGGCGGATAGCTGGCATGCTGAGCTTGATGTTATTTCTGCAGTGCCAAGAGTGCAAGGTGCTGAGGGCGATACCGCTGTTATGGGCTCGTACATGGAGGATCTTGAGGAGCGCGTGAAGCCAATTTTGCAGCGTTTGCCGGATTTGCAAATTCATCGAACTGTTGTGCCTGGTTCTGCTGTTGAAGCTTTGACTCAAGCTAGTTTGAATCATGATCTTGTGGTTGTTGGTTCTCGCGGTCGCGGTGGCTTTACCGGTTTGCTGCTTGGCTCGATTAGCCAGGGATTGTTGCAGCATTCTTCGAGGCCTGTGTACGTTGTGCCGCGCAAGTATGTGGAATTTAGTGCAGCTCAGGTTGCGGCAGCGCAAAAGCAGCATTCTGAAGCGTCTATTGACGATATTTCCGGAGTGCATGAGGTTGATGTGCCGAAGGCTGGTAAAGAAGCTGCTAAGGAGATTGAACAAACAATCGATCCGCTGCGATAATGCAACGACTGCTTGGGATAACGCTCGCGTTGCTGCGACGACCTGCTTGAGCGCAGCACAGCGCGCGCGAAAGCAACTCGGAGCAGAAACTCGCTTAGGTTGGAAGTCCAGTGGACTTCCAACCTAAGCGAGTTTCGTAAGCGAGCACTTATAGTGCGAGCATCAACCATTTTATGAAACATTTGCCGGAGAATATTCCGGTATTTGTTGTCAGTTTGTTCGTTTCTGACCACATTCGCCGAGGATTTTACCTCGCGTTTGGAGCGTGAGAGCGTCTAATCTTGCGGTTCTTGCGACTCCGCCTCACTCGCGCTTTTTCAGCATAAAACGCGCGCGTCTGGCATCTCGCTTAGCTTTCTTTTCAGCGAGCTTCTCTTTGTTCATCTCGATTGCGCGCTTGTAAATCTTAAGCAGCTCAAGTGCTTGGCTCTTAAAATCGTTATTTTTCGAATACTCGAGCACGTTCGCCTTAAGCTGAGCCTGCTCAGTCTCGCTCATATTCAAAACTTTACTAAAAACAGTTTTAAAATCTTCCTTAGTATCCCACTGATACCCGTTTTGACCGCTGATAATCTGCTTCTCATTCGGTACATCATGCTTTACAAGCGCAAACAGACCGGAAGCCATTGCTTCTAACATCGAAAGTGAGTGCATTTCGGAAAGTGATGCGGTTGTGTAGTAGTCCATTGCGTGCAAATACTTTGGAATTTCCGTGTGAGCAATAGGCCCAAGCAAGCAAATTCTGTCGTCAAAACCATTATCTGCCACGCGCTTGCGCAACGATTCCAAATCAGGACCGCCGCCAATAACAAATAAGCGCGCTTTTTCGCGAGGAAAATCGCAATACATAAAGTTGTCAATTAATTCTGAAATATTTTTTTCAGCACCGATTCTACCAACGAAAACAAACAGCTTAGTAGAGTCAGAAACGCCATATTTTTCGCGGAAAGCTTTGCGGAATGCAAGTCGTTCAGGTGTTGGTAGGAACTTTTTATATTCCACAGCGTTATTCAGCACAATCACTTTTTTATCAACCTTCTGACGGTCAATATATGCCTGTGCTTTAGGAGACATGCTCGTAATAATTGTGGCATTTTTCGAGAATCGCATAAAATATTTCGCCGAAATATTGCGAGAGAACTCAGTAAAATGCTTTAAGCCAATGTAAAACAGGAATTTATCGTATTCCGTGTGAAGCGTATAAATAACGGGAATATGCTCTTTTTTTGCTACTTCCAAGCCGATTTCGCCAATACCAAATTCGTTTTGAATATGAATAACGTCCGGCTTAAATTTAAGCGGCAGCTGCTTTCGCATGTGACCAATCGGAAGGGCAACGCGGTATTTGTAAAGCTTTTTAAGCAATATGCCTGGAACGTAAACAACTCCATCTTCAAGCTTGGTTTTGCGCTGTTTTTCGGAGCCGACCGTGACTACTAGCACTTCATGCCCGAGCTCTTCATACATCTTTTTGAGCATGTAAGACTGTGTTGCGACGCCATTTATGTACGGTGGATACGTTTCTGTAAAAATAGCGATTTTCAAAGTTTCCTCCGGTTGCATACATGCATGCGTAGCGTCATTATTGCGCAAATATCTTGTGTACTCAATTGTGCCACACGTGGTGAATTTTAGTGCAAGTTTAGTGCAAGTTTAGTGTGATTTTTCGCGACTTTTGGCTTATCCTAGCGTCGAACCGTAACGTTTACGCTTACTTTCGCCCCATTTTCGAGCGTATGCTTAACCGTGCAACCCCTGGAAATATGACGTTCCATGCGCTCTTTAAGCGCGGCCGCATCTTCCTGGCTGAGTGCAGGTTTTGCGCAAGTTGCGTCAAGAGTGACGTCTTCTTGAAAACGCAAGTACGTGCCTTCTTCCGCGTCGTACGTGCCGTTTACCACAACTCGCGCGCCGGCACCTTCGCCAACCGCCTGCTCAGCCGCGTACTGGCTGCTAAGCGCGGTGCAGCCGGCTAAAGCGATTTGCATTAATTCAACCGGGTTGAACATGCCTTCGCCGTGACCAAACTTCAAGCTCACACCGTCGTCGCTGTGTGCTTCCCAAGTGCTGTCCTCGTTGCGCTCTACCCATAATCTTCTAGACATTTTTGCTCCTTTGCTGTAGTCGTATTTGTTCATGTTATCGTAAGGATTGTAACTTTGCGTTCAATTGCAGAAGTTAGCGTTTTGCGCGGTAGGCATATGGTTTTACGAGCGCGATTCTTTAAATTTATTAGCACTTTGTTAACATGGCAGCATGGCTTTAACAGAAGAAGAACTTGCCGCAATTCGCGCGCGCGTACCACAAAAACCGCTTTCCAGCATCCCAACTCCTTACGAGGATTTAGTGCGAAAAATCCTTACGGAAGGCACTTTAAAATCAGATCGCACCGGCACTGGCACAATCTCACTTTTTGGTCAGCAAATTCGCTTCGATATTAGCAAATACTTCCCGCTGATTACCACGAAAACCGTGTTTTTCAAAGGACTTGCGTACGAGCTGCTTTGGTTCCTTAAAGGCTCGAGTAATGTGCGTTGGTTGCAAGAAAACGGCGTTCATATTTGGGACGAGTGGGCGGACGAAAACGGCGATTTGGGCCCTGTTTACGGCGTGCAGTGGAGGAGTTGGCCGGCTCCGACAGCGGAAAATCCAAACCGCACAATCGACCAAATCGCAAACGTTCTGGATCTTATGAAGAATCACCCAGATTCTCGCCGCATGATTGTTAGCGCTTGGAATCCTGCGGAAGTTGAGCATATGGCGTTGCCACCATGCCACTCGCTTTTCCAGTTCTACGTTGCCGACGGCAAGCTTTCGTGCCAGCTTTACCAGCGTTCTTGCGATATGTTCCTCGGCGTGCCGTTTAACATTGCGTCCTACTCGCTTTTGACGATGATGATGGCTCAGCAGGCAGGTTTGGAGCCGGGTGAGTTCGTGTGGACGGGCGGCGACTGCCATATTTACGACAATCACGTTGAGCAGGTGCTTGAGCAGCTTTCGCGCGAGCCATACCCGTATCCGCAGCTTGAAATTCGTAAGGCGGATTCGATTTTTGACTACGATTACAGCGATTTTAAGGTGATTGATTACAAGCATCATCCGACGATTAAAGCGCCGGTTGCTGTGTGATAATTGCGAATTATTTTGCTTGATTTAGCGTGTGAGGTGCGTATATGGCAAACAGCGTGTCACATAATTTCCCTGTGCGACTGATTTGGGGCGAGGCTTTTGGTTTGGACGGCAGGCCCGGCGCGATGGGCGTAAACGGAGGCATGCCGTGGCGACTTTCGCCGGATTTGCGCTATTTTAAGGCGATGACTATCGGTTGCCCTGTGATTATGGGTCGCGGTACATGGGATGCGACGCCGCCGAAATTCCGTCCGCTTCCGGGGCGCGAAAATATTGTTGTTACGCATAATCCTGATTTTGTGGCGGATAGAGCGCGTAGTTTTACTAGCATTGATGCGGCTTTAGATTATGCGCGCGAATGGCTGGAAAATAGGGAAGTGCTGGAAAGTCAGGAAAGCGTATCTCAAGACTCGCCTTTAGACGGACGAGCAATCTGGGTTATTGGCGGAGCTGCGATTTTGCGCGAAATGCTTGCGAATTATCACGCAGACGCAGCTTACGTAACGCAAATTGAAGCGAAAGTTGCAGCGGACACATTTGCTCCGAATATTCATGCATTAGTTGATGCAGGAAAATGGCATGTTGCGCGCGAAGGCGAGTTTGAGGAAGCGCCGCTGAAAGTTGGTAGCGAAAGCAATCCTGCACGATACCGGTTTATGGTATATGAGCCTGCTCAGTAAACGAGAAATCGCAAAGTAAACGAGACAGCAAAATAAACGAGGAAATATGACTGAAGAATCAAGCAAAATCAAGGTCGACGCGCGTCGCCCATACACTGTTATGACGGTTTGCACAGGTAATATTTGTCGCTCGCCAATGGCGGAAATCGTGTTGCGCAACGAGTTTCAATTGAGGGGATTGGGTGACGTTGTTGCCGTGCGTTCCAGTGGTGTAAGCGACGAAGAGTACGGAAATCCGATTGACCGTCGCGCGCAAAGGGAATTAACTAAGCGCGGATATGGGCTTCCTGCTTCGCATTTTGCGCATCGAATTGAAGTGGATGAGATTGCGGAAACGAACCTGTTTTTGCCTATGACGGCTTCGCATATGCGCTCGCTTTTGCGTTTGTTGCCGCCGCAAAAGCGCGAACTTGTGCACATGTATCGCACGTTTGATCCATCTCTTCCGAAGCCGCAGCCTGGTCGCGAGATGATGTTCGATTTGGCAGATCCGTGGTACGGTGGCCCGCACGAGTTTGAAGTTGCGATGGATCAGGTTGAACAGTGCGCGCCTTACATAGTCGATTGGGTTGCTACTCGCATTGAGAGGGCTTGAAAACGGCAGAAACTTTACGCAAGTGTAAAGAAACTGTCTCGCAAGCTGACCAAAGTAGGTAGTTAAGTTTGCGTCGCGTTTGCGAATATGCGTCGCGTTCGCGGACATAGTTTCGGATATAGTTTATAGGTGTAATTTACAGCTGCAAATTACCGTTCTGTTACTTTTAGTTGGGAGGATTTATGGCAGGTTTGGCTGTTGAAGACGTGCGCGCTCGCGTGCAAAACGCCTGGAATGACGTAGTTTCCGTGTTGAATAAGAAGATTTCGCTGGCTGCGGTTTCTGCTAAGGGTATTGCCGGCGAGCATATGCAAAAGTCCGCGCAATACGTGGCTGGGGTATTGCGTGAGGTTGGTATTGACGCGCGCGTTGAGCAGTCCACGAATCCGGACGGCACTCCGGGGGCTTTTGAAGTGGTCGGCTCGCGCATCGTAAACCCGAGCGCGCCAACGGTTTTGCTGTACGCGCATCACGATGTGCAGCCTGTTCCGGACCCATCCGAGTGGAACACAAACCCATTTGAAGGCACAGAGCGCGACGGTCGTCTTTACGGTCGCGGATCTGCCGACGACGGCGGCGGAATCGCAATCCACTACGGAGCTTTGCGCGCACTAAGCGACGATTTGCGCGTAAATATTAAGGTTTTCATCGAAGGCGAAGAAGAAATGGGCTCGCCAAGCTTCATCCCGTTCATTGAATCGCATAAAGACGAGTTCGAATCCGACGTAATTATCGTTGCCGACTCCGGCAACTGGTCTGCCGGAATACCAAGTCTTACAACGAGTTTGCGTGGAAATACCGACGTGGATGTAAGGGTTAAAGTACTTGGTCATCAAGTGCATTCCGGTCAGTTTGGCGGCCCGATTTTGGACGCTTACACGCTCGCTTCCATGCTTATTGCCTCGCTTTACAACGAGGCTGGCGACTTAGCAGTTCCTGGAATTGAAGCACAGGAGCCGGTTGGCGGTTTGCAGCGCGATTTAGACGAGTCGCAAGTGCGTGCTGACGCTTCCGTGGTCGATTCTTATAAGCTTGCCGGCACCGGTTCTCTCGCCGCGCGCATGTGGACTAAGCCGAGCCTGACGGTAATCGGCATGGACGCACACCCAGTTGAGGGCAGTTTTAATGTGATTGCGCACGAAACTAAGTTGCGTCTTTCGCTTCGTACCGCGCCTTCGCAGCGTCCAGAAGAAGCGCAAAAAGCTTTGTGTGACTTCTTGGTATCTCACGCTCCTTTTGGTGCGGAAGTTACTGTAGAGCCGATTGATAACGGCATGGGTTGGGCAATGGATCCGGATGCTGTTGCAACGAAGGATGCGCTCGCTTCTATGCGCGATGCTTTCGGCGTGGAGCCGGTAAATAAGGGCGAGGGTGGTTCGATTCCGTTCATTCCGGAGCTTCAGCGCATCTTCCCGAAGGCGCAGGTGTTGGTGACGGGTCCGGAAGATCCTAAGTCCAATGCGCACAGCCCGAACGAGTCGATTTCGTTGCCTGGTTTGCGCGGAAATATTGTGACGGAAGCACTGCTTTTGGATCGATTGGGCGAGTAATTCTGACTAATTTTGCGCGCAGGCGGCAAAAACTTTGCAACACTGTGAAGTTTCTGCCGCTTTTTGCTGCGTAGCCGACTTTTTCTTTACACAGCTGCACAGTTTCTGCTGTTTTTGTGGCGATTCCCGACCGAAACTTTACGTTACTGTAAAGTTTCTGCCGTTTCTGCCGCGTCTGCATGCGTCTAGTCTGTTGAGTAATCTGCAAACATGACATGGAATCCATTTGCAAAGAAAACTGCCAATAATGAGGGCGCGTCTACTCCTTCGTTGCAAAAGAAAGTAGCGGATGCAGAATCGTCTGTAGCGACGAAATCTCGCGAAAAAAACACGCCAACTCCTAAGCGCAACGCGGCTCAAGCGCAAAATCTTCGTCCGCTTGTTCCAGCTGATCGCAAGGCCAGCGCAAAGCAGGCTCGCGCTAGAATCAGGCAGCGCGAAAATATCCAATACGAAGCAATGCGTACGGGTGATTTGGCGCATATGCCAAAAATTGAGCAGCTTCCGTGGCGTGTGTATATTCGCGATTACGTGGATGCTCGAATTAATATTGGCGAGTTTTTCATACCAGTTGCAGTGCTGATTATGATTTGCTTGTTTGCGCTATCTAAATTTGTGATTGTTTATTTTGTTTTTGCAGTGTTCTTGTACGCGTATTTGTTTGCATCTGTAATTGACATGTTTGTTATGTGGCGTAAGTTGCGTAAGGAGCTGATTCGTCGTTTTGGTGATGTGGCTGTGTCGCGCAAATCGCGTTCCGGCATGTACGCATTCAGCCGCGCTATGCAGCTTCGTCGCTGGCGTTTGCCTAAGCCGAGTAGCGCAAAGCGTGGTAACTGGCCGAAGTAAGTGCAAAAGTAAGTGCAAATTTATTAATATTTGCACAAGCTACTATTATTATTTGGGATACTCAAAATAACGCGAATATTATGGGGTAAACGCATGTCACAAGATAAAGCACAAAGCAAATCGCAAGGCGCGTCTCAAGGCGCGAAGCAAGGTATGAAGCAGCCTAAGAAAAAGCAAGGCATGTTCTCGCAGATCATACGTATTTATAAGTACACGCATTCTGACGACAAGCAGCTGCCTTTGTGGTTGTCTTGCGCATTTGCTGCGCCGATTTTGGTTGCTGTAATTCTTGGAATTGTATCTCGTTGGTCCATTTTGATGTGGATTATGATGCTTATTACAGCGGTGATGCTTGGTTTGCTGCTGTTTACTGTTGTGCTTACGAAGCGTGCAGATAAAGTTGGTTATGCAAAGTTGGAAGGTCGCCCGGGTGCGGCTGCCGGCATTATTTCTGCGATTAATAAGGGCGGTTTTACTTTTCCGCAGCAGCCTGTGTGGGTGGATGCGCGTACGAAGGATGCGCTTTGGCGAGGCACTGGTTTTAATGGAATTTTCCTCGTTGGTGAGGGTAATTACGAGCGTTTAATGCATGCTATGGATCGACAGGAGCATGCTATTAAAAGCGTTACTGCCGGATCTAATATACCTGTATACCGTATTGCTGTTGGTAATGGCGAAAATCAGGTGAAGCTTAAAGAATTGCGCGGAAAGGTGTTGCGCTCGAAGACGCTACAGCCTGTGAAGCACAAGTTTGCGTTGTTCGATAAAATTCATCCGAACCGCCGATTCTTCCTTACTAAGACGGAGCTTGCGATTTTGAATGAGCGTTTGCGCACGTTGCAAAGCAAGAGTGGATTTGGCATTCCGAAGGGCATCGATCCAACGCGTCCGCAGCGCATCAACCGTCGTGCAATGCGCGGTAAGTAAATTTTATGTTTTAGCCTTATTGTTGCGTGCGTAAGTGGCGTTTGTTCGGTGCTTGCGCACGTTTTTTATTGACGTGACGGACCTGTTTGAGCGCAGCACAGCGCGCGCGTTATCTCACATTTGGAGGGTTTATTGTTGCCATACGCTCCAAATATGGGGTGCTTTTCTCGTGTTTGGAGTGTTTGGTGTGGCGTATTGCTCCAGACGTGAGAGGACGCTCGCGCGGGTTACGCGCTCGCTTACGAAACTCGCGTTGGAAGTCCACTGGACTTCCAACCTAAGCGAGTTTCCGCTCCGAGTTGCTTGCGCGCGCTGTGCTGCGCTCAAGCAGGTCGTCGCGCGCGTTTGGAGGGTTGGCGTCGACGCAGTGCCGTACAATCGTCAATCGACACGGGTGCTCTGTGTTCTCGCTTATGCAAGCGTGAACATTCAGAGCTGAGAGAAAACCGCTTGAACGTGAATCCGGGTAATACCGGCGCACGGAGGTCTGTTTTTCCCGTGCCTGGAGAGGTGTTGCAAGGTTTCTTTGTAACGCAAAGTATTGCATGTAACGCATCGCAATGTAACGCGTTTGACGCACAGCATCGTAATGTACACATGTAACGCAAAATATTGCATTGCGCACAATGTAACGCATTGCAACACGTAACAAGAAAGGCACATTTTTATGTCAGAAGAAAATTATCAGTCCAACATGCAGTGGCGTGTTGCAGACATCGCAGTTGCTTCCGTAATTGGCGTTGTTTCTGCTTTTATTTATTGGGTTGTTGCCATTTTTAGTGAGGTTCCATGGACTGCGCTAAACAGCATTCTTCCAGGTTTTGCAGGTCTTATTAACGGTCTTTGGCTCTTCGCTGCTCCTTTGGCCGCAGTAATCGTGCGTAAGCCGGGTGCTGCTATTTACGCTGAAGTCGTAGCTGGCGTGCTCGAAGCTTTGATGGGCAATCAGTGGGGTGGTGCTGAAACCTTCGCTATTGCAGTAGTTCAGGGTTTGTTTGCTGAAATTGCGTTCATTATTTTCGCTTACAAGAAGTGGAATTTGAACACAATGATTCTTTCCGGCGCATTGACTGGTATTGGTTGCTGGGGTTACACCTTCCTCGGTAAGTTGCAGGCTGTTAGCGTATTCGGCAAGTATGGTCTTCCATACTTCGCCAGCACAGTGGTTTCCGGAATTGTGTTTGCTGGTGTTTTAATGTGGTTCTTGTATGTGGGAATCGCTAAGACCGGCGCGTTGGATCAGTTTGCGTCCGGTCGCGAAATACGCGAAAAATAGCGAATAGCGTATTAAGAAATAACTAAAATCTATCATTGCCATAAAGGATTTACTATGCCTGATGCTACTCAATCGCAAGAATCTGAAACTTTCCTTCCAACAGATTTAAGTGATCGC
The DNA here is from genome assembly GCF_003397705.1 of Gardnerella swidsinskii. Lineage (GTDB taxonomy): Bacteria > Actinomycetota > Actinomycetes > Actinomycetales > Bifidobacteriaceae > Bifidobacterium > Bifidobacterium swidsinskii. The sequence continues at coordinate 479,760 of NZ_QJVB01000001.1, forward strand.
AAGAGTATCAGCAACGCTAGTGACGCAAGTAGAGCTAGTGATAACGCTTCTAACGCAAGTAACGCTGAACTTTGTTTTGAAAACTGGGGTTATCGTCATGCTTCCCGTCGCGCTTTTGCTGTGCGCGGGTTGGACCTCACGATTAAGGCGGGGCAGCGCGTGTTGCTGCTTGGTGCATCAGGCATCGGTAAATCCACGATTTTAAGCGGCGCGGCAGGTCTTATTGGCAATGATTTTGTGGCGAAAAATAGCGCAAAATCCCAGCAAACCACTCTCGTCGAAGATGCCGATGGTGGTGTGAGCGAGGGTTGCGTTTTGGTTGACGGCGTGCCGGTTCGACGTGCGCGCGGTCGTGTTGGTTTGGTTTTGCAAGATCCGGATGCACAGGCGATTTTCCAGCGTTTGGGGGATAACGTTGCGTTTGGTCCGGAAAATATGAACGTTCCGCGCAGCGAGATTTGGGATCGCGTGCGCAAAAGTCTTAAAGAAGTTGGGTTGGATGGCTTGCAATTGCATCGCTCAACTTCGCATTTAAGTGGCGGTCAGATGCAGCGTTTGGCGCTTGCTGGCGCGCTCGCTATGCAGCCGAGTGTGCTGCTTTTGGACGAGCCGACTGCGAATTTGGATCCGGATGGCACGCAGCAGATTGTTGGTGCTGTGCGCGCGGTTTTGGATTTGACGCACGCCACGATGGTGCTTGTGGAGCATCACGCGGAGCCGTGGATTGACATGATTGACCGCGTGGTTGTGCTTGGGCTTGAGAATGATGAAGCTGCGAACGGAAAAGCTGCGAACAACGAAACCGTTCACGATGACGATATTGCGCGCGTGGCTTCTTCGCGCACAGTGATTGTGGCGGACGGCACGCCAGACGAGGTGTTTAATCGCACCGATTTGGACTTTGAGGATCTGGGTATTTGGCTTCCGGAACGCTACAAGAAAAACGTAAAATCTTCTGCAAATGAATCTTCCGTAAGTAATTCTTCCGCAAATGCAGAATCTTCTGAAAAATATTACGAAAACTGCGATCCAGCAGAAGGCTACGGAGAAGTGCTACTTTCCACGAAGGACCTCGCAATCAGCCATAATAGCGAGCCGATTGCGCGTCACATCAATCTTGAGTTTAAAGCCGGACAGATTACGGCTTTGGTCGGCGCGAACGGTGCTGGAAAATCAACGCTTTCGCTCACTTTGGCTGGTCTTTTGCCGGCAGTAAGCGGCGAGGTTGTGGCGAGTGATGCTCTTGCTCAAGGCGCGAATGGTACGGATCCAATGAAGTGGAAGTCGCCTGATTTGGCGAAGCGCATTTCGTACGTTTTTCAGAATCCGGAGCATCAGTTTGCGTGTGGTTCGGTGTTGGATGAGGTTATGTTGGGGCCGCTTCGCACGGGTGTTTCGGCGGATGAGGCGCGCGCGAAGGCTCAGGAGTTGCTGAAGCGATTCCGTCTGGCTCGTTACGCGAAGGCGAATCCGTACACGCTTTCGGGAGGTGAAAAGCGTCGTCTGACTGTGGCGGCGTCGCTTGCTGCGGCTCCGCGTGTGCTGATTTTGGACGAGCCGACTTTTGGGCAGGATCGCAAAACTTGGTTGCAAATTATTCGCTTGATTGCAAGCCTTCGTAGCGAGGGTGTGAGCATTATTGTGGTGACGCACGACCGTGAGCTGGTTGAGGCGTTGGGTGCGCGCTTGGTTGAGCTTGTGCCGGATGCGAAAGCTGAAGCTGCTGAAATGAGTGCTGCTGAAGTGAGTGCTTCCGAAGTGAAATCTTCCGAAGCGCTTTCCGCAACTACCGGCGCAACAGACATTTCGCGTATCAAAGTGAGCGCTGTAAACAATCGCGACGAGGAAGCGAAACTTTCAAGCAAATCGCCGCTTCTCGCGTCAATTAATCCAGTATTTCGCATTTTTGGAGCGTTCGCGGCTTCGATTCCGCTATTTTTTACGCTTGATTGCGTTTCTGCTTCGGTCGCGTTGCTGTTGGAATTTGTGATTTTTGCGTGCATTAAGCTTCCGCCATGGCGTGTGATTCGCCTTTCGTGGCCTGTGTGGGTGGGTGCGCCGACTTCCGCGCTCACTGTGTTGCTATACGGCAAAAGTGGCGGAAATACTTGGTTCCAGTGGTGGCTGATGCATGCTACGGATCGTTCGGCTATGTTGGCTGTTGCAACTTCGCTTAGGATTTTGGCGATTGGCGTGCCGTCGATTGTGATGGTGATTGGGCTTGATGCTACGGATTTGGCTGATGCTTTCAGCCAGGTGCTGCATTTGCCGGATCGATTCGTGTACGGCGGTTTGGCTGGAATTAGGCTGTTTGGCGTGCTGCAGGATGATTGGGCGGCGCTGACTGCGTCGAGGCGTTCGCGCGGTTTGGGTGATGAGCATCGCGTGAGGGCGTTCTTCCCGCAGTCGTTTGCGCTGCTTGTGCTTTCGATTCGACGCTCGACGACGCTCGCCACGGCTATGGAAGCGCGCGGTTTTGGGGGAATTGGTGCGCGTTCGCACGCTCGCGTGAGTCGTGTGCGTGCGCGCGACTGGTGGATTTTTGCTGTGTGCGCGATTGTGCCGTCGGTTGCTGTTGTGGCTGCGCTTTACTTCGGCACCTTCGCCTTCCTTGGCGGCGCGTGAGTTTTTCTATGCGCGCGATGGCTGCTTTTGATAGCGGCTTTTGCTAGCGGCGCGTTATTTCCTTTACGCCGCTGTAAAGTTTCTGTCGCTTTTTGCTTCGCATCCCCAGTCACAATCTAGTTTCTAAAGCACAACCACACTAACCTGCCCTGCCTGCGTCAATAAAGCCGCAGGCAGACCTCGCTTGCGTTGAAAGTACACTGTGCTTTCAACCCTAAGCAAGCTCGGCGCTCTGAGTTGCTTTCGCGCGCCCTGTGCTGCGCTCAAGCAGGTCGTCAGCGCACACAACCACAACCAAATTCCCAATGTGCCCACATGTGAGTCTGCCCTGCCTGCGTCAATAAAGCCGCAGGCAGACCTCGCTTGCGTTGAAAGCACACTGTGCTTTCAACCCTAAGCAAGCTCGGCGCTCCGAGTTGCTTTCGCGCGCGCTGTGCTGCGCTCAAGCAGGTCGTCAGCGCACACAACCACAACCAAATTCCCAATGTGCCCACATGTGAGTCTGCCCTGCCTGCGTCAATAAAGCCGCAGGCAGACCTCGCTTGCGTTGAAAGCACACTGTGCTTTCAACCCTAAGCAGGCTCGGCGCTCCGAGTTGCTTTCGCGCATGCTGTGCTGCGCTCAAGCAGGTCGTCAGCGCACACAACCACAACCAAATTCCCAATGTGACCACTTGTGAGTCTGCCCTGCCTTCGTCTTTATTGACGAAGGCAGACCTCGCTTGCGTTGAAAGCACACCGTGCTTTCAACCCTGAGCAAGCTCGGCGCTCCGAATTGCCTTCGCGCGCGCAATGCTGCGCTCAGGCAGGTCGTCGCGCATCCTCACTAGCGTGTATACTTTCTCGAGTTGCGGGCTTGTAGCTCAGTGGATAGAGCGTCTGCCTCCGGAGCAGAAGGTCGTGGGTTCGAACCCCATTAAGCCCACTTTTGATTTTCTATTTATCGTCGCTTTGGTCGTGCCTGTCTATTCGTTGCTTTTCGTGTAGTGTTTTGTAGAATATTTGCATATGCGCTGGTGCATTTAAAGAGTCATCGAATGCTATTGGGGTAGTATTCGCAAAAATAAAAGATATTTATCCATAGTTTGGAAAAGGGGAATACATAGTATGGACAATCAATGCGATTCGGATATAAAGAAAACATGTGCAATTAGTAAATTGCCTGTGAAGCTTTCGTCAATAGATCAGATAAAACATCTTAAGAAGCAAGGTATAACTTTTAACAAACAATCTGAAGATTCTGCAATTTCCTACCTTTCAATTTTCTCATACTATTTTGAGACTTGTTCATATAAAAAATTGTTTAGCAAGAGAGTTGGTGGATCTAGGGATGGCCAGTATATTGACTTGGATTTTGATCGATTATGCAAAATAGAGCAGCTTAATAGGATGTTTCAAATACTTTTGCTTCTAATAACTTTAGCTATAGAGCTTGAGGCAAAAGTTAAGTTAATGAAAATGTTTACTGAAAATCCTGAAGAAGATGGATACTCCATTGTTGAAGATTACATGTCTAGTCTTTATAACGATGATCGCAAAATACTAATTGCTGAATTAGAACGACTTAAAGATGGGAAATATAGCAGAGAATCGGCGGCAAAGTATGCAGGTGGAATGCCAATTTGGGTATTTGTTGAAGGTATTACATTTGGAACATTGTTAAGATTTTATCGTTTTTGCGCAAAAAGATGGGGTAGTAGAGAGATGCAGAAGGAGCATCACTTATTGTGCAGGGTAAAATCCGTGCGTAATGCTTGTGCTCATTCTAATTCAATATTGGATGGAATTACTGAAAAGAGTTTTGACAACGTGCTTTTGCTTGAAGAAGTAAGTAAAGCTATTGAAGCTGTAGGGTTCAATAAGCGTGCGAGGCGATCGAATATGTGTAATGCGAAGATGAAAGAAATAGTGATAACTGCATATATGTATAAGAGATTTTTGTCTAGGAATTATCAATGTGATGAATGCGTGAATGATCAAAAAAGCATTATTAGATACATTGCAGGAGGATTTATAAAAAAGGCATCTGAGTACACAAAAGAGTATGATAAAGCGAGTAAATTTAACTCATTGCTTGCTTTTATTTGTACTGTTATTGACAGTTGGATATGTGAAAGATAAAATTGAAAATGCTTGAAAACCTTAGGGTTTTGGGGGGCGGAAGTGCGAGAGTGCATCTGCCCCGATTTTTTTTTGCGCGCAAACGACCTTTCCTTTACACAGCTGCACAGTTTCTGTCGGATTTTCTTGCTGACGCGACGACCTGCTTTCGCGTTGCACAGTATATATAGCATGGCATATAGTGACGAATCTCACACAGTATATAGCGACGAAGCACACAGAATACAGCAGCGCAGCACACAACACACAGAGCATATACCAGCACAGCATATAGTGGTGCGATGCGTGCGTTATAACAACATGTAGTACTTTGTGTGGGAAAGTGGTCGGTTTTTAGACACGCCGAAGACGCGATTTTTGCGTTTTGGCGTCGGAAATTATTCATTATAAATGCGTTTTACAGTAGATTTTTTAGCGATATTCGCGAATTATAGAAATTTTTTATATGCACAATTATAATACGTGTTTTGCTTGAAATCCTTCATGGGGGGGGGTATAAATATTAGGGGCTTTTCAGCAACCATGCTTGTATATAGGGCATGCAGGTATGTTATACTGGACTACCTGTGGTTGGCTCTGTCTGTGGCATTTGCAGTAGTGTGCGTACAAGGTTTTAGTGCACCGAGCATTGGCATCGCATGCAGGTTGAGTGCGTGAAGTCTTAAAGATTAGAGAGTTGGAATTTGAGATATACTGCGGCTTGTGCAGCAGTGGAGGACTAGGAAGGCGAGAAAATGTTACCAGCAAAGTTCCGTGGATTCGCATCACGCGTGGGTCGTCTTGCGTCGCGCGCTTTGGTCTGGCATAAGACCAGCGAGCGTGATGCCGCCGTTCGTACTTCCAGCACCACAGTTATTTCTTCCAGCAATGCCAGTACTTTCGGCACCGCCAGCACTTCTTTCGACAAAGCAGTCATTTCCGACAGCGCAGCCAATTCCGACAACGTTACCACCATCGCTCGCACCGCTCACCCAGCCCACACTCTTCGTCGCGCGCTCTTCGCAATGTTCGTAGCCGCCGCCACCATAGTAACCATGCTCATAGTGCCGCCGATGAAAGAAGCTAATGCAACTAATGTTAGTTGGGATTACATTGGTAATGGGTATATTTCTCCTAACTCTCTTGCGAGTTATGATGTATATAGAGATTTCGATGTTCAGTCTCCAGATATAAATACAGTAACCGTTAATGGAAAGAAAAAAACAACCATCACTTGGAATGTTCTTTTTAACGCAAATGGATGCAGAATTAAAAAAATAGAAAATCCAAATGTAGATTGTGATGAAAATACTGCTCTACATGCGTATGATGGTAGACCTGATTTTTATCTTATTCTTCCAAAAAACATCAAGGATAATAGCATAAGAATTACAAGGTATCGTACAAAATTTGCTGGTTACAGTGGTAGAGGCAAAAGGTTTGTTTGGGAAGAACGAGGCAAAGATCAAATACCAAGCGATTTTAATGGTTATACTAATGCTACGCGCTTACCAGGTGATAGTGATTATGAGAATTTCTGGAAAGCATCTATTGAAAAATGTGGTTTAGGTACAGATGCAACATGTGAAGTAGATACATGGCGTCGAGCTGGTAATTTTGGTAGGTTATTTAAATCTTGGGAACAAGATAACGCTGTAGATTCTATTCGCTGGATTGTTACTGCAGAAGTTGAAGAAGGCAGTGACCCTTATAAGTTACCTTTTATGGCAGGTTGGATTTCCTACTATGGAGATAAGCATAAGTTTACAGTTTTTGGTCCGTATGATCATGATGGCGACGGCATACCAGACTTGGAAGAGTTTAAGTATGGTTTAAATCCTAAAAATGATGATGACATCCAATTCCCAAAGAGGTCTAAAGAGGACGCTGTTTACGGTGAAGTTACTTCCGTGAAACCGTATATAAATACTGGTGAGTGGGTTGGTGATTCTTATAACGGCGATTTTAAATATTATAAGGACATGCCAAATCATGGGGGCAGAACTACGTCTGAGATGATTCCAACTGATGCTGGAATAGAATTTACGTTTAAAAAGAATGAAATTGGAAATAGTGAGATACTTCCGCCCGGTGTTACTAAGACTAATAATCCTAATAATATGCAGCCTGGTCAAGCATATATTAACCCAAAAACAGGCGAAGTTAAGTATAGTCCTAAGGCTTCTGATAGAAACAAAACTATACATTTTGAAGTTCAAATAAACTATCCTGATCCTAAACCTAACAATTGTAAAATGAACAATTCAATTGTGAAGGTCAAAGGCGTTGATATACACGTTGTTTCGCAGGCGTCCCGGTATAACCCTTACTATGACGATACTACAGTAAAAGCTGGTGAAGAAAAGAATTCTCCAAATCCAAAAGACAGGGGAGGGAAGAAATTCCCATCTGGCACTAAGTTTAAGGCAGAAATTTATAATAAGTATCAAAATCCACCAACTTGGGCAAAGATTAATAACGAGTCCACTGGTGTTGTCACTTTCCACCCAAATAAGTGGGTTCCTGCTTCTAAAACTGGTCAGCCTGAGAAGAGACCTGTAGTTGTGCATTATCCTGATGGTTCAACTTCGAAGGATAAAGATTCTGGTAATCATGGTGATCCAGTTAATGCTCCAGTGTATGTAACAAGAGATAACCCTGGCACTGGTGACTTGCAGCTCCATATTCATAAGAACCAAAATGGTCAAGAGATTGACTACAACGATGGATTCGTATTCCGCAAGAATCGTGAAGTTAAGCCACAACCATGGATAGATTCTTGGTCAGTGCAGGAACCTGGCGATATTACTATTCGCTCTGTGTGTGCTGATACTACAAATCCTCTGAATCTTAAGTTTTATCTTAACGGTATTAATGGAATAACAATAAATGGTGAAAAACCGTGGCCTCATGCTACTGATGAGGAACAAGAAAAGTGCCGAAATGGTCAGGGCTGTGCAGCAAACAAATTATTTGATAGCACAGGCAGAACCATGGAGCGTACGCGTGGTAGCATCACAGGAAAGCCACTAAAGGTTGGCAATTACCAGTGCACTGTGTATGCTTTGAAGCCTAAAGCTTTGAAGAAATTTGAGGATGCTGCTAAAAAGAACAAAGATATTGAAAAGCAAACCGGTTCTCCTACCAATATCATTAATCCGGATACCTTCAAGGGTTTAAGAGAAGATATTGATTATACATCTAGGACTGTGCCAATTAAGGTTCACTCCGACGCGCATTATTATAACCCTCAATACGATAAGGTATATGTGCAGGCTGGTGGTAAGTCTAAAGAATCGGCTGCTCCAGTAAGCCATTCTGGTGCTAACGGCGTGAAAGGTAATGACAAGAGTCAACAGGAGCTTGTGCAGAATGGTACTAGGTTGCCAAAAGGCACTTGGTTTGAGCTAAGAACCTATCCTAAAGATAATGAACATGTTCTTACATGGTATAAATTTGTCAATAAGCAAAGTAACAAGAAATCAGGCAAGGATGAGCCTGAAGATAGTACTACTGACGCTAGATATGGCAAAGTTACTTTTTCTCCAGAAAAAACTGTAATGCTTGGTGAATATTTTGCTCCTGTAATTGTGCATTATCCAGATGGTTCCACTTCTGAAGATCCGGATTCTGGTAATCTTGGCAAGCCTGTATATGCGCCTGTAGAGGTAACTAGTCAACCGATCCAAAAAAATGATTTAAAGCTCAATGTTTATTCGCAATATGGCGGAAGACGAATTGAAAACAATGATAAAAATGGTATGCGTTTCCGTAAAGATGAAGTGTTAGGCGACGCTACTGGTAACACTAAGCCAATGTTCTTTGACTCATGGTCAAGTGCTAAGCAAGGAAAAATTTATCAGCGCATGCTTTGCTATAAAAAGAATCCACAAACTGGTAAACCTGAAAGCTATGAGATTGATGGTATTAATGGTCTGACACTTGCCGGTCGAAAAGGTAATACTACAAGCGGTGAATTTATTGATAAACAACCATCACAATGGACAAGAGCTACTGAAAAGAATAAGTATGAATGTACGGTTCATGGTAAAAACTGCAACCGTAACCTTTACTTATACGGTGATGAGCATGATACCGTAGAGCGCACTTGGGGTTGGTTACATGGCAAGGTTAAGGAAAATGGCGACTTTGTGTGCACTGTGTACGCTATTAAAGACCTTGAAAATAAAGATGGTAAGCATGGTGATTTACAAAATAAGTTTGATAAAGCTGTAAATGACTTTGTAAAGAAACCTGCTGATCGCAAGTTTGAAGAGGTTATTAAATCAGTCTTAACAGATAAGCCGGGTAGTGAAGATAGTCCTCAAGAAGCCACTCAAAGGCATATCGATTGGGATTCGGTAACCTTCCCAATTCATGTGCATAGTGATGCTCACTACTACAACCCAGAGTATAAGACTATTAGCATGGAGGCTGGTACCAAACAAGCCACTGAGGTGCCTAAGAGCAAGAAGAATGCCAACGATGCTAATACGTTGCAAGACGATGTGCGCGAAGGTGATCTACCGGACGGAACTTGGTTTAAGTTTAAGAAATCTTTAAGCTACACATTCTTTGAGGATGATCAAGATAATAAAGCTGACTCTGGTGATTCAGCTAAGAATGGCACGGGTCAGTTTGGCAAGGTGACGTTCCGACCGCACAAGTGGTTCCCTGTTGGTTCTGACAAAGTGCAGGTTATTGTGCACTATCCGGACGGTTCCACTTCTGAAGATAAGGACTCTGGTAATCTTGGTAAACCTATTTATGCGAAGGTAGACATTACGCGATCGCATGATGAGGATGCTGGTAATTTACGGCTGAATGTTGGCGATCGTGAAGGTAGCGGCGACTGGAATGATACTACCATCAAACTCACTAAGGGCGAGGAACTTAGTACTTCTAAAAAGACGACCCGTTGGCTTGATTCATGGTCCAAGTATAAGCCTGGAAAAATCAATTTGCGCACAATTTGCAATAAGATCAATTCAGACGGCACTAAGTCTCACTACCAGTCGGGCGGTATTGCTGGTATTAAGATGCAAGATGTAAAGATTTGGAATCATACTGAAGATGCGTCAGCGCAGAAAGCTTGCGAGAAGGATGCAAGTCAGTGCCACCCTGATAGGCAGCTGTACGACGATTACATTGCAAATGGTAACTCAAAAGATACCACTGAGCGTACTCGTGGGTGGATTAAAGGCAAGGCTAACGAATCCGGCGACTACAAGTGCGTAGTTTACGCGATTAAAGCAAAACAGTTTAGTAAAGACAATAACGATTTGCTTACTAGATTCGATGCAGCTGTTGGCGCACTTAACAAAGATGCAAGTAAGAATAACACTGATCCTTTGAAAGACTTCAAGTGGAAGCTTGATGGTAATAACGGCAACAAAAACGCGGTTAAAGGTGTCGACTACGAGTATCGTTCAATACCAATCCACATTCACAACGACAACCACTTCTACAACCCGAAGTATGTTGATGTGAGCGTTACGGCTGGTCAAAAGGTTGAGAATGCTGTGCCGCAAAGCGTTAAGAGTGCTAACGGTGCGGATAAATACCAGGATGTTGTGAAGGCTGGTGCGCTTCCGGACGGAACTTGGTTTGAGTTTAAGGATGCCACAAACGGCTTTGAGGTAAATGCTGACGGCACTGCTGGAAACAAGGTGTCTTTAGACTGGTCGTATTGGGCTTCTAATAACGCTGCCGATAAAACCGGTGAGCAAAGCAATAAGCCTGACAATCCTTCCAAGCAAAAGAATGGCAAGCACAGTTCCAAGGATGACGGCACTCGCTACGGCAAAGTGACCTTCCACCCAGATCAATCTGTTGCTCCTAAAGCGTACTTGAAAGAGATTGTCATCCATTACCCGGATGGCTCCACTTCGGACGACTCGGATTCTGGTAACAACGGCAAGCCTGTGTATGCGAAAGTTACAGTTGGAGGCCTCAGTGGAGCTGACAAGGATCTTAAGATGACATTGCTAAGATCCCAAGACGCTGATCCTGTTCATGACACGCTTGGTAGTGGTAATTCTCTTACTGTTATGAGCGGCACGAGCCTTACTAAGAATCCGTATGTGCTCGCGTGGAGCTTGAAGGATCGTAGCAATATTTCATTGCGTATGATGTGTGCTAAGCAAGGCGAGCAAAAGTGGAGTCGCGGGCTTGACGATACGCTCAATATGCACCTGAACCAGAATTATGGCGAAAGTGTAAAGCCGTGGGCTTTTGCAACTGCTGATCAGCGAAAGTCTTGCAGTCAAGACAGTAAGAATTGCATGGCTAACTTGCTGTATGGCTTTACGAAGGATAAAGATCCGAACAGCATAGAAAGTGCTGTGTCTCGCAGTGAAGACGATATTGCTGGCGTACCTCAAAAGGCTGGAAATTACACGTGCGCTGTGTTTGCGTTGAAGCCGAATGCGCTGACGGTGTTTAATAACACTGTTAATGGAAGTCTTATTGAAGGTAACAAGTATTCGTCTACAAATATGCAAACAACTCAGCTTGCCGGCGTAACCGTTGGAAAAGACTGGAACAGAATTGCTGTTAATGTGACCGTGATCGATCCGCCTAAATTCGCTCTGCCAAAGACCGGCGGAATGAACTGGAACGTGCTGCTTGGTACGTTTGCTGTGATTGGCACGGGCGTGATGGCGGCTGGGTTCTTCCTTGAACAAACCAAGTGGGGGCGCGCGATGCTCGAGGCGTTGCTGCGTAAGACACTGATTAAAGATTTTATCTGCAAAACTGCCAAAAAGCTTCGCGCTTTAAGGCGACGTAGCGAAAGGTGGCGATGCTGATGAAAATTTTCTGCAGCTTAAAAACTGCAGTATCAACGTTCCATGTGCTGGCAATGGCATTACGCGTTACACAGTGATGTTACACAGTGACGGTAATTATGCCGGAGCATGGTTCGGATTTAATCTTGCTGCGCGCGGCGCAAATCGTAGCCGCCGACAGAGTTCATGCGGCTTTGCGATGACTCCGCCGACCGTGCGCAACACAAAATAAAACAATAAACGTATTTTCCTCAAAACCTGCCCACAAGGGCACTGATATAAAGGAGAAGAAAGTGAATAAATTCACTAAACAATGCGTGGCGGCATTCGCCTCGCTCGCAATGGCTGGCACGCTGTGCGTCGCCGGCGCCGTGGTGGCAAACAACGTAGCATTTGCTACGGGTCCTACAGCAGCTAAAAAAGCCCCATGGGATCTTGGCAATGAAGCTACCACTAAGAAGGGTTCCATTACCATCAAGAAGTATAAAGACGAAGTTGATAATGGTTCTCAAAAGAAGTCTACGCCTATTAATGGTGCAGAATTTAAGATTACAAAAGTGTTACAAATTGGTTCTACAAATATTGATCTTAAAAAACGTGCTGATTGGGTAACTATCGCTGGAGTAGTGAAAAAACTTAACGAGCATAAAGAAACTGAAGCCCAAGTTCACTTAGGAACAGATGCTTCTAGCACGCAAACTAAAACAACTGGTCAACCAGGTCAGAAGAATGGTGAAGTAGCATTCACTAATCTTGAACTTGGATTATACAAAGTTGAAGAAACTAAAGCTGCTGAAGGTTATTCAAATGATGTAGCACCATTTTATGTGACTGTTCCTCAAATTACCCGCGAAGATAAAAAAGTAAATAATATCTACACTTATGATGTTGTTGTAGAACCGAAGAACGCTTACATTAAGGATAGTGTTACTAAGACAGCAGATACTACTAAGATGGTTGGTGCTGGAGATGAGATCACATACACTATTAAAGCTAAGTTGAATAAGACAAAAGCTACTAACGGCAATAAGAATCTCACTGAAAATGATCTTCAGGACTTTGCCATTTATGATGATGTTTTAACTTCAGCATATAAAACCGTTAATTCAAGTGTTATTGCTGAAGTAAAAATCAATGGTGACACTGCTGCAATGACTAAAGATCAGGACTACACCGTTTCTGAAGAATCTGTAACTACTGACAATGGCATTAATACTGATCGTAAGCGCATTAAGGTTACATTTAAGAAGGGTGTTGCTAATAAAGGACTTCAAGCTATTGCAGCAAAAGCAAATGTTCTTGATTCAAAACCGGTAGAAATTGATGTTACTGTAAAACTTCAGTTAGTATCAGACTTGAGTAGTTTTGTCGGTAAAAACAAAGTTCTTGAAAACAAGTCTGGCTTTATTCCTGGTCACGGTGATGGCATTCAACCAAAGCCAACTCCTGGTGGCAGTGCAACAACTGAATTCCGTAAGTTCCACATTAAGAAAGTCGATGCAACTGATAAGACAAAGGCTCTTAACAAGGCTGAATTCAAGGCATTTGCTAATGAAGCTGAAGCTAAGAAGTGTGCTGCTGACCCAAGTGCTACTAACGCTTGTAGTAAAGCAATGACCGGTTTTGCTGATGCTGTTCCACAAACTAATACCGAAGCTACTATCACTACAACTGGTGTTGACGGGAATAAGAATGGCGTGACTAAAGATTATATTGCTAAGGTTACGGATCAGAATAGCAAGATTTATCTTGTTGAGGTTAAGGCTCCAGATGGATACACTCGTTCTGATAAAGTTCATGAAGTTTCTTTGACTTCTGGCGATACTGCTCAGGAGATTGAGATTGTGAATATTCCAGATAATAAGGGTGGCTTCTGGTTCAACCTTCCAAAGACCGGTGCCGCAGGCGTGATTATCTTCGCGTTGGCTGGCATGTGCTTGGTTGCTGTTGGCATGTTCATCTTCTTGCGCAACCGCAAGAAGGATGAAGAGCAGCAGAACGCCTGATTGTAATTGGTGACTGCTGAGAAAAAATCAGCAGTCACTGCTACATGAATGTAAATATCTGTTTGCATGGCATAAATATTGGAGCTGGGTGCGACTTGTTGCTCCCGGCTCTATATTTGTGCGCTTTAATTGAACTAACTAGCGAGCGCAAAATAGATAAATCGTAAATCAAATCTAAATCCAACGAAAAACTCACGAAACGAGGAAGCATGAAATTAAACGATGCTGTTGCTAAAGTATATGCTTTCCTCAACAAAATCTCCCTGAATATCCCCATCGTAAGTAAGCTTCTCAAAAACCAAACAAACGCAACCCAAACTAACGAAACCAACTTAACCGAATCAAACGCAACCGAAAATAACGCAATCGAAAATAACGCAACTCAAACCCACGCAACCGAAGCAAAATCCGCCGAAAGTAATCAAAAATCTAAGCAAAAAACCAATCAAAAATCTAAGCTCCGCCGCATCGTCGAGCCAATCGCATTCGTGTTGGCAGGCATTTTGTGTTTCAGTTACCCTGTTGTTTCAACGCTTTGGAATAATCGCGTGTCGAAGGAGATTTCTAACGCGTACGACAAGTATAACCACGATCAGGCTGGTGACGTGCGCCGCGCTCACATTCGCGCCGCGAAGCTTTACAATAAAACTCGCAAAAATATGCTTACCACGGATCCGTATGGTCCGGATGGGCAAAAAGACATAACTAACACGCCTGAATACAAGCGTTATCTTAAGGCGCTTGAGGAGCCTATGGGCATTATCGGCATCGTAAAAATTCCGAAGATTGGCGTAAAACTTCCTATTTATCACGGCAGTTCGCAGGAAGTTTTAGCGCACGGCGCTGGTCATTTGTATGGCACTGATTTGCCGGTTGGCGGCAAGAACCGCCACACAGTTATTACCGCGCACACGGGTCTTGCGGATGCAACCATGTTCGATGATTTGGTGAATTTAAAGAAGGGCGACTACTTCTACCTCGACGTGCAAGGCGAAACTTTGCGATACAAAGTGTTCCGCATCAGCGTGGTTGAGCCACACGATATTAGTTTGTTACAGCGCGAAAAGGGGCGCGACTTGGCGACTCTGCTAACGTGTACCCCGTATGGCGTGAATTCGCATAGGCTTTTGGTGACGGGGTATCGTGTGCTGCCGGACCCTGTGAAGGTGCCGGGTGACCACGTGCAATGGCCGCTTTGGATGACGCTATTCGTGATTGCAATGGCGTTCTCATTGATTATTTTGTCCATGATGATTGCCGCGGCAACGTCTAAGCGATGGCGACAGCTCGACATTCGCGGCAAGCATTTGCTGGTACTTTCGCGCAAGATGCTGCGTAAGTTGCGTCGCGAGTAACGCAACGACCTGCCTGAGCGCAGTATTGCGCGCGTTTGGAGCGTCGCACAACGCTAATCCCTCCAAATGTGAGATAACGCTCGCACTATAAGTGCTCGCTTACGAAACTCGCGTTGGAAGTCCACTGGACTTCCAACTTGAGCGAGTTTCCGCTCCGAGTTGCTTTCGCGCGCGCTGTGCTGCGCTCAAGCATGTCGTCGCGCCTGCGTTTGGAGTGCTAAAGTAGCGCAAATCCTCCAAACGTGAGATAACGTTCGCGCGAGCGTGAAATTTAGGTCAGTTGCGCATATCGTCGGTTGGCTGAAAAATTTACGGTTTATATTGCGCAACGCACTAACATTAGTTGGTAAACCAGCAATATTTTTTTAAAAAACATTGTCAAAATGCAAGGTTGTTAAAAAATTCTGTAAATTATATGTTAACTACAGATTTTTTACATGTTACTTGTGGAAA
>NZ_QJVB01000002.1 GCF_003397705.1 Gardnerella swidsinskii
CGATATTAGTGAGTATGATGAGAAGCTGGTAAGAAAGTACATCAAGAAAATAAAAGTTTACGAGGACAGGTTCAGCGTAACTTTTAAATCAGAGATTAGTGTTGATGTTGAAAGGGCATCGTAAAAGCCAAAAGACTGTGAGCGTTTGAAATGTTACAAAAGTCAGCCTAGGGGGAATCATCTCTAGGCTGTTTTTTTGTTTTTATGCTAAAATCAAGTTATTAAGCCAATCTAAACCTTTTAACGATAGCCTCCTCCTATCGTTAAAAAGTGCACCCACTATCAATAGTGTGTACTCAAAAAAGTGTAGCTATACTTGGGGTTCTCTCAATCCATTCCGCGACAAGGCACCTTATGGCGCGGGAAGCGGTATGCCTTGTGGAGCGTGTAGAGAGTTCTTTTATCAATTGAATGAAGAAAATGAAAAAATGGAGATTATGGAGGACTTTGAACAGCGGAAGACTGTCACATTGAAGGAGCTCCTGCCAAATTGGTGGGGCAAAGATAGATATGCTGAAGCGAAAGCAAAATGACCGTCCCACTTGTATAGACAGATCAAGTCTCCCACACTGCCATCCCGGTTTCAAGCCTTCGCCATGATCTTATGGATCGAGCAAGGAGAATGACGAGAGTGAATACTGAGCACCATCCGTGGATTGACATGACGGATGAGGAGATGCTCAGAAGCTGCGGGCTTATACTTGAGGATCCGGAAACGAACAAAGAAGGTATAACACTTGCGGCAGTCTTGCTCTTTGGTACGAATAACCGTATCATGTCCGTGTTACCTCAGCATAAGACAGACGCTATTTTCAGAGTGTTCAATGTTGATCGTTATGATGACAGGGATGTGGTGATCACAAACCTGATTGAAAGTTATGATCGTCTGATGGAATTTGGAAAGAAGCATCTGAATGATGTTTTTACATTGGATGGTGTCCAGCGGATAAGCGCCAGAGATAAAATCCTGCGTGAGATTATTTCCAACCTGCTCATGCACCGTGATTTTTCCAGTGGATATGTACCGAAGCTTGTCATTGAACGGGATAAGATTACAACAGAGAATGCGAACCTTGCGCATGGGCACGGAAACTTGAATCTGAAAACATTCAAGCCATTTGCAAAGAATCCGCCGATAGCAAAAGTGTTCCGTGAGATAGGTCTTGCTGACGAACTGGGAAGCGGTATGCGCAACAGCTATAAATACACGAAGATGTATTCTGGTGGAGAGCCTGTCTTTACAGAGGCAGATGTTTTTACGACAGTGATTCCTCTTTCTGAGGCTGCAACTGCCAAGGTCGGACCGATTACCCAAGATACCCCACAAGTCGTCCCTCAAGATACCCATCAAGTCACCCCCCAAGATCTGGAACAAAGGTTATTGAGATTAATTGATTTTTGCAGTACACCGCGAAGTAAGCGTGAGATGATGGATTACCTTGGCCTTACGGATAGCAAGAATTTCAGAGAAAGGTATCTTGTTCCTTTGCTTAGTGCAGGAAAAATAGAAATGACGATACCAGATAAGCCAAACAGCAGGAACCAGAAATATAAAAAAGTGAACATTGAAGATTAAAAAGCGACCATTGGAGACAGAAACCATATATCGAATAGAGGAAAACGGACATTCAATGTATAGTTTTGGTTTCACGAATAGGTATGTCGAGACGATGGGATTTCGGACTTATTTCCTCAGAGCGAGTCTTGAGGCGATTGGTAAATCTGTGCGTTTGCATATTATTAGGCAGGAACATGTCCTTTGAACTTTTCCGAGAACGCATAAGGGCAAAAATCGGTGTGTTTCCGAGCAAAAACACGCTTTGACCAATTCCAGCGAACGAGCACGAATCTGTCTACACACTCGACACTAAGATGAAGCAGTCGAGCCATACAGAATCAGTAGCGCTTCTTTGCAAATCTCACTGAATCGCAATAGCGTTTTGATGATTTCTACTGTGCCTGCAGCCTGTTGTAGCGTTTTCGTTCTGACATTTGTTTGTGTTCATAAAGGTGAGTGTAAGACTAAATAATCTTGTTAGAAAGAAAAATTTGTGTTAGTTTGCAATATTTAATAAAATACTCTCGTTGGTGTAGCATACGCAAATAACAGTATCCGACGCACCTCTTAACAATGCGGATCAATTCGGGTTTTCTGATTTTTGAGGAGAGAGAATGATGCGTAAAGCAATGAAAATGTTATCTGTACCGATTGTTAGTGTCTCACTAGTATTGTGTTCAGCTGAAGTGTCTTCCGCTAACACATTGACAGAGCGCGGTAACTTCACATATGCTGCTGGTAGCCTATCTTCTAATACAACTATGACAGATGCAGACTTGGATGCGTTGATCCGTGCATTTGAATCAGTGCCTGCTGATTTGCAGTATGCTAATCCACGTACAACTTCAAATTATGAAGCACGCTTAAATGCAGCATTGCATGGCTTAACGTTTAAGTCACTGATGCGTAGGAATAGGGTTTCTATTGGACATTACGCACCGATGGTTAATTGGGTCGGATGTGCATTAGCGATAGCTTCATTTGTATTTCAATATGGTGTGCCTATTGCTAAGGCACTTGGTTGGCTGAAGCGAGCGAAGCAAATATATGGAACTGTGTCGGCTATCTGGAAAGCATTTAAGCGAGGAGAGCTTCTAGCTCATCTTGGTTCTGATGGAGCTAAGTTTTTGGAAAGTATTCTCGGTATCGAGCCAGTTACTCGTAATTGCCTTTCCTAGGGTTAGATGATGAGTGAGATGAATGTAAGGCCAGTGCTTTTCAAGCATGCTTTTTGGGGTCATGTGATTACAGAAACTGTTGCTGGTATTTGCACTCTTATTATTTCGCTGCTTGTACAGCAGTTCGTAGGGCACCGCGTACTAGGTTGGGAAACTGTGGTCATACTCGCGTTGAGTGTTGTGGTGTTTTCGCTGCTAAGCACAGCGTATCTGCAGTGGGACAGGCATCGTAGACCAGATGACAGGTCTGGTGATTTGCTCATCGGAATCATCGATTTTGTGCTCAGGCTGCTGGTGACTTCTGGTATTGCTTTATTGCTTGTTTCCGATATCGCGTTGCTTAGCATTATTATTGGCGCAGCGGTTACTAGTGTGTTGCTGTTTGTTTTTGAAAAGCCTTGGAAGTCAGGTATGACGGATGCGCAATTACAGGAAGCTTCACAGAAAGCTGTTGAGCTTGGCGTTCAAATGCTTGAAGAAGAGCGCGTAAAGCGCGCGAGGTGAGCAACATGATTGCATTACAGCATGCGAGCGCGGGTAAAACAGGCACTCCTAAAGGTGTGTCTTTAACATTTTCCTCGTTAATCGTTGCGAATATGCTGATTGAAGCAGTATACGATGTTGTCACATTTTTACTTGCATTGATGCTGCAATGGTGGATGCTGAACACTATCTTCGGCTGGCGAACGCTACTCGTCATATTCTTGGGCAATATGCTATTTTCTTGCGCGGCAGCTGCGGTTATGGTTATGATGGGCGCATTGAAGGCTGATCAACAGAAATGCCTAACAAAAAGTTGGCCTTTCTTAGTTATTGTTGTGCTGCTTCGACTGCTAATCTTTGGTGTTCTCGCTTGGCTGCTTACACCGAGCTTAGTGTGGGTAAGCGTAGTTGTTGGTATTGTGCTTACCAATATTGTTCTCGTTATCAAGTGGCACCCACGGAGAAGAACCGCAGTAGCCGCATAAGATTTTATAAGACTGTTTTCTTCTCTTTTAAGCAAAAAACTCTACGCACGTCAAAAGCGTTGTATTGATGTCAAGGTCTGATTAGGTGGGTGCAAATTTGCCTTTGTGTAGCAGGGCTTAGCGAGAGTTATCGTTAAAGGGTTTAGCCTGTGGTGGATTTAAGCTGGCTTTGCTCGGTTTTTGAACGTATTTTGGCTGTTTG
Organism: Gardnerella swidsinskii; assembly: GCF_003397705.1. Taxonomy (GTDB): domain Bacteria; phylum Actinomycetota; class Actinomycetes; order Actinomycetales; family Bifidobacteriaceae; genus Bifidobacterium; species Bifidobacterium swidsinskii. Next base: position 3,907 of record NZ_QJVB01000002.1, read on the forward strand.
AGGGAAGATATCAACGTTCTAGGGTCGAGTGCACAGGATGTTAACGTTAAAAAGTGCACCCACTTGCACCCGGGGTGGTTTATTCAAAAGTAACTATAAAAGTAATTACAATAGAAGTCCAAAAAAGTCCTAGTTTTTGCTGCAGAATTCCCGTGAAAGGGACAGCATATGAACGTTACTAATTAATTCTATATACTTAGTAGATATTTATGCAGATGAAGGTATTTCTGGGACTAACATGAAGAATCGGCGAGAGTTTAATCGAATAATTGAAGAGTGTAAAGCAAGGTATATAGATCTAGTGATTACTAAATCTATTTCACGCTTTGCCAGAAATACTTTAGATTGCTTACAATACGCTCGTGAGCTAAAGGCTAAACAAGTTGCTATTTACTTTGAAAAGGAAAACATCCATACGATGGATGCTAGTTGATGAAGTACGAGCAAAAGATGCTAGTTTAGAGTTAAAGCTGAAAACAGGGCAAGTTATCAATATTAAAAAGTAAGAGAGTCATAGACCTATGTAGGATTGCCTTCTTTACATAGTTCTGTGTATCTCTTTTTTGTATAGTATAAGTGATGAGCATGTATAATATATAACAAATTAAAAGTTGGTCGGGGGTACAAATATTGACTAATTATTTTTTGAATAATGTGATACAAATAAAAAAATATGAGGATTATTATAAACATAATTTTGATATCGATAAAATTAAGCAGGATATTTGCACAAACAAAATAGATATGAATTTAGTAGATTTATTCAGATTTCGAATTTTTTTAGATTCTTGTGTGATGTTGTTTAACAAAGAAAAATTAGAAAAAGATTATTTAAAAGATACTTTTGATTCTAAAAATTATATTGCTAGTATTAAGAATAAATATGGAGAAACGATTAAAGAAATTGAAGACAGATTTAAAATAACTGTTGATGACACGTTTTATTATGAATTTAATGAATCAGAATTAAAATATAAACCTAAGTCATTATGGGATAGTAGAAAAATTTTAAGAAATTCATTTGCACATATGCAGTACGGATGTTTTATGAGTTATGGAGAGAACGGCCCAATTCCATATTATTTTGCATTCAATAAAGATAAGGGGATTTTAAAAAGCAAGGGATTGGTTATAGAACCACTTTGTCATGAATTAATAGGAAAACTATACTTAAATCAAATGACAAAATCTATTGCCTACAAACATACCTATATTAAATTAAGTGAAGAAATTCCATATTTTATGGAAGTTAAATATAAAGGAAAGCGAAAATATACTCTTGATAATCAGCTACATCCTATGAATAATAAGGTCTTTTCGAGTGGAGAATTTCAAGCTTTAAAAGAATTTTTAGTTAATAATGAGGATTGCTTTGAAATTACTAAAACGGAAATTACAGAAAAAGAATTAACGAAGTATTGTGAAATGTTACATAAATATCTAGGTAAAGATATTACAAAGAATGAGCTAGGATATTTTGTCAAAAGCATCTATGATATAGAAACCGAATTTTCAAATTTTTTAACTCACCTAATTCAGTTGAATGATAGAATCATAGATTATAAAATTGCTATAGATTCAAAAAAAGCTAAGATGATCGATCGAATATTGAAAAGTATTGATGAATTAAAAGAAGACAGTGATTCATGGATAGAATTCCGATGGTTCTTTAAAATTATATATATTATTAATTTTTCATTGAGGTTGGAAGATACTGACCTAGAATCGATAAAATATTCTGTTTTAAACGTAGATGACTTTGAATATGATAGTTCACAAATGGCATTGTTTGTTAAAAAGAAAATATCAGATGGTACGATTAGAAGTAGGGATGAAAAGTTTGGAAACACTATATATATTCTACATAAGATAAGAAATGCAATAGCACATGGTAGAATAAAATTAGAAGTTATTGATAATAAAGTATATTATGTATTTGAAGATTGTTATTATAAAAGAACTGAATTAATAAAAATTGCTGTGGAAAACATGAATCAATTTATAAATAATGTGAATGCGTTAATAAAATAGCAACATGTTTAAGTTGTGTAAATGATGAGTTTAAATGTAGGAAAATAGTATCAGTAATTTGTGGCATCTAAACCACCTACACAACATATCAAATTCAATCCATAGTTATAACCCGACACACGTGGAGTGTGTTTGCCTAATGTCCAAGGCGTAATGTCGAGACGCGTGGAGTGTACAAGATTGATGTAAGAAAAATGCACACCATTTGCACCTGGCTTTATATGTGGATTTTACGCAGAAGGAAAGAGAGTTTATTATGGGTAATGGTAGTTCGAAAGACGAGTTAACTGCTGAAATAAATAATGCTAGAGAAGCATATTCTGAGATAAAAACATTGAATAAGTATTTAAGTAAATTTGCAACAATTAAAAATAAAATTAACGTGTCTAGAGGAGCATCTATATCAAAATTATTAAAAAATTTATATTGGTGGGAAATAAAACTAAAAGATAATGTGGATGTGGATATTTACAGGATTAAATATAACAAAATTCTTTTAATGCCATATACTTTTGGACTTACAGAAGATGATTTAAATACAAATACAAGTACGGAAATAGATTTGAAAAATTATGAAGAAGATGATTTCTTGGGAGATAATCGCTTATTTGATATCATAAGTAAGGAAAATAGAAAAGAAAAATATAAAAAAGCTAAAATACATTCTAACAATTATAACGTAGATATAACTACAGGTAATTTTCACCCACATGATGCTTTGAAGGGAGTAATAAAAGAAAAAGAAATTAAACAAATCATGCTAGTAAGAAATACCTATACCTACAAAAAGGGGTCTCACTACGGAGTTTTATACAGAGGCAATTGCCCTAAAGGCGAAGAAAAAAATTTCATAATTTTAAGAGATGAAGCCAATAAATTACGCTACATTCCTAAAAAATGCATAAAACTAGTAAAAGAAAACGAAGAACTTGAAAAAACGCTTAATGATTTTTTAAATGCCATAGGAGCTGAATAAATAATATTACTTAGAACTAAGAAATAGTTATCAGATGTAAATGTGATGTACCCCACAAAAAAGTTAGACTTTTGTGTTTGAAAAAATAGGGGGTATTTGATAATTTTACGTAAGAAAATAAGTAAAGCTGCTATAGGCTATAAGAAAAAATAATATTTGTATATCCCTATTTTTCATATTCGTGTATAACACGTTTTATAAGAGCGTCTTTACCAGGGCCTGGTTCAATCATTGATAAGAAATGACGGGATGAAATTGTGGTCATTAGATCAATTAGATATCTCACGCTTTCGTCAGGTCCAAGAATAGTATCTTCTTTGTCAATATGTTTAAGTATGTAATGCTTGTAGTATTTAGCCGTACTATTAGGTTTCCAACCATTTTCTTTTAGTTCATTGTATAATTTGTCAAGATCTAAAGTAATGGTGACCTTCTTAGGTAAATTAATATTTTCATTTTTATCCATAAATTTGTACCTCCTATTGCTGATAACATACTTCAATGTAGAAACAAAGGCAACAAGTAGGTATGTAGCAGGAGCGAGTGGATGGGAAAATATTGAGGGGTTGCTAAAATGTTGTCAGTATTAAAGCTGTAGATTTAATTTGCAATTGTATTGAAGATCGTAACAAGAATCTATCTAATCATAAAAGTTGATAGAAACGGTTTTTGAGGTTTATTTTCTTAAGGCAGATTGTTTTATAAAACCTTGAGTGATGTGAACTCAGGTGATTTGAATGATGAATTAGAAAATGGTATTACCGAGGTTTCTGATAAGAATAGAGTAAATCTTGGGTGCATAATCTTCGGTGCAAAACAGATGGATGTGCTCACTGCGTTGTGCACTGTTCAATGTGTAGAATTATGTGATAAAAAACACTAAAATACGTATAATAATGTGATTAAATGCACCAAAACATATATAATAATGTGATATACGATAAAAGATAACGCAAAATATAACAGAACAACAGTGCAACTACGCGTAGAAATAGCAACGCGCTAATACGGTTGCAATATTTAATAGTGTAACGTCAAGTGAAAGGTGAGTAATCATGAAAAGGCTGATTATGAGCAAACTTTTAGCATGGAAGAACTCGCCGTATCGTAAACCATTGATATTAAAAGGTGTGCGTCAAGTTGGTAAAACTTGGGTATTAAAAGAATTTGGTAAGCTTTACTACAAAAATATTGCTTATTTTAACTTCGACGAAAACAAAGAATATAAGCAATTCTTTGAAACCACTAAAAGCGTGGAGCGAATTTTACAAAATCTTATGCTTGCAAGTGGTCAAAAAATCGAAGCAGAAAACACGTTGGTTATATTTGATGAGGTTCAGGATTGCCCAGAAGTAATAAACTCGATGAAATATTTTTGTGAAAACGCTCCGCAATATCATGTTGCTTGCGCTGGATCGTTGCTTGGAATAACGCTTGCAAAACCATCTTCATTCCCAGTTGGAAAAGTTAATTTTATGCAAATAAACCCAATGAATTTCACGGAGTTTTTGCTTGCTAATGGAGATGAAAATCTAGCGAAGTATATTGAACAAATCGATAAAATAGAACAGATTCCAGACGCATTTTTTAATCCTCTATACGAGAAATTAAAAATGTATTATGTTACGGGGGGAATGCCTGAATCGGTTTTAATGTGGACTAAAGCGCGAGATGTAAACGCAATGCAAGAAACGTTGTTTGAGATCATAACAGCTTATGAACGAGATTTTGCGAAACATCCTAGTGTTGGTGAGTTTCCTAAAATATCAATGATTTGGAATTCTATTCCGTCTCAACTTGCGCGTGAAAATAAAAAATTCTTGTATAAAGTTGTTAAAAATGGTGCGCGAGCAAGAGAATATGAAGACGCTTTGCAATGGCTAGTATCGGCACAATTGGTGTATAAAATTTATAGAAATACTGCGCCGAATTTACCTATTGCTGCTTATGATGATGTATCTGCTTTTAAGATTTATTTGGCAGATGTTGGTTTGTTAAGGCGATTAGCGCAACTTTCTCCTACTGCGTTTTCGGAAGGCAATAGGCTGTTTACTGAGTTTAAGGGTGCTTTAACAGAAAATTATGTTTTACAAGCGCTGCTTACTCAATTTGAAGTGATGCCTAGATACTGGTCTCAAACAAATCCGCCGTATGAAGTGGATTTTCTTATTCAACGAGAAAATGATATTTTCCCTATTGAAGTTAAATCTGAAGCAAATATTAATAGTAGAAGTTTGAAAAAGTTTAAAGAATTATTCCCTAATCAAACGAAATTACGTATACGATTCTCGCTGAATAATCTCAAACTAGACGATGATATGTTGAATATTCCGTTATTTATGGCTGATTACACGGATAAGCTTATAGAACTTGCTCTGAAAGAGAACGATTGATAAAGAAAGATAATTAAAAAAAGGAACGATTAGAAGACATAGAAATAAACTAGTGCAAAAGTTAAAAGAGTGTCAAATCCCACGAAACGTTGCAACCAGCCTAGGGGAGCTTCTAGGCTGTTTTTATGCTCAAGAATCAAGTTATCAAGCCAATCTTAAACCTTTTTGCGATATTTTCCTATCGTTAAAAAGTGCACCCAATATCCATAGTGTGCACTAAAAAGTGTGAATACGTTGCCAGTACTTTTCTATCCCAAATCGCGCATTAATTGTTTGAGTCGTTAACAATGTTTTCAATATTTCTGCCTGAGTAGAAGATACGAATAACTGTTACAGTCATTTGGTTTTCGTCTACTTGGTAAAAAACTGTGTAGTTATCGACTGAAACTCTGCGTATTCCCACAGAATGCCAGGGTTCCCACGCTACAGGAGGATATCGCATAGGCATAGTCTCAAAGAACGTATAGCATACTTAATGCGGTTGACTTGTTTTTCAGCTGTTTTTGGAACTTGTAATGTAAAGCGAATGTATTCGTATAGTTCTGTAAGATCAAGGAACGCTTGCGGAGAATAGATGATGTTATAAGTTGTACTCATGCACCATATTCCTTTGCAAAGAACTGATCTACTTCATCTGCACTATATTGTTTGCCAGTCGAAATAGAGTCGATGCCCTTTTGCAATTCCTTATCCAACTCATCTCTTGTTAAGCTGCCTAAAGCAATCGGCTTTTCTTGCTTATTAGTTGGCAAGCGAAGTTCAAATGGCATGCCTTTTTGTAAAACAATCTGGCTGTAAAGCATTTGAATCGCAGAAGACGGTGTTATGCCAAGCTGGTTCAATATGCTTTCAGCGTTTTCTTTAAGATTTGTATCGATTCTTGCATATACAGCATTCGTATTTGACATTGTGTTCGCGTCCTTTCTGTGCTTATTTTACAAAATAGTTGCAAGCATACGCAAGCAGATGAAAGCAAAAGTTTAATCACCTGTTCTCGTGTTAAATACTTCATTTGGCAAGTTCCTCATAGACTTTATTGGAGATTTGGAGATAAGGAATTTATGAGGTTGGTCAGCCTTGTAATAAGTAGTAAATGGGCAGGTCTAGTTTCTTAACTCTTGTATGCAATGAAACTTTTCCTTTTGTACTCTGAAACTGTTGCTTTCTGTGTTATATGTTTCGCAAGTATCACGCTACTTGAGACTTTTGTTAACACGTTAAAAATTGCAGTGGGGTAGTACAAAAGAATTACATATCAGTTTTTTGTCTCAACAAATTCGTACGTACGTTGATTCTATTAAATACGTACGTTGTTTCTATTAAATTATTTTCATAATCTGTACGCACTTTTAAAGAGGAGAGTGTTTAGTTATGGGATCTTCAGTTACACAACGCATTAAGAGCATTAAACAACCTTATGGTGGATATTTGCCACGAAAAGATTTTGTTGAAGAATCATTAGGCGAAGGAATAGAAGACTTATATGATAAAGAGAACATTCACCCAAGTTTAGTTGGTATAGTAGTTGACTACATGACTCGTTTAATGTCTGGATCGAGTGCAATAGACGCGTTTAAAATTTCTTTACTGGGCGCAATGATTATAAACGAACACGATAATGCATCGAAACTTCTGTCCGACATTAAAGGACTTAGCGATGAAGATATAGTTAACGCCGTCAAACTTGTTGGATTCGACGTATGCTTTAGATATGATCCTATTGGATACAGGCCTTTTGATGAAATCAATCCCGATGAGCACACAATCCAAAACATTAGAGTTATGGTTCAACGCTCGCTTCATTTTCTTGAGTGTTATGACCCGAAGGTGCTTGACGGTTTTACGCTAGAGGGCGGTTACACCGATACGGTAAGTGCTGGCGATGGTGATTTTATAACAGCTGATACTTTGTGGGATCTCAAAGTTTCTAAAGAAAAGTTGGATAAGGATCAGACTCTTCAACTGCTTATGTATTGGCGTATGGGTTTGCATTCTATTCATCCAGAGTTTCAGAATATTAAGTACTTGGGTATTTATAATCCTCGCATGAATAAGGTCTATCGTATTGCTGTTGAAAACATATCCGAGGACGTTATACGCGAAGTTGAGAAAGATGTAATTGGGTATTAGGATCAGACGATTTTGCGTGCTTTAGGCTGTTGTTCGTACTTAGTGAAGACTATCGCTAAAAAGTTTAGTGCGCTGCGGCTTTAAGCTGGTTGATTCAGAAAGTAGTATGTAGCAATCGTTAAACACCGTTATTTTCTCAGTTCGTTAGCTGAGATATTAACGGCGTTTTGCGTTTTACCGTTACTTTCTCAGTTCGTTGACTGAGTTAGTAACGGTGTTTAGATCTTGGATTATGCCCCCAATAATATTCACCAGATTAGCTTTTGTTTTATAGGTTTGCTTATATTAAATTCATTCCTTAGTCATGCGAATATAGGATTTGAAGAGAATTTCCAAACGCTCGTCATTATTAGTGCAAGGCTTTGCAGAACCAAAAGCAACGTCTACTATTTTGTCTAGCTCATCGTGAGCTTTGCGCAAATCTGTTGGCATGTATGTTGGGTCATACAAATCTGCTAGAGATTGGCCTGGGTGATTCGCGCGCGCTTGTAGTACTGCTTTACCTGCTTCAATAACTTTTGCTCGCATATCACTTGTAAGCTCTGGAAGTGGAAGATTATTCCAAACGACTGTGTTGGAGAAGCTAGGGTCACTTTTTAATCTTCCACCAACAGCCTTTTGCCAAGTCATAAACATAGATGATTCAATAATTGCAAAATTAAATCCATCTGGGTCTATACATGTATAAACTTTGTCTCCAGCAATAATATTTGGCTCATATAAATCGCAAGTAGCATATTCGCGACGATTGGTAAATACGCGTGGAATAGCTAGATAATTTTTATCTGGTTGATTAATTCTTCCAAATATCCATCCAGTCTTAGCTTTAGTTCGCGTTTCTTCAGCAGTGCTTTCTTCACGCATTCTACAAACTTTTTCGATACGTTGAGCAATAAATTTTGATTCACGCATTTCATTTGGCTCAGCGTCTAAAAGCCACAAACACCAGCGTTCAATATTATTAATAAGTTCTTTACCCATGCGGAAAGGATGCACATATTTAGCAGCAATAGGGTCTTTCATTGCTTCATCATATTCTTCACGAGTATTAAGAATAAGATTACCGCCATCCGTTGGCTCAGAACCTCTATCTACTTTTTTAAGCATAAAGGAAAGAGGGCCTGCAGCCTGGCTACGTTTTTCAACAAAAATGTCATACCCCCCCCCCACGAGATATGGATTTATGTGAGAAACTAAGGTTTTAGTAGGCTCACCATTAATTTTTTCGTAACTATATAAAACTGGTTGCAAAATCTTGTCACTTTGCTTATCCATACCAACAATCACAACATGCACATTTGCATTATCAGTAGATTGAGCATTCCAAGCAAACGTCTTATGTGCAAAACGAATACGCCAACCTTCAGAAAACAGCGGTTTGAATAATGCTGGCACAGGCTGACCTTGAGTGATACTATTAGTTGACACAAAAGCAAAAGCAGCATAACGATTATGAGCAAGATATAAGCTTGTTTTCCTATACCAACCAGTAGCGTAATCGAGATAACCGTTGTAATCTTTTCCCCACACAGCTTTCATGTCTTCAGTCTGGTTTACAGACTTCAAATATTGCCCCACAAACGGCGGATTTCCAATCACATACGAACATCTATCTGCAGAAAGCAAATCATTCCAGTCGTATTGCAAAGCATTTGCTCTAACAATATTCCCCGAATCATGCAAAGGAAGATGAGGTAAAGCGCATCCTGCAATACTTTCAGTATCGTCTAAAGCTTGCTGCTCAGCAATCCACAATGCAGTTTTAGCAACACACACAGCAAAATCGTTAATCTCAATGCCGTGGAACTGATCAATACTTACCTTTATAAGGCTATTGTTATCTCCTAAATCAACGTAACCTTGACCGCCAAGCATAAGCTCAATCGCTCTATTTTCAAGCTTTCTTAAGCAAAGAAATGTTTCAGTCAAAAAATTGCCTGAACCGCAAGCGGGGTCTAAAAACTGAAGGCTTGCAAGCTTATTCTGATACTTCTCGAGTTTATTTTTACGAACTTTTTCAGAAATTTTTTGATCAATTTCAATTTGAGTAAGCTCATTTGTTAAGTCGTCTAAAAATAGTGGATCAATAAGCCTGTGAATATTCTTCACAGTAGTGTAATGCATTCCGCCTTTTCGCCGCTGATCGTGACTTAGCGTTTCTTCCATCAAAGAGCCAAAAATAACAGGGCTGATTGTATGCCAATCAAAATCATCTCCAGCATGAAGAATAGCGTCTTTAATTGGCTCAGTGAGTTGAGGAATTTCAATATTTTCACGGAACAATCCACCATTTACGTATGGGAACTGTTGTAACTCATTTTCAAGATACTTATCTCTATCTTTTTCTTTAGTATCAAGAGTATTAAATAAATCAATAAGTTTCCTACGAAGATCGCTAGCTTGCACATTATGAATATAATTACTGAAAATATGATTCGTGAACAAGTTTGCATCTTCAGCATATAAGCAAAACACTATACGAACAGTTAGCAATGCTAAAGAATGATGTTCTTCTTCGCTATCCGGATCTGCATACTGTTTCGCTAGCTCATTGTGTAAATTAGCTACTAACAATCCGGCTTTTTCAGAAAGCTGTTTTTCAATATAGTTACGCGAACGATTCTCGCTAAAAATATTACGGAATACTGTTAAATGTTCAGCAAGCTTATTTAACGTAAACTCTTCAACTGGTGACTTTTGTGCTCTAGGATCTTTCTCAAGATCATAAAAACGAAAAGTGTTGAAATTACAGGTACAAATAAAAGTAGGTTTTTTACTAGGCGGAAGATTGTCGGAATATCTCACAGCTTGCTCAGCTGGAGTAACAGAATCACCTTGACGTTCTTCAGGCTTATCAAGATCAACATTCTTACTTTTTTGCTCAACAAGAAAACGAGAATCAGGGCACAACATGTCAATGTACCCACGGTTAGCAGTACGATACTCAAACTCGGTATTGCTTATTGCGTCTGGAACACCCAAAACATTTTGCATAAGGTCAAGCCAAAACTTCTGTGTTTCCTGCTTTTCGTCGCCACGACCTTGCCAGTGCTCAATAAACTCGGCTGCCTTCTTGTGTTGATCCGCAATATTCATGCGTCTATTATCCAACCTGCTAGGGATTATACATGTTTTTATTGCTCAATTTGTACATAATAACAACTCAACATCTGTGTATAATAAGCCAACATCTACGTACAACAACTCAATATTTGCGTATCAAAACTGTTTCATTACGCAACAATTTTGATACACTTGCGTGCCAACTCTATAAATTAGATTTGATATACAAACAAGGTCAATGTTGTGCAATAATGCAATATTTACTAATATCCTTTATAGGAGTCTTCCTGCGTTGAAAGTCGGCTCCATGCCGTCGGTTGATTTACTCACCTTAGGCGTTGTGTGGGCTCCTTTATTTTTTTGATTTTCAACCATCAATACTCTGTATGCCAGTTTGTATTTTATGTAATAGTATTTTCAAATTTTGTGTTTATAATCTTATAACTCAATTTTTTAGAATACCTAACATTGTAAGGATTAGATAAAGAATAATTTGCATAAATGATTAGAATGTAAATGATTCTAAAAAATATTGCAATTGAAAAAGTAGGGAGAAAGCATATGAGCTACGTTGCGGATAAACCTATTGAAAAAGCTGATGAAGATTTGTTGGGAAGATCTGATTTTGCTAAACAATTTGGAAAATCGATTTGTGAATATGATAGCAAAGATGGTCTTGTAATCGGTTTGTATGGAAAGTGGGGTAGTGGCAAGACATCTATTATAAATATGGCAATATCTGAGATTCCAGTAGCTAAATCAGAGAAGAAAAAATGGTATTCAAAAGTATACAAAAGAATCAAAAAAAATTTTACTTCACAAAAATCTGCAGAAGAAGATCAATGTCACTATCCAATAATTATAAGATTTTCGCCATGGAATTATTCAGATAAAAACAATTTGATTAGTTTATTTTTCTATGAATTGAAGAATAAACTAGGTGTAGCTAAAGGCGAAGAGAATAAAGAAAAAATCGGAAAGGCTATAAGTCAATATTCCTATATTATTGACGCTTTGCCATCTATTCCAGTAGCTGGGACTGCAATCGCTCATATACTGAAAACTATATTCAAAGCAGCAGGATCTAAATTAATGAAAACGCCTAGTTTGGATGAAGCTAAAGAAAAACTGTGTAAAACGCTAGAAGATTTTAACCACAAAATAATTGTTTTTATTGATGATATAGATAGATTGACTACTCCTCAAATTAAAGATATTTTCCAATTGGTTAAACAAGTAGGCGATTTTCCAAACATAATTTATGTTCTTACAATGGATAGGGAAATTGTTTGCAATGCTTTGTCTGAATATCACAATATTGATGGAGATGAATATTTAAAGAAAATTGTTCAAGTTTCTTTTGAAGTTCCTGAAATTGATAAATCACTATTGCCTGAAATATTAAAAAGTAGACTCAATAAAATTGTATACAAAAATGATTGCGAAGAAGAATTTGAAAACAATGATTATTTTGAAAAAGTGCTTGAAAATTGCGTGAATCCATATATCAAAAATATAAGAGATACTAATAGGTTGCTAAATTCTTTCCAATTCAAATATACCGCTTTATGGAAAGAAACATCATTTGTTGATTTATTAGCTATTACTGCAATAGAAATCTTCGAGCCGAAGTTATATGAATGGATTATTAATAATGCAATCTATGTATATGGGCCACAATCATATAACGATTTAAATAAATATGAAGAAAGAACTTATGAATACTATAAAAATGAATTTAAACAGCTGGGTTTAAATCCAGAATCATCTATGCAGATTATTATATTAATGTTTCCTACATTTGCTAGATTGATTCATTACAATGGTGAATATTCTCATTCAAGCAATCTGCAACTTTTAAGATATAATCGCATCGCGTCTGTTGAAAAATTTAGTTTATATTTTATGTTCGATATAGGTAGAATTAAGGTTTCAAGAGAGAAAATTTATGATTGCTTGTATAAATATGACAAAGATCTTTTAATTAGTACTGTTAAAAATATTAATTCACAAGGCAACCTTGACTATTTGTTAAGAAGCATGGAGTCATTGTTTGATAAAGAACATTATGAGCGTTTTAAGTTCGTTGTATTTACGCTTATAAATTTGTATGGAGAATTTGTAAATAAAGCAACAGAAATAAATAATATAAATAATATTTCTGATTCAGTATCTGAATTTGTACTCTATTTTATTCAAACATTAGACTCTGAATATGAACGTTATGAAATAATTTATTCTATTCTTAAAAATTCCAATAAATCTAATCTTGGACTTATTGCAGATATTCTTAGTCGAGAAGAAATGGCATTTGGGAGATTTAATAAAACCGAGCGTAAGGATTTGCATTTAGTTAGCTTAAAGCATTTAGAATCTCTCGAAAAAATTTATATTGATAAAATTAAACTCATTGCAAAATCTGAAAATATGATAAATATGCGAGTATTTAACATAGTATTTTATTTGTGGGAAGATCTTGATAAAGAAGGAGCTGAAAATTATGTTAAAAAACTATTTAACGATAAAGTGAGTAAACTTAAATTTATATGCACTAAAGCATATTTCTTCAGTGGTTCGAATGGTTATGGATGGGATTTTAATTTAAAAAGTTACTCAAATTATATTTCTAGAGAAAATCTTTACAATGGAATTAAAGATTCCGTTAAAAATCATTTAGATGAATTTACTAAAGAAGAGCAAATAAAATTAGCGTCGTTTGTACTGAATTATGAAAATAATAATAACGACTTTAACCATGTTTCTGAGGGAGAAGCTCTGCAACTCATAGAAAAGTGGAAATCTGAAAGTAACTTAACAAAATAATAAATCATATTGGACGTTAATCGCACTGCAGTTAGTGCCCAATATTTTTTTGTCGCTATAATCTAACCGCAAAGTATTTAAAACCGCTCGCACCCGCGTATCAAAACTGTTTCCTTAACGCAACAATTTTGATACACTTGCGTTATATCTATTTTTGTGAATGATACTCTTCTTACGCATTAAACATCTACATCTGCTTTACTTTTGTAAGAGTTATACCACTTTGAACAATTTTAAATTTATACTACAAACGGATTAACCGAATGCGTACAAGATCTAGATTAAAGGAATCACAATAACAATGCCGTTGATGTATAATCGCTTTTGATAGGCTTTCCTGCATGCGCGGGGGTGATCCTTCTGTGTTTCGTGTTCTATCGTCTTTCTCGCATTGGCGAGGCAATTATTGGGGCTTCAAATGCATGCAATACGTTTGAAGCCCTAATTAGTTTAGTAACGAATATGCAACACAATCTTTCTTAAAGCTCTTATTGAGAGTATATTTACCATTATTTAGTAATCATTGTGGATTAAGGGGATAGTAGGTATGAGTTGTAATCATATTGTTAATCCTGCATTATGGGGTAAAAAGAGAGAAGCTAATGGAGTAATGCAATGGCTTCCTCTTGCTCAACATCTTGAGGATACTAGAAATGTTATTGGTCAATTATGGAATCACTGGCTTAGTGATGGTCAGCGAAGATTGATTGAATCATCATTAAGTAAACGAGTTGATGCGAAAAAATTATCTCAATTTTTAGGGTGTGTTCATGATATTGGTAAAGCTACTCCCGTTTTTCAGTTTCGAAAGTCGTCTTCAAATTCAGAAGATTTAGATATTGCGTTAAAAAATAAGTTAGCTACTGTTGGTTTTACAAATATTGATTATTTTATTGATAAGCCAGAAGGTTGGTATAATAGTCATCACACTATAACTGGTCAATTTATTCTTTCTAATGCTGGAGTTCCTGAAGGAATTTGTGCAATTGTTGGAGCTCATCATGGTAAACCTTTAGATAATGATTCTGTTTGTAAAAGTAATAAGTCTAAATATCCTGACAATTACTATCAAAGTGAAACTGAGAGTGAAAATAGTAAATTATGGAAAAAGTTGCAGAATGATATTTTGGTTTGGGCTTTAGAAAGAAATGATTTTTCTAATGTAGATGATCTTCCTGAAATAAGTGAGCCAGCACAAGTTTTGTTGTGTGGATTAGTAATTATGGCTGATTGGATTACTAGTAATGAACACTATTTTCCGCTTATTTCAATAGAAAAAGATTTGATTGAAAATCAGGAAGAAAGATATAGAAAAGGTTGGGAAAAGTGGTTGCAACATGGTTCTAAAGACGTATGGGAATCATTAAATTGCTATAGTGATGTTTCACAAACATACAAACATCGTTTTGGTTTCTTGCCAAATAATATTCAGTCAGCGTTGTATGATGCTATTTCTCAGTCTAAAGAGCCTGGAATTTTTATTCTTGAATCTGCAATGGGATCGGGGAAAACAGAAGCCTCTTTAATTGCTGCTGAGCAATTAGCAAATCTAACCGGAAGAAGCGGAGTATTCTTCGGTCTTCCTACTCAAGCAACTTCTAATGGAATGTTTAGGCGAGTTGAGGATTGGCTTAAAAGTGTGAATAGTGATTTTCAGGGTGAGATTGGTTTACGTTTAGTTCATGGTAAAGCTGAACTGAATGCAGATTATGCGCATTTGCCGTATGGAATGCAAAATATGAATGATGGTTGTGAGAGTAGATTTAGTAATAATGATGTAAATAATAATGGAGTAATACTTAATGATTGGTTTACTGGGCGAAAAACCGCAATGTTGGATGACTTTGTGGTTGGTACAGTAGACCAATTTTTGTTAGCTTCATTAAAGCAAAAACATCTTATGCTTCGTCATTTGGGTTTAAGTAAAAAAGTTGTAATTATTGACGAAGTGCACGCTTATGACGCTTATATGAATAAGTATCTTGAAGAATCTCTTATTTGGATGTCAGCATACGGTGTTCCTGTAGTGTTACTTTCTGCTACTTTACCTGCTAAGCGTAGAAAAGAACTTATAAAAGCTTATATGTGTGGGTTGTTTGGGTTTAATTGGAGAGAATGTGATAAATCTAATGTTGATTTTGAAACAAATAATTATCCTTTAATCACTTACAGTGATAAAAACTGTGTAAAACAAAAATTTATTGAAAATGATGTTAGTGATAATAAATCTATTTCTGTAAGAAAAATAACAGACGATAACTTACATGAATCACTTGTTAATGAGCTTAAATCTTTGCTAAACAATGGCGGTATTGCTGGGATTATAGTAAACACCGTTAAAAGAGCTCAGGAAATTTATAATGCCTGCGTTGATGAGTTTAGTGATTACGAAGTTATAGTTATTCATTCGCAATTTATTGCTACAGATAGAGTTAGAAAAGAACAACAGATTTGCAATATGATTGGCAAGAATGCTCATAGACCTGCTCGTGCAATAATTATCGGTACGCAAGTATTAGAGCAGTCGCTTGATATTGATTTTGATGTTTTGTTTACTGATCTTGCTCCTATAGATTTATTACTTCAGCGTGCTGGTAGATTACACAGGCATACGATAGAACGCCCAGAAAATTTCACAGAGCCAATTTTATATGTGTTGGGAACCAGTGATCGTTATGAATTTGATAAAGGTTCAGAGTCTATTTACAGCAAATATTTACTTATGAGAACCCAATACTATTTGCCAGATGTTATAAACATGCCTAAAGATATTTCTCGATTAGTGCAAATAGTTTATGGCGATAATCCTTTAGAGTTACAAGAAGATTTGAAAGATGTGTATGCTGTTGCAAAAAGAGAACACGATTCAGTAAGAAATAGTAATGAAAGTGCTGCAAAAACATATAGAATTGAAAATCCAGAATCAGAAATTGGTGAAAGATCTATTGTCGGCTTGTTGAAGAATCCAATTACAAATGAATCTGATGAATTTGCATGTGCTCAAGTTCGCAATAGTGGTGAATCTATAGAAGTTATTGCTGTGAAAAAAGTTGGGTTTGGTTATGGAACTTTCCATGATTGTGAAGATATTTCACAAAATATTGATGATGCGGAAGTTGCAATGAAACTTGCTCAAGAAACAGTAGGATTGCCGTGGATGTTTACACTAAACAGCAATCGTGTTGATGAAACGATTAACGAACTGGAAAGAATACGCAAACAAAATCAATTCAAAGACTGGGATAATCAGCCTTGGTTGCGAGGTTCTTTGGTGCTTCTATTCGATGAAAATAATATTTGCGAATTATCGAAATACAGAGTTGCATATTCTGAGAAAAGTGGTATTGTGTGTATTAAGAGTTCAAAAGAAGACAGAAAGGAATAAAGGGTGAGCAGATTTAATTTATTAGATGAGCCTTGGATTTCCGTCATTGTAGACAAAAAAGGCCACAATAAGCTCGTATCAATTACAGATGTGTTTAATCATGCATCTGAATATAAAGCTCTTGCGGGAGATATGAAAACACAGGACTTTGCATTGCTTCGCGTTTTACTTGCTGTGCTTCATACTGTTTTTTCTAGGTACGACATTCATGGAAATTCTCGTGAATTTGATTCAGGTGAAGATGATGAATATTATTTCAATAAAGAAACAATGAATATTTGGCGCGAAGTTTGGAATTCAAAAAAGTTTCCAGACGCAGTTTTCAAATATTTAGAACAATGGCATGATCGTTTCTACCTTTTTGATGACAAGTATCCATTTTTGCAAGTACTTAAACAAGATATCGATAGTAAAAAGCTTGGTGGCAAATCTCCTAGTGAGATATCTGGTAAAAATATAAATCGATTGATTTCTGAAAGTAACAATAAAATAGCTGTATTTTCTCCAAAAGATAATGTTGATAACAACAAATCGTCACTTACTGAAGCACAATTAGCAAGATGGATTATTGTGTTACAGTCATACGTTGGATTGGCAGATAAGACCATTTTTGGTACGGAAAAATATAAAGCTTCTAAAGGATGGCTTTTTGACCTTGGTGGCATTTACATAGAAGGCGAAAACCTATTTGAAACTCTTATGCTCAACTGTGTACTTGTTGGCGAAATGCAATCTCCTGAGAAAAAACAAAAGCCATGTTGGGAATATTCAGGAGCGGAAAATATTGAAAATTCGTTTTATGAAACATTTATTGACAATATTTCTCAACTTTACACTCGCTGGAGTAGAGCAATATATATAAATCCTGATATTAGCATTGATAAGCCAATATCGGTTTCTATAGTGAAACTTCCTGATATTAATCATCAAAATGCTTTTATTGAGCCGATGACAGTATGGCAGTACAACAAGGAACGTGAAAACAAGGACAAATACACTCCAAGGAAGCATAAAGTAGAAGAATCTATGTGGAGATCATTTGGGTTACTTACATTGCAAGAATCAGATGATGGGATCCTAAAAAATCACAAACCAGGCATTATGGAATGGTTAAACAAAATTAGTAAAGATATTGAAGGTTCTTCTATTTCATTACAGGCTGCGAGTATGAAAGATGATGGTAATGCTACATCTTGGGTTCCTACAGATGAAATATGCGATACTCTGCATATTGATGAAGTTGTAGTAACTGATAATTCTGACAACGGATGGGTGGGCAGAATTAACAATGAAGTCGAGTATACAAGATCTGCCATAGGATTTATTTACAGGCAATTTCTTCTAGACATATGTGAAATACGTAATAGAAATAAAGATGATGCAACTAAATATGCTGATAAGTGTATTAGTCATATTTATTTCTTAGTCGATAAGCCGTTTAGACAATGGTTAGCAAATATTAAACCAAAAGATTTAATGAACGAACGATGTACTCAATGGAGAAATACTTTGCATAGCATACTTATAAATGAAGCAAAAGGCATGTTGGAAAATGCTACATTGCGTGATTTTACAGGTAGGCCTGCTGTGCAAAGTGAGAAAGAAACTACAAAAAATATAGTTACGGCTTACAGCATTTTTACTAGTCGCTTAAAAAAATTATCAAAAAAATAAAGACATAGAAAGGAGGCTATTATGGCTGAAAATCAAAGCAAATCTGTTGAAGTATCTAATGCTGTTAGAAAAATTATCAATCAATTTTTGAATGGCTCAGATATTGCATCAAGGCGAGCTATGCTTGCTCAACTGCGTCACACAATTGGTAAGCCATTAAGTCAGTCTGTAGAAATATGGCCATGGATACTAAGCAATGTTCCAGAAAGCTTTATCAATAAATATAGTGAAGTTAGCTATCAAATGCGATCTGTTATAAATACTTTGCAAATATACGCATTGTATGAACAAGGTAGTGTAGAAAAATCAAGTTATAAGGATTTGAACAAATCTGAAGATTCAGAAAATGAAAAATCTTATAACAATATGGGAACAGCTTTAAGAGCACTAAGAAGTGACGAAGGTGTGCGTGGAGCGATGGATAGACGCTTTAGTGTTATGATTACTGCAAGCGATTACGAAAGTTTTTACTATTACCTTCGTCAACTAGTTCGACTACTAAAAAGCAGAACAAAAGAAAATCAACAAGCGATTGATTATTCTAAATTAGCACGCGATTTGTATTTGCTTCAGTTTGAAGATTCAGAAAAAATAAGACTTTCCTGGGCACAAGAATACTATCGCTTTAGCTAGTAGCAGTACTTTTTAGCTTTCAAAAATTACATATTTTAAAAACAGCATTATTAAACAATTAACTAAAATTAGAAAGGCAAAATCATGAACGCTCATTTATTCTTAGATATTCAAGCAATCCAAACTGTTCCACCATGCAATATTAATCGTGATGATGCAGGCAGTCCAAAAACTGCTCAATATGGCGGTGTAACTAGAAACAGAATAAGTTCTCAATGCTGGAAACACTCAATGCGTGAATACTTCAAAGAGCACGGCGGTAATTCTAATGTTGGAATACGAAGCAAAAACATTGTTAAATACGTTGCCGATAAAATCATTACGTTAAAACCAGAATTATCTGAACAAGAAGCATTAGATTTAGCAGATAAAACGTTAAATACTGCTGGAGTTAAAACTAAAACAGATAAGGGTGAAACAGTTCCTACAGCAAAAGCTTTATTCTTCTTAGGAGAGACTCAAGCAAATTCTCTAGCGCAAGCAGCAATCAATAAAGTTACTGACAAGAAGCAACTGCAAGAAATCTTGAAAGATAATCCACCTATTGATATTGCTTTATTTGGTCGCATGCTTGCAGACGATCCATCGCTTAATGAGGATGCTTCTTCTCAAGTTGCTCACGCAATTTCCACTCACGCTGTTCGTGCTGAATTTGATTACTATACTGCTGTTGATGACTTATCTACTGAGGATAATGCTGGAGCTGGAATGCTTGGAACAATAGAATTTAATTCTTCAACGCTTTATCGTTATGCAAATGTGGCAGTACATGAGTTTAGCCATCAGTTGAGCGATAACAAAGAATCTACAATTAATGCTCTTAGACTTTTTATTGAAGCTTTCGTTAACGCTATGCCTACTGGAAAAGCAAATACTTTTGCGAATCAAACTTTGCCGCAAATGCTTGTAGTAACTTTAAGAGATGATAGGCCAGTGAACTTAGTTAGTGCATTTGAAGATCCAGTAAAATCTAAGGACGGATATGTTTCAAAATCTATAGAAAAGCTATCTCAAGAATACGAAAAAGTTCAAAAATTCGTCCATAAACCACTTGCATCATTCTATGTGACAATGGATTCTTCAAGTGAGGAGATTAAATTAGGAGTGGAAGAGCAAAGTATGCAGCAATTATTGGATGATTTTTCTTCCAAAGTCTCCGAATTGCTTCAGTAAATTTCTTAATAAATAACACTTATTGGTTGATGTTTAGTGTTTAACAGTTAGGAAGCTTATGAAAAGTTTATTACTGAAGTTCGCTGGGCCTTTGCAATCATGGGGTACAGATTCTCATTTTGAGACTCGTCACACAGACTACTATCCATCTAAAAGTGCGGTAGTAGGCATGATTGCTGCAGCTTTTGGATATAGAAGAAGTACAGATTGCGATGAAAATATTGCAAAGCTTAATGATTTAGATTTTGCAGTGCGAATTGATCAGCAAGGGAATTTGCTTAGAGATTATCATATTGCTGCAAAATATAAAGCTAACGGTGATTTTGAAAAAAATTATGTTACAAACCGCTACTATATAGAAGATGCTATATTTCTTGTTGCAATAGGATCTGACAATGAGAAACTCATAGATAGCATTAACGATGCTTTGCGCTCGCCATATTTCCAATCTAGTTTGGGTAGAAGATCGCTGCCTCCTACAGCTGATTTTATTTTAGGCGTAGAAGATTGCGGAGTAATTCAAGCATTATTAAAGTATGAGTGGCTTGCAAGAAAAGCAGGTAAAAACCAAGTACAAGTTTCTAAATTATCTATGCTCTCGCAATCTTCTAATGAATCATGTAATGCAGGATTTATATCTTTATATGCTGATTCAGATTTAGTAGATAAAGCAGAATGCGAATTAGCTAAAGATAATACTTGTACTTATAAAATTCAGTCGTATGTTCGTAAGCTACGAAAGGATTACGTTAATTCTTTCTCAAATAAGGAAAGAAAATTTGGATTTCGATACGAGTCAAAAATGGAAATTCCTATTGAGAAGATTTCGCACAATAATTCGAATTCAGAAAGCAGCAAATCAGATAGTGAACATCTAAAAGATTCTGAAACTTTTAGTTTTGAGCATGATGCTTTTTCTGGATTGGAGGCTTAAATGTCTTATTTGAGTAGAGTTGAAATTGATTATAAAAAACCTAAATCGCAGCTAGATCTTAAATCTGTAGGAGCTTTTCATAACTGGGTTGAACAAAGTTTTCCAGATGAATGGATAAATCATGAGCGAAGCAGAAAATTGTGGAGAATAGATTCTTTGAATGGGAAACATTACTTACTTATAGTGAGTGATTCAGAACCTAATTTACAACGTTTAGAGATGTATGGAGTTGCTGGAACAGCTTCAAGCAAGAATTATGATAAGTTCTTGTCGTCTTTAAAAAATGGTATGAAAATGCAATTTAGAGTAACTCTTAATCCTGTTGTTTCTATTTCTGATACTGCTGAAACTCGCACTACTAGAGGTAGGGTAGTACCACATGTTACTTATGATCAGCAGATGAATTTTTTGCTTAATCGCGCACAAAAATTAGGTTTTTCGTTGAACGAAAATGAATTCGCTATTGTTGAACGCGGATATAGCTTATTCACCAAGTCAGAAAAACCTATTCGATTAAGTAAAGCTGTTTATCAAGGTATTTTAACAATTAGTGATGCAGACATCATGCGTAAAACACTGCTAGAAGGAATTGGTAAAAAGAAAGCATATGGCTTTGGAATGATGACAGTAATTCCTTTAGACAATTAAATAAATGACGCTATTTTATTAAAGGCTGTAACAGTATGAAAAAGAAATTCGGTGCCAAAAAAGCTGAAATACCAGAGCTTCCACGTATAAGCGACAGAGTGAGTTTTATATACGTAGAGCATGCGAAAATTAATCGTCTTGATAGTGCTGTTACAGTCTTTGATGCAAATGGAACTATAAGAGTTCCTGCTGCAATGATTGGCGTTTTACTTTTAGGTCCTGGCACTGAGATTACTCACAGAGCTATGGAATTACTTGGAGATGTTGGCGCAAGCATAGTTTGGGTTGGCGAGCATGGTGTTCGCAATTACGCTCATGGTAGAGCATTGTCAAGAAGCTCAAGATTATTGGAAAAACAAGCAAAACTTGTTACTAATAGTAGATCAAGATTGAACGTTGCGAGAAAAATGTATCAAATGCGTTTCCCTAATGAAAACGTATCGTCATATACTATGCAACAATTGCGAGGGAGAGAGGGCGCTCGTGTTAGACATTTATACAGGGAAATGTCTAACAAATACAATGTCCAATGGAATGGTCGCGATTATAAAGTCAATGATTTTGAAAGTGGCACTGTTGTTAATAAAGCATTGTCTGTAGGTAATGTATGCCTTTACGGTTTAGTGCATAGCATAATATCTGCTTTAGGTTTAGCACCTGGATTAGGTTTCGTGCATACTGGACATGATCTTTCTCTTGTATACGATATTGCAGACTTATATAAAGCTGAATTAACTATTCCTGCATCTTTTGAAATTGCTGCTCGGTGTGAATCCGACGATGACATTGAACAGTTAATGCGTTTGAAGATGCGCGATTGCTTCGCAAATTGCAATATAATGTCTCGTATTGTTAATGATATACAAAATCTTCTTGAAATCCCGATTGACGACCAAATTACTGTTGATATAATACATCTTTGGGACGATAAGGAACTTCTAGTAGCTTCTGGCGTAAATTACAGTGAGGTGAATTGATATGCCGTTAACTGTGATTACGATGACGAACTGTCCACTATCTTTAAGAGGTGATTTAACTAAGTGGATGCAAGAAATAGCATCAGGCGTTTACGTCGGCAATTTTAATAGTCGAGTCCGAGAAGAATTATGGAAGCGTATAGAAGATAGTGTTGGCAATGGTGCTGTAACAATGAGCTTTTCTTCTAGAAATGAGATTGGCTATGATTTTAAAACTATCCATTCGCATCGTGAAGTGGTTTATTCAGATGGATTGCCTCTAGTACGTATTCCAACAGTTGATACACTAGAAAACGATATTAAACATGGATTTAGCGATGCAGCACATTTTCATAATGCAAAGAAATTTTCAAATATAAGGCGTAAAAATATTAATACTCCTTCTAGCACAATTGAAAATAATCTTGCTAATGAAAATATTAGTTATCTAAGTTATGATAATGCTTCTCAAACTGCAAAATTTGCTACGGATAATGAAGAGATAACTTGTACCGATTACTGGAAGGATTTTATAGATAAAATAGATAAAAATTTTGTTGTAATAGATTGCGAAACTACAGGTTTAAATAGCAAAGTTGATAAAATCATTGAAATTGGAGCCGTTAAGTTCATTGATGGAAAAATTGAAGAATTCCAGAAATTAATAAATATTAATTGCGATAGCGTTAGTAATTTTAACAAAAATAATTTTATTCCTAATGAAATTATTGAGCTAACTGGTATTACATCCAACATGCTTGAATCTTATGGTGTCAGATTAGATTTAGCATTAAAAGAATTTATTGATTTTGTCGAAAGATTACCTGTACTTGGATATAACGTACAATTTGATATGTCATTTTTAAATTCTGCTTTATCTTCATTAGATGAAAGATTTGATCATTCTCTTTCAATTAACAAAATTTTTGATATTTCTCGTTTTGTAAAGAAAGAAAAGAAATTTTTAAAAAACTACCAATTAAAAACAGTGCTGCACGAATACAACATTGCTGAATCTGTTCCACATAGAGCTCTTCTGGATGCTAGACTAACAGCGCATCTTGTTTTTAATTTGAAAGGATTGCTAAAATTTATTTCATAAAAATAAAATACTGTTGTGCCATGCTCTGTGATAGGCTGAATCTGAAAAGTAAATGAAATTTGACTGTTTCTGTTATAGAAATGGTAATTTTATTGGGATCTTTAAGTGTCTTTCCCGCATACGCGGGGGTGATCCTAGTAGTGTCTGCGTATTCCTCACCTAAAGACAGTCTTTCCCGCATACGCGGGGGTGATCCCATCATCTTCATAACTATGTGCTTTAATCCAAGGTCTTTCCCGCATACGCGGGGGTGATCCCTTCCGCGTCAATATTTGTTTGCAATTGTTTATGTCTTTCCCGCATACGCGGGGGTGATCCTCACGCGTTGTAAGTAAAGCAACTGCGTTAGGAGTCTTTCCCGCATACGCGGGGGTGATCCTTTGAGAAGACATGACAATGTGCATACGATTTTGTCTTTCCCGCATACGCGGGGGTGATCCTGTACGACACGCTGCAAACTATCTCACGAAATGGTCTTTCCCGCATACGCGGGGGTGATCCGCAAGAGGGCGCTTACGTCGCGCGCAAGAAATAGTCTTTCCCGCATACGCGGGGGTGATCCTCTCCAAAACCCAAGATGCAGCCAAATTAATAAGTCTTTCCCGCATACGCGGGGGTGATCCCTCATCTGATAATAGCATAAAAATTTTGGAAGGGTCTTTCCCGCATACGCGGGGGTGATCCCGATGATGTGAAAGAGTTATTGCCAAAGCTTGCGTCTTTCCCGCATACGCGGGGGTGATCCCAGTTGCATGATAAGCTTGGGCATTTAACTCAGGTCTTTCCCGCATACGCGGGGGTGATCCCTTATGAAGCAGATGTGGTTTCGCTTGGTAAAAGTCTTTCCCGCATACGCGGGGGTGATCCCGTTTTAGCACTAGTATTCAAAGCCAGCTTAAAGTCTTTCCCGCATACGCGGGGGTGATCCGCAAGTCAAAGAGATTGTAAGCTGTCGCAGCTTGTCTTTCCCGCATACGCGGGGGTGATCCCATCAACGATAGCGCGAGAACGAGCTACGATAAGTCTTTCCCGCATACGCGGGGGTGATCCTGTACTTTGTTTTGTTTTCTGCATTTCCGTAAGGTCTTTCCCGCATACGCGGGGGTGATCCTAGATCTATAAAAGAGTTCAGCTTTTCCCTGCCGTCTTTCCCGCATACGCGGGGGTGATCCTAGATCTATAAAAGAGTTCAGCTTTTCCCTGCCGTCTTTCCCGCATACGCGGGGGTGATCCTTGAGGTTTTGACAGCTTATCTAAACATTCTTTGTCTTTCCCGCATACGCGGGGGTGATCCCTATTGCCTTGTAAGAAATCCGCAAAAGAGGATGTCTTTCCCGCATACGCGGGGGTGATCCACCAACTTATTGACATTCAAGTAAAAATAAATGGTCTTTCCCGCATACGCGGGGGTGATCCCGACTTGCGTGTCTGCGAATGTAGTAGGGTCAAGTCTTTCCCGCATACGCGGGGGTGATCCGCAAACATTGACGCAGAAATTGCAAACCGTGGTGTCTTTCCCGCATACGCGGGGGTGATCCTTCTATCAAAATAATCACCGTCGTGAATACTTTGTCTTTCCCGCATACGCGGGGGTGATCCCAAACGCGGACGCGCTATTTTCAGCAAGGCGCGGTCTTTCCCGCATACGCGGGGGTGATCCTCTGCTCAGCAGTTGCGCGTACCGCTTCAGCCGGTCTTTCCCGCATACGCGGGGGTAATCCCTTAAAATCCGTCGGCTTTTTAACGATAATTTTGTCTTTCCCACATACGCTGATGCTATCCTGGAAGTGCGTTTATCAAAAAGAAAGAGCTTAGCGTGTTGTTACTGCATAAATGATGTGGAAGATAAGAGAGGTGTGAAAAGCTAATGGATATGATGAAACTTTGTTATGACATGGCTGAAAAACTTCGTCCCTATGCTGAGCCATATATGAGTGAATTTTCCAAAGAATTTGCTAATGATGCTATTGGCGCAGGCGAACCGTCAGTTGCGATTGATATTTATTTAGTAGACGCATGGTTACACAAGAGCGCACCTAAAGAGCTGCTAATAGAAGCTTACAATTTATTAGACCCTTATGAATGCGGCGATGACTATGACGATATAGCAGACGATTTAGGAGTCCCTCGTAAAGTCCATTCACCAGATGAATAAATAAATTTTGAACTATAACTACACTTTTTTGGCATATAACCCAAAGAGCTGGTCATTCCCCCAAACCTACCCCGTGAAGGGTCAATGGTAAGGGGGATCCACAGCTCTATATTTGATTTTATCATATGAGCATCTTCATTATCGCAAGTGTGACTCATATTGTTGTTATTGTTTAGCAGATTTATCATACGTAATACGCGCAAGTATCAAAACTGTTTCCTTAACGCAACAATTTTTATACAAGATATAAATAAAAAAACGATTAAAATAAGCTACATCTTCTATATTTATACTTATTTTTTCAATAAAAAATTATTAGCACAATTTATATTACTGGTATAATATTTTGCAGTATTTACTATTTTGGGGAATACAAAATATGAGAGTTGGGAAGTAGGACATGAACAAAAATACTTTTGGCGATTATATTGTTTTTGTTGATGAAAGCGGCGACCAAAGTCTTGTTAGCATAGACAAGCAGTATCCTGTGTTTGTTTTGTCTTTTTGTATCTTTGAAAAGAAGCATTATGTGGAACATGTTGTGCCAGAGATTCTTAAATTAAAGTTTGATTTTTTCGGTTCAAATATTCCTATACTTCATGAACGTGAAATTAGAAAAAGAATTGGAGTTTTTAATATTCTTATGGAATATTCAGTAAGAAATGAATTTTTCAATAGATTAAATCAAATAATTGAATCATCTAATTTTACGATTGTTTCAACAGTGATAGATAAGAATAAATATTCTCATTATGATGCTCCTAAAAATCCTTATTTCGTTGGCATGAATTTTGGTATTGAGCGCATTTTTTATGAATTGCAGGAACGTAATCAAGTTGGGAAAACAATTCCTATTATTTTTGAGAGTCGTGGCAATAAAGAGGATTCTAATCTTGAAAAGGCTTTTAATAACTTTATAGCTTCTTCTAATATTCGTGGCATTAAAGGAATGTTTGATTTTAATTGCATAAGTAAATCTGCTAATTTGCAAGGTCTTCAATTGGCTGATTTAGTTGCTAGACCTATTGGTATACATTATTTGCATCCTATGCAATCTAATAGAGCGTATGACATATTGAGAAATAAAATCAGAAAATCTATAGATGGAGAAATTAAAGGTTATGGCGTAAAAGTCTATCCATAAAATGAACCTTATTGATTGAGTGATAGTAAGAAAAGCAAAAAGCTCTAGGCATAACGCCTAGAGCTTTCGCCGACCGAGTACTCCCAATCCATTTGTTCTACCATTGTATCATATATAATCTTATTTACTAACAAACATCCAACCAACGCACGCAAACACCACCAAACGACACGCCAAAATAGGCGAGGGCTTGCATTTGTAAATATTTCGGGTATAGTAGTTACTCGTGCTTCGGCGCTGACGTTGGTCAGTAAAGTTGCATTGCGGACATAGCTTAGTTGGTAAAGCGCAACCTTGCCAAGGTTGAGACCGCGGGTTCGAGTCCCGTTGTCCGCTCTAGGTCCGATGAGTTATTCGACCTTACGGTGGGTTAGCCAAGCGGTTAGGCAGCGGCCTGCAAAGCCGTATAGATGAGTTCGACTCTCGTACCCACCTCGATTAAGCTTCATGCTTAATAAACAACCTGGGCGGTTGGCGCAGTGGTAGCGCACTTCCCTGACACGGAAGGGGTCACAAGTTCGAACCTTGTATCGCCCACTCGAAAGGATTGCCTTTCACGCATAATTAAAAAATTTTGGGTGATTGGCGCAGCGGCTAGCGCACTTCCTTCACACGGAAGGGGTCATAGGTTCGATTCCTATATCACCCACAATATGTTCGCAGTGTAGAGGCACTGCGTTTTTTGTTATTTGGCTATTTTTTATTTTCTAACTTTCATATGAAAATTTTTCGCAGCCGAACACACACGCAACCACAAATGGAAGCAATATCTCATAGCAGTCAACCAATCAGTCAACCAATCAGTCAACCAAACAATCATTTCTTCACAGAAACACACATGATAATGTTCATTTTGAGTTCATTTAATATCGTGCTATACTCATCCGAGTACAAGTGAAAATTGCAGGGGTACTGGAAACAGTTGAGAAACACCCTTTGAACCTGTTTTGTTAAGACATGCGTAGGGAGCAATTACAGTAAGTGATTTCTTTCTGTCACGATTTTCGTGATATCTTGCGTTGCCACAAAGTAGTAGCAATTACACGAGTATCAACTAAACAAAAACCAAAAAATATCCGCCTGAATGTCACTTTTGGGAAAACTTGCACAAGTGAGGAGGAATACTGCACATGATTGATAGCAGCATAAGTGCTGAAACTATAGAATCAGCCATAAGCTGGCTTGCAGGATTCACAGAAAAACCAGGAGAACAAGGGGTTACTCGACCTCTTTACACAAAATCTTGGAAACAGGCTCTTTTTGCTCTTCGTCAACGATTTGAAAAACTCGGTATGACTGTAGAATTCGACCAAGTTGGAAACCTAATTGCAACTGTTGAAGGATGCGAAAAGCCAGGAAACATAATAGCTTGTGGATCGCATATTGACACAGTTTCAAGAGGAGGTCGTTTTGACGGCCAACTTGGAATAGTTGCAGCATATTTAGCAATTAAGAATTTACTTACTAGATATGGAAAGCCAAAGAAAAGTCTTCGCATTATCTGCTTAGCAGAAGAGGAAGGCTCACGTTTCCCGTACGTATTCTGGGGTTCAAAAAATTTCTTCGGACTAGCCAAAAAAGAGGATGTAGAAAATATTTGCGACAGTGAAGGTGTTCCTTTCGAAACAGCAATGCGTGAAGCTGGGTTCAATTATCAAACAACTCAACCTAAGTTCGCAAATCTTGAAGCCTGGATTGAGCTACATATTGAGCAGGGACCAACGCTTTACAGCAATCACGAAGATTTAGGTATTATCACTAGCATTGCTGGTCAGCATCGTTGGGATATTCATCTTAAAGGCGTACAAAATCACGCTGGCACAACAATGATGCCCTACAGGCACGATGCAGTAGATTGCATGTCTCATATAATCGCCAAGAATCTTGACAAAGCTAAGCAAGCAGGCGACCCACTGGTACTTACTTTCGGTAGAATCAGCGTAGTTCCAAATCAAGTAAATATTGTTCCTGGAGAAGTTACTTTTTCAATGAACTGCCGTCATACAGATAAAGCTTTTCTTGATAAATTCTTGCAGGAACTCGACGAAGATATTCACGAAACTGCCAAGTCTTATGGCATTACAGCGCAGATTGATAAGTGGATGTCTGACGATCCTACACCACTTAGCAACGATATTATTAATCTTTTGAAAGATCAAGCTAATAAGCAAGGTTATGCGTACAGAGTCATGCATTCAGGTGCTGGTCAAGATACGCAAATTTTTGCTCCGTTTGTAAAATCCGGAATGATTTTCGTTCCTTCAAAAGATGGTATTAGTCACGCTCCAGAAGAGTACACAGATCCACAAGACGCTGTTCACGGAGTAAAGCTTTTACGAGATGCTCTGCATAGTTTGGCTTATGAGGACTAACGAAAACCAACTAAAAGATAACGGAAACCAAACGAAAACCAAACGAAAACCAAAAAGAAATAGAAATTTAGGAAGGACGTAAAAGGCATATACGATGCAAACTTCACTGCTTAATTAATCGCAGCGAAGAAAAGTGAATATCGAATGAGAGTACAACGCTTATTCACGAATAAGAGGCTGATACGAAGGGGCGCACCACCACGGGTACGATATCCTTTCGTATCTTTTTTATTTTTGAGCAAAGTTGCGATTATTACTTTCAAAAAACTCAAAATAAAAAACGCAAAACTCAAAACACAAAAAAGAATCAAATTTACAAACAAGAAAAGTAAGGAGGTGCGCATGCAAATTAGTAAACTGCTACAAGACGAGCCAGTAGCTAGTAAAAACTTGGAATGTTACCGCGAGCGCGGCTACACTAACGAAGATTTACTGCCAAAGCCGCAAGAAAAACGCACAATGAGCGCTCTTAATTTTTGCACTTTGTGGATGCAGTCTGTACACAATATTCCTAATTATGCTGCAGTTGGAGCGTTCCTTTTGATGGGATACTCTCCAATTTACGTAATGATTGGTATCATGCTTGGCGCAATTCTTACAGCAATTGTCATGGTTGCTAACGGTGTTGTAGGATCCAAATACGGCATACCGTTTTCTATGCATTTGCGCGCAACATACGGAAAAGCAGGCGCTCAACTACCAGGATTCCTTAGGGGAGTAGTTGCTGCAATATGCTGGTATGGCATTCAAACATATATAGGCGCGAAAGCTTTAGAGATTCTAGTTGGCAAAATTTGCCCTGAGTTTCTTACGTTTGGAAGCAAAATACCATTTGTAGGTTCGCACATACCTATTATTATCTCCTTCGCAATATTTTGGTTGTTTAATTTGGCGATTGGTTTAGGTGGAGGAAAGACTCTTAATAAGCTAACTGTAGTATTAAGCCCGCTTATTTACGTTGTTTTTGGTTGCATGAGCGTATGGGCTATTAGCTGTGCTGGTGGTTTATCTGCAATCATGCAATATCATGCTACTGTTCAAGCGCCAACTAATTACGGTCTTGGGCTTTTCATGATGATGGTTGTAAATTCTGTACTGGGTGTTTGGGCTGCTCCTGCCGTTTCTATTGCTGATTTTACGCAAAACGCAAAGTCAACTATGGCTCAACTAAAAGGTCAAATTGCTAGCTTCTTGCTGAGTTACGCGCTTTTTGCTTTTACAAGCGTAGTTATTTTAGTGGGCGGATCGCTTTTTTACCATGAAACTATTACAGATGTTCTTGTTATCATAAACAAGTGGGATAATCTTCCTGCAATTGCAATAGCTACTGGGTTGCTTCTACTTACTACAGTTTGCACAAATGCTACTGGCAATATTGTTCCTGCAGCATACCAGCTAACTGCTTTAGCTCCGCGATTTGTAAATTATAAGCGTGGCGTAGTTATTGCAGCTCTTGTAAGCACTGTGTTAATGCCGTGGAAGTTTATGGCTAATATTACAGGCTTTTTGAATCTTATTGGTATGCTTTTAGGCCCTATTGCAGGTGTTCTACTTGCTGACTATTACGTAGTAAAGCGCACGCATATTGATCTTGATCAAATTTATTACGATACAAATAGCTCGTCAAAATCTGCTTATTCTGGAACTAACTGGATATCTTATACTTCTACGATACTTGGGCTTTTATTTGCTCTTTCCGGGCAGATAATTCCTCTACTTTCACCGCTTACTCAAATCTCATGGATTGTGGGATGCGCTGTAGGTTTCGTGTGTCAAATATTACTATCAAAAGTTTTTCAGCCAACAATGGCTAAAGAAAGGAAATAATATGAACTACGATGTAGTAATCACAAACGGTTTGGTTGTATTCGATAATGAAGCAACTAAAGCCGATATAGCAATTAAAGACGGCAAGTTTGCCGCTTTTGGAAGCAACTTTACAGCCGATAAAACTATTGATGCAACTGGTTTAATAGTTGTTCCTGGAAAAGTTGATTCTCATGTTCATATTAACGCTCCAGGCGGCGGCGTTCGCGACGATTGGGAAGGTTTTGTAACAGCAACTTCTGCCGGTGCAAAAGGCGGTATTACTACAATGCTGCAAATGCCTTGCAATCAGATTCCTGCTACTACTGATGGAAAATCATTTGAGGCAGTGCTTGAAGAAGCCGACGGAAAGCTCAAGGTTGATGTTGGTCAAACTGGTGGTTTGGAGCCGCAAAATCTAAACGGTGGAATATGCGAGCAAGATAAGCAGGGTGTCGTTAATTACAAGGCATTCCTTGGAACTACCGGCGACAGGGATTTGCAAGTTGATTTGTATAATTGCGACGATTATTCCCTCTACACAGGTATGCAGCAGATTGCTAAAACAGGCAAAATTTTGATTATGCATTGCGAAAACGCTCCTATTACAGATCAGCTTGGAAAGAAAGCTCATCAAATGGGAGCTAGAAAGCTTTCTGAGTTCGTAGCAACCAGACCTGTTTTCACTGAAGTTGAAGCTATTGAGCGCGCTTGTCTTTTTGCTAAAGAAACTGGATGCAGAATTCATATTGTTCATGTTTCTTCACCAGAAGGTGCTCAAGCTGTTGCTGACGCTCGTAAGAATGGCGTTGACGTAAGCTGCGAAACTTGCAACCATTACCTGTATTTCGACACTTCTGAGCTTGACGAGATTGGAAATATTGCTAAGTGCACTCCGCCGATTCGTGACAAGGAAAACCAGAATGGCTTGTGGGAAAAGGTTTTTGACGGTTCTATTAACTTCATTGTTTCCGACCATTCGCCAGCTCCTTTGAGTTTGAAGCAAACTGATGATGCTTTCACAGCTTGGGGTGGTATTGGTAGCGTTCAAAACGATGTTGATGTGTTCTTTGATGAAGCTGTGCAAAAGCGCGGAATGTCATTAACTCAATTTGTGGCATTGAATTCTAGCAATTCTGCAAAACGCTTCGATCTGAAAGGAAAAGGAAGCATACGTTTGGGTTATGATGCAGACTTGGCATTCATTAAACCAAATGCTCCTTATGTTCTTAAAGCTGAGGACCTTGAGTATCGCAATAGGTTCAGCCCGTACGTTGGTCGCACTATTGGCTGCCAGGTGGTAAGAACTTTGCTTCGCGGTGAAGAAATTTACAGCAAAGAAAACGGCGTTTGCGAAGACTTTAAAGGCAAGTTTATTCTTCATCCAGCTAAGGATTAGGTAGAATCTTTAAACGTAATATTTAAAACTTAAAGCATATTCTACAGAAAGGAGGTAAGTGTGCTGAAACTTAATCACGATACTGTGGATTATGTTGAGAACGAGAATTTACTTGAACTACTTAAGCGCGAAGGCTACGACAGTACTTTTGTTGCAATAGAAGTTGATGGTGAATTAGTAAAACGCAAAGATTTTGAAACTTTCATAGTTAAAGATAACGCAAAAATTGAAGTATTTAGCATTATGGGAGGAGGATGAATGGAAAGTGACGATATTCGCGCAAAAGTTCTTAAACGTCAGCTAAAGGAAGATAATGATTTGTTTGCTCAACAATCAGTTTCAATACTTGGC
The DNA here is from genome assembly GCF_003397705.1 of Gardnerella swidsinskii. Lineage (GTDB taxonomy): Bacteria > Actinomycetota > Actinomycetes > Actinomycetales > Bifidobacteriaceae > Bifidobacterium > Bifidobacterium swidsinskii. The sequence goes on from NZ_QJVB01000002.1 coordinate 37,055, forward strand.
TGCGGCGGTTTAGGATCAAATATTGCGTTGATGCTTGCGCGAGCCGGCGTAAAAAAGTTGTACATTTACGATTTTGACAGTATCGAGTATTCGAATTTAAACCGTCAAAATTATACGATTAACGAAATTGGACAACACAAAGTATCTGCTACTAAAGCGCGGCTTAATGAAACTTTGCCGTACGTTGAAGTAGAAGCTTTTGTGCAAAAAGTTACGCCGGAATCGTTAGATGAGATTGCTGAGCGCTCCGACTTGTTTATTGAAGCATTCGACAATCGCGAATCGAAAGCAATGGTTCTTGACTATTTCATGAATCATCCTAACAAATATGTTATTACTGCTTCTGGTTTATCTGGACTAGGAGATATTAGGAACATCAAAATTAAGCATCTTTCAAACGTGTGCTTAGTGGGTGATTTTAAGTCTTCTCCTGAAGAAGGCTTGTATTTGCCTTATGTTTCGATTATCGCAAGTTTAGAAGCGTTAGAAGCGTTGAAATGGATAAAAAATGGAGGAAATTATGGAGAATGAAGATTATTTAGAATTGGGCGGTAAGAAGTTTACTTCTCGATACATTTTGGGTTCTGGAAAGTATTCTGAGGAGCTTATTGATGCCGCAGTAAATAGTGCTAAAGCTGAAATGATTACTGTAGCAATTCGCTATAGCGAGAAAGCTGCAGGAATTTTAAAGCATATTCCAGAAGGCGTTACCATTTTGCCTAATACTAGCGGATGCGTAACTGTAGAGGAAGCAGTTAACACTGCACATATTGCTCGCGAAATGGGTTGCGGAAACTTCATCAAGCTTGAGATTATTCCTGATCGCAAGTATTTATTGCCAAACAATGAAGCTACTTTGCAAGCAACAAAGATTTTGGCTGACGAAGGTTTTACTGTTCTTCCTTACATGTATCCAGATTTGTACTTTGCTAAGGCAATGCGCGACGCTGGAGCTGCCGCAATTATGCCTCTCGGCTCTTTGATTGGCTCTAACAAGGGTCTTGAAACTAAGAAGTTTATTCAGCTTATTATCGACGAAATCGATCTTCCTGTTATTGTCGATGCCGGCATTGGCGTTCCAAGCCAGGCTGCTGAAGCAATGGAAATGGGTGCTGCAGCTGTAATGGCAAATACTGGAGTTGCTACTGCAAACGATATTGTGCTTATGGCTAAAGCATTCAAGCTTGGTATTGAAGCAGGCCGCGCAGCTTATCTTGCAGGCCCTGGTCGAGTGCTTGAAAAGGGTGCAACACCATCTTCTCCAAAGCGCGATGACGAAAGCAAGTAAGCAAACAAATAAAATAAGTTTTCAACTTAAAACACTAAAAATCTGAAACAAGTAAGCCTTACAAGTGCAGCAAATACTTGTAAGGCTTGCGACATACCTAATTTGCACTTTTTATGAAAATGATATAAGGTATTCACTTGTTTGCGGACATAGCTTAGTTGGTAAAGCGCAACCTTGCCAAGGTTGAGACCGCGGGTTCGAGTCCCGTTGTCCGCTCCATTTTTTTCTCAATATTCGAAGCCGTCGTATTCTCTTATTAGCAATCTATTGATGAAATAATTTCGATAAATAATGTCGCGCATTTTATAACATGCATAATTTCTTATATACTAAAATAATGTGATTAAACGCCACATTATGTGCGCTAAAAATATAAAACAAAAACTCACATGCCACAAAGCAAAGTGAAAGAATGGGGATTATGACTAACAACATGCAAACTACTGAAAATTCAGAATCTCAGGAAGATAGTATGTTGCAACTACAAGAATCTCTTAACTCGCTGTGGTCAGAAGGCAATCCAATAGATATTTCGTCGCGCGCTAAAAAGTACGTTATTAAAGATTTTCCACAAACAAATACCAACAATCAATTAGGCTGGGTTCAACTTAACAAGAAAAAAGAATACACGTCAATTGGATTATTTAAAGAAGACGGAAGAAAATTCCTTCAACTAGCAGTAGCAGATTCAGAAGGGCGAATATTTCTCGGCAGCAAACTTAGCTACGAAGATATTCAAGACATGAGACCGCAACTTTCATTTGTAGAAAAAAATAATTCTTCACTGAAAGATTTACACCGTTTTTATGGAAAACAATATAAAAAAACAAAAATTACTCTAAAATGTGCATTTTCGGAAGCGTTTGACGAAACATACACCAAACATACAGACTATGATATGGATAATATCGTAGAATCCTATTTAAATGGCGACGCAACCGTAGAAGATTTTCTCGCTTCTTTAGAAAGCAGTAAGTCTAAAAGCGCGTTAAAACCAGAACAACGCTCTAAAACTTTTGCCGGAAAAATAAACCACTTTTCTAAAACTTTTTCAAAAATTAGAAAAGAAAACGTATTTTGCGTATCAAACGGAGACTTAGTTTTACAACTTTCAGAAGATAACGGTTTAATTAAAATCGGTTCGTGGATCTCACACGGGTTCGGAACTAAAAAAACTTATACTCTCGAAGAGTTACGAACTAAACTTCCAGAAAACTTACGATGCAATCTTACATACAGAAATGCAATAACAATAGCATTCTTTGCAGCATTATTCATTCCAGACATGCACAAGTCTTTAACTGGATTTGGTTACAGCAATATACTTCGCAGACTAGAACACGAAGCACCTTTAGGAGCAATACGAAGAAGTGTAGAAGACATAAAAATAGCGAAAAAAGAGAATTTAAGAGTTTCAGGTTTAGAAGAATATTTCGAAAAATTAATGCGCTCAACTGGAGCTTTAGAAACAGAACGCAGTCTGGAAGCAGTGCATGGTGCAGAACGCCTACACATGCAAAAATCTCAGCAAACAGAAGCAAACTACTTACTTTGGGATGATGCTTTGGAACCAAATGCTGCACTCAAAGTACTTAAAATAGAAGGCGCTATTAACCGTTTATATTCAATTTATGATTGTCTGCAAATTAACTCCATTATGGGAGGAAAAACTTGCGAAAATACTATAAAAGAAGAGCAGGCATCACAAATCGACATGGCAATGATTAAAGATGTTGCTTTTGCAGCAAGCGGTTCAATAGGTATGCAATTTTTTGGCAATCCTCTGATGGACGACAAAATAAGACCTATTTTGCACATGTGGAGAAGAGCAAAGCAGGTAAAAAATAACGATAAGTATTTCAATAAGATAGATAACGACAGTGAATGGTCCTATAGGCAGCGTCTTTCTAATCTTATTAGAAGCGTATATTTGCCGTTCCGTTTTGACGCGGAATTCCGATCTAATTTAGAAGATGGTAACGTGGCAATAAACCTTACTACAGCTGGAGCTGCACTTATGCCATCTGTAGCTTACGTTAATGAGGATAAATCTTGGAAAAATCTGAATGACGACGATAAAGAAAAACTAGCTACAAACTACAATCTTCAAGTTGGAATGATAATGTCTACTCTAGCTTTTGGAGCAAGCGGTAAAGTAAAAAATGTTTCTATACGCTTAGATTCAATAGGCTTAGAAGAGATGGTTACAGCACAAAACAATGCTATGAACAATCTTGTAAATCGTACTCTTAATGCGCTTAACGTTATGAATAGTGACGCTGCAAATAATGATTCATCCAAGCCAAAAGGAGATCCAAAAGACGGTGACATTCATGGAGACCCGTCTAAATTGCAAGAAATGCAGCAGACTAATATTAGTAACGCAAACAAGACAAACAATAATGTCATATCCATGCATGCGAGCGCAAGCAGCCAAGAATTAAACTCAGAAACAGGCACAAACGCAGATTCTAACAAAAATCAACTGTCCGAAAACAGCATGGATAAGTCTAAAGAAGAAAATTCATTTGCAGCTTTTACTACAGCACCATCCATACGAGCTCTAACTACAGTTACGTTTAGCAGAGACAGATTTATAAAACTTATTCACCAAAACGGATTAAATAATCCTATAAAAACATACGAAAAATTTAATGCCAAATTAAACATTGATTCTCATGGAAAATTAAATACCATCGAACCAGATTTTGATGTTCACAGTAGCCGCTTTTCTCCTCATGGATCACAAGAAGAACCTGAATTTTCTGACAAAATTTTTACAGCAGATCAGGAAAGCATACTGGGAACACAATACGCACAAGGGCTTTCTATACAACGTGAAGATCTTCTGCAACAAGCTGTTGCCGACTTCCATCATATTGCTTCAGAACTTATGCCAACAACTGCACAAAAAGCTCACGAAGCTATGAGTATTATTGAAAGCATTGACGATCCTGAACTTAACGCTCAAGCAGATTCAATAACGCGAGCGCTAATTGACGAAACAGATTTACCTAATCTTTCATTTACTACAGCAAAACGTATAAGAGATATTCGTACAAAAGCTCACGAACAGTTTATGAATGGGGACCTTAGCGAGGCTTTAAAAGAGTACGAAAATTCTGTAGCACAATTCGATACTATGTTTACTAGCAGCGAAGCTGTACCAAGATACTTTAATTCCTACGCTGAGAGAGTAATTTATAATCATCTATTTGCAACTAAAGAAGAACGAACAAGACTTATTCCTGACGGTCTTTTCTACGCGCATATGGAACTTGCTGATTTACTTTCGCAATTAAACCAACATGACGAAGCTTTACGCCATTTAAATATTATGGTTTCGTACGCTCCTACTTACGCTCTTTCTCATTTAAGATTAGCTGATATACTTGCGCAAAAAGAGGATTGGTCATCTGTTATTGCAGCTTGCATTAACGCTTTGAATGTGTCTCTCGATAGGGATGACGCTGCTTTTGCTTACTATAAGCTCGCTTATGCGGAATGGATGCAGAATAATTTCCTCATTGCTGCATCTTCATATAGAATGGCACAATACTTAGCTCCAGGAAAGATTGAGCCGCTAGAAATGGAACTTGATGAGCTTCTTTCTAGAATGAGATCGCAGTGCAAGCTAATACCGAGCAATATACATGAAGCACAGATGGCTCTTCTTTCTGAAGACGTACCAGCTTGGCCTGATATTGAAGCAGAAGAGATTATTGATAAAGCAGCAAAATTAACTGTGAACGATGGAATGTTTGTAATTGCAAGAACTTTATGTGTTGCAAATATTCGAATGACTTCTAACGAAGATCTAAGTAGCACAGTACAAACACAGTTCTTAAGATCTTTAAACGCTTAAGAAATAGAGCAAGCAGTTTTAAAATTTATTAGCTTAATACTCAATACATCATTGAATAGTTTTTACTGTGCTTATACAGTCTTATTAGATACTGTTTATAGGCATTAGTAAAACGTAGCTGAAGGGAATATTCATGAGTGAAAATAGTATTCGCGAAGAGTCAACAGAGAGCGAACAGTTATCGCTTTTTTACGATTTTGACGAGCAAACTATATCTCATGAAGCGCCAAAAAACGAAACTAATAGCATAAGTACAGTTAAAACAGGGACTGTTACTCAGGCTGATAGCAAAACTGATAACAAAACTGACATGTATGAAGCGAATGAGTGGAACTCTACAATAGACACCGAAAAGTGGATTGCAAACTTGAAACCAACAGACACTGATGCGTTGACTCTTGGAAATTTGCAGCCAGCGACGCTTACTATAGAGCAAGCTGCGAAACTTTGGGCAAAATTGGCAGCTTGGGCACAATCTGATCAAATTGCTTATTATGTAGAAGATTCTCCAACTAGTTCAGACGCAGCATACGATGCAAGAATGCGAGCGCTAAGCTCTTTAGAAGCTGCCTTCCCAACTTTAGATACTCCTCAATCTCCAACACATCGCGTAGGTGGAACTTTTTCTAACGATTTTACTTCTGTAAAACATCCGTCTCGAATGATGAGTTTGGATGACGTATTTTCAATTGAAGAATTACATGATTGGTATAACAGCGTAATTCGCGATTTACAATGGGATGAATCTCAACCTCTTCCTATGACTTGCGAAGTAAAAATTGATGGTCTTGCTTTAAATCTTATTTATCGCAACGGTACTCTTGAACAAGGTCTTACTAGAGGCGATGGCGTAACTGGCGAGGATATTACATTAAACGTAAGAACGATTGAAGCAATACCAACACAGCTTCATTCTGACAATACTGACGATATTCCTGAGTTCGTGGAAATTCGTGGCGAAGTTTTTATGAAATGGGAAGACTTTAGAAAATTAAATGATGAACAAGAAAATGCTGGACGAGTTGCTTTTGCAAACCCTCGTAACGCTGCAGCTGGCTCTTTGCGCCAAAAAGATCCACGTATCACGGCCACGCGTCGATTAAGCTTTTTTGCACACGGACTAGGTGAGCTTCGTTGGAAAGAAAATACAAGCCATAACAATAGTGAAACAAAATTTAATCAGTCTGACGCATATAAGTTCTATCAACAGTGGGGAATACCTGTTTCTCCATACACGAGAAAAGTCACAAATTTTTCTGAAATAGAAGAAATGATTGACTATTACGGAGAGCATAGAGCAAATATTTTGCACGCTTTAGACGGCATAGTTGTAAAAGTTGATGACAGAGCATTACAGCATCAACTAGGAGCTACTTCTAGAGCTCCACGATGGGCTATTGCATACAAGTATCCTCCTGAAGAAGTTAATACTTATTTGAAGGATATTATTGTCCAGGTTGGAAGAACTGGAAGAGTAACTCCTGTAGCTGTTCTTGAACCTGTTACTGTAGCAGGATCGACAATTTCGCGTACAACTCTTCATAACGCTTACGAAGTTGAACATAAAGGTGTGCTAATTGGCGATACTGTCGTAGTTCGTAAAGCTGGGGATGTTATTCCGGAATTAGTCGGACCGGTACTTAAAGCTAGGGAAGGGCGAGAAAATGAACTTAGAAAGTTTGTTATGCCAGAATACTGCCCATCTTGTGGAACTAAGCTAGCTCCTGCAAAAGAGGGAGATAAAGATATTCGTTGCCCAAATGTAGAAAACTGTCCAGCTCAACTTACAGAACGAATAATTCACTTGGCTTCCAGACAAGCTTTTGATATTGAAAATCTGGGCGATAACGCTGCGCTAGCTCTCACAAATCCTGAGGATTGCAGGCCTACAACTGCAGAAGTTTACTGCCCAGATATGGATAAAATTATAATTCAGCGAGGCGCAACTCAACAACCATATATACCTTCACCAGATTTAACGCTACCTGAACCACAAACTCCAGTACTTAGAAATGAAGCTGGATTATTTAGTATTACTGCCGACGATTTACAAAATGTAATGGTTTGGAAAGAAATTCCTCTTGTTGAAGAGTGGAAAGAAGTTAGTAAAGACGGTAGCTTTAAAAAGCGTACACGCAAAATAGGCGGATCTGGTCTTTGGCATCAAGTTAGAGCATTTTGGACTCGCACAATCGAAGCAAAGTTATCTACAAATTACGAAGCAGCAGAAACTTCCGAAAAAACTACTTCACTAAACGAACAATGGGATCCTCAATATCCTAAATTCCAGGTTCCAATTGACGCTAAAGTAGTACTTTGGAAAAATAAGCGCATTACTAGAAATGCTAAAACTAGCGACAACACTAAAGAAACAATAAATGTGCCATGGTATACAAGACCTTCTGAAACTACTCGTAGCATGCTTGAAGAAATAGCTCAAAAAGGCAAAAATGCAGCACTGTGGCGAGTTTTGGTTGCTTTATCTATTCGTAGACTAGGTCCACCAACTGCACGTCTTATAGCGGCAAATTTTGGATCTTTAGACAATATTTCCAAAGCATCTATTGAAGAACTTACACAAATTGATGGAGTTGGTCCTGAAATTGCGCAAGCAGTATACAACTGGTTCCAGCAAGCTAAAGACCCTGCTAATTGGCAATTTGAAGTATTAAAATCGTGGCAAGAAGCAGGTGTAGTAGGGAAAGTTGAAACATCATCTTTCGCTCAAACATTAGTAGGTAAAACAATAGTTGTTACAGGATCTTTGCAAGGATTTACACGAGACAGCGCAAAAGAGGCTATAGTCTCAAGAGGCGGCAAAGCATCAGGATCAGTAAGCAAGAACACATATTGCGTTATTCTAGGCGAAAATGCAGGATCCAAGGCAACTAAAGCGCAAGAACTCGGCATTCCTATGCTTAACGAACAACAGTTTAATGCTCTTTTAAAAACTGGGAACTTAGAAGAAATACTACAAATTGCAAATAATACTGTGTCAAATCTCATTGCTGAGGAATCATAACGCATGAATACAAGTGAACTCGAAAAACAAGTTTACGATTTGCTGGGTAGCGTTATTGATCCAGAATTAGGTCGCTCTGTTACCGAATTAAATATGGTAACTGGAGTGCATGTGATAAAAAAAGCTGAAACTATTGATGCAACAAAGTTTGCTTATGATGTAGAAATAAATCTTGAACTTACTGTGCCAAATTGCCCTCTTGCAGAAGTGATTACAGGACGAGTTCAAGAAGCTATATCTAAATATCCTCAAGCAATACTCATACCGCACGTTAACGCTACTGCAATGAGTAAAACTAAATTAGAAAAGTTAGTTGCAGATTTAAAAGCTGAACGCAAAGAAAATCCATTTAATAAAGCTGGCACTCGCACGAGAATTTTTGCTATAGCTTCTGGGAAAGGCGGAGTGGGAAAATCTTCTATAACTGCTAATTTAGCTGCAACTTTTGCAGCATTAGGTTACGATACTGCAGCTATCGACGCCGATATTTACGGCTTTTCTTTACCGCGAATGTTTGGAGTTAATTCTCAACCAACAAATTTAAACGGAATGCTTATGCCTGTAGTTGCTTGGGGAGTAAAGCTTATTTCTATTGGAATGTTTGCTGGAACCGATCGTGCTATTTTGTGGAGAGGACCACGATTACAACGTTCTTTAGAACAGTTTCTTTCCGATGTTTGGTGGGGCAACCCCGATGTTTTACTTCTTGATTTAGCTCCAGGCACAGGAGATATGGCATTAGCTGTAGCACAATCCTTACCAAATGTAGAGCTTGTTGTAGTAACAACTCCACAGCCTAGTGCATCAGATGTGGCAGTTAGATCAGGTCTTATGGCTTTGCAAATTCCTGTAAAAGTTCGCGGAGTTGTTGAGAACATGAGCTGGTTTGAAAATAACGGCGAGCGCTTAGAATTGTTTGGTTCAGGAGGAGGAAAGAGAGTAAGCGAACAACTTTGTAACGCTCTTGACACTAATGTGCCTCTTTTAGCTCAACTTCCTTTAGATCCTGCGCTTAGAGAAACTGGTGAAGCAGGGCGACCTGCTGTTCTAACCGAAGATGGAAAATTGGCAGATTCTAATTTAGCTAATACTTTTATTCATTTAGCTAAATCTTTAATAAAAAACTCTTAAAAGCAAATAAATCTTAAAATACAGCCGAAAAATAAGTATGGGGTCGCTTGATTTTTAAGCAACCCCATACTTTTAATTAGTTATAAAACTAATTTACTTAACAGCGTTAAGCCACTGCTCTTTAGTAGCCTTTTCAGCTTCCAACTTAGCTTTACGCTTATTATCGGTTTCCTTAGCAATAGCAGCGTTAAGCTCTTCGAGTTGCGCTTCCAACTGTAAAGCAAAACTGGATTTACGAGCATTAGCTTCAGGATCAGCCTCACGCCAAGCAGCGTCTTCAACAGCCTTAATCTTTTTATCAACGTCGTTCAAGCGAGACTCAATACGACGCATATCTTCACGAGGAACGAAACCAATAGCATCCCATTCTTCCTGAATCTGAGACAAAGCCTTACGAGCCTTCTTAGCAGCTTCTTCATTTTCTACTGGCAACAAAGCCTCTGCTTTTACGAGCAAAGCTTCCTTCTTAGCAAGATTTTCGTGTTCTCCAGCATTAACCTTTTCACGGTCATTTTGACGAGCATGATAGAAAGCATCAGCAGCTTCGCGGAACTTAGCCCACAAAGCATCATCGTGCTGACGACCAGCATTGCCAGCTTTCTTCCAACGATCCATCAAAGCATTGAACTTCATAGAAGTTTCACGCCAATCTTTTGAATCTTTTAAGCTTTCAGCTTCTGCAATAATAGCTTCCTTAAGCTGCTTAGCAGTATTACGCACATGCTCACGTTCTTTAACCCAAGAATTGCGAGCCTGAGAGAACGCAGAACGAGCCTTTGAAAAACGCTGCCACAAAGCATCGGCATCAGACTTATTCAAATGAATAGTAGTACGCTGATGCTCCTGCCATTCGTCAAATAAAGCACGTAACTTATCGTTTAATTCACGCCAGTTTGTAGATTCATTCATTTGTGCTACTAACGATTCTGCACGTTCTACAATATTTGTACGTTCTTTCAAAGCTTTTTCTAGAGCTTCTTTTCGAGCTTTAGAGATTGCTTCCTTCTTTTCATTACCTTTTGCAGCCAATTCGGCGTGTCGCGCACGTAAAGCAGCAATATCGCCTACGGCAGCAGGATTTTCCAATTCAGCTTTCAAAGTATTAAGCGTTTCGTCAATTTCTTTTGCTTTTACATTGGAAGCTTCCAAGCGCTTAGCGAAAAGATCAAGCTTAATCTTCAAATCAAGATAACGATGAATATAGAAAGTCAACGCTTCTTCAGGAGTGCCAGTGGAGTATTGACCAACCTCACGCTCAGCACCGTTTTCAGTAACGTAAACAGTGCCATTTTCATCAACACGGCCAAAGGTTTTTGCGGCTTTAATATCCTCTTCACTATAAGAAATGGTTGGTGCTTGAGCAACAACACGAGTCTTATGCGCGAAGCTTGCTGGAGATGGAGCAACTGGCTTTGGCGCGGTAGTAGTTTTAGTAGTTTCTTCAGGTTTAGTCTGTTCGGTCACGGGACGACTCCTTACAGCAGATGCACGGTAACATTGTTACGAATAAGTATGACGGTAAGCCATGATTTTTCCGCAACACCACCTATTATAGTGGACATGGTACAAGGCTCATCAATATCGGGTTTCCCTGAATGGCTTCCTAGTGAACGCGCTGTTGAACAGCAAGTAATTGACACACTAAGAGAAGTGTTTGAACTCAACGGTTTTATTGGAATTGAAACACGTGCAGTAGAACAGGGTTCAAGCTTATTAAAAAAAGGCGAAACCAGTAAAGAAATTTATTTATTGTCGCGTTTACAAGAAGTTGGTCACGAATCCGACACTCCTGTAGAAGAACGCATTGGTTTACATTTCGATTTAACAGTTCCGCTCAGCCGTTACGTCGTTGAGCATACTGGTGATTTGACGTTCCCATTTAAGCGCTGGCAAATGCAAAAAGTTTGGCGAGGGGAGCGTCCACAAGAAGGTCGTTTCCGTGAGTTTGTACAAGCTGATATCGATGTAGTAGGAAATGGCGAATTACCTTCACACTACGAAGTTGAACTTCCACTTGTTATGGTTGAAGCTCTTGAACGTTTACGTAAGTTTGGTCTTCCTAAGGCAACTGTTCATGCTAACAATCGAAAGCTTTCTGAAGGTTTTTATCGCGGTATTGGATTAAGCGATATTGAGGGAGTTCTTCGAGAAATCGATAAGCTAGACAAAATTGGTGCTGAAGAAGTATCTAAGCTTTTGGTAAAAGAATGCGGCGCTACGGCTTCTCAAGCTGATGCATGCTTAGAATTAGCTGAACTTACTGCCGAAACAGGAGATGAGTTGAAGTCTCGTTTCGACGAATTATGCGATAAGCATAATATTTCTCGAAGCGATGATAACGAGTCTTACGTTTTAGCTTCTCAAGGTGTTGAAACTCTTGCGATGATTGTAGACGAAGCAGCACGTATCCGTCCAGGTGCTGTTGTTGCTGATTTGAAGATTGCTCGTGGACTTGACTACTATACTGGTTCTGTTTACGAAACTTTCCTTGACAACGCAGAATCTCTTGGTTCAATTTGCTCTGGCGGTCGTTACGATAATTTAGTTTCACAAGGCAAGAAGAAGTATCCAGGCGTAGGACTTTCAATCGGCATGTCTCGACTGCTTTCTTATATGCTTCACACTGCAGGTGCTACTGTTTCTCGAGTTTCTCCTGCTGCAGTACTTGTTGCAGTTTGGAATGAAGAAGATCGCCCTGCATGCAATGCTATTGCTAAAACTTTACGAGATCGAGGCATTGCAGCAGATGTTGCTCCTAGCGCAGCAAAGCTTGGTAAGCAAATAAAATATGCTGACAAGCTCGGCATTCCTTATGTGTGGTTCCCTGCTGATAGCACTGAATCAGAGTCATCTCACGATGAAGTAAAAAATATTATTACTGGCGAACAGGAAACCGCGGATGCCACGTCTTGGCAACCGGATACTGTTTATGCCCGGCAGACAGTTTCTTGCGCTAAATAATGTCTTGCAAATTTGCTTGAATATTGTGCGCAAAATCATGTCAATAGAAACAAATGAATATCAATTAGATTGTAGAGGAAGTGGACTTATGAGCCAGACGGCGTATCGCACACATCATGCCGTTGAAGTGACTGAAGAATTAGTCGGGCAAAAAGTAACCATCGCTGGTTGGGTTGATCGTCGCCGCGATCATGGTGGAGTTGCCTTTGTTGATGTCCGTGATAACACAGGCTTAGTGCAAGTTGTTATTTACGATGAAGAAACTGCACGACCATTGCGTAGTGAATTCGTTGTGCAAGTGACCGGCGAAGTTCGCTTGCGCCCAGATGGCAACGAAAACGATCATTTAGCAACCGGTAAAATTGAGATTGTTGCAGAAACTGTTACTATTCTCGCAAAGTCAGACGCTTTGCCATTCCAGGTTTCAACAGCTTTGGAAAACGAGTCCGAGAACAAGCTTCCAAGCGAAGATGTTCGTTTGAAATATCGTTACCTTGATTTGCGTCGCCCATCTATGCAGCGCAATTTGAAGCTTCGCTCTGATATGGCTAAGGCTGCCCGCCATGCTTTGGAAGACATGAACTTTACTGAAGTTGAAACACCAACTTTCATTAAGTCAACTCCTGAAGGTGCTCGCGACTTCGTTGTTCCAGCACGATTGGTTCCAGGCTCTTGGTACGCACTTCCACAGTCTCCTCAGCTTCTAAAGCAGTTGCTCATGGTTTCTGGCGTCGAGCGCTACTATCAGCTTGCTCGTTGCTATCGCGACGAAGACTTCCGTGCAGATCGTCAGCCTGAGTTCACTCAGCTTGATATGGAAATGAGCTTTGCAAGTCAGGAAGACGTTATGGCTATGGCAGAGCGCGTTATTGCCGCTATTTGGAAGGAAGCCGGTCACGAGATTACTCTTCCTTTGCCTCGTATTACTTGGCAGGAAGCAATGGATAAGTATGGTTCCGATAAGCCTGATTTGCGTTTTGGAAACCCACTTATTGAGTTGACTGACTACTTTAAGAACACTCCATTCCGCGTGTTCCAAGCTTCATACGTTGGCGCTGTGCTCTTTAAGGGCGGTGCTGCAACTCCTCGTCGCCAATTTGACGCTTGGCAGGATTGGGCTAAGCAGCGCGGAGCTAAAGGTTTGGCTTACGTTGTGTTTGGTGAAGATGGCGAGTTAAAGGGTCCTGTTGCTAAGAATCTTAGTGAAGAAGAGCGCGCAGGTCTTAAGGAAGCTGTTGGAGCAGAAGATGGCGATGCAGTGTTCTTCGCAGCAGGTTCTCGCGAGTCTTCGCAGCTTTTGCTCGGCGCAGTGCGCGTTGAACTTGCTAACCGCGCAGGATTGCTTCACCCAGATGAGTTTGCTTTCACTTGGGTTGTTGACTTCCCACTATTTAAGCGCACTGATGATCCAGATGATGACGACGTCGCCGTTGGCCACTCAAAGTGGACTTCTATGCACCATCCGTTTACAATGCCATCTGCTGATTGGATCGATAAGTTTGATAAAGATCCAGAGCACGCTATGAGCGATTCTTACGATATTGTGTGCAACGGTAATGAAATGGGCGGCGGATCCGTTCGTATTCACCGCGACGATATCCAAGACCGCGTTCTTAACGTTCTTGGAATCGACAAGGCTGAAGCTGACGAAAAGTTCGGCTTCTTGCTTGAAGCTTTCAAGTACGGTGCTCCACCTCACGCTGGTATTGCTTTGGGTTGGGATCGTACTGCTGCAATTTTGGCAGGTGCAAGCTCAATCCGCGACGTAATCGCATTCCCTAAGGCTGGCGGCGGTAGAGACCCTCTAACCGGTGCTCCTGCTCCAATTTCTGACAAGCAGCGTGCTGAAACTGGTGTTGATTATGATCCAGAAGAAGACGAGTAAATAAAAATACTTGTAAAAAATGTTATTGATAAGCCGTTGATTGTTGATTTTATAATCACAATCAACGGCTTTTTTGTAACGTAAGAGTTACAAAACGTAACGATAGTGATAAATAGCTGTAACACAGATTAGCTAAACTTCTTGTTATGGATAAGCAAGTATCAAAGTCAAATCCAAACGCCGAGGATATGACTAATCGCACTATTTCAGTGCAAAAAGCGGCAAATCCCCTCGTAGAACTAAGTCATGTCGAAAAGCATTATGGAAAACTTCATGTGCTTAAAGACATCAATCTGACTGTTAACAAAGGCGAAGTACTAGTTATTATCGGTCCATCTGGTTCTGGTAAATCGACAATGTGTCGCACAATTAACCGTCTCGAAACTATTGATTCAGGTGACATACGTATTGACGGTGAGCCACTTCCTCAAGAAGGAAAAGAACTTGCAGCTTTGCGAGCAGAAGTTGGTATGGTATTCCAGTCCTTTAATCTTTTCGCTAACAAGACTATTTTGGAAAATGTTACTCTTGCTCCAATGAAAGTGCGCCATATGGATCAGCAAAGTGCTGAATCTCTTGCTATGGAATTGCTCACTCGAGTCGGAGTTGATAATCAAGCAAACAAAATGCCTTCACAACTTTCCGGCGGCCAGCAGCAGCGTGTTGCAATTGCTCGAGCTCTTGCTATGCAGCCAAAAGTTATGCTTTTTGACGAGCCTACATCTGCACTAGATCCGGAAATGGTTAATGAAGTTCTTGATGTCATGGTTGAGCTTGCAAAAGAAGGCATGACTATGATTTGTGTTACCCACGAAATGGGATTTGCACGCAAGGCAGCTGACAGAATTGTATTTATGGCAGATGGTCAAATTCTTGAACAAGGCACTCCTGAAGAATTCTTTGAACATCCAAAAACTGATCGTGCAAAAGATTTCCTTTCCAAGATTCTTACGCATTAATCTGCTTTTTTGTTTTATCTTTCAGTAAAAATTCTGAAACTTTAAAACAGTTCTTACGAAGGGAAAAGATATGAAAATATTACAAAATCGCATTTTTCGTGCGATACTAGCGATGCTTTGTACCATATGCTGCGTTATGCCGCTTACAGCTTGCGATCGTAGCGATGGTAAAAAAGTCATACGCATTGGTATTAAATTCGATCAGCCTGGTATGGGTTTCAAAAAATCAGGAACTTACGTTGGATTCGACGTTGATGTTGCTAAGTACGTTGCCAAAAAGCTCGGCTATTCAGAAGATCAAATCGTATGGAAAGAATCACCATCTAAACAGCGTGAAACAATGCTTCAAAACGGTGATGTAGATATGATTGTTGCAACATATTCCATTACTGACGCTCGCAAGAAAATGGTTTCGTTTGCAGGACCTTACTTTATTGCCGGTCAGGATTTGCTAATTCGAAAAGATGAGCATAAAGTAAGCGGTCCAAATGATTTGGACGGAAAGCGTTTATGCTCAGTTTCAGGCTCAACATCTGCAATTGCTATTAAGGAGCGTTACTCTTCAAAAGTACAGCTTATGCAACAGCCTGGTTATGCAGAATGTGCAACTGCATTATTCTCAGGAATTGTAGATGCTGTAACTACCGACGACATTATTCTTGCTGGTTTAGCAACCGCTTCTCGAGGTCGTTTAAAGCTTGTAAACAAGCCATTTACCGCAGAATATTACGGAATTGGCATTAAAAAAGGAAATACAGGCTTAGCTAAGAAAATTAATGCAGCCTTAAAAGACATGATTCGTAACGGATCATGGAAAAGAGCTCTAGACGACAATTTACGAGGCACTGGCTTTAAGCCGAACGCAAAGTATAATCCGCCAATTCCTCAAGAAGGAGAGAAGTAATATGCAAGATTTTATGCAGCTATTTACCTCCTACAATATTCCAGGAGCATTCTTGGTTAATATTGAAATAACTTTATGGAGTGTACTTTTTTCATCAATTATTGGCGTAATTCTTGTTACTATGCGCATTTGCCCTGTTTCATCATTACGCATGATTGCTACAGTTTATGTTGAATTGTTTAAAAACATGCCACTTACCATCATTATGGTTTTCATGGTTTTAGGCGTTTACGCTCAGCTTAAGATAGGATTCTCCTCAATTTTTGAAGTGAATTTCTTCTGGCTGGCAGTTGCTGGATTGTCGCTTTATACTGCAGCATTTGTTTGCGAATCTTTGAGATCTGGTCTTAATACCGTACCTGTTGGTCAAGCAGAAGCTTGCCGCGCCCTTGGATTAAATTTCTTCCAATCTGCAACACAAGTAATTCTTCCACAAACTTTCTGCGGTTCAGTAGCACCATTAGGTAATACATTTATTGCTTTGCTTAAAAATTCTACAGTTGCTGCTGCAGCATCAGTTGCCACTGAGACTTCAACAATGATGAGCGAAATGATTGAGAAACATGCAGATTTGATTGTTCCAATCTTCTTAATTTTCGCTTGCGGATACATTATGCTCATCATTCCTATCGGCATTTTGACTACTTATTTGTCAAATAAACTTGCTGTGAGAAGGTGATAACAATGGCTAAACAACGTGAACAATCATTATTATTCGATACTCCAGGTCCAAAAGCTCTTAAGAAAATTCGCATAGCTAATATTATTGCCGGTTGCATTTTTGTTATTTGCATTATTGCTATTCTCGTTCGTTTGAGCAATCCTCCAGAGGGAGAAAACCAACTTTCTTGGACGCTTTGGAATCCTGCACTCGAATCTGAGGCCTGGGTTGATTTTTATCTTCCTGGATTATGGATGACACTAAAAGCATCGTTACTTGCAGTAGTTGGTTCTATTGTATTTGGCTTATTCTTCGGACTTTGCCGTTTACTACCTAATTTTATTATTCGTAGTATTTCCGCAATAGTAGTAGAATTTTGCCGCGCAGTACCAGTATTGATGCTTATGATTTTCTTGTGGAGAGCATTCGCACTTTCTGGTATGAAAGAATCATCATACTGGGCTGTTGTTTTGGCACTGATTATGTATAACGGCTCTGTTGTTGCAGAACTTGTTAGATCAGGTGTTGGCAACTTGCCAAACGGTCAAAGAGAAGCTTCACTTGCATTAGGATTGAGCGAGTACCAATCATTGACACAAATTGAAATGCCTCAGGCAATTATTGCTATGATGCCTGCAGCAGTAACTCAGCTTGTAGTTGTTTTGAAGGATACTGCACTTGGTTCAATTATTATGTACACTGATTTGCTTCAGGAATCGCGCAGACTCGGATCAATGTACTTTAATATTTTGCAAACATTAAGCGTTGCAGCAGTAATATATTTCCTTATTTGCTTGGCATTGTCTTGGTTTGCACAATGGTTGCCATCGCACTTGAAGAATCGAACTGCCGCTCCAACAGAACCAGAGCCTGTTGCTCCAATTGCTATTATGGATCCTTCTAATGTGAACCAAATGGCAGTTGCTAGCGAAGTTAAAGAGCTTCCTTATGGCGGTACTCCACGTAAGTATCACGTACATCATCGCGGTACGAACGCTTCTATTCACCATTGGCGCCACACTCGTTACTTGCAAGGCTACGACGAGCATCATCTAAAAACTGGCGATGAACCGGAAGAAAATGATGACAACAATGCAGAAAATAACTAAATTTCATATTTAGTGGTGTTTAGTAGCAAATTTTCTCATAAGCGCAGTCGGTATTTATTATTGGCTGCGCTTATTATTTTCTATCTTGCAATTTCTAACTTTGGTAGAATCATAATAGTATTTCAAAATAACCGTTAAAAGCAATATTTGCGCAGCAACGCACAAATCGCTAAACTATTAAGGTCACATGCATACGAGGAGGCTTTTACATGGATGACGCGTTTGAGTTGTCCGCTGCAAAGATGCGCGAACAAGGCATGAGCGAAATTGCTATTGAACAATTTAAACACTTATATAATGCTTGGAATTTAGATAAATCAGGGGATAAGTCTGCGGAGTTTATTCGCGAGAGCACGGTTGAGCCTATTAAAAGCGTTCCAACTTTCCACGAAATTTACGAAACTATTGATCACGACAAAGCTGTTAACGCATTCGCAAAAACTGCTTTTATTAAATTAAATGGCGGTTTGGGAACATCTATGGGCTTGTCTTGCGCAAAATCTTTACTACCAGTTCGTAGGCATAAAGCTCGCCAAATGCGCTTTATTGATATTATTATTGGACAAGTTCTTACAGCTCGTCAGCGATTAGGAGTTAATCTTCCGCTTATTTTCATGAATTCTTTCCGCACGTCTCATGATACTTTGCAAGTACTAAAACGCAATCGCAAGTTTGTGCAAGACAATATTCCTGTAGAAATTATTCAACATCAAGAACCAAAATTAGCAGAGGAAACTGGAGAACCGGTTTCTCACAAGGAAGATCGATCTCTTGAATGGTGTCCTCCAGGTCACGGCGATATTTTTTCAACTCTGTGGGAATCTGATTTATTGCATACTCTTAAAGAAAATGGAATTGAGTATTTGTTTATTTCAAATTCTGACAATTTAGGTGCTAGACCGTCGCGCACTCTTGCTCAACATTTTGAAAATACTGGCGCACCTATCATGATTGAGGTTGCGAAGCGAACTCAAGCAGATCGTAAGGGCGGTCACATTGTTAGGGACGCGAAAACAGGAAGACTAATGCTACGAGAAATGACACAGGTTCATCCTGAGGATCGTAGAAGCGCACAAAGCATTAAAAAACATCCATACTTCAACACAAATAATATTTGGGTTCGTGTAGATGCTCTAGAAAAAAAGTTAAAAGAGCACAAAGGGATTTTGCCTTTGCCTGTTATTTTTAATCACAAAACTGTTGACCCAACTGACGAAAGCAGCACTCCGGTAGTGCAATTGGAAACAGCAATGGGAGCAATAGCTTCACTTTTCGATGACGCAATTTGCGTAGAAGTTGATCGCATGCGTTTCTTGCCTGTTAAAACAACCAATGACTTATTTATTATGCGATCAGATAGATTCCATCTTACTGATTCATATGAAATGGAAGATGGTAACTATATATTTCCTGATATTGATTTGGATCCACGTTATTACAAAAACATCAATGATTTCAACGAAAGATTCCCATATTCTGTTCCAGCTTTAGCTGCTGCAAAATCAGTAACTATTAGGGGAGATTGGACATTTGGAAACCAAGTTTCAATGTTTGCTGACGCTGTTTTAGAAGATACAGGAGAACCAAGTTATGTGCCAAATGGAGAATTCGTGGGACCGCAAGGAATTGAACCAGACTCTTGGGTTTAAAGCAGATTTCTTGCAAATATGCGATTTTTATTGATAGTAAATAAAATTATCTATAAAAAATTATATGGCGTGTCGCGAAAAAATGGCGTATTTTCAACGTTGTTGATGTTCGTGTGAATAAAAAATATATAATTATTAGAAGTTTTTTAAAAAAATGTCCACACGTACCGCAAAACACCATTAAAATAGAAAAGGTGTGCGCAATATTGCAACACAAGTTTTGCTGCATTTCGTAGTCGCTTGTATGCAAGGCGCATAAGTAAATTGATACAAACATGATACGTGAGGACTAATGGTAGAAGGAAGCAACGGAAGGCGACGTTTTTCCGACAAATGGGGCAAACACGAGTTAGATGTACTCGCTGTATTGTCTTCCGCATTCCCGCAATGGCTGACTTCGCGTCAAATTGCACAGCGCGTAAAGGCATATGCAGATTCATACGGTGAGCTTGCAGATCAAGCAGCTAAAGCAGCATTCGCAAAACAGTTCCAGCGAGATCGCGCAAAGCTTGCTGCTATGGGTATTGCAATAGAGTCTAGGCAGCCAGAATATTCTTCGAAGTCCGAAGGTCAAGACTTTGCGTCTTATCGTTTGCAATTAGGCGATGAGCCTCGCGTACGTTTACGTTTCGACCAATCTGAATTACCAGTTTTAGCTGCAGCAAATTATCTTGCTCGTTCAATGTCTATTTCTTCTCTTGATTCAGGTCAACACGAGCAACAGCGCACTTCTCGCACTGCTCCTAGAGTTCCACAAACTCCTATTCCTGGCTTAGGATTAGATTCAATCGCACCTGGTCTTGGAACACAAATGCTACCTGATTCATTGGTAAAAGTTATTGATTCTCGCAGATTTGCCGCAACTGTGGATGTCGATGGTGAACATTTAAACGTTGCTTATACTGATGCTGACGATTTAGCGATGTTTGTACTAGAACATCCTGGATCTAGCGTAGTAAGCCCTCAAGAAGCGGTTGATGCTTTCCATCGCCGTTTGCACGCAGCAGTTAATTTTGCTCAATATGACGAAAATGAGCAAAAAGATGAAGAAGGTGCTATACAAGAAGCGCAAAATATTGAAGAACAAAATAGCAACACTGATAAATCGCATACCAAAAAAGGCTCTTCATTCCAAACTGGAAGTGAAGTAGATCGTAGGCTTCGATTGATGCTTTTCTTGTCTGCTCATCTTGGAGAGGAATTCCCATTAGACGAGCTTGCTGAGCGTTTTATTGGTAGACCAAAAAGCGATGATGAACTTCGTCGATTTGTTACAATTCTTCACAAGGATATAAATACTCTTACTACTGTTTCTGACGATGGGGAAATGGCCGGAAGCCAATTCTTTGATATAGATTGGACTCTTCTTGAGAACGAGGGAATTGTTTCTGCTACTAACTCTTTAGGATTGGAAAGACTTGCTGGAATTTCACAGCAATATTTGAGCATGCTTACTGCGTCTGCTAATTATTTGGCGCATTCCTTGCTTTTGCCTATTGAACAGCGCACACAAGCTGAATCCTTGTATAAGCGTCTTCGCCGTCATGTTCTTCCTGGTCAAACTCCATGGCTGAGTTTAACAGGTTACGAAATTGAGCCTCGAAATTGTTCTATTGTTCGCAGTGCTATTAACTCTGGATCTTTACTAGATATGGAATACACTGACGGGGCAGGACGTATTCGTCGCAAGATTGTTGCACCGTCGAAGATTTACGTTGATGAAGGCGTTTACTATGTTGCAGTATGGACTGATGTAGAGCAGCAAACACCAGAAGATAAACGTGAATTTGTTGCTAAAGATACGACAATTAATAAAGCGAATGGATTGCCTCGCATTTGGCAAGTTCTTCGCGTAGCACGTATTGAACGTGCAGAAGTTGTAGAGCCTGTATCTCAAGTTAAAATTCCAGATGTGCCAGTTAGTGAACTTCGCAAGTGGAGCTTTGATAACGGAACTGAAACTTGCTTCATTACCGATGAAACAGAATTGAACTTTTTGAAGAATCTTTCTGGAGCCACTATGGAAACTTGTGGCAGCGGAGTAAAAGTCCATCTTACTGTTTCTTCTGATTCATGGTTCGTTGCTTTTTGCATTGCTCACGCACGTCATATTACAGCTGTTGCTCCTGAAACATTGCGCAGTATGATTATTGCTCGCGCTCAACGTGAATTAAGCGTTAATCACGCTGATAATGCGAATACAGAGGAATAACAATGCCTTGGTGGATTTGGCTACTCATAACAGTTTTTATGCTGATAATGGTAGCGCTAGGAGTTGTTATTGTCGTTTTAAGCGCAATAAAAATAGCTAAGGTCTGCTTTGGTATTTCCGAAGACGTTTCTTCTAGATTTGAACGTTTGCATGAACCAAATAAAGAAGATAATGAAAATCCTCGAGATCCATTATTTACACTTCCTATTAAAGATGCAACGAATCGATATGAGCGAACGCACACAAAAGTTATTGAGCGTCATCAAAAAATTCGCGAAAATCACCGTAAAATATGGCAGCATTGGGATAAAAAATCTCTTCGCGAAGAAGACATTCAGCTATAGCATATAAGAAAGCGACTAATACTTTTTATGTCTCATTTATCACAGAAAAAAGACTGCAAAAATAAATCAGGCAATCCAACTGACTGCAATGAGAATGATGTAGTATTATCTCCTTCACAACGTTTCGCAGCTTTTAAAAATACAATGAAGCACGAGCACTCGATGGCATCTAAATTTGAGCGTTCTTTGTCTTTTGAACTTGATGATTTTCAACTTGAAGCTATTGATGCACTAGAAAATGGCAATAATGTTTTAGTTGCTGCTCCTACTGGAGCTGGTAAAACTGTTGTTGCGGATTTTGCTGTATTTCTTGCGCAAAATCGCAATGTAAAAGCTTTTTACACAACACCTATTAAAGCTTTAAGTAATCAAAAATATCACGATTTCTGCGAACTGTACGGCTCAGACAGAGTAGGGTTATTAACTGGCGATACTTCTGTAAATCCTGAAGCAGACATTGTTGTAATGACTACTGAAGTTTTAAGAAATATGCTTTACGAGCATTCGATTACGTTGCAATCCTTAGGTTTTGTCGTTCTTGACGAAATTCATTATCTTGCAGATAAATTCCGCGGAGCTGTGTGGGAGGAAGTTATTATTCACCTTCCGAAATCGGTGAAAATTATTGGGTTGTCTGCAACTGTTTCAAATGTTGAAGATTTTTCTGCATGGCTAGAATCAGTGCGTGGAGAAACTCATTTGGTTGTCGACGAACACAGACCTGTGCCTTTAGAAAGACATGTTGTTATTCAAGAGGATTCTGCAACTGAGCCTGAGTTACTCGATTTATACGACCATGACAATAATGGAAACGTAACTAAGCGCGTTAACCCTGCATTGACTAGGAAACTTAATGAATTCGAGTACCGAGCTCGTCGCCGTAAAGAATCTTACAGCGATAGCAAATACCGTTACAGAAAAGGTAAGAAACACAGAGTTAACGGGGGAGTTGCACAGTTAGATAAATGCGCGAAACGACATACTCCTCGCCGCTGGGCTGTTATTGACGAATTAGATTACCTAGGAATGCTGCCAGGAATTTATTTTATCTTCTCTCGTTCCGGATGCGATCAAGCTGTTCAACAATGTTTAAACGCAGGATTAATACTTACCTCTGATGAAGAAATGTACGAAATACGTAAAATTGTCGACAGTATGGTTGCAAATCAACTTTCTAAAGAAGATTTACACGCTTTAAGCTTTGAACGTTTTCGTTTTGCTCTCGAACAAGGATTTGCAGCACATCATGCCGGTATGATTGCATTATTCCGTCACATTGTTGAAACACTATTTGAACGCGGACTTATTAAAGTTGTTTTTGCAACAGAAACACTTGCTTTAGGCTTAAATATGCCAGCTCGAAGCGTTGTTGTAGAAAAGCTAGTAAAATTTGACGGCACTGGGCATGTACCTCTTACGCCTGGAGAATTTACGCAACTTACAGGTCGTGCTGGAAGACGTGGAATTGACGATATTGGTTACGCAATTCTTGTAGATCATGCTGATTTCGTCCCTCAACAAGCTGCAGCACTTTCTAGTAAACGCGTATACCCGCTACATTCCAGCTTCGTTCCTACGTTTAATATGGCAGTTAATTTGCTGAACTCAAGCGATGCAGACACTGCTAGAACAACACTAGATTGTTCTTTTGCTCAATGGGAAGCTAATGCTTCTGCTGAACGTTTACATAATCGCATGAACGAACTTGAAACAGCTCTTAAAGGCTATGAAGAAGCATTCCACTGCGAACATGGAGATTTTGCTGAATTCTTACAATTACGCATGAAGCTTAAAGAAGCTCAACACGATCAACGCCGTAAACTTAAACATACTTTATTCCGCACAGATGCAGAACGCACAGCAGCGTTTAAAGCGTTGGATGATGTTATTGCAAATCTTAGAGAAGCTGAGCGAACGCATCCGTGTGCAGGTTGTGCAGATATTCAACAACATTTGCGTTGGGGCTACCATTGGATTAGAGAACATAAGGAACTTGATCAAGTACGTGAACGCTACGAATCTCGTACTGGTTCTGTTGCTAGAACTTTTGACCATATTTGTGACGTATTGTACAGTTTGGATTATTTACAATCTGAAGATTCTTCACAAAACCAAATTTTGCACCTTACTGAGCGCGGTCAATTGTTAAGAAGGTTGTATAACGAACTAGACATTGTATTTGCTGAAGCTATTTGCGAGGGAATTTTTAATGATCTTTCGCCGCTTGAATTATTATCGTGCTTGTCTGCATTAGTTTATGAATCTAGAGGACCTGCAGGGGGAGAACCTAGACGATATCCAGGCGGCAAGGATGGCGCGATATTTAATACAGTATTGCGAATGAAAGAATTATTTATGCGTACTAGCGCATCATGCGCAGACGCTCATTTGCCAGCGTTAAGACCGCTTGAATTTGGTGCTGTAGATATTATGTACGATTGGGCTAATGGTGCTGATCTAGCTGAAATTTTGCGCAATACCGACAGCACTGGAGGAGATTTCGTGCGTCAAACTAAACGTCTTATTGATTTACTTACTCAACTTTTTGCAACAGGAGAATATTTACAAGCTATAGATGGCGTAGATAAAAATCTTGCTTCATGCGCTTATGAAGCTGCAAAACTATTAAACCGTGGAGTTGTAGCATACTCAGATGTATAAGTATGAGCGTATACAAATAAAACGCATGTATTTTGTATATATAAATCGTTTTTATATATATAGTCCGTGCAATTCGGTAATTTTATAAAGTACTACACAAGGAGATACTATGGCAGAACGCAGTTTACGCGGTATGAGCATTGGTGCGAAATCATTGGAATCTGACGATAATGTAGATTTCGCTGCACGAAATGATGTTGTGTATGTGTGCCCAAAGGGGCATCGCACGATTCTTCCTTTTGCTCAAGGCGCAGAAATTCCTGAAGAGTGGGAATGCCGCTGCGGCACGATTGCACATCGCGAAGGCGACGATGATCGCCCAGATGATGATTTCAACAAGCCGTCTAGGACGCATTGGGATATGCTGCTTGAACGTCGTAGTGAAGAAGAATTAAAAACTTTACTAGACAAGCGTCTAAAAATGCATCATGAGGGCTGGATTCCTGACTATGAGTGAATTCTCAGTGCCTTCAGGATGTACTAGTCGTCACATTATTCTGCTTGATCTTGATGGCACATTAACAAAGTCAGATGCTGGTATTATTACTTGCGCAAAGCTTGCATTGAAAGAGTTGAAACAGCCTATTCCGGACGATGCTGAAATGCACCGTTTTATAGGTCCTTCAATTTTAGAATCTCTTCAACGCAATAATGTGCCTGAATCGCTGCTAGCAAAGGGACTTGCTACGTATCGCAAGTATTATTCTGAAGTAGCAACTTTTGATGATCCTAATAATCCTGGTAAAAAAATTTCAGGATGCCTACTCAACAAAGTATACGATGGAATACTTGAGCAACTCACAAAACTTCGTGAAGCTGGATATTATTTAGCAACCGCATCTTGCAAGCCAGAATATCAAGTAAAGCCTATTTGCGATTATTTTGGTTTAACGAAGTATCTTGACGGAATTTATGGCGCGAGTAAAGATATGTCGCGTATTAGCAAAACTCAAGTTATTCGTTATGTTTTTGATGAGATTGATTATAATCCAGAAAAAGGCGACAGAGCTTTGATGGTTGGCGACCGTTGGACTGATGCTGATGGAGCAAAAGATTGCGGCTTGGATTGCTTGGGATGCGCTTGGGGCTATGCTGAGCCTGGCGAGCTTGAAGCACACGGATCCTACAGAATTATTGATAGCGTAAGCGAATTAAGCACTGCAATTTGCGAATATTTCGCTTAATCTAATCAGAATTTTTGTCGTAACAGCTTTTTCTTTACAACGCTGTACAGTTTCGGTCGTTTTTTGGCTGTTACTTTACAGCGTTGTAAAGTTTCTGCCGATTGAGCTTATTATTTGACTAAATTTACTTGATATTTATCCGATAATGTACGTTATGTCAAATTAGAGATAATAATCAAACGCAACCAACAAAGTCTCACACTACTATCAAATAATATCCCTACGATACTTCTTGCTAAATAATCTAAGACTTGCAACTTCGGTACGCACAAAATAGCATTGCAAAAATATTAGCAAAAATAAGCGCGATAATAATCGCATATGACGCAATCAGCGTTGATCTCATTAATAACCAATAATCATCACAAACAAATCCAAAATCGCGAACAATATGCAAAAGCATGTATGCAAGCATTGCGCAAGGAAGCCCACAACAATGCGTAATAACAATACTCCAAGGCATTAAACCAATAGAACTTCTCTTATTACTATTGCTAATACCATTTGATTTCAAATAAGCATTTTTTCGAAATTTTACTAAAAAACGCACGCAAGCAAATAAACTATATAAAAACAATGATACTGAAGCAAACCAGCAAATAACAGCGATAATAACAACTACGAACATGCCATTATCCCCACGTTTCCTGAACAAGACTCCATGAGTTTGAAGATGTATGAGAAGTAGGTTTTGAATAAGATTTGTGAGTAGACTTACTACTTTTTTCTTCAACTTGCGTAGCATCAACAGAATTTTCAGAAGATAAGTCCTCTTCCACTCTAGAAACAATGCGACCAACAGCAATAGCAAATACTGCTAAACCAGAAGCAAGCATACGACGCATATTATCTTGATTCTCATCGCACTCTTGAACAGATTGACCATCACAAATAATAGTCATACTTCTCAAACGTTCTTCTGAGTATCGATTAAGAAAAATAATAGCCGTAGTAACATTAACTAAATTAACACCAGCATCAAGCAGCCTTTTAGCTACAGCCATAATCGCAATATCTTTAAAAGAATACAAACGACGAGAACCAGAACCGCTAGATGCATGAATTGAAGGCTCTATAATGCTTTTACGAGCCCAATAATCGAGTTGCCGGTAAGTAATACCGGCAACCTTCATAGCGACACTACCACGGTATCCTGAAGCGTGATCAGCAGACAAGGAAAAGTTAAAAAGCTCCCCCTGTACTGCATTAATCACATTATCGGACTGTGACTGCGTCATGTGCGAAAAATACCAGTCTGAATTTGCCAATCATAATTTCATCGCCATTATGCAGCACTGATTCATCAACACGTTCACGATTTACATACGTACCGTTTAGGCTTCCAGAATCTGAAATGCTAAACACGCCATTATGACGCTTAAACACTGCATGCGCACGCGAAACGGTAGAATCGTCTAACAAAATATCAGCATGCGAATCACGTCCAACTGTTACTAAATCTTCATCGAGAAGATAGCGAGAACCAGACACTGCTCCCCTAGTTGAAATCAACAACGCAGTACCAGGAAGTAATTTCGCTATAGTATCAAAATCATCCTGCTGCATAGGACGATCTGAAGTTGTATTCATTGGAATATGAATAGCTGGCATACCAATAATAGTGGTTTCGCCAGCTGTAGGAATCGGTTCAGTCATACTTGCTATTCTACCTTGTTACTCGACTGGTTTTGCATATTCGTACTGTTTTGGTTCGCGTGTCGAAGTAATTTCTACTTCATCAGGCACTGAAACCATTACAGAAGAACCAAATTTAATTTTTAAACGCGACCCAACACCGCCTGCAATATTAACAGCATTTTGCAAATTCTGAGGGTCACCAATTGCTTTCACAATATAAGGAGAATCAATTATAATATTGTCGCATATAAGACCATGTTTAGTTTGCGAAATATAGCTTGAAGTAACTATTCTTACATCGTTAATAGACATAACTTCTACGCCAGCATTTCGCAATTCCTCTATTAGCTGAAACATCGTAGCGGCATCAATATTCTCTTTTTCACCTGCAGTAATGTGAACTACAATACCTTTACCTACTGCCGGCAGACGTCCAGAAATAAGACCATTTGCTTGAGCATTCTGCTGAGCAATACGACGAGCTTCATCTTGTTTATCTACTGCTTCACGCAACGAATTAAGCTGACCTGTTAATTCACTTTTTCGGCTTTCCAAACTCTGAATTTGAGAATGAGTTTCTGTAATAAGACGAGTCAATTCTTCTTCGCTCATTGTTTCATACAAAAGTGAGTTGCTACGATTAACTTGAATCATGTACGCAAAACCTAATAAAGCGCAGAGCAACATCATTAAAAAGCCCGTAAATATACGCGCTCGAGTAACGTGACCGCTTAGTGAAGATTTTACTTTACGATGAACTGCTGGGAAAGATCCAGTTTGAGTTTCATCACTTTCACGATCATGCGATTTTTGACGACGCATTTTATGAAGAATATCATCATCTTGTGGAGAATGAGAAAACATTGAAACCATATGCTAACTCCTGAAGATGAAACGACGAATTGCAGAAACGTTAGAGAAAATACGAATTCCTAAAACAACGATAACTGCAGTTTGTAATTGCGCACCTACGCCAAGCTGATTTCCAAGCAAAACAAGCAACGTAGCTGCTATAACGTTTGAGAAGAATGAAATAACAAAAACTTTATCCGAAAAGTTTCTTTCAAAATATGCACGTGCAGCACCAAGCAACGCATCTAGTGCTGCAACGACCATAATAGGTAAATAAGGTTGAATGACAATCGGAATATCTGGATGAACAACAACTCCAATTAATACTCCCAAAATTAATCCAAAAATCGCTGCCATGCTTATCTCCTAATTCTCTCATTGGCAAAACTAATATCGCCTGTGTTTGCTGCACTGAGTCGTATAACTCTCGAAGGTGAAACCTGTGGATTAATGCCTGCATTAACTAAAGATGCGTACCATTTCATGCGTTTCATATCATTACATTGTTTAATTAAATCATCAGAATCGCCAATAACTTCAATAACATATGGACTTTGAGTTTGATTAACTCCAATAAGAATAGTTTGACCAGCAACACGAATAGAAGTTTGCGCTCCAAGTCTATGCCCGTTAACAGAAATAGCTTCAGCACCTGCTTCCCACAATAATGACACAAATTGTTGAATATCACGATCTGTAACTAATCGCATTCTTGCGCCATTACTTTCGCGAGGTAAAGAACCGCTATTCACATCGCTCGAAGCAGAAATAGGATTAGCAATAGTCAAAGTAATCCCAGAACCTTCTACAGCATGAGTGCCATTAACCATATCATCTGATTTACTAACTTCATCCTCTTCAGGCGTAGTAATTTTTTGCGACTCATGATCTACGTTATTTCTCAATGACGTTACTTCTTCTACAAGCTTATCGAAACGAGACGTATAGCCAGACAACTCATTAGCTAATGAAGAACGTATTGCTTTTCTAGGATCAGTGTGCAATTTGCGAACAAACTGGCTCCCAACAGTACCAATAGAAACACACAATAAAAATACTATAGCTCTAGTGAACCACAGATTAAACGGTTTAACAGGTTGTTTACTTAATCTTGCATCCATAAACATTGGATCAACTGGACGATTAGTTAAATCATCAATAAGACGCAAAGCATAATCGTCAATATAACGTCTACGATCATGATTGTGAGCAAAACCACTGGAAGACATTACAACATGATGCGTTGAAATACCAGTAAATGAGTGCGAAAATAATGCCCTACGCCTAGTCAGCGACATCCCATCAGGAGCAGCAAAAGACATTGGCATAGTGCTTTTATGAGACGTATGTTTTACATCTAAATCTTTGATACTATCTTTTAAACTAACAAATTCATCTTGCTTAGTCATATGTGCGTACACGCCTTATTTAGTTTTTGTTGACTTAGCAAGTAACAAATAAGCTTGCATATAGTAAAGCAGACCAGCATACCAATATAGAGCAATACCCCACACTCCACATGCAAGTGCAGCAGCATAAAGTACGAGCATAGACTCAGTAGGTACAGCATAAACAATCATTAAAGAAACAATTGAAAGCATAAGAAGTGCTGTGCCAGCTTTACCTACAAAGTTAACAGGCAAAGGACCATAATCTCTTTGCGCAAGTACTATTACAAGTACAGCCATAATAGCATCACGCAATACTACTAATAAAAGTGCCCACCAAGGGATAATCATTGCAACAGCTAAAGCTAACGTACTGCAAAAAATTAATAGACGATCAGCTATAGGATCAAGAATTTGACCCAACTTACTAACTTGATTCAAAGTACGAGCAATATAACCATCAAGACAATCAGAAAACGCAGATATTGCTAAAACAATAAGAGCAAAAGTCATCTGTTGCTGTGTAATAAGCCAAGCAATATAGGGAATTGAACATATGCGCAAAAAACTGATTAGATTAGGTATTGTCAAAACTCGATTCATTGCTTCAGGACTATATTCCTGATTAATAACGAACTTAGTCATAATATCTTCCTCATACGAAATCACACAATTAATCAGCATATATTCGCATCAAAAAAACTCGCTTGTTGTGCAATACTTAATATGTTGGGGACATATTTCATGCCCCCAACATACATCTAATATTTATTCACGCCAAGCAGCTTTTGCAGTATTGCGAATAGCTTCAATCGCTTCTTTAGGACTTTCTGCTCCATAAACTGCAGAACCTGCAACAAGCACATCAGCACCAGCTTCAGCAACTATTGCTGCAGTTGAAGGGCTAACTCCTCCATCAACCTGAATATGAGTATTGAGACCACGACGAGTAATTTCGTCACGTAAACGGCGAACCTTATTCATTTGATTAGCTAAGAACTTCTGTCCACCGAAACCAGGCTCAACAGTCATAATAAGAACCATATCGAATTCATCAAGAATATCGAAAATAGGTTCAACTGGTTCCGCAGGGCGCACAGCAAAGCAAGCTTTACAACCCATATCGCGAAGCTGATGAGCTAATCTCACTGGAGCATGAGTAGCACCCATATGAAAACTCACAGAAGCAGCTCCAAGTCTAGCATATTCTGGAGCCCAACGATCTGGATCCTCAATCATCAAATGTACGTCAACTGGAAGTTTAGTAACCTCACAAATTCGCTTAACAATTGGTTCACCCAAAGTCAAGTTAGGTACAAAGTGATGATCCATTACATCGACATGAACAAGATCCGCATTAGATATTGCATCGAGGTCACGCTCAAGATTGCAAAAATCTGCGGAAAGAATGCTAGGTGCTATTTGTATATTCATGTGTACTATTCTAGAAAATGCAAGCGACTAGTTTTATAAAAACAAGATTTTTAAAATTGCTTTTTCAAATACTTGAATCTTACTTACTAGAAGTGTTCTGAGACTCACGTTCTCTTTCGTCTGAAGTTATATCTATAAGTCGTTCAACAAGAGACTCACGAGTACTAGTACTCTTTTGCAGCAAAGCAAAAACAATAGTTGCACACATGAATACGATAATAGAAACCCAAACATTAATGCGCACACCTAAGAAAACATGTGAAAAATCAATTCGCAATGCCTCAATCCACACGCGTCCAATTGTGTACCACATAACATAAAGTGCGAATACGGAACCGGCTTTTAACTTCTTAGCTATAACTTTGCCAAAATAAATAAGCAATGCAGCACCGATGAAATTCCAAATCATCTCATATAAAAATGTTGGATGAAATAATGTGCCTTCTGGGCACGTTAACCCATCATAACATCTTTCACTATGACCTATTGCTTGAGTAGTATCATAATTTAACTTCAAACCCCACGGCAAGTTAGTAGGAGCTCCGTAAAGTTCTTGATTAAACCAATTCCCCAATCTTCCTATACCTTGAGCAATAAGCACAGCAGGAGCTGCACAATCAGCTAGTAATCCAATAGGATATTTACGATACTTGCATAATACACAAGCAGCCAATGCGCCTAAGAATATACCGCCCCAAATTCCTAGACCACCATTCCAAATTCTAAAAATTTCTAAAAAATCACCATTAGAGCCAAAAAACTTTTCTGGAGTTGTAATAACGTGATACAAACGCGCGCCAATTATTCCAGCAGGAAGACTGACTAAAACAAGATCAAGTATCTGGTTAAAATCTCCTCCAAGACGCTTCCATCGACGCGTAGTAATCCACATTGCCATCAAAATACCGGCAAGAATACTAAGAGCGTAAAACTTTATGTTTACAAAGCCAAGAGAAAATTGCGAAATACTTGGCGACGGAATAAAACAGACTGTCATGGCGTCGATATTAGTCTAAGCCCACGATTGCGACAGATAAATTCAGAAATGAGCAAGTTGCAAAAGCACAAGCAGCACAGGACCGCACAGCAAAATAGAATCTACTCGGTCAAGAACACCACCATGACCTTTTAGCAAATGTCCCATGTCTTTAATACCAATATCTCTTTTAAGCATAGAAGCACACAAGTCACCGAATGTGCCAATAATTCCAGAAGAAATACCCATGACTAATGGCATCCACCAGAAATTGAACCAAGAGGAACCATAAAAACCTGCAATAATTGCATATGCTCCTATAATTGCAAAAAGCATTGAGCCTATTAAGCCTTCTACAGACTTCTTAGGAGAGATTCGCGGAGAAAGCTTATGTTTGCCCAACCATGCACCAGCAAATAATCCGCCAGTGTCACTTAATGCAGGTAAAAATACCAAAAGCATAGCGTGAGCAACTGCGTATTTTGTATTTGTAAGAGCTAATACGATGCAAGAAGCTAAAAGTGGAATGTACAACACCACGAATAGCGAAACAGACGTATTCGTAAATAAAGTATGTTCGTATGATGAGCGGTTAGAACCATCGAGCTTTTTTTCTACAGCTTGCATCGTTCTATCTGAAATAGTACTGCTAAGAGTCGCACAAATTACTGTAAGAAGCAAAGATGCAGTAATTCCACTAGCCATAGCAACAGCATGCCATTTTGCATAGTATGTTGCAAAAATAGTTACAAGCGAACATATTGATAACGTCACGAAAGGAATACGCAAACCGAAAGTTGCAAAATCAACATGTAATTCCCACAATGCCAGAACCATAAAAATGGCCATAAGCACGATAAAGACATCAATGCTAATAATTAAGCAAGAAACAATTGCAACAACTAGTATTGCGGCGGTAGCAACTGCCTGAGGCATATTCCTGCCTGTGCGACGATTAATATCACTTAAAGTTTCATGGGTGCCATGTGTAGCAGTATCTGCTTTGTCAGAAGACAATCCTACTTCTGATGCAGTTTTTTCAGCATTTGCTTTACTGACTTCATTGACAAAATTATGCTGTTTTATTTGACTCATACGGCACCCATTCAGTTTGAAACTACAAAAATCTCAGACTTCCATAATTTCTTTTTGCTTACCTTCAAGCAAAACGTCTAAAGAATCAGTAACTTGCTTAGTTACTTTATCAAGCTCTTTTTGTAAACGATCGCCTTCATCTTCGCCAAGTTCACCCTCTTTAACAGACTTGTCAATAGATTCCTTAGCTTTGCGACGAATATTGCGAACTGCAACTTTGCCTTCTTCTGCTTTATTCTTAGCAAGCTTGACGTATTCCTTGCGACGCTCTTCCGTGAGCTCTGGCATAGTAACACGAATAACATTGCCATCACGATTAGGGCTTACACCTAAATCAGAATCGCGAATAGCCTTTTCAACAGCATTCGCTTGAGAAGCGTCAAAAGGCGTAACTGAAAGAGTTCTAGGCTCTGGAACACCAATAGATGCAACAGCTTTAATTGGAGTTGGAGCACCATAATAATCAACCATAATTCCGTTTAGCAAAGCAGGATTAGCACGACCGGTGCGAATACCCATAAAATTCTCTTTAGTAGCTTCAACAGACTTATTCATCTGTTCACGGGCTTGATCAATTATTGCTGACATGTGTTCTCCTTTATAATATTTAAGCAAATGTTGGCTCTGCATTAGACACTAATGTGCCAATAGATTCTCCAACAAGAGCACTAGTTACGTTACCTTCGCCCTCAAGACCAAACACACGAATTTTTTGATTATTATCGCGAGCCATAGAAAGCGCAGACGCATCCATAACAGCTAAACCATCAACGATAGCGCGCTTGTAGTTTAATGTTAGGAACTTACGAGCAGTAGAATCTTTACGAGGATCAGCACTATATACGCCATCCACACCATTCTTGCCCATAAGAACTTCATCGCAATGAATTTCCAATGAACGTTGAATAGAAACAGTATCAGTAGAAAAATATGGCATTCCGGCACCAGCACCAAAAATAACCACACGACCCTTTTCAAGGTGACGAATTGCTTTCAACGGAATATAAGGTTCTGCAACCTGACCCATTGTAATAGCAGTTTGTACGCGAGTTGCTTGCCCTGCTTGCTCAAGAAAATCCTGAAGAGCCAAGCAGTTCATTACAGTGCCCAACATACCCATATAATCACCACGGCTACGATCAATACCTGCTTGCTGCAGTTCTGCTCCCCTAAAGAAGTTACCGCCGCCGACAACAATAGCAACCTGAACGCCTTGATTCACTGCAGCTACTATTTCGCCAGCAATCCTACGAATGACATGAGTATCAATACCAACAGCACCACCACCGAATGCTTCTCCAGAAAGCTTTAATAAAACCCTACGGGACTTTCCTTCATCCGTTTGTGCAATAGCCATACAGATTCCTCCAGTCATAACGGCGAATGAGGTATATCTTTGTCAGTTTATCTATCAATAACGACACTCAAAACGCACGTTAAGCTGGACAATGAATATAAAAATGGGTTGCGCACAACTTGTGCACGCAACCCTATATACAAGAACAAAAATAAATTCTCATATAATTAGTGCTTATTCAGCAGCACCTTTGCCAACCTCAACGCGAGCAAAGGCAAGAGCGGTGCCGCCAACTTCCTTGAACAAGTCACCAACGCTCTTGGATGGATCCTTAACGTATGCCTGCTCGAGAAGTACAGTTTCCTTGAAGAAGGCGTTCATACGTCCTTCAACAATCTTTGGAACAATCTTCTCTGGCTTGCCTTCAGCTAAGGACTTCTCGGTTGCAAC
This sequence comes from Gardnerella swidsinskii, assembly GCF_003397705.1. Taxonomy (GTDB): domain Bacteria; phylum Actinomycetota; class Actinomycetes; order Actinomycetales; family Bifidobacteriaceae; genus Bifidobacterium; species Bifidobacterium swidsinskii. The sequence continues at coordinate 72,020 of NZ_QJVB01000002.1, forward strand.
GCGACGCTCAGATTCCAAAACTTCTTCTGGAACATCTTCACGGCGAAGCCACTGCGCACCCATAGCGGAAATCTGCAAAGCAGCTTCGTGAGCAACCTTTGCACCAGCTTCGTCAGTAGCAATCATGGAAACGATGCTTGGAGGCAATTCCACAGACTTCTTGTGAGCGTAAATCTCAACGTGTGGACCGCTTACCTTAGCAACCTGACCAACCTTGACATGCTCGCCGAACAAAGCTGCTGCTTCTTCAACAGATTCCTTAACAGTTGCACCATCAGCTGGGGCTGCAAGTACTTCTTCAGCAGTAGAAGCATTAGCTTCAACAGCATGGTCAAGAACAGTGTTTGAGAATTCCACAAACTTTGGTGTCTTTGCCACAAAGTCAGTTTCAGAATTCAACTCAACTGCGTAACCAGTTTCGCCTTCAGCAGACTTAACAACCTTAGAAGCGATGGTACCTTCCTGAGCCTTACGACCTTCACGCTTACCAGCTGCCTGAATACCCTTAGCACGGATGATTTCCTTAGCGCGGGCAACGTCGCCTTCAGCTTCAGTAAGAGCCTTTTTAACGTCCATCATGCCGGCGCCAGTTTCTTCGCGCACCTGCTTAATCAACGCTGCAGTAATTGCTGCCATTTTGTTCTCCTCGTATCAATATGATTCTTAAAAGCTGCAAAAAGCAAAATCAATTGGATTTTGCAGCTTCTAAATAAGAATCTGGTTGCAAATTAGCTTATCAGGCGTTTGCCTCAGTATTTTCTTCCTTGGCAGGCTTAGCTTCAGCTTCGCCTTCCTTGGTGAGCAATTCCTTCTCCCAAGCTGCCATTGGCTGAGCATCATTACCTTCAGACTTAGCGCCCTTACCGGCATGCTCAAGCAAACCTTCAGCTACAGCATCAGCCATCAAGCTAGTCAATAACTCAATGCCACGAATAGCATCGTCGTTGGCAGGAATTGGATACTCAACAGCCTCAGGATCAGTGTTGGTATCAACAATTGCTACAACTGGGATACCAAGCTTATGAGCTTCTTCAACAGCCAAAGCTTCCTTGTTAATATCAACAACGAACATGGCGGATGGAGTGCGGTTCATGTTGCGAATACCACCGAGCTGCTTGGAAAGCTTGTCCTTCTCGCGCTCGAGAAGCAAAAGTTCCTTCTTAGTCAAGCCGGATCCACGAACATCGCTGAAGTCCATTTCCTCAAGTTCCTTCAAGCGCTTTACGCGAGTAGAAACAGTCTGGAAATTAGTCAACATACCGCCAAGCCAACGCTCGCAAACATAAGGCATGTTTACGCGAGTTGCCTGATTCTGTACAGCTTCCTGAGCCTGCTTCTTAGTGCCCACGAAGAGAACAGTGCCGTTGTGAGCAACAGTCTGCTTGATGAAGTCATAAGCCTTGTCGATCATGTCGAGAGACTTGAACAAATTGATGATATGAATACCATTGCGCTGGGTAAGAATGAACTGCTTCATCTTTGGGTTCCAGCGACGAGTCTGATGACCGAAGTGCAAACCAGCCTTCAGCATTTCGCTCATGGTAATCTGTGCCATATCTATATACCTTTCTTGTCGGTTATTTCCTGGCCATGTCTGTTCGCGTGCAACTTGGTTAACACATGTCTAAATCCAAGCCGACCGACACGAACGGACGCGTACATGACGCGTATTTGCGAATCCGTGTAGACAATAAAAAGCGAGCAATCATACAACGCGGCAATACTCATGCTCAAAATGGACACGCAAAGAGCGATTATATCAGATGCTCAATACTAAAAATCGGCATTCTTGTAGCAATAAAAGCAGCAAAAACGCCGATAATTTTTAAAAAATTATTTACGCATAAAGCATAAAAACTAAAACTTAGTTACGCATATTATTGCGCAACTCACGCAACGCTTGACGGCGCACGTCCTTTTCAAGTCTATCTAAATAAATATGACCATCTAAATGATCACACTCATGCTGAATCATTCTAGCCATAAGACCTTCACCTTCAAGCACTACAGTCTTACCATCTAAATCAATTCCACAAGCTCTAGCATAATTTGCACGCCTAGTTTTGTACCATAATCCCGGAACAGAAAGGCAACCCTCGTCGTCGTACTGTTCACCTTTTAGCTCTTCAATTACGGGATTTAAAATATAGCCGATTCGACCATTTATATTGTAAGAAAAAGCTCTAAAACTTACACCAATCTGATTAGCAGACAATCCAGCTCTACCTGGGTCATTTACCGTTTCCAATAAATCATCAACTAAATGTTTCACAGCTGGCGTAATTTCACGAATCTCATCACAAGGAGTTCGCAATACGGGATCCGGAACAATACGAATTTTTCTAATAGACACTCGATTACTCTTTCTTTTATGTAAGTAGGAATAACGAAAAACAACTACAAATGTGTAAGCTTTTTACTCGACATGTTCATTATGATCACTATGCGATGTCGAAGAGGAATCTGATGAAGATTCTTCACCAAAACGCTTCAAATGATTCGCAGCTTGATCGATAGCTTGACGTACTCGAGGAGTTACAGCTTCCTGAGCTTGCTTAACAGTCTCCTGTGCTTGCTTAACAGTCTCAGTAGTTTTATCGAGAATCTTTACAGTTGCTGGCAAAGGACGAGTATTAGGCTTTGGAGCATACAATTGCGTTTCGATAATATCAGCATAGCGAGCAAGAATCTTCGGACGAACAATCTTCATACTTGGAGTCAAGGTTCCAGCATCTTGAGTAAATTCATCTTGCAAAATAACAAACTTACGAACAGACTCAGCGCGAGAAACAGTACTATTAGCTTGGTCAATAAATTGCTGAATTACTGAACGCACTGCTTCGTTAGTAGCAATCTCACTCATAGTAAGGTTAACATCCATACCCTTATTCTTTAGCCAAGAACGAACCATATCTGGATCAAGCTCAATTAAAGCAGAAACGAATGGCTTACCATCGCCCACTACTACAGCATGAGAAACTAATGGGCATTGAGCAATAATACCTTCCATAGGAGCAGGACTTATATTCTTGCCACCGGCAGTAATAATAATATCTTTTTTGCGACCAGTAATAGACAAGAATCCTTCATCATCTATTGAGCCAAGATCGCCTGAATGCAACCATCCATCTTCATCAATAACTTCTGCAGTGAGCTCAGGCTTATTGAAATATCCCATAAATACGTTAGGACCTTTAATAAGCACTTCATCGTCGTCAGCAAGACGGATAGCTATACCAGGACCAGGTCGACCTACAGATCCAACTTGATTTGCATGCTCAAAATTAACTACACAAGGAGCGGCAGTTTCAGTCATTCCATAGCCTTGAATAAAAGTAATGCCATCAAGACCATTAAAGAAATGAGCCAAATCAGCATCCATTGGAGCTCCACCGCAGGCCAACCATGAAAGATTAGGGCCTAAAGCTGAGCGAATAGACGAGCCAACTGTTTTCATATACATCGCATGATTCATGCGTGCAGCAAGAGAATGAGTTTTACCTTCAACATTGTCGCGAGACCATTGAATGAAATGTTTTACAGCTTTAGCAAAGATACGACCCTTTATACCAGCACCAGCTTTTTGTGACGCAGCATTATAAACTTTTTCAAAAACTCTAGGCACGCCAAGTAAATACGTAGGCTTAAAACTACGCAAATCAGCCAAAAGATGCTTAGCATTAGGCACATATCCAATAACACCGTGAGCACCAATAGCAACATATTGAATGTACCGAGCAAAACAATGCGCCAATGGAAGGAATAAAAGCAAACGATTTGGCTTGCATAACATATCGTTAAGAACATCATAACCAGCAAAAACAATATGCGTAAAATTACGATTTGAAAGCATTGCGCCTTTAGGTCTACCAGTCGAACCAGAAGTGTAAACAATAGTAGCTAAATCATCTGCCTTAACAGCATCAACAGCTTTATTAAGCTCATCATCAGTAGTAGATTTACCAAAATCAACAACGGCTTCCAAGCCACCAGCTTTGAAATTAAATACGGTTTTCAAAGTTATATGTTTATGATCCTGACGAACACGCTCTAAGCATTGAGCATGCGCATCGTCTCCAGCAAAAGCAATAACTGGCTTAACTTCATCGATAATGTCAGCTGCCTGCAATGCTGAATCTGTTTCATAAATAGGAATGCTTACAGCACCAATACATGCACAAGCAAAATCGACAACACCCCACTCATAGCATGTAGCAGAGTAAATAACAACTTTGGAGCCATGCTGAACTCCGAGCGCTATTAAGCCTCGAGCTACTGCACGAACTTTCGCGAGCATTTCAGATGAAGTAACATCATGCCAACGACGAGTTTCATCGTCTTGCCATTGAGCAACCAAGTCTTGTGGGCTACGCATAGCACGATTGGCGAGTAAGGAATAAATGGTATCACCGTCTTGAGTTGGGTGAATGGCTTCTACAGCAAATTCTCGGAGCATATTATTTATTGTACTTGATAACAGAATCGACACGACTGCACGAAGTACAAAAAATAATACTTAATATTGTCATTTACAAACAAACACTGGGAAAAAACTTAGATTCTACAAGTCGTACAAGTTAGAATGTTTAATCTTACAAAAGTGAACCCCTTTATTGCTAAAATTGTTGAAAAATCAGCAAATCAAGCAATAAGGGGCTCATATTTATTTGAATATATGTACATAAGTCTTCAAACGCATTATCATAGATGTCTTATTTCAGCTACCTACTATAAGCGACGATTTTATCCTAGATCTGCATACGTGCAAATCCAACGATTATTTTTCAATTCCAAAGATAACGACGCCCAGTATTTCACAGGTCCTGCACAAATGCGCACAACACCTTCAAAATGATTCGGGCTGACTAACATTCCATTAAACAAACTCGGAACTGCAGGAAAACTACGCACAGCAGAGCGAGTTTCCGAATCGTTATTATCAGTGAAATACTCATCCATCAGTTTCCACATGTTAGTTAATTTAGTAATACAACTTTTTGTTAGAAGCTGCGACATTGCTGGAGAAATAGGCCTACCTCTCGAAATATCTGCAGCTATACAAGCAATTTGACAAGTTTTTAAAGCTAAATTAACAAAAGCCTGCTCATCTCTACTGTCGAAATAACACATTCCAACATGGTATTTCAAGCATTCACGAGAAAAACCAACACTAACTTCACCCTCATATACAGGCAAGCTAATACGAGGTCTACAGAAAACATGTGGAGGATCCTCGTCATTGTTTTTCTTAGTCTTTGAGGACTTATCTTTCAGCTCATCATCACTGTAATCGTTATCATCCATGCCATAGGCATCAGCAAAATCTATCTTCATATTTCTCTCCTGTTTTAACAATTATTTAAAACTGTTGTTATTTAAAACTTGTTAAGCTTATATTTCTACAAACTAAACGAGTTTAGATAAAAGCTTACAACGTAATTTTTCTCTAACTGCGTAATTAATAAAAATGTGGATAAATTACAAAATATTCGTCGTTTTCATTGAAAATAAACGATTTTATGCGTGTTGAATTATACACATTACGGTTTAAAAGAATAGCAAATATAGCTAAAAATCATATTTATACATGAATCAATAGAATGTTCATATAGATATATGCATTTTGAAAACAAAAATAGCGGTTCAGAACAAATTACTGAACCGCTATATTTCATGCAATAAGCATCATACTTAACACTAACGAATATCTTGATGGAATGGATTAAATACTACGCTACAACGCTGGAAGCTCTTAACATCAACATAACCTGTAGAAGCCATTGTTCTGCGCAATGCACCAACAAAGTTTGTAGTACCATCTGCTTCATGACTTGGGCCAAAAAGAATATTCTCTAACGGAGCCACAGTGCCAACATTTGAACGCATCCCGCGAGGAAGTGATGAATGACGAGCCTCAGCACCCCAATGAGTGCCATGACCAGGAGCCTCAGTTGCGCGAGCTAATGGAGTACCAAGCATAACTGCGTCAGCTCCAACTGCAAGAGCCTTAATAAAGCTGCCGGAATTACCCATTCCTCCATCAGCAATAATTTGCACGTAACGGCCGCCGGATTCATCCATATAATCCCTACGAGCTTCAGCAACATCCGCAATAGCAGTAGCCATAGGTGCTTGCACACCTAAAGTATTCATGGTTGCGGATACTGCTCCGCCGCCAAATCCAACTAAAATACCTGCAGCTCCAGTTCTCATCAAATGAAGAGCAGAAGTATAATCTGCGCAACCTCCAACAATAACAGGAACATCGAGATCGTAAATAAACTTCTTTAAATCAAGAGGTTCATGATCTTTAGAAACATGTTCCGCAGATACTGCTGTTCCGCGAATCACGAATAAATCAACACCAGCTTCTAGAACAGTGTTATATAATTCTTGCGTGCGTTGTGGAGAAAGAGCTCCTGCTACTGTCACTCCAGCATCTCTGATTGTATGCAAACGCTTTGCAATCAATTCTGGTTTGATTGGCTCAGTATAAATCTCCTGAATGCGGCGGGTTGCAATATTTGACGGCAACTCAGCTATTTCTTTTAACAAAGGTTCTGGATTCTCATATCGAGTCCATAAACCTTCTAGATCAAGAACTCCAAGACCACCCATTTGACCAATTGCAATCGCAGTATCCGGGCTAGTAACAGAATCCATCGGAGCAGCAATAATTGGGATATCAAACGTGTAAGCATCTACTTGCCATGAAGTAGATACAGCTTGAGGATCACGCGAGCGGCGCGAAGGAACAATAGCAATATCGTCAAGCGAATATGCAACTCGGGCTTTTTTGCCCAAACCAATTTCAATTTCCTGAGACATACTTCTTAGGCTAGTGCCTTATGCTGACGAGTTACGACTCATAGTAAGACTCATGGTAATTCAAAAGCTACTTATCATTATTTTTACGCAAAGCACTGTATATAGCTTTTGCTTTATTCTCGCCAATTCCAGGTACTTTTTGCAAATCTTCTAATGAAGCATTTTTCAAAGATTTTATTGAACCAAAAGATGCAAACAAACGCTTGCGATACACTGCTCCAATTCCAGGAATTGCATCAAAAGTAGAATGCAATGAACCTTTTCTTCGCAATTTACGATGATACGAAATAGCAAAACGATGAGACTCATCTCTAGCGCGCTGCAATAAATACAATCCTTCTGAGCTTCTCTTAAAAATGATTGGATAATCTTCGTCAGGAAGCCACACTTCTTCAAGCTTCTTAGCTAAACCACAAACAGTAATATCACTTACGCCAGCATCTTTCATAGCTCTTTTAGCAGCTTTTGCTTGTTCTTTTCCTCCATCGACAATAATTAATTGAGGTTTATAAGCAAAATGCCGCGCACTAGTCAATGAATTAGCTGAAAAATGCTTATTAGAAATACTGTTAGCATCGCAAATATTAATATCAGATGAGTCAGATATATCTGATGAATCTGATGCATTTGTATCAAGCCTATCTTCTACATAAACATCTTTATGCTTAAATCTTCGCAATAATGTTTCATAAACAGCACTTAAATCATCTGTTTTACCATCACCATGTTCACCTCGAACCGCAAAATGACGGTACTCACTAGGACGAGCAACACCATCTTCAAAAACAACCATAGAAGCAACTTGATAACTGCCATCAACTGTATTTGAGATATCATAACATTCAATTCGCAAAGGAGATTTACTCATTCCAAGCACTTTTGCTATTTCATTCATAGCTTCTGTTCTCATATCTATGCTGTTGATACGACTAGATTTTATTCGTTTCAATTCCTGACTAGCATTATCGTTTGCACGATCCATAAGAGCACGTTTTTCTCCGCGCTCTGCAACTCTAATACTTACTTGAGAACCACGAATATTGCTAAGCCACAATTCAAGCTCTTGCTTACGTTCATCAGAAATTTTAATTGGAACTATAATCTCACGAGGAACAGGCGAAATAGGAGCAAGTAAATCCTCACGACCTGTTCTCTCTTGACGTTCACGACGAGTTTTAGTAGCTTGTGCTCGCAATATTACATCAGTTGCAGTAGCTTGTTGCGTAGAGCTAACAGCGTCGCGAACTTTCTTAATGCTAATAGTATCTTCATGGTTTTGTGTGTAATTTTGTTCATATTCTGCGTATACGCGAGTTAATAAATCAGCTATAAGATCACTGTCACTAATATGCTCATTTCGTTCTACCGACCAATTTTTCTCTCCACGAATCATTCCAGCTCTGACAAAAAATACATGAATTGACGCTTCAAGCTCATCTCCGCAGAATCCAAAAACATCTGCTTCTACATCATTGTCAAACACAACTGCATTTTGTTGCAAAATAGTGTTCAAAACAGCAATTTCGTCACGCAATTTAGCTGCACGCTCAAATTCTAGCTCTTCACTTGCTTCTTTCATCTCATTCTTAATTTGTGAAATATAAGACTCTCCAACACTGCCTGTAAGTATGCCAACTACATGTTCTACCATCTTGCGATGTTCGCTAGGATCTATGTTTCCTATACAAGGAGCTGAACATTTACCAATCGAAGCAAATAAGCAAGGTCTACCAGTCCTATGAGCTTTGCTAAAAACAGAGGATGAGCATGTACGAATAGGAAAAGTTTTAAGTAAAGAATCTAAACTATGACGAAGAGACCACACTTTTGCATACGGACCAAAATATCTAGCATGCCGCGCACTACGATTTCTAGTAATCCATACTCTTGGAAAAGTTTCCTCTAGCGAAACTGCAACATAAGGATATGTTTTATCGTCACGAAAAACTACATTAAACCTAGGGTTAAAAGCTTTAATCCAAGTATATTCAAGTGTAAGAGCCTCAAATTCAGTGCTTACAACAGTCCATTCCAAACTGCGAGCTGTAAGAACCATAGATTGAGTTCTAGGATGAAGTTGGTAAAGAGGTTGAAAATAATTCGCTAAACGATTGCGTAAATTTTTTGCTTTTCCAACGTAAATAACTCGCCCCTCGCCATCACGCCACTTGTATACTCCAGGTTGCGCTGGAATATCACGAGAAGCTGGACGGAATAAATCACGAGTATCACCAAGCAATGGAGCTCCTAATGCATTTACTCTTTCATCATCAAATGATGAATCTTTCGAAAACTGTTCATCTATTATTGCTTGCGTTTTACGCCATTTTTCACTATCTCTCATCCTATTTTCTTCTTGCAAATCATATGCTTTATAAGAATTTTTATTAAGATTATTATCTTTCATTTTCACCTCCTTTCCTAAACAAGATTTATGCAACTATTCATAAGATTTGTCGAGTAAATTTCTCAGTTCAGCAAATTACAGATCGGTAACTTTTTTGAACTTTTAATGTAACATTTGCTTAAGGAATTTACCTGTCCAACTCTCGCCATTACGCGCTACGCTCTCAGGACTACCTTCTGCAACTAAGGTTCCGCCTTTATCTCCTCCTTCTGGACCTAAATCAATAATCCAATCTGCAGATTTCACAACATCAAGATTATGTTCAATTACAATAACACTGTTGCCTTTATCTACAAGAGATTGCAAAACCGCTAGAAGTTTCCTAACATCTTCAAAATGCAGTCCAGTAGTAGGTTCATCGAGAATATAAACTGTTTTACCAGTAGATCTTCTCTGCAGCTCTGTAGCAAGCTTTACTCGTTGAGACTCACCGCCAGAAAGTGTTGTTGCGCTTTGACCAAGACGAATATAGCCCAAGCCAACTTTTACTAAAGTATCTAAATATCGAGAAATAGAAGGATATGCTTTGAAAAATATTGCAGCTTCACAAATAGGCATATTAAGAACATCTGCAACAGACTTTCCGTTATATGTAACTTCCAAAGTTTCACGGTTGTAACGTTTACCATGACAAACTTCACACTCTACGTATACGTCAGGCAAAAAGTTCATTTCTATTTTTAAAGTACCGTCGCCATGACATGCTTCACATCTGCCTCCTTTAACATTAAACGAGAAGCGACCAGGACCATAGCCACGAACTTTTGCTTCTGGAGTCTGAGCAAACAATGAACGTATTTTATCCCAAACACCAGTGTAAGTTGCTGGATTAGAACGAGGAGTTCTTCCTATAGGATTCTGATCGACATGCACTACTTTGTCACAAAGCTCAATACCATCAATACGTTTGTGCTTTCCTGGAACAATTCGAGCACCATTTAGTTTGTCTGCAAGAACAGGATACAAAATTGAGTTTATAAGTGTTGATTTACCAGATCCAGATACACCCGTTATGCATGTGAATACTCCCAAAGGTATGCTTATATCAATATTTTTTAAATTATGCTCATGGGCATTAATTATATGAAGCATACGATTTTCGTCTACACTACGACGTTGTTTTGGCACATCTATTGAGCGTCTGTGAGCAATATAATCTCCAGTAATTGAACGCTGAGCTTTAATAATTCCATCAGACGGACCTGAATATACTACTTCTCCTCCGTGCTCGCCAGCTTCTGGACCAATATCAACAAGCCAATCGGACTGACGAATAGTATCTTCATCATGCTCGACAACAATAAGCGTATTACCAAGATTTCGCAGATGATGCAATGTTGCAATCAAACGCTCATTATCTCTTTGATGCAATCCAATAGACGGCTCATCAAGCACGTACATAACACCAACTAAACCTGATCCAATTTGAGTAGCTAAACGAATACGTTGAGCCTCTCCACCAGACAAAGTTTTTGCAGCTCTTGAAAGAGTGAGATAGCTTAAACCCACATCGTTCAAAAAACCAAGTCGAGCACGAATCTCTTTTAATATTTCTGTTGCAATTACTGCTTGAGAACCATCCAAATGCAAAGCATTTACCCATGCTAGACTTCGCTCTACTGGCATATCGCAAACTTCAGCTATGGAAGTATTAGATACTGTAACTGCAAGAACTTCTGGACGTAAACGCTTTCCATTACATTTTTGGCATGGAACTTCACGCATATACGACTCATAATATTGACGCATTTGATCAGAATCAGTTTCGTCATGTTTGCGCATAAGCGTACGAACTACACCTTCAAAGCCAGTAGAATATTCACGCTGACGCCCCCACCTATTTGTGTAGGAAACTTGAACTGTGAAATCATGACCATACATGATGTCATGTTTAACGTCTTCCGCTAGATCCTTCCACGGAGTATTCATATCAAAATGCAAATCTTTAGCAAGTCCTGAAAGTATGTGCTGATAATACATTCCAGCTGACTTATTCATTGCCCACGGCTCAATAGCTCCTTGCGCAAGAGATTTGTCTGGATCCGGGATAACAAGTTCAGGATCAATTTCGAGATTGTATCCAATGCCAGAACATTCAGAGCAAGCACCATAAGGAGCATTGAATGAAAATGTTCTAGGCTCGATCTCATCAAGCTCTAATTGATGATTATTTGGACATGCACGATGTTCCGAAAATGATTTACGACGCGTTTGCGAGTCTTCTGGTTCGTCAACAAAATCAGCAATTACTACTCCTTTAGATAGTTTTAATGCTGTTTCAATCGAATCAGTTAATCGAACACGAATGCCATCTTTAATAACTAAACGGTCTACTACTACTTCAATTGTATGTTTCTTCTGTTTAGTAAGAGTAATATCTTCAGAAAGCTCATGCATTTGCCCGTCAATAATCGCACGAGCATAACCATCTGAGCGTAAAAGCTCAAGCGTGTCTTTAAATTCTCCTTTACGACCACGAACTACTGGAGCAAGAATTTGCAATCTCGTACGTTCTGGCATAGCAAGCAATGAATCTGTCATTTGCTGAGGAGTTTGAGAACTTACTATTTGACCACATTCAGGACAGTGAGGCACACCAATCCTTGCAAACAATAATCGCAAATAATCATATATTTCTGTAATAGTTCCAACAGTAGAACGAGGATTGCGATTCGTAGTTTTTTGATCAATAGAAACAGCAGGACTTAGACCCTCAATAAAATCAACATCAGGCTTATCCATACGCCCTAAAAATTGGCGAGCATAAGCACTAAGCGACTCAACATAGCGTCGCTGACCTTCTGCAAAAAGCGTATCAAACGCAAGCGAGGACTTACCAGATCCAGAAAGACCAGTAAAAACAACCATACGATTCCTAGGAATCGACAAACTTACATTTTTTAGATTGTGCTCTCTAGCACCCTGGATAGTTATTTTCCATTCAGAAGGAATATTAGATAAATCAGCTATAAAAGTACTGTTGTTAGCGCACATAGGAGCATTATCAAGCAATTCTTGTAACGAGTCGTTTTGTTCATTCGCCTGTTCTGACACAATTACCTCCACACTTCCCCATAATCACTTGAATATTCCCAACCAATACCCAATTTTATCACTGACAAGAAAATTATAGAACAAGTGTTCGAAAAAGTAAAGTATTTGACTATCAACCACTTGCTGTATTCGTTACCAGTAAGCAGTATAATAGTGAGTTTGCTTATGACTTTTATAAGTAATAAATAATAGCAGCCTAATTTTGGGGAACGGAACAGACATTATGCCTATTGACGCACAAGCTTTAACCATTCAGATTGGTGCGCGAACGCTGTTAAATCCTACCGATTTTCACGTCACAAAGGGAGATAAGATCGGTTTAGTCGGCAGAAACGGCGCAGGCAAAACTACGCTTACTCGCGTTATTACAGGAGACATGCTGCCAGCAGGAGGCTCGGTTAGAGTTAGTGGAGGTTTAGGCTACTTACCTCAAGACACACACGCAGCAGACCCAGAACAAAGCGTTATAGATCGCATTATGAGTGCTCGAGATATTGCTTCTATCGTTTCGCGTATTCGCAAAGCGGAAAAAGAAATGACAGATCCAGATCCAGACATAATGACTAAAGCTATGAACCGCTACGACAAAGCAATGCAAGATTTTGAAAAAGCAGGCGGTTATTCAGTGCAATCTGAAGCAATATCGATGGCAACAAGCTTGGGACTTCCACAAGAAGTTATGCAACAAGCTTTAGGCACACTTTCAGGTGGTCAACGTCGCCGCATAGAACTTGCTAGAATTCTGTTTTCTGACGCAGACACATTAATTCTCGATGAGCCTACAAACCACTTAGACGCAGACTCAATAATATGGCTTCGCAATTATCTTAAACGATTTGAAGGTGGTTTCCTAGTAATTTCTCACTCCACAGAATTACTAGACGAAGTAGTAAACAAAGTATGGCATTTAGATGCTCAACTTGCAAAAATAGACATGTACTCAATGGGCTGGAAAGCATACTTGCATCAGCGCGTAGTGGACGAAGAAAGACGTCGTCGCGAACGAGAAGTTGCAGAAAAGAAAGCTGAACGCCTTATGAAACAAGGCATTCGCTTGCACGCAAAAGCTACAAAAGCAGTTGCTGCTCAAAACATGATGCGAAGAGCTGAACGCTTATTAAGCGAAACAAGTGAAGCTCAAAAACAAGAAAAAGTTGCAGATATTCGTTTTCCAGAACCAGCTGCATGCGGAAAAACTCCAATTATGGCAAAAGATATTTCCAAAGCGTATGGTTCTAATATTGTTTTCGCTGGAATTAATCTTGCTATAGACAAAGGTTCACGTGTTGTCATTCTAGGCTATAACGGTGCTGGAAAAACAACAACATTACGAATTTTGGCAGGAGAAGAAACAGCAGATACTGGTGAAGTTCAATACGGACACGGATGCAAAATCGGTTATTTTGCACAGGAACACGATACATTAGACTTGGATTCTACAGTTTTGGAAAACCTTCAGCATGTTGCACCAAACCTGGATGACACACAAGCACGTTCTATGCTTGGCAGCTTCCTGTTTTCTGGCGACGACGCAATGAAGCCTGCCAGAGTGCTTTCAGGTGGCGAAAAAACACGTCTGGCACTTGCAACACTAGTAACTTCCAAAGCCAATGTGCTACTGCTGGACGAACCTACTAACAACTTGGACCCAGCATCTCGAGATGAAATACTTAAAGCTATTGCAAAGTATGAGGGAGCAATCGTTCTTGTTACACACGATGAAGGTGCAGTTCAAGCCTTACAACCTGAGCGAGTGCTACTCATGCCTGATGGCGACGAAGATTTGTGGAATGACGAATATCTCGATTTAGTTGCCGAAGAGTAAAATATTGAATTGAACTGAATTACTTGAATTGTACAATAGAATGGTTAAGCAGTGATTTCAACATACGCGTCTAAGACTTTGCCAAATACGACGAATAGTGCCAACAGCCGTATAAGCAATCAAATTGACAATCATTGCATAAAACGTGCGCTACATTTTTTGCGAATACCATTCATCGTAATAATTCTTATAACCTTATTTGAATGTTCTATTGGAAATCTGCCATTTTGGAGCAGTGTTACAGGAAGCACAGATAGCATTTCTGCGCACAACGATATAGGTTCTGGAATTAGACGCTTAGATTCTGGCGGCATTCTTATAACGGATCCTTCAGAAGCATATTTAGAAGTAACATCCGACGGAAGTTCGCCTTATATTCGCTTAGAGCCTGCAATTATTAAAAAGAAAAGCAAAAATAATAATCTTATTTCAAACATCAATGTTTTAGTTGAAGCAAACAAATACTTAAGCAAACCTCAAAGCACAAACACTGCTTCTTTAGACCCATCTTTGCTTAAACTTCCAAAACAAGCAGTAGGAAAATCTTGCATTGTAAGAGTATGGCTGCAACATCCAATAGGATCAATATTAAATATTGAAGACTCAAGAGCAAACGTTCGAGTGCCTTTTAGGTGGTCATGGGGTCGCGTATTAATACTTGCTATTTTTGCATTTCTTGTTACGCTTTGGAATCCTTGGTCCAAGCTTTGGAAAATTAAACTCAACACTCATAGTCTTATTCAACGTTGCTGCTTTGCTGCTTCTCTTCTTCCATTTATTGCTGTTGGTTTAATAACTATTTTTTGGAATTTACGAAACGCAACTCCTATGCATTTTTACACAAACGGTAATTATGCATATGATTTTGATCAATATGCCCACACTGCAGACGCATTGTTAAAAGGTCAAGTGCATTTAAATCTTCCTGTTCCTAATGAGTTAGAACACTTGCAAAATCCTTACGACCCTACGGCTAGAAATAATTTGTTAAACCACTCAGTACAGCATATGTATTGGGATTACGCATACTACAAAGGTCACTGGTACTCCTACTTTGGAGTTCTTCCAGCAATATTGCTATTTTTGCCTTATCGCATTATTTCAAGACTATGGACTCCTGAAGGCTCTATGCTTCCAACAACAGTAGCTACGATAATATTCTTAATTGGTTTTCTTATCGCAGGCTCCCTATTGGTTATTCGAATTATTGAGCAGACTTCAAAAAAAGTATCTTTAGGAACGACATCCATTGTTCTTGCTTTATTCTTCATTACTTCAAATACAGTGTATTTGTGGTTTAGAACGTCATTTTATTCCGTACCTATGGCAGCCTCACTTTTCTTCACATCTCTTGGATTGTGGTGCTACCTAGGTTTTAATAAAACACACTCTTTGCTAAATATTGTTTTAGGTTCTTTCTTTATCGCATTAAATCTAGGATGTAGACCTACTTTTTCTATAGCCGTTCTTTTTGCACTTCCTGCAATTTATTCGCATATAGAAAAAGATTTACCAAATATTTTGCGCAACTGGAAACAAGTTTCTTCATGGCATAAGCCTTTTAAATATTTTGCAGCTTGGATACTGCCATGCGTAATTACTGCAATTCCATTTGGCATTTATAATCTTTTGCGCTTTGGCTCACCGTTAAATTTTGGCAATGAGTATCAAATAACTATTACTGACATGACGACTATGCGTTTGCCGTCACAAAATATTTTGCCGTCTATTTTCAGCTATATTGCGCTACCTTTGCGTTTTATTCCAACTTTTCCTTGGATTGGTATTCAGCCTATCGCATTTGACCGTTGGCAATACGCAGAGCCTATGATTGGCGGAATGTTTACACTTTCACCATTGGCATTAGTTGGCATAATATGCGTATTTATTATGAAAAAACGCTGCCGCACGCATATTGCTTGGCGCACAAGCGTAATAGCTATAATAGTTGGGCTTGTTCTTATTGTTTTTGACAGCTTAAAAGCTGGTATCGGATGGAGATATATTGCTGATTTTGCGTGGTCTTTTGCTATAGCTGCCGCAATTGGAATTAGCTTGCTTTTAGAATATGCATCCACCTTGCAATCAGAAAATTCTTTACATAAAAAAACTATTGCTTACACAATACGCTTACTTGTAGCAGTATTGCTATTTGCTTCTATTGCTATCGCTGTACTCAGTTGGTTTGTTACAGGACGTGAAGACAGCACGCTTCGTTTTAATCCAAACTTATGGTTCGCGTTTAGAAGTTGGATGACATTGTTTTAAATAATTATTTATATAATTACTATTCTTCTAACAATGCATCTACAGTTCGAAGAAGCGCATGCAATCCGCTAATAAACTGCTGCGGCTCTGGCAATAATGACAATGCTAAATACCCATTAACTGGCATATCGAAATAATATCCAGGTTGAGAAACTAGATTGTAATCTTTCATCAATCTCAAAGCTAATACATCATCGTCAATGCAAGATGGTACACGCAATAAAATATTCCATCCGCCTTCTGCACGCAACGCGCTAACACAGCATTTAGGCGTGGATGCCAACGTTTCTCGAAGCGTATGCAGATTATTAATAACACGATTTCGTACAATAGCGCTTTGAGAAGATGCATATTGCAATAATTCTGGTATTCGCTCAGAAACAGTATTACCAATAGGCAAAAAATCATCCGCTATAACGTCAAGTCTTTTTTGTGCTTCATAAACATCATCTTTAGGACCTGAAACTTCAATCCAACCAACTTTTGCGTGAGGAGCAGCAAGCATTTTGGAGAATCCATCAAGCGCAAAAACTAAAGTGGAAGATTCTCCAGCAAGACGAGCATTTCCAGCAAAAGGCTCAAGTGAATATTCATAAAATACTTCGTCTGCAATAATCGCAACACCATTATCACGACATAATTGCAATAGTATTTCACGTTCTTCAGGCTTGACATATGAGCCTGTAGGATTATTTGGATTAATAAGCACAAGAGCTTTAATACGCAAAGACACATCTTCTAAAAGTTCTCTAACACGCGCAATATCAATAGTCCAAGAACCATCATAGTGCAAAGGATACGGTATTGCATTCACGCATTGCAAGCGAGCAATAGACTCTATAAGAGGGTATCCAGGAGTTGGTCCCATAACGGCATCCCCTGCATCACATAAAAGCATCATAAGCCATGCGTAAGCTTGAGAAGTTGAAGAAAGCACATAAAGCTGATCTGGATTAAGCTTTGATGAAACAGACTTTTCAGTGCGGTTATCTCGCTTATTGATGAAGTTTGAAAGAATATCGCGAATTTCCTTAGGACCCCTAGGGTCTGCTGTGTAACGTCCACTTAAACATTGAGGAGCTAAGCCGTGAGACGTTGGATTGGAATCATTTAATTTAGTAAGCTTTACGCCATTAAAAATAGCTTTTCGCTGAGCTAAAATAATAGGATTTGGCTCACTCACATCTACTCTAGAAGAAAATCGCACGAAAATACCCTAACACTTGGCATAACAAAAGCTGGGCTGCAGTATAAACTGCTCACCCAGCTCAATAGATAATAAATAATATTTAGTTATTTTTTAGTTTTGCTGCATTTTTTGCATTGCATAGTAAGCTGCACCAATAATTCCAGCCTCATTATGCAATGTTGCAACAACAATAGGAGTTTTAATATCGATATGCGGCAAGAACTTTTCGCTTACGCGGCTAACGCCACCACCGACAACAAACAAATCTGGGTTGAAATACTTTTCCATCAAGCCGTAGTACTTAGTCAAACGCTTAGCCCACTTCTTATAGCCCATATCCAACTTTTCACGAACAGAAGAAGCAGCGTACTTTTCAGCATCGCCCTTACCTTTTTCAAGCTGAATATGACCAAGCTCAGTGTTTGGAATAAGCACACCGTTGTAAATCAAAGCCGTGCCGATACCAGTGCCAAGAGTAGTAGCAATAACCAAGCCATCCTTGTCTTTTGCCGCACCAAAACGCTGCTCAGCTAAACCAGCAGCATCAGCATCGTTAACTACTGTTACAGGACGACCACACGCCTCACTAAAGACTTCAGTAACATCAACACCAATCCAAGACTGGTCAAGATTTGCCATAAAATCGAGCTTCTTACCAGGCTTAATTGGAGCAGGGAACGCAATTCCAACAGGAACATCTGCAGGTACTTCAAAATGTTCAAGCTGCTGACGAACAATATCTGCAACTGCTTGAGGCGTAGAAACCGCAGGAGTGAGAATTTTGTATCGAGGTTCTGCGAACTCTCCCTTTTCCAAATTTACTGGAGCAGCCTTAATACCGGATCCACCAATATCGACGCCAAATGCTTGTGCAGTGTCAATCATTTCACTAACACTCCCCTCTGAATGTGTGCTGTATGGACAATTACCAGTATTCTATCGTATATTTGATACGACACGCTTACTGTTTACTAACTTCTACTTCAACGAAGGCATAGGTTTCCAGTCTTGATCGTGCAAAATTTTTCGAGAATCAATCCAGCCGGTAAACAATTTACCAATACCCGAAATAATATGCTCACGATCGACAGCAATCAAACGAATAATCTCTTTAGCAGCTGT
This sequence comes from Gardnerella swidsinskii, assembly GCF_003397705.1. GTDB lineage: Bacteria > Actinomycetota > Actinomycetes > Actinomycetales > Bifidobacteriaceae > Bifidobacterium > Bifidobacterium swidsinskii. The sequence continues at coordinate 90,713 of NZ_QJVB01000002.1, forward strand.
TAAAGCAGTTCCAAGCGCAAACATAAACGGACGAAAATCGCCATGAACCATAAAGTAGCGAGCCATAAAGCCTCTATTTCGCATAATATGATAACGATTCATGTCAGATGTTGAATTTAGCTGACGCACTCCTGCAATATCCCAATTAGGAATATCACGAGTGCGACGAAGAATAATATCCGGAACAACAATAGGGTTCGTAACCTTACTCGCAAGATACCCGTAAGTAGTATCATCCCAGTAAATAAAGTAGCGCGAATCCGGGAAGCCGATTTTTTCAACTATATCTCGACGAATCAAGCCGCCCTCAAAACACATCGTATTCATAACTTTGTATCCAGCTCTGCCGAAAGCAGCAGGAGCAATAGGATTTGGAATACCAAGCGGAACCAAAAAATCATACTGCCAGTAGAAATTACCGCCGTCGTAATCTAAACGACTTCCTTGAACAACAGCGTGACGCTTAGTCCAAGGAGCAAGACGCTCAATAGATTCAGGCACTGTTTCAACATCGTCATCCATAACCCAGAACCACTTAGCTCCAAGTTCATAAGCTTTTTTAACACCAGCACTAAAACCGCCAGCACCACCAAGATTTTCATCTTGCGGAGCATACACAACATGAAGTTCATTGCCTTCACAATCTTTTTGAGCTTTACCCCAACGATTAGTTAAAGAAGCTTCAAGACGAGCAACCATTTCGCCGGTTGTGTCACTGCACTCATTGTCAACAACGACAATACGCCAAGGGCATTCTTTTAAACATTCAAACGAATGGAATAAATTCTCCAAAAGCTCTTGACGCTTATAAGTGACAACAACAATAGCTAATTTATCAATGCTAGTTGCGTTATTAGTACTAATTTTTTTTGATGTACTCGTATTGCTCATACTTGTATTCTCGCACCTACCCTCGCCACACAATTATCACAACAATGTTCTTAGCATGAGATACAAAAGAATAGTTAGTTTCAGGGAAGGTGAAAATCCTTACTGGCGGTAACAAAATACGTGTTTCATGCGTTTTTGAAGCCCGCGAGCGGCTTACGAGCTGCTGATTCGGTTAAATTCCGAAGCCAACGGTTACAGTCCGGATGAAAGAAACGGAGAGCCATCATGGGCATTTCTAATACAAATAATCACCAAACTTATGCAAAGAATTCTAACTGGTCTAGTGAAAAAATAGCAAAATACGCTCTATTCGTGGCACTTTCAATGGCGGTAAGTTTCATAGAATTCCCGCTTATTCCAGACCTCAGCTATCTTAAATACGATCCTTCTGGAATCGTGTGTCTCGTAGCAGGATTCGCGTATGGTCCTGCAGCTGCAGCAATCGTAAGCATACTCGGCTTTGCACCACACTTATTTACCAATCCACTCGGCACAGTTATGGCAGTGCTAGTATCTTTAGGAGCTAGCGTTACAGCAGCAATCGTATACAAAAAAATGCATACCAAAAAAGGCGCAATCATTGCACTTTTGGCAGGCTCGATTGTTGCTATTGCTCTTGCAATAGGTGGAAATCTTGTTATTACTCCTCTTTACGCTCACATAACTGTTTCGCAGGTTGCGGCTCTTATTCTTCCAGCATTACTGCCATTTAATATTATTAAACTTGCTTTGCACGTAGTAGTAACTATGCTTATTTACAAACCAATTTCTAACCTGCTACACGAAAATAAATAATTATCCCAAACGGAATAGTTATGCATAATATCAGCACAAGTAATAGCATGAACGAAGCTAAGAAGCACATGATTGAAAACAATTCGCAAGTAGTGTTGCGAAATATTTGCTTTAGCTACGATGATGGAAAAACTTGGACGCTTAATAATTTAAGTCTTACAATTAATCCTGGCGAACGCGTGGCAATTGTGGGATTAAACGGTTCTGGTAAATCAACCTTAGCAAAAATTATTGCAGGTTTAACAGCTCCAGATAGCGGTTATGTTACATTGTGCGGCGAAAAAGTTTTTGAAAATACTACTGCTTGTGCTGAATCATATAAAAATGCACGAAAATATATTGGTGCACTTTTCCAAAGTCCTGAAGACCAGATTATTACCACAATTACTGAAGAAGATGTTGCTTTTGGACTAGAAAATTTGCAATTCCCTCAAAAAGCAATGTATAAGCGTATCAGTGAAGCTTTAAAAACTGTTCATATGGAAGATAAACGTTATGCTGACCCTAGCACTATGAGCGGCGGACAGCAGCAACGAGTAGCTTTAGCAAGTGCTATTGCTATGAATTCTAAACTGCTTGTTCTTGACGAACCTACTTCTATGCTCGACTCGTTCGCACGTAAAGACGTTGATGCTTTATTTGATAATTTGCACAAAAATGGCACTACTATCGTTCAAATTACACATAATTTTGAGGAATGCAAACGCGCAAATCGCATACTTTTACTAGAAAATGGTAACCTGAAAGAAATAAGCTTTAATGGTTTAAAAACTTACTTTTCTAATATTGAATCAGCAAATAATCATGTAACTAAAATTAGCGAGAACAAGAACTTAACAGATAGCAGATTCAAAGAAAATAAGTCAGATATCGCTGTAGAAATTTCCGGACTAACTGTTCAATATGATAAAACTTCTCCAGCTGTTATTGACGATTATTCACTCACTGTTAAAAGCGGCGAAACAGTTGCAATAATGGGCGAAAACGGCTGCGGTAAATCAACTCTTGCTAAAACAATGTGTGGATTGTTAGAAGCCAATTCAGGAAATATAACAGTACATGGCATATCTGTTAAAGGTAAAACATCTAGAATAATACGACAAAAACTACATCAAACAATTGGCTACGTTATGCAACTGCCAGAACAACAGCTTTTTGCTGATACAGTACGGAACGATGTCGCTTATGGGCCAAAAAATTTTGGGCTAAAAGACAGTGCTCTTAAAGAACGTGTGGATGAAACACTACGCTTACTGAACCTTGAGAATTTGGCCGAAAAATCACCTTTTGCGCTTTCTGGAGGTCAGCAGCGTCTTGTTGCAATAGCTGGCGTTTTAGCTTGCAAGCCACGCGTACTCGTACTGGATGAGCCAACAGCTGGATTAGATTTTGAAGCTGCGTTACGTATCCGAAAAATTCTTGGAATGCTACATAATCAAGGCGTAACCATAATACTTATTACGCATAATCTTCAAGAAGCAGAAAATTTAGGCGCAAGACTAGTAACATTAAAAACAAGGAATAAAGCAAGCAATAAAGAATGCAGCACAGCAAAAAATATTGAAAATACCAAAAACAAAGAAAGTTCCACAAAAGCGAAAACAACTTCACTACTTAAATCTTTTGACCCACGCGCGACGCTTCTATCATGCTTTATTCTTATGCTAAGTGCTTTTAGTATTACTAACTACATACAGTTAGCTATTCTTGCTTTTGTAACATTTACTCTAACTGTTGCTGCAAAAATACCATTCGTTAAACTTATTGCTTCGCTGCACATGATTATTGCAATATTTGTTTTCTCCGGACTACTTAACATTCTCGCAGTGCGAACCGGCACAGTGCTAGCAAATATTGCAACTATTCCTATTACAACCAATGGAATTAACTATGCAATACTTTTTGCAACACGATTCTCGCTTGTTATTATCATTGGAGCAGTTCTAGTATTAACAATGAGTCAGACAACACTTAACGAATCTTGCACACGATTACTATCACCACTTCGACATATTGGAATACCAACGCAAGAAATAGCACTTATTATGAGCCTAGCGCTACGGTTCTTACCAACACTTAGTGCAGAAGCGCACTCTGTGGCACTAGCGCAAATCGCTCGAGGAAGTAGCATTCGAGATGGTTCTTTTAAACAACGAGTACACGCCATAACAGCTTTAATTGTGCCAGGTTTTGCAGGAGTAATTCGCCATGCTGACATTCTTGCGCTCGCATTAGATGCACGCTGCTACGCGCCTGGAGCTGAAAGAACTCACTTGCACTCATGGAAAATGCGTATAAAAGATGTACTGCTATTAGTAGTTACTCTTTGTGTTGTAAGCGCGATTATTGTGTGCAAAATGCTACCTTTGTAATAAAAAATTTTGAAAATATTTCACCTTTTGCAGCAAGCGCAATAAATACGGAATAACTACGGAATAAATGCGCAATAAATAAATTTGTATTATCACATGCAACAATTCGCAATATACTGTATAATCCGTTAAGCACTATGTAATTTATGTAATATTTGCGTTATAAAACTTGCATTTGAAAGGACTCCTTATGGCATTGACAAAGAAGCAGATTAAGCAGCTTCGCGCGCTCGCTAATACGCTTAGCCCACTTTTATACGTTGGCAAGAACGATATTACTGATGCAGCTGTGAAGCAAGCAGACGAAACCATGCAGTACCACGAGCTCATGAAGTGTGCTGTGCAAGATGGTTCCGGATTAAGCGCCAAAGAAGCTGCTGATGCACTTGCTCAAAAGCTCGGTGCCGAAGTCGTGCAAGTAATCGGCAATCGTTTTGTTTTGTTCCGCGTATCCCCATTAGACAGCGTTGAACACATTATGCTTGTGCGTGAATAAATGAATAAAACATTTACGAATTAGTTTTATTATTTTTATTTTCAGAATTGTGAAGAATGGCACGGATTTGAGATAAGCGTTGAGTAAGCTCATGCTCGTAGCCACGATTCGACGGCTGATAGTATTCGCGACCAACTAGCTCATCTGGCATATACTGTTGCGATGCCACAGCACCCGGATAATCGTGAGCATACTTGTACCCGTCATGGTTTCCCCAACTTTTCATCAAAGCAGTCGGGGCGTTGCGTAAATGAAGAGGCACTTGACCAATATTTCCAGCATCAACGTCTTGCAAAGCCTTATTAATAGCGTTATAGCTTGCGTTTGATTTAGGAGCAGTTGCTACAGCAATCACAGCTTCAGAAAGAATAATGCGCGCTTCCGGCATGCCGATTAAAGCAACAGCTTGAGCTGCAGCAACAGTTACTTGCAAAATTTGCGGAGCTGCCATACCAATTTCTTCTGCAGCAGCAATCATAATTCGCCTGGCAATAAAACGCGGGTCTTCCCCAGCTCTAAGCATTCGCGCTAAGTAATGCAAAGAAGCGTCAACATCACTTCCACGCATCGATTTAATAAAAGCAGAAATCACATCGTAATGATCGTCGCCATCTTTGTCGTAACGAACTGTAGTAGTATCCATTACGTTAGAAACAATATCAGCAGTAATTACAGGCTTCTTTTTGCCGTGCTGTAACGCAACATCTCCTGTTACTGCCCCTGCAGCCGCCTCTAAAATGGTGAGAGTTTTACGAGCATCTCCCCCACTTAAACGAATAATAGAATCAATAGCGTCATCGTTGATTTTAAGCTGATTATTAAGACCGTTTTCGCTAGTTAGCGCACGTTCAATAAGCGTATGCAAATCTTCAACGCTAAGCGACGCAAGTTTAACAACTACTGATCTGCTAAGTAACGGCTTAATGATTGAAAAGCTTGGGTTTTCGGTAGTAGCACCAATAAAAGTTACGTCACGATTTTCAACGCTTGGAAGCAAAGCATCCTGTTGAGATTTAGAAAAACGGTGAACTTCGTCAATAAACAAAACTGTTTCTTGACCATTACTCACTAAACGCTCATGCGCTCGATCAAGTACCGCACGAACGTCTTTAACTCCGGACGTTACAGCAGAAAGCTCTTCAAACACTCGACCAGACTGACGAGCAACAATATAAGCGAGCGTAGTCTTACCGACTCCCGGAGGACCAAACAACACAACAGAACTTGGAGCGGTAAGAGAACCTTTAGATTGCGGATTTGCAAGCCTACGCAAAGGCGAACCTTCTTTTAGAGCATGCGACTGCCCTAGCACGTCTTCAATACTGCTCGGGCGCATACGCACTGCCAACGGACGAGTTACATTACTCGGCGCGCTGCTTGCTGCAAATAAATCCTGCTCCATAAATACCAGCTTACACTACATATAGAACAAACGTTCGATTGCATTTTGCGTCTTGCATTTCGCATTCTGTTAGCACATTTTTAAAAATCACACGTGCGAAACTTGGTAATCGAAGAACACAACTTCACCTTCATCTTGCGTTGTATCTAAATCGACAACGCCAGTAATAGCCCAATTATGATCCCCGTCTGAATCGTCGATTATCTGCCGAACTTTCCACGAATGTTCACTCTTCTCAGGTGAATCATCCAAAATAAACAAGTCGCCACTTCGAGCCTTGGCATCTATTCCAACATACTCGTGCTCGTCGTAGTAATCGTCAAGAACATCATTCCACTCGTGAACTCCGTAACCCCAAGCCTTGTCAAGCTCTCCTAAAGTATCCGCATCTTCCAAATCCATAAGCTGCACGCGACGAAACATTGCGTTTCTAATCAACACAATAAGTCCACGACGATCTTCAACTACAGACTCAGAAGTTCCAGGCGCAGCTGTAGTTACAGCATTAGCTTCAGCGTCCGAACCTCCTGCACTCTCCCACTCGTCAACAAGACTTGAATCAATAGAGCGTACAACAAGACGAAGCCACGAAATAATATCGCGCAATTCTTCGTTAAGCATGTCTTCTGGCACAGTGCGAGCAAGCGAACGGTAAGCGTCCGAAAGGTAGCGAAGAAGCGTTCCCTCACTTCTAGCAATGCCATAACGAGAAATGTAGCCAGTAAAATCAGATGCTGTTTCAACCATGTCTCGAAGTACAGATTTAGGCTTAATCCAGTAGTCGTTTGCCCACGGCACGTCCTTGCGATATTGCGCAAAAGCAGGAGCTAGCAAATCTTCAAGAGGCTTAGGATAGCTAACTTCAGCTAAGCGTTCCATGCGCTCCTCGTAGTCAATGCCATCGTCTTTCATACCAGCCATTGCAGCATCGCGAGCTTTGCGCTCTTGAGCACGAAGCACAGGCTTAGGATCATCCAGAGTTGCTTCAACCATAGAAATTACGTCAAGTGCATAGCTTTCAGATTCTGGGTCAAGAAGTTCCAAAGCGGCAAGCAAGAACGGAGAAAGCGGCTGATCTAGAGCAAAACCCTCTGGCATTGCAACATCAAGCTCATAATCGCAAGAACCGTCCGCGCGCTCTCTACATTCAATGACTTGAGTATCGAGCAGAGTTTGGAAAATATCGTCGCAACGTTCAAGCAATTTTTCTTTATCTTGCGGCTTTTGCGCGCTATCTTCAATAAGTTTTTCAACGCGCGCTCTAGCATCTCCACCTTGCGTAACTTCGTTCAAAATCATTGAGTGAGTTACAACCATATGAGGATTCAAAGTTTCAGGCGCGCTTTCAATAAGCTTAGTAAACGTTGGCTCACCCCAAACTACAAAGCCTTCTGGAGCCTTCTTACGCTTAACTTTTTTAAGCTTTTTAGGGTCATTACCAGCTTTTGCAATAGCTCGCGCGTTTTCAATCTCAAACTCTGGAGCCTCTGCAACTACTAAGCCTTCGGTATCAAACCCCATCCTGCCTGCACGACCTGCAATTTGATGAAACTCGCGAGCGCGAAGTTTACGACTACGATTCCCATCAAATTTTGTAAGAGCTGTAAGCACAACCGAGTGAATTGGCACATTAATGCCAACGCCGAGAGTGTCTGTGCCGCAAATAACTGGTAGAAGTCCAAGCTGAGCGAGCTGTTCGACAAGCCTACGGTAGCGCGGAAGCATGCCAGCATGATGTACGCCTACACCAGTGCGCAGTAGCCTTTGCAAAATTTTGCCGAAACCTGTAGTAAATTTAGTACCTTTAATGGCTTGAGCAATTTTGTCTCGCTGCTCTTTGCTTGAAACTCCCGTACTTGCGAGCGCTTGCGCTGTTTCAAGAGCCGCGTCTTGCGAAAAATGAACTACGTAAATTGGCGTTAAACCCTTGTTAAATAAGAGTTCTACAGTTGTTGCAAGCGGTTTATCTGTGTACTCGTATTCGAGCGGGATTGGTCTTGGAGCGTCTGCAATAATATCTACGTTTCTTTTTGTTGATTTTTCTAAGCGTTCCGCAATATCCGTTACGTCTCCAAGAGTTGCACTCATAAGTAAGAATTGCGTATTTGGAAGTGTAAGCAGCGGAACTTGCCAAGCCCATCCACGCTCTGGATCACCATAGTAGTGGAATTCGTCCATTGCAACGCAATCAACTTCAGCATTTACGCCTTCACGTAAAGCTTGATTTGCTAAGATTTCCGCCGTGCAGCAGATTATTGGAGCATCCGCATTAATATGCGAGTCGCCTGTAATCATACCAACGTTGTCACGCCCAAAAATAGCTACTAAATCGAAGAATTTTTCGGATACGAGAGCTTTAATTGGCGCAGTATAGTAGGAGCGTCTGCCGGTGGCGAGTGCTGTGAAATGCATGCCGAGTGCTACTAGAGATTTTCCAGAACCTGTTGGAGTGTTTAAAATAACGTGGTCTCCTGCAAGCAAATCCATGATGGATTCTTCTTGATGCGGCCACAAATCTACATGTTTGTTATCTTTAACCCAATCAACAAATACTTGAAAAATCTCATCTTCGCTAGCATGATGCAAATCGAAAGCTAACTCGCTCAAACCAGCCATATACGCTCCTACTTTACTTAACCCTAACTTACTTGTGACTTAATCGCGCTTTATTTGCGCTTCTTCTTATCTCGTACTTTTACGGAGATTTGAATAGGAGTTCCCTCGAATCCAAATTCTTCTCGAAGTGATCGCTCAATAAAGCGACGGTATCCGTGCTCTAAGAAGCCGGTTGTGAATATTACGAAACGCGGAGGACGCGTAGAAGCTTGCGTAGCAAATAAAATTCGCGCTTGCTTTCCACCTCGCAAAGGATGCGGATGAGCAGACTGAATACGACCTAAGAAAGCGTTGAGCTTGCCTGTAGGAATACGCTTATCCCAGCTGTCTAAAGCTGTTCGCATAGCGCGCGCAAGACGATTCGTATGCCATCCTGTCTTTGCAGAAAGATTTACGCGCTCAGCCCAAGTTACGCGCTCAAACTCAGTTTTCCATAAGCGTTCCATGCGCTGTCTGGAAAATTCGTCCATCAAATCCCACTTGTTAAACACAAGTACGATTGCGCGACCTGCATCCACAGCCTGGCTCATAACTTTCAAATCCTGCTCTGCAATAGGCTGGGAAGAATCGAAAAGAATCAAAGCAAGTTCCGAGCGTTCAATCGCAGCTTGCGTACGAAGTGAAGAATAGTATTCAGCACCCGTAAGCTTGTGCTGCCTGCGCTTAATACCAGCAGTGTCAATAAACAGCCAATCCTCGCCGTCAACTCGCACAACCTCATCAACAGGGTCACGAGTAGTTCCAGCCAAATCGTTTACAACAGATCGCTCTTCATGAGCTAAATGATTCAAAAGCGAAGACTTACCAACGTTTGGACGACCTACTAAAGCAACTCTGCGAAGTCCTTCTGGAGTTAAGAATCCTGAAGTTTTATTCGCTTTCTTCAAAGAATTGAGAGCTGCATCAAGCAAATCTCCAACGCCTCTGCCGTGCATTGCAGAAATTCCGTAAGGCTCACCCATTCCGAGCTTCCAAAACTCTGCAGTCAAATACTCGCTTCTAGCATCGTCAACCTTGTTAACTGCCAGAGTAATAGGCTTACCTGCAGCGCGAAGCATTGAAACAATACGCTCGTCTGTAGCTGTTAAACCAACTTGACCATCTACTAGGAAAATCACAGCATCGCTTAAACGCACTGCTACTTGCGCTTGTTGAGCAATAGAAGAATCAATGCCTTCAACATCTGCTTCCCAGCCGCCAGTGTCAACCAGCTTAAAGTTAGTTCCAGCCCACTCAGCGTCGTAGCTTACGCGATCTCTCGTAACACCTGGAGTATCTTCTACAACAGCTACACGATGACCCAAAATACGATTGACAAGCGTTGATTTTCCAACGTTTGGTCGACCTATAATGGCGATTACTCCAACAGCTTTAGAGTCTTTTGCATCGTCTTGACTTACTTCGTCGCCTCGAAGAAGCGCACGGTCTTCATCGTCAAGATCGTAGCCTTCAAGATTAGCAGCATAGCGGTCGTACTCATCTTGCTCGATAGCAGCGTCAACCATTTCAACAAGAGCATCGAGAGTCTGCTCAAAAGTCAAATCAGAATTATCTAGCGTTGTAACACCGTCTGCTGCTTGAAGAAAATGCGTAACTTTAGCATCTTTAGCGTCACGAGCGTGAATATCGTCTTCTTCAGATTCATTATTTTTAGATTCATTATTTTGCAAATTTTCTTGCGCAATATTCTGCTTGTTTCTGCGAGCTTGACGCACTTCTTCGCGTGCAGTAAGAAGCACTCGAACTTGAGCATTAGGAGCAACAACAGTAGTAATATCGCGTCCTTCTGCAACTATTCCCTCTCCGCCTGAGAAAGAATCTTCATCTGACTCTGAAGCAATATACGCACGCTGAGCAGCAATAAGCATACGGCGAACTGCAGGAATCGAAGATACAGTAGACACATGCGAAGAAACTTCGCTGGAACGCAATTCTTCGCTAATATCCTCACCTTCAACAGTCACTACAGGATTCTTAGGATCAACACTAAAGTCAGCGTCACTTTCAGTAAATAAGACTCCAACAGCTTCAATGATTTGATTAAAACGTTCAGTATCCGCTGGATTTACAGGATTTCCTTCTTCATCCAATTCAAGCTTCGTGCTTAAGTCAATACCTTGTTTCAAGCACCACCAAGCAGCAGCTCTATACATTGCACCCGTATCTAAATACGCAAAACCGTAGTATTGTGCTAAAGCACGAGAAGTAGAAGACTTACCTACTCCTGCTGGTCCATCAATTGCTACACAAATCACAGGCCAACCTCCTTAGAAAGCGAACGCACTTCTGTTTGAGAAAGCACGCGATACGATCCAGCTTTTAAGTCACCCAATTTAATAGGGCCAATTTGCGTACGAACAAGACGCTTTACAGGGTATCCTACGGCTCCAAAAATCCTGCGAACAATACGATTTTTGCCAGAATGCAACACAACTTTTACCATGGTTGTGTCGTGATTCTGGTCGATTATTGCGCAGCGGTCGAGCTTAATCCAACCATCTTCAAGATTCACGCCTTGCGAAACCAAGCGGCGGCAAACCATACCGTTGATTTTGCCTTCAACAGTTGCAATATAAGTTTTCTCAACCTCATACTTTGGGTGCATTACGTGCTGGCTTAGCTCGCCATCGTTGGTCATTAAAATAAGACCTTCAGAATCGTAATCCAAGCGTCCCATGTGGAAAATTCGCTCGTACTTGTCTCCAACAATATCTCTTAAAGTAAAGCGACCTTTTGGATCGTCCATTGCGCTAAGAACTCGCTTAGGCTTATGCAATGCGAGCGTTACTAGCTTTGTGTTGAACTTTACGCGAGATCCATCAACGCGCACTTTTTGACGTTTTGGATCTACTCGAGTACCAAGTGTTGTAACCAATTCGTCGTCTACTTCAACACGCCCGTCAAGAATAATCTCTTCACACTTGCGTCTTGAACCAAATCCAGCTTCAGCAAGCAGCTTCTGCAGTCGAATGGCGTTCTTGTCATCTGAATGCGCCTGATTGGCGCGGGAATATGCGTTTGGCATCGTTCTCCCAACGTGACCTAAAGAATTACATACATACTTGCGCCAGAATTTACTTAAGAATACGCAATATAAGCAATTCATTACTCATTAACTTACTAAATTTATGTGGCAATTTATTAAATTTGCAATAAATCAAAAAACACCACATCTTCCTATGTTACCGTATGGCATAGCCGTGATAATATAGCCTAGGTTTCATTGTGTTGCAATCATTAACAAAGCGGCACAACTAAAATTAAGGAAAGTTATGATTAAAACTACAGATACACCGTGCAGCACAACTAAAACTGCTGCGCCACTTATTGTTCGTATTGGTACTGAATTTATTGCTACAGCTTTAGCGATGTTCGTTGTTTACACTTTTTATTCTCTTACTACCGTAATGTACGGAATCAACGTTTTAATGATTGCTGCCGGCACTGGTATCGCTTATGCTGCAGCGACATATATTGCATCTAAAGTTTCTGGAGGCCACCTTAACCCTGCAGTAACAGTTGCTTCGATGCTTACTGGACGCACTTCATACACTGCAGGATTATGCTACATTGTTGCCCAAGTTCTTGGTGCTATTGCAGCTGCAGGATTGTTCATTCTTATTATTCCTCAGCAGAATTCAAGCATTAATCCATCACAAGTTGGCCAAGGCTCAGGTTTTGACAAAAAGTATTGGTTTGTTTCAATAGTAAACGGATTCGAAAAGGCATCTCTTTCTGCACGTCAACTAAAAGAAATAAACTTGTCTTTCGGAATAGTATCTGCGTTATTAGTTGAAGTTATTGCTGTTATTTTGATTGTTGCCACTGCATTGCGCAGCACAGACCATGAAGGTAATACTAAATGCGGTTATGCAACACACATCGGTATTGCATACGCAGCTGGCGCTTTCATTACATATCAAATTACAGGAGCTGGTTTGAATCCTGCTCGTTCTACCGGCATTGCATTATTCGCAAACTCTCATGATTTGGAAGTTAAACCACTAAGTCAATTGTGGGTATTCTGGATTGCTCCAATTTTTGCTGCAGCGCTTGTTAGCCTAGTTTTGCTATTAACAAAGCTTCTTTCAAACTCAGCACAAAAACCTGCTGTATCAAATGAAACAAATCCTGCACCAATACAAAACTTTGCAGACACAAAAGCAGATGCTCCTGTAGCACCAGATATGAGCTATGAATACGTTCAAAACGTATCTGACAATAACGTTGCGAACAATCTTTAAGAATAAAATTATAGCAAAAATATAATTGAAGCGTATGTTATAAGCAAACCTATGCCGAGCGTAATACTGATGAAAGAATCAAAGCCAACTGAGCGAACTTTCCAAGGGCTACGCTGACGCATAATTAAGCGCATAACTCCTAGAAGTACAGCCGTCACAGAAATAACAACTGTGGCGGCTTTTACATATCCTATAAATGCCAATAATGCGCAAAGTCCAATAATAATTGCTACAATCCATTCAGCATAAGGTTTACCCTCACGTTTTTCCGACACGTACGGATGTTCCGTTTTAGTGCTTCTAGTCTGATGCTCACTATCTGTCATACTTGTATCATACCTGCTCCGCGATAAGAAAACATGAGTTGTTTTAGGCACTAACACAAAGATGCAGCGCTTGAAGTACACAAACGCTGCATCCATAATATTGATTAATTTATTTGTCTATGAATCTTAGCTAAAGCAATTTTAGTGGAAGAAGTGACGAGTACCGGTAGTGTACATCGTTACACCAGCTTTGCGCGCAGCTTCGAACACTTCTTCGTCGCGAATAGAGCCACCAGGCTGCACGATTGCGCGAACGCCAGCTTCAATCAAAATTTGCGGACCGTCAGCGAATGGGAAGAAAGCATCCGAAGCCGCAACAGCTCCACGAGCACGTTCAGCACCATCAGCCAAAGTATTCGCACGTTCAACAGCCAAATGGCACGAATCCACGCGATTAACCTGCCCCATACCAATGCCAACAGTAGCATTATCATGCGCAAGTAGAATTGCGTTAGACTTTACACAACGAAGCGAACGCCAGGCAAATTGCAAATCGCGCAAAGTATCAGCATCAGCAGGATCTCCAGAAACAAGCGTCCAGTTTTCAGGATTATCACCAACTGCATCAATCTTATCTGCAGATTGAACTAAAGCACCACCGTCAATAGGATGAACTTGCAAATCCAAAACTGGCGGAGTTGCAACCTTTAGAATACGAAGATTCTTTTTCTTAGTGCGAAGCAATTCCAAAGCTTCAGGCTCATAGTCTGGAGCCACAATAACTTCCGTGAAAATTGGGCGCACGCTTTCTGCCATTTCCAAAGTGACTGTAGTGTTTGCAGCAATCACACCGCCGTAAGCACTTACAGGATCGCAAGCGTGAGCTTTTTTGTGCGCTTCTGCTGCAGTTGCGCCTATTGCCAAGCCGCAAGGATTATTATGCTTGCAAACAGCAACTGCAATTTGTGGAGCAAAATCCCAAACCGCACGCCAAGCAGCATCCGCATCCACATAATTGTTGTAGCTCATAGGTTTTCCGCCAAGAAGCTCAGCCTGAGCCAAACCACCCTTATGCAAAGGATCTAAATACAATCCTGCTTGCTGATGAGGATTCTCACCATATCGAAGCGTATGCTCTAAACTCCAAGTGCGCGTGTAGTTTGCAGGAAGCTCCACAGCTACAGCATTTTGACTATCTTCTTCATCATTTGTGTTCAAAGTTTCAGGCTTCTGCCATGCTTTACTTGTCCACTCAAATATAGAAGCATCGTAAGCTGCTGTATGAGCAAATGCTTTACCAGCCAAATATTCGCGCTCTTGCAAATTAAAGCCTTCACCTGAAACGATTCTATTAGCTAAAAGCTGGTAATCTGCAGGATCTGTAATAACGGCAACAGACTTATGATTCTTTGCTGCAGCACGAATCATAGAAGGTCCACCAATATCAATTTTTTCAATAATTGCGTCACTATCAGCACCGCTCATTACAGTGTCTACGAACGGATACAAATTAACTACTACAGCATCAAACGGCTTTATGTTTAGCTTTTCAAGTTGCTTTACATGATCAGCATTACTCATATCTGCAAGAATTCCAGCGTGAATATGCGGATCTAAAGTCTTCACTCTTCCATCAAGACTTTCTGGGAAACCAGTAATGTCAGAAACTTCAATAACATGAACGCCAAGTTCCGCCAATTTAGCAGCAGTAGAGCCGGTTGAAACTACTTCAGTATCAGCCTTTCTAAATGCTTCAGCTAATATTTCAAGTCCTTCTTTATGAAAAACTGAAACAAGAACTCTACGAATTTGCTTTTCACCTGTGGTTATCAGCACATTTGCGTTTGATTCTTTGCTCTGTGTCTGTTGCACGGCGGCCTTCCTTCCCAAAATAGTAGTGAGGAATTATTTTCTTTTAGCCTTCGATGAAACCGTCCTAGGAGCGGCTTTTTTCAAAGGCAAAGGTTGATTATTTTTATTACTAGCCTTATTTTCGATTAATTCTGCAAATTTTACAGGTTTATTCGACTTACTAGCAGCAATAAGATTTAAGCAATATCTCGCACCACAAATAAGTAGAATACTAAAAATTGAAATAACCAATGCTACAGCAGAAGCGTATAGAGTAAGATGACCAACAGCTCTAGTACTTTCAATAATGTCAACTCCAATATAAGAAAGTCGACATTCCCCTAATGAACCATTTGCTATTGAAAAAACAACAGTCCACATAATTGTAATTAAAGCGGATACGCCAACACTATCAGTTGCAGCTTCTATAGCGTTCAACATAAAAGACTCACGCTCAGTTTTATCAATAATATTTTTTATGCGCAAGCCACAGCCGCTTTTATGCAATAAAGCTACAAGCATTACAATAAAGCATAAAGTTGGAACTATAGAGTAAAAAACAGTGCGATGCACAACGTCAATAACAGCATCAGGAAATATTCCAAAAACCGGAATAGGCGGCAAAGATTTACGTTGAGAAACTGTTAAAGTAAATTGTGCAACAGATCCAATATTAAATCCAGATCCACAAATCCAAGATAATGCCCAAATAGCAACATTAGGCAACCAAACTAAGCAAGCAATAGTTGTAAGAATACGCGAACCATTTTGCATGCCTAGTTTATTGAAATATGAATTAACATAACCAAAATTTGTACAAGCCCAAACCACAACAGTTATTAGTGCAACAAAAGCATATAAACCAAACAAAATTACCGCAGTTCGCTTAGTAATACGAATATTTTTTTGAATATACTCAGGACATATTTGCTTATAACGCTGCTTAGCAGATACAAACAGTGAGCTGCTTGGAAAAACCGCTATAAGTAACGAAATTAAATAAACACAAGAAGATTTACAAGCAACAATAAAAGTAGAATCAAGTAAAGTAACATGCGTATTTTGAGAAAGTATCGCATTAATAGCAGCCCAGACTACAAGCCCAGTAAAATATGCTATATTCCCACCTTTAATACGACGAATTAAGCATACAAGCGTTGAAATAAGTAGAAAAGTAAGGCCTAAAGGAATAATCGTAAGAATGCAATTTCCAAAAGTAAGACCCACGCCTTGAGCAAACATAAACACAGCCCAAGTCATAGACATTGCAGATTCAGAAAGATTACCTGTTCCTTCTTCGATAGAAACCACAAGAAGTGTGAGAGATAAGAAAAGACCTATCGTAAGAGAAAAAATAAGAATAACAATAACAGGAGTTATTACACCTTTAGACATGTTTATTAAGGATGACTTAAGCTTTTCAACCATGCCTTTTCCTTTCAATTCTTTTAGGTGCAAAACCAATATATTGTTTTAAATAGGATATTACTTTAATAATAAGCGATAATAATAAACTTTTAAGCTGGCATAGTAATTAAACTGCTGCAAGGATAATCGCATAATTCACTCATTCCACTAATACCAGTAAGTTCAATAACAAAACTAAAACCTGCAACTATTCCTTGAGCGCGCTTGACAATATTTGCAGCAGCTTTTGCAGTGCCTCCAGTTGCAATAAGATCGTCAACAATAAGCACACGTTGACCTGGCTTAATAGCGTCGCTTTCAATTTCAATACTTGCCTGACCATACTCAAGCATGTATGACTCAGTAATAACTGGAGGAGGTAGCTTACCAGCTTTACGAATAGCAAGAAAACCTTTGCCTAACCGAGATGCCAATAATGGTCCAAAAAGAAAGCCTCGAGCTTCAAGCCCAGCAATCAAATCAATTGAATCAGCTGGCACAGGCAAGGCATCAATCAAAGAATCAATAAGAATTCGCGAAGAGCGCGCATTTGAAAATATAGGAAGAAAATCACGGAATATAATACTAGGATTGGGGAATCCTGGAACGGTACGAATCAAAGAAGCAAGATAAGCGGCATCATCGTTGCTTACTGTTTTCAACGTTTTCACTGTAATATCCGTTGCTGTCATAATCCTAACGTTCTTTTCTTCACAAGACTTGTTATTGGAATATGGAAAGAATGTCACATATTCGCGTGATGCGTGAGACATGTGCTGACTCACACATCACGACTTAAGTATTAAATTATAAATTTATGAGATAAAAGTTATTACTTTTCAGAAGCTGCAGATTCTGATACTGGCTCGTTATCTTCGCTTACAGATTTATTTGCATCATCTTGCTTAGCTTCTTCAGCTTGTGCAGCTTCTTCTGCTTCTTCATCACTAATAAATGCTGGACGCACATACAATCTGTTCACAGCGCGGAAAGATACTCGCATCAAGCTACCTTCTGAATCGATAACAATCTCTTCATATTGAGTATCTACGCTTACAATCTTGCCGATAATGCCGCCGATTGTAATAATTTCAGTACCTGGTTCCAAAGATTCATGGAAGGAACGCATTTCAGCTTGACGCTTCTTAGCATTGCGAGTCTGGAACATCATCATGCAAACCATTGCTACAACGAGAATAATAAGCATGCCATACTGCTGGAAAAATTGAGGCAAAGTAAACTCCTTAAGTATCCAACCCTAAGACGGTCGAAATGCCGTCCAATTTAATTATTTTAGGCTAGCTCACTGACATTACTAGGCTCTTTAAAGCCCAAATGTTTCCAAGCTTTACTAGTTGCAACACGACCTTTAGGAGTGCGAATTAAGAATCCTTCACGCACTAGATATGGTTCACATACTGTTTCAACAGTTTCAGCTTCTTCACCAACCATTGCAGCTAGATTATTAAGACCAACCGGTCCACCGTTAAACTGACAAACCATAGCCTTCAAAACTGCAATATCAAGTCGATCAAGACCTTGTGTATCAATCTGGTATAAAGCTAACGCTTCAACAACAGCTTCATGATTTACTTCTGACAAATCATGCACAATAGCCCAATCTC
Organism: Gardnerella swidsinskii; assembly: GCF_003397705.1. Lineage (GTDB taxonomy): Bacteria > Actinomycetota > Actinomycetes > Actinomycetales > Bifidobacteriaceae > Bifidobacterium > Bifidobacterium swidsinskii. The sequence continues at coordinate 108,678 of NZ_QJVB01000002.1, forward strand.
TGACACGTCTCAACAAGCGATTCGCTATACGAGGAGTGCCACGAGAGCGTAACGATAGCTCTTTAGCAGCTTGATCTATAAGGCGAATTCCTAAGACTTTAGCAGATCGCTCAATAAGTTTTTCAAGCTCTTCGTGAGGATAAAAATCAAGGTGAGCAGTAAAACCAAAACGAGCGCGCAATGGAGAAGGCAACATTCCTTCCCTAGTGGTAGCTCCAACTACAGTAAAACGAGGAAGAGTTAGCGGTATTGATGAGGCACCAGGACCTTTGCCGACCATAACGTCAACGCGAAAATCTTCCATAGCAATATAAAGCAACTCTTCTGCAGCACGAGGCAAACGATGGATTTCGTCAATAAACAACACCTCACCTGCGTCAAGCGCGCTTAGTATAGAAGCTAAATCTCCAGCATGCTGGATAGCAGGACCTGAAGTAATTCGAATAGGAACTTGCAATTCATTAGCAACAATCATTGCTAATGTAGTTTTTCCCAATCCAGGAGGGCCAGCCAATAACATATGGTCAGGCGCAACATCACGCTTTTTAGCAGCATCTAAAAACAGTTGCAATTGCGCTTTTAAAACTGGTTGACCAATAAAACCTTCTAATGCGCGAGGACGAAGTTCCTCATCACTGAGTTGCTCATTTCCTAAAGGCGTTGAAGAAACCATGCGTAAGGATTCTTCAGCAACACCAGTATTTAGCGCAGAAGTATACTCTTCACTCACTTCAACTCCCCCAATACTAGATTCTTTACAAACATGATTACCTACCCCTATCAAGTGAAGCTAATGCCATTCGTAAAACATTAGGCAAATCTGCATCAGATATAGGAATTGAAATATTATTCTCTGCACAAACTTGCTCAACTGCTCTTTGAGCGTCAACTTGTCTCCAACCCAATGAAACAAGACCCTCTATTACGCATTGCACGCTAGAATCAACAATCTGCTTATTAGATTGAGTAGAATCATTAGAACTATCTGCCAGTATTGAAGAATCAAGAGAACCCTTCAATTCCAAAATAATCTTCTGCGCACCCTTTTTCCCTAAACCAGGAGCAGAAGAAAGAGAAGTTACATCTCCCTCAGAAATAGCTTGTAAAAGACGATCAACATTCAAAGTTGAAAGCATAGAAAGAGCAACTTTAGGACCAATTCCACTAACTTTTTGCACTTGCAAAAACATTCGTTTAGCAGCTTGAGTTGTAAAACCATAAAGAGTTAAAGCATCTTGCGAAACTTGAAGCGACGTATAAACGCGAACTTCCTGGCCTTCATGCAAAGAAGACAAATCTTGAGAAGGCATATAAGTCTCATAGCCAACTCCAGAAACAACAATAAGAGCAGAACGAGCATCAATTGACGCAACTTGTCCAACAAGCATTCCAATCATAAACTCACTCCCACTTAACAAAAACTCATAGCTTAAAGCACATAAAGTCAAATACAATTATAATAGAACATCTGTTCTATTAATATCCTACATGCCTCGAACGACAGAAGAAGATTTACGCGCCTGAGCTTGAGCTAAAGCCCACTGTTTCTGCGCAGCAGTTAGATGCTGCTCGCGCTCGCCACCTTGTAAAGCACCAGAAGGACGAAGAGCATGACAAATAGCTTGAGCTAAAGCGTCGGCAGCATCAGCAGGAGTAGGCAAAACATTAAGTCCAAGTAGTCGCGCGACCATGCGCTCTACTTGAGGTTTTTGAGCTTTTCCGTTTCCAGCTACAGCAAGTTTAACTTCAGTAGGAGTGTGTAAAGCAACAGGAATATTGCGCTGAGCTGCAGCAAGCATTGCAATACCTGCAACCTGTGCAGTGCCAAGAACAGTATTTCGATTTTCTTGCGCAAAAACACGTTCAATAGACACAGTATCAGGCGAAAAACGCTCAATTTTTTCAACTAATCCATTATAAATCTTTAAAAGTCGCAAATCTTGCGAAAGATCAGGCTCAGACCTCAACACATCGACGTGAATAAAAGAAAGCCGACGCGAGACGCCGGCTTCAATCACGCCGACCCCGCAGCGAGTAAGCCCGGGGTCAACGCCCAAAATCATCATAGGAGACTATTCAGCTTCCTCAAGCTGAGCCATAACTTCATCTGAAGCGGTCCAGTTGCTGTAAATATTCTGAACATCGTCCAAGTCATCGAGATTATCGATTAAGCGAGAAACCTTTTGAGCATCTTCGAAGCTCAATTCAACCTCATTATTTGGATGCATAATGATATCTGCAGAATCATAGTCGAAACCAGCTTCCTGCAAAGCCTTACGCACAGTTACCAAATCACTGGAATTGGTGTAAACAGAATAAACATCGCCATCATCAGCAACATCTTCAGCTCCAGCTTCAGCTGCAACTTCGAAAAGCTTATCGTAGTCAACACCTTCGGATGGAACTTCAATCAAACCTTTACGTTCGAAGTTGAAGCTCACGGAACCGCTTGTTGCCAAAGAACCGTTGCCTTTAGTAAGAGTTGAACGCACATCAGCAGCAGCACGATTACGGTTATCAGTAAGGCATTCAATAATCAATCCAACACCTGCAGGAGCGTAACCTTCGTAAACAATCTCTTCATAGTTTGCGCCGCCAGCTTCTTCACCAGAACCACGCTTTACAGCGCGCTTGATATTGTCAGCAGGCATGGAAGCCTTCTTAGCTTTAACGATGGCATCGTACAGCGTAGGGTTACCATCAGGATCGCCACCACCCAAACGTGCAGCAATTTCAATGTTCTTAATAAGCTTGGCAAAAAGCTTGCCACGCTTTGCGTCGATAGCGGCCTTCTTGTGCTTTGTAGTCGCCCACTTGGAATGACCTGACATGATACTCCTAAAACGTACAGTTAATCAAACGAAACGATTTTATTGCGCTTTCGCGACAAATTTTATTTATCTTTTATATCAAGCCCATGCTTTACTTCAAAAATACGCTGGAAAACTGTAATAATACCGCCAATAGCAAGCAGAATCATAGCAAAACTTAACCAAAAAAGTTGATTTGTAAGACCAACAAGCCCCATAGCAACAAGAATCACAGCAACTCTATCTGCACGAGTTATTAAACCTTTTTTAGGATCTACATTTATTGACTGACCGCGAGCGCGAGTGTATGAAGTTACGAAAGCTGCCATAAGAGCAACCAAACAGCTTAATAATCCTACACACTTTATTGCATTGCCATTCAAAGTTGAAATCCAAGTGCACATATCTTTTTCGTGAGCTTCATACAAACAAATGCATACAGAGGAAAATAATGACCAGTCTGCAATGCGATCGAGAGTTGAGTCAAGAAATGCACCAAATTTTGTGCCGCCTGTTGTCAAAGCAGCAACAGAACCATCTAAACTGTCTGCAAGCACAAAAATAGTTAAAAATATAGTGCCAACAACAAACTGTTTAGTAAAAGCAGTAACAAAAGCAATAATAACTACAGCTATTGTGCCGACAATTGTTACACAGTTAGCACTTATGCCTAATCGGACTAGCAATTTTGCAATTGGAGAAATAGTGCGCTTAAACCCGCTGCGTAATGATTCCAACATTGAATGCAACCTTCCTAGCGTAATCAAGCAAATAAAACTTGGGTTCAATAAACAATCTCATATTAGTCAATCGGCTGTAATACACACAAAAGCCCACACAACTTTAAGAAGTGTGGACTTTTGCTTATTTCGTTTATTTATTGCAATTTAGTTTTCAAGCGAAACTGTGCTGCTTAAGTAACGTTATTTAAGTTACATAACTTAAATAGCTTATGCTACTTAGTGTAGCGCTCGAAATCTTCTGCAGTATTGACCTGAACGCGCTGCTTAATGATGGACAAAATCCACTCTTTAGCTTGCGAAACAGGAACGCCATTCAATTGGCTGCCATCGCGGAAGCGGAAGCTCACAGCATTGTTGTTCACATCCTCTTCTCCAGCAATCAAAGTGAATGGCACCTTAGACTTAGAAGCGTTACGAATCTTCTTGCCGAAGCGATCGTCAGAGTTGTCCATTTCGCAACGAACCATATTCTCTTCCAAATCGCTAATCAATTTTTGCAAGTGTGGAGCGAACTCGTCTGCAACAGGAACGCCAGTTACCTGAACTGGAGCCAACCATGCTGGGAACGCGCCCGCGTAATGCTCGAGCAAAATAGCGAAGAAACGCTCAATAGAGCCAAAGAGTGCGCGGTGAATCATCACAGGACGCTGGTGGCTACCGTCAGCCGCAATGTACTCCAACTTAAAGCGCTCAGGCAAGTTGAAGTCGAGCTGAATAGTAGAAACCTGCCAAGTGCGACCGATTGCGTCTCGAGCTTGCACGGAAATCTTCGGGCCGTAGAATGCAGCTCCACCTGGATCGTCCACGAGTTCCAAACCAGACTCTTTAGCAACCTCTGCCAAAGTATTAGTTGCTTCTTCCCAAATCTCGTCGGAACCGACGAACTTATGCTCATCCTTAGTGGAAAGCTCCAAGTAGAAGTCGTTCAAACCGAAGTCTTTAAGAAGACCAAGCACAAAGTTAAGCAAGCTCTTCAACTCATCGCGCATCTGCTCGCGAGTGCAGTAAATGTGCGAATCATCCTGAGTCAATCCACGAACACGAGTTAAACCATGCACAACGCCAGACTTTTCGTAGCGATACACGGTACCAAACTCAAACAAGCGCAAAGGAAGCTCGCGATAAGAACGCTGGCGAGACTTGAAGATCAAGTTATGCATTGGGCAATTCATTGGCTTCAAGTAGTAGTCAGCACCTTGGCGAGTTACGTTACCATTTTCGTCGCGCTCTTCGTCAAGCTTCATTGGAGGATACATGCCATCCTTGTACCACTGCAAGTGGCCGGAAGTCTCATATAAGCCACCCTTAGTAATGTGCGGAGTTTGTACGAAGCTGTAGTGATGCTTTCTGTGCTGCTCGCGCGAATAATCTTCCATTGCGTTAATAATTGCAGCACCCTTTGGATGGAATACGGCTAAGCCTGGGCCAATCTCGTCTGGGAAGGAGAACAAATCCATCTCTTGACCAAGCTTGCGGTGATCGCGCTTAGCAGCTTCTTCCATGCGAGTTGTGTAAGCTTTAAGCTCTTCCTTGCTAGGCCAAGCAGTGCCGTAAATGCGCTGAAGCATAGGATTCTGCTCCGAGCCACGCCAGTAAGCTGCAGCCACACGCTCAAGCTTAAAAGCCTTAATGTAACGCGTGTTTGGAAGGTGAGGTCCGCGGCACAAATCGCTCCAAACCTTGTTTCCTTCGCGATCTACATTGTCGTACATGCTAAGCTCATGCTTGCTGATTTCGCCAGAGGCAGCAGGATCAAGAGCTGCTTCCTTATCCCCAATCAACTCCAACTTATAAGGTTGATTTGCTTCTTCTTCGCGCGCTTCGTCCTCTGTTACAACGCGACGACGGAAGCTTTGAGACTCTTTAATAATGCGCTGCATATGCTTTTCGATTTGCTTCAAATCGTCTGGCGTAAATGGAGTATCAACATCGAAATCGTAGTAGAAGCCGTCTTTAATTACAGGACCTACGCCCAACTTTGCGTCTGGTCGAATTTCTTGAACAGCTTGAGCCATCACGTGAGTAGCGGAATGACGCATGATTGCGATGCCATCTTCACTATCAAGGGCCACTGATTCCACGGTATCGCCGTCATGAAGAGACGTGTACAAATCACGCAACTCGCCATTTAAACGCACAGCAATAATATTCTTATCTTCCGCGAAAAGTTGGGCGCCAGTGAAGCTTGCATCCACCTCCTTGCGTTCCTCGTTTACGGTGATGGAGATGGTATTTTCAGCCATAATTGTCCTTTTCTATCGGGGTCTTGCGTTACTAATGTGCAGACCTGGACTTGTGTGGCGTCGATAAACTTACGCGATTAAACAATCAACAAAACGCGCAAAAACGACGTCAATCGCGCGCATTTTTCACGCGCAATTCGTTGACATTTTAGGACAATAGAGCGACTTTTAAAACTCTTTCGCTAAATAGCGTTTTCGGCTACTTTTTCTCGCCTTGCATGCAATCTTGATGAAAAATCATTAATTTTTATAAAAATGCTTTCGCCAATTTTGACTATTAAGAAGAAAGCTCCAGCGCAAATAGCAATAGTGCCACCGGCAGAAAGCTTCAGTATTACAGCTAAAGCTAGTCCAATTAAAGCAATTGAAACAGCAGTAATTACGCATGCAAGTACGAATTTATTTATAGAAGCAATTCTTCCCTTTAATGCTGCAGCAGGAGCAGCAATAAGAGATACTGAAACAACTGTACCAACTGCTGGAATAATAACGGAAACAGTAATAATAATCAAAGCAAGAACCATGCCCTGTATAAAACCTGATCTTCCACCTGCAGCACGGTAATTAATCGGATCAAACGAGCAATGCACAAGATTAGCAGAATTAAAAATCCATAATCCCAAAACAAGCAAGAAAGCAACAGATGCTGAAATCACGTCTGCAGGAGTGCAATTAAGCAATGATCCAGTTAAAAATCCCTCAATACGCAATGGCAATGGAGCAAACCACTTATTTAAAAAGTATCCACTAGCAAAGCCAACAGTTAAAGTAATACCAGCTGCAGCTTGCGAAGAAATGCCCTTAAGATGCGAAAGTGCATACATTACTAAGGAAAGTACAACGCACGCAACAGCAGCACCGACAAAAAGCCCAAGCGACAAAATATTTTGATCTATTGTATAAGCAGAAGTTAAAACTACACCTAATACTGCTCCAGGAAAAGCTGCATGAGTAATAGATTCAGTAAAGAATATTCGCTGGTTAAGAAGCGCAAGAGAGCCAACGAAACCGCATAGAGCACCTACAACAATTGCTTCAACTATAGGTAGAGCGATAATTTGCCAAATACTTACCATCTATTCCCTACCTTTATAAGATTTTGCTAAAACTTTTATATCGCTACCGCCTGTATGAGTTTTATGCGCAAAAACTATAGATGAAATAACTTGGAACAGCCAGCGCACAATAAGCACAACTACGAACATTGCACACATGCTTAATGCAATTGCTGCTTGAGGAGAAATAGGATGATTAAGCTCCAAATTCATAACGTACATACCAAGAACAACTCCAGCAATACCAACAAAGATACCAACTGCAACCATACGCCCAACTGTTCTAGACACTAAACGAGCACTAGCTCCTGGAATAATAAGGTACCCGATCACAAGAAGAACACCAACAGCTGAAGATGCAGAAACAACAACCGCAGCAATGCCAACGTTAAGAACAATATCTACAAAAAGAGTATGCACTCCCATTAATGGAGCACTTGCTCGATCGAAAGCAACAATAATCTGCTGTTTCCAAGTTGCCAAAAGCACAATAATTGCAAACAAGCAAATCCACATTGCTTGAGTCATTCGCTCATCAGTGACATCAAGCAGTCTACCAAACATCAATGCCTCGAGCTGACCTGACATATCACCTTTTTTTAGTGAAATTACTACGCCAAGAGCAAAGAAAGTAGTTAAAACAGTTGCGATAATCGATTCATTTATGCGAGCTGAACGAGAAGCCCACACTAATGCAGCAACTAAAAATACTGAACAAATTGCAGCACCAGGAATAATTTGATCTATACCACCGTATAAAGCGCCTACAACAATTCCAGGAAATATGCCATGCACAATAGCTTCCGCATTAAATTCAGCACATCTCAAGTTCACAAATACACCAACGATTCCGCTAGCTATAGACAGAACTATAAGTAAGCAGAACGGGCGAAAAATATAAGGAGCAGAAGCAATAAAATCAAAACCGGGAATTGGTTCCAGAGCTTCTCTTAATGACTCAACGAATTGGGCAAACATTAATCTTGCCTTTCGCTAATTTTTAAGCCATCGCTAAAAACTTCTTTAGAGCCTTCTTTAGAATCAGAATCCTCTTCAGACATTTGCGAAAGAGTAAGACCTGCAGAATCTGTTGGCATGCTTCCACCATATGCGCGAGTAATATTTTCTTTAGTCATTACTTCTTTAAGCGCGCCAAAAGCAATCTGCTTACCAGCTAAAAGTAGCGCTTTTTCACAAATAGCATCTGCAATAACTAAATCGTGCGTAGATACAACAAAAGCAATACCTTCTTGCTTTGCTAATTTCATAATATTAAGAAGTTCTCGACGATTTGGTTCATCAAGACCATTAAAAGGTTCGTCGAGCAAAATAAGCGTTGGCTTTGCAACAATAGCGCGCGCAAGAAGAATACGCTGGCGCTGACCGCCAGAAAGGTCACCAAATCGCACATCTGCGCGATTTAATAAACCAACATGATTAAGAGCATCCTCAACAGCTTTTTTCTGATCTTTTTTAAGCAATCCAAGAAAACCTGTCTGTCTACTTAAGCCCATTGCAACAACTTGCCGTGCAGTAATCGGGAACGTTAAATCCAAATCAACCTGCTGTGGAACATATCCAATAGACAAAGCCTTAGGTATTTTCAGTTCACCGCGACTTACGCGCACGATACCAATAATAGCCTGCAAAAACGTTGTTTTCCCAGAACCATTTGGACCTATTAAAGCCAAAGCTTCCCCGGCTTGCACACTGCCATTAATACCAGTCACTACAGTTTTATAACCGTATGCCAAGTCGCAATTTTTCATTGCAAGGACGCTCTTATTCACTATATTTCCAGTCTTTTCAGTTTATTAATAAGTATTCGTAACAGTAACTTCTTGCTTTCGCTATTAAACTTTCGCTATTAAAGTTACTGTTACGATACTATTATTTTTACTGTTATTTATATGTTACTTCTTCAATGCAGTCTTAACTGAATCTGGAAGTTCAGGAACCTTACCATTCCAAGCTTTCACCAATGTTTCAACATTGTGAACAATGGAACCAATGTAAGTTTCGCCGGCAGATCCGACTGGTCCAAGCGAGTCTCCATAAAGTGCGTCGTCGCCAATAACAGCCTTTACTCCTGCTGCTGCAGCAACAGCTTTAATAGACTTGGAATTGTTAGAATTCTCAGCAAAAATCGCAACAGCTCCGGACTTCTTGACATCTTCTGCAGCTTTCTGAATATGATCTGCAGTAGCATCCTGCTGGCTGTTGAAATCAGAAAGTGCTGCACCAATGAACTTCACATTGTAGTCACGAGAGAAGTAACCGAATGCATCGTGAGAAGTGAAGAGAACACGATGCTTTTGTGGCACACTATTCAAAGCTTTAGTTGCCCAAGCATCCAAATCAGTCAAAGACTTAACGAACTTTTCAACATGCTCATCGAAAATAGATTTGCTCTTAGGAAGAGCTTTTCCGAGGAAATAACCGATATTCTTAACCTGAATCATCGTGTTCTTCGTGCTGGTCCAAATATGTGGATCGTACTGGAATTCAGGCTCTTTCTCGCCTTCTTCTGGAGGGAATGGCCACTTTTCAGCATGCACCTTAGCGATACCGCGATCAACCTTGTATGGAAGATCCTTTTCCTTAGCAGTTTCAGCCTTTGGATCCTTGATTTCGTCAGCAGTGAGAATACCGGAAGTTACACCCATAGTGCCCTTAAAACCGGTAGCTTTCACAGCTTGATCCAAGAAGTGCTCGAGATCTACACCAGAAACGAGCATCAAATCAGCCTTAGAAAGAGCTTTAGATTGAGCTGGAGTCATTTCATGCTCATGAGCAGAAGCGTTTGGCGCAAGCAAGCAGGTCAAATTAATTGTTGACTTTGCTTTGTCTTGAGGAGCTCCGATTACAGACTTCTTGCCCTGAGAATCAGTCTTATTGAGACTCAATCCAGATTTTGCGTCAGCAGTTGAAGCGATTTGAGTTACGTAATCGCAAATTTGAGTTGTAGTTGCCACTACATTTACTTGATTGCCCTTCGCCTTATTTTCGGCATTTTTTGCAGAGCCGCAAGCACCCATAGAAGTTGCTAATAATGCAACCGCAGCTGCAGTTGCGAAAATTCGTGAAGTTTTCACACTCGTTCCTTTCGGGAATCTTTAACTGTTATTGCATGGGTTGATTGTGAGAGGTACTCATGAAAGCTATTCATGAAAAAAATAATCATTCGCAATAACGCTTATAGCATAAGAAAAATATGCGTGACGGTCAATAAAAAATGTGAAAAAATATAATTATTTTTGCAAAAATGCGTTTCGTGAATTTTTCATCTGCTATAATGCAAAATTTCAAAAAAGACCATGCTGCTTTCTGCTTTATCTTGCATTAAAAAACGTTAATATACCAACGAAAAAATAAATGTGATTATAACATTTGGACAAATTTATTAATCAGGCATTTTTGTTTATTTTTTACGCAAAACTAGTAGCGACACGCCATAATATTCACGACACGCAGAATAACAAAAAAATTACAAATATTTTCAAAATGTTTACAAATTGTAACAATACATAAGTTTAGACAGTAATACACATGTTTATCCAACTCTGCATGTGCTTAACGACGATTACACTTAATACTATGTTTGGCAATACAGATGGTATGAATTACATTGCAAAACCTGACAGTTCGCACACTGACGATAAAAACTCTGCAAATAATGAAATATCAGTAGATATTCATCTTGCTTCCACATCATTGCGCACGCCTCATGCAAGCGATAATAAATATTCAAGAGGCGTTTTAGGCGTAATTACCGGTTCAAACGACTATCCCGGAGCAGCAGTGTTAAGCACAAGCGCTGCAATACATGCAAATATTGGAATGGTTCGTTATTCAGGTCCTCTTCGTGCACAAAATTTAGTATTGCAAGCATCACCTGAAGTAGTAGCATACGAACAATTAAACGGAAAAATCGACGCAATAACAGTTGGATGCGGCATACCAGACGAAAGCCATTGCAACGACGAAACGGCTTTATCTCAAAGAAAATACATTGCTAGCATACTTGCACAATACTCCAACGGAACCTACAACAGAACCAACAATGCTGAAACGCAATTGAATAACAATCTTCCGCCAATATGCGTAGATGCTGGAGCATTAGACTTACTACCAAAACAAGTTTGCGAAAAAGTGGTTCTCACACCTCATGCAGGAGAATTAAGCTCGCTTTTCACTAGATACGATTTAGAAGTAAGCGCACAACAAATAGCCAGCAACCCAACACACTACGCTCAAAAAGCAGCAAATCTTACTGGAGCAACTGTGCTTCTTAAAGGCGCAACAACAGCAGTTGCTTCACCATCAAAATTGCACTCTCCTATTTATATTGCACAATACGCTCCATCTTGGCTAGCAACTGCAGGCTCAGGAGATGTGCTAGCAGGAATTCTAGGAGCATTGCTGGCTCAGCACGAAAAAGATAACGAAAACGACAACAACGACAACTCGAACAACAAAAATTACGCACTTATTGCAGCGAGCGCAGCTGTGATTCATGGAGTTTGCGCAGTATTTGCGTCACGCAGTAGCGGAGGAAACAATTACACTCAACTAGTGCAAGACATAGTGAAATCAAAGCGTGCTTTAACTTTGGAACATCCAATTGTGGCAAGCGACATTATAAATGCATTACCGCATGTTCTTGGGATTCTTATTAATATAAAGTAGCGCGCGGAATAATATCAGCAGTGTGCAAAATTAACGCATGAAACAAAATACGCGAATGTAAAATAACGTATGAAACAAAATAGAAGGAGTAGAAATAAATGACTAACGTACAAAATATTGAGATTCATGACGTCATGTTTGACTATTGCAAAGTTCTACTCGAATGGAATTGCCGAAACTGTTTGCAAAAGCAGTTCCCGAATTTAGTTGATACTATTTGCCCTAATGGAAGCTTTGGAAAGAACGATTTAGCCGGGTTCTATGAATTTGAGGACCGCATGGATGGCGGCGAGCTTTTGAAAGATCTTATGCCTGAATACGAACGTCGCTTTGGAAGCGAACTTGCTGAGGCTTTCCGTTGGTATTGCGCTCATTATGACCAAGTTTTGACACGAATGATGCCTGGAATGGTTGATTTATTGCATGATTTACGTAAAGCTGGATACGGCGTATGGGGCTTAACAAATTGGTCTAAAGAAACTTTCCCACTTGCGTTACGCAAATTCCCAGAACTTTCTACTCTTTTGCAAGGAACTATTATTTCCGGTGTTGAGCATTTGCATAAGCCAGAACCGGAAATTTTTGAACTTGCTATAAGTAGATTTGGATTAAAACCGCAAACAACTGTTTTCTTCGACGATAAGCCAGCAAATATTGATGGAGCTCATAGAGTTGGCATGCATGGATTTGTTTTTACAACTGCAGAGCAAGCGCGTAAGGATTTAGCTTCAGTAGGAGTAAATCTTTAATAATTGCTTAAATATTTAGCTTATACTACTAAAATCATATATAAAACTATGGTTATGTGGAACTATGGTTATGACAACTAAAAATTAGGTTATGCCTATACCTTTTGCTAGATTCGTTAGCGGCTCATTTATGTGATTTTTGATGATTATCGTAACTTTTAGCTCACGAAAGAAGCTCGTATGACTTTGCTACAACTGAAGTATATTGTAAAAATCGTTGACTGCGGTTCAATGAATGAAGCAGCACGAGCACTATATATTTCACAACCAGCATTGAGCTCTTCTGTAAAAGAGCTTGAAAGAGAACTTAACATTGAAATTTTCACTAGATCCACTCAAGGAATTGCATTAACAGCTGATGGAGCTGAGTTTTTGACGTACGCTCGACAAGTAATTGAGCAGGCGGATCTTCTTGAAGAACGCTACAAAAGTACTAAACCTCGCCCACAATTATGCAGCGTTGCAACACAACACTACATGTTTGCTGTTGAAGCATTCGTCGATATGATTCGCAGTATTCATTCTAACGAATACGAGTTTTCAATTCGCGAGACGCGCACAAAAAATATCATTAAGCAAGTAAGCGATATGCGCGCAGACCTTGGAATTCTTTATCTTTCTGACTACAACAAGGATGTAATCGGCAAGCTGCTTCGTGAAAAACATTTGGAATTCCACCCGCTTTTCCGAGCAAAATTGCATGTTTTTCTTTCTAGAAATAATCCGCTTGCAGTGCGAAAAAGCTTGAGCTTGGAAGATTTGAAACCGTATCCGTTTATTCAATACGAACAGGGAGAAGAAGGAAGTTTCTTCTTCGCAGAAGAAGCGGTTTGGCCTACTCGCCCACCGAAAAAGATCAACGTTTCTGACCGCGCTACTATTTTAAACTTTATTATTGGGTTGAATGGTTACACTGTTTGCACTGGAATAGATAACGGCGATTTAAACAATGAAAAAATTGTCACTATTCCGCTTGAATGTGATGACACTATGCTTGTTGGCTGGATTACCAACGAGCGCACGAAGCTTTCAAGAGCTTCACTCGCTTATCTTACGCAACTTAAATCTGTGCTTGTAAGACATGGCTACGCGCTTATAGATTCACAAAATTAACGCAAGCCAAAAACTAGACGCAAGCAAAAACTACGCATAATAAAAGTTGTCCACATTTCTTTAATCGAATTGACGCTCACTTTTTCCATTCATAAAATCGCTATTAATTTGTTGCAAAGAAAAAGGAGGTGCGTGATGGGCATTATTAATGTAGCGGCAAAAATATTGGAAATTATGGGACCAATGACAACTATGAAGCTGCAGAAGCTTGTGTATTATTCTCAAGCGCACAGCTTAGCTACAACTGGATTGTCACTATTTCCGGAAGATTTTGAAGCTTGGACAAACGGCCCAGTTTCATTGGAATTATTTAACAGGCATCGAGGAAGATTCACAATTCGCAAAGAAGAACTACTGATTTCTCTTCCAGAAAGATGTGCAACTTTAGAATATGAGCAGGTCAAGATTATAGAGGAAGTGTGCGCAAAACTTGGAAATCTTACAGGAAATCAGCTCAGCGAAAGAACGCATAAAGAAGATCCGTGGATTCGCGCGAGAATCGGCATATCTGCAAATCAAGGCAGCGAGGAAATAATTTCCAAGAAGTCAATGCGAGATTATTATTTGAAACATCCGATTGCGTAGTAGCAAAATCCTTCTTGAAAGAGCACTCGCTAAAAAGTACGTAATCGCAATAGACATAACAGGTAGAAAGTGCAACATACAAAAAGCAGAGAATACACAATGCACAAATTGTAACACACAAATAATTAAGGCGAGCACGTTGTTATTAGCAAGTGCCCACCTTAATCATTAAAAAACATTCTTATTTTATAAGTACATCTAAATCGCAGTGCCGTGCTCGTCAAGGCGCGGATTCTGCCTAGAATTACTAAAGCTAAAGAACAAGCCAAACACGCCTAACGCAAACAAAACAGAAACTACCACAACAAGCACAATAGGCTGGCTAGGAAGCCACATAATCACCAAGAAAGCAAGCGCGGAAAGCAAAATCACAGCCCAGGAAAACACTCCGACAACTTTACGAACAACATTCCAAGTATCATCGCCAACCTGAGATCGCTTAACATTGCGAGCCAGTCTCTCCTCCTCAGCTGTCACGTTAGAAGTTGGCTTCCAAGGACCAGTTCCACTCTCTTGAAGTCTTCTAGAGCGTTCTTGTAAATTGTATTCGTCAATCATGCCTCCGCGAGCGCGACCTTTTGTTTCATCATATTGAGAAGGAATCCCCTTGCGGCTCTGCCTTTCCTTCGCGCGACGCTCTTTGCGGTTTGCCATGATTGTTCCTTTCTACATTGAATTTTCGTATATCAAGCATTTATGACACAATACGCACTATTTTAGCACGGTAAGGCCTTCTTCACACGCGTCGACAATTCTTTCTATTAATAAATCGTTGAGCAGCCTACCTTTGCGTGTTGCGATAATGCGATTTTCTTGCAACACTGCCAAATCTTCCTTACACACTTCGCGTAACACTTTTTGCAAATGCGAATCATCGAACACCTTATTAGTTTCGCGCATCTTTTCGCACAATTGCAAAATATTAAGACCTTCTTTAATGCGAAGCCCAAGCATTACTTCTTCAATAAGCGCATCTTCAGCATTTATACACTCGTAGTTTTGCCACGGCACATTTCCAAGATTTATAGCATGCGCCCATCGTTTTGGGTGCAAAATATCCCATGAGCGAAGGTTATAAAACTCGTTTGGATTAGTTAAAGAAGCACTATCATCCATGCTTTGTTTACTAATACGATTGGCAGCATTGTAATGCGAATGTGCTCCAGGACCAATTCCAGCCCAATCAATATTTCGCCAGTAGCCAAGATTATGTTGAGATTCAAAACCCAGACGCGCCCAATTAGAAATCTCGTACCATTTTAATCCAGCAGAGTTAAAAAGTTCGTCTGCCAACTCGTATTTTTGAGCTTCATCGTCATCGTCTGGAGATGTAATAATTCCTTTAGCGATTTGACGACCCATTTTCGTGCACGGCTCTACCGTTAGCGCGTATGCAGAAATATGATTAACCCCCAGACTCAAAGCCATTTCTACCGACTCTCGCCAATCATCCAAGCTCTCCCCTGGAGCTCCATAAATCAAGTCAACGCTTGAGCGCAAACCGAATGAATTTGCTGCTTTTACACCACGAGTCACATTTTCTGGAGTATGCGTGCGGTCAAGAGTTTTAAGAACATGCGGAACAGCCGATTGCATTCCAAAAGATATTCGAGTAAATCCACCTTCTGCAAGCGTTTCAATATACTTTTCATCTGCAGTATCCGGATTTGCTTCAGTAGTTATTTCCGCTCCAGCTTTCAATCCCCACAAGTTACGTATTTCTTGCAAAATTTGCACTAAATCTTGCGCTTTAAGAACTGTTGGAGTGCCGCCGCCGAAGAAAACAGATTGCGCTTTAGGCTCGAAAATTCCGTGATACTCCTGCCATTTTTTTACAAGTTGCATTTCACGAATCGCAACATCAGCATAACCTTCGCGACTTGCTCCCTCCCCTAAATCACGCGCAGTATACGTATTAAAATCGCAATAACCACAGCGACGCAAACAAAACGGCACATGCACGTACACTTCAAAAGGCATACTTTTAGTTTGCATAGCTGATTTATTTAATTCAGCATCCAACTCTAAACTCATCCCTCGGACTTTTGTGCTGCACGAATCTTATCTTTAGTATCGCGATCGTTCGCACTCTCGTCTGTAGCTAATGCAGCAACAAATGCTTCTTGAGGAACTTCAACATGGCCGAGCATCTTCATGCGCTTCTTACCAGCCTTTTGCTTTTCGAGAAGCTTACGTTTACGCGTAATATCGCCGCCATAGCATTTAGCGAGCACATCTTTTCGAAGAGCGCTAATAGTCTCGCGAGCAATAATTCTAGAGCCGATTGCCGCCTGAATTGGAATCTCAAACTGCTGGCGAGGAATAAGACCGCGAAGCTTCTTAGTCATCATAACGCCGTAAGAATAAGCCTTATCGCGGTGCACAATTGCGCTAAAAGCGTCAACCTTATCTCCCTGAATAAGAATATCAACTTTCACAAGGTCGGCAGCTTGCTCGCCATCCTCGTGGTAGTCGAGAGAAGCGTAGCCTTTTGTGCGACTTTTAAGCTGATCGAAGAAGTCAAAAACGATTTCTGCAAGAGGAATCCTGTAATGCATTTCCACGCGGTCGGCACTAATATATTCCATTGTGCCCATTTCTCCGCGATGATCTTGGCACAAATCCATTACAGCACCAATAAACTCTTTCGGAGTGATAATATCTGCAGCAACCATTGGCTCAATAATGTGCTTAATCTTGCCTTCTGGAAACTCGCTAGGATTTGTTACGTGATGTTCTTTACCATCTTCGCTAGTGACGTCATAAGTTACGTTAGGAGCAGTGGAAATAAGATCCAAGCCAAACTCGCGGCTTAAGCGCTCTGAAACAATCTCCATGTGTAGAAGACCTAAGAATCCACAACGGAAACCAAAGCCCAACGCAACAGACGTTTCTGGCTCGTAAATAAGAGCTGCATCATTAAGTTTTAGCTTGTCGAGAGCATCTCGAAGATCTGGGAATTGAGCGTTATCAATTGGGAAAAGACCTGCGTAAACCATAGGTTTAGGGTCGCGGTAGCCATCCAAAGGCTCAGATGCAGGATTTACGGCGCTAGTAATAGTGTCGCCGACTTTAGATTGACTCACGTCTTTTGCGCCTGTAATTACGTAACCTACTTCCCCAGCTCCAAGCGCCTTTGTTGGAGTCATATCTGGGCTAATAACGCCGATTTCAATAGGATCGTGCGTCATGCCGATTCCCATCATATGCAATTTTTCGCGCGACTTAAGTTCGCCATCAACCATACGAATATAGGTGACAATTCCGCGATACGAATCATATACTGAATCAAAAATGAGCGCGCGAGCAGGAGAATCAGGATTTCCGCTTGGGGCTGGAACTTCCAGCACAATTTGATCAAGTAAGTCTTTAACACCTTCGCCGGTTTTACCAGAAACGCGCAACACGTCCTCCGGCTTGCAACCAATTAATCCAGCTATTTCTTCAGCATGCTTGTCTGGCTCTGCGCTTGGCAAGTCGATTTTGTTAAGCACAGGAATAATCGTCAAATTGTGGTCGATTGCCATATAAAGATTAGAAAGCGTTTGCGCTTCAATGCCCTGAGTTGCGTCAACAAGCAGCACCGCACCTTCGCATGCTGCCAGCGCGCGTGAAACCTCGTAAGTAAAATCGACGTGACCAGGAGTATCAATCATGCCAAGCGAATACTCTTTGCCTTCAAAAGTCCACGGCACTCGAACAGCCTGAGATTTAATAGTAATACCGCGCTCTTGCTCAATATCCATGCGATCCAAGAAACGGTCTCGCATTTCACGCTCTGGCACGATTCCTGAAAGTTGTAAAATGCGGTCAGCTACAGTAGACTTGCCGTGATCGATATGCGCAATAATGCAGAAATTGCGTATCAACGATTGATCCGTAAATCCTGGCTGGTTATGCGGTGTAATCAAGGCAAATATCTCCTTTTAAGAATGCGAATACATGAAAACATGCAAACATAAATCAAGCACTATAACTAATCAATATTAGCAAATCTACTACCTTAGCGTAAAGTGCAAAATACGAAAGTTATTTATTAAATAGCATATTCAATAAG
The DNA here is from genome assembly GCF_003397705.1 of Gardnerella swidsinskii. GTDB lineage: Bacteria > Actinomycetota > Actinomycetes > Actinomycetales > Bifidobacteriaceae > Bifidobacterium > Bifidobacterium swidsinskii. The sequence goes on from NZ_QJVB01000002.1 coordinate 126,722, forward strand.
TTTTTAATTAAACCAACAATAACAAATTAATTATATAAACTACTATATTTATCTAATAAGCATGATACACTTATCATTTGTATGTCCTTATATAGCAAACGTCGTTTGGAGTAACAGTGGCAAACATTAAGTCGCAGAAAAAGCGTGTTCTCACTAACGAGAAAGCACATAAGCGTAACGTAGCAGTAAAGTCTGCTTTGAAGACTGCTATTCGTGCTACTCGTGAAGCCATCACCGCTGGTGATAAGGCTGCAGCGCAGGCCGCTTTCGCAGTAGCCGCTAAGAAGCTTGACAAGGCTGCAGGTCGTGGCGTGATTCATAAGAATCAGGCTGCAAACCGCAAGTCTGGTCTTGCTGTAGCGATTAACGCTCTGTGAAGTTTGTGCAGGTAACTGCATAACACAGCATGTAAGGAAAATCCCCAGTACCAATCGGTGCTGGGGATTATTTATATCACTCTATCGGCAACGTAATTTAGACGATATACGCCAATACGAGTACCACTACGAGTATAACTGCCACGGCAGCAGCAAACACCACGTAATCCATCGGCTTCACATGGTGATGCTGCAACAATGCATGGCATACAAACGCTGCGATCAGCAAGATTACCCCTGAAATAGCATTGGCATACCAAGGTAAATGATTGATGCACGAGAAAACAACACTCGTCAGCCAAATGGTAGCAAACGAAGCAAGCCATGACCGATGCCCTGTTGTGGCATGCTTCTTCGAAATAGTTGCATCATCCATATTAACACCCCAATGCTGCTGTCAAAGTGCCACCTGCAGCGCTACAAGCTATATCAGCCGAAACACCAGCAATTGGTGACGCCAATCCAGAAATACCAAGTGATAATGGAGTACAAACTGTTGCATCCCATAAAACATTCCATCCCACACCAATCCATTTAGGAATACAATGATGTTTCTTTCCACCACGTTCTAAAGCTGTCTCTAAGGAAACAGTAGGAGCAATCCTATGAAGAACTTTGCTATAACCAAAATCAACATGCTGCCCGTCATGAACTGTTAAATTGATAGTTGCTATAGTATGATTTGTTGCATCTCTCCAAGTAGCTATATTATTCTTTACTACGATAGTATCACCAGCTAGCGTATGCACATTCAATCCTTGTCCAGATACTGGAACAATTGAACGTCGACCATCTGGAGAACGCAATCCTCTCATTTCAGACTTAAAATTCCCATATTGTGATGTTGATTGAACTGCAAAAGATGGAGTTGCAAACACCATACTTCCAAGTAATGATGCTGCAGCTATTAACAATGAACTAACTTTCTTCATCATAAGATGACCTCTCTAATATTGGCCTTATCAATTAGTGAGTAAGCGTATTCCAGTAAACAGCATGTTGGCCAAACATGTGGTGAGTGATTCACGTTGTTATGCTCACAAGGCGATAATATAATACTTGATTGATAGAAACGCCGTCATAATCAGGTAAGCGGCAAAAGTGTGTCTGTAAACGTGTTTATTCAGGCGTGTCGTTAGTGTAGTGTTCCTTTTCTAATTGATATATCTGGGTAGTAATCTGCCCTACATAAGTCAAAGCTTGTATCGAAACCCGAAGACCCAATTGATTGCTGGTCATCAATAATTTTCTTTGTTACACCATTGCAAAGCAATAACTTTACCCTTGCTTGCCGCGGTTAATAAACACCACCCGTATGGAAGGTATGTTCCATCGATTTGAACATAGTCATAAATTTCGCCTGTCTCGGGTAATTCTGGTTTAACATTCCAATACCATTCAATCCGATATCGCCATGTTCTATCAGAACCACTAGGACAGGCTTCACATTGAGTCTGGTTTCCCATAATCCAATGAATGAATTTATCAAATTGTGCTACATGCGTAATATCTTCACGTTTCCTTGTAAAAGACATTCCACATGCAGTACATCTCCAACGGATAGCACCTTTACGTGTTCTACCATTTCTCTTCATTGAATGAGAGCATATTGGGCAGCGTTTACTACTTAATCTAGGCATGTATTAAGCACATCGCACGCCTTATACCTCTATTTGTTTTCAATGTCAAGTAATACTAAATGTTAAGCTTTTTAGCTTAATGACAGCGAGCTTCCCTTGGTATTTCAACGAAAACTCGGGTTTTTAGACACACTTTTTTGCCGCTTACCCAATATTAACGATGACGACGATTATTAATACGACGAATACGAGGACGTCTAACCTTAATAGGTTCCGTGCGGTTCATTGCTCCAAATAAAGTTAAATCTAGTTTCACAGACAACAAACGCATTGCAACAACAAGAGCAACAATAAGGACATCAAGCAATATTTCAACAGTTAAACCAAAATAACCTGCATGCCTTGCTTTTACAACAAAAACGGTTAGTACACATCCCACTGAAGCAGGGAAAGCGTACCAATGCTTATCCCGCACAATAACAGGAACTTGGTTCAAAATCATGTCGCGAATCAAACCGCCTCCTAAAGCAGTTGCCATTCCTAAAAATACTGAAGCCATACCAGACATGTGGAAATCCAAGCCTTTTGCTGTGCCATTCACCGCAAACAAACCCAATGCCAAAGCATCAAGCGTAAGCATAAGCCAACGCCATTTATCAATCTCAGGGTGAGCAACAGCCACAATAACACCAGAAAGCAAACCTGTAATAACAAAACCACGATCAGCAATACCAACAGGCGGCAATGCTCCAAGCAACACATCACGAACAATACCGCCACCCAATGCAGTTATCCAAGACGTAGTAATAATCGCAAAAACATCATAATTCTTACGAATAGCCCACATGCCGCCAACCATGCCACAACATCCCATAGCAACATACTCAACTATAAGAAAAAAGATGTTATCCCCTAACGCACCTTCCAAAGCATTTCCCTTCAAATAAATTCACCAAAACACTGCGCGCATAACAAACAAACGCGTTGTACTCTATACGATATCTAAATATAGAGTACAACGCGCCATAAGCAACATTAGATTAGATAATATTAACTAACTTATATAAATCAGTCGCAAACTTTCCACATCCAGTTATGCTTATCTTCGACATCACCGAGTTGAATGCCAAGTAACTCATCGCGCAAAGCCTGAGTCAACTCACCAACACCACCATCGGCAACCTTAAGATCGAATTCATCGGACTTAAAGCGACCAATTGGCGTAATGATTGCAGCAGTACCGCAAGCAAAGACTTCAGTAACCTCGCCAGAACGAATGTCGTCAAGCAACCCTTGAAGAGGAATCATGGTTTCAACAACCTTATGTCCTGCTTCCTCAGCAAGCTGAATCAAAGAACGACGCGTAACGCCAGGAAGAATACTGCCAGTAAGAGATGGAGTTTCCAAATGGCCATCCTTGTGGAGTGCGAACATATTCATGCCACCAAGCTCTTCCAAATAAGTCTTAGTTGCAGCATCGACGAAGCACACCTGCTCGCAACCGTGCTCAATACCCTTGTATTCACCAAGCAAGGAAGCAGCGTAATTTCCACCGCACTTAGCAAAACCAGTACCACCAGGACCAGTACGGAACCACTGATCTTCAACCCAAATGCTAACAGGCTTCAAACCACCCTTGAAGTATGGGCCGGATGGAGAAGCGATAACACAGTATTCAACTTCGTGAGCTTCGCGCACACCGAGGAACGGCTCGGAAGCAAACATGAATGGACGCATGTAAAGCGTATACTCTCGACGGCTCGGAACCCATTGCTTATCTCGCTTTACCAAGGCTGCAACCGATCCAATAAAATCATCAATAGAGAGTTCCGGCAAATACAAACGCTTAGCAGAATTTTGGAAACGAGCAGCATTAATATCTGGGCGGAAAAGCCAAATAGAGCCGTCGGCGCGCTTATAAGCCTTCAAACCTTCAAAGCACTCCTGAGCATAGTGCAACACAGATGCACCTGGATCCATTTTCAATGGACCATAAGGCTCTACACGACGATCAGACCATCCTTCGCCTTTAGTCCAAGACATATGAACCATATTGTCGGAGAAAATCTGACCGAAAGCAGGCTTATCAATAAGTTCGTTGCGCTTTGCGTCCGAAACTGGATTATCATTCGGCAGAACTTCAAAGTTGCCAGCCAATTTGTTCAACAGAGTTGTATCGCTATGATCATAAGACTCATAAGCGTCAGAAAACTCTGGAGCTACTTCTAAATCAGCCATTATGTCTCTTTTCTATGTGGATTATTTCTACTTGCCTTTTACCGCAATTAACGTATAGAATAATACGATTCTTGTTTTTCGCAAAACTTACACGCCAAAATTTTTCAAAAAATATTTCAAGAAATACGCTTTAAACTAAAATTTATTTAGCAAATTCATTGATTTATACAAAAAGCCGCATAAGAACTGACTTATGCGGCTTAAAATTTTAAACTATTTTATAAGTTATAAGTGAATACGTTAACTTACTTTTCTTCTGCAGCAGGAGCAGCAGCTGGAGCGGCGGCAGCAGCATCTGCAGCAGGAGCAGCAGCTTCGGCTGTAGCAGCATCTTCAGGAACAGTGACGCTCACAACGGATTCTTCGCCATCCATATCGAGCTCAACACCCTCAGGAAGCTTGACATCCTTAGCAAACACCTTGATGCCGTCGGTCAAACCATCAACGTTAACAACCAAACGCTCTGGCAAGTTAGCAACGTCTGCGCGAACCTTGAGCTCCTGGACATCCACGAATGCAACTGCAGCACCCTTTGGAGTGCCTTCAACGAAGACTGGAACTTCAACGTCAATCTTTTCGCCAGCCTTAACTTCGTAGAAGTCAATGTGTTCTACAATGCGCTTAACAGGGTTACGCTGAACATCCTTAACAACTGCAATGCGAGATTCCTTGCCAAACTTAATAGTGAACAAAGCATTAGCGTGACGCAAAGCCAAAGTGGTTTCGCGCATTGGAAGAGTAACATGCACTGGTTCAGCACCGCCAGCATAAAGGCTTGCTGGAATCAGCTTAGCTACGCGCAAACGACGAGCAACACCCTTACCAAACTCAGTGCGCAATTCGCCTTCAAGAGTAATTTTTGTAGCCATATCGGTCTCCTTATGGTCTGGATAGTTTAGTTTGTTAATCCAGCTTCAGGCGCACCGACGCGCCGAAAACCATAAGAGGCTATCAGCCCAGTCGATAACGGAACTCTGCCACAAAGCTAGCGGCATATTCCCTCGCCAAAGCAACTTTGCTATTCTAACGACAGGCTACGACTTATGGCAAATACAAAATTATTACTAATCAAATCGAATATAACTGCTACTTGAGCATACGAACGATTATTATAGTTAATAGTATGCAAGTGCATAGCATGATACTATGATGTGCGCTTAATCCGCAAGCCGTTTGGCATAATGAAGGAGCAAATGTGTCCGTTTTTAATGCACTCCAACAGCAAGCGTTTAATCTTGCCCGTAAAGCATTGCGTATTGGCAGTAACTTCGCGCACCCAGTCAGCGATGACCGTGCAGGCGAACCAGACTACCTTAATACGGATCAAGAAAACACAAATACTTTACTTTCACAAAAGCAACGCCTTCCACACGTAGAAGAGTGGGGCGCGCAAATGCCAACAACGACGTTTATCGATCCGGAAACAGGCTTGCTGACCACAAAAACCGAAAGCGCAGCACCTCTTGACGAAGGCACAAGCATTTATGACTTATATGCAGATCGCGCAGCACGTATGGGTGACGATCCGCTTTACACTTATAAAGAAAACGATAAGTGGGTCACAAAAACAGCTAATCAGTTCCTTCAAGAAGTACGCGATGCTGCAAAAGGTTTGATGCACTACGGATTGCGCAAAGGCGACGCCGTTGCCCTTATGTGCAAAACATCATATGAGTGGGACGTCACCGACGCAGCAGTTATGGCTTGTGGTGGTGTTCTTGCAACTATTTATGACACGGATTCAGCTGAGCAAATTCGCAATATTGTGAATAATTCCGACTCGCGTTTCCTTATTGTTGAAACAACTGACATGCGAGATAAAGCTGATGGAGCTATTGAAGAATGCCCAAGCTTGGAACGCATTATTTGCATTGAAACAGGCGGTTTAGCAGAACTTCAAGCTTTCGGATACGCTGTTAGCGATGAGGAACTAGATGCTCGCATTGATTCTGTAAAGAAAACAGACTTGTGCTCTATTGTTTACACTTCTGGTTCCACAGCTGCACCTAAAGGCGTGGAAATGACTCACGAACACTATTGCACTACAGCGTTGAATTTGCCTGTTTACTTGCCAAATTTGCTTAGCGAAAAAGACGGTTCTGTGCTTTTGTTCCTTCCTCAAGCACACTCTTTTGCAAGAGCAATTAACTATATTGTTGTTGCAAGTACGTTGCGCATTTATATTGCTCAAGGTATTCCTACTTTGATTTCTGATTTGCAAGTTGCAAAACCTACGGTTATGATCGTTGTCCCTCGAGTTCTTGAGAAGGTTTATAACGCAGCTTCGCAGAAGGCTGGTCACGGTGCTAAAGGCTTGGCTTTCCAGGGTGCTGTTGTGACGGCTCAACAGTATATGAAGGAAGTTCAGGAATTTGGTGATGCTAAAGCTCTTACTAAAGCTCGCCGCACTGCTTACGATCCGCTTGTTTATCGTCCACTTCGTCAAGCTCTTGGCGGTCGCGCACGCTGGATTGTTGCAGGTGGAGCTCCTCTAGATCCTGAATTGCTTTCATTCTTCCGCGGAGCAGGAGTTCCTGTCTACGAAGGTTATGGTCTTACAGAAACTACTGCACCATGCGCGTTTACTCCTATTGGAGTTCCATTCCGAGAAGGTTCTGTTGGCATCGCATTCCCAGCTTTTACTTTGCGAATCGCATCCGACGGCGAAGTTCAAATTAAAGGCACTTGCGTATTCCATAAGTATCACAAAAACGATGAAGCAACAGAAACTTCATTTACTAAAGACGGATGGTATGCAACAGGCGATTTGGGACGAATTGACGACGATGGCATGCTTTATATTACCGGACGTAAGAAGGATTTGATTATTACTGCTGGCGGTAAGAATGTTGCTCCTGGACCTATTGAAGAGATGATTAAGAGATGCGAACTTGTGTCTCAAGCTCTCGTTCTTGGAGATAAGCGTCCGTTTATTTCTGCACTTGTTACTTTAGACGAAGAAACTTTACGAAATTGGCTTAAACTCAAGGGTCTTGACGCCACTATGAGCATGGAAGAGGCTGCTAATAATGCTGTTGTTCGTGCTGAAGTGCAAAAATTTATAGATCTTGCCAATGAAGGCGTGTCACGCGCAGAATCTGTGCGAAAGTTCATTATTTTGCCAGAAGAGTTTACGCAAGAAAACGGCTTAATGACTGCGTCTATGAAGATTATTCGTCCACGAGTTATTAAGCGTTACACTACTTTACTTAATACACAAATGTATACGACGCGCAAAAAGTAGTTTGTTTAAATTAACTTAACTAAGTGCATATCGCAAAACCGCGGCTTAACTTGTTTTATTCAACTTGCTCGCCGCGGTTTTGCATTAATTTACGACAATTTTGTGCAAACACATTAGGCTTAAGGCACAATAAAATTAAGTAATTGTCCAATAATATCGAAATAAGCAAAATATGCTCTACTAGAACCCTAAACGCTCAAGCTTCTTAGGGTCGCTCTGCCATCCTTTTGCAACTTTCACGTGCAATTCAAGCACAGCTTTTGTTCCAGTAATACGATTTACCGCCGTGCGCAAACGCTTCTTTACGCGCACTAAATGCTCCGCACGATGACCAATAATAATCGGCTTTTGAGAATCACGCTCAACATAAACAGATACAAGCACATGCGCTTTGTTGTCTTCGTATTGAGTATCTTCGCCATCCCCCGGATACACAATATCGTCAACTACAACAGCTAAAGAATGAGGCAACTCGTCGTCCAACTCTTCCAAAAATGCGCCGCGAATAAGCTCCGAAATCATGCTTTCTGTGCTTTCCTCACTAAGCTGATCCGCCGGATACATTTGCGGACCTTCCGGCAAGTTTTGAATCAAAACATTCTTAACTTCGTCAACATTGTCACGTTCCAACGCACTCACAGGCACAATATCCGTAAAATCAGCAAACTGCTGAATTTGAAGCAAATGCGTAACTAACTCACTGCGACTAAGCGTATCGATTTTCGTAACAATACCGATAAGCGGAACTTTCCAAGTCCAATTGCCCTTCTCATCTTTTTTAGCAAAATCAGAGCGAAGACGGCTTAAAATTCGCCTATCTCCTGGTCCTATTTCCTGGTCTGCTGGGAGCAAAAATGCAATCGCGTCAACATCTGCAAGCGACTCGTCAACAATATCGTTCAAACGCTGACCAAGAAGCGTACGAGGACGGTGAATACCAGGAGTATCAACCAACACCATTTGTGCATTATCGGTAGTAACAATCCCTCGAATAGCCTTACGCGTAGTTTCCGGACGAGAAGACGCAATAGCAATTTGCGTACCAATAAGAGCATTCATAAGCGTAGACTTACCAACGTTTGGTCTACCAACTACAGCTACGAAACCGGAACGATAACCGTGAAAATCAGGAGTAGAAATCGTTGCGCAAGTTGAAGCGTCTAGATTTGCAAACATCTCGTCGTCAAAGTCATCAGTGTCATCGAAGTCATCAGTATCGTCAAAGTTGTTAATATTATTCACGTTATTCTTACCGTCCAGTTCTTTATTTCAGCATATTCGTTTGTTTCATAGTACTAGCTTGCTTCAAAGCATTGGTTTGTTTGCTTTCAGCAGATTTTTCGGAAGAGCTAATGTCATTTTGATTATCCTTAGACTCTTCCAAAACTTGCGCATCTCGTTCTACTAAAATAGTAGATACTTTCTTTCGCCTACCAGCTGAATCTACAGCAGTTAATTTTAGTCCTCTTGTAATAGCACTGGAACCAACAATCGGCACATTACCAATCAACTTCGTAAGCAAACCAAACACAGTATCCACATCGTCTTCGTCAATATGAACTTCAAAAATATCTTCCAAATCTGCGATTGACGTTCGAGCAGGCATCTTCCACACGCCGTCACGTATTTCTTCCGGATCTGCATGCTGAGTGCGATCGTGCTCATCTTCCAACTCGCCAACAATTTGCTCAATAGCATCCTCAATAGTAACCAAACCAGCAATTCCACCATATTCGTCAACCACTACTGCCACATGCTGGCGAATTCGCTGCATTTCGTGGAATAAATCGTCAACCGGCTTCGACTCAGGAACAAGCATAGGGTCTCGGCTAATTGTTTCAACTGCTCTAGAAGATGCTGCAGGATTAAACACAGTAGCGCGTACAGCATCCTTCAAATAAGCAACACCTACTAAATCATCTACAGAATCTCCAATGACGGGAACTCGAGAAAATCCTGAGCGAGAGCATAATTTAAGGAAATTTTCCAGCGTTTCGTCGCTTTTTACGCAAATCATATCGGTTCTAGGTACCATTATTTCGCGAGTCAAAGTATCTGAAAGCGTGAGCACATTGCGCATCATTTCCGAAACTTCCGGATCGAAATCATTCGCTTCAACAAGTCGGTCAATACTAGCCTTTGCTTGATCCAGCTGAATATCTTCCAAAGCTTCATCATCTGACGGATCAACATGCTTTTTCCTAGAAGTGACGTCAACATCGCTAGCAATATGCACTAAAGGATTAATCGCAATAGCAATAGACACAATGCGAGAAAGCCGCATCAACTTTGCTACAGGTTGAGCCGCACCAACCGAACGTGGGCGAACAAGAATAGAAATCACAGCTACAACTACTGAAACAACAACACCAATAATAAGAGTTACCCATAAAGGCGAGCCGAAAAATGCAGCTAAAGAAGCAAACAAAACTCCATCTAAAACGTTACATAGCACACGCACAAAAGCGCATGCTCCAGAAGTTGTATAACGGTCAGCAATCAGTTTTTTTACACGATGGATTCTAGCAATTCGACGCATACGCACTATGGCACTAGTTTCATCATCATGCGTTTGCGCTTCAATCATAAGATTATTTAAGCTTGCACGAGTAACTCTAGGCACTGCACCTTCTGCAGCAGCCATCGCAAGCGAAAGCCATACAAGCAGCATTGCCAGCACAAGCAATGCGGCTAAACCAATCCAGACATGCAACGGCAATTGCGGAACTGATATGCTAGAAAATATTCGTTTAATATATTCCATAATTATGCTCTTAATGCGCTTTAATGCTGTTTTTTATTTTTATTTTTATTTTTGACGCTACTCGCTTCATGCTCAGCATCGTAACGCTCAAGCTCGTTTATTGCACCTTCCGGCAACGTAGCATCATACAATTCTCCAGATCGAGCAGCGAAAAAAGTAAGCATTAGTTGACGTTGCAAACCAAACATTTGCTTTTCTTCTTCCGGAGTAGTGTGATCATAGCCAAGCAAATGCAAAATACCGTGAATAGTTAGCAACAACATTTCTTCCATAGTACTGTGCCCAGCTGCGAGCGCCTGCTGTTGAGCAACCCACGGGCAAATCACCAAGTCTCCAAGCATTCCTTCAGAAACTTTTTCATCGCTTCCAGGAGTAAGCTCGTCCATTGGAAAACTCATAACATCCGTTGGGCCTTCTAGGTTCATCCAACGTTCATGCAAACAGGCAATTGGCTCTGGATCAACAAAAGTAATCGATAAATCCGAATGCGTACTTACTTTCATTTGTTGAAGAACCCACATTCCAAGATCTGAGAAGATTTTAGCGTCAATATTCCACACTGTTTCATTCATGACTTCAATGCTCATGATTTATCTGTTATTCCTCTCAGTAGATTCTTTAGTACGTTCACGTTTTTTATGTTCAAGCATTGCATCGTAATTTTCGTATGCTTCCACAATACGACCAACCAAAGCATGACGCACAACGTCTTCTGCTTGCAAATGCACAAAAGCAATATCTTTAACTTCGCCCAAAATCTTCTCAATAGAAACAAGACCAGAACGCACAACTGCTAAATCAACCTGCGTGCTATCTCCTGTAATCACCATGGTTGTATTAAAACCGAGTCGAGTCAGGAACATTTTTAATTGCTGAACAGTCGCATTTTGCGCTTCATCAAGAATAACAAAAGCATCGTTTAATGTGCGCCCTCGCATATAAGCAAGAGGAGCAACTTCAACAACATTCTCGTCAAGATAGCGTTTTAATTGTGCAGATCCAAGCATATCAGAAAGTGCATCATAGAGTGGACGCAAATATGGATCAACCTTATCGTTTAAAGTACCAGGCAAGAATCCTAAGTTTTCGCCAGCTTCAACAGCAGGACGAGTAAGAACAATTCTGCGGACTCTTCCATCTTCCAATGCACGAACAGCTTTAGCAACTGCTAAATACGTTTTTCCAGTGCCAGCAGGACCAATTCCAAACGTTACAATATTGCAATCCATTGCTTGCACGTACGCTGTTTGTCCAGCAGTTTTTGCGCGAACAGGATTTCCTCCAGCAAACGTAATCACGCCTTTACTCATTCGAGCTCTTCTGCTCATAGCACGGCGATGCGCTTCTTCGCTAGAAGGCAACAGCTCACTTGAATCTCTTGAAAACTCATTTTCAGCGCGCGAAACAGAATTACTAATTGCATACGACGAAGAAATAATACTATTCCCAAGCACTCCACCATCATGACCGATACGGTTTATACGCACATTGTGTTCATCGTTATGCAAAATATCACGCTCAAGCATGCGTCTTACTTCGTACGCATCCATAGGTTGCTCGTAAGCTGCATCAATCATGCGCCTAAACGCATACTCAGCTTTAGCTGCATCTTCATCTGCTCTAGCTGAACGAGCAACAATTTGAACATCTTTGCCTCGCACAGTAATATCTGCTTCTGGAAAAGCATGTTCTACTTCACGCAAACCAGCATCTGCAGCACCTAAAACTGCAACCGAGCTTAATTCGCTAGGAATTTGCACAAAACGCGTAGTACTTTTCGTCACGGTTTACAAGCTACCTTCTACAAGTTTTTCGCCAGTCAATACGTGAGCATGAACATGAAACACTGTTTGACCAGCATCAATACCAGTATTAAATACGAGTCGATAATCACCGTTGAATTCATCATCAGCAATTTTTTGCGCAACACCAGCAATATGAGCCAAAGTTTCAGGAGCCTTACTAGCAAGCTCAGCAACATTCTTATAGTGATTGCGCGGCACAATCAGCACATGCACTTTTGCTTGCGGATTAATATCTTTAAAAGCAACTACCGAATCGTCTTCATAAACTCTGCTGCTCGGTATTTCTCCAGCAACAATTTTACAAAAAATGCAATCAGCATCAGTATTGTAAGTGATATCACTCATGGTTTCTCCCCTATTTGCTACTAAATGAAATCAACGCCAAAAGCCAAAAAGCGATCGACATGCTTCTTACTATTTTACACAATTATGAGCACTTTTAGATACAATTTATGCGATTATTCGTAACGTCCTAAAGCGCGCGAAAGAAGAGAAAGAGCTACAGGACCTGCAGTAGATGCGCGAAGAATATTGCTACCTAAAACACAGCTTTTAGCACCAGCATCAATAAACATTGACACTTCGTCATCACTAATACCACCTTCTGGCCCAACTAAAACGTAAACAGTGCGCTCTTTACCATCCTCCAAACAGCGCTCGCTAAGAGTATTTACTGCTTGCTCTATTTGATTCCAGCAATCAGTTGCGTCTTGATGCAATACAATTACGAGATTTCCGTAAACGCACGCACGCCTACATATTGCAACTATTTGCTTGCTTGAAACACATTCTTGAAGTTCAGGCATCCATGCTCGGCGCGATTGCTCTGTAGCAGACTGTAAAACTTGGCTCCAACGCTTATCTGCGCGACCAGGTTTCCACTTTGCAATTGAACGATCCGCACACCAAGGGATTACTTCATCCACGCCAATTTGCGTAGCCATATCAATTGCTTGCTCATCGTGCCCTGTTTTTGCCAAAGCTTGAACAAGCGCAAGTCTAGTCGTTCGCGGAGCTTCCCTAGTAAACGCTTCTACACGAACTAAGCCGTTTTCTACATCCGTCACCTTTGCGTGAATGCGCAAGCCTTTGCCGTCAGAAAGTTGCAAAGCATCACCTTCTGATAACCGCATGGCGGATATAGCGTGACGTTTTACTTGAGATGGAAGCGCAATCGTCCACCCTTCTTCGATTCCTGCTGCAAGCACAGGAGCATTATCGTGATTAGTATCAAGCAAAAATAAAGCGTCAGTCATAGTTCAAGCCTAACGTGAGGATGCGCCAAGTACTAAAAATGTTTCTGTGCAAGTATTGTGGCAAACTAGAACAGTACGTATTGGAGGTTTGCAATGAGTAATGAGCTTGGTGATAACACTGCGCTTGTTACTTTGCGTATTTCACGCTTTACTCCATGTAATAAATCTGAGGATGATTCAAACAGTAAACAGACAGAGCGCAAGCGCAGAGAAAGTCCTTTTGCACGTAGAAAGCGCAGTAATCCTTTCGCAAAACTAGATTCTTCAGAAAATAACATAAATAATTCTTCAAAATCTAGTGAATCCAGTGAATCTTCCGAATCTTACGAATCTTCTCCAAAACGAATTCAAGGTAAGCATTGGGTTCAAGATTACAGTTTACGCGTTCATTCTACTGACACTATTCTTGACTGTTTACTAGCTATTAAACGCACAATCGACCCAACTTTAGCTTTCCGCTACTCATGCGGTCACGGCGTTTGCGGTTCTGACGCTGCAAACGTAAATGGCATGCCAACCTTACTATGCAGTGCAACTATTGGCGCAAACGCACGTCCTGAAAGCACAAATAGCGTGCAATCTCGAGGCTTTAGAAAAACTGGAACTACTAACAGCTCCTCACAGTCGGAAAAATCGCTAACTTTACAGCAAAAATCTAAAGAAACTACCACTTTGCAAAATGGCACTTTTGGTGTTATTGAGCTTGCTCCACTTTCAGGATTTGCAGTTCAGCGAGATCTTATTTGCGATATTTCGCCTATGATTTCGCAAATAAAACGCTTAGAACCTTATTTGCAAGCATCTAACGTTTCTACTAGAAATACTGAAGGGAAACTCCAGCTTATTGAGTTTTTGCAACACCCTGAGGAACTTAAAAAATTTGAGCTTTTGAGCAATTGCATTATGTGCGGTGCTTGCGAAGGAATTTGCCCAATTTATGCAGGCGGAGAAGCCTTTATTGGGCCTGCAGCATTGGTTAACGCGGCTCGTTTTATTTACGATTCCAGAGACAATGCAACAGAGCATCGCCTTGATCTAATAGACGGCAGTGACGGTATTAGCGCATGCCAGTCAGTTAGAGCATGTTCAAGACAATGCCCTCGCGGAATTGATATTGGCGAAGAAATTTGGCAGCTTACAACGCTTGTAAACGAACGCAAAAACTCTTAGATTATTCAATTCCAGATGCTATGCGCACCGCCTCTATTGGGTCGTCTGTAACAGCAAACAAGTGCGGATCGAGTGAAGAAATAAAACCTCGTTGAGTTACTGTAGACTTCAGCCAGTCAATCAAACCATTCCAGTACGAAGTACCAAAAAGAACAACAGGCACGCGCGCAACCTTATGCGTTTGCACTAAAGTCAAAGCTTCAAACATTTCATCCATTGTGCCAAAACCGCCAGGGCACACAATAATTCCAGAAGAATATTTCATAAACATTGTTTTGCGTACGAAAAAATACCGAAATTGCATGCCAAGATTAATCCATTTATTCAAACCCTGCTCATGAGGAAGCTCAATCCCCAATCCTACAGACGTACCACCAGCTTCTGCAGCCCCACGGTTTGCAGCTTCCATAATTCCAGGACCGCCACCTGTAATAACAGCAAAACCACGTATTGCAAGCTCTGAACCCATAGTACGAGCTAAAGAATACTCAGGATTATCTTCTTTTATTCGAGCAGAACCAAAAATACTAACAGCTTTACCTAACGATGCAAGCGCGTCAAAACCATCAACAAACTCAGCTTGAATACGAAGCGCACGCCACGGATCCGCACTACGCCAATCCCATCTTTTATCTACTTCTACACCAACTCCAGAAACAAGCTGCTGATTGTTATCGTTACGAAGAAGCGTTTCTGTAGTGCTCTCCTTAGGAATCATAGAACCGCGCATTACAACAGAACCACGATGATACGTGTTATTCCAAGGTGAAACATCTACTGAAAAATCCTCTTTACTATTAGACATAATTACTCCATTAGAAACTTACTTGCAAAGATGTTAAGAATAATAATTGAAATTAGTCTTCAACTTCATCTAATTCTTCTTCCATATGCTTTGATTGCATAGAAAGTAAGAATCCAGAAACTCCTGCAGCAATAATAGAAGCAACAAGAACGCCAAAACGTGCTTCAGCAGACAAATCTGCGTCAGAATACGCAAGAGAAGCAATAAGAAGAGAAACAGTGAAACCAATTCCACAGGCACATGCTGTAGGCATTAAGTCTACTACTCGAAGACCATCAGGAACTTTCAAGCCCAGAACACGCTTTGATATCCAAGCAGTTACCATAATTCCAACAGGTTTACCAACAACAAGAGCAATAGTGATAGCAATCAAAATTGGCGAGAAGAACAACTCCCAAGTCAATGTTTCAAAATGCACTCCTGTAGCAAAAAGAGCGAAAATTGGAAGAGCCAGCAGCGCAGAAACAGGCTGAATTTTTTCACGATAGCGTTCAGCACGAAGCGTTTGTTCACCATGAACTAAATGCGCCGGAGTTAGCAAACCCACCATTACTCCAGCTAAAGTTGGATGCACACCAGCTTCATACATCATAATCCATGCCATAATTCCTACTATTACAACCAACGGCCACGGAACACGCTTTAAACGCACTAAAGTAGTCCAAACCAAACCACAAGCAACTACTCCAGCAAACCAATACCATGCGTTAAGAGACGAGAAGAACACAGCAATAAGTGCTATTCCAAGCAAATCGTCTACTGTAGCAAGAGTCATAAGAAATGCGCGCAAAGCATGTGGCAAAGTTTTTGCAAATAAAGCAAGAACAGCAAGAGAGAAAGCTATATCCGTTGCCGTAGGTATTGCCCACCCGTCACGAACCATATCAAGCGAAGGTAAAGCGCCAGAAGTAAGACGCATAATCTCCTGCCCGGCATGCAATTCAGAAAATACAGTTACTGTAGCAACAAACAGTAAAGGAGGCACAATCATTCCACCAACAGCACAAATCATTGGCATTGCAGCTGCACGAGGATCAGAAAGCGAACCAGCAATAAGTTCGTGTTTTAAATCTAAACCAACTGACAGGAAGAAAATAGTAAGCACGCCGTCTTGCACCCAATGGCCAATTGACATATGTATATTCGTCCACGGAATGCCTACATGAGTATGCGATATAGCTTCAAATATTGGCGCTGTTAAAGGAATGTTTGCAAGCAATAAGCCAGTAAGAGCAAAACCAAGCATAATTAATCCAGAAATTCGCTCATTATTTGCAATATTGCAAGCTATTCTCCAACTGCGTCGTATCATATTGTAAATATTTCCTCCTTAAATAGGTATACATATTATGTAGAACATAAGAAGCACAATACCAAAATTTATTAATATTTTTAGTATATCTTAAAGGTATAAACTGAGATATTAACACACTCACTTTTTCTTTCATATTATGAGTTAATAAAACTACACACTAACGTAAAAATATTGTTGTATACAACAGAAACTAATCAATTAAAAACACAATAACTATGTCAACTAAAAAGTATAATAATAATGGTATGTATGCAGTTATTTTTTTGCATTTAATCAAAGATTTATCTAATATCGATACAACAAAAACTGTTATAACAGGAACAAAAAGAATAATAAATAATAATGAGAATTTGAAAAAAGCATACAATGAAAGAAAAATCAATTTACTATACAACTCAATAATAAATATTGAAGAACAAGTTAAAAATACACAGTACTTATCAACTCTGTGCTCAATCGAGGAAAGTTTGTAAGTAAATGCAGTAAATTTTGTTATCAACCATATTGCTGGCAATGTTAATAAAATATTTATAGAAAAAAGTAACAGTAAAAATAAAAGTTTATTATTAACTAATACTAAAATAGTATTAGCAGCATGCGTATAATTAAAACAAACTACGGATACCAAGTAGATCAAATAAAAAAAGCTAAGAGTGAACAATTGTACTGGATTTTTCAACAAATGAAATCTCTCCATTGTTACTCCTCAAATTTTGCAATACCCCACAAGTTTCAGTATATGCTGATTTTCTATCTTTATATTATTTTGTAATGATTCTATATACAATTAAACTCATTTTAACAAAAAACACTTATGGTTATAATATGTGTTATAGGAGAGAAAGGAGGTGTAAAAATGGAAGCTGGATACTTAGTTGGAAAATTTGTTGAAGGTAAGTTAAAAGAATTGGGAACCAATGGCGTGATTGCTTGGCTGTCAGGATCTGTAGGGAAAATGGTTGCCAAAAAAATAGTTACTAAAGTGGCTCAAGCTGGTGTTACTGCTGCTGCAGGGTATATTGCTGGTCTACTTGGAGCAAGTGGAAGTATTGCAGGACCACTTGGTGCAATTGTTGGCGGCGTTGGAGGCTGGCTGTAAAGTTAAGAGTGGTCAAGCAGACATCAACGCTTCAATCTTAGATGTTTACTTGACCACTCTTACTATTGTATTAGAAAGGATAGAGCATGCGCATAAAAGATATTCTACGAGTGCATATTCTCTGCGCTATTGCACTCATAATATTCGGATTTTTTATGCAAAAAATGCTAAACTCATATCTTTCATTAAATAGTTATTTTTTTAATAATAATCTTGTTAAAATTACAGTAACGAATAACGAATTAGTCAAAATTTTTTGCAATAATATTTGTTTATTTTCACTTGTAGCAATAACACCAGTAGTAAATGCAATATTTTTTATTTTCCAATTTTTTGTAATGGGAAGTGTCATATACACAATTCAACATTTATCAATACAACAACAATTCATTTTACTATTTCGTCATTCTATTTTTGAAGTTCTTGCATTATTACTGTCTATTTATATAAGCTATCGCTTGCTAATTTTAGCTAATGACTACACGATTGACAAAATTACAACAAATGAAACAAAACGTGTTCTTAAACATTTACTCTTAATATATTTTGTCATTGTTATTATTACATTTTTTGGAGCTTGCTTAGAATGGAGTGCAAATGTTGTGCTTTAACCAAATGACTTTTAGCTTCAATGCAGAGCCATTACTAGAAAACATTACATTAAACATTCCAGAAAAACATGTTGGTATTGTTGGACGTAATGGCGTAGGAAAAACAACACTACTTCGTCTAATAGCAGGATATATAACACCTAATTCAGGAACTATATCAACAACTAAATCTGTTTATTATGCAGATAGCGATATGAGTAAATACCGAAATTTCTTATATACAGATTTACTCGACATATGCGCAACAATGCATTCTTTCACATTAGAACATGTTCATGAATATATTGAAAGTTTAGGATTACAACCTTTTACTAATACTCCACTAGGCGAATGCTCAAAAGGCACACAAAAGAAAATACCTTTACTTCTAGCTTTGTGTTCAACATCTGAACTTTTACTCATAGATGAGCCATTCGAATCTGTGGATTCTTGGTCAAACGAAGGATTTATTCAGCAATTGTTACGCAGGAAAGGTAACTATATTATTGTCAGTCATGATTTTAATTGGCTTAAACGTTGCGTTGAAACTACATATATGATTGAAAATCAAACATTGAGCAAAGAGCAAAATTATGAGTAATATTTACACTGTCTTTGCATCTACCTGTATACGTCGTTTCAATCACAATATACTGAGAGAACTTGTTACAGGTATATTCGTATCAATTATACTTACAATATTTGCTTGGTTTTATCCAGAATGGCTTATATTTTTCCTCTGGTTTTATTGTTATCTTATACAAGTAATTTCCGTTCATACAAATACAGTTTTTCTAAATGAGCATGATTTAGATATTTTTCATATTCATTCTGGCTCTATTAGATTTCACATACTTTACATTATTCATTATGTACTTCGTGATATGTACTATGCGAATATAGTATGTTTATCTATACTGGCGATAAGCTTGTCTTTACTTGGAAAATTTTCATATTTTGTTTGCTTTCTAGTAAGCTATTTATTAAATCTGCTCATAATTCCTGCTCAAATATTTTTTTCATCTCGCCTTACCGCTAAAGCACGAACAATATGGCTTATAGGATTATTGTTGCCGATATTGTTATTAGTTGTTTTTCAAATAGCAGGTTCTTATACTTTATTTAGTAGCATTTATACTACAACTGCGATATTGCCATTTATAGCTTTGATTTATTGTTTAATACTTTACTATACTGGCCACAAAATAAAAGTAAGATTTGGCACACGTTGCAACGCGCGAAAATATTGGTCTTGGATACGCACATTCTCTGTAATGTTGTTTAGAGATGTGCTTTTGCAAAGACAAAGAATACTTTTGGCATCATTAAGTCAATTATCTATTCTCATACTGCTTAGTATTGGTACTAATTTAGGAAATGCGGCTTTCCCCCTTATTATTTTCACAATCTGTCAAACGAATATTGTTATGACAAGAAACCAAGGAAAGTTATATCTCCTTACCGATGATCATCAATTTTCATATACGAGATTTCCTTTAGATTCTCATCATTTGCTTAGAGGAAAACTACTCATACTAGCAATTAATATACCTATTGTATCAATAATTGCAATATGCTTTTTACTTGCTTTTGACAATTTTAATTTACATGATATAGTATTTTTAGAATTGCTATTGTTAACTAATTTTGTTATAGATACTACTTGTATAACAGAATCTGATTTATTAATACGTACACTTCGCGCGCTTGTTAAATATTTAACAAGCGCAGTAGTTATATGCACGTGGTTTATGAAAGCACCAGATTGGGTTCCATTAATTTTTCTAACAATAACAATATTACTTTATTTACCTACAGTAAATTCTTGTTACCAATTCGGTCGTTGCAAAATAAAGAAAGGAAATAGGCAACACTATGAGTTATAAAGAAGATGAACAATTACTAAGTGAATACATAATTAATACACTTGGACATAAAAATAACGATGTAATCGTTTATAGTTTGATTCGTACTAAAAAACGCTCTTGGATTATTCAATTGCTAGATCTTATTATTTTCACTGGTGCAGGAAGCGATTTAGACGAAATTGGAGATAATCTTGCAAAACACTATTATCTCATTGCTTCTAACAATAATGGTCTTATTGTTGCTGTAATACAAGGAAAAATTAAACAGATAGCCTCACTCTCACAGTGGAATTTTGAAGATATAAAATCTTGGAAAAAAACTATATTTGATGGTTACATATATCGTAAAACTTCACAAGTTAAGCTGTAAACTGAAAATGTGACGAAGCATCAGAAGGATAGCCATGCTTGAATCGAAATTTTTTTCTATAGGTATCATAACAAATGACTTTTTTTCACTATATGGATTGTGTTCCTATTTAAATAAAAATTTACGATTCTCAACAAAAATTTGGTGTGCGTCTTCTGAAAAAGATATTTTTAAAAAGTGCAATTCTTCACCACCAGATGTTCTATTGGTAGAAATGTACATGTCAAGCATATCTAGCTTAAATCTAATATATAATCTTAGAAAAAATTATTCTAAGATTATTATCATTGCTATTACCTCATTGCCGGTAGAAGATTATGCATATTTGGCAGCGATTGCAGGAACGCAGTCTATTGTAAGTAAAAATGATCCAAAAAATCTATTAGACATACTTACAGATATAAAGAATGAATTATTCGTGCCAAAAGATATAAATGGCATACATTTTGACAACAGTAAAATAGCATGCGATAGATTACAAGTCAGAATGAAAACTACTTATTTGTCTCTTAGCAAACGCGAAAAAGAGGTAATTGAATTATTTGCTACAGGATTTACTGCTGATGAAATTTGCAAGCAACTTCACATTACCAAAGGAACTGTTGAAACTTTTATAAATCGTGCTTGCAGAAAGCTACACGTAAAAAATCGCAATCAACTTATTGCTGAATTATTACATGAACAATATTGGTTTATAAAATAATTCTTATCTTGTTGAAAAATGCGCTTAGCAGACAAAGGTGTGTACAGAATTACCTCCTAAGCCCCTTTTGACCTATAAGCCAAAAATCGGCGTACTCGGTAGTAATACCGAGTACGCCGATAATTTTTTAGAAACTAAATCCCTAAGTGAATTCCCTTAAGCTTCACGTTTCATTTGTGCGCCAGACAGGATTCGAACCTGCAACCTTCTGATCCGTAGTCAGATGCTCTAATCCGTTGGGCTACTGGCGCATGTTTCCAGCCTCAAGAACCATGTCCTTGTTTCCGGCAACTTAACTAATATACAACTATCCGCACTAAAACACAAACCCCGGCGTGTCGACCAGGGTTTGTTGTTAAGAAATACAAATATTGATAAATATCCGCTAAGTTGTAAAGATTGAATTATGCTCTACGCTCAAGCACTTCGTCAACCATTCCATAAGCTTTGGCTTCTGAAGCAGTCAAAATAGTATCAACTTCAATATCTTTACGAATACGCTCAATAT
This sequence comes from Gardnerella swidsinskii, assembly GCF_003397705.1. GTDB lineage: Bacteria > Actinomycetota > Actinomycetes > Actinomycetales > Bifidobacteriaceae > Bifidobacterium > Bifidobacterium swidsinskii. The sequence goes on from NZ_QJVB01000002.1 coordinate 148,414, forward strand.
CTTGACCAGTATGTTTTGCAAGAGTTGATTCTAACCAAGAACGCAAACGCAACATTTCCTTAGCCTGAAGCTCAATTTCAGTAGCTTTACCAAAATCTTGGCCCATTGCAGGCTGATGAATAAGCACACGCGCATTTGGTAAAATCATGCGCTTACCAGCAGCTCCAGCAGCAAGAATAATAGCAGCAGCAGAAGCAGCCTGACCCAAGCAAACAGTTTGAACATCTGGATTAATGTACTGCATGGTGTCATAAATTGCAGTCATAGCAGTCATCGAACCACCAGGTGAATTAATGTACATCATCACATCGCGATCAGAATCCATGCTCTCTAAAACAAGCAACTGAGCCATAATGTCATCAGCAGAAGTGTCATCTACTTGCACACCCATGAAAATAATGCGATCTTCAAACAGCTTAGTGTAAGGATCCTGAGTTTTCATGCCGTATGGAGTTTGCTCGCCAAACTGAGGCAACACGTAACGATTAGTAATGCGCTGAGCAGAAGTAACACCGCCAAAACCAGCTAAACGCTCGGCACGCGCAACAAACTTTGCTTCTTCACTTGCCATAATTACTCCTCACCGCGCATAGAAGCAGGAGTGGTCACAATCTTATCTACGAAACCATACTCCAAAGCTTGCTGAGCTGTAAACCAGTGATCGTATTCATTATCTCGGTAAATTTCCTCTACCGTATGACCAGTCTGCTTTGCAGTCAATTCAGAAAGCGTTTTTTTCATATCCATAATAAGCTCTGCATTAATTCGTACATCTGTAGCAGTACCACCGACACCGCCAGAAGGTTGATGCATAAGCACACGCGCATGCGAGGTAATATAACGCTTACCAGGAGTGCCAGAACTAAGCAAGAACTGACCCATAGATGCAGCCATGCCAACAGCAATAGTCGCAACATCTGGCTCAATTAATTGCATAGTATCGTAAATTGCCATACCAGCAGTAATTGAACCTCCAGGCGAATTAATATACAGCCAAATATCCTTCTTAGGGTCTTCCGCAGCAAGCATTAACATTTGTGCGCAAATAACATTGGCATTCTCGTCTTTTACTTCAGATCCCAACCAAATAATGCGATCTTTTAGCAATCGATTAAAAATAGAATCAGTTGATGTAGACGCTTCAGCCTGTTCCATCACAGGAGAAGCTGTAAAAAGCTCAGTCACTATATCTCCTTGTTACCACGTAATTATTTCTACACTACCTTGTGCGCATGACCACATAGAAAATATTGCGAATATGATTTGAATTGAATGTTTTACACCAAATTTCTAGAATTTTATTCATATCAACAGATGTAATTTTTACTTATTATCCTACACTAGTATGCATTATTGAGTATATTTTTATCGGATTATCAATTCATTATAAGGAGTAATTATGGATTCTAACCAATTGCCAGATAACAACTACTCGCCTGCTCCGATGCCAAATAACGAGTATCCAAATAATGGTTACCAAAATAATACATACCCAAATAATGTAAATCCAAATAACGGATACCCAAACAATGGTTATGAAAACAATGAGTATCAAAACAACGTATACCCAAATAACGGATACCAGAACAACAATTACCCTAATAATGTAAATCTAAATAATGGTTACCCAAACAATGGTTATGAAAACAATGAGTATCAAAACAACGTATACCCAAATAACGGATACCAGAACAACAATTACCCTAATAATGTAAATCTAAATAATGGTTACCAACCAAACGTATATCAGAATAATCAACAACCAGTCAACAACTATCCTGCAAACGCTTATCCAAATGCAACAAATACAAGTGCTCATAAGTCAAAATACACTTGGCTTATTGTTGTCATAGTAGTAGCAATAGTTGCAGTAGGTGGCTACGTAATTTCAAAACCACATTACAATTCAACTAATCTTAAGCCACATTACAATTGCTCTGCACCTAAAAGCGCAAATATTGAAGAATACGTACATTGCCATTCAGAAGAAGCTAAAAAACTCACTAATGGATTTAATGATGCCACTAGCAGCTCACCATTCAACATAACGTTTGCCACTAAAGGTGATCAGCTCAATATAAATGCAAAGTTCAAAAAGCACCTATCTGATTTAGAAATTACAGCGTTAAAGACTGGAATGCAAACATACGGCGATAGCCTCTCGAACTTGATGCCACAATCAGCATCGGATGAAATGAAAGAAAAAATTATTGCACCAGTGCGCATACATTTCTCCTTCTCAAACGATGATGGAACTTTTATTGCAGATAAAGAATTCAGTTTTAATAATTAATTAAAAAATAACTAAAAAAATATTTACTAATAACAAATGCGCCTTTGCTAATACTGAACTAGCATAGGCGCATTTATTTTGCATATATTGTATTTTCCATACTAAAAAAATTTAAACATTATTTGCGGCTAAAAATTTTTGGTATCATCATTATGCTTCTAGATACAGCACAAGAAACAACCATTGGAATAATCATAATCATAGGCACATTCACTAATTGTGCTACCAAAAAAAGCGCAAACCACAATGACTTTCGACTTGCAGTTAGCAGACTTGCAGCACCAAAAATAGCAGCTATTACCAATATTTTGGGCTGACTTGATAACATGCCACCAACAACTGGAATGTTCATACTTATAAAACCTATAATCAGCCCTACGCAAGCTCCAGACGACATACTCGGCTGAAGCACACCACCACTTGCGCCAGCTCGAAGAGTGCAACTTGTTAAAATTATTTTTGCAACAACCAGTAGAAGCAAAGTTACCAAAGAGTTTTTGTCAATTGCAATACTTGTTTTTGCAATGTTATATGCGTATTGCGCTAAAGCTCGACCATTGCCCATAATGGCTGGATTCCATGATGCAACTAATCCTGTTACTAAGCCCATTAATGGCAAAAAATATAAAATTTGGTAATTGCGAGCACACTTAGAGCGAGCCCAACGAATCATCTTATGGAAAAGAGTGCCAACAATACCACAAGGAATGCCAACTATAATTGCAAGCAGCAACACAGTCGTGTTGACAATATGGATGTCATCAAGACTTGACAAACAATAGTAAGGCTCATACCCAAGCACAAAAATAGTAGTCAATGATGCAATTTCACTTATACATAATGCAATAGCAAAAATACTAAATTTTTGTATAAGCCAATACCATTTCAAACGCTTTAAAGAAGATTTCGAGTCATGAGAAAAACGTGGAATTGCAACCAAACCTAGCGCCATAATCGCACCCGCTATTGGAGCGCGATAAACTCCAGCTAAACCAGCACCAGCAGCACTTGCAACCAAAACGCGAGCTTGAAATTCACTGACTCGGATAAAGCAGAGTAACTTCTGAGTAAGCATTGCAGCCAATTCTCGAGGCGCAACTTCCCTACCTAAACTTGCGCCAGAAGCAACTATAAAAATTTGTAAACATACATGGATAATCGTTATATGCCATGGCATTGATTGACCACGAACAGCATGAGCTATATCGACAATACGATTAGAAGATTTTGTCCATAACCACATCCAAATAATTGCAGCAACAGACATGACAATTAATACAACAGCAACGTAGTGCAATACTGGCAATCCAACTGGCGAAGGTTTAAGAGCAGATTCTGAAAATCCGAACATTACATTTTGCACAGCATGTAGTAACAGAGTTAATAATATTGCACCAACCCCAGCCATAACTGCAACAAAAAAAGCAATAAGACTTAATCGTAAACATGTAAAAACATAGCTCAAACACTTACTAGGTTTTTTACTGCCTACTATTTGCAAATTGCGTTTTTCCATTAGCGGCAGCCTTCCTTATGTTATTTGTTTTTCATTTTATTTGTTTTTCACTTTCTTTAAAGTATAACAACAACACAAAAACCCAGAGCAAAAGCCCTGGGTTTTTAGCAAATATGAGAAAGTATAAACTTTTTCTTGTTTGAAAAATACTACTTAGAAAGTTCGTCAGCAACTTCTGCAGCAGCAGAAGCAGCCTTCACGCTTTCGTCTTCGTCATCATCCTCAGACAAGAATGCACTCAAGTCAAGAGCTTCTCCGCCAGAAACGAACTTTACAGCACGCATACCAGCAAGCAAGCCCTTAGAGCGAGCAACTTCCTGCACAGCAGAACCAAGCTGACCGTTGTTAACGATTGCGTTAATGAACTGGTTTGGATCCATACCGTACTGCTGAGCAACAGAAACCAAGAAGTTGGTGACATCAGCCTGGGAAACAGTCACATCCATCTGTTCAGCTAAAGCGTCAAGAACCATTTGGTCGCGAAGTTCCTTCTCAGCAGCCTGCTGCGCTTCGTCCTTCTGCTTCTTGGTAGCTTTTTCAGGATCAGGGGTCATGCCCTTCAAATGCTCTGAAACAGCCTTATCCAAAACACCCTTTGGTACAGGAATTTCAACTTCTTCTTGAAGCTTAACAAGGAATGCGTCACGGGCATTAGTTGCCTGACGACCTTCAGCAGCCTGCTCGCAAGCCTTGCGAATATCTGCCTTCAAATCCTTCAAAGTATCAAACTCGGAAGCTTCCTGAGCAAAATCATCATCAAGCTCTGGCAATTCCTGAGTCTTTACGGAATTAACCTTAACCTTGATTTGAGCCTTCTCGCCCTTATGCTTGCCGGACTCGAGAGTACCTTCAAAGGTGGTTTCTTCGCCGGCAGAAAGGCTATCCAAAGCCTCATCCAAACCGTCAAGCAACACACCGGAACCGATTTCGTAGCTTACGCCCTCTTGTGCATCAACTACTTCGTCATCGATACGAGCTTCCAAATCAATGTTAGTGTAATCACCCTTAGCTGCAGGACGGTCAACACCAACCAAAGTAGCAAAACGCTGACGGAGACTTTCCAAGCGCTCCTTGACATCCTTGTCGGAAACCTTTGGCTTCTCAACTTCAATCTCAACGCCCTTGAACTTGTTCAACTTGAAATCTGGACGACGCTCAACTGTTGCTACAAACTTAAGACTTGCATCTGCATCAGTCGACGTTGGAACTTCCTGAACGTCAAATTCTGGCTGATCCATTGGGCGAATCTTCTTTTCCTCCAAAGCCTTGGAATAAAGCTCTGGTACAGCGGAATTTACGGCTTCGCCGGCAACAGCTGCGAAACCGACGCGCTGATCTACAATCTTGCCTGGCACATGTCCCTTACGGAAACCTGGCACGTTAATTTGCTTAGCAATCTCCTTACGAGCTTCTTCCAAGAATGGCTTGAAGTCTTCGAGATCTGCGGTAATGGTGAGCTTAACTTTAGTTGGCTCAAGATTCCTGACGCTGATTTTCACGCTTGCGCTCCTGAAATTACGTTTTTTCTAGCTTCTGCCGTATGGCACAACCGTTACATGATAGCGCGAGTTACGGACTCAGCTACCAATCGGGTTTGCCATTCGCGAGCACCATGCTCACTTAAGAATGTTTTAACATCAATATCTTGCGCATCATCATGCCAGCAAAGATTACGAATAATCTGTGGTTTGATAATAATTTCTGCAGGAGTATGAGTGTATTCAGAAATTTGATTTAACTCAGCTTTTACTCTTTGTAAACGCTCGTAACGCTTAGGGTGATGTTCTCGCCAATATTTCATAGATCTAGGAGCGCTTTGGAAATCTTGCATATCCTGCAAGTACTGCGAATCCGATAAATCATGGCAATCCTGACAATCATTAGAACCTTGCGACTCGTCAGTATCTGTTGACTTAAGTACGTTCGTTTTACGAGATTCGCGCGAATTAAGTTGAATAGCTCCATTCGGTAATACTGGATGCACATCATCCATAGCCGTTTCACCAGATTTAGCGCGCAAAATAGCATTCTCTATAACGTTTTTCCAAATAGATGGTTTAACTTTGCGCTGAATTGGAGCGTAACGCTCGAACATTTTGTCTTGCTCACTGCCAGTGTGCATTCGCACTCGCTCATTCAAAGAACGAATAGCACGAAACGCACGCGCATTACTAGGTTTACGCTTACCAGCTTCAATAATCGCAGCGTCAGAAAGTAGCAGAGTTGGCGCAATATCATATTCACGCGCTAAAGCATCTCGCTTTTGCCACAATGCTTTCGCAATAACTAAACCAACACGATCGTGCATAAGTACGCTAATATGCGATATTTTAAGCCATGGACGTGGATGCGGAGCTTTCTTTTGTGCACCCTTACTAAGTAAGTGTTTAAATTCTTCTTCCGCCCAAGAAAGTTTACCTTGCTTTTTAAGTTCGACGCGCATTACTTCTTCTAGCTCAATAAGTAATTCAACATCTAAAGCTGCGTAATTTCGCCAATCTCTAGGAAGTGGGCGGTAAGACCAATCTGCTGCAGAATGTTCTTTTGCAAGAGTAAGACCCAAATAATATTCAGTTACAGAGCTTAAACCAAAGCGCTTTCTGCCAAGTAATTTAGCTGCGATTTCGGTATCAAATAATGCAAGTGGGCGCAAACCAATATTGAAAAATCCTGGCAAATCTTGCATCGAATCGTGAATAATCCAAGGCACATCCCCTACTGCCTTGTTAAATTCGTTCCAATCAGCTCCAAGTTTTGTAAGTTCTATAGGATCTAATAATCCAATTCCTGCACCCTTACGTTTGAACTGAATCAACCAATCTTCATGACTGTAGCGAAAACCGGAAGCTCGCTCAGCGTCTGCAGCTAAAGGACCGGAGCCTGCCGCCAACAAGCTGCAATAATCTTTATATGCTTCAAGCGTATCAATGACTTCTGGAACTCCTTCTCTAGGCTCTTTTAAAAGCTTTGGTTCCTCGTTCAAGTACGCCTCCCGATTGCATGCTTTACCCAAATTCTTACGCTTTTTGCAACTTATTCTGTACTTTTTGCAAAATATCCGTAAAAAATATTTAAGCCGTGTTACAGATTATGCATCTTTAACACGGCTTCAACTTTCGCACACAACTACGACTATTCAAAAATAAAAAATCAAATAAATAATCAATTAAATAATCAATCTGTTTTATTGTTTGCTACTTCGTCATTTATGCGCTTAACAAGCCTAGTTTTAAGGAATCTAGTAAGAGTAAATGCGACTGCCGAAGCTAAAACTGTTGGAACAACGTAGCCAGCATGTAAACCTAAATCCGAAAAGTTGACTATTGGAAAAGTGACAAGTTCTGTAACAACAGCTATAACAATAGATATTATTGGCACTTCAATAAGAAGTTTCTCATCAAACGATGCAACAATGTTTATTGGCAATAAAATTATTGGCAAAATAACGAAAATAGTAAGCGCTGTAGCAAAACCAAACTGATCGTTACACCGCACAAAAACAGCTAACGCTAATGTAAAAGCTAATGCAATCCAACAACCTATTCTGCGCTTCATTGCGTATCCTTTCTCTAAAAAAGAGTATTTGTATAATTATACAAAAATCCTTCAAAAAACAATACGATACGCAAAGATTGCCTAAATTACAGTTACATTTTTGACGCAATTTAAATGCAGTCTAAATGCAATCTAAACGCAGTCTAGTACACAACAAAACCGTGATCTTTGAACTGGTTTACAACTCGTTCTTTAAGTGCTCTAGAAGGCCCTTTTTGATTCTCAAGAGGATATGGAATCCTAAGCTCATGCCACTTTGGACGTCCTAGTTGATGGAATCCAAGCACGTCAATATGCTCAACAGCATCACCAAACGAATCGCAAATCTCGGCAACTTTTTCAACGTTTTCTTCACTGGAAGTCAAATCTGGAACAAGCACAAAACGCACCCAAATCTTCTTACCAGCTTTCGCCAAGCGCTGACCAAAGTCAATAGTTGGCTGTAGCAAGCCGCCGGTTACTTTTTTATACGTTTCTTCAGTTCCTGATTTAACGTCAAGCAAGCAAAGATCAATGTCGTCAATCATTTCATCTGTATAATTGCGATTCAAAAAGCCCGAAGTATCTAAGCAAGTATGAACGCCCATCTCTTTTGCAGCGCGAAATACTCTAGATACAAAAGCTGGCTGCATCATGGACTCGCCGCCAGAAAATGTGATTCCTCCACCTGTTGCTTTAAAAAGACTTTGATAGCGGTCAACTTTTTTAATCATTGCATCCAAATAGACTGGCTTGCCGTCACGCATTTTCCAAGTATCAGGATTTTGGCAATACTGGCAACGAAGTGGGCAACCGCTCATAAACACCGTCATACGAGTTCCAGGACCATCAACAGAAGTATTGATATCCCACGAATGCACAAATCCAATATCGCCAGTTTTAAGAGCAACTAAGCGATCTTTACGATCCAGCCCAATTGGCGACTCAAATCCAGAAAGTCCACCCATTAAAGTTTGGCGAGCATACTCTTTTGACTCCTTCAACATATGCTGAGTTGTGGTACGAAACGCTGTGTTTTCAGCCATCTAACTGCCCTCCAAACTATTTATAAATAAATAATAAATAATATACGCAATTAACAAAAGCCGGGAGCGAAACTAGCCTCGCTCCCGGCGGTGTTTACTAATCAACCAAATCAGTCAGTAACTGAACCCTGGTGGAATGTACGAGAAATAACGTCGAGCTGCTGCTCCTTAGTGAGCTTTACAAAGTTCACTGCGTAGCCGGAAACTCGAACCGTCAAATGCGGATACTTTTCTGGGTGCTCAACAGCATCTTCAAGCTGTTCCTTACGCAACACGTTGATGTTTGCGTGGTACAAGCCGTGACCGTTGCCAGCATCCAAAATGCCAACCAAGTTGCTGATGCGCTCGTCTTCGTCACGACCCAAACCGTCAGGAGTAATGGTGTTCGTAAGCGAAATGCCGTCAAGAGCATCATCGTAATCAATCTTTCCAACGGAGAACATCGAAGGAAGCATACCGTGCGAATCCATGCCGTTTTCTGGGTTTGCGCCTGGAGCGTACGGAGTGCCCTTCTTGTGACCGGATGGGAAGGAACCAGTGTTCTTGCCATACTCAACGTTAGAAGTAATAGTCAAGATGGACTGAGTTGGAACAGCATTACGGTACACAGGCAAACGCTTTACCTGACCCATAACAGTGCTTACAACCCACTTTGCTAAGTCGTCTGCACGATCGTCGTCGTTACCGTAAACTGGGAACTCGCCAACAGTCTTGTAGCCAACGATTAAGTCGTCGTCGCCGCCCTCGATGTACTCGTACTCGTGACCTTCAGTGGTCTTAGCATCCTTGTTGTAGATTGGGTAAACCTTTGCATACTTCAAAGCAGCCAAGGAATCTGCAGCAATAGACAAGCCGGACATGCCGCAACCAAGCGTACGGTAGACTTCCCTATCATGCAAAGCCATTTCGATGGACTCGTAAGCGTACTTATCGTGCATGTAGTGGATGATATTCAAAGCCTCAATATAAGTCTCGGAAAGCCATTCCAAAGCCTTCTCGTAGTTAGCCTTAACCTTCTCGTAGTCGAGAGTGCCGTCAGCTTCTGGCTTGATTGGGTCAATAACACCCTTATCGATAACTTGCATGCCGGTCATTTCATCGCGGCCGCCGTTAATAGCGTAAAGCAAAGCTTTTGCAGAGTTCACGCGAGCTGCGAAGAACTGCATTTGCTTACCGACGCGCATTGGAGAAACGCAGCAAGCAATAGCAGCGTCGTCACCCCAGTGCTCACGAATGTCTTTATCGGACTCGTACTGGATTGCAGAAGTGTCGATAGAAATTCGTGCGCAGAAACGCTTATAAGCTTCTGGAAGCTTTGGATCCCAGAAAATAGTGATATTTGGCTCAGGACCAGGTCCCAAATGCTCAAGAGTCAAAGTGTTGAGCAAACGGAACGAAGTCTTGGTTACGAAAGTGCGGCCATCCTCGCTGAAGCCTGCATCGGACCAAGTTGCCCAGTAAGGATCACCAGAGAAGATTGCGTCGTAATCCTTAGTACGCAAGAAGCGCACAATACGAAGCTTCATAACAAGAGCGTCAATAATTTCCTGAGCGTCGGTTTCGTTAATTAAACCTGCCTTCAAATCGCGCTCAAAGTAGCAATCGAAGAATGCGGAAACGCGACCGAAGCTCATTGCAGCGCCATCCTGGCTCTTAACAGAAGCAAGATAGCCCATGTAAGTCCACTGAACAGCTTCCTTAGCGGTCTTAGCTGGACGAGTCAAATCCAAACCGTACTCGTTACCCAAGTTAATAAGCTGCTTCAAAGCCTTAATCTGCTCGTCATGCTCTTCGCGGAAGCGAATCCAATGCTCAATTTCGGTCTCGGTAAAATCGTTACGGTATGGAATCGAATCCTTGTCGCGCTTCTTAAACTCAATAAGCATGTTCACGCCGTAAAGAGCAACACGACGATAATCGCCAATAATACGACCGCGGCCGTAAGCATCTGGCAAACCGGTCAAAATCTTGTTGTGGCGAGCAATCTTAATATTCTTGGTGTAAACGCCAAACACGCCATCGTTATGAGTCTTACGGTAGACGGTGAAAATCTTCTTGATTTGAGGATCTACTTCCTTGCCAGCTTCTTTAATAGCTTGCTCAACCATGCGCCAACCGCCGTTTGGCATCATAGCGCGCTTGCAAGGCTCATCAGTTTGCAAACCGACGATTACGTTATCTACTTCTGGGCTTTCAATGTAGCCTGCTGGCATTGCGTCAATACCTGCTGGGATATGAGTTTCAACATCATAAACACGACGCTCACGTTCAACAGCTAAGTAGTTGTCGTCGAGATACTTCCACATGTGCTTCGTTTTTTCAGTGGCATTTGCCAAGAAACTTTCGTCACCTTCATATGGCGTATAGTTCTTTATTATAAAGTCGCGTACGTCAATGTCTTTCTTCCAATTGCCGTCAGTAAAACCATTCCACGCTTCGGTACGAAGATCCTCTTCACTGAGAACTGGCGCATCAACTGATGTCATGTTTAGACTCCTTTTGTACCCGCAACGCATCTTCACGCTGCCTTAATAACAATGTTAGAGCATAAGTAAACGCATACACGAGTAGTTTTGCAAAAAATCTAGTGAAATATATCACATTTATTCACGAAAAGCTGTGGTAACAGGCATTCTGCGATCCCTGCCAAAAGCAATAGCACTTACTTTTGGTCCAAGCGGATACTGCCTGCGCTTCCATTCTGCGCGATCAACTAAACGCATAACCGTGTCAACAGTATGCTCGTCAAAACCATCTTCAAGCAAATCCGCTCTACCATGAGCAAGCTCAATATGAGCCTCTAAAACACGATCAAGCAAATCGTACTCAGGTAAAGAATCAGAATCCTTTTGCCCTGGACGCAACTCTGCACTCGGAGGCTTAATAATAGAATTAACCGGAATAAGCACACCATCTTGCGGAGCTTTCGCTTTCGTAACTTCTGTTTGCTCAGAATCCTCATATCCAACAATTGGCAGCATACCAATGCCTACTCCAGCATTCGCAGCGCGATTCCTCCAACGAGAAAGTGCCCAAACGCGCGTCTTAAACAAATCCTTAATAGGAGCATACCCTCCTACCGCATCGCCATAGATAGTAGAATATCCGCAAGCAAGCTCCGATTTATTACCAGTTGCGAGCGCCAAAACACCGCGCGAATTCGAGTAAGCCATTACGATTACGCCACGAACGCGAGCTTGCAAGTTTTCTGCTGCAACACCTTCTAATGAAAGTTGCGATTGGAAAGCTTTAAAAAGCGGTTCAATTGGTTGCACATCATAGTGAGCGCCAATTCGCTCTGCTAAATCGCGCGCATCGTCTTTAGAACCGTCCGAAGAGTACATGCTTGGCATAGAAATGCCATACACATTTGCTCCACCGCAAGCATCGGCAGCCATAGTAGCTACTAAAGCAGAATCAATTCCTCCAGAAAGTCCTAAGCACACACCCTTAAAACCATTCTTACGCATGTAATCTCTAAGACCTACAACACACGCACAATACACTTCTTCGTCTGCGTCAAGTTTTGGAGCAATGCTTGAAACTTTCTGCTTTTTCAGCGAGTTATCAAAATCAACAAACGACAAATCTTCATCAAACATTGCCGAGCGTTCAAGTAAAGTTCCGTCAGCATCAACAACAAAACTTCCACCGTCAAAAACCAAATCATCTTGGCCGCCGACTTGGTTCACATATACGACTGGCGCATTGACTTCAACAGCGCGCTTTTGAGCCAAACTCAAGCGCACATGAGTTTTACCTTCCTCATATGGAGAACCGTTCATAGTTATTAGCGCATCGATACCAAGTTTTGCCAAACGCGCAACAGGACCGCCGTCTTGCCAAATATCTTCGCAAATAGCAAAACCTAGACGCATTCCATCTACTTCCAGCAGCTCACACTTATTGCCAGAAGAGAAAATACGAAACTCGTCAAAAACACCATAATTTGGCAAGAAATGCTTGTCGTATTGCAACACAGATTTACCTTCATGCAATACGAGAAGCCTGTTTCGAGGCTTTCCAGCAGACTCGTCAAAGCCAACAGTTCCAACTACTACGTAAAGCTCCCCCAAGCCTTCTTCCGCAAGTTTTGTTGCAAGCAAGTCTGCAGCTTTTTGTGCAGTTGTGCGGAACGTGGCACGCAAGGCGAGGTCTTCAATAGGATACCCAGTCAAAGTCATCTCAGGAAACACAACCATGCGAGCACCCGACTGCTTTGCGCGCGCAGCATACTTCAAAACTTTTTCAACGTTGCTATCAATGTTCCCAACGCAGGTATCTATCTGCGCTAACGCCAATCGCAAAAAACTCATACATTACAGTCTAGTAGATAGCTTCATTGCAAGTAAGCGACGTGTTGAAAAACTTATTTTTTCTCTTTCCACACTGCAAGTATGCGAATTATTAACACGTCATAAATAATACTAATAAGCAAAGTGTAGAATTATTGATTTTTCTCGCCTATATTGATAATTCGTTACTCGCGAAGGGGATTTAACTTTAAACAAATTTCACCGAACAAGGAGCAGGAAATATGCGAAAAATTAAAGTTATTGCATCAATTACAGCACTGGCAGCATTAGCGACTTTCACTTTAAGTGGCTGCGGTAGCTCAAAAGCAGGCGCAAAGGATGACAAGACCATTACTGTTGCAGCTTCACCTACCCCGCATTCTGAAATCTTAAATAAAGTTGTAAAGCCAATCTTGCAAAAAGAAGGCTACAAGCTAGTAGTAAAGGAATTTACTGACTACGTGCAGCCAAATACAGCTACTGAAGAAGGCGAAGTTGACGCAAACTACTATCAGCATTTGCCTTATCTTGACAACTTTAATAAGGAAAAGGGAACTCACCTTGTTTCAGTAGGTGGAATTCATTTTGAACCATTTGGATTGTATCCAGGAAAAACCAAGACGATTAAAGCATTAGCAAACGGAGCAACTGTTGCAGTTCCAAATGATCCTACTAATGAGGCTCGCGCATTGCTTCTTTTGCAAGATGCCGGATTGATTAAGTTGAAGAATCCAAAGGATATTAACGCTACTACAAAAGATATTACTGAGAATCCTAAGAATTTGAAGTTTAAAGAACTTGAAGCGGCAACAGTTCCTACTGCCATTAAGGATGTGGATCTTGCTGCCATGAACGGCAATTACGCTATTCAAGCTGGTTTTAACCCAACTAAAGACCCACTTACTTCAGAAAAAGTTGGAGGCATTGCGGCTAAAACTTATGAAAATATTATTGTAGTAAAGAAGGGCTCTGAAAAGTTTGCAAAAATCAAAGCCTTACTCAAAGCTTTGAAGACAAGCGAAGTGCGCGACTATATTACTAAAACTTACAAAGGCGCTGTGCTCCCTGTTTTCTAAAAAATACTCACAATGTAGCCACCTAATGCCGCATGTGTATGCTTCGTGTATGCTTTGCGGCATTATTTTATAAGCGTGTAATATACGTAATGTGCGTGCTAGTTAATAATCTAGTTAATGACGCTAGTTAGTAACTCTAGTTAGTAACTCTAGTTAGTAACGAAGTATATTTCACACAGAAAGCAATAATCTGTTAAGGAAAAGCATGATTCAGATCGAACATCTTCACAAAAGCTACGGCAAAGGTAGCAAAGCGAACGAAGCATTACACGACATTAATCTGACTATTGAATCGGGAGAAGTATTCGGAATCCTTGGTTCTTCTGGTGCAGGAAAGTCTTCGCTAGTTCGTTGCATGAATCTGCTTGAGCGACCAACTTCCGGCAAAATTATTATTGACGGAAATGATATTAGCGAAGTAAAAGATAAAGAACTTGCAAAAGTACGCACTAATATTGGCATGATTTTCCAGAATTTTAGCCTTTTCCAGCAGCGTACAGTATTGCGAAACGTCACTTTCCCATTAGAGCTGAATCACACTGCAAAAAAGGAACGAGAAGAACGCGCAAACTACTTACTTGACTTAGTTGGTTTACAAGATTTTGCAAACCGCTACCCTAGCCAGCTTTCAGGCGGACAGCAGCAGCGCGTAGCAATTGCACGAGCATTGGCGAATAATCCGTCGATTATGCTTTGCGACGAAGCAACAAGCGCACTTGACTCCACAACTACTGCGCAAATCCTTGATTTATTGAGCCGAATTAACCGCGAACTCAACGTAACGCTTGTTATTATTACGCATTCGCTGGCTGTAGCACGAAATATTTGCGACCGAGTTGCAATGATTGATGGCGGACGCATTGTGGAATTAGGTGACACTGATACGCTTTTTGCAAATCCACAAAGCGATATTTTGCGAACTCTTATTGCAGATGAAAAACAGGAAAATCATCGCGCTAAAATTACAAGCACGATTGCAAGCGAGCTTAACAATAAGCCAGAAAACGCACAAACAGACGAACAAACAAACGCGCTTACCAACGAGGTGAAATAACAATGTTAGAAGCTGCTACACAATTTTTTAACGACTACGGCAACTTACTTATTGAAGGCGTGCAAGACACACTCGTAATGACATCAGTTGCAACACTTTTTGCATACCTTATTGGACTTCCAGTTGGCGTACTTCTCATTACATCAAACAAAAAAGGCATTTGCCCCAACGCGCCAATTAACGCAGTTCTAGGCTGGATTGTTAACATCGTGCGTTCTGTGCCGTTTATTATTTTATTAGTTGCAATAATTCCTTTCACTCGTCTCATAGTTGGCACTTCTTTGGGAGTTCCTGGGGCTATTGTGCCTCTGGTGATTACGGCTGCACCATTCGTTGCTAGAGTAGTTGAACAATCTTTAGCCGAAGTTGACGGAAGCTTAATTGAAGCAGCACAAAGCTTTGGAGCAAGCAAATTGCAAATTGTTTGCAAAGTGTTGCTGTGGGAAGCTTTACCTTCGCTAATTCGCGGAGCTGCGCTTACATTTATTACGCTTTTTGGATTCTCCGCAATGGCTGGAACAGTTGGCGCAGGCGGACTCGGAGATATTGCAATACGATACGGATACCAGCGTTATCAATACGATGTGATGACAGTTGCTGTTATCCTTTGTATTATTCTCGTGCAGATTGTGCAAAGCTTGGGAGATTTTATTTCACGCGCAATCAATCATCACGAACGCTAAAGAAATTCGCAACATACCCACCACCAATTAAATGCACATAATTGTGTAAACTTGCTGGTAATTCGACATTTTGCAGGGGTGCTTTCGAAAGAAGGCTGAGATGGTGTTAGTTTGCCTAACCCTTCGAACCTGTTAGTTAATACAACGTAGGGAGCAACGATTTTAGTATGACATCGAATTATCCGTACGCATCAATGCGTAATCAATTTAATCTAAGCGCCTGCTTTATTGCAGACCCACAAGCTTGTAATAATCGTCCGCTTACCGATATTGTCGATGATGCTTTGCGCGCTGGAGCGACTTTTATTCGTCTTCATTGCAACAATGAAAACGCTAAAGAAATCACTACTATTGCACGCGATATTGCACAAATCATCGAAGACAATAACAAATGCGATTCTGTAACTTTTGTTATCGACGAGCGTGTTGATGTCGTTTGGCAAGCTCGCAATCAAAGCATCAAAGTTGACGGAGTGCATTTAGCACAAAGCGACATGGAGCCTAGAGAGGCTCGCGCTCTTCTTGGCGAAGATGCTGTAATCGGCTTATCTGTTGAAACCGAAAGCTTAGTTAAAGTAATAAACGAACTTCCAGATGGATGCATTGATTACATTTGCGTAACAGCAATGCGCAATCCTGAAGAAGGATGCGAAAGCACTACTGCCGCTTACGAATTGGAAGCAAATCACACAACGCTGGACGAAGCGAAAATTAATACGATTTGTTCCGCAAGTGATTTTCCAGTTCTAGTTGGCGGAAGAACTGCACTCGACGATATCGATACAATCGCTCACACCAAGGCTGCAGGATGGTTCGTTTCTGAAGCATTGTATTCTTCAGAAACACCAGAATCAACTATGCGTGAATTTGTTGAACATTGGAAAGCTGTGCGAGGTGAAGAAAAGCACGGCTACGCTAAGCGAGTGATAGTTGCAGAAAATTCTGAATCAAAATCTTCAGAAACTCAAGAAAAGAAGCCAACTTTTATTAATGCGAAAGAAGCAAAGGATGCTGCGAAATTAGCTAAACAACAGCGAGTTGACATTGCAGCTCGCGGATGCACTCAGCGCGATAAAGCTCATATTCGCAAAACAACTCCAATTCATTTTGAGTATGAATATGGTTCTTATGATTTGGAAGTTCCTTATACGGAAATTAAGCTTTCGGATACTCCTGGCGTAGGTCCTAACCCGCCTTTTAAGGATTACAATACAGAAGGTCCAAAGTGCGATCCGAAGGAAGGTTTGGCTCCGCTTCGCCTTGACTGGATTCGCGACCGCGGTGACGTTGTGGAATATGAGGGTCGCAGGCGCAATCTTCAAGACGACGGCAAGCGCGCAATTAAGCGAGGCAAAGCTTCTAAAGAATGGCGTGGACGCACGCATAAGCCAATGAAGGGCGCGGATCATCCGATTACACAAATGTGGTACGCTCGCCACGGAATCACTACTCCAGAAATGCAATATGTTGCAACGCGCGAAAATTGCGATGTAGAGCTGGTTCGCGAAGAAGTTGCAGCCGGACGTGCTGTAATTCCTTGCAATATTAACCATCCTGAAGCTGAACCTATGATTATTGGCTCGCGCTTCTTGACTAAGCTCAACGCAAACATGGGTAATTCTGCTGTTACGTCATCTATCGACGAAGAAGTAGAAAAGCTTACGTGGGCCACGAAGTGGGGTGCGGATACCGTTATGGATCTTTCCACCGGTAACGATATTCACACAACGCGCGAATGGATTTTGCGCAACTCCCCTGTGCCAATTGGAACAGTGCCAATGTATCAGGCTTTGGAAAAGGTTGAGGATGATGCTTCTAAGCTCAGCTGGGAGCTTTTCCGCGACACTGTTATTGAGCAGTGCGAGCAGGGCGTTGACTACATGACTATTCACGCTGGCGTGCTTCTTCGCTACGTGCCGCTTACTGCAAACCGCGTAACCGGTATTGTTTCTCGTGGTGGCTCAATTATGGCTGAATGGTGCTTGCAACATCATCAAGAGAGCTTCTTGTATACGCACTTTGAAGAATTATGCGAGATTTTCGCAAAGTACGATGTTGCATTCTCTTTGGGTGATGGTTTGCGTCCAGGTAGCTTGGCTGATGCTAACGATGCGGCTCAGCTTTCCGAGCTTATGACGCTTGGCGAGCTTACGAAGATCGCTTGGAAGCATGACGTACAGGTGATGATTGAAGGTCCTGGTCACGTGCCATTCGACACTGTGCGTATGAATATTGAGATGGAAAAGGCAATTTGCCAGAATGCTCCATTCTATACGCTTGGTCCTTTGACTACGGATACCGCACCTGGCTATGACCACATTACTTCCGCAATTGGTGGCGTGGAGATTGCGCGATACGGCACCGCAATGCTTTGCTATGTGACTCCTAAGGAACATTTGGGGTTGCCTAACAAGGATGACGTGAAGCAAGGCGTGATTGCGTATAAGATCGCTTGCCACGCAGCTGATCTTGCTAAGCATCATCCACATGCTATGGATCGCGACAACGCAATCAGTAAGGCTCGCTTTGAGTTCCGCTGGTTGGATCAGTTCAACTTAAGCTATGATCCAGATACCGCAATCGCCTTCCACGACGAAACACTTCCTGCAGAACCGGCAAAAATGGCGCACTTCTGCTCGATGTGCGGACCAAAGTTCTGCTCGATGGCTATTTCGCAAAATATTCGTAAGCGTTTTGGCGGAGCAGCTCAGCAGGAGCAGCTCGTTGAAGAAGCACGCAGTCAGGCAATTGCCGATGGTATGAAAGAGATGAGCAAAAAGTTCCAAGAATCCGGCTCATCGTTGTATCAAAGCGTGAAAGCATAAAATGATGAGGTACGGAAGTGCGGAAGCAAAAACTGAATTGCAAGTGCTTCAATAACAATACTTACAACGAATAATAATAGAAGAAGGTTGATATGAACCAAAGCGAGTTTTATAGTGAGCTATTATGCTTGCTATAAGACTCGCTTTCTTTATATCCGCATTTAAATTCTATTAATACAACCTTTCCGTTGCATGCGTTGTAAAGTTTCTGCCGCCTTACAGCAAAAATCCGACATTTTCTGTACACAAGCGTATAGAAAATGTCGGATTAGCAATTAAGAACTTTAGTACTAAAGAATATTAAAGAGTATTAAATCAAATAACGTTTAATCACAAAACTTCAATAGAAATAATACCTACAGGCTCAAGAGGAGCATCAGATCGATCCGTTGCGACAGCCTCGAGCTTATCGACAACCGCCTTCGATTCATCGTCAGCAACTTCGCCGAAAATTGTATGGTGGCCATCAAGCCATGGAGTTGGCACAGTTGTAATGAAGAACTGCGAACCGTTAGTGCCATGCAAACGACCGTCACGACCGCGACGCTTTCCAGCATTTGCCATAGCGAGCAAATAAGGCTTATCGAACTTCAAGGATGCGTCAATTTCATCGTCAAACTCGTATCCAGGACCGCCAGTTCCATTGCCGAGTGGGCAGCCACCCTGAATCATGAAATCCTTAATGATGCGGTGGAAAGTTAAACCATCGTAGAATGGCTCATGCGAAGGTTTTCCACTGAATGAGTCAAGCCACTCGCGCTCACCAGTAGCTAAGCCAACAAAATTTTTGACGGTTTCAGGCGCTTTACTGTCAAACAAATTGATTTTTATATCGCCTTCAGAAGTATGCATAATAACTGTAGTCATGTGGTAATTCTCCCATATTTTCAAGACTGTTTCAATTCGTGTTAGATAAAAATATTCGCATACAAAAATGCCTCACTTTGCGTAGTAAAGAAAGACGCAAAGTGAGGCACTTTTACATTAACTTCATTATGCTAATTAACCCAATACTCAGCAAACTTACTGAATACAATTAAGCAAACATTAAGCAGCTCTAAAACTAGCTGATCTGCAATAACCAGACCAGCTAGCAAATATTTTACTTACTACTATGACGAGAAGTACCACGACGCTTAGCTGAGAAAAGCGCAGCACCAGCAGCACTAAGAGTTGCAGCAAACAAGCCAAACACAGACACGTCACTACCAGTCTTACTAAGCTGAGCAGCACTACCACTCTTCAACACCTGAGCGCGCACAGAAGCACGAACATCAGCCGCATGAGCCTTAGCAGCAGCCAAAGCCTTACGAGCAGCAGAAAGCTTCTTAGCCGCAGCATCAACCTGAGCCTGGGTAGCATTAGGATCAGCCGCAACCTTCTTAGCCTCAGCCAAAGCAGCATCCAAAGCCGCCTGAGCCTTAGAAACTTGAGCATCAGCCTGCTTCACAGCCGGATTATTCTCAACAGCAGCATTCACAGCAGCAGAATTTGCGCCATTAGCATTATTAGCGTTAGCGTTGGCAGCATTGGTGTTAGCAGCGTTACCTGCATTACCCGAGTTTGCGCCAGCACCAGCGTTACCATTACCAGCATTTCCAGGCTGTGAATCAGACTCAGCACCCTGAATCTGAACATTCAACTCACCCTTATCCACAGTAGTAGGCGCATTATCATTCACACCAGAACCAGCTTCAGAACCAGAACCAGGAGTCGGCAGTGGACTTGGAGTTGGGGTCGGAGTTGGTTTCTTACCGTCAAGAGCCTCTTCAGCTGCCTTAAGCTTTGCAAGAGCAGCGTCAACAAGCTTCTGCTTTTCAGCTTGAGTCTTAGTTGTTACATCTTCCTCGCCTGCAGCAGCCTTCTTCGTACCAGTTAGCTTATCGATAAGATCCTTAGCATCTTGAAGAGCCTGATCAAACGCAGTCTTCTTTTCCGTCGTAGTAGAATACGTATACCTATCTGAGTTCTTAACGTTGCTATCCTTATCAATCTCTTCTTGCAACGGCTTGGTATCAACGCCATCAAGCGCCTTACGCGCATTTTCAAGCTTCTGAAGTGCGTCGTCTACCGCTTGTTGATCTTTAGCCTCTTGCTCGGGAGTGCGCGGAGTAGAGTCTAGATTCTTATCGTTTTCGTTATCTTCTTTAGCTTTCTTCAATGCCGCTTCCGCGTCAGAGAGTGCCTTGTCAAATGCTTCTTTCTTCTCCTTAGAAGCGGTCGTGTACAGAGGATCGCCAGGTGTAGCCGGCTTAGTGGAATCGTTAGGATCAGCTGGCGTTGGCTTAAGCTTAGAATCGTTATCTACTTCAGCCTGAAGTAAATCAGTGCTTACGCCCGCACCCTTAACTTTGTCATCAATCGCCTGCATTGCCTTAAGAAGATCCTTATACAGCTCATTAACCTGATCCGCATCCTTAGGATCGCCATTAGCTTTGTCTAGCACGGCTCCAGCAGCAGTAGCAGCATCGTCAAACGCTTTCTTTTGCTCATTGCCTTCTTGCAGACCCTTATACTTGTCGCCCTTAGCGAACTTATCAGCGATCTCTTTCAGCTTTTCAAGACGAGCCATGGCAGTATCGGTTGCAGTAGCATTGGCAAGCGCGTCGTCGATGTCGTCAGAAGTTGTACCGTCAGCGTTCTTGTGATCAGAAGCATCAGTATCTTCAATAATCTTCTTGAAAGCTTCCTTCTGCGCATTGTTCAAATGATCAAGCGCAGCAATCTGCTTCTTAGCATCCTCTATCTTCTTAGCCTTCAAAGCGCGATTAGCAATAGCAGTTGGGTCGCCAATCTTCTTTGCATCATTGATGTCATCAATAGCCTTCTGCTTTTCAGCATCTGGAAGATCACTATCTTGAATGCGTTTCTTCTGATCTTCCTTTTCTTTATTAAGTACAGACTGATCATCGTATGTGTTCTGAGAAGTATCGCGCTTGCCCTTAGCATCTTCGATTGCCTTGTTTGCGTCATCAAACGAAGTTTTCACGCCATCAACAGCATTCTTAATATCAGAAGGCTTTGTTGCACTGTTAACAGTGTTCTTGGCATCATCGATTGCCTTAGTGGCAGCTTCATACTTATCTTTAGCTTTTGCTTTCTGCTCATCATTCAACGCCTTGTATGCTGCATCAAGTTCTGCCTTCTTAGCATCAAGCTTGGCAATACCAGCATTCTTAGCATTCTGCTCGTTAATTGCGTTCTGGCGCTTGGCTGCGTCAAGATCATTCTTAATCTCTTCTGCAGTAGCAGCAGGATCCTTCTTTGCAAGAGCATCTTCCAAAGCAGTGAGTGCTGCATCCTTCTTGCTTGGATCAGAACCAATTAACTCCTTAAGAGCCTTATCGTCATCGCTGTTAGCATTGCCGTGGCTTAAGAATGGAAGCGCGCCAGCACTAACATCCTTGTGCGCTTCATTAAGATTATTAGCTTCATCTAAAATCTGCTGAACTTCTTCAGGAGTCTTAGCACCAGGCTTGGTAGCATCCCCACTCTTTCCATTCAGCTTTTCCTTGAGCTTATCCTTTTCATCTTGAGTCAGATTGCCAAGACCATCAATTGCATCAGAAGCTTTCTTTTTCTTATCCTGTAGCTCTTGCTTCTTCTGGTGCTCCTGCTTTTTATCTTCCTCTTTTTTCTGCTCTTTTTCCTTATTTTCTTTGTCTTTCTTTTCTTTTTCCTTTAACTGTTCAGGAGTTACATTATTCTTGCCAGCCTGCTCGTTGGCCTTCTTAAGAATATTCTGAATATCATCAGCACCTTTAGCATTATCAATCTCATTCTTATACTGGGTTTTTTGCTCCTCAGTAAGCTTTGGATTGCGGTCGATAAGCTTCTTCGCATCATCCTTCATCTGCTGGAGTTGCTTATCATCAGGCTTTGGAGTTGGCTTGGTTTCCTCCTTACTATAGGTAATAGGAACAGTGAAGAGCTGCTTGCCATTCTGATCCTTAAAGACGATTGACTTATAGTCTTTCGCCCCACTGGTTTCGCTGGAAGTAACTGACTTGATATTATCGTCAGCAATCTCCATGTAAATAGTGTCAGACTTTGGCTTAAGATCAGAAGCAGATGGAAGGTAAGGAATATTCATGCTTTCCGTTTTTATTTGGAAGTTATTCTGCCCATCATAGTTAGCGTCAAAGAATGCCTTAACAGCCTTCTTGAAATCTTCTTCAGTAGGCTTATTCGGATCTTTAACCTTAATTGCAGCAGGTTCGTTATACTTGCGCTCAGCTTTCTTGGCATCAGTAAGCTTGCGAATAAGGTCGCGAAGAGCCTTTTCATCCATACCATTGATGGCGTTATCCAACTTATCTGCATCGGTGATTCCAGCGCGCTTCAAGTCGTCATTGGTAAGCCCATCATCTTGACGCTGCTTCAGCAAAGCTTTTGCTTGCTCTTTGAGCTTATCAATTGTATTATCCTGAGATGGTTGAGTATTTCCCTTTTTAACATACAAATCTTTGGCTTGGATGGTAAACAGAGTCCCTTCCATGTCAGCAGCCCAATCGCCTGCACTACCATCATCTTCCATCCACTGGTGACCATGAACTGTAATAGCGTAACCGTTAGTATTATCTATACTAAATGAAGTCATTGGTCCATCATTCTTACCAGATGCACCGTAAGGACCCATATTCTCAGTACCGGCTTTTGGAGTCCAAGTTGTTTTAACAGCAACATCGCTCGTAACAGCTTGCAAATCAGAATCAGATACATTATCGTAATTGTCATTTACAAACTGCTTTAAAGCCTTTACAGCCTCTTGAACAGTTGGTGTATCGCCTTCAGTCTTCGTCTTTGTAACATTATACTTAAAGGTAATTTTCTGATTATCTGGATCGTTATATGTCTTAGTTTCCGTAGAAGGCGTCTGAGACGTTTGCGTATTTGCTGTCTGCTTGAAGAACACGCTCATGGGATAAGTAGCGTCTTTATAGCCATCCGCCTTAAACGTAATGTAACCTTTACCGTCTTTCACGCTATACGAAACATCAGTAATAGTTACATCTGAATTATCTTTAGAATCCTTACCCTTAACCTTCATTAAGGCTTTTTTATTTGCATCAAGAGCTTGGCTGTTAGTTGTTAAATCTGCTTCTTTCATATTGAATGGATCAAATTTAACTCTTGTTTGGGTTGCAGGCGCTTCAACGATGAACTCTTTTTCAGCAGCAGGAGTTGGAGCAGGCGGCTTTGGAGTTGGATTTTCCTCAGCAGCCTTTTGCTTTAAGAATTGCCAGGAAGGAATCTCTGTTGTTGAACCGTCTGCCCAAGTGATGATGGCGTTCTTGAAGTCTTTATCGAAGCTTACAGGAGTTTTGCCATCCTTCTTGGCTGCATTATAAACATCCAAGTCAGCGTTTGCTGCGTCGAAGGCATCGGTTACTTTCTTTTGTTCATCTGCATCTAATTTTGCAGGATCTTTAACCTCAATCGCGTCCGGCACAACATACGGCGCCCAATCGGAGATTTTTGGCCCTTGGAACACAAGCTCAGACGCAGGAATCGTAGCCTTTGAGCCATCTTCGTAAGTCACAACAAGGTTCTTGCCGTCTTTATCGAAAGCAATAGCATTATCCTTGGCAAGATGCTTGCTAAATTCGCTGCTATCAGGGTTCGCCTTCTTGAACGCATCAATAACAGCCTTTTTATCATCATCACTTAACGAATCAGGCTTTACAACAGGTATGCGATCTGGCATAACTGGCTTATATCTGTCGCTGTCGGATTCATCTTGTGCAACAAGAAGGCTTGCAGGAATCGTGCGAGTCGTCTTGTCTTTGAAAGTGATAGTTGCAGAGCCATCCTTATTTACCACAACACCATTATCAGCAACTAATTCCTTGAAGTACTTGGTGTTTTCATTCGCTTTTTCAATTTTTTCTTTAATAGCCTTTTGCTCGGCTTCACTCAAATCGTTAGTCTTCTTAACCTTTGTAACCTCTGGATACGCAAGCGTCAAATGATCCGCAATCTTTGGCGTATTGTGCTTTTGACCAACGGCATAGTGCCAATTTCCAGCAAAACGATAAACGCCAGCGGCAAAACGAAGCGGATTGGTGTCGCGCTCTTTCCATGCTTTATCTTCCATCTCGGAAACGTAAGTCATGTCATACCAACGCTGACCAGCAGACTCCCAGTCTACGAAAATACCCTTAAGGCCTTGAGTTTGCTTTTGGTATTCTTCCCATTGTTGTGCAGTATTGCCCGCATTATCGTAACCTTTATTGTCTTTGGTACCCAAGCCCATAAGCTGTTTCCAGCCTTTGCTGGCAAGAATATTTTCGTCACTAAAATAATAATTAGAAATATTAGTCCATTCCTTAGGACTATTAAAATGTTTGTTCGAAACTGCACCATAACCGTTTGCGTCGGTTGTAATATATTGCGAAGAACCAGCAGGTTTAACCTGCTCCTTGCCATTTTTTGTTAACTTTTCAATACGCTTAAATTGAATATCTTGAGGATCTTTCAAACCAGCAGGAACACCAAACCACCACATTGGACGGAATCGCCAATCGTCAGCTGTAGCATTGTTGTGGCAATTAGAAAGATAATGAACGCGAACAAATTTACCAAGAGGGTCTATGCCTTCAGTACCGCCAGCTTTGGCATGCTCAAAGGTATCGTAATATTCAACGTCAATGTTGAAATGAGCCTCGGCATATTTTGCATCAGTTTTGAAACCGTAATAAACATTGTTGCCAGTGCCGTCTACATAACCGTCAGCATAGGCAGGCGAGGAAACGAATACCCCCCCCGAGCACCATTGCGCCTGCGAGCATAGCTGCGCACACGCTCTTAGAAAGTGGCGCGTAAATAACGCTGTTACTCGACTTTTGCATAGACTTTTGCAAATCGGCAAGATGCTTCGCACTCATAATCTTCTTCGTCATTATTCCTCACTTCAATAATGTGTCTTCTTTATGTTTCTGCTTATGCATAACTTGTAATATGCAATAATGCAGCAGCCAAACAAATTAGCATTCGCTTCTTTGTTTCATACCAATTTGCTATTTACACAACGCTTCATACTCTCTTAATACGTTTCAAGCATGCATAAAAATGTGCAAACTGACATTCGTACAAGTTATATGGTACTCAACTATTCATACATTGCAAACCTTTTCATGCAATAATTTGTGTAGCGTAAATCACATAATTCGCAAATCACGCATGAATACGTATAAATTACATGTTAAGACGTCATAATATTTATGAAAAAAAAATTACGATACGCCGCAAGATAATTGAATGCTTACGCAAGGCTACGAGTTACTTGCGTAATGTTATTGACTGCTTACGTAAGACTATTAACTACTTACGCAAGAATATTAGTTACTTACGCAAGAATATTGCTTATTTAAGATACGGCTTTAACTCGTTAATAAGCAAACCGTTAGAAGCAACTACGTCATTTTCGCGTCGCCAATGAATAGGATTTCCATCCCACTGGCAAACCTGACCCTGCGCTTCTAGCACAACCACGGCACCAGCAGAAACAGCTGGAATATCCCAATGATGCAAGTGAGGCTCAAAATAAGCGTCATAAGTGCCATCTGCCACCTTGCACAAGTCGAGCGACGCAGGTCCAATACGCTTAATATCCGCAGGGCAGCCCTCTTCAACAGAAGCGACTACGTCAAGCGCGCGCTTAGATTCACCAGGTATATAAGACATTCCATAACAAACCACAGATCCCTGCAAAGTAGAAGTTGTGGAAGGCGTAATCTTCTCACGCTTCTCTCCTTGCGGAGTTCTACGAATACGAATAGCACCCTGACCCTTTGCAGCCAAATAAGTCAATCCCAACGCAGGAGCGTGCACAACGCCAAGAACCGGACGAGCGGAGCCTTCATCGTTAAACTCAAAAAGCGAAACCGTAAGAGTCCACTCAGCCATATCGCGATTAAAATTAATAGCACCGTCAACGTTTCCAACGCACCAAAAACGTTCTCCCGGATTGCATTGCTCCGGCTTAGTTTGCCAAAAACCTTGGAAAGGATTCACATAAGTCAAACGATTTTGAATAAAACGCACGAGCTTATCGCCAAAACCAGATTCAGATTTATTAGGATCACCCAACGCAATCGACGTCATATCTTGAGGGCTTAATTGATCCTGATACGCATGTTTACCAACATCTTCCAAAATACGCGCAACTTCAAGCGCAACTTCTCGTAAATTCAACTTACGCTCCCTACCCTAAATGCATAAATTCCCGTATTTATGCACACTCTCTCTCCCATAAATTAACTTTATTTTACTCAACAATAGAAAGATTCACCAACACATTTAAGCTCTGCGGTTAAAAGATACAGAACTTTCACAAAAAATTTAATCATTAATCTTTAATCATCATTCGCAATTTTACATTGCCTACGTACATTACTCAACTTTTACTTTTAAAAACGTATTAATTCGCATTCAAAAAACGCAAGACAGCGCTTAAATCGCGAGTAAGAATGCAGTAAGGAGTAGCCGCTTGAACTGTTGGTTTTGCGCAAAAAGCTACGCCTAATCCAGCGAATTTAATCATTGAAATATCGTTCGCTCCATCCCCCACTACAACAGTTTGTTCGCGATCAATTCCAAGATTAGTTACCCAAGTTCTAAGCGCTTCAACTTTTGCATTAGCATTAACAATATTTCCAAGTACGTTGCCAGTAAGCTTGCCGTCAATAGACTCTAAATGGTGAGCCGCCCAAAAATCAATATTCAAACTCGGCAAAAATTCGTCCAAAATCTCATGAAAACCGCCAGAAACTGCGCCAACTTTCCATCCGTGCGCATGAAGCGTGTCAATTAAAACATTCGCGCCTTTAGTTACATGAATTTTAGAAATAATACGCTTTTTGCACTCGTCAATATTCAAATCGCGAAGCATACTCACGCGCGAACGCAAGGAAGTATCGAAAGTAATTTCGCCACGCATTGCTCGCGCTGTAATCGCAGAAAGCTCATCGCCGCATCCAGCTTCTGCACCGAGCAAATCGATAACTTCTTCCTCAATAAGCGTTGCATCAACATCCATAACCAAAAGCCCTGGTTTAGACAAAGTTGGCAACATCGAAGAAAAGTTCATAATCATAATTTTATGCGCAGTAAGCTGCTGCCGAAAGCCTAGCTCCGCGCGCCCAGTCTGCCGCTTTCATAGCTTTCTTTCCCTGCGCTTTTACTTCCAAAAGTTCAAGTACGCCGCTTAAAGTACCAACCCAAACTTGCTTCTTGCCAGCAAGCAATTTTCCAGGATCAAGCTTCATCAATTCCTCACCATGCGGATCGTTAGCATCTGCCGGAACTGCACGTAAAACATGCAAAGTAATCGGATCCGCATTATGTTCATCGTCCGCATGAAGCTCGCACCACGCGCCCGGATTTGGCGTACAAGCGCGAATTTGACGATCGACTGCAAAAGCTGGCGCATGAAAATCAATATGAGCATCTTCAACAGTGATTTTTTGCGCAACTTCTTGAGGAGTTTGATCTTGCTCAACCGGCACAATTTCACCAGTTTCCATGCCACGAAGAGATGCTGCAAGAAGCGGCGCGCCGTCGTTTGCAAGTCGTGCAAGAAGATCGCCAGAATTTTCGTGAGACTCAATTTTTGTAGTAAACTGCGCCAAAATAGGCCCACAATCCATGCCGCGCGTAATGCGAAAAACCGTAGCACCTGTAATATCATCCCCAGCCCAAATGGCGCGCTGCACAGGAGCTGCACCTCGCCATTGCGGAAGAAGCGAAAAATGAAGATTATACCAGCCGAGCGGCAACGCGTCTAAAACATTCTGTCGCAAAATCTTGCCGTATGCTACAACTGCTGCAGCTTTTGCACCGGTTGCCGCAAGCTGTTCAAGAAACACATCTTCATTTTTAGGATCCGACTCAAGCACTGGCAAGCCGAGCTCAAGAGCAGCCTGTTTCACAGGGCTTGGCACAAGCTTTCTACCGCGACCAGTCGGAGCGTCCGGTCGCGTAAGAACAGCGCGAACATCAAAATGCTCACTATCTTTAGTTAACTCGCGAAGAGACGGAACCGCAACTTCCGGAGTTCCAGCAAACAATATTGGTAATGCCATATTTCCCCACTATTTTAAATCAAAGCCGTAAATTAAAGCCGTTTAAAGCAGTAAATTAAATCCGTAAAATCAGCCGGCAAAAGCTTCCTTTAATTTACTAAAGAAACCTTTACGCTCACTCGACTGCTCACTTAACGAATGCTGCTGCACTTGCTTCATAGAACTATCATGCAATTTAGCAAATTTTTCAATCAAAGCACGCTCTTCATCATTCAACTTAGAAGGCGTTTGCACTAGCACATGAACCACGATATTTCCGCGATCTTTAGAACGAAGCTTCGTCACACCAAGATTTGGCAAAGTAATAGTGTCTTCATTTTGGCAGCCTGCAGGAATCGTTATTTTCTGAGCACCATCAAAAGTGTCGATTTCAAGGCTACGACCAAGAACAGCCCAGCTCATAGGAACTGTAATCCAACAATGCAAATCATCCTCGTTACGAGTAAATTGCTTATCTGCACGAATATGAATATCAACGTACAAATCGCCGGCAGGACCGCCGCACTCACCAACGCTTCCTTGGGAAGCTAAGCGCAAACGACTACCGTCACGAATTCCAGCCGGCACGTTCACTCCAACTTCACGAATTGAACGCACACGACCATGACCGTGGCAGTTTTGGCAAATATTCTTAATAATCGTGCCGTGACCTTCGCAATGCTCACAAGGCATCGAAGACATCATTTGACCGAGCATAGTGCGCACAACTTTTTGGCAGAAGCCAGAACCGTGACACACAGAGCACTGTTCTGGAGCGGAATTGTCGGCAGAACCGGAACCAGAGCAATCCTTGCAAACGCCAAAAGTAGTTAACCGTACGCTAACATTTCCGCCAAAAATAGCGGTTTTCAAATCAATACGAGCCTCAGCTAACGCATCATCGCCAGGCTGCACACGCGAAATTGGTCCTTGCGAATTACCGAAAGAACCGCCAAAGAACTGGCTGAAAATGTCGCCCATGCCCATATCTGCAAAACCAGCACCTGAAGCTCCGGCATTTCCTGCAGAAGGATCGTTAGGATCAACACCCATGTCTACCATTCGACGCTTTTCAGGATTAGAAAGCACGTCGTAGGCAGCATTTACTTCCTTAAACTTTTCTTCAAACTCAGCGCCTGCAATATCAGGATGATATTTGCGGCTCATTTTGCGATAGGCTTTGCGAATTTCGTCGTCGCTAGCATTGTGATCAACGCCTAGAACTTTGTAGTAATCAGTCAATTAATTCCCCTTTTACCTTTTTCTAAAATCATTCTTGCATAAGGCACAGCCAGACATAAGCCGAATAACCAGCCATAAACCAGCCACGTTTTATGAATTTTCGGATATAAACGAATTAAGGTAGCGCGCAACAGCCTTAACAGCAGTCATCGTTGCAGCATAATCCATATGCGTAGGACCAATTGATCCAATAAACGCAGAGTCAGAATCAGCATTGTATCCGTAAGTGCTTGTTACAACAGAAGCGTTAAGCAAACCAGGAGTGTGCGTTTCCGAGCCGATTGCAACACTAACACCACTTGCACAATCGCTTGCTTCCTCACTTAACGAAGTCATCAGTCGCATAATAACAGCCTGTTCTTCGAGTGCGTCAAAAAGTGAAGCAAAATCAACAATACTTTGTCTATGCGCAAGTTGAGAAGCTCCAGCCATATATAAGTCGTGAGTATGCTCACCGTCATGCATATCTTCTAAAGCGTTAGCAAGTTGACTAATAATTTGCAAAGCTGACGCTAAATCCTTGCGATTTGCGAGCGCATAAACGCGTTGTGAAGCAGATGAAAGAGATAGCCCAATGCAGCACTCATTAACCATATTAGTTAGATGCAATAAGTCATTTGAATTTATAGTAGTTGCTTGAATCATGTGCTGAGCTACGCCTCCAGTATCTGTAATCACAACAACCAAAAGCGTAGAAGACGATACTTGAACAATCTCAATTCTTTTTACTTTTGACTTAGACAATGCTGGAGATGCTACGAGAGCGACTTGACCCGTAATACTTGCAAGAAGACGCGCGGAACGTTGCAAAGTATCTTGCAAACTAACAGATCCGCTTAAAAAGTTGCGTATAGCGCGACGCTGCGGTTCAGAAAGTGGAATAACTGCAGCCAAGCCGTCAACAAAATAGCGATACCCCTTTTGGGTAGGGATGCGACCTGCGGAAGTGTGCGGCTGCACAAGGTAGCCTTCTTCTTCCAAAGCCGACATATCGTTACGAATAGTAGCGGAACTTACACCAAGCTGATGATGTTTTGCTAAAGCTGCAGAACCAACAGGCTCTTGAGAACGAATATAATCCTCAACGACTGCGCGCAAAATCATCATGCGTCGCGACTGCATTACTGCTCCTCCCAAATACGCATAAATAATGTATTCCTATACCATATTATTTGATTTCTATACTAGCTTATTCGATTTCTATACTAGCTTATTTTTGGCAATTTATTAGCACTAAACGTAGCGTAAAAGCAAAGTATAAGTATAGTGTGAAAGCAAACTCGCAACAGAACATAAAAGCAAACTTTTGACACACTTTGTAACATATTCGTCGCGCGCGAAAGATAGGATTGAAGGGCAATGAGAGGGTAAAAAGCCAGCGTAAGCTGTGCTTAAAAACCCGGATTATTGGAAGGAAAGTAGATCACATGACCGATTTCAACTGGTCTGCATTAGACGAGCGCGCCGTAAAGATGGCGAAGGTTCTCTCGGCTGATGCTGTTGAGCGAGCAGGACACGGACATCCTGGCTCCCCTGTTTCATTAGCACCGATTGCGTACACATTGTACCAGCATTTCATTAAGCACGATCCAGCTGACCCAAAGTGGGCTGGCCGCGATCGTTTTATTCTTTCTGGCGGTCACGCTTCGCTTACGCAATACGTGCAGTTGTTCTTCTCTGGATACGGCTTGACTCTTGACGATCTCAAGTATTTCCGTGGCGGTGCAGACACGCGTACTCCAGGTCACCCAGAATACGGCTTGACTCCAGGCATCGAAATGACTACTGGCCCACTCGGTCAGGGTCTTGCTTCTGCTGTTGGTTTCGCTTACGGCCAGCGCTTTGAGCGCGGTCTTCTTGATCCAGAAGCTTCAGCTGGCACTTCCCCATTCGATCACAAGGTTTGGGTTATCTGCGGCGAAGGCGACGTTGAGGAAGGCGTTTCTTCTGAAGCTGCTTCCTTGGCTGGAAACCAGAAGCTTGGCAATTTGACTGTAATCTTCGATGCAAACCACATTCAGATTGAAGGTGACACTAAGCTCACCTTCTCTGAGGATATTCTTGCTCGTTACCGTGCATACGGTTGGTACACCGATGAAGTTAGCTTCATCCAGCCAGACGGATCCTACAAGGAAGACGTTCAGGCTTTGGCTGCAGCTATTGAAAAGGCTCAGGAAGTTACTGATAAGCCTCACTTCATTAAGGTTAATACTTTGATTGCTTGGCCAACCCCAGGCAAGACCAACAACGAAGCTTCCCACGGCTCCAAGCTTGGCGAAGAAGCTGTTAAGGGCTTGAAGGAACTTTGCGGTTTCGACCCAGAAGTTCAATTCCCAATCGACGAAGAAGCTTTGGTTCACGCTCGCAAGGTTGCAGAGCGCGGCTTGGCTGCCCACAAGGCTTGGGATGAGGCTCTTGCAAAGTGGGCTGCCGCCAACCCAGATAAGGCTGCTCTTTACGAGCGTCTTAAGGCTGGCAAGCTTCCAGAAGGCTTCGACAAGGCTATTGACGACTTGGTTGCTGGCTTCGAAGTTGGCTCTAAGGTTGCTACCCGTAAGGCTTCCGGCGCAGTTCTTAACGCAATTGCTGCTGTTATGCCAGAACTTTGGGGCGGTTCCGCTGATTTGGGCGGCTCCAACAACACCAACATTAAGGGCGCTGACTCCTTCGGTCCATCCGAAGACGCAACCCGCACTTGGCCAAACGTTTCCGAGTACGGTCGTCAGCTTCACTTCGGTGTGCGCGAGTTCGCAATGGGTGCTATTACCAACGGTATTTTGCTTGGTTCTGACACTCGCCCATTCAACGGCACCTTCTTCCAGTTCTCTGACTACGAGCGCCCAGCAGTTCGCTTGGCTGCTTTGATGGAGATTCCAAATCTCTACGTTTGGACCCACGATTCCGTAGCTTTGGGCGAAGATGGTCCAACTCACCAGCCAATCGAACACTTGGCTGCTTTCCGCGCTATTCCTCAGCTTGAGGTTGTGCGCCCTGCAGATGAGTACGAGACTGCTGAAGCTTACCGTTACTTCTTCGAGAAGAAGAACAGCTATCCAACTGCTATGATTTTGACCCGCCAAGGCGTTCCAACCCTCGCTGAGACTGCTGAAAAGGCTCGCGAAGGCGTGAAGCACGGCGCTTACGTTTTGGTTGATTGCGAAGGCACTCCAGACGTAATCATCATGGCAACCGGTTCCGAAGTTCAGTGGGCTGTTGCTGGCGCCAAGACTTTGGCTGCTGAAGGCATTAAGGCTCGCGTTCTTTCCATGCCATCCCTCGAATGGTTCGAAGAGCAGGACGAAGAGTACAAGGAAGCAATCTTGCCAAAGTCCGTCAAAGCTCGCGTTTCCATCGAAGCTGGCTTGGCATTGCCTTGGTACAAGTATCTTGGCGATTGCGGCAAGGCTGTTTCTATCGAACAGTACGGCTTGCAGGGTGACGGCGGTCAGAACATGATCGACTTGGGCATTACTGCTGAGCACGTAGTAGAAGCTGCTAAGGCTTCTATCGAAGAAGCTCGCGCCTAAGCGAAACTTGCTACTAAAAGTAGATTGCTACTAAAAGCAAATCGCAAATAGTAGAGAATCGCAAATAGGTAGCGAATAAAAAGCTTGATGTATCAAAATAAAATTGGTATGTCACAAAACTAGAAGTGCTAACGAAACACTTCACAAGAGACAGCGACGGCGTGTTGATGCCGAGCTACCGTTGGTTCGACATCAACCGCTGTTTCTTGTAAAAACGCCAAAATACCGACGTGCCCCAATTGGTGGAGCACAGTGTTAAGGAGATAACATGACTGAAGCAACGCAGCGCACCAGCGATTCCGGCGTTTCTATTTGGTTGGACGATTTGTCCCGTACCCGCATTGAGTCCGGCTCTTTGCAGGATTTGATTGCTAATAAGAATGTTGTTGGCGTTACCACCAACCCATCCATCTTCCAGAAGGCTTTGAGCCAGGTTGGCCCATACGATGCACAGCTTAAGGAACTCGGCAAGGTCGACGTTGAAACCGCTATCCGCGAGTTGACCACCACCGACGTTCGTAACGCAACCGATATCTTCCGCGAGATCGCTGAAAAGACCGACTTCGTTGACGGCCGCGTCTCCATCGAAGTTGACCCACGCTTGGCTCACGATACTGCTAACACTGAGAAGCAGGCTGAAGAGCTTTGGGCAAAGGTTGATCGTCCAAACGTTATGATTAAGATTCCAGCAACTTTGGAAGGTCTTCCAGCTATCACCGCTACCCTTGCTAAGGGTATTTCTGTGAACGTAACCTTGATCTTCTCCCTCGAGCGCTACGAGCAGGTTATCGACGCCTTCATCGAAGGTATCGCTCAGGCAGATGCTAACGGCCACGACTTGAAGCACATTGGTTCCGTAGCTTCCTTCTTCGTCTCCCGCGTTGATAGCGCTGTTGACAAGCTCCTCGAAGCTAACGGCTCCGATGAAGCTAAGGCTCTTGAAGGCAAGGCTGCTGTTGCTAACGCTCGCTTGGCTTACGAACTCTTCGAAAAGAAGTTCGCAGCTGACCCACGTTGGGCTGCTCTTGAAGCTAAGGGCGCTAAGAAGCAGCGTCCACTTTGGGCTTCTACCGGCACCAAGAACGCAGCTTACTCCGACTGCAAGTACGTTGACGAGTTGGTTGCTGAGCATGTTGTGAACACCATGCCAGAAAAGACTTTGAACGCTCTTGCTGATCACGGCAACGGCGCTGCTTCCGTTAAGGGCACTTACGAAGAGAGCCACGCTGTTATGAACAAGCTTGCTGAGCTTGGCATCAACATTAAGGACGTTACCGACAAGCTTGAGGCCGACGGTGTTGCCGCCTTCATCAAGTCTTGGGATTCCGTGATTGCTGACGTGCAGTCCGGCATCGATCGCGTAAACGCCTGATTTGATTAATCAGTAATAAATAAACATAAACCGCACATGTTCGTGGATTAATTCACACATGTGCGGTTTTTGTTTGCGGAGCACTCCAAACGAGAGGAAAACTCCCTACAATTGGAGCACTCAAGCAGATTAACCAACTGAGAAAATAACGGTGATTACTTGCCAGAAAGAGTTCGCCAGCGAGATTCGGTTAAAACGTTGCGATGGCGCACGCGAGTTTCGTAAGCGAGCGCTTAGAGCGGCGAGCATCATCTCGCATTTGGAGGGTTGCGGAGGGTTAGACGCTCCAAACGCGAGGAAATTTCCCCACAATTGGAGCGCTCGACGTATGACTCCGCCCAACTGCGCCAGTAACGAAAAACGGTAAAGCGTGCGCGCTTTAAGCGCTCGATATTATCCAACGCGCATAATCCGCGGCACGCCAGCCTCAACAAGCTTCCGCTCAAGATTCTTAACGCCAACAACATCCGCAAAATTAAAGCGCACAATCTTACTCACTCCGCACTCCCTAAAAAGCACCGACTCGCGCTCCGCCTGCCTATCAATATTGCGATTAATAGCGGCCTGATTGTAGGAATTACGCAACATTTGAGTATCAGACGAAGAATTGAAGTTGATATTCGCATGCGTAGAATTAGTCGAATCAACAAAATACTTCCCATACCCATCAAGCTCACCAACAATCAGACCACCGCCCGAAACCCGCCACAAAAAATCACACCTATACTTAACCCTAGAATTTGACGCAACAAACTCATGCTGCAACTCAGGCACCATAAACCCAAGATCAATCATCGTGCCGCGCGCAAAAGACTCGCCGCCATTCTCACTTAAACCATTCTTAAAAAGGCAAAGGCGGCGCAGCATAAGAAGCGAATATTCCTTACTCCCATATTTTCCGAACCCGCCGCCAACGAATGCATTCGCAAACGACTCCGCAGAATTAGCAGTAACTACACTCTTCTCACGAGTACGCAAATCTTCATACTCTTCATTGAATGAATCGTACTCATCATAAACGTCGTCCGCGTATTGCAACTTATTAGCGCAACCATTTCTACGTCCGCCAGCAGAAGTCCCGTATCTTCTTCCGCAAATCTCAAGAACCTTGTTAAAATTCACGTTATCGCGCGCAGCAGAATCAAAAATCGGCAGCGCTGTCCTAAAATTCACAGTATTCGCAACATCAAAAAGCATCGTGCTCTTGTCAACAATATGACTTCTAATCTCATAACTTACCCTGTCACTTGAATGCGGAAGCGTAACGAGACGTCTACCATGATTTCGACTCGGCTGCACAATGCGCACGTCATCACTTGTACCATCCTGTTCTTTGCATGTTCGCATAATCCTATGCAAATACGGATTATCGTTAGCAGACTTGTGCACAGAACTACGAATATAAATCTTCGTTGAACTTACAGAAGAACTGAAGTTGCGCTGAATATTATCACTGCCATCTTCTACATCATCATAATTTTCCACAATATCATAGCCAAGTAGCGCAGCAGCAGTAGGACCAGTGAACTTCCATTCTGGATAAATCTCCATTAAAGAAATAGCTATGTGACGCATTTTTTCAGACGGATATAGCTTCTGCCAATACTCAGTTCGCGCGTAAAGATTGCGGAAAGTGCGCACAAAAGTGCCTTTCTTCACGCACCTATACGCATACTGCTTTTGCGCACCAGTAATTGGTCGTATGCACTGATGATTACTTTCTGCATTTTCGATCATGCGTATTATTTCGTTACTAGTATTGCTCATACAATTTATTATTCAAAGATACAATATTTGCGCAATAAATTTTGAGCGTTGTGGATAAGAGGTATTACAGGAAGGTAGTGAGCGTTACTAACTCAGCTAACGAACTGAGAAAATAACGGTGATAAGCTCAACACTGTTACTAACTCAGTCAACAAACTGAGAAAATAACGGTAATAAGCTCAACACCGTTACTAACTCAGTCAACCAACTGAGAAAATAACGGTGATTACTTGCCAGAAAGAGTTCGCCAGCGAGATTCGGTTAAAACGTTGCGATAGCGCAAGCGAGTTTCGTAAGCGAGCGCTTAGAGCGCGAGCATCATCTCGCATTTGGAGGGTTGCGGAGGGTTAGACGCTCCAAACGCGAGGAAATTTCCCCACAATTGGAGCGCTCGACGTATGACTCCGCCCAACTGCGCCAGTAACGAAAAAAGGTTGGTTATTCACAATCTAGTAAAAAGGGTTGAATGAAGCCAGTTGGCAACACCGTCGTCATTGTTGGAATCGCAAACTTCGTCCGCAATCGCAAGCAAACGCGGATTACTATTCGCCACCGCTACCCCATAACCACCGGCACGGAACATATCAATATCAATAATATCGTCGCCAAAAACAACAGTACGGCTAGGCTTAACGCCCAAACGATCGCAAATAACGTTCAGTGCATGTCCCTTGTTCGCAAGAGGATTCGTAAGCATCCACAACACATCTTCGCTAATATGCAAGGAAAAATCATCCGGAATAATACGCTGAAGCTGTTCCTTCTCGCAATCTCGCGGCACAATAATGATTTTGTCTGCTATGCCACTTGGAACATTGGAAAAATCTGTAATAATAAAATCCTGCTCGTTCCAAAGCATACGAACATCAAAATTAGTGTAACGAACGTCGTTCATCACAATACCAAGACGGAGCGTAGGTATTTTATCAAGCAATCGCAGGCAAACATCAGCAGCAAGATTAGAGTCAAAACCAAAGCGAGTAAGAGTATCAATGCTTCGCTGCGAAGTAAGTTCAGAAATAGTGCTGTGAACGCAATCAAAATCAATAAGCGCACCGTTTAGATACGCGCAAACTTGAGCTTTTAAATCGTGAACAAAATCAAAAGCGCTTCCAACAGGACGAGCCGTAATAATAGCAAGCGGAATACCAGATTCGTGCAAACGCTCAGCAGCCTGCACAGTTTCGCTGCTTAAAAAGCGGCCTTCAAAAGTATCGGAATCGTGAAGCATTGTGCCGTCAAGATCAGCAATTACTAAAGAAGGAGAAAAACGAAGCATTATAGTTACCCACTATTTTTAATGTGCATAATGAATTTGTAAATCGCACAAATGCAAGCGCGTACGCAAGATCACACACAAGCCCATAAATTTTGATTTATAAAATAAAAAGCGCGCAATCTTTCGACTACGCGCTTAAAAGAATACTTAGATAAGTGAGAACTTAGTCATAAGGTTCAAGGCAACAATAACAGCCACCCAAATCAACGCTATAATAACCGTCCAACGATTTAAGTTCTTTTCTGCAACACCAGAGCTACCAGCGTTCTTCGTTAAACCGCCGCCGAACATGTCGGAAAGGCCGCCGCCCTTGCCCTTGTGCATCAAAATTAACAATGTGAGCAAAATGCTAGTGAGCACAAGCAACACCTGCAAAATAATCTTCACAGTGGACACAACCAACCTCCTGTTTTACAGTACTCAATTAAGTTTAATAATAACCTTTGACCGCTTAAGCTTATTTAGTCTCTAAACGTGTTTGCGCAGCCGTTAGTCGCACAATATTAGCAAGTTCTTGCGCATCAAGAGAAGCACCACCAATTAAGAATCCATCGACATCTGGCTCCGCGATAAGACTTGAAGCATTAGAAGAAGTTACAGATCCGCCGTAAAGAATACGAACAGTATCTGCAACATCGTCACCGAACGTAACGCGCAAGTCTTCACGAATAGCCAATGCAGCTTCCTGAGCTGAGTTAGCAGTGGCAACCATACCCGTACCAATTGCCCAAACTGGCTCGTACGCAATAATTAAACGCTTAGCTTGCTTCGCATCCAAATCGCGCGTTACATCATGCACTTGCCCTACAGCAAAATCCAGCGCAACACCCTGTTGACGTTCTTTAAGACTTTCACCAACGCAAAGAATTGGCTGCATTCCTGCGGCAAGAACAGCTCGAACTTGATCAACTATATTTGCATCATCTTCAGGATGATACTTGCGTCTTTCAGAATGACCAACAATAACCATTGAACATCCAAGACTTGCAAGCATATCTGCAGAAACATCACCAGTAAAAGCACCTTGAGCAGTAACAGAAACAGCTTGAGCTCCGTACAATATTGGCAAATGGTCAGACTCAACAAGAACTTGCACGCTTCTTATTGAAGTAAAAGAAGGCATAAGTGCAATTTCACAATCGTGATAGTCGTAATGCGCGTCACGCAGTAGCCACGCAAATTTTTGTATAAAATGCGTTGCTTCGCGGTGATTGAAGTTCATTTTCCAATTACCTGCGACTAGCGGCTTTCTTTTAACAACCATAATCACCCTTAAAAATTGAGGATTGAAGATTAATAGTATTGCGCAAATTAGTGTTATGCCGACCTCGATTTACAAAACGGATTCATAAAATCGAAAGTCGGCATAAGCGGAAATATTTAGTTTATACTTGCTCGCGTAAATACTACTTACTCAAGCAATATTACTTACTCAAGCACACTCAAACCTGGAAGAGTCTTGCCTTCCAAGAACTCGAGAGAAGCGCCGCCGCCAGTAGAAATGTGCGAGAAGCCATCTTCTGGGAATCCAAGGTTGCGCACTGCAGAAGCAGAATCACCACCGCCGACTATAGTGAAAGTGCCGTTCTTAGTTGCATCGACCAAGCCCTGAGCTACAGCGCGAGTACCGGCTGCAAACTCTGGAACCTCGAACACACCCATAGGACCGTTCCAAACAACAGTCTTGGAGTCAACAATCTTGTCGTGGAAAAGCTTCTGAGAGTCAGAACCAATATCCAAGCCCATCTTGTCTGCAGGAATAGCGTCTGCTGGAACTACTTCTGGAGCAACTGGAGTATCCCCTGCTGGGAAGCCAGCATTCACAACAATATCAGTTGGAAGCACAAGCTCAACGCCATTCTTCTTAGCG
Organism: Gardnerella swidsinskii; assembly: GCF_003397705.1. Lineage (GTDB taxonomy): Bacteria > Actinomycetota > Actinomycetes > Actinomycetales > Bifidobacteriaceae > Bifidobacterium > Bifidobacterium swidsinskii. The sequence goes on from NZ_QJVB01000002.1 coordinate 187,857, forward strand.
GTTTCAATGTATCCCTTAACCTTCTCGAGTTGATCCTCTTCAAGCAAAGAAGTACCAACTTCGTGACCCAAAGCCTTGAGGAATGTGAACACCATACCGCCGCCAATAACAAGACGATCAGCCTTAGAAAGCAAGTTTTCAATAACGCCGAGCTTGTCGGAAACCTTAGAGCCGCCGAGAACAACAGTCAAAGGACGCTCTGGGTTTTCAGTTGCGCGAGAAAGTGCCTTAACTTCCTTTTCAACAAGCAAGCCTGCAGCTGCTGGAAGATCGGCAGCAACATCGTAATTTGAACCCTGAGCGCGGTGCACAACACCAAAGCCGTCGGAAACAAACACTTCGCCAAGAGAAGCAATCTTCTTAGCGTAAGCTGCGCGCTCGGAAGCATCCTTGCTGGTTTCTTCCGCGTTGAAGCGCACATTTTCAAGCAAAACAACGTCGCCATTATTCATGGCAGCTACCTTAGCTTGAGCATCTTCGCCGTAAGTGTCTGCAGCCAAAACAACATTTGTGCCGAGCAATTCACCCAAACGCTGCGCAACTGGAGCCAAGGAAAGCTCTGGAACAACCTGACCCTTTGGACGACCAAGGTGAGCCATCAAAATCACCTTAGCACCCTGCTCACGCAAAGCCTTAATGGTTGGTAAAGCAGCACGAATACGACCATCATCAGTAATCGTCGTACCCTTGAGAGGAACGTTAAAATCAGCGCGAACCAATACGCGCTTACCACTCAAATCTCCCAAATCTTTCAGTGTCTTCATTGGTATCCTTTCCAAACCATATTGGCTTACCATATTTGACTTACATACTGGCTTACCGTGCCGGCTTACTTCGTTCAACAAAACGCAAAATCAGCCTCAAACATCAACACATTGCCGGGTGCAATTATACCGCACATCTTCAACAATCCCTATGAACAACGCAGCTTTGCACCAGTGCTCTGCTGACGTTGCGTCTGTAGCTTTGCAGTAATGCTTCTGCGAAAAGTGGTTTTGTAGCTTTGCAGTTGCGCTTTGCAAACGTTGCGTCTGAAGCTTTGCAGTAATGCTTTGCAAACGTCGACTATATGTTGCTTAGTGAACTTTGACATTAATGCTCTGCAGACGTTGAGTATTTATTGCTTGGCGAACACTAACATCGGTGCTGCTGCACACTCCACACCAATCACTCTTCCTACCACACCAAAAACAACTGCGATTGGAATTAACGAGTGAGGGGTGGGTGTTGCTTGGTCGAGCAATATAAAAGCGGAACGATAGTAATAATCTTGTTGACGAATACTATTTTTGCAGAGAAAGTAAGTAAAAAACTAAACTTAACTACGCAACCGCTAAGTCCAAGTAAGGTATAAGAGCGGAGCGCTGCGAGACAAGTAACACCCACCGCTCACAGCCACATAAAAAAACCCGCCAGCCAATACAGCTACAAACCACGCAAAATCAGCATTAAAGCTGCTGCATACGCGACTTCTCAACCTTCGCTGAAAGCTGCAAAAGTCTACGAATTCGCCCTGCAATCGCATCCTTTGTAATAGGAGGATCAGCCAAGTGACCAAGCTCTTCCAAACTTGCGTCGCTATGCTCAAGACGAAGCTTTCCAGCCATCAACAAATTATCTGGAATATCGTCGCCCAAAATATCGAATGCGTGACGAACCTTTTCGCATGCCTCAGCAGCAGCCTTAGCACTACGACGCATATTCGCATCGTCAAAATTAGCCAAACGGTTTGCTTTTCCGCGAGCTTCACCGTCCGAACGCTTACCGGTCCATTCGCGAGCAGAACGAGGAGCACCAATCAAAATCAACATTCGCTCAATTGCGTCAGAATCGCGCAACGTCACTCGCTCAGAGCTACGAACCTGACGAGCCTTGGCGCTAATGCCAAGTCGCGCCGCCATAGTTTGCAAAGCATTTGCAGCCTCATGAGTTGGGCAAACAACTTCCAAATAGCTAGCTTTGCCAGGGTCGGAAATAGCACCGTGAGCCAAGAAAGCACCACGCCAAGCTGCTTTGATTTGGGCGATACTTCCACCAACAATCTCAGGTGCAAGACCTGCAACAATTCTCATACGTCGATCAAGAAGACCAGATTGCAAAGCCAGTGCTGCAGCACCACGCTCAACTACCACGTCATAGCGAACTACAGTGCCCGTAGGAGTTTGCCGAGAAACTTGAGCAATTGTTGCTTCCCTCTGGAAATAAGTTTTCAATACCTCAACAAGCCACTGAGCTGCGCGCTGAGAATCCAACTGAGCGCGAATAACAGCTTGATTATTTACTGGCCTTAAGCCGCCAGCAAAGCGCATCATTGCTGCAGCTTGAGCCATAATGACAGTCGGGAGCTCATTGTTGTTTGAAACGAGTTCATTTTTGACGTCGTCAAGAAGAGCCAAGGGACAACCTCCTACTTTTGTTCTTCTTAAAATATGAGTGCTGTTGGGTACTTGCATGATGCTGTGGCACACGACATGCCCGGCTTTCTGTGATACAGAATACGTTGGACATTTTACCGGTTTTTGCACATGCTTTACATGCTTTTAGTACAAGATTTTTTATATTTTATATAATTTACACAATTTTTATTTAATTTTTTAATTAATTTTAATTGATTAGTTTCATAATCGCATTTCACTACTTTACTTTTTCACTACTTTACTTTTTGCTACTTTACTTCTCCACTTATTATGATCTTCTCTGTAGCTCTCTTGCAGATACTGTAACTTGCAAACCGTGCAATCTCAAACGTCTAGCAAGCTCAATACTTACGGCAACAGAACGATGCTGACCGCCAGTACATCCTACAGCAATAGTCACGTAATGCTTGTCTTCTTTAGCGAATCCGTCGATAGCTGTAAGAAGCGCATTTTCGTAAGAATCTAAGAATGTAATTGCCGCAGAATTCGATAAAACATAATCTTGCACAGCTTGATCCTTACCTGTAAGCTCCCTTAATTCAGGAACCCAGAAAGGATTCGGCAAAAATCGCATATCGGCAACAAAATCAGCGTCCATTGGCATGCCGTATTTAAATCCAAAGCTGAAAATATGCACAGAAACAGTAGAAGAGCCTTTTCCAAGCAATCCTTCGTAAAGCTTTGTAGAAAGTTGGTGAATACTAAGTGCAGAAGTATCGATAATAATATTTGCGCAATCTTTCAGATGACTGAGCAGCTCTCGCTCTTCTAGAATACCGTCAATAAGTCTGCCACCGCGCTGCAAAGGATGCGGTCTACGCACAGACTCGTAACGCTTGATAAGCACAGCATCTGAAGCATCTAGAAACAGAATTCGCGTTTTTACACCAAGGTCATCAATATGCGCAAGAACTGCAAACAGGTCGTCGAAATATCCTCTAGAACGCACGTCAATAACAGCAGCAAGCTTATGCACTTTAGAACCGGATGAAGTCATCATATCTACTAGCGGTATGAGCAGTTTTGGCGGAAGATTATCGATAACATACCATCCCATATCTTCCAACGCGTTAGCAGCGTGCGAGCGCCCAGCTCCGCTCATGCCTGTAATTAGCATAACTTCAAATCTGTCAGATAGTTGCATACTAGTCGACGCGGAACGTTGCGTAGTATGTTGCGCATCACGTTGCACATCACTTTGCGTAGTATGTTGCGTATTATCGCTCATAATGCCTCCTGTAAGGCTTTTCGCATGAGACTACTTACGTCATCGTAATATCTAGCCTTGTCAGCACTAGGTTTATAACCAAGCTCAGAACCAGTCTCAGCACAATCCTCAGCGCAAGTCTTAGCACAATTCCCAAAATTTTCTTTAGATTGCCTGTACTCAATCGTCATAAGACTTACTTGTGCTAAAGCTTGTTGCAAAAGCATTTCTTCTCCGCCAATAGCGCAACCGTATTGTTGCCATACACTAAGTAGCATGCTTGGGCGAGGATCGTAAACTACGTCAAGCAATGTTCCTAATTTCGTTTGATTATTCGCACTATCTTGACAGTACGCTTTCAACGCAAGCGCAATTGGATCTGCTACATGCGCTGGAACTGTGCTTATGACTATGTCTGCTTCTGCGATTGCACGAACAGCTTCGAGTGAATTTAAAGATTTCAAAATGAGAGATTTATCACATTCTGACAATTTTTCTGCACTCAATTTTTCTGCGCTATAGTCTGCAAATTTTGAAAATACTTCTTCGCTTATTGTTGGGAACTCAATACCTTGCACAGGCTCATACATAGCGTCATTTTCTTCGCTTTTATTATTTTGACCTATGCTTATTTTATTTGGAAAATCAGCGCAATACTTTTGTATAAGATTATTAAAACGTTCAACGCCTTTTACACTACCGTCATCTTCAGTTCTAGCAACAACTTGCACTTGCTCAAGCTTTGCTACTTGCGCAATTTCAATTAAAGCTGCCAATGCAGAGGACGCAGTGTTGCCACTGCCAATAATAACAGCCTTTTTTACTTCGCATATACGCTCATGTAATGCTTGCATAAATGTTATTAATATGCCACTTACGTCAGTGTTGTATAGCTTTATTTGCGATTGCGAAGCGGTTGCTGGGTTGCTAGTAAAAACTGCAGTATTTGCCACGTTAAGCGCGCGCGACCAGTAGTCGCAAGGTGTACCGAGTTTCATTACGGTTTTTTTAAGCGGCATAGTAAGGCTTAAGCCTTTCCAAGAATCGTCAAGATGCGCAATAAAATCGCGAAGCTCTGTTTCGCTTACTTTTTCCTTACTATATTGCCAATTTGTAAGACCTAAAACCTTATAAGCCGTGTTGTGAAGCACAGGAGACAGCGAATGCGAAATAGGATCTCCCAAAACTGCGCAATGATATGTTTTTAACATTTTTCTCTCCCCTATTAGTAAGTTAGTACGCTAATAAATCTTTTGGATCAACACAAAAACGCAACTCTCCTGCAGCACGTGTTGCTACGTGACGAGCTACTTCCTTGTGCAATCGGTTCACTAATTCTTGTCTTAAATAAAGCGGAACTCTTACTACAGCTTTTACACGGTCGTAAATATCGTCAAAATGCTGGTATCTGTCTGTAACAGGCGGATGCATTGGAACAATTCCTAATAATGGAGAAATTGCTGAAAAATCAGCATCTTGACTACTTTCGCACCCAAGATTTTCTTGCATTGCACCAATGTTTTCAAGCGCACGCATAACCGCATCACGAGCACCCCATACGCATGCTGCAGTTACACAAGGCGGCAATATTGCTTGAGCTCTTTCTGAAAGCTCATTGCAAGAAAGTTGAGTCGTATCCCACAATGTAAGCGCACGCGCAAGAACAGGATACGTTTCGCCAATCAAAAGCACACTTCCTCCGCGCGCTCTAGGAGCACATAAAGCAGAAGCTTTCATCCACGAATTAAGTGTATCTATTCGCGCATCAAGCCCCGAAGCGTACAAACTTACCCACGTATCGAGTATTGCTACAACACCATATTCTCCGTTACAATTTGCGTCTTGCGTTTGTACGCGAGGCTCACATCCAGGAGTTGCAACAACAATTACAGGTTTTTCATCAATACACTGGATAATTCCGTTCGGTTGGTGTTGTGACGAAATAATAATAGGCACGTTGCGAAATAGTTTAGATAATTCTTCTGCAACACCAGCAGCGCCAACTTGTATAACTCGCATATTGCTACTGCCACAATTAGAACAAGACCAATTTATTGCACTAGCACCACACCACGAGCAACGTGCTGTTTGCTGACTATTTGCAACATCGAGAGGCCCGGTACATCGTCTACAGCGCGCTTGACGTTTGCAAGAAGAGCATATAGCCGATTGCGTCACACCATCTTGCGCAATAGAAAGCAGCACAGGCTTACCATCCGAAAGAGCATCATTAATAGCTCTTACTGCGCTATGCGGTATGCGAGCGCCAATACTTGGGTCAGCTAATTTCAATAAAGCTTCACGATTAAGCCAACGAACCCACGGAACTAACTTTTCGCGAGCAAGTTTACTCGCACTTACAGGGATGCTAGATCCGCTTATTGTTTCAGCAGTTTTAGCAGATTGAGTAGTTTGAATAACTTTAGTAGTTTGAACAGATTGCTCACCTTGCGCATCTTGCGCATTTGACATATAGCAGTCTACTTCACTTTGACTAAGCGCGCTTCTGGAATACGACATTGACACAAATACGCCGCCATGCCTTTTCGCACGAAGTCGCATAACTCCACGCGCTTGAGCATACGGCATCATGCCATCAGCATATTGGTACGCGCAATCTTCAACAATCGCAAATAAAGCATCTCCCTCAACTGGAGCATACATTGCAGCTCTAGTGCCAAGAACGCAAGGAACTATTCCGGACGCGATTGCACGCCAAGCTCTATATCTATCAGCTGGAGGATCCGCAGCACAAAGTCGAGCTACATCGCCATCAAAACTTCCAGCAGAAAAACCACGATGATTCTCACTGACACGCTTATATGGCTTTAATCCGTAAACCATTAGCGCGCGCATTACATCATTTACTTCTCTTAGCGTCGGCAAAACTACAACAGCTTGCTTACACGCGCTTAAAGCAGTGACAATCATCCACGCTAAATCTTGTGCAAGTCGGCAAGAACCTGGTAAAGCGTCTACAATAAAAGATTGAGAAGAATTATTTTCTGCTTGCTTGACTAATTGATTTTCTGTTTTATTTTCACTAAAACTTGCGTCAATAGATTTTTTGATTAATGCATTGTATAAAATATTTGCATTTTCGTAATCATAAATCATGCGAGAAGTTGTAGCGTAACCTGGGTTTGTATTGTTATCGTTTTGCAAACGCTTCTTAAGATTTTCACGCCACTGTTTTCTGCGTTGCAAGCGTATGTTGTCAAAAACTTCCTCATGCTCAACACGAGCTACGCGTTGAGGCACAGCAAGACGCAAAATATTTGAGCTAGTTCCACCATAAGCTTTAGCTATGGCGTCAATATCGTCTCGCAAAGATTTAGAAAGCAAAACATCTGAAGGAAACACGCGCTCTAAAAATCTTAAAGCAGTATGAGGGGTGTCTGTATGCGAAGAACGAGACCAAATAACTCCAGTGAGCTTTTGTGCTCCAAAACGAACGCGTACAAACGCCCCAGGCTGAGCAGATTCATCTTGATCTTGCGATATCAAGTAATCAAAAGTACGACCTAAATGTGAAGCTTGAACATCAAGCATCACATGCGCAATAGGGCATTCATTAGCAGGCACTAGAGAAACAGCATTGCGCTTACGTCTTGTTTTACGCGCTAAGCCGTCTAGCGAAGGTTGCTCTGCCATAAATAACCCTTAGTTTTACTTGAATTACATCACATAATTACTGTTATTTTACAGCAAAATTTATCAATAAAACTACTTTTTTAGCGCATCTTTCAATTGCTCAATACGATTCGTTTCTTCCCAAGGGAATTTGACATCCGTACGACCAAAATGACCATAAGCTGCGGTTGGAGCATAAATTGGCTTAAGCAAGTTAAGCTCATCAATAATCGCAGCTGGACGCAAATCAAATACTTCACGCACAGCACGCGCAATATCTGCACGCGTAATACCTTCAGCTTCAGTTCCGAAAGTTTCTACGTTTACGCTTACAGGATCAGCAATACCAATAGCATAAGCAACTTGAACTTCTGCCTTATGAGCTAAACCAGCTGCCACAATATTTTTTGCAACCCAGCGAGCTGCATAAGCTGCAGAACGGTCAACTTTGCTAGGATCCTTACCGGAAAAAGCTCCACCACCATGATGAGCAGCACCACCATAAGTGTCAACAATAATTTTTCGACCAGTTAAGCCCGAATCAGCTGCAGGACCTCCCAAAACGAAGGAGCCAGTAGGGTTTACAAGCATACGGTACGAATCGTGCGCAACTTTTTGAGCAAGAACTTCGTCCAACACAGGATTAACAACATGTTCAACAAGCTGATCTTGTAACCAGTCTCTAGAAACTTCTGGGTCATGCTGAGTAGAAATAAGCACAGTATCCAAACGTTTAGGCGATCCTTTTGAATCATACTCAATCGTTACTTGAGTTTTCCCATCTGGACGCAAATGCGCAACAGTGCCATCTTTACGAACTTTAGCAAGCTTTTGAGCTAAACGATGAGCAAGATAAATCGGCAAAGGCATTAAAGTATCTGTTTCGTCGCTAGCGTAACCAAACATAACACCTTGATCGCCTGCACCTTGAGCAGCGTAGTGCTCCTCACGAGAAGATGCACTCTCGCAAGAAGCATCCAACCTAGCAACACCTTGATTAATTTCTGCACTTTGCTCAGTTAAAGAAACCATAACACCACAAGAATCAGCATCAAGACCAATTGTGGAGCTCGTGTAGCCAACATTACGAACAACTTGACGCACGATTCCCGGAATATCGCTATAAACTTCACCACGCACTTCGCCAAAAACCACAAACTGACCAACGGAAGCACAAACCTCTATAGCAACATGCGCATGAGAATCCTGACGAAGCATATCGTCCAATATAGCGTCAGCAATTTGATCGCATAACTTGTCAGGATGACCTTCAGTTACAGATTCTGCAGAAATTAATTTACGTTCTTCCACATTTCCCCCTTACGTTTATAGTCGATAAGGCTAAATACAGGCTAAATAAAGTGAAAAACGCAGCCGTGCATCCGCTTTATTGAGCACGGATGATACGCGACTGCGAATACCCATAAAGACGTTTATTAGCAAGGCTTATTAATTACCTTCGCTTAAATCGTCCTCACCAAGAGTCTCTTCAAGCAATCCAGCATTAATTTCGCGGAAAGCAATAGCTAAAGGCTTTTCTTGATTTTGATACTCAACTAGTGGGCCAACATTTTGAAGCAAACCTTCATTAAGCTGAGTAAAATAAGCATTAATTTGACGTGCTCGTTTTGCAGCAAATAAGGCAAGCGCATACTTGGAATCCGCATGTTGCATTAAATCATCAATCGGTGGATTCGCAAGACCAGTAGGTGTTGGCTGAGTGCCTAATGCCATAATATTCTCCAAATTCTATGGTGCCACAATAGTTCCAAAAGGCTTATTATATGCTATCGATTGGATATTGCGTAAGTTTTAACTATAAGTCGTATTCGCTTGCAATAACATTCCACAGTTCATCTGCGGCACGCTCAGCATTATCGTTCACAATAACAACATCGAACTCTTTAGCTGCAGCAATTTCAACTTTAGCAGTTTCCAAACGTTTTGCTTGCTGCTCAGGAGTTTCAGTACCACGACCAATAAGACGACGCTTAAGCTCTTCAAAGCTCGGAGGCGCAATGAACACGTACACAACTTCTAATCCAAGACGAGCAGCCTCTTGTTTTACGCGCCTAGCTCCTTGCAAATCTATTTCCAGCAAAGTAGGAATATCTTGCGTAAGATGATCCAAAACAGGCTGAAGAAGGGTGCCATAATGAGCCATGCCATGAACCAGCGCGGTTTCCAAGAATTCACCATTACGCTTACGACGCTCAAATTCTTCTTCATCTAAGAACCAATAGTGAATACCATTAAATTCACCAGGTCTAGGCGCACGAGTGGTAGCAGAAACAGATAGCCAAATATGAGGATGCTTCTCACGAAGTATGCCTTCTACTGTGCCTTTACCAGCCGCAGTAGGACCCGTTAATACGATTAATCGACGTCTAGACTGCGAATCTGCAGTCTCATCCGTGGCACCCATTTGTTTACCTCTCGTTTACACACATTCGTCTGAATCAACAAGAGCCTGACGAATATCCAATGCTATGCGTTCAGTTGCAGCCGAAAGTTCACCAATATCTGGACCATGCGACGCAATCGAACGCGAAACAGTTACCAATACATTACCATGTGTACCAGCAAAAACACGCTTTAAATCGTCAGCTTCTGCACCTTGCCACCCATAACCAGGAGAAAGAATTGGACCAGTAAAACTGGTTACGTCAATTCCACCACCGTTCATCCAGTCGCCAATAGTCGCTCCAACAATTAAACCAACAGAACCCATTCCTTTAGTTTTATTGTTAAAACTTTGAGCCGTTTGAGCAATTCCGTGAGCTACAGTAGTTCCGCGGTAAGTTCCGCTTTGCCTAATAGCAGTTTGCAAACTTGCGCCTTCGCGATTAGAAGTTAGAGACGCAATAAAAACACCGCGACCGTTATTAAGAGCTTCGTTAATTAAGCCGCCCATAGAACGTGCGCCATAATAAGGAAGCAAAGTAATAGCATCAGCAAGAAGCGGAGCTCCAGGCTTAAAATATGCGTCTGCAAGCGCAGAAATAGTAGTAGACAATCCTCCATGACCGCAATCAACAATAGTAATAATATCCATTTGACGAGCGGCATACAGCACACGCTCAAGCGCTGCGAAACCCTTAGAACCATAGCGCTCAAACATGCTGGATTGGAATTTAACTGCCGCTGCCCTACCATTCATAGCTTGCAGCATGCGCATAGAAAAAAGTTCAGCTCCAAGAGCATCCATGTTGTATCCCCAATTAAGCAGCATTTTGCGATGAGGATCGATTCCAACACACAATGGTCCATATTTTGCCATAGCGTTCTTCAAACGCAAACCAAAATCGGATCGTTGCGCCTGCACTTCTTGATCACGAATGCTCTCGGTCATGTATTAAGCCCGACTTTCTTGACTTTCTGCCTGTTCAATTGCAAACAACTGCTGAGCATGTTCTTGTATGCTCATCACCTGATAATCGTTGTTCTTAACAGCTTCAATAGCCATTAATACTGGTGCGAATTCGGTAATAGTAGTGAATTGCGGAAGATCAGCTGCTACAGCTGCTGCACGAATGGCATAACCATCAGTGCGCGATCCCCTTGAATTCGGCGTATTCAATACCATATCAATCTTACCATTTTCGATAAGCTCTACAACATTCTTACCGATTCTTTCATGCGCTTTCTCACTATTTGGCATATCCTTCGCCGTGTCGCCCTGACTAGAAAGCTTATCGACAATCACGGAATCAATACCATAACGACGAAGCACAGAAGCTGTACCTTCAGTAGCCCAAATCGTAAAACCAAGCTCCACTAATCGCACTGCAAGAAGCGGAAGTTGACGCTTATCTGCATCACTTACAGACACAAACACGTTGCCGCTGGTAGGCAAACCACCCTTGTATGCTGCAAGCTGGCTCTTAGCAAAAGCATGTGGGAAGTCACGATCGAAGCCCATAACTTCGCCGGTAGAACGCATTTCTGGTCCGAGCAAAATATCAACCGTACGACCAACAGGAGTGCGGAAACGCTTGAACGGCAGCACAGAAGCTTTAATAGCAACTTGCTGACCTGGATGAATATCACCACCATCGCCTTGCGGAAGAAGAAGTCCACGCTTGCGCTGCTGTGCAATTGTTTCACCAGCCATAATTCGAGCAGCAGCTTTAGCAAGAGCAACACCAGTAGCTTTAGAAGCAAACGGAACAGTACGAGACGCTCGAGGATTTGCTTCAATTACATACAAAGTGTTTGCCATAAAAGCGTACTGCACGTTAATCAGACCGCGAACTGAGCAGCCGCGCGCAATCGAAAGCGTACCCTCGCGAAGGCGGCGGATTTGATCGTCCGAAAGCGTGCTTGGAGGAAGAGTACAAGCAGCGTCACCAGAGTGCACACCAGCTTCTTCAACATGCTCCATAATGCCGCCAATATAAAGCTCGTTGCCGTCGTAAAGCGCGTCAACATCGATTTCAATAGCGTCCTGAAGGAACTTATCAATCAAAAGCGGCGAAGGCAATCTGCCAGAAACAACCGTGTCTGCTCGAGCCTCATCCAATGCGCGATCAACATACTTTGCAAGCTGAGCGTCGTCGTATACAATCTCCATTCCGCGACCGCCGAGCACGTAGCTTGGGCGCACAAGAACCGGGTAGCCGATTGCGTGAGCTGCATCTTTTGCTTCCTCAAGACTCAAAGCTGTGCCGTATCGGGGAGCGTTCATGCCTTCTTGACGAAGAACCTCGCCGAAAAGCTCACGATTTTCAGCCAAATCAATAGCCTCAGGAGTCGTTCCCAAAATTGGAACTCCTGCAGCTTTAAGACGAGCAGCAAGCGAAAGTGGCGTTTGACCACCAAGCTGCACAATCACGCCCTTAACAGGTCCAAGCTTCTTTTCTGCTTCGTAAATTTCAAGCACATCTTCGAAAGTAAGAGGCTCAAAGTAAAGGCGGTCAGACATGTCGTAATCTGTAGAAACTGTTTCAGGATTGCAATTAACCATAATGGTGTCGTAATCCTTGCCCAATTCCTGAACAGCGTGAACGCAAGTGTAATCAAACTCAATACCCTGGCCGATTCTGTTTGGACCAGAGCCAAGGATAATCACAGCTTCGCGATCGCGCTTCTTCAACTCGCTTTCGTCAGCGTAGCAAGAATAGTAGTACGGAGTTGCTGCGTCGAACTCAGCTGCGCAAGTGTCAACAGTCTTGTAAACAGGGCGCAAACCGTAAGCCCAACGAAGCTCACGAACCATGTTTTCGCCTTCGTCGCCAAGATTACGCAAATGCGCAATCTGCACGTCCGAAAGACCAGCAAGCTTAGCACGCTTCAAAACTTTAGGAGTTAAAGTTTCAGCTTCACGAACCGCGAGCGCAGTTTCGTTAATTTGAGCCAGCTGCTCTACAAACCAAGGGTCGATTTTTGTTGCTGCAAAAATCTGCTCCGGCGTAGCTCCACCCCAAAGCGCGCGCTGAATTTGCAAGTAGCGGTGCTCCGTTGGAGTGTGCATTTCTTCAAGAAGCTTATTAACTTCTTCCTCGCTTGGACGCTCGCCATCCCAGCTAAAGCACGCGTGACGCTTGTCGATTGAGCGCATTGCTTTTCCAAGGGATTCCTGGAAGTTTCCAGCCAAAGCCATTGCTTCGCCAACTGACTTCATAGAAGTTGTAAGCGTGGTGTCTGCTCCTGGGAACTTTTCGAAAGCAAAGCGCGGAATCTTCGTTACAACATAGTCGATTGTTGGCTCGAAGCTTGCAGGAGTTGAACGCGTAATATCGTTTTGAATTTCATCCAAAGTGTAGCCGAGAGCAAGTTTCGTTGCGATTTTTGCGATTGGGAAGCCAGTTGCTTTAGATGCGAGCGCGGAAGAACGAGACACACGCGGGTTCATTTCGATGACGATAATGCGACCAGTTTGAGGGTTGATTGCGAACTGAATATTGCAACCACCGGTGTCAACGCCAACGCCTCGAATAATAGCGATACCAATATCGCGCATCTTCTGATACTCGCGGTCTGTAAGCGTAAAGCAAGGAGCTACTGTAATCGAGTCGCCAGTGTGCACGCCTACAGGATCGACGTTTTCGATTGGGCAAACAACTACGACGTTATCTTTTGCGTCGCGCATAAGTTCAAGCTCAAACTCTTTCCAGCCTTCAATGCCTTCTTCAATAAGCACTTCGTTTGTTGGAGAATAGTGAATGCCGGCTCCTGCAATGCGGTGAAGCTCTTCTTCGTTATGAGCAATACCAGAGCCCAAGCCGCCCATTGTGAAGCTTGGACGTACTACTACCGGGTATCCTAAAGTTTCAACAATTTTGTCTACTTCTTCAATCGAGTGAGCAATAAAGGATTTTGCTGACTCAGCTCCGGCTTTTTCAACGACTTTTTTGAAAAGCTCTCGGTCTTCGCCGCGGTCGATTGCTTCCAAAGAAGCGCCAATAAGCTCAACGTTATATTTTTCTAGGATTCCTGCACGACCCAAATCCATTGCAGCATTAAGTGCAGTTTGACCACCAAGCGTTGGAAGAAGCGCATCCGGACGCTCCTTTGCAATAATTCGCTCCAAAATCGAAGTGTCAATTGGCTCAATATATGTTGCGTCCGCAAGTTCCGGGTCGGTCATAATCGTAGCCGGGTTAGAGTTGACCAAAATTACGCGAATGCCTTCTTCGCGAAGAACTCGGCAAGCCTGCGTTCCGGAATAATCAAACTCTGCAGCCTGACCAATAACAATCGGGCCGGAACCAATTACCATAACCGACTTAATATCAGTACGTTTTGGCATAGTAAACTTCTCTTTCCGTAAATCTTAAAATCTTACTTGCTTTTTCGAGTGTTTTCGCGCATCAATTGCACAAAACGGTCAAATAGATAGGAAGCATCGTGCGGGCCTGCTGCAGCTTCCGGATGATATTGCACTGAGAACGCTGGAATATCAAGGCATTGTAAGCCTTCTACAACATTGTCATTCAAGTCAATATGCGACACCATTACGCGACCAAAGTGGCCGTTTTCGTAAGGAGATTGAACAGGGCCATCAAGAGGTGCGTCCACAGCAAAGCCGTGATTGTGAGCCGTAACTTCCACTTTTCCGGTTGTAACGTCTTTTACAGGCTGATTAATACCACGGTGACCAAACTTCAACTTGTAAGTTCCAAAGCCGAGCGCGCGACCAAGTAACTGGTTTCCAAAGCAGATACCAAAGAACGGGTAACCTGCATCCAAAACTTTACGCAAAAGATCAACTTCGCGATTTGCTTGGCCAGGATCTCCAGGACCATTCGAGAAGAATACGCCGTCTGCGTTAAGAGCTTGCAGCGATTCGAAGCTTATTGAGGAGCTTACAACGTGCACACAGCAGCCGCGTTCAGCCAAACGGTGAGGAGTCATAGATTTAATACCAAAGTCAACTGCTACAACCGTGTAAAGTGGATCTTTTTCTTCAAAATCACCGCAAGGCTCAATCGTGTATGTCTCTTTAGTACTGACTTCATCCGTTAAACGCAAACCTTGCATTTGAGGAGTTTGCTTAATTTCGTCAACGAAAGAAGCGACGGTACGAAAAGCCCCGGTTGACGGATCAACCAGGGCCTTATTAGAAAAAATGCCGGCACGCATAACGCCTACCGAGCGTAAATGACGTACCAGCTTTCGAGTATCAATACCACTAATGCCAACGATACCTTGCTTTTGTAAATCGTCTTCCAAGGAACCTTCAGCTCGCCAATTGCTAACTACTGGGCTTGGCTCCTTAACTACGTAACCTGCAACCCAAATGTGGGCAGATTCTGAATCTTCGTGATTCATTCCCGTATTACCTATATGTGGGAATGTTTGAACTACGATTTGTTGATCATAACTTGGATCAGTTAATGTTTCTTGATAACCAGTCATGCCCGTGGAGAACACAATCTCAG
Source organism: Gardnerella swidsinskii (assembly GCF_003397705.1). GTDB lineage: Bacteria > Actinomycetota > Actinomycetes > Actinomycetales > Bifidobacteriaceae > Bifidobacterium > Bifidobacterium swidsinskii. The sequence goes on from NZ_QJVB01000002.1 coordinate 202,997, forward strand.
CGCGCGTAGAACCTTGCGCACCGAAAGGCTTACCAACGTAAACCTGACCATCCTCCAACACCAATACTGCATCATCACTGCCGAATCCGGCAAAGGTGTCGTTGTAATCCACCTTAACCCCCTTATGGCTTTAGGATATTCGTGGCAAGTTTACTCAGGTTGGCGGACGGGCGACGCGCCGGCGATAGTTATTGCTTCTTACTCGGCAGCAGCTTCTTCCGTAGACTCTTCCGTAGCAGCGTCTTCAGGAGAAGATTCGCCGTTAAACTTTGCCAAGCAAGCGTCTTTATCTGCCATAATCGCGCTTAGTAAGCCATGAATAAACGCAATAGCTTCGTCATCGCTATACATTTTTGCGAGCGCAATAGCCTCGTCAATAGCAACTTTATCTGGAATCTCATCATTAAGAAGCATTTCCCACACCGCAATGCGCAAAATATTGCGATCAATAACAGCCATTCTGCCAACTTTCCAGCCAGTCGAATAGCGGTTTAGTGTCTTGTCAATTCTGTTACGTCGCTCTCCTACGCCTCGAACAATCTCAATAGCGTACTCTGGGAGCGGAGTTTGAGCGCCAGGCTCCTTAACTCGCTCCTCAAGCAAAGAAAGAATATGCTGATTCTTCTCATCCGCCTCATACAGCGTATTCAAAGCTCTTTTACGAGCGGTAGAACGTGCCATCGTAACGCCCTTCTGTGTAACGTATAAAAATTACTTAATAAAGTTGTATCAAAAATTACGCGACCCAGCAACGAATAATCGCCACCGGGTCACACTATAAAAAATTATTGAGAAATAAATAGCTAATTTAATTAGATAACTAATTGTTTTAATTAGATAATTAATTCTTTAGTTTTCACGACCAAGGTAAGAGCCGTCACGAGTGTCGACCTTCACCTTTTCGCCTTCACCCACGAAGAGCGGAACCTGGATTTCAGCACCGGTTTCCACGGTTGCAGGCTTAGTACCAGCGTTAGAACGATTGCCTTGCAAGCCTGGCTCAGTGTGAGTAACAGTCAAAATCACTGAAGCTGGAAGCTCAACGCTCAAAGGAGTGCCGTCATGGAAGCTTACGATGCAGTCGGTGCCTTCAAGCAAATACTTGCTCTGCTCGCCAACCAAAGCCTTAGGAATATAAACCTGGTCGTAAGTGGTCATATCCATAAAGACGAAGTTGTCGCCATCTTCGTATGAATATTGCAACGTGCGGTTATCAACGGTCTCGAACTCCATCTTCATGCCGGCATTAAAAGTCTTGTCGACAATCTTGCCCGAGAGCACGTTCTTAATGGTGGTACGCACAAAAGCAGGACCCTTGCCTGGCTTCACGTGCTGGAACTTAACGACGGTCCAAAGCTGACCGTCAAGGTTCAAAACCGATCCATTCTTAATATCATTGGTAGTCTGTGCCACGAGTTACCCGTTTCTTTCGCTAATAGGCTGCAAATTAAGCAGCTAAGAAATAAACCTTGCTTATTATGCCACAAAGTGTCAACTTATGCATTCGTGTACCGATAGCAGCGAAATTATATACTTAATAATATGAAACTTCTTGGCAATATTGTGTGGCTGATATTCGGCGGTCTTTTCATTGCTGCAAGCTGGTTACTTATAAGTTTCCTTCTTTGCATAACCGTTATTGGCATACCATTCGGTATTCAAGCATTCAAAATGGCAAAGCTCACGCTCACGCCATTTGGAAAACATGTTATTTACCGAGGCGGCACTAGCACAATTTGGAACATACTATGGATTGTATTTTTCATTGGACCAATGCTTGCATTAGGCTATATCATTTCAGGATTCATTTGCTGCTGCACAATTGTTGGCATTCCATTTGGCATACAATCTTTCAAAATGGCAAAACTTGCGTTGTGGCCGTTTGGTTCCGAAATTGTAGAAGATAGTTACGCACCATACGTACGCAAGTAATCTGCAGCGCGCGAAGCTAATTCCTCATCCATAACTGGCTTACCGTCAGCATTAACTAAACGCTCTGCTGCAGCGAAAATTTCGCGCACATTTGCAATTGGCAAAACTGGGAAACCAAACTCCTGCTCTACTGCTTTTACTGCAGAAAGTTCACTGTCTTTCGTGCATTCCATTCTGTCTACTGCCAAAATCAAGCCAACAACTTGCACATTTGCTTCCGCTTTAAGCTTCGGCAAAGTTTCGCGAACTGCAGTTCCAGCAGTCATTACGTCGTCAACAAGCAGAACTTTCATGCCGTCTTTTAACGGTTTTCCAACCATAATTCCGCCGTCGCCGTGGTCCTTTCGCTCTTTGCGGTCGAAAGTAAAACCAACAGGCATATTGTGATTATTCGTCAAAGCCATTGCCGTAGAAACTGCCAGCGGAATGCCCTTATAAGCAGGACCGAAAACAGTGTCGATATCTTGCGGAAGTTTGCCGTCTTCGATTGCTGCAACAACGCGCTGAGCATAGTACGCGCCTAAGCTCGCGATTTTCATGCCGTCGTCAAAAGCGCCAGCATTAATAAAATAAGGTGATTGACGACCAGATTTCAGTGTAAAGTCACCAAATTTAAGCGCGCCTGAATCAAGCAAAAACTTTGTAAAACGTTCGTCTAATTCTGCCATAATTAGCTCTCTTTCTTAAAATATTTTTAAATACTTTCTAAATAATTTCTTAAATATTTTCTAAATACTTTTTAAATACCTTTTAAATACTTAATTTCAGCGCCAAGTCTTTCCTTCGGCAAGTAAAGACGCAAGCTTTGGACGAGAATCAAGCAAATCATCAAGCTCGCGAGCAATGCGAATAGGAGCAGTAGGATCCACCAAAGCGGCAGCACCAACTTCTACAGCATTAGCGCCAGCATACAAGTATTCCAAAGCTTTTTCGCCGGAATCAATGCCGCCAATGCCAATAATTGGAATATCTGGCATAGCTTGACGAACTCTCCACACAAATCCAAGTCCAATCGGGAAGATTGCAGGGCCGGAAACGCCGCCCGTACGGTTTGCAATAATCGGCTCGCCGGTTCGAATATCAATTCGCAAACCAACAAGCGTGTTAATCATGCTAAGAGCATCCGCACCAGCGTCAACAGCAGCTTTGCAAATCGAAACAATATCCGTCACATTTGGCGTCATTTTTACAATCATTGGCTTATCTGTCATTGCGCGAAGATGCTTAATTAAGCGGTGAAGCGCCACCGGATCCGTGCCAACGCTCATTCCGCCGTGAGTTACGTTTGGGCAGCTTACGTTAATTTCAAGCATGTCTGCAGCAGAATCTGCAAGCTTTTCAACAACTTGCGCATAATCGTCGTCACTGTGCCCTGCAACATTAGTAATAACAAGCGCTCCCATTTTCTTTAGTTTCGGAAGCTCGTCTACTAAGTAGTGGTCAACGCCAGGATTTTGCAATCCAACTGCGTTTACCATTCCAGAAGGAGACTCTGCAGTGCGCGGAGAAGGATTTCCTTCCCACGGAACAGGTGAAACGCCTTTTGTACAAATTGCGCCGAGTTGGCTTACGTCGTAAAAGCGTCGGCAAGCTGCAAGCTGGAAAGTTCCAGAAGCTGTACCAACCATGTTTTTCCACTTAACGCCTGCAACTTGAGTTGGATACTTCCACACGTGGCTTGTGTCAAAGCCAAAAGTTTCAGCGGAATTTGTTGCAGAATTTGCGTTATTTACAGAATTATTTTCGGCATTATTTACAGCACTCATATTTTTTACTCCCAACCCAAACGATTCGCATCAAAAACAGGACCGTCGTTGCAAACTTTCAGCCTGCCTTCCAAAGTGTCAACAACGCAAGCAACGCAAGTTCCGTATCCGCAGCCCATACGCGCTTCTAAACTGAGCTGGCACTCAATATTTCTTTCATGCGCCCAGTGAGCTACAGCTTTCATCATAGGCAAAGGTCCGCAAGACAAAATAACCGTTGGCAAATCGTCTCCAAAATTAAGATGCTGACTTTCTTCAAGTTCGTCAAGAAGTGTAATAACAGTTCCTTCAGCATTTGTAATACTGTGTACGTCTGAAATATATTCTTTCATTAAATCATCCGCAAAACGCTTGTTACGGTAGCCAAGCACTGCCGTTACGCTAGAATCTTCACGCTTTGAAAGCGTTTGAGCAGCACACAAAATAGGTGGCACGCCCAAGCCGCCACTGACCAACAGATAATGTGCAGGTTTGGAAATATTAAAGCCAAGTCCTAAAGGTCCAAGAGCGTCAATGCTATCTCCTGGCTTAAGCTCAGCAAACTTAGCAGTGCCTTTGCCAATCACAGCAAAAATCAAAGTAAAAGTATCGCCTTCTACGCTTGCAACTCCAAAAGGACGCGGAAGCATAGCAGTTGGATCAGGGGAATACAAGTTCACAAATTGCGCAGGAGCAGCTTTTTTAGCAATCTCAGAATCTCGCAAAGTCAAACGGTACACGCCTTCGTCTAGCTTCTCATTATTGAGTACTTCTACAGCTCTACGCCCCCAAAGGCGCGAATATTTTGCATTATTGCTTTCGTCTGCAGAACTTGAGCCGGAAGAATCAAAAGCGTCTTCACGTAACGTAATTATGGCGTTTCCAGAGGCTTTTCGCGTTGGAATAAACATGCCATCACTCATGTGGTTTCCCCTACCCTTGTATGTGTTTTGTACCGTTGCGTTTTATTTTTAATTTTAATTATATTTTTAGTTATATTTATTTTAGTTATACATTCTAGCGATACACTGCATTTCTCAAGTCGTCACGCATATTTTTCGCAGCAACAGCTGCAGAATCACGCACAATATCAAGAATGTCATCGAGAGACATGTGCCCTTGATTTTTAGCGTAATCTTCAGACTTTTTCCAAGCACCAATAATACCGCGCGAAGAATTGACAATAGCACCTTCAGAATTTGCATCAAACATTCCAGCAACATCTTGAGCAGTACCGCCTTGAGCACCATAGCCTGGAACCAAGAAGAAAGTGTGCGGCATAATCTCGCGCAAATGCTTGCCCTCCTGCGGATGCGTGGCACCTACAACTGCACCAACTCTTGAATAACCGTGCTTACCAATGCTTGAAGCACCCCAGTTCTCAATCAAATCAGCCATATGCTCATACACTGGCTTGCCATCTTGCAAAATAAGCTCCTGCAGCTCTTTGCTAGAAGGATTCGAAGTGCGAAGCAGCACAAAAATGCTTTTATCGTGCGCTACCGCTTCATCGATAAAAGGCTTCACGCCATCCGAACCCATATAAGGGTTTACTGTAAGCGAATCTTCATGCCAAACGTCAAGATTTTTAGAGCTTTTTAGAAGATTTTTAAGAGATTGAGGAAGCGCGTTACCAGTAGCATTTTCGTCTTCAAAATATGAAGAAAGATTAGCGAAACCGCTTAAATGAGCAGCATACTGACCAGCTGTAGAGCCAATATCTCCGCGCTTTGCGTCACCTATTACAACTAATCCTTGCGATTTTGCGTATTCGCAAGTCATTGCGTACGTGTCCATTCCAGCGGAACCTAGTGCTTCGTACATCGCAATTTGCGGCTTTACAGCCGGCACAAAATCTGCAACCGCGTCGATAATAGCGCGATTAAACTCAAAATAAGCTGTAGCTAAAAGCGTTGGCAGCGCATCCTCGCCTTCTACTTCTTGCAAAACTTCGTCCGCAAGAGAGCTAATAATTTCGGCTGGTACAATACCTGGCTTAGGGTCCAAGCCCACAACACTAGGATTTTGCTTGGCTGCAATCGCTTCAATAAGTTCGTCCATAATTTACTACCATTCCAAATTTATATTTAATCAATCACATTCTCGAGAAAGCAATTTCTGAACCAATAATCGTCGCAACAGGTCTGCCTGTAAGTTGCCATCCATCAAAAGGAGTGTTTCGAGCTTTTGAATGGAACGAATTTGCGTCAACCGCCCAATTTTCGCGCATATTAATCAGCACTAAATCAACGTTTTCAGGGTGCTCAGTAATACTTAAACGCAGCGTTCGCTTGTTTGCGCATCGCGAAGAAACGTTAAGCAAAGCCGCAATATCAGTAGGTCTTCTGCTCATCAATTGCATTGGATTTACTGCCATCAATTCGATTAAATGCTTATCGTCCGTATATCCTGCATCAACAAGCACTTTGTGGCACACACCATACGCGCACTCAAGCCCAATAATTCCGTTAGGAGTGCTTGCAAAATCTCCTGACTTTTCTTCCGCAGTGTGAGGCGCGTGATCTGTTGCAATCATGTCAATTGTGCCATCCGCAATAGCAGCGAGCGTTGCTTGCCTGTCCGCTTTTGAACGAAGAGGAGGATTCATCTTAGCCATAGCACCATATCGCAAAACATCCTCATCACACAAAGCTAAATAGTGAGGCGCAGTTTCGCAAGTAATCGGCAAACCCTCTTTCTTTGCCTTACGAATAGCTTCAAACGCAGCAGCAGTGCTCACATGCTGGAAATGCACATGTACGCCAGTTTCTCGGGAAGCATCAATATCTCGCTGAACAATTGCAAGCTCAGTAGAAGCTGGAATTCCACCAACACCAAGCATTTTTGCAATCGGACCCTCGTTCACAGCTCCCGTATCATGATGCTCACAATGCTCCACGAATGGCAAACCAGTTTGTTTTGCCATAGCTAACACATCTCGCAAAATCGGTTCAGGTACTGCAGCACCGTCGTCGCTTATAGCAGTAATCGGGTGCTTTTTCATAGGAGAAGTTTTTTCGTCGTCGTCGATTCCAGCAACATACTTTTTCCAAAGCTCAATATTGCTTGGTTTTAAGCCTTTACGCCCCAATGATGCGCACACGCTCAAATCGTAGCGAACTGGCAATTTTACGCCGTAAATGCAACCATAACGCTGCAAATAGTCAACTACATTTTCTACATCAAATGGAGCATCTTCCCAAGGCTCACCGTCTACCGCAGGAACAGTATTTGGCATAATCAAAACTTGCGTATAACCGCCAGCCGCAGCAGCCTCACTGCCTGTCATCATTGTTTCTTTTGCTGTTTGACCTGGATCTCTAAAATGTACATGCGGATCTGCAAAACCAGGAGCAACAACCCAATCGCTTGCGTCAATGTCGCCAGTAACGCGCGCATTCTGCTCTATAAGGGCATCCTGACGAACGCCATCAACAATAAGATCAATACGTTCGCCAGTATCCCACACAGAGATATTGCGCAAAGTTAAGGTGCCTGATTCGTTCATTTCACTCCTGGTTTTGCGTAATTTTTACAGTTATATAATAATATTATTAAATTTTTTATTTAGTTTCTGCTTCTTCGTCGCAATACATGCAGCGATACTCGTGCCTTACGGAATCAGCTTTGTAGAACTTGCGTTTAAGAGTTAGTTCGCTGTTTGTTATGCAACGAGGATTCGGGCAAGTAAGATCTTCAGGCACATTCACGTCCGTTACGTGCACGCGAGGATCCGCCAAAGAAATTCCGTGTGCGTCAACTGCTCGCAATTCGTCTTCTGGCACGTTTACAAAATCAGTTGGCTCGTAGCCGCAAAGCTCGTCTCCAAGAACGGAACTTTCCAAAGCCATACGCATAAGCATACCGTTTTTAACCTGCTCAAAGTATGCTGCGCGAGGATCATCATCAACGTCAAGAGCAATCTCGTTAATTCGAGGAAGCGGATGCAGCACAGGCATATGCGACTTTGCTTTTTGCAATTTTTCTTCAGTCAAAATGTACGTGTCACGAAGTCGCAAGTATTGCTCGCGATCCGTAAAACGCTCTTCTTGCACGCGAGTCATGTAAAGCACGTCAAGCTTGCCAATAACTTCCATCAAGTCGCGAGTTTCTTCGTAAGTGCACGAAGGAGTGTCATTAATGCGGTCGATTACGTACTGCGGAGTTTTAAGCTCATCCGGGCTAATCAGCACAAAATGAACGTTTCCAAAGCGGCACAAAGTTTCAATAAGCGAGTGAACTGTACGACCATAAGTTAAGTCGCCGCATAAGCCGACAGTGAGATTATTAAGGCGACCAAATCGCGCAAGAATCGTTGCCAAGTCTGCAAGAGTTTGAGTTGGGTGCATGTGACCGCCGTCGCCAGCGTTAATAATAGGAGTGTTCACAGCTTGCGTTGCAACAAAAGCAGCACCCTCCTTTGGGTGACGCATTGCAACAACATCAACATAGTTAGACACGACTTTCAAAGTATCGTTTACAGTTTCACCTTTGCTTGCGCTAGAAAGTTGCGCACCTGCAAAACCGATTACTTTTCCGCCTAAACGCAGCATTGCTGTTTCGAAGCTTAAGCGAGTGCGCGTGCTCGGCTCATAAAAAAGAGTGGCCAACACTCTGCCATCGCAAGTGTGAGCCACTTCTTTACGGTGCGAATCAATGTATCGCGCTTTGTCTAAAAGCATTCGTATTTGCGCAGTTGAAATATCGTCTAATGTAACAACACTTTTGCCCGCTAGAGAATTTGCAATTGTGCTACGAGAAAAAGTTTGATGTAAAGAACTAGAAATTGCGTTCGTCATAATAAGTACCGCTCACCTTCCGTCAATTGGCAAACGGTCGCAACCACACGCGACCTACGTAATTTTACTGATTAGCGTTGACGAATCCCCCACCCCCGGAGTGGCGGAGAACTATAACTTATTATGCAACATTTGATAAGTACTTAATCCAATAAATCTATTTGTTCCAATACAGTTTGTTGATTACGTTTACCATAAGTAACCTTCAAAATATAAACTGTATTTTCTTCTAAAACAACTCTGTAATAAACAAGAAAATTCTTTACAACTATACGACGCACGCCAAGTGAATTCCAAGGCTCATACTTAACTGCAGGTGCAAACTGAGGAAAAAGAGACAGTCTTTCAATACCAGATTTAATAAGATTAATAATTCTTACGGAAGTTTTCTTAGAGATATTAGATGCAATATAGTCTCTTATATTTTTAAATCAGTTTCTGCATCTTGAGTAACAAGAATATTAAAAGAACTCATTACAAGCCCTTTTCTAACTCAGCAAAAACATCCGCATAAGGGCATGCTAAACCAGAAACTGACTGCTTATAACTATGCATAAGTTTTGCAGCAAAATCAGTAGACAATAATTCGTCATTTTCTTCTAAATTTTCACCACTGACTGCTTGTTTTATAGGCGCAGAAACATCAGCATAAAAAACTGAAGAATTAGCTCTTTCTTTTACATCATTACTCATTACTGCATTTTTCATTAAAATCACCTCCCGTCCTGTAATTATATCCTAAAGAAGAGAATGCAACAATAAACGCAAATCGTACTAAGATGACGCAATTACGCCATAACGCCTAGCGAGCGTAGAACAGGCGAGACATGATTTCGCGACACTGACGCATAGTTGCTAGAAGATCGTTTTCAAAAACGCGACCCTGGTTCGGCTCATAGCCAAGGTAAGTTGCAATTCCGCCGAGCGAATACGAGTCCGTTGGAATCACATCCGCGCGAGCCATTGAGCCAGACCACAAGAAGTTTGCGTTACGCACCGCAGAACACATATGCCAGCAACGGCTTAAAACTTCAGCATCCTCATCGCTTATAAAATGCTCAGATTGCAATGCTTTCAACGCTTGCATAGTTCCAACTACTCGTAAAGACTCATGCTTTGAAGCATATTGCAATTGCATCAATTGCACAGTCCACTCAACATCGCTTAAACCGCCACGACCAAGCTTCAAATGCCTGTCCCTACTCACACCTCGAGGCAAACGCTCCGCTTCCATACGCGCTTTAAGCTTACGAATTTCAGCAAGCTGAGAATCACTAAGAGGATTTGCAGCGTAACGCAATTCGTTCACAACGCCATCAAGCAAAGCATCCGCCAACTCTTTAGAACCTGCAGCAAAACGCGCTCGCAACAACGCTTGATGCTCCCAAGTGCTAGCCCATTGACGATAATACTTTTCGCAAGATTCTAGCGAACGAACAAGCGGACCGTCTTTTCCTTCCGGACGCAAATCCAAATCGACCATGATTTTTGGTTCAAGCGTAAGAGGACCTTGCAAAATATTACGCAAAATATCTACAGTTTTTTGCGCAAAGCGGTGAGCTGCGTTGAAATCGCAATCTTCACCAACAGGCTTGTAAATTACCATAATATCTGCGTCAGAACAGAAGTTTACTTCTCTACCACCGTAACGACCTAAAGCAATAATAGCAATTTCAGCTTGAGGAGCATTCAAATTCATGACTGACACAGCTTCACGCATGGACCATTGCAAAGTCGCATCTAAAATAGCATCAAACACATCACTCATTGCAAGCATAGAAGTATCGTCATCAATTAGACCACACATCCAAGCTAAAGCAACTCGCTCAATTTCCTGCCGGCGAAGAGCGCGCAAAGACTGCGCAAAATCCGCAATATTACTTGCATAACGCGCAACCATTGCACTAGTTTGCATGTCAAGACTTGCCCTATCGCGCGCAGATAACGCTTCGTCGTCTCCAAGCCAAGTAATAGACTGCATAGACTGCATCATAGCGTCGCCAAGATAGCGCGAATCCGCCAAAACGTGGCAAAGACGCTGAGCTGCGGAAGGAGAATCACGCAAAAAACCAAGATACGTATTTTTTCCGCCAAAACGCTCCGCAAGACGCCGCCACGCAAGCAAACCCATATCCGGATTCTGCCCGTCGCCAAGCCACTTCAACACTGCCGGAAGCAAAATTCTATGAATTTTAGCAGCCCTAGAAAGCCCCTCTGTAAGCGCTTCAACATGCAACTGTGCTGCGCGAGCATCCGCAAAACCAATAGAAGCAAAGCGCGCGCGAGCAGCCTCCGGCGAAAGTACAATAGGATCCGCATCCGTTTGAGCGTTAATAGGAAGCATCGGACGGTAGTAAATATCCTTATGCAAGTGCCGAATTTCACGACGAGCTTTATCAAAACGCGCAACTAACTCTTCCGGACGAAGCCGCACAGCACGAGCAAGGCGGCAAATCTGCTCATTGTTGTTAAGCTGCTCTGTAGAAATTGTGCGCGCGCGATCCAAGCCGCCGTTTCCTTGCGCACCCAAATCTGGGAACAAATGCGTGCGATGCATACTCCACATTTGCTGACGATGCTCAAGAACACGCTCAAAACGGTAGTGTTCTGCCAATAGCGCCGCCTGAGACCTAGAGACGTAGCCACCTTGAGCCAACGCTTGCAAAGCGGAAATAGTATCCCTTACTCGAAGCGACTCATCCTCACTTCCGTGCACAAGCTGCAGCATTTGCACAGTAAACTCAACATCGCGCAAGCCGCCTTTACCAAGTTTCATATCCAAATCGCGTTGAGAAGCCGGAATAAGCGACTCCACACGCTGACGCATATGCTGGCAGTCAGCTACAAAATGCTCACGACCAGAAGCCTTCCAAATAAACGGCTCAACCATATCGCGATAAGCTTTTCCAAGATCCGTATCCCCTGCTGCAGGGCGCGACTTCAAAAGCGCCTGAAACTCCCAGCTACTCGCCCACTTTTCATAATATTCTCTATGAGAATCAAGCCTACGAACAAGAGGACCATCCTTACCTTCCGGGCGAAGCGCAGTATCAATCTGCCAAAGCGGAGGCTCCACAGAGCCCATAACCACCGACTGGCATACTTTTTGCAAAACCATTGCCATAGAAACACCAACGCGCAAAGCAGCATCCTGGTTCTGCTTGTTGCTTAAATCCGCAGGCTCCACAACATAAATCAAATCGATATCGGAAACGTAGTTAATTTCTTGCGCTCCAAGCTTGCCCATAGCAATAATCGCAAATCTGCATGCGGAAGAACCAGTAACCTGTCCTCGCGAAATAGACAACGCTGCCTCTAAAACAGCATCGGCAGCGTCGGAAAGCTTACGACTAATATCTGGCTGCACTTCAACAGGGTCAGCGCTCGCTAAATCAGCCGCCATAATTGCAGCAACATGCTCACGGTAGCGCGCACGAAGCGCAGAAACTGCTTGTGCAAAGCCGAGTGATGTTAAGTAAATTGTGTTAGAATCGCTGCTTTCAGAAGAAACAACTGTTGCAGTGTAAGCTTGTATTGCTTCGAGTAAGTCTTTTACGCGTTCTTCCCTAGTCATTGCAAAAAGATGATTCGGGTCATTTGCTGCAGCTTTTATAAGATTAGGTCTTGTGCGCATAAGCATTGCCAACGCGTTAGACGCACCTAATACTTGCATTAGGCTTGTTAATGAGTCAGATACTTGCGAATTTGAAGTTGAAATATTATTTATTATTTCGGGGTATGTTTCACTTAAATCTTGCAATGAAAGCAATGCAGAATCTGGATCTTCAACTGTGAGCGCGCTTCTTAGTAGTGTTTCAAAAGATATTTTATTGCAGTTTTTGCATATTGCTATCATTGCGCAACGTGCGGCATCCGGGCGAGAAAAACCGGCTTTAATAAGGCTTCTTGAGGTGAGTGCGGAAGAGTTTGTGCTGCTTTCGTTGCAGTTGGTTTCAGTAGTTGCACTATCTGTTCTGTTCGCACTTTCCATACCGCAACTTTACATTGTGGTGGTGTACAAGGCTGCGAAACTACCTGCTTTCGCGCTCATAGCGTGGCGAGTTTTAGGCATCATTCTTAACGTGGCGCAAGTTTTGGGGGATTTCTCTCCTCGCACGTCCCGTCCTTCAGTCGCTTTGGCTGTTAAAGACTCTCATGCATACTTTGTTCTCTACGAACGTTGCTCCATCAGTCCTCTTTTAGTGCTCGTAAAGAAATCCCCCAAACTCTGCGTGCTAATTCGTTAATAACCGTGTCTATCGCAGAGATTTTTCGATTTTTCTTCTTCGCTTGGCGAATCAGCAGCCTGCGGCTCTGCGCGACGACCTGCCGAAGCGCTTAAAGCGTAGCGCGCGAAGGTAACTCGGAGCGGAAACTCGCTTAAGTTGGAAGTCCAGTGGACTTCCAACGCGAGTTTCGTAGCAAGCGCGTTACCCGCGCGAGCATGTCTTCGCTCAGCACGGACGCTAATGTTCTTTAAGCAACAAATAGTCACCGTTTGCAAAGCACTGGCGCAAAGCTACAGGAACAGCATGTGCAGCGGCAGCGGATGAAAAAATCCCTCGCGGATTATCGGAAGATAACCTGCGAGGGATTTTAGTTACGCGATAGACTACTCGTTAGAGTGCTTACGACGGCGAGAAGCTACGCCAGCAGCACCAAGACCGGAGAAGATTGCAGCAAGACTTGCAAACAAGCCAGTTGCAGCACCCGTCTTAGCAAGACCACCAGCATTACCGGAAGCATTACGCAACGCAGCCTTAGCAGCCTTAAGATTCCTCAAAGCGGCATCAACCTGAGCCTGAGTAGCATTCTTATCAGCAAGCACACGCTTAGCCTCAGCCAAAGCCTTCACGTAAGCTCTAGCAGCAGCAGTATTCGCCTTAGACGCAGCAGAAGAATCTGCTTCAGAATTATTAACCTCGACTCGCAAAGCAGTCTTATCAACCGAAGCACTCTGAGAATCACTAGCATCAGCATCATAGCCGCTACCGCTTCCAACACCACTGCCTATGCCAAACGGGTGATTAATCTTATACTTAGCCGCCTGAAGCTTCTTCAAAGCCGCGTCAACCTCAGCCTGAGTAGCATTCGGATCCTTAAGCACACTGTTAGCCTCAGCCAAAGCCTTGTTATAGGCGTCAATATCCTCAGTCATTCCAATCATAAAGAATACAGAATCACGGAACTTAGCATCAGCATCTGCTTCTGTTTTCAGCTTGGAAGGATCAGTCTTGTAATCATCGGCAATCTTCTTCTTGGCGGCTTGGAGATCCTTCAGAGCATCGTCAAGTTGCTTTTGAGTTGGGACTTTAGTACCATCTGGAAGATCAGTCTTTGGCTTTCCAGTAGTGCGATCAAACTTATCAAGAAGATCCTTGGCAGCCTTGAGCTTCTTGTTATAGTCGTCAAGAGCTTTCTTAGCAGCGTCATCACCCTTAGCAGTCGCATTCTTGAACTCTGGAGTATTCTCGAACACGTCGGTTCTGGTGTCAGTATCTCCGCCCTTCGACTTATCAACTTCTTCTTGCAAGTCATGCGGACTGGTGACGTAGTTCTTAGTAATCTTATCTTTAATTTCCTTCAGATTCTTAAGAGCCTCGTCAACTTCTTGCTGAGTTGGGAGTTGCTTTCCAGCTGGAATGTTGGCTTTTGGATTGCCACTCTCGTCGAATAGATCAAGAAGTTCATTGGCTTTCGCTAAAGCGTCATTGTACGCTTGTATGTCTGCGTTATCCTTGCTGTCAGCACCCTTCTTGGCAAGAGCATTCTGATACTCGGTAGACTTTTCGAACTTCTCGGTGTCTGGCTTAGCTCCGCCGTCGTCCTTAAGCTCTTTCGTTTCTTTCTTAAGAGCGTCGACTTTGGTCTTGAAGTTGTCGTCGATATCCTTCTTGGCCTTCTTCAAAGCCGCAAGAGCATCATCAACCTGCTTCTGAGTTGGACGATCTTCTGGCTTTGCGTTTGGATCAGGATTCTTGACCTTTTCAATAAGCTCGTTTGCTTTAGCAAGCTTCTCGGCATAAGCTTTAAGCTTTTCCGTTGCAGTAGCGTCACCAGCGTTCTTCTTTTCAAGCGCGTTCTTGTACTCAACCGACGCCTCGAATGGAGGTGTTACAGGTTGACCCTGTGCGTCCTTATCGCCGACTTCGTTTTCAAGAAGCTTTGCATCAGTCTTGTAGTTGTTAGCAATCTTGTCTTGAGCTGCTTGCAGTTTCTTTAGCAAGTTGTTTACAGACTTCTGAGTTGCTGTCTTCTTCCAGTTATCATCATTAAGCTTCTGCTTGATTTGATTGAGAACATTCTCGAAGCCAGTGTCTTTGCCAGTTTCACCCAAGTCATTTGTAGCACCTGGATCACCAGCAGTCTTCTTAGCAAGAGCATTTTGATACTCAGGCGTCTTCTTGAAGCCATCATCTGCAAAGTCTTTGGCAGAAGTCAACGCTTCAAAATTCGTCTTGTAGTTGTCAGTAATTTGCTTCTTAGCTGCAGTAAGAGCATCGAACGCATCGTTAATCTGCTGTTGCGTTGGACGTTCGCTGTTCTTCTTGTTTGTATCCTTTGCATCACTTACTAACTTGCGAGCATTTGCAAGAGCATTCTTGTAAGCAGTAACGTCTGCATTTTCATTACCATCGCTTGTCTTAGCTTGAGCATTCTTGAACTCTGGAGTAGCTTCAAAGTCGCCTTCAGTAACAGCAGGAGCATGTTCAGCAGTAGACTTGTTAATTTCTGTCTCAAGACCAGTAGTAACAGTCTTATAGTTATCCTCAAGCTTCTTGCGAGCTTCGTCAAGAGTCTTCAGCGCCTCGTCGATTTCTTTTTGAGTTGGCTTTGCGTCTTGCGGCGTATCTTTATCATCATGCTTCTTCAAAAGCTCTTGAGCTTTTGTCAAAGCTTCATCATACGCCTTCTTGTCTGCGGCGGCCTTGTTGTTCTTATCATCATCAGGAACAAGCTTGCCATCCTGCTCCTTCATGAAGTGAGGATCAGACGCATTGCGATACGCATCAGAGGTAAGCGTTCCTTCTTCTGGAGCAGGAACGTCTGCCTTGGTACCATGCTTCTTTACGCTCGCTTTGAGCTTGGCGACGTCGGTGTTGTACTTGTCAAGCTCGGCGCGAGCCTTGTCAAGAGCAGCCTTGGCGTCGTTAATTTCCTTTTGCGTAGCATCAGGCTTCTTGAGCAAGTCTTTGGCTTCGTTGAGTGCTTTGCCGTAGGCATCTGCTGCCGCTTTAGCAGCAGCGTTCTTGGCATCATCCGGTCCCGAGCCATCAGGCTTTTGGAAGCTTGGCTGCGACGCGTTCTTAAACGCAGGGCTTGGATGAGTGGTTGCGTCCTCGTTAATCGACTTAATCAGCTCGTCGGTCTTAGTCGCAAACTTATCCAGTGCCTTCGCTGCTTCGTTCATTTCCTTAAGGATTGTGTCAACATCCCTGTTCAGCGGCTCACCGTTCTTGTGCGCTTGAATGTCTTTCAGGTAGTCCTTATCGTTAGGATCGCCATCTTCCTTTGGGATAATGTTATCAGGAATATCATGACCATTTGCTTGATCCTTCGGAAGCGTGTTAGTAAGCGCAGCTGTTAGTTTCGCTGCTGCCTTTTCATACGCTTCCTTAGCCTTTTTAGCAGCTTCTACCTTAGCTTTTTCTTCTTCACTAGGATTTTGCTTTTCGGCAAGTTCTTTCAAATTCGCGTAGGCTGGGCTGTGTTGTATTGCAAAGTCATTAAGCGCAGCAGCCGAAAGTCTGCTGGTGTCGGTTGCGTAGGTGTCAATAATCTTGCGAGCAGCGATTAGCTGCTCTTTAACCGCATCAACCTTTTTCTGATCTACGGTGCTCCCAGGCTTATTTAATTCATCCATCAAGTCTTTTGCAGCGTGATAAGCGTCGTTATAGGCTTTGAAGTCCTTAGCAGCCTGAGAATCTTTGCCCTCAGCTTGTGCCTTATCAAAGGCATTGAAGTAGGCCGGCATCAAATAACCGCTGAAGTTGTCCGCAATAGCTTCCGCTAAATCAGTTGCTTTTGTCTGATAAGTTTCAGCATAAAGTACCTTTTCAGCATCTTCGAGTGCTTTCTTGGCATCCTCAACGTCTTTCTTGGTGGCCTTGTCGTCAGCAAGAACCTGCTTAGCTTTTGCAAGTGCGTCATCGTAATTCTTAACGGCTTGCTGAGCAGCAGTATCGCCAGTCTTATTCTTGGCGTTCGTGTAGAACACGCTATGCTTGTTAGGATCTTTATCTAAGCTCTTTTGCACCGCAGCGGCAAGAGGAGCCTTGTCGGTTGCGTTGGCATCAAGTGCTGCCTTAGCTTTCTTAAGATCATCAATAGCCTTGTTTACTTCTTTTTGAGAAGCGTTTGGATCCTTGAAGACCTCATCAGCCTTCTTAACAGCGTCGTCGTACGCCTTGCGCTGTTCAGGAGTCGAGTTCTGGTAAGTTGGATCGGCATTTGTCAGCGTTTGATTGCCTTGATTATCCCTACCCGTGTTTACCTTGCCGTCCTTAGCGATGGCATTATTCAACTCATCCTTGTTGGTGGTAAAGTCGTTAAGCTTTTCGCGCGCAGCATCAAGCTTAGCCTTAGCGTCGTCAACAGCCTTCTGCGTGGCGTTCTTGTCTTCCTTTACCTTATTAGCTTCCTCAAGAGCCTTGTCGTAATCTGTCTTTGCCTTCTTAGCAGCTTCGTTTCTGTCCTTATCATCAGAACCGTCTGCCTTCTTGAAGTCAGGGTCGCTTACGTTCTTGAACTGGTTTGTTGCTTGCGTGCCAGTTGCGGCGGTAGTGCCTTCTGCAGCCTTACCATTAGCATCAATCGAGTCGTTCAGCTTATCCTTGTTGGTGTCAGCACCATCAAGCTCGGCGCGTGCCTTATTAAGGTTAATCGTAGCGTTATCGATTTGCGCCTTCTGCTCTTCGGTAAGGTCTTTTTCTTGCTTGTCCTTAACAGTTGCAAGCAAGTCTGTTGCAGTCTTTAATGCCTTTTCATACGCATCTTTCTTATCAGCAGACGCGTTGTAATACTTCGACTGTGTTGGAACATCCTTGCCCTCAACGTTTTCGGTCTTGTGCTCGCCAATCGAATCCGAAAGGTCTTTCGTCTTATGATTCGTCTGCGGCACAAAG
Source organism: Gardnerella swidsinskii (assembly GCF_003397705.1). Lineage (GTDB taxonomy): Bacteria > Actinomycetota > Actinomycetes > Actinomycetales > Bifidobacteriaceae > Bifidobacterium > Bifidobacterium swidsinskii. The sequence goes on from NZ_QJVB01000002.1 coordinate 220,598, forward strand.
ATAACGTTAATTGCCTTTGCTGTATTACCAGGATTGCGGCCTTGCTCCATATAAACATGCTTATAGTACGTCATTGCATACGGCTCAACAAACAGACGCGCCTTGAAAATCTTGCCCTTCTTGCCGGCTACCTTTACAGGGCCAGCTTCTGTATCCCACGAATACGAGCCTGCTTCAGACTCTGCATCACCGAGGTCTACATCAGAATTAGAGACTTTCTGATTCCCAGACCAGTATGGACCACCCATATTGCCAAGCGTAAGCTCGCCCGTTGGCTCGCCATTTTGCAACGCATAGTGCATGTGTGACTTCTGCGCGTTAGTCCCTGTACCTTCATACTGAAGCGTCTCGCCGCCTGTAAGGTCGCGCAAACCAGCTTGCTTGTCTTTTGGCGTAGCTTTCAGCAAACCAAGAATCTTTGTTGTATCAAACCCTTCTGCTTTAGTTGGATCGTAACGATAGATGATAGTGGTTTTCTGATCATTACTCCAAGAAATACCCTCGTCGGTGTCGCGACCATCAATTTTGGTTTTAGTCCACGAAACGTCATAATCCTTGCGGATGTCTGGAAGCTTAGTAAGCTTGCTCTCTTTTACATTAGACGTAAACTCAGCAACCGCCTTATCGGTCTTGATCTTAACGGTAATCGTATTTTCCGCCTGACCGTTCGAGATGCCCTGATTAGCTTGACCAGCTTTAGTAAAATCGCCCTTAAGATATTCAAGTGAAATCTGATCTACGCTGGTAAGGTTAAGGTCTTTATTGGTCTTATTAGCATCAAAAATAGCCTGCTTAATGCGCGCAATCTCGTCTTTCGAGTAATCGAGTGGGTTAGCAACAAAGACTGCTTTATCATCGCTTGGAACAACGTACTCGCCAGCTTTGAGATTCTTGAGGACGAGGTCTTTGAGCGCAATCTTAGGAGCGTCCTTTTCATCAACACCATCAAAGTGGATTACAGCTTCGCCTTTGTCGTTGATACTTACCTTGTCTTGGGCAACATTGTTAAGCGCCGCAAGTTTTTTGATGATGTCGGTTTTTACTTCTTGCGAAACGTTAGTTGGATCTTCAACAGTTGGCTTGTCGATACGCGTGTCGTAGCGCGCAACCGTAAGCGGAATAGCTTGCGACTTAAAGCCCAAATCCGTAACCATATAGGTGTTAAGCGTCTTCGCGCCAGCTACGTAAGTCTTATCCGTTGCGCCTTGAGCTGAGGTTTCAGTATTAATAGCATTAAATGTAGTCTTGTCGTAAGCATCATCAGACTTTACGTTAATATTTTGCGTAAACGCTCCAGAAAGCTGATCATTTACCGACTTTTTATCGCTACGCTCAGTATTTTAACATTGCCAGCTTCAGTAATTGCTGCTTGAACCTTTTCAGGAGTAAGCTCTTGGTTATACTTAAGCACCACAGAGCCAGAAGTCTTTGGCGGAACAAGCGTTACAGCGCGGAATACGTTTGTTTTATATGCAATAGTTTCTGTGCTACTACCATCTTTAGTTACGTACACGAAAATAGAGCGACTGGCTACATACTTCTCAGCGCCGCCATTAAGGTTGCCATCTCTGAAAAGAGTTGTCATCTTAAGATCAGCAGATCCATCGTTATTAGGAGTAAATGTATATTCACCAGAATAAGCTTGGTGTTTGTTTTGATCTTTCGAGTAAAAATCAATACCTTTCTCACTTTTTGCATTATTGAAACCATTTGTCCTAGCAGGGAAAATAGCAATACTGGTAATCTTGCTACCATCTTTTGGTGCTGCAAAGTGGAAAGTAACAGTATGCTTTTCGCCATCTACACTATACGTGTTGTCTGAGCTTCCCCAAGCATACGCATTTGGCATAGTTTCAGCGTTATTCTCGTTAATATCGATTTTGGTATTAGAGGTATCCGTTGTGTCTGGATTAATTTTATTAGGATCTTGACCTGCTGAACCACCAGAAGCGCGATCTTGAACAGTCGCAGTATGTCCAGACGGCGGATTATCTACCGAGCGCTTACCACGAATCTTTACAACAGTCGATTTATTTTCAGTACCATCAGTATTTACAGTATTCTCGGATTTCTGCTCAGCCTGCTTATTGGTATTCTCAGCCTTATACCCAGCCTCTTTATTAGCTTCAGTCTGATTCTTATCGCCAGCTTCAGCCTTCTTACCAGTCCCAGCATTCTCACCAGCAGTCACAGGCGTCTGAGCTACATCCGGCTTAGTATCAGGAGTACCACTCACCTCCGCCGCCATTGCCGGAGTTGCACCAAAAGCGAACGACGCACCAGCTAACACGCCTGCAGCGCCAACCGTAAACGCCGCCACCTTGCGAGCATCCACAGCCTTCGCAATCGCGTTACTTACTGCAGCATCCAATGTAACCTTGCGTGCGTGCTTTCCGGAATTTGAATTTATCATAATGATATCTCCTTAATATCGATTCTCTCTGAATAAGTCTTTATGAATTTATTAGTGAAGAGCTTTATGTAGTAATCAAACGCTGATTGAACTACAATCAGATACATATAAAACTTCCACTCAGCTTTCAAAAGCACGAATCCCTTGTTGAGATTTATGTTCAATAATACCTAATATATGAATATTTTGCAATGTATCTGTTATGATGCATAGCCTACTAACCCCCCCCCCGCGAGACTTTATTTCAACGTTTTCGGCAGGTTTTTGCAATCAAAATTAATATAGTAAATGTAAGCTAGATTACAGTTTTAATGGCGATTCTAAACACATGTTTAGTATAAAACGCAATTTTTTATACATTTATACACTAACATTAATATTTATAAAGCCGCGCAACCAGCCGCGCACTCGCGCCACATCAAACAAAAACTCGCAAAAAGCCGCAAACTACCCAATCTTCGTAAACAGCGGCTTCACATTCGCCCAAATCCTGCGCGCAATGCCCGGGTGATTCATGGTATACAAGTGAATGCCATCCACACCTTCAGCAATTAAATCGTTAATCTGCTGAGAAGCAAAAATACTGCCAGCATCGCGCAAACAATCAGCATTACTCCCCCAACGATCCATCATTGCGGAAACTTGCGAAGTAATGCGAGACGCACACAAACTCGTCATGCGCTTAACTTGCGAAGCGTTCGCAACAGGCATCACGCCAGCTTCAATTGGCACATTAATACCAGCGGCACGAGCTAAATCACGGAAACGCAAAAAATCCTCGTTATCGTAAAAAAGTTGCGAAATTAAATGCGTAACACCCGCATCAACCTTGCGCTTCAAATTATCAATATCCGCTTGCAAACTTTCCGCTTCCGGATGCTTCTCCGGGTAGCAAGCACCCAAAATCGGCAAATCCGGGTGCTTTGAACGAATATAATAAACCAAGTCGCTAGCGTGCTCAAAAACGCCTGCCGCTTCCTGGCCTGCAATCACGTCGCCGCGCAAAGCCAAAACACCGGAAACACCAGCATTATCAAACATTTCCAAAGCTTCATCAACAGCATCGTAATCAAGGTATCGAGCTGTTAAATGAGCAACCGCATCAATGCCGTATTCGGAGCGAATAGTATTCGCAATACGCGCAGTAGCAGTGCGATCCTGCAGCTTTCCAGTGCCGTAAGTAACCGAAATAAAATCCGGGTCAAGGCCTTTCAACCCATCCAAAGTATCGTAAATCGTACCAATAGGAGATGTGCGCTTAGGTGGGAAAACTTCCAGCGAAAACTTTGGTTTATATGGCATAACTCACCCCTTGCACTGAGAATTGCACTGCTGATTGCTTAGCTTGTTAGCTTGCAATTGCGCGCGAACCTCTTTAGCTGCAGAAACAAGATTCTCCAAGCTTGGCCAAGTTTCAGCGTCACCTCGAGTTTTAAGACCGCAATCCGGGTTAATCCACAGCTTCTCGGCAGGCATCTTGCGCAAAATCTCGTGAATACGCTCCACAAGCTCCGTCTCACTAGGCACGCGAGGAGAATGGATGTCGTAAACGCCAGGACCAGCCTCAGTCTCAAAATGCGCGTCGTGAATAGCGTCAAGCACAACCAAGTCACCGCGAGAAGCCTCAAAAGAAATCACATCCGCATCCATAGCGTCAATGTCACGAATAATGTCATTAAACTCCGAATAGCACATATGCGTGTGAATTTGCGTAGTCGCAGCCACAGCAGAATGAACCAGGCGGAAAGCAGCAATAGCCCAATCCAAATACTTCTTATGCCAATCAGAACGACGAAGCGGCAACTTTTCGCGCAAAGCAGCCTCATCAATCTGAATCACGCGAATACCAGCGCGCTCCAAATCCAACACTTCATCGCGAATAGCAAGAGCCAACTGCTGAGTCTGCTCCTCGTGCGTAATATCCTCGCGAGGCCAAGACCAGTTAAGAATCGTCACAGGACCTGTAAGCATGCCCTTAACAATATGCTTCGTGCAGCTTTGAGCATAAGCACTCCACTCCACAGTAATTGCAGACTCGCGAGAAACATCCGACCACACGATTGGAGGCTTCACGCAGCGAGTGCCATAAGACTGTACCCAAGCGTTCTTCGTAAACTTAAAGCCGCGCAAATGCTGGCCAAAATATTCAACCATGTCGTTTCGCTCAAACTCGCCGTGAACAAGTACATCCAAGCCAATTTGCTCCTGATGCTCAATGCACTGAGCAATGCGATTGCGCATAAACTCGTCGTAAGCTTCGCGAGTAATTTCACCCTTACGAAGATCAGCACGAGCGTTACGAATATCCTTAGTTTGTGGGAAGGATCCAATAGTTGTCGTTGGCAAATCCGGCAAGCCAAGCGATTCCTTTTGCAGACGCTGACGCTCCGCCCTCTTAGGCAATCGCACAAAATCAGAATCTTTAAGATTCGCAAGACGATTAGCAACAGCAACATCCGCTTTCACGCGTGAACCGTCAAACAAAGCCTGATTTTTAGCCAAAACGTTACTAGATTTGCGGCTTTCGTCGCCTTCTGCAGAAAGATTGGCAATATCGCGAATCTCTTGCAACTTTTCAACAGCAAAAGCAAAATGTTGCAACACATCCGCACCCAAAGCATCCTCACCAACAGTGCTAAAAGGCACGTGAAGAAGCGAGCAAGCAGTAGAAACAGCTACGCGATCCGTAATATTCTCGCGCAAAGCGTCAACCAAACCAAGGCTTACAGCATAATCGTTGCGCCAAATATTACGGCCGTTCACAACGCCTGCAAAAAGCGTAGTTTTTTCGTTCACACCATAATGCTCAATGGCTGCAAGATTTTCTTCCTTGCCTTCCACTAAATCAACGCCAACGCCGTCAAAACCAAGATTATTCACAGTTTCGTAAGCGTCAGCAATATTGCCAAAATACGTGTTAAGAAGAAGCTTAACTTCCGCACTCCTGACTTCAAGCAAAGGCTTATACAAAGCTTCAAAAAGCTCCAAATCGCCTTGCTCTTTATCCAACGCCAAATAAGGCTCATCAAATTGCAACCAAGTTGCGTGAAGCTCGCCAAAACGCTTAACAATACTCGCATAAGCAAAAGCCAGAGCCGAAATCACAGACTCTGTTACTTCCAACTCCTGAGCTTCAGGAGTACGAGCCAACTTCAAAAAAGTGTACGGACCAATCAGCACAGGCTTCGTTTCCAAACCCTGCGCGCGAGCCTCCAAAAACTCGTCAAAAGGCTTAGTTCCAGCCAAATGCAAGCCTTCCGGATTCTCAACTTCCGGAACAATATAGTGGTAGTTCGTAGTAAACCACTTCTTCATTGGCAAAGCCGTCACATCTCCGCGCTCACCCTGGTAGCCGCGCGCGATGGCAAAAAGCGTATCCTCAGCATGCTCAAAATTCAATTTACGATAACGCTCAGGCACAGCACCAAGCAAAATAGCAGTATCGAGCATTTGGTCATAGTAGCTAAAATCATTACTTGGAATTAAATCAATCCCAGCTTCAGCTTGCAAACGCCAATGCTTAGCTCGCAAAGACTGAGCAACTTCACGCACTTCATCCAAAGAAGCATCCTGCTTCCAGTAACGTTCAATAATCTTCTTCAACTCACGATTAGCGCCAATACGTGGAAAACCGGAAACCGAAGTAAAAACCGTAGACATACATCCTCCAAAAAATTTCTTTGACTCGCTTTAGCCTAGCAAAGAAATGCTTGAATGCGGTCATTCAAGAACTTGGGGTGTCGTTATAAGATTAATTTATATGCTTAATTGCGTGCGCGTTTCTTTTCCTTGGCGAAATGTGAGCAATGGAAATTACTTGTCTCGCAGCGCTACGCTCTTATACCTTATTTAGACTTAAAGGTTGCATAGTTAAGTTTAGTTTTTTACTTACTTTCTTTCAAAAATAGTTATTTATCAAAAAGATATTACTATCGCTCCGCTTTTATATTGCTCGACCAAGCAATTTCCATTGCTCACAACAAACCAATCAAAATAACATAAACTATGCAATTAAGCTACGGGTGGGTGCGCAGCGGGGGGATTATTTTTTGGCGTGGTGTGGGCGGCAGCACTGATGCTAGTGTGCCTTGAACAACAGAAATCAGCGCATTCTTAGCTAGGCAAAGGATTTGGGCGTAAGGATTGCGAGAGCAGTAGCACCGCGCAATCCGCAAGTCGCGAATGGACGATCAGACACAAGCACCACAACCGACGCATTAGCAAGCCCCAAACGCATCGCCCCAAGCACATCCGGATCCGAATCAGGCGAAGAAAGCCACTGCGCAGCCATCGACATCGTCGGCTCATGCCCAACAATCATCGTCGTATGAACATCGCCTCGAATCGCTTGCAACTCGTCCATAACAGATTGCATGCCGCCATCATAAAGACTTTTGCGCGACTCAACCACAGGAGAGTCGCCAAAACGCTTCAACATGCGTTTCAAAGTTTGCTCAGTGCGATTCGCACTAGAACACACAATATAATTCGGCACAAGCTTCAAAGATTCCAAGCCTTTTGCCATAATTTTCGCCTGCTTCAAGCCCTTATCAGTAAGACCACGACCCCAGTCGTCGCCCATTTCAGGAGCTTCAGCCTTCGCATGACGCATCAGCAACAAAACGTACTTACTATGATGTGCTTTCTTCATAAGCTTTTTCATTGGTGATGCCATAATGCTCTCCTACTTAGCTTGATTATGCGCTGATTGTTGTGCAGACTGCGAATCTTGCAAATCTTGCGACTGCGAATCTTCCGGCAATTGCGCAAGTTGCACGTCTAAATCACGTAAAACTTTACGCAATTTACGATCCGAAATATCGCGCAAAGACAAGTCTTCCAACTGTTCAGCGCGCTCTTCTGCTGTCATATCGTCAATATCGCTCACAGTATCTTTAGTACCGTGTTCACGCTTCTTCAAAGCACTAAAACCTTCAGCCATTGCGCGTGAAACAATCAAAAATCCAGTGTGACCAATCATCGCGTGATCCGGGCGCACAGCCAAACCTTGAGCTTTCCAAGTGCGCTCCAATGTTTCTTGAATTTCTGGCTCAGTCCACATGCCACTTTCTCGCAAAGCTTCAGCCATGCGAGACATTTGCGTAGTAGTCGTAACATACGCAATAAGCACGCCTCCAGGCACAATAACGCGATGTGCTTGTTCAAGGCGATTCCAAGGGTCAAGCATGTCTAGCATAATGCGATCCACGCTGTGCGCATCTAAGGTTTTTGCAACAGAATCAAAATCGCCAGTAAGCAAATTCCACCATTCTGGTCGCTTTCCGTAGTACAAAGTTGCGTTAGATTCAGCAATTCGTGCAAAATCCGGGCGAAGCTCAATCGTAGTAAGCTTTCCGCACTCCCCAACTGCGTCCAAAAGGCTTAAGCTCATCGCGCCAGAGCCTGCCCCCGACTCCAAAACGCGCATGCCAGAACGAATATCTCCTAAAGCGATTACTTGCGCAATATCTTTCGGATACATAATTTGCGCACCCCTAGGCATAGAAAGCACGTAGTCAACCATGCGCGGCCGCATAACTACATAATCCCAGCCACCAATAGCGCGCGCCGCCTTCCAAGGTTTGTTGGACGATTTAGAAGGATCAACAATAGTTTGTTGCGTTTCGCGCTTTGCGCTAACAGTAGTAATTACAACGCCTTCGCTTTGACCAATCACGTCGTCGTGACAAATAAGACCGTGCTCAGTTTGCGTAACCCCGCCTGCAACAAGCTGTGCAGTAATTCGCTTACCTTTACGATCGGTGAACTGAATCTTCTCACCTACTCGTAACACTCCACTACGCGAATTAACTGACTGCACAAAACACCTCACTTATTTTTAGAGCACGATTTCTTAGCGCGACTTTTATTATTTCTACTATTATAAGCTCACCGTCGTAAGCGGCATAGCAGAATCGATTGCAAAATCAGGAGCAGAAGGACGAACCCCTGCTTCTACCAAATTCACGCCTAGCATTGCAACCATCGCACCGTTATCCGTGCAAAGCTTAAGCTCTGGCAAACGCACTTCAATTCCATGCTCCTTGCCGCAAGCCAACAAATGCTCGCGAAGCTGCGAATTAGCGGAGAATCCGCCACCAATCATAAGCGTTTTAGAACCGTACTGCTCGCAGCCCATCATAGCTTTTCTAGAAAGCACTTCCGCCACAGAATTAGCCAAAGAAGCACACACGTCATCAACTGGAATTTCAAGACCCTGAGCTTCACGCGCTTCAACCCAACGAGCAACAGCAGTTTTTACACCCGAGAAGCTGAAATCGTACGGATGCTCTTTGCCGGAACGACCTTGCGTTAAACCTTGCGGAACTTTCAAAGTATTCGGATTTCCAAGCCTTCCATGCCTATCAATATGAGGACCACCCGGGTATGGGAATCCAAGCAATCGCGCAACCTTATCAAAGCACTCGCCGGCAGCATCGTCCAAAGTTGTGCCAACAACGTCAATACTTTTAGCAATATCGTTCACGTGAAGAAGCGAAGTGTGACCGCCGGAAACAATTAAAGCAAGTACATCTTCCGGCACATCGCCGAATTGCAATTGCGTTACTGCAATATGCCCAATTACATGATTAATACCATAAATCGGCTTATTTGCAGCCCAAGCTAATGCTTTAGCTCCCGAAACTCCCACAGCTAAGCAGCCAGCAAGACCAGGACCTGCGCTTACTGCAATCGCGTCAACATCGCTTAAATCCATGTTTGCGTCTGCTAAAGCTTTAGAAACAACCGGCACAAAAGCTTCAGCGTGCGCACGAGAAGCAATTTCTGGAATCACACCGCCGTAGCGCGCATGCTCTTGCATTGAAGATGCCACCACATTTGACACCAGCGTGCGTCCGCGCACAATAGCTGCGGCAGTTTCGTCACAAGTTGATTCAATTCCCAATACGATTGCTTCGCTCATTTTATTCCTCGTTATTCCTCGTTATTCCTCAGTTCCGTTATTTTTTGCGGTTAGATTAGCGCACATTGTGTACGCATCCACACCTTCCGGCTGATAGTAACGTTTTCGCAAACCCATTTTCTTAAAACCAAAACGTTCATACAACGCGAGCGCAGGAACATTGTCAACTCGCACTTCTAGCAGCATGCGTTTGGCACCAATTTTTTCTGCGGTTTTGATCATAGTTGATAAAAGTTCCGCCGCTAAGCCTTTTCTTTGATATTTTTTCGCAACGCCAATTGTCATTATTTGCGCGTCGTCGCCGTCAAACCAGTAGCCAGCATACCCGCATAACGTATGCGTATTTTCGTCGATTTGAGCGTAATACGCGCGCATAGGAGCTTGTAATTCTTGCGAAATCATGCTCTCATTCCATGAGCCTTTGCCAAACAAGTCAGCTTCAATAGGCGCTATTTTTTGCGCTAACTCATCGCAAGTAAAATCGCACTTTGGAACTATATTGCAATTCTCGGCTACTGCTGGAAATTGAGAACGCGTTATATCAACAATCATAATTACTCAAATCGTTAAAACGCTTCTATTTCTCTTTTGCCTTATTCGCTTCGCCAGAGCCAAGCACATGCTTAAGCGGATTTGGCACAGACACGTCCGGACGGCGCAAATACAGCGGTTCAACAGCTTTTACGTACTCATCTTTATTTGCACATTCCAAAGAGCATTGCTCGAAAATTTGCAAACCTTGCACACCCAAGTCAAGCGCGCAAACTTCAGCAATAACGCCAACATTGGCAATATTGCGCCAATCTTCAACGTATTTTTTAGCACCGTGACCGAGCACATCCACGCAATAATTTTCGCAATTTTTGCTTGCTAAATACTCATTCACACGAGCCACAACATTTTGCGGATAGTCAATATCCATATTTATCAGCGCATTGCCTTCGCCGTCATACAAGGACATGTACACTTGGCGACGGCGCGCATCATTTAGTGAAAGCACGTAGTGACGAATATTAGAGTCGCAAAAATCCACAGAATCCGGAATATTTAGTAGCAAATCCTTGCAAATAACGCCATTTTTGCGAGCTTTTTCAAACGCACCAGAGCGCATCATCAAACTTTGAGGAAGAAGACTATCACACCCCAAAATTTCAGCATTATTTGCAAACGCGATCGCTTTCGCTGCAACCAATCCCGCGCGAAGACCAGTAAAAGGAGCAGGACCTACTCCCACAACCACGCGATCAATATCCGAAGGCTTAAGTCCCGCGTCCTCCACAACTTTTGCAATATTTACTTGTAAACGCTCCACGTGAGTGCGCGAGTCGGTTTCAACAATCGGCTCATGACCCACAATTCCGACAGTAGAGCCAAATGATGTGTCAATAATCAGCGTATTACTCATATTTATTCCTCGAAATCACGTACCAGACTAGCTTACTCGCTTAGCACAACTTGCGTTATTTACTGCGTTATTTACTTATGTATTACTCGCGTATTACTCTGCCTATTTCTTAATTACAATTTTGCAAGTCGATTAAGCCAATCCTTGCCGACAGCTTTCAAAGTTACGATTCGCTCACCGTCGCTAGTAAAATCGTCTACTTGCGAAGAATCAATAGGTCTTGCAATATGAACTTCTAAACGCTCAGCAGCAAGCACTCCAGCCATTTGCTCACCCCACTCCATAAGCACAACAGTGCCGTCTCCCGGCTCTTCCAAAGCTTCGTCAAGCCCCAAAGATTCAAGCTCGTCAAGCAAACGCGAAACAGTATCTTGACCCGGAGCAAAATCTTCGCCACCCAAACGGTAAGCGTCAACGTGAATTAACGTCGCAGGCTTGCCATCCGCAAAAGTGCCATGCAATTCTCGCGCAATCGTAAAAGTTGGAGACACAATCGGCTCACTAATTGAAAGCCCTGCGCCAAAACCTTGCGCAAACGTTGTTTTACCAGCTCCAAGAGGGCCAGAAAGCAGCAGAACGTCGCCTTCTTTAACTAGTTTTGCCACAGCTTTACCAAGTTCGCGCATATTAGTATCCGTAGGCACAGTACAAACTTTTTGCTGTTCTGACACCGTTTCTTCTTTCATACTTAACACAATCTTTCTAATTTGCAGTTATTAATTTGCGATTCTTAATTACGATTCTTAATTTACGCTTTCTAATTTCCTCGAGCCGCAATGAGCATAATACATTTTTCAAGCGCATAATTCGCATCACTAGATCCGCCTTTGCACTGCTCATCCGCCCAAGCTAAAGATTGCAAACATTGAGAAACACCTGCACTATTCCATCCAGCAAGCTGACGCATTGCCATTTTAAGCGCCCACGGGTTTACTTTCGCTTCAGCACTAGAAATCGTGCCGTTGCGAATTGCCATTGCGAGCGCAATTACGCGTACTTTTGCAGCCAAAGCACCTATTAATGCTATGGCGTCAACTCCTTGAGCAATTGCAGTTCTTGCTGCAAGCACAGCAGAACCTGCATGACCTGCAACAGCTTTATCCGCAACAAAAAAGCCGGTAACTTGCGGATCTGCAATCAAGTATCGATCGACAATATCAAGCGTTATTGGATTATCGTCATAATCGAAGCATAATTGCGAGCATAATGCTGCAAGCTCTCCTGTTTTACTTCCCAAAACTGACACAAGACGTTGTGCTGCTTGAGGCTCAACGCTTCGATTGTGACGCTCAAATATGCTCATAACGAAGTTGAGCTTGGCATCGTCTTTTTTAAGATCCGGCACTGTAATTGTGTTTGCGCCAGCTTTCGTAAGGCGCGTAATAATAGACTTTCCTTTAAGCCCACCTTCGTGACGTGCAATAACCCAAGTTGCAGAAGAGTCTACAAAATTATTTTCGCTATTTTCACTATTTTGCGCTTGTTTGCAGAAATTTTCGATTGCTTCCACTAAAGACTCGTCTGCTTGTTGCAAATTATTTATTATTACAATCGTTCCGTCACCGAAAAGCGAAGGACCTACAGCTTCGTCAAATGCGTACTGATCCGCAGTTGACGCATCAAGTTCAATAATTTCAGCATCCGGAGCACTTTCTTGAACTTTTTCACGCACAGTTCGAGCATTAAGCTCGTTTAAGTAAGCGTCACCTCCAACTACCAGCGTAACTGGCATAACGCGTTGCGCGCGCTTATTATTTGCTGCCATAATGCTCCTTAAACCAACCAACTTTAACCATCATAATATTCCTCTCGAATATGCGTGCGTGTTTAGTATTACTCGAAGATTTGCGCGGCTTCACTTATGGTTCGCTTTGCAGAAGATTCCCATAATTGCCCGATTATGCTCATACGCTGAACGCAAGATCGATTGTGAAAGACACGAAAAGCAAGCATAAAAACAGCAAATATTGCAACTTCTACCCCTGCCATCATCCACGCTCCAGCAGCACCCTTCATCCAAGGAAACACACCAAAAGCTGCTTCGTCACACCAATACGCGCACTTTTCCATAAAGCTCGTTCCAATTGATGAAGCTTTCGCAAAAATAAGCGATAATCCATCGTTAAAGCTCGTACAAACTAGCGAAATTAAGCCGAACACTGTTGCCCAATCCATAAGAGGCGCAACTATTAAGTTAGCTGGCACAGACATAAAAGACACTTCCGGTTGCATAAGAATTTGCACTGGCATAGTCCAAAATTGTGCAGAAAGCGTTATAGCTAGCGCAGAAGCAACACAAGATGGCATATATTTTGCAAACGTTTTAGAAATCGGCACTCCCATAACAACAATTCCCAAAGTTGCTGCGGAAGAAAGAGCAAAAGCATAGTCCCAAGCGTATGAGGGATTTACCACAAGCACGCCTATAACAGTCCAACTTAAAGCACTAGCTGACTGGTATGGTCGTTTACAACACCATGCAACAGCGGATATTATTCCCATAATTAACGCTCGAAGCACAGATGCAGAAGGGTAAACTATTGCAGCCAAAGCAATTTGCAACGTAATTTGTATTAAAGATGTAGACCAACGAGGCAACAGTAATCGTGCGCAAAACTTGCGAATAATCATACTAAGTAGCAAAAAGTGTCCGCCTGAAACTGCCATAACATGCATGATTCCAGCATGTTGAAAATGTTGACGTGTCATATTCGCATAAGTTTCGTCGACAGGCTCAAGTGAACTTGCATCCTCTACTGGCACATATTCTTGCCCAAGCATGCCAACAGTTACTCCAGGAACCAACATTCTGCCTTGCATATCGAGCTTATTTGTTACGTCATAAAACGATTTCCACAAATTACTAACAGCTTTATGCCAAAAGTCTGAGTCTTGTACAACATGCAAGTTTCGTTGAGTTTTTTCTACATGCAATTCAGGCTTACTACTATCAAATCTCGAAGCTTTCACGCTAACAGGAACGCTTAGGCTCGAACCATAGCTAAGTTGCTTGCATATTGGCGAATACGCATACAGTCGCGCTTGAACGTAACTTTTTTGCGCATCAAACTTATGCACTTGAACATTCGCTTGGCAATCTCCTTTAAAACTTCTAGACGAGCGCACAGGAGCAACTACTGTAAATTCTGCAAAATGTGCGCGCCCGGCATTATTTCCTCGAGAATACAGTGCTTTAGTAGGATTATTGCCGCATATTTCTCGCATAATAACGTCACCAGATATCACATATTGAGTTATGTACGAAAGCATGAACGCAGCTACAAAAGCGTTTATTATCACTAAAACTGTTCTACGCCATATAAAAAACTTAAATTTTTTGCAAAATATAAAAATCGAAACTATAGTTGCATTGAATAAAACTATTGAAATGCAATAAATTATAGTAAAATCGCATAAGAATTTTCCAATTAAGCACCCAGCCCAGCACGCTGCAGCAACAGGAATCATACGAAAGTCACGACTTCTAGAAACGTTTTCTACTTTTTCTACGTTTTCTCGCATAATTCACCTATTTGACGTCAACATTCCCACGGAATTTATTTAAGGTTTTAGACCCAATTCCTTTAATTTGCATCAAATCTTCTAAACTGCGAAAATAACCAACTCTTTTACGCTGAGCGATAATGCGCGCAGCAGTTTTGGGACCGATTCCTTTTAAGGTTTCTAGTTGATCAAGCGTTGCCGTGTTTATATTGATTCTGCCAGTGCTACTTTGATTAGAAGCAGTATTTTTGTCGCTTCTGTCACTTTTATTACTTCTGTCACTTTTATTACTTCTGTCACTTTTATTACTTCTGTCACTTTTATTACTTCTGTCGCTTTTGTTGCTCACGTCGCTTTTGTCGTTACTATCACCTTTACTTCCTCTGTTGCCTTTACTTCCGTCACCTCCGCTGTTTTCGTCGAGTTCATTACTTACACTTTTTTCTTCATCATCATTTTTATTGTTACCTTTTAAATCGCTAAAAGAATGCTTTTCGCGACTAGTATCGTCGTTTTCTATTGCAAACGCGCCTGCTTTTTCGTTCTGAACTCGTTGATATGTTAAGGATTGAGAAATAAGCATTGTCAAGCTTGCACAAAGAGCCGCAACTAGTATCAGCATTAAAGCAAGCGTATGCACAGGCTTCATGTGAAATCTAGGAGAAGTTTTGCTACTTATAATTTCTTCATCAAAAGAATTACAAGCTTTTTCGCAATAGTCGTCACTAAAATTTTTACCAAAATTGCTGTTAGAAAATTCTTCTAAAGACGTTGCAATTCGTCTCCGAGGCAAATCAGACGCAGGCTTATTAAACCTAAAATTATGCGCATAATTCTGCCCAAAATTCTGCCCAAAGTCTTCCATAAATCCCCCAACTCTTAAAGTTCTTAACTTAACTATTGGGCAACTTGTAACACTTCGCAACAAAAATACGCGCCTGTGGTTAAAACCTTTAACAGCCAAAGCGACTGAAGGAACGCTCGCGCGGTTAACGCGCTCGCTACGAAACTCGCGTTGGAAGTCCACTGGACTTCCAACTTAAGCGAGTTTCCGCATTGAAATGCCTACGCGCGCTACGCTTTGAGCGCTCCGGCAAGTCAATGCGCAGCTTAATTAAGCGACTTTAGTTGCACTTAGTAAACCACGCACTTTACGTAACTTTCTGCACGAGTCTATGAGTTTTGTGTTGACGGTTAGCGTGTTGAGAGGCTGGAAAAATTGTGTTCAGTGCTAAAAGAGGACTGAGAAGCTACATTCTTTAAATATAGGCGAACACAATAAGCGTCTTTAGCAACCAGAGCGCACGAAGGACGGAACGCACGCAAACACAATTTTTCCAGCCTCGTCAAAACCAAAAAACTAAATCAGTTACAAAACTCATAGACGAAACCCAAGAATAACAAAAAATGCTGTAAAGCGCGAAAAATCGCGCAATACAGCATTAATTAAGCCGAATCTTACCTCTCGTCTGGTACAATAGACACAATCTTCGGAGCCTTCACAATCACCTTGCGCGGAGCCTTACCGCCCAAGCGATCAGCTACAGCTTCTAGCGCAAGCTTTTCAAGCTCAGAAGCGTCAATATTTGGGTCAACTTCAAGCTTTGCTCGAACCTTGCCCTTTATTTGCACAACGGCAGTAACAGTATCCTCACCAACGTAGCGAGAATCCGCAACAGGCCAATCTGCGTGAGCAATCGACTTTGTGTGTCCAAGCTTGCTCCACATTTCTTCGCAAATATGCGGCGCAATTGGAGCCAGCATAAGAACCAGCGGCTCAACAGCTGCTCTCGGCACGTGAGGAAGCGAAGTCAAGTGGTTGTTAAGCACAATCAGCTTAGCAATTGCAGTATTTGGACGCATTGCTTCCATTTCCACAGTCACTTCTGCAATTGTGTTGTTAAGAACCTTCAACGTCTTCTCGTCGAGTGCGTCGTCGGTTACCACACAAGCTCCGGTTTCTTCGTTCACAACGTTACGCCACAAGCGCTGCAAGAATCGCATGCCACCAACAACGTTACGCGTATTCCACGGGCGAGATTCAGAAAGCGGACCCATGCTCATTTCGTACAAGCGGAACGTATCTGCACCGTAGTTCTCGTACATGTAGTCTGGAGTCACAATATTCTTTAAGCTCTTGCCCATTTTGCCGAACTCGCGGTTCACGCTCTCGCCATGCCATGTAAAGGTTGGCTCACCAGCGCTGTTTGAAGCACCTTCTTCAACCTCGTCAGCAGGAACGTACTGTCCGCGCTCATCCGTATAAGCGTAAGCCTGAATCATGCCCTGGTTAAACAAGCGGTGGAATGGCTCAGCAGAATCCACGTAACCTAAATCGTAAAGCGCCTTATGCCAGAACCTTGAGTAAAGCAAGTGCAAAACTGCGTGCTCTACACCACCAACATAAAGGTCAACACCGCCAGAAACATGCTCTTTGCCTGGACGGTTCGTACCCATCCAGTAGTCGTATTCATCACTGTCAACCATGTGCTCAGCGTCGTTTGGATCCAAGTAGCGCATGTAATACCAGCAAGAACCAGCCCAGTTTGGCATAGTGTTGGTGTCGCGATAGTAGGTTTTTACGCCGTCGCCAAGGTCGAGCTGAACTTTTACCCAATCTTCGTTTCGACTCAAAGGTGCTTCAGGCTCCGAATTTGCGTCGTTTGGAGCGTAAGTTTTTGGCTGATAATCAGGAACGTCCGGCAATGCAATTGGAAGCTCACTATCTGGCACTAAGTGAGCAACACCGTCCTCATCGTAAACGATTGGGAATGGTTCACCCCAGTAGCGCTGACGAGAGAACAGCCAGTCGCGAAGTCGGTAAGAAACTCTACCTTTTCCTACGCCTGCAGCTTCAAGCCAAGTCGTCACCTTTTTAATAGCTTCGTCCACGCGCAAACCGTTAATAGACAAAGCATCGCCAAGCTTATGAGTATGTTCTACTGCTGAATTAATAACAATTCCGTCGTGAGAAACAAACGGAGCTTTACCCTCGTAATCCTCCAACTTTTCTTCGGAATCAGGCAAAGGCTCAACAGTGTAAATTACTGGCAAACCGAATGCTTTTGCGAAATCATAATCGCGCTGGTCGCCGCCAGGAACTGCCATAATTGCACCTGTGCCGTAGCCCATAAGCACGTAGTCAGCAGCAAACAGTGGAAGCTTTGCTCCAGTTACAGGATTAATTGCATAAAGACCCGTAAACAAGCCGGTTTTTGCTCCTGCGTCTTCCGTGCGATCTTTAGCAGTCTTCGCGCGAGCTTGAGCTTGATATTCTGCCAAGCCTTCTTTAAGACTTGCGTAACCGCCCTTCCAGCCTTCTGGAACGTCTGCACCCCAAGCTTCTGGAACATGCTCAAGAATTGGGTGATTCACAGAAACAACAGCAAAAGTTGTGCCAAAAAGCGTGTCTGGACGAGTAGTGTACACTTCCAAATCGCGCGTTTCGCCATCCGCACATGGCACTTCAAAGTGCACAGATGCACCGTGAGATTCACCAATCCAGTTTCGCTGCATAAGCTTAACTTTTTCTGGCCAATCAATAGTGTTCAAATCTTCAACCAAGCGGTGTCCGTAAGCGGTAATTCGCATGGACCATTGGCGAAGGTTGCGCTGAAATACTGGGAAGTTTCCACGCTCAGATTTTCCTTCTGCAGTAACTTCCTCGTTTGCAAGCACAGTTCCCAATCCTGGGCACCAATTTACAGGAGACTTAGAAATGTAGGCAATACGGAAGTCGTTTAATACATCCGCCTGCTCTACCTTGTTAAGCTCTTCCCACTTTTTGCCTGCAAATCCTGGGATTTCGCGCTTTCCGCTCTTAAACTCATCAACAAGCTCAGCAATTGGTCGAGCAGAACCTTTTCCGCCGTCTTTGCGCACAAAATCAGTGTCATACCAAGCATCATAAAGCTTCGAGAAAATCCATTGCGTCCAACGCACATAATTTGTGTCAATCGTTGCAAAAGACCTACGAGCGTCAAAGCTCAAGCCCATACGATGCAACTGTCTGCGCATATTAGCAATATTTGTCTCAGTGGTGATGCGCGGATGCTGACCAGTTTGAACAGCATACTGTTCCGCCGGCAAACCAAAAGCGTCGTAACCCATTGCATGAAGAACATTCTCACCCTTCATGCGATGGTAGCGGCTTACAACATCCGTTGCCAAATATCCAAGAGGATGTCCAACGTGTAAGCCTTTGCCGGAAGGATACGGGAACATGTCCATTGCAAAGAAAGAAGGACGACCGTCAGCAAGCTTGCCTTCACCATCCTTCAAATCGCCTTTAACATTAGCAGCCCAGAACGTGCCTTGTTCATCCCAGGTTTTTTGCCAGCGCTGCTCAATATCTTGTGCGAGCTGCGCGTTGTAACGAAAAGCTGGCTCAGCAATAGTAGCTTTGTTGTCAGCTGTTGCATACTGTTGATCGTTGTCGTTCATACCCTAGGACTATAGCGTCTAATATCGTCATTACGCAACACTTTTTACAAGTTTTGTTGATATTTTATTAAGAAAATATGTGGTTTTAACGTAAGTTTTCCTAATATGCGCACAAGATTAAGATTTTATGATTATTTCGCAAAATAAATCATTACAATAGTAAATAAACTTTTTGAGCAAATAAAGATTAGAAAATTAGGTAAAATTCAATAAAACTATAAATATTAAAGAGGTTGTGAATTGAAAGTACAAAAAAATACGTTACTTCTTATTGCTTGCTTAGTTTGGGGAGCTGCTGGTTTTAATATTCTTAAGATTGGCTTATTGGCATACCCAAATTATTTGCAGCCACTAAATTACGCTTTATCGTTATTAGTTTTTGCAATATTCCAATTCCTTATTTTTGGAAAACTCGTTAAAAAACATACTCAAAGAATTAACGGCTATGTGGAAGAAAAGCAGTTTTTCCTTAAATTCTTTGACGTTAAATCTTTTATAATCATGGCTTTTATGATGACTTTTGGAATTGTTCTTCGTGCAACAAATATCGCTCCAGAACGCTTTATTGCCGTGTTTTATACGGGATTAGGCTCCGCATTAGCCTTAGCAGGATTGCTTTTTGGATATCAATTTGTTAAAACTGTATGTCCGCATTACAAAAACACTCATACTATGCAATAGTGCTTACAAACACTTGTAACACCAGCAACATTACTAAGGAATATTTGACTATCACTCTACGTAAGGAAGTTACTATGAATCATGTTATGAAACGTTATATTAATACGTCTTTGTTGTATGCTGTCCTCGCCATGATTGGCGGCGTCTTTTATCGCGAATTTACAAAATTTAATGCTTTCCATGCAAAAAGTATGCTTGCTGTAGTTCACACACACTACTTTATGCTTGGCATGGTTGTTTTTCTGTTACTTATATTAGTTGAGAAAAACTTCAGTTTTAGTAACGAAAAAACTACACGAATCTTAGTAACTTATCATATTGGACTCAACCTCACAGCACTAATGATGGTTACTCGTGGAATTGCACAAGTACTACGTCTACATCTCAGTCCATCTATAGATTTTGCCATAACTGGTTTAGCAGGAATCGGACACATCCTACTTGGCGTAAGTATTGTACTAATCTTATTGCAAATTAAACGCAGCATCGCTCATTGTGCTAATGCTTCAGTAAAATAGTGAGTTTGGGAATAAATCAATAAATATTTTATTAAGTGTGTAGCGCATGTTTCGTATGCGCTACTACGTTAAGAAGGCTTCTATGAACAACGCTGTATATAAGAAAAGTAGATTATACGCTCCTGAGCGTTTCTTTGAATGCGAAGGTAAAGGCTTAAAATGGCTTTCTGAAGCTCACAAATATGGCGGTCCTAGAGTGGCTGAAGTATTTGATTGGGGAAACAGTTACCTTAATATTGAGCGCATTGACACTCACTCAGCAACACCAATGGCTGCATTTGAGTTTGGTGCATCGCTCGCTCATATGCATGATTACGGTGCAAAATATTTTGGGGAGCCACCAGCAAATTACGATGGCACATGCTATTTTGGACCTTTAAGTGATCCAGTTGAAATGCCAACTGGCACTTGGAGTAACGTTATTGACTACCTTGCGGACGGACGATTGCGTCCTATGGTTGAGCTTGGTATTGCTCGCGGAGAGCTTACTCAAAGCGATTTAGATCTTACAAACGAAGTTATTGATGCGCTGCCTGATTTATTAGGAAAAGCTGCAGAAGATAAGCCTGCTCGAGTTCACGGAGACTTGTGGAGTGGAAACGTGTTATGGACTAAAAGTTCAGACGGCGAACACACTGAAGCTGTTCTTATCGACCCTGCAGCACATGGTGGACACCGCGAAGAAGATTTAGCTATGCTTCATCTGTTTGGAATCAGCTATTTTAAGCAGATTTTAGACGGCTATCAGTCTGTTCATCCACTTAAAGCAGGTTTTGAGCAGCGCATGATTATTTGGCAGCTCTACCCTATTGCAGGACATTGCGTGTTCTTTGGTGGAGGTTACGTGAGCGAATACCGTAATATGTGCGAAAGTCTTATAAAAAGTTCTATAAGATAATTTTGCTCACTAAAATAGCAATGTAAGTATTTAGCACATGGCTATATACAATGTTAGAAGATAGTTACAAGTAGATCACATATAGACAGCAACAGATAGACCACGAAACGAGAGGTCACTACTATGATTCGTTTGTGCAACAGAACTATGCATCGTTCTTTAGTTATGCTGACAGCATTAGTTACGATGCTTTTTGTTGTTAGCTCGTGCGCAAGTTCAACAAAAACTTCTTTAAAATCTGAAAATAAAGAACAAGCGAATCACGGTAACGTTATTGTTTTTACTCCATCAGACGGATTAGCAATAACACGCAATAAGCCTCTAAGCACGTGGGACATATTGGTTCCAGAATTAATAAAATCGTTAAAAGATAAGGGATTTGACGATAATTCTATTACTACTAAAACTTCTTCTAGCCTTTCAGAACAAAGCCGCGATGTGCAAGATTATGTAGTAAATTTGCTAAGCTCATTGAACAATGCAAAACAGAATAATTCAGGAAAGCACAATTCTGTTTCTGAAAATTCAAAAATCAAAAAACAATTAAGTAAAACGACAATTGTTATAGCTCCATGGACTAGCAAAAACGGCAATAATAACTATGGAGATTATGCAACGTTGCCTGCGTCTAATTCTGAAAATAGACAAAAATCAAATACTCAGGACTTAAATTTACAAAACGACGATAACTCTCAATCATCTAAAGATGAGCTTAATGCAGAAAAACGATTGGCATCCTCACTTCGCCTAGCAAAAAAGGCGGGAATCCACGTTGTTATGCTCTCACGGAATGTTAGCGGTTTCAAACCTGATGTGATGTTCCATTTATCTGACGCAAGAACCATTGGCGAAATTCAAGCAACAACTCTGATACAAAAAATCGCTCTAGATCGTGCAACTAAAGAAAATCCACGCTATATTGAAGTTCTTTTGCCATGTCACAATCAAAAAAATATTAATGCAAACAATAATAATCAACAAAATAACAGCGACGAAGCAAGCGAAGATGATGATTCTAACAACAATACGCATGCAAATAGCGAAACAGCATTCCATGATGATTTTGCTGAAGAAGCATTCGCTGGCATTTGGAAAGTTTTGAGACCATATTTTGCTTCTGGAACATTAATAAGCACTTCTGGAAGATTGAATGTGAATAGTAGCGAAAAAGACTGGACCAATGTTGCTTTCGACGCAGATGTAGCTGACTCTGTGAAAAATGAGTTAACAAAACGAATTACGAAAAGTACAAGTCTTTTTTCACACTCAAGGCATCGCGTTGATGGAATTATTGCGCTCGATGATCAAATTGCTTTACAAGCCGTACAAGCACTAAACAATCTCGGTTATGAAGGAAGCGCAGCAGATATAAACCCATCTTTCAATTTGCCGGACGTTATCGGAAACTTCATAGGGAAACGAGATCTTAATAAAAGACCAGTTCCTGCTCCAAAAGATTCTGCAAAGAAATCCGAAAAAGAATTACGACAACAGCAGAAAAAAGATGAGGAAGAAGAATCAGAAGCAAAGAAATGGCCAGTAATAACTGGTTATGGCGCGTACAAAAATATTATGCCAAACATTGTGAGCGGAAAGCAATGGATGACAACTATAGAAAATCATAAGCAGATTGTTCAAGATCTTACTGCTACTTGTTATTCTTTGAACAGAAACGGTAAACTTGACAAAAAAATCGCTACAGTGCAAACAAAAATTGAACACGGGGAAACTGTCCCTACTGTTAACGAGCGACTAGTGGCAGTAAGCGCAACAAATCTAAAGTCACGTTTAATTGACCCAGGTTACGTATCATTAGCAGACGCAGGCTTGTAAATACAATTTTTGAACGCAAGTTATGGAACGCAAGTTGTGAAATATAAGTTGTGGAACGCAATCTGCAGCTTGAATATAGCTTCAAGCTATAGTCAAGCTATATTCCACGAATTTACACACAGCTAACGTTTGCGTGGAGCATAAATAACGTGTTCGATAAGGTCGTTATAACGCTCTACAACAACTTGACGACGCGCCTTTAAACTTGGCGTAATCAAACCGTTTGCTTGAGTAAACTCATCTGGAACTATTTCGAACTTGCGAATAGACTCAGCTCTAGAAACTAGCTCATTTGCTTTGCTAACAGCACGTTCAACTTCTGCTCGCACAATACCGTTATGTGAAGCTTCTTTTAAAGACCGTACGGGGCATGCACCACGCGAAGAAAGCCAAGTATTTACTTCTGATAAATCGAGCGCAATAATTGCTGAAACAAACGGCTTCCTGTCTCCGATAACAACAGCTTGAGAAATAATAGGTGAAGACATTAATGAAGCTTCTAACGCATTTGGAGATAAGTTCTTACCGCCAGCAGTAATAATAAGATCTTTCTTTCTGCCTGTAATACGCACAAAACCGTCATCGTCTAAAGATCCAAAATCTCCAGTATGCAACCAGCCATTTACAATCTGCTGTTTGGTAAGCTCAGGATTATTATGGTAGCCTTTGCACACTGCAGGACTTTTAATACACAATTCACCATCATCAGCAATAGCAACAGATACACCCTTTACAGGCAAACCAACGGTACCAATGCGATAACCTGTCGTAGGATTCACCATAGAAGGAGCACAAGTTTCTGTCATTCCATAGCCTTCTAGAAGAGGCAAACCAATGCCATTAAAGAAGTGTGCAATCGACAAATCTAAAGGAGCACCGCCCGAAATAGCGTATGAAACAGAGTCTCCAAATACGTGTAGTAGTGGAGCATACACTAATTTTTTACATATTGAATGGCTAAGAGCGAGCATTGGAGGAACCATTGAACTAGACTGCTGAGCGCGAGACCATTCGCGAGCAACCTTAGATGCATAAGCAAAAATAAAACCTTTTACTCCTCTGCCTGCTTTTTGAGAAGCAGCATTGTAAATCTTCTCAAAAATGCGTGGAACCCCAAGAATAAATGTTGGTTTAAAAGTTTGAAAATCAGACAATACAGTTTTCAAATTACTCGTCAAACCAAGAGTTATATTTCCAGCAAAGCAGAACAATTGCATAAACCTAGCAAAAACGTGCGCAAGAGGCAAGAACAGCAAAAGACGCGGGCTGCCTTTTAACGCAATGTCTGGCATAGAAATAACACCTGATTTAGCAATAAAGACAAAATTGCTATGAGTAAGTTCAATTCCTTTTGGCTCACCAGTTGAACCTGAAGTGTACACAATTGTTGCTATGTCACTTCCATTAACAGCGTGCACTCGCTCATAAAATTCAGCATCAGTTACTGCTTTACCGTATTCAATGCACGCGTCGATAGCACCACGATTCATCACATATACGTCGTGAAGAGTAGGACATTCTTCCTGAACAGCCTCTACTTTTGGCAACATTTCAGGAGACTCCACAAATATTGAACATACTTGAGAATCTTGAACAATATGTTGTATTTGCAACGAAGAGCTTGTTTCATAAATTGGCACTGTCAATGCGCCTATAGACATAATAGCCATATCAAGAATTGTCCATTGCCATGAAGTGTGAGCAATAATTGACACAGCGTCACCAGGCATTACCCCTCTAGCAATAAAGCCTTTAGCGACAGCTATTACTGTATCTCTAAATTCTTGAGCAGTATATGACTTCCAAACGCCGTCAGCTCCAACGTATTCAACCAAAGAACCATTAGGATTGCGCTCTGCTCGCTCTTCTAGCAGTGAGAAAACATTAACATCTGTATCAATAGACTCATCAAGTGGACGAGAATATTCTTGCATATTAGCTCCTCTATCTGCTGAATTGACGTATATCTTTACTATACGCGATTTGCAAGCCTTCGCATATGCGAATATCTACAAGATTGTAATAAATTTTGTTCATTTATCTACAAATATCTACGATATAAATATAGTATTTTGCTTATTCCACAGGCTTAAGCACAATGCGACGCTTAACAGTCATTCTTTCAGGATTAGCATATGTACGATTTTTACGTTTTAAACCCCACTGCACACAAGTTGTGCCGCAATGGTCCGAACCTCCTTCGACATGTGCAAAATTCTGGCCTCTTTTCACAAAAACACCAACGCTAAACTTTGTTACAGCAGGCTCAAAAGTGGATGTCAGTTCACCATGCCTAATAGTCACAACTGATTTACCAGCGACTTTACCAGCAAAACTAATAATGCCATCTGCAGGCGCAAATAAAGGAGTCCCTGTGCTTGCAGCTAAATCTACGCCGCGATGCCCAGCCATCCAAGGTTTAGGCGGAGGATTAAAAGCTTTTACTATTCGTGCAGGTTTTACAGGCCATTGCATAGCTGACTTGCATGTTTTTTCGCTATAAGCGCCTTTAGAAAGAGCACACTTGTGGCAACATGTCACAGCAGATTCTACAACATAATATTTAAGATGATGACTATTTTGCGAAATTTCGGGTTGTAAAAACAGCGTATCTAATAAAATAACTGAGATTATAAAAATCCCCAAACAGGCAGATATTTTGTAATATAATTCATAATTTTTGCGAATACACATATATTCCCCATCCGTATTTTTATAAAACGACTTTTATAAAAGTTTTGCAGCTAATTTGCAAAAATCATAAGCTTTTAAAGCATTGTGGATAAAACATATGCTTATAATCACTGTTTCGACACGCCAAAACACGCCATATTTGCATCTTTGAAAATTACGTGTAATATAAATGTCTTGTGCACAGCGCTTAGTTGAGTACAAGATATTCCTGCGTAGCTCAGTTGGCAGAGCGTTCGACTGTTAATCGAATGGTCGCTGGTTCAAGCCCAGCCGCAGGAGCCATGAAGCCACTGGTTTTCCAGTGGCTTTTTGCGTTAAATATTACGACTTGTATCCACAAGCAAAATCTTGATTGTTTAGCGCTCATGAGCGTGGCTAACATAAACATTTTGGCGTATTATATAAACAAGTTGCGTATTCAAATGCGCTAATGTTGAGCAGCAATAGATAACAGAGGACAAATATGAATCAACATAGCTCCGATAGTGTTGAAAAGAGTCAAAAGAAAAAGCTCATTATTCTCATTGTGGGAATTGTTGTGCTAGCTTTAGCTCTTGGCGCAGTTGGCACACTTTGGTATATGAAGCAGACTGAACGCACTAAAGCAGCTCGCAAACAGTGCGAAATAAAAGTTGCACAAATTTCTAAAGCCAAAGCCGTATGGAAAAGTTTAGTACACAACAGCGTAATAACAGATCTCACAAAAGGTGACTCTGATAACGCAAAAGAACTTGCTAAAATCATGAGCGAAAAGGTTCCTGACGCAGTATCTTGCACAGCAAACTCTCCTGAAGAACTTGGTTCCCAAAGCGTAGAAGCTTTAGCTGCTTCTGAATGGTATGCAGTCAAAGCAAAAAGAGTGCGCGAGTTGGCTGTTACATTAATCGATGAAAATAACAAAAAAGATAAAGACAAAGACAAGCAAGACGAAGAAACAAAGAAGCAAGAGATAAATGAATCGACTGGAATTGTAATTCAGCGTTCAAATGTTGTCCCACCAAAGCCAAAGCCAACACCAGCGCCGACGACAAATACTCAAGACACTAAGAAACAGAAGACTGAGAAGAATAAGAATAAAGACAAAGACAAGAACAAAGACAAGAACAAAGATAAGGAAAAAGAACAGGAAAAGAACAAAGAAAAAGATAAGGATACAAAAGGCAGCGAAGACGGATCTGGCGACGGAAACCATAAAGGAAATGATGGTCAAGAAGATCCGAATGATAAAGCAAAAAAGGGCGACCAAGATCCCTCTGCTAAAGCGGACCTAATAGGACCTCCACCATCTTCAGAATCTCCACAAAAACCATAAAACATATTCCTCTGTTATCTAACTCAATAATAAAAGCTCCCAGCGTATATCACTGGGAGCTTTTACATTATCTAACTCTACATCGTAAACGATGTTGAACTTTATAAACTATTCGTTCATTTTGCTACTCGAACATGAGTTAAATCGACTTCCTCAAGAGGAATTACTCGAGTATGATTTTTAATCTTGTAGCCAATGTATAGAACGATAAATAGCGGCACAGACATGTACGTGATTCCAATAGCCTGCCAGTTAAGCGTTGCAAATGAATGCAAATCCTGACCAACAATAACAAGAATGCATAAGAAGAACGCAACAATAGGACCAAACGGATACCACTTTGCTCGATAAACTAATTCATCTAAGGAATGACCTTGAGCCAAGTATGCTTTACGGAAGCGATAATGAGCTGCAGCAATACCAGCCCAAGCAATAAAACCAGTCAAACCACTTGCAGCAACCAGGAACATGTAAATTTGCGAACCAAAAATACTCATAAAGAAAGTAAATAAAGCAACTACAAATGTAGCAATCAACGCAGGAACAGGAATACCACGAAGACTTACCTTGCCAAATACTTTTGGAGCATTATCTTCTTTTGCGAGCGAATAAAGCATTCTTGTTGAAGCATACATGCCGGAATTTGCTGCAGAAATAACAGAAGTCAGAATCACTGCATTCATAACTGCCGCTGCAGCTGCAAGCCCTGCACGTTGGAACACAAGCGTAAACGGACTAATAGCAATATCAGTTACATCAGAACCAAGTAAGTTCTTGTCAGTATAAGGAATAATGCAAGCAATAACGAAAATTGCAAGAATGTAGAAGAGAAGAATACGCCAGAACACTTGCTTTACAGCTTTTGGAATACTCTTTTCAGGAGTTGCAGACTCTCCAGCAGTAATACCAATAAGCTCAGTTCCTTGGAAAGAGAAGCCTGCAATAGCGAACGCACACAACACTGCAGGAACACCGCCTGCAAATGGAGCGTCCTTATGAGTGAAGTTTTGCAAGAATGGCGCTTTGCCGCCAACAATGCCAACAATCGTAAGCGAACCGATAACAAGGAATACGATTACTGCCAACACTTTAATAATAGAAAGCCAATACTCAGTTTCTCCAAAGCACTTAACTGTAAGCACATTGATAACCAAAATAAGCATAAGAACCGACAGTGAGAAAATCCATATTGGCACTGTTGGGAACCAATATTGCAGAACTATTGCTGCAGTACTAACGTCCACCGCAACCGTAATAGCCCAATTAAACCAATAGTTCCAGCCCATTGCGAAACCTAGTGCAGGATCAATAAAACGTCCAGAATACGATGCAAACGATCCACTAATAGGCATAAATGTTGCCATTTCACCAAGGGAAGTCATAAGGAAGTACACCATAATGCCAATCGCACCATAAGCAAGCAAAGCACCACCAGGACCAGCCATATGGATTGTTGCACCACTAGCAACGAATAAGCCGGTACCAATGCTGCCACCTAAAGCAATCATGGAAATATGTCGGGTTTTTAATCCTCGATGAACATCGTTATTTTGCTGAGTATTCTGCTGAGTATTCTGTGCAGCAGTAGATGATAATGAGCTACTCATTTTTCCTCCTTTCATGACAATCAGAGGCAAAACAAGCAAGCAAAAGCAAGCGTGTCGATAGCTCTCCGCAGCGAATGCCGACTCGCTGCGACAGTCCTTGGTATATTAAGCCAAGTCCCAGCTCACTACTTTTGGGATTATTAAGCAGTAAACTTCGGCGCTCTCCCCTTTTGTAAGCAATTAACGCTTTCCCTAGCTCATGCTTACTACTCTTGTCGAGCGCGACCTCTGGTCGATGGTGTTCATTATTAGTACGACTTGCAGACAAACAGTAAAAAATACGGCGTGGCGCATAAAAATTAAAAAATAATAACAAAAAACGCCACCCCAAAAAGAGGTGACGTTTAAAATTTGTGGAGCTAGGGGGATTCGAACCCCCGACCCCCTCCATGCCATGGAGATGCGCTACCAGCTGCGCCATAGCCCCGTTTTTACTTATGCCGTTCAAACGAACCTTTGATAGGTTACAACAAATAGCCGTTCTATCCAAATGCGGCGTGTCGAATTCAACTTACAAATTCCAAAAATCCTGCGAATTCTACTAACAATTTAGTCGCCAATTCGGCAAACCAATTCAAGAACCAATTCGAAAATTAGTTACCATTGGCACTTCCAGATTGATCACCATTACCAGGAGAAGTTACATTGTTTGAAGAACCAGTAGATCCCGAAGATCCAGCAGATCCAGCACCTGCATCAGAACTATCAGCACCCGATCCACTATTCCCACTAGCAGCATCACCTGAATTCGTTCCTGAATCATTGTTAGTATCACTACCTAAATCATTATCGGAATGACCACCTGTCGAACTATCTGCATTTTCATTGCCATGTTCATCATTTTCATCTTCATTACCATCTTTACTATCAGAATCATCATGAGATTTCTTATGGTCTTGATTAGTATTCGTATTAAGACGTTGCTTAGGTTGTGGTTGATTTTGCTGTTGCTCATGACTAATTTCTTCAGGCTTATCAATATTGTCTGTGCCTTTTCCTTGTGTAAACAAAAGAACAGCACCTGCAGTAACAATAACAGCCATAAGAGCACTTATAACAGCAACAACAATTGTTGTACGATGATCGTTTCTATTTTGGTAAGATCTAGAAGAGTAACCGTAGTTTTCACTAACAACCTTAGATAACGGCACCGGCTCTGGAATTGTGCCTTCCGACAGTTCCATGTCTTCTTCATGCTGTTCACGTAATTTCGACAATTCCAAAATACGCGTATTTTCTAATTCTGGATTACGGACTTGCGAACTAACAGTGCGTCCAAATCTTGCATCTTGAACAGCCATATTTTTGTCATCTGAAGGATCAGTATTACATTGCAACGAATTTGATGAATATTGCATATGAATATCATCTCCAATTCTTTTAGAATCAACATTCTCTAAACCATTTGAACGCACGCTAGAATCTGACACATTACTAAAATTAGACTGTTCTGTAGAAGTATTCGGATTTACTTCCGAAAGTTTACGCGATGAAGCGTGAATAACATTCTGATACAACTGTGATGCTACTGCTGAGACAATAGAACCAATAGCTACGCCAATAACTGAACCAGCAATACCAATTTTAGAAGCAAGTAAAAACGAAGTCACTGCAGCGAGCGATCCAGCTAATACTTGCGTAAACGATATGCCTTTGAAGAAATTCTTCACTTATGCACCTTAACTATTTATGCGAATATAATGCCAAAATGCATGGCAAATATGCAAATTCCACTACCAACATCATTACAACAATGATGGTATCACCCTACGCAAAAATTGCACAGTATTGCCAGAGCATTCTTACAACAAAATCACAAGTCTTATATACATAAAACTTAGCTACACAAAACTGAAATACCTAAGACTTAGCAACCTCAAAATCTCTATCTTTATAAGAAAGCTCACAATTCGCTTTTTTATCACAATAATGCTCACCTAAGCTTGCAGTAATAATTGCAGCAAATATTAAAGCAAATCCCACAAAAGCCATATTAGAAACATGCTCATGAAAAAGAACAGTAGAGAATAAAAGCGTGAACAAACTTTCAGTGCACATAATCACAGAAGCGTTTGCAGTAGAAAGATTCACCAAACTATAGTTTTGCATAATTTGTGCAACTACTGTTACTACTACTGTAAGGTAGAACATATTAGCAAAAATAGAGAAATGATCAGCAGCGTTAAAGTTTGGCAAAGGCTCACAAATAAGCGCACCAGCTACAAAAAGTACGCCTGAAACAACAAATTGCCCAAAAGTTAACGTAACTGGATTATATTTACGAGAATAATACGCAAGGAACGTAAGATTAAAAGCAAAAATTGCAGCACATAATAGAGTAAGAAAATCTCCATAAGACAATGTGAGCACAAGCATTCCAGGTTTTAATGCCACAAAACCTACTCCAGCAACGCACATAACTGCAGCTACTAATCCTAAAAGAGTTGGCTTTTTCTTGACGATTAACCAAGCAGAAAATGGCGTAATTACGCAATATGCTGCTGTCAAAAACGCGCTACGACCTGGATCAATTGAACGTAACCCTTCAGTTTGCAAAATTAAAGTAGCATAATACGTAATTCCAGTTAGCAAAGAAGGAACAATAAGCTTTTTTGTAAAAGTTTTACGAAGCGTACCGAAAAAAATAACAGCCATAATTGTGCAAGCTCCAACCATACGAATGCCCATAAGCCATTGCACAGGAAACACTTCAAGAGCATATTTTGAAGAAACATAGCTGCCACCCCAAATAGCAGCACAAATCAACAACATAATCTGAGCAGTATGAACACTTTTGCCTTGAGGCATGCCCGATTTATCCGAAAGCGGTTCAGCTATAGATTTAGCTGTTTCATATTTCACCTTCATAATGTTTCCCCTTCAACTATAAAAGTTGATTCTTTAAAATTTTTCTTTTATAAAGCGTTTTAGCTTATAAAATAGACAGAATAGCCGTAAAATCGTGAAAAGTACAACTTTCTGGCGTTCCTTCGTAAAATTTCCGATATACGCTTCAGAAAACAGTGGCAATCAAGTATTTTGCTGTATAAATTTCGCCCACGAAACTATTGAAGAATTGGGTGATTTATATCACAACTTACAATTTTTTTACGCTACACACTCGTATACACTTTTAAATCAGCGTAATGTAGCAATGTAGGCTTATAAATTGCATACGAAGAAAGTACGCAATCTTGTTAGGAAAGGAATATTATGGCAACTCTTAGCGCAGATATGAAAGAATTTATTGCGAATAATTTGGCTTGGATTGCAACAGTAAGCAAAGATGGCGAGCTTGATTTGGGACCAAAAATGTCTATGTTCGTACTCGACGACAACCACCTTGCCTACCACGAACGCACTGCAGGTCAGCATTATAAGAACTTGCAAGACGGCAGCCAGCTGGTTGTAGCAGTTGCTAATTTGGCAGAAAAGAAAGGCTATCGCTTCCGCGGAACCGTCACCCTTCACACTGATGACGCGATTTACGAAGAACAGGTACGTGTGGCTGAAGAAAAAGGTACGAAGAAGCCGGCTGCAGTTCCAGTTATGGAAATCACTGAGATTCAGGACTTGACTTCTGGAGCTACTGCCGGCAAAACTATTGCAAAAGATTAATTTATAGCTGCACAAAACGCCGAATTAGTACGTCTATAGTAGGCGTCATACAATATCGAGTGGCGTTCGTCCTCAACGGCGAAGATGAACACCACTCAATTCTTTTACTTGATTATTTGGTTGTCACTAATTTACTTGCTTTCTTTACGCAATGCTTGCAGTCTAGCGTTCATTTCTTTCGCTTTCTTCTTCTCGAAGTAATAAATTATTGCAGCAATCGCAATCGGGAAAATAACAGTGAACGCAATCCATCCGCAAATCACAGCTGGCTCATCTTTGAACGAAATCCACCCAACAATCACCGATACAATAAATTGAATAGCAATTGGTGGTACTAGTGCAAAAACGAACTTTGCAAGATTTGACATACGCTCATTCGACCAAAAAATAGCGAATACTCCATAGCTTATGCCTATAACAAACGTTGCTACAGCATAAGATGCAATTCTGTTTCCAACCGCAGTATTTGCTAACAAGCTCGACACAAAACTGATTGCAGTAAAAATAGTGCACCCTATGCCAATGCCATTAACAATGTTTTTTACCATTGTTTTACCAAAAGTTGTAACTTGCTTTTCCATAATAATCGTTTCCTTTTTAAGTATTAAAATCTTGTATTAAAAAATTAGTATTAAAAATTTTGATAGTTTTATATTCAACTACGCTTAAAACTACATTCCTAAGCGCTTTTTGAACCCTGCTAAGCATCTGCGACTAATCCACTCAACGCTTCCGTCGTCCATTTTTACGCTCATACTTCCGCCGAATCCTGGATCGACTCGAACAATGCGATTCAAGTTCACGATTGCGGATTTAGATATGCGCACAAACGACGCGAATTGCGGATTGTCGAAATCCATTAGGCGCTTGTAAGAAACGCACTCACCTTTATCACTGTGAATGATTACGCGCGAATTTTCAACGCAAATCATAATCACATCCGGCTCGTGCATAACAATAATCGAATCGTTAATATAACCGTATATGAATGGATTATTATTGCTTAATTTATCTGAAGTATTAATTTCAGTATTATTTTCAGCACTTCTTACATTTGCATCATTTGAGTCAATGCTTTGTAACTGAGCGATAATGCGCTTAAGCTCATCGTCAATATTGTGAATTGACAACTGAACTGACTGCTCTTCCTCAGGCGGAACAATAGCAATAGTTACTTTCATCAAGCCTCCTTTCCGTGCACTACTGTTAGCGTTTGTTAGCTTTTTGTTTTGTAATTTTGACTATACGGCACTGTAAATAGTCTGTCTTTACAAAATCGCTAAACGGTAGCTTTCGGTAATTAAGCGGTAAAAAGGAGATATTACGCAGATTAAGCCGCCCCCCAAATGCGAATAAGACGCTGGCTTGTAGGGTCAGCTGCAGGACCTTGATCATAAGCATCCAAACGCCAATGAATCGAACCATCCGCGTTAAGACTTGGAATTAAGCGCGCCCAGCGGCCATTTCCCATGCCACCAATCGTTTTGTAAGAAGGATCTACTTTATCTAATCCAAGCAGCTTATGAACAGTTTGCGAAAGGCAAGAGCCATGCGAAAACACTAGCAAATCGCGGTCTGCGCCAGTTTTGCGAGTCCAATCTTCTACTGCAGTAGCAGCGCGCTCTCCTACTTCCTGCTTAGCTTCAGCACCATGACGAAGCTCCCCGCCTTTACCTTCGACCCAAGCTTTGAAATCTTCCGGCCACTGTTCGCTAATCTGCTGGCGATTCAAACCTTCCCACTCGCCAAAGAAACGCTCGCGCACACCATTTTCAACTTGCACATGAAGCCCAATCTTATCTGCAAAAGCATGAGCTGTCTGCTGCGCGCGAATAAGCGGAGAAGCAATCGCCACAAAACTCGCGTCCGCTTCTTCCGCTGTAATGCGCACATGCTCAGCGCTGTTCGGATCCTTTGGATCTTCTAAGTCAGAAGCACCAAAAAGCACGCGCAAAGCTTTTCCAGAGCGAGTTACCTGATCCATTCCAGACTCATCCAAAGCAATATCAATCATGCCTTGCAAACGGAACTGTGCATTATACGGAGTTTGACCGTGGCGAATAAGCATAACAGAACGAGCAATTCCTTCATGCGCACTATTAATGGAATTATTTACGTTACTCGCAACATTTTCTACGAAATCAACCATGGTTTGTACCGTACTTTCTTCTTATTATTCAGTTTTGCTAGAATCTTCAGTTTCGCTAGCATGCTCTGGCAGCTGCAAATCGATTGCCGGGCAATCATTCCACAGGCGTTCCAAGCGGTAGAATGCTCGTGCTTCCTCATGCATTACATGAACTACAAAATCGCCAAAATCAAGCAAAATCCACTGTGCTAATTCCAAGCCTTCACGAGATAAAGCCTTGCGTTTGTTGTCTTTCAAGTACAAGTCTTTTTCGATTTCTTCTGCAACAGCCAATACTTGACGCTCGTTTGAAGCAGAAACAACTAACATAGCATCCGTAATACCAAGCAAATCGCTTACATCAAAAGCCTGCTCGTTCGTTGCTTTCAAACGGTCTGCAGCAGCGGCAGCAATACGAATTGCACTAATTGAGCTTTCTAAAGCTGTCATAACGTTACTACTCCTTAATTCTCCAACAAACGCTTTTTAGCGTTCCCAAGCTGGCTTCCAATTTTCGACTACATGCTGAGTATTTTCAGAGTACACCATAGAATCAGCCGGAACATCGTGACGTACCACCGATCCAGCGCCGGTAGTAACATCATCTCCCACAGTAACCGGTGCTACAAACAGGTTTCCTGCACCAACGTGAGCACCAGAACCAATCGTAGTATGATTCTTATGCACTCCGTCATAATTTGCAGTAATCGTACCGCCACCAATATTCGTATGCTCACCCAAATCAGCATCGCCAATATAGCTTAAATGAGGTACTTTAGTGCCATTTCCAATATGAGCTTTCTTCATTTCTACGAAAGCTCCTGCTTTACTTTCCTCACCAAGTACGTTTCCTGCACGCAAATACGTCCAAGGACCAATGTTTGCAGCCCTACAAATATGCGATTCCTGTACACGCGAACGTTCAACCACAACATCCTCATCAATTTGCGCATCAATAAGAGTCGTGTAAGGGCCAACTACAGCACCACTTGCAACCGTAGTACGACCTTGAAGGAAGCACCCAGGAAGCACAGTAACATCTTGTGCGAGCGTAACACTATCTTCAATCCAAGTAGTATCAGGGTCAAGAATAGTTACACCTTCAAGCATCCATTTTTCGCACACGCGCTTATTATGTGCTTTTGCGAGCGCAGCTAATTGCACACGATTATTTACGCCCTCTACAGTAAGCGGATCTGGAGCAGACATTGCACCAACATGACCAAACTTTCGGGCATGTTCCAAAGCATCAGTCAAATAGAACTCACCTTGGGCATTTTGAGAGTTAAGATCTGCAATTGCGTCACATAATACAGTCGCATCGAATACATATACAGAAGTGTTCACTTCATGAATAGCAAGCTCTCCAGCATTTGCATCCTTATGCTCAACAATACGCAAAACGTCACCGTTTGCTTCGCGCACAATACGACCGTATCCAGTTGCATCGTCTAATACTGCTGTAAGAACTGTTGCCACATTGTTATTATTATTGTGAAAATCAACTAAAGACTGCAAAGTTTGCGTATCAAGTAGCGGCATATCGCTTGCGGCAATCAGCACAGCTCCTTTTAATGCTTCACCAGTTTCGTTTTTAGCAATTTCGTTAAGATCTTTAATAGCACATTGCACTGCTCTGCCGGTTCCAGGAGTTTCGTCCTGATTTACAATATGCACATTTTCGTTATAGCTAATAGCAGCAGCAGCTACGCGTTCAGCTTGAGCATGCACAACTACAGCTAGTTTTTTAGGATTTACGCCATTCATGGCATCCATAACACGATTGAGAAATGTTTTACCAGCAAATGGATGTAGTACTTTCGGAGTTTCTGAACGCATACGCGTCCCATCGCCTGCTGCCAAAATTATTGCCGCAGTTACATCATGCTTTTCCACGCATACGCTCCTTATACTATTTTAATAAATTTCGCTGTATGTAATTCTATTACTTATTAGCAGCGTTCAAAACAAAAAACGCCACTCGATTCAACGAGTAGCGCTTCAAGTAAGCTCCCTCACCTGGATTCGAACCAAGACAAAGGGTTCCAAAGACCCGTGTGCTGCCATTACACCATGAGGGAACGGCGGAAAAACCGCCAAGTCACTATTATGCCATAATATCGAAAAACGTCAAATTGGCGTGCCGAAAAGCAAACCGTACGAAATCAATACTTAAGCAAATAAGAATCCTTGTCCGTGATGCTCAGGATAAGTGTCAAAAAGCTTAGCAACCGAACCATCCTCAAACACTGCTTTAATAGCACTTGCAAGAAGCGGAGCAATTGAAAGAACAGTCAAACCATCCCAACGCTTCTCTTCTGGAATAGGCACAGTATCAGTCAAAACAACTTCCCTAGCACCACAAGATTTCAAACGTTCGACTGCAGGACCAGAAAGCACGCCGTGAGTTGCAACAACTGTAACAGACTTAGCTCCAGCTTCCTTCAACACATTGCAAGCTCCTGCAATAGTTCCTGCAGTATCGATCAAGTCGTCAACCATAACGCAATCGCGTCCAGCAACGTCACCAACGACGCGATTTGCAACCGTCTTATTAGGGCAAGTGATATCGCGAGTTTTGTGCACAAAAGCCAAAGGACCGCCACCTAAGCGCTGAGCCCACTGTTCTGCTACGCGAATACGACCAGCATCAGGAGACACAACAGTTACGTTTGCAAGATCATCGCGGAAACGATCACGTACGTAATCAACCAAAACTGGCATAGCAATCAAGTGATCAACAGGACCGTCGAAGAATCCTTGAGACTGAGCTGCATGCAAATCGACGCTCATAATGCGATCAGCACCAGCAGTCTTTAGCAAATCAAACATCAAGCGGCAAGAAATAGGTTCGCGACCGCGATGCTTTTTATCTTGTCGAGAATAACCAAGCAACGGGCATACTGCAGTAATTGAACGAGCAGAAGCCCTCTTCAAAGCGTCAATCATAATTAACTGTTCCATAATGGACTTGTTAACAGGATCACTGTGGCTTTGAAGCACGAATACATCTGTACCACGCACAGATTGCGTATAGCGAACATACATTTCACCATTAGCAAAATCGTATGCCGTAGTTTCAAGTACATCAATTCCAAGCTGATCAGCTACATCACGAGCAAGCTTCGGATGTGCGCGACCGGTAACGAGAACAAGGTTTTTATCTGGCTTTCCTTCAAGGACGATGCTCACCATATCTCCAAACATTAGTTCGCTTTAATTCGCGAAATGAACATAATCAATACTAACTTTTTGCACAGACGATAAACGACAAGCCTACAAAATCAATAATTACGCACGATATAAACCATGCTTAACTATGTATTGAACTACTCCATCTGGAACTAAATACCACACCGGCTCACCATGCTCAGCTCGACGACGAACATCAGTAGAAGAAATAGACAACGCTGGAATCTCTAAAATATCAACCGGCAAATGCGTAGAATCACAATGAACCATATCGTCACGATTCGCTGCAATACCAGTATCATTCGTATGCATTTGGCGAGGCATTAACGGAGAATTAGAATCTGCTAACTTTTCTGGCCTCGAATAGCCAGGACGAGTAACAGCCACAAATCGAGCCAAATTCCACATTTCGCGCGCATTTTTCCATTGCATTATTTCAGCAATAGCGTCAGCTCCAGTAATAAAGAAAAGTTCCGCATCAGGATGTTGAGCACGTATATCTCGCAAAGTATCGATAGTATAAGTAACTCCAGGGCGATCAATATCAACCCTAGAAACAGTGAACTTTGGATTTGAGGCTGTGGCAATAACAGTCATTAAATAACGATCTTCTGCATTCGTAACTTTTTTATCAAGCTTAAAAACAGGCCTACCGGTAGGAACGAAAATAACTTCGTCAAGATCATAAACCCAAGCAACTTCCGAAGCCGCAACCAAGTGACCATTGTGTATTGGATCGAATGTGCCGCCCATAATTCCAATGCGCTGACGTTCATGCACATTGCCACGAGCAGAAGTACGTTTATGAACTGAATTCACAACCGCAGGAGGAGCCGCTTCTTTACCAGTAAACGCGCCATGAAATAGGTCAGACATGCGACGTTCTGCATCTTCGTGAATTTCAGGACTCATTCGCTTCAGATTCCTTGTCTTCCACTTGAGTTTCATTCACTAATCCAGATGCAACATTTGCACTATCCGGATTAATATTGCCCATTTCTTCATCCCACTCATCTTTTACGACACGCTGGATTTCGGCAAAAGTTGGAAGAGGGAAATCTGGTTGATACGCACCACGAATTTTCGCTACAGATTCCGAAATTTTAGCAAGCATGGATGTCATGCCATCAATATCATGATCACGTTCTAATTCGCTAAACTTAATAATATTCTTTTCCATATTGCGAACATTTTTAAGAACATTATTAAACGAAGTTTCATCAGGAATAGTCACATCATTCGAATCAGAATCTGGCCAGCCCATCAACACTGCGTCAGCATACTCAAGCGATGAACGTTGCGATGCAGAAGCAATACCATCTTCAATTTGCACCAAAAAAACATATCGCACAATGGACAAACGTTCAGCAGCAACATCAAGCGCCTCAGCTGTACTCAAATTCACGTCATTATTAGGCATACTCTTACCTTACCGCCACGTAACTATTAAAACCAGTACTACTCGCGTATCTGCCCATCTCCGTAGCCGATCCATTTGGTTGTTGTCATTTCAAACAAACCCATAGGGCCTCTTGCATGCAATTTTTGCGTAGAAATACCAAGTTCTGCACCAAAACCAAACTCGCCGCCATCCGTAAAGCGCGTTGAAGCATTTAC
Organism: Gardnerella swidsinskii; assembly: GCF_003397705.1. Taxonomy (GTDB): domain Bacteria; phylum Actinomycetota; class Actinomycetes; order Actinomycetales; family Bifidobacteriaceae; genus Bifidobacterium; species Bifidobacterium swidsinskii. The sequence goes on from NZ_QJVB01000002.1 coordinate 259,386, forward strand.
CATAACTACAGCGGAATCAACACTTGCAATAAAACTTTGAATAGTTGAATAATCTTCAGCAATAATGGTTTCAGTATGACCAGTAGAATATTTCGCAATATGAGAAGCTGCATCAGTATAATCATTTACAACTTTCACACCCATATTCAGCGACAAATATTCTCGCTTCCAATCTTCCTCAGTGGCACACTCAAGCTGCAATCCTTGAATATTAGCGGATTGTAAAATATCGTAAGATTTATCATCTGCATGCAAAATTACATTATGCTCAGCTAAAGCAGCAGCGATTTTTGGCAAAAATTCTTGCGCAACAGCTTTATGCACTAATAATTTTTCAGCAGCGTTGCACACGCCCACTCGTTGCGTTTTTGCATTAATAATAATCGGTACAGCTTTTTTAATATCAGCGCTTTTATCTACATAAATATGTACGTTTCCAGCTCCAGTCTCAATAACAGGGACCGTAGATTCTTGAACAACTGCTGCAATAAGATTTGCGCTACCTCTAGGCACAAGCACATCAATATGACCGTGAGCATGCATCATTGACGTAGCTCCGTCTCTTCCTAAATCATCAACAGACTGAATCAAATCAGCACTAAAGTTAGAATTTTTAAGAACCGATTGTATAACTTCAATACTCGCCTGATTCGTATGGAGAGCCGCGCTTCCACCACGCAAAATCGCAGCATTTCCAGATTTAATACACAAAGCAGCTACATCAATAGTTACGTTTGGACGAGCTTCGTAAATCATTCCCATAACGCCCATTGGAACTCGAATTTGCGAAAGTTTAATGCCATTAGGAAGAGTGTATCCGCGAACAACCTCTCCTACAGGATCTTGCAATTGTGCAATTTTTCGCACGCTTTTTGCAGAAGCTTGGATTCGCTCTTCGTCAAATTTAAGCCTGTCGAGCTTTCCAGCATCCATTCCTTTAGCTTCAGCTTCTTTAAGATCTTTTTTGTTAGCCTCAGCAATATTTGAAGCTGAAGATTCTAAGGCATCTGCCATTTTTTCGAGAAGCGCATTTTTTGCGCGAGTGTCTGCATGAGCAAAATTACGCCACGCTTTGCGCGCACAATCCGCACGAGCATTCACTAAATCATCAACAGACAACGTTTCCCCCTATAGATTATTTGCCTAATCGCCAATTAATTAATAGTAAAACAAAAGCATTTATACATATGAGATTAGCACACGCCCATTCGCCCAGTACTTCAGGTACCATAATTTGATATAAGTTGTGTAAATAATTTACATAAATAATCTATGTAAGTAAAAAATATTTTTTATAAACAGACGGTTACGGAGTTATTATGGCAGCAGATACAACTATTTTCCATAGCACTCGTTCGCTTAAGCCAACATGCACATCAAAAGAGGCAATACGTAAAGGAATTGCTGAAGATGGCGGATTATTTGTAGCTGATAGCCTTGGTAGCGAACGTTACGATATTTCTAAATTGCAAGGCAAATCGTATCAAGAAATTGCGCAGGATATTTTGCAACTGTTGCTGCCTGATTATACTTCAGAAGAGCTTTCTTCTTGCATTAAACTGGCATACGGCAATCAATGGGCTAATAACGCTATTACTCCACTTCAGCAGCTTGGAAACACTAGCGATTTTGTTATGGAACTTTTCCATGGTCCTACTTGCGCGTTTAAAGACGTTGCTTTGCAAATGTTGCCACAATTAATGTCTCGCACTAAAACTCAACACGAGAACGAATCTGATATTGAAAAAAGCGTTATGATTCTAACTGCAACTTCTGGAGATACAGGTAAAGCTGCTTTGGCTGGTTTTGCTGATGTTCCAGGCACTTCTATGGTTACTTTTTATCCAGAAGGAAAAGTTAGCCGCGTTCAAGAATTGCAAATGACTACGCAGGTGGGCGAAAATGTGAAAGTTTGCGCAGTTCGAGGCAATTTTGACGATGCTCAAACTGGCGTAAAACAGATTTTCACCAATAGTGAGCTTAATAAAAATATTGAAGAATCTGCGAATATTGAATTGTCTTCTGCTAATTCAATAAATGTTGGACGACTCGTGCCGCAAGTCGTGTACTATTTTGCGGCTTATAAGCAACTTGTTGAGCGTAAAGCAATAGCTCTTGGAGACGAAGCTGAGTTTTGCGTACCAACCGGCAATTTTGGCGATATTCTTGCTGGATATTACGCAAAAATGCTTGGTCTTCCTGTAAAACATCTTATTGTTGCAAGCAATAGCAATAATGTTTTGTTTGATTTTTTGGTAAGCGGCACTTATAACCGTCAGCGCTCATTCCATCACACTGTTGCTCCTTCTATGGATATTTTGGTTTCTTCTAATTTGGAACGAATGCTTTATTACATGTGCGATAAAGACACGCGTTTAATACAAATGCTTATGAACGATTTACAGCAGTGGGGCGCTTTTGAGATTCCAGAAAATGTGCTTGCAAAGATTCGCTCACTGTTTGGCTGCGGTTGGGCAAATGAAGATCAAATTCGCGAAGCTATTTATGACTGCTGGAACAAGTACAAGTATGTAATCGACCCACATACTGCTTGCGGATTCTTCGTTATGCAAAATATTCCACATGACGAAAGCACACCTAGAGTATTGCTAAGCACTGCAAGCCCATACAAATTCCCTCGCGTTGTTGCTGAAGCTTTGAATATTGAGCATGTGCAAGATATGAATGATTTCAAATGCATGGACGCTCTTAGTAAAGCTACAGGAACTAAAGCTCCAAGCATGCTTAGAAATCTTGAAAATAAAACTCCACGCTTTAATGATGTTATTAATGTTGAAGATATGCCTGAGTATGTTTTAGCTCAAGCGCATAATTTCGCAAAATAATCATAAAGTTTTAAGCCAAAGAGGCTGGTTTACTTGTATAATCCAGCCTCTTTTACTATTCATTCGTTATTACTTTCAAATAAAGCTGCATACACTTCGTTAATAACGTTTAAATCATGACCTTTTCTTGCAGCTGCTGCGAAAAATCTTCGTCTTCGAACTAAAGGCTCAAGATTTCTCGTGCGCGAAGCCGTTTTGCGACCGAGTTCCCACGCTGCTTCAGTGAATACTCCAGAGTTTTGAGCAGAAGCTACATTTTGTGAAATAGCAGCAGGATCAACATTTTTACGCTGCAATTCCATTCGAGTAGCTCTAGCACCAAGAAGCCTCACTGCGCAAGAGCGAATCACCATTTGAGCGTATTGATTGTCATCGAGAAGATGCAATTCAAGCAAGCGATGAATAACCGCGTCAACAGCAACTTCCGTGTAACCTTTTTCTTTAAGCCTTTTGCGCATGTTCATCACAGAGCGAGGAGCATAATCTAAAAGCCTTAAAGCAGCTTCCCTGCAATCATCTTCACTACTATTGCAAAGTTCGTCGCTTAAATCACTTACTTTAGCGTTTTTTACATACGGCATGTTTTTTGTATTATTTTTTGCGCTTAAAAGTACTGACTTATGCGATATTTTTTTGCGAGTATGTGTCACTACACTATTACTTTCGTCATTTTCTTCAGCACGCTCTACTGGATGATCGCGAAGAAAATTCTCTACACTAATAGGCATATTGCATTCGCTTTACACTGTAATCTTATTATTACTTCGATTCGGATGACTTTTGTGCAGAATTTTTAGCTACAGAATCATCATCGAATTGATCTAGTTCAGAATCTTCAGCGAATTGATCTTCAGGATGCATTAAACCTAACGAAGCTTTGACTTTTTCGCTAATTTCTTCAGTAATAGCTGGATTATCTTTCAAGAATTTACGGACGTTTTCACGACCTTGTCCAAGCTGCTCACCTTCATAAGTAAACCAAGAACCAGATTTCTTAATAACTTCAGCTTGCAGTCCCATATCGATAACAGAACCTTCAGTCGAGATACCTTCTCCGTAAAGAACATCAAACTCAGCAGTTTTGAAAGGCGGAGCCATTTTATTCTTGACAATCTTAACTTTAGTTCGGTTGCCAACAGCTTCTTCGCCCTCTTTAATAGTAGAAACTCTGCGAATATCCATACGCACAGACGCATAGAACTTCAAAGCTTTACCACCAGTGGTAGTTTCAGGATTACCAAAGAATACGCCAATTTTTTCACGAAGCTGATTAATAAAAATAGCAGTAGTGCCAGCTTGTGAAAGAGCACCAGTCATCTTACGCAACGCCTGACTCATTAAGCGAGCTTGTAAGCCCACATGACTATCTCCCATATCGCCATCGATTTCAGCTTTAGGAACTAATGCCGCTACAGAATCAACAACAATAACATCTAACGCACCAGAACGAATAAGCATATCAGCAATTTCCAATGCCTGCTCACCATTATCTGGCTGAGAAACAATAAGAGCATCCGTGTCTACTCCAAGCTTTCGCGCATAGACAGGATCCAACGCATGCTCAGCATCAATAAATGCCGCTACCCCACCATTTTTTTGAGCATTTGCAACAATATGCAAAGCAAGAGTTGTTTTACCAGAAGACTCAGGACCGTAGACTTCAACTATTCGCCCTCTAGGAACACCGCCAATCCCCAAAGCAGTGTCCAACGCTAATGAACCAGTAGGAATAACTTCTACATCTTGCATAGGTCTATCACCTAAGCGCATTGCAGAACCTTTTCCATATTGTCGTTCAACATTGGCTAAAGCAGTTTCTAACGCTGCTTGGCGACGTGGATCTGTTTTATCCGCATCAATAAGGCGATTAATACTGCCTTTACTTTTTGTTTGCGCCATGTATGCTACTCCTTTCGCATGCCGTTATGTATCGAACGACCTTAGTTCCATACTAGATTCAAGTACAAGCATTTTTGTGCAATGTGGATAAAACATTTAATCCAAGCACTTAAACACTTAACTCAGCTTAAATCATCTCGACAAACATAAGTATACTACATATGCGAACATTTGTTCGATAGCGCGTGTCTTGATTACACCTCAACTACTTACAATCTTCGACATAAGCAATCAAGTCATTGGCTATTCTCAATAACTGAAATACAGTAGATTCGCGAACTTCTTGACGACTGCCAGATAATCTCAATTCAAAAACAAAAGCAGCACTTGATGGCGCAATTTTAGTTACGCTTTGACTTTCGATTTGAGCAAAATCATAATCATAGACGTTACTCACACAGCCATTTTCAAGTTCTTTACGAGCTACATCTTTAACAGAATCCATAACATCACTAACTTGAGGCAAAAATATTCCAGCATAAACTAAACCTGCTGGTTTATTACCATCAGGACCAGGACCTGCAACACCAGTTGTAGACAAGCCAATAATAGGAAAATTTGCACAACACTCACAATCTTCCTCATACGCCCATCCACTGCCACGATATATTTGAGCAGCTCCAATCGCCATTTGAAAAGCAACATCCTGGTAAACCGCGCCTTCAGATTGTAAAAGATTAGAATTTACGCCAAGAATTTTGGATTTAGCATGAATATCATAAGTGACAGCAGATCCACAAAAAACTCGTGACGCACCAGGAACAGAAACAAAAGCATCAGCCAAAAGCCCGCCAGTTAATGACTCTGCTGAAGCAATATGCATTCCTTTAATAAAACTTTTTTCCAATAGATTCGCAGCTAAAGAAACTGTATTAAAACCTGAAGAATTATTCATAATACGCTCGATATGATTGTAGCTTACGATTTTCCAAAACATAAACCCTTTAGGGATAATCTATGAAAAACCGTAAGCTACAAACAAGAAGTTTAACTCGTTATATTTTATTTACTTCACAGGAGACAAAGGCACTGCATTTTTTGCATCATCAACTTGAGATTCGCTATTTGAAGAACCCTCAAAGAAAGCACTATAGACATACAAAACTGCAGAATAGAAAGCAAAGCCCAAAGAAATACCAAGCAAGCCAAAAGCAACTGCATAGTAAGAAACCATCCAAGAAGGCAATGGATTAGCATGAAGAGTTGCAACAAGAGGTGCAATAATCATTGCAATACCAATCGACTGCGTAAGAGTCTTATATTTTCCTGCAGAGGATGCAGCAATTACCCTTCCACGAACATGAACAACATAAATTCGCACAAGAGTAATGGCAATTTCGCGAATCATGAACAAGATGGTTATCCACCAATAAATTTCGCCGAAAACAGAAGCAATAATAAGCGCAGCTAAAATAAGAATTTTATCCGCAATTGGATCAAGCAACTTACCTAATTCTGTAACCTTATGATATTTACGAGCCATCCACCCGTCAAGCTTATCCGTAGAAGCAGCTACAACAAACAGCACAAACGCAGCCCAACGCAACGAAACTGAATCAAAACCCCATATACCTGCTTTCAAATATAAAACAATAAAAACAAGCGAAAGCAAAATACGGATATAAGTCACAATATTCGGAGCATAATTCCAGCCAGCAAAAAATGATGACTTAGCTTTTTTCTTCATACACATAACCTTCATTCTACTGCAAAGTAAAAACTTCTAGCACATCACACAACTTGGTACTGCACATAACAATACAATATCTTATAACGAATCTGACTCACCACGAATAAAAGCCAAAACTTTTGGCAAATCTTCCGGCTGAACCAAAACTTCGCGAGCTTTAGAACCTTCAGAAGGTCCCACTACTCCTCGAGATTCAAGCAAATCCATCAATCGACCTGCCTTTGCAAAGCCAACGCGCAACTTGCGCTGAAGCATTGAAGTAGAGCCAAATTGCGAGCTAACAACAAGCTCAGCAGCCTGAAGCAACTCATCCATATCGTCGCCAATATCGCTAGTTTTAAGCTTGCTTTGAGCTTGAGCATCAGCTTTTTGAGCCATTTGCTCAATATCTTCACGATACTTTGGCTTGCGCTGCGTGCGAACATACTCAACAGCCTTACGAATTTCAGATTCACTCACCCACGAACCCTGCACACGCTGAGGCTTAGCAGCACCCATTGGAAGGAACAAAGCGTCGCCTTGACCAATCAAGGTTTCTGCGCCAACAGTATCGAGAATAACCCTTGAATCAGTAGCAGACGAAGTAGCAAAAGCCAAACGAGAAGGAATATTCGCCTTAATTAAACCTGTTACAACATCAACAGACGGACGCTGAGTAGCGAGAACCAAATGCACACCTGCAGCTCGAGCAAGCTGAGTAATACGCTGAATAGAACTTTCCACATCGTTCTTAGCAACCATCATCAAATCAGCCATCTCATCTACCACCACAAGTAAATACGGGTATGGAGCAACTTTTCGCTCAGATCCAGCCGGAGCATGAACCTTTCCTTCACGAACAGCCTTGTTGAAATCTTTAACATGACGGAAACCAAAGAATTGCAAGTCGTCGTAGCGAGCATCCATCTCTTTAACAACCCACTCAAGAGCCTGCGCAGCCTTCTTAGGATCCGTAATAATCGGAGTAAGCAAATGCGGAATGCCAGCATAAGCAGAAAGCTCCACGCGCTTAGGATCGACCATAATCATGCGAACTTGTTCAGGAGTTGCCCTCATAATAATCGAAGTAAGCATTGAGTTAATGAAACTCGACTTACCAGAACCAGTAGCACCAGCAACAAGCAAATGCGGCATTTTATCGAGAGCTGCAGTTACGAAATGACCTTCAACATCTTTTCCAACGCCTGTAAGCATAGGATTAGGGTCATTCATAGCTTTTTGCGAGCGCAGAACATCTCCCAAATGCACAATTTCGCGGTCGACGTTTGGAATTTCAATACCAATAGCAGACTTTCCTGGGATTGGCGACAAAATACGCACATCCGTGCTAGCTACAGCGTATGCAATATTTTTTTGCAAATTCGTAACTTTTTCAACTTTTACACCAGGACCAAGCTCAACCTCGTACTGCGTAACAGATGGCCCTCTAAGGAATCCAATAACGTGAGCGTCGACGTCAAATTGCTCAAAAGTAGAAGTTAGCGCACGAATAACGTTATCGTTTGCTGGAGTTCTCGCAACATGAGGCTTGCCATAAGCCAAAAGATTCAAATCAGGGAGCTTGTAAGGTTCAGAGGAAGAATCAAAAGAAGGCTCATTATTATTGCCAGCACCACTTTCACTGCCGGCAGCATTTTCATCATCTGAATCTTCTTGATCCCTGCGATATTGATCCATACGTTCAGCTGGAATACTTGACCACGGATCGCTTGCAGATAAAGAGGAATCACTCATAGGAGCTTTTGGCAATATTTCTTCAGGAACAGGCTTTGATGAAGATGAAACACTTCTAGGTGTAAGTCGACTCGAATTATTATCAGCATTTTCAAATTGAGAATTATTTGCAGCATTATTGTCTGAAGAGCTGCTCACAGTTCTTGCTTTACGAGGTTCAACTCTTTCAGGATTATCTGCACTATTACCGTGAGAAGCAGCATGCGAAAATGCGTCATCTCCAGCATATTCGTCAAGCAATTCCCCATTATTATTGCTGTTTTTACGCTTAAAGAATGATTTAAACAGTTTCAATACAGAAGACATTTGAGAAGATCCGCTATTATTTTTAGGCGATTCTTCATTGTGAGTTGGCACGCCATCTGCAAATTCCAAAGAATTGGTTTTGCTTTCAGAATTATCTTCTTCAGAGTTTCCTAAATCTTCAGAAGACTTTTTACTGTTATATTTAGCAAAAATAGTAACAACACTTTGAGCTATATCAGTTACATGAAGGTGAGCAATCATTAATATCGAAAAAATAGCAGCTACTACAAAAATAATAATTGCAAAAATACGAGAAAGACCCCACGATAGCGGAGATCCGAGCACAAATCCTAATAACCCACCTGACTTCTGTACAGTGTCTAAATTAAACGCTTTTCCGCGAGGTGCAGAAGAAATATCAAGAATTGAGCAAACAGACAACAATAGAATAATAAATCCGCTAATAACACGAGGATTACCAGAGCCAGCTCCACTGTTACGCATCAACCTAAAAGCAACAACGCTTAACCACACAGGCAGAACAACGCTCATAATTCCAAGCAAACTAGAAGACACAAAATGGAGACCTACTCCAATAAACCCACTAACTCTAAACCATTCTGATGCGCAGAACAAAATCGCAAGAACAAGCATAACGAAGCACAAACCGTCCCTGCGATATGCCTCATCGTATTCTCCAACACCAAAAAGCGAGCGCACTAACTTTCCTAAAGTTCTAGGCACAAACAGGAGAATTGTCTCCCACAATGGTTCACTAGGTGAAGCCTTACCAGCCATAAATACTCCTTCTGTGCATTACTTCATTGCGCACGCACAATTTAAGTCGGGAAACACCCTAACCATATCAGTTTACCCTATGTACTGTTTGGCTTGAAGGGTTACAAAACTAACAAAAAACGGCTGGTCAATTACCAGCCGTTTAAGTGGGGTGGCTAACGCGGCTTGAACGCGCGACCTTCTGAACCACAATCAGATGCTCTACCGACTGAGCTATAGCCACCATGCGCGTGAAAACATACATAATCACACAACAAAGGGATACTATACACGATTTTCTAGATTTCCGCCAGAGCAACACACTTCGGCGCGTCGTAGTAGCAACATCAATTATTCGACAATGGCAAATGCAACAATGGGTGTATGAGTTTTTCTGAGCAAAATCAACGCATTTTTGGCGTAACTGCAAATAGCAACAACACGACAGCACTTCTTCTTGGCTCAGGCGAGCTTGGTAAGGAAATTGCGATTGAGCTTATGCGATTAGGCGTGCGAGTATGCGCTGCCGATAGCTACAAAAACGCTCCTGCAATGCAAATAGCTCACGAATACCACGTGCTAGATATGTCGAATCCGCAAGAATTGCAAGAACTTATTTCCAATGTGAATCCTGACATTATTATTCCAGAAGTTGAAGCTATTGCTACTGAAGTTTTGAAAGATGCTGCTAAAAAGAATATTCAAGTCGTTCCTAGCTCAGATATTGCCGCGATTGCAATGGATCGCGAGCGCTTGCGTAGAATTGCGCACGAAGATTTAGGGCTGCCTACTACACCGTATTGTTTCGCTTCATCTTATGAAGAGTTAGAGGATGGAGCTAAAAAAGTTGGATATCCTTGTGTAGTTAAGCCTGTTATGAGCTCTTCTGGTCACGGTCAGTCAATAGTTCGTAGTTCTGAAAATTTGCTTGCAGCTTGGAATGAAGCTCAGCATGGCAGGCGTGCAGCAGCTGGTCATGAAAATGAGTGTTCACGCGTTATTGTTGAAGCTTTAGCTCCGCTTGATTATGAGCTTACAGTACTTACAATAAGCTCTTGCGCAGGAATTACTACTTGTGAGCCGATCGCTCAGCGTCAGCAAGACGGAGACTATAGAGAATCTTGGCAGCCTGCAAATATTCCTGAATCGATCCGCACTAATGCGAAAGATATTGCAAAGCGTGCTGTAGAAGGTTTGACTGATATTGCGCAAGAAGCTGGCGAAACAGGTTGGGGCATTTATGGAGTCGAATTATTCGTGCTTACTGATGGCTCTTTGCTTTTTAATGAATTGTCACCTCGCCCACACGATACTGGCATGGTAACTATGATTTCGCAGCATTACAGTGAATTTGCATTGCATGCATTGGCTATTTTGGGAGTTCCAGTTACAGCTAGCTATACTGAGCTCTCTTTGAAAAATAATGAAGTTGCAGCAAGTCACGCCATTGTTATTAAGGCGGAAGAATCTGTTGGTTTTACGAATATTGCTCAAGCTTTGCAATCTGGCGAAAATTATCGATGCAACTTGCGTATTTTTGCTAAGCCTTCTGTGCATGGTCACAGACGCATGGCAGTTTCTTTAGCTACTGGATTAACGCAAGAAGAAGCTAGAGAAAATGCGACACGCATCGCCATGTTGCTAAAAACTACACAAACAAATGCTTAGATACATTGAAAATTAAGGCATAAGAGTTAAAAAAGATAATAATTTACGGTATGCACGAAGGGAAATTTTGTAGGTAACAATTGTTACGCTAATCGTGCTGGCAAAGGTCAGGTAAACCTACAAATATTGTTGGTTTGCGCCTACAACTGTGAATGCACATAAGAGAGGGCATATCATGGAAAAACTTGAGAAGTTGTACGAAGGCAAAGCCAAAAAACTGTATGCTACCGATGACACCAATGTGCTATGGGTTGAATACATGAACCAGGCAACAGCTGGTAACGGTCTGAAGAAAGCTCAGATTGCAGGTAAAGGCAGTTTAAATAACCGGATTACTTCGTTACTATTCCATTTACTTGAGGCGCGCGGCGTAAAAAGCCACTTCCTCGGACGAATTTCCGATACTGAACAACTTGTAAAGCGTATGCGCATGTTCCCACTGGAAATTATTATGCGAAATACTGCTGCAGGTTCTTTTGCAAAACGTTATAGCGTTAAAGAAGGAACACCTTTAAAGAAGCCATTGTTGGAGTTCTGCGTAAAGTCCGACGAGCTTGGCGATCCATTTATTAATCCAGAAGGCGTTGTAGCTCTTGGATTAGCAACAGATGAAGAAATGACGGAAGTCACTCGTCAAGCTCATGCTGTTAACAATGCTTTGTTGGATATTTTCTCCAAGATTGATGTTCAGCTTGTTGACTTCAAGATTGAAGAGGGCGTAGACGCGCAAGGTAATATTCTTCTCGCTGATGAAATAACTCCTGATACTTGCAGACTTTGGGATAAGCGCAATGCTGGTACGAATGAGGTAAGCCATTTGGACAAGGACTTGTTCAGACGCGATTTAGGCGACATCATTCCTGCTTATGAAGAGATTTACGATAGGCTTGCATCTTTAGCTCAAAGCGAAGGCTTGGATGTCTCTGTGCGCAAACCTGACGATTGCGTAGAACGATAATGATTGTTGTGGCTCGTACCTTTAGGGGGTGCGAGCCACATGCATTCTTAATGTGATTTTGAATAATTTAATATTTATAATTTAAAACCAATACAACAATAAACACTGCATTCATACCGCACATTCAACAAGGTAGGTTTCTCGTGGTATTTCGCGTATATGTGGAAAAACGCACTGGTTTTGACGTTCAAGCGCAACAGCTTTTACATGAGCTTAGGGAGATTCTTGGCATAAGCGCGATTACTTCCGCAAGAATTATTAACCGTTATGACGTTGAAGGTATCAGCAAAGATTTATTCGACAATGCTGTGCAAACAGTATTAAGCGAACCTCCAGTTGATAATACTTACGATTACTTGCCTATTGAAACCGACGAGCACGTATTTGCTGTAGAATTTTTGCCTGGTCAATTCGATCAGCGTGCGCAATCTGCTAGCGAATGCATTCAACTTATTAGTCAAAGCGAACGCCCAACAGTGCGCACTGCTAGAGTAATCGCTTTAAAAGGTGATCTTGACGAAAAAGCACTAAACGATATTAAACACTACGTTATTAATCCTGTTGAAGCGCGAGAAGCTTCACTTGATGAGGTAAAAAGTTTACAGCGAGAAGCAGTTGTACCATCTGATGTAGAAGTAATTAGCTCATTTAACGATTTAAACGAAGCTGGATTACAAGACTTTATTAATACTCGCGGTTTGGCAATGGATTTGGCTGACGCAAAGTTCTGCCAGAAGTATTTCCGTGAAGAACATAGAAATCCTACTATTACAGAAATTCGCGTTATTGATACGTACTGGTCCGACCACTGCCGTCACACGACTTTTGGCACCGAGCTTACAGATATTTCTATTGACGATAACACTGTTCAAGAAGCATTTAGCCGTTATCTTGATTTGCGAAAAGAACTAAATCGCGAAAATAAGCCTGTTTGCCTTATGGATATGGCAACTATTGGCGCAAAATACTTAAAGCATACCGGCGAGCTTAAAAATTTGGACGAGTCAGAAGAAATCAACGCTTGCACAGTAAAAGTTAAAGTGGACGTAAACGGTCACGACGAAGATTGGCTATTCCTGTTTAAAAACGAAACACATAATCATCCTACAGAGATTGAGCCTTTCGGTGGAGCTGCAACTTGCATTGGTGGCTGCATCCGTGATCCTCTTTCTGGACGCTCCTATGTGTATCAAGCAATGCGCGTAACTGGTGCTGCAGATCCACGCACGCCTATTAGCGAGACTTTAAACGGTAAGCTTCCGCAGCGAAAAATTGTAACTTCTGCTGCCGCAGGATACTCTTCTTACGGAAATCAGATTGGTTTAGCTACTGGCGAAGTACACGAGTTATACCACCCTGGTTATGTTGCAAAACGTATGGAGGTTGGTGCAGTTGTTGCCGCTACCCCAGCCGACCATGTGCGCAGAGAAACTCCAGCTCCTGGCGATGTGATTATTCTTCTTGGCGGACGCACTGGTAGAGATGGCATTGGCGGCGCAACTGGCGCTTCTAAAGCTCAAGATGTTGAAAGTATTGAAGAGTGCGGAGCTGAAGTTCAAAAAGGTAATGCTCCTATTGAGCGAAAACTGCAACGACTTTTCCGACGCAAGGATGCTTGTCAACTTATTAAGCGTTGCAACGATTTCGGCGCTGGCGGCATTTCTGTCGCAACTGGCGAAATTGCCGACGGCTTAACTATTAATCTCGACAAAGTTTCTAAAAAGTACGAAGGTCTCGACGGCACTGAGCTTGCTATTTCTGAATCTCAAGAGCGCATGGCTGTCGACGTTGCATCAAGTGATGCTGAAGAATTTTTGAAGTATGCTCGTGAAGAAAATCTTGAAGCAGAAATAATAGCGACTGTTACTGAAGAAGCACGAATGCGAATGACTTGGCGTGGAAAAACCATTGTTGACTTAAGCCGCGCATTCTTGGCTTCTAATGGCGCTGCAAAACAGCAGATATTGCATATTGAAAGTGGAGAATCTTACGAAACTCCATGGCAGAATCAGTCAGATTTGCCGTTAGAAAAGCGCATGCATAACTTAGTTTCGGATATTAATATTGCTTCAAATAAAGGCTTATCTGAACGATTTGATTCTACTATTGGCGCTGCTACTGTACTTATGCCTTTTGGCGGTCGTCGCCAGCTTACTCCTGCTCAAGCCATGGTTGCTAAATTCCCAGTATTTGGCGAAACAAACACAGCTTCCGCAATGGCTTGGGGCTTTAATCCGTATTTGATGGAAAAGAATCAGTTTACTGGAGCTTATGTTGCGGTTGTTGAATCATTGGCAAAGCTAGCAGCTAGCGGTTTCACTCGCGAACGTGCTTACTTGAGCTTGCAAGAATATTTTGGCAAGCCTCACGATATTCCAGAGCGTTGGGGAAAGCCAGCTGCAGCAGTTCTTGGTGCTTTAAGTGCACAGCTTGATTTTGGCGTTGGAGCTATTGGCGGCAAGGATTCCATGAGCGGCAGTTTTGAGAATCTGGATGTGCCACCAACTTTGATTTCGTTTGCTGTTTCTACTGGAGATGCACGTTTAACTGTTTCACCTGAATTTAAGGGTGTAAATCATAAAGTTATACGTATTGCTCCAAAATATAAATCCGACGGAATTACTCCAGAAAAAGAAAGCTTCCTGAAAGCACTAGAGATTGTAGAAAATATTACGAAAAACAAGCAAGCTCTTGCTATATCTACTCCTGGCTACGGTGCTAGCGCAGAAAGCTTATTCAAAATGACGCTTGGAAATCATATTGGTCTTAAATTATTCAACAATTTAAGCGACGATGATTTATTTAAGCCAGCATATGGAAACTTCTACGTTGAGCTTAAAGAAGACGCTGAAGTTCCGTCTTTAGCGAATACAAGCTTGGTTGACGTTGAGATTGTTGGCGAAACAACTGAAAATTACGCGATTACTTCATCGAATGGCGAAGAAATTGATTTAAGTGATTTGCAAAAAGTTTGGGAAAGCGAACTTTCCTCAATCTTCCCGTATAAAAAGCCTGGCGAGATTGTAGAAACTATTAATAACGAAACTAATGTTTCTACTACAAACCACATGCACACAGGAAAACTAAAGCCGCTTTCGCATCCTCACGTTATTATCCCAGTTTTCCCTGGAAATAATTGCGAATACGATACTCAAGCTGCTTTTGAAAAAGCTGGAGCAGACGCTCATACGCTTATTATTAATAATTTAAGCGCAAAAGATATTGCACAATCAGCTGAGAAATTGGTTGAAGAGATTAAAAAGAGTCAAATTGTAATGATTCCAGGAGGCTTCTCTGGAGGGGACGAGCCGGACGGTTCTGCAAAATTCATTACAGCATTCTTTAGGAATCCAGCAGTAACAGACGCAGTTCGTGACTTGCTTAATAATCGTGACGGTTTAATGCTTGGAATTTGCAACGGCTTCCAAGCGCTTATTAAGCTTGGTCTTGTGCCTTTTGGTGACATTATCCCAATAAATTCCGAATGCCCAACTCTTACCTACAACACTATTGGCAGACACCAAAGTAGGATTGTTCGCACTAGAATTGCTTCAAATCTTTCACCATGGTTAGCAAATACGCAAGTTGGAGACATGCATACTGTTGCAATTTCTCATGGAGAAGGTCGTTTTATTGCTACTAACGAAGTTATGGAAAAGCTTATTAACAACGGCCAAGTAGCTACGCAATACGTTGATAGCAATGGCGTTCCAAGCATGAGTTTGAATGTGAATCCAAACGGATCGATTATGTCCGTTGAAGGAATTACCAGCCCAGATGGTCGAGTTTTTGGAAAAATGGGACATTGCGAGCGCGCAGGTCGTGACTTGTATGTCAATATTCCTGATTTCCACGAGCAACCATTGTTTGAAGCTGGCGTTGAATATTTCACTGCATGAGCTTTAGTTTACAGTTGCAAGACTTGTATCAAAATAACTACAAAATTCGACGATTACAATCATCGATTATTAGGGGGGTATGAATGTCTGCAGAACTTGAAGATATTCACGAAGAATGCGGCGTATTTGGTGTGTGGGGTCATCAAGATGCAGCTAGGCTGACATATTTTGGACTTCATGCGCTACAGCATCGAGGACAAGAAGGTGCCGGCATTGTATCTAACGACAATGGCAAACTGCATGGGTATCGCGGATTGGGATTACTAACTCAAGTATTTAGCAATGAACAAGTTATGGATCGTCTTACTGGAAACAGGGCTATCGGTCACGTGCGATATGCTACTGCAGGTTCTGGAAGCGTTGATAACATTCAGCCTTTCCTATTCCGTTTCCACGATGGAGACGTAGCTCTTGCTCATAACGGAAATTTGACAAATTGCACTAGCCTACGTAATTCCTTGGAAGATAAAGGCTCAATATTCCACTCAAATTCTGATACTGAAATATTGATGCATTTAATTCGCCACTCCAGTAAAGCAACTTTTATGGATCGCCTAAAAGAAGCTTTACAAACTGTTCATGGCGGTTTTGCTTACTTATTGCTTACTCAAGATGCACTAATCGGAGCAACTGATCCAAATGGTTTCCGCCCTCTTTCGCTTGGTCGTATGAAGAACGGCGCGTACGTGCTTGCTTCTGAAACTTGTGCGCTTGATATTGTGCGAGCAGAGTTTATTCGCGATATTGAGCCTGGCGAAATCATTGTTATTAATGACGATGGCTACACTATTGAGCAATATACAAAGCACGTGCAGCATGCAGTATGCTCAATGGAATTTATTTATTTCGCTCGCCCAGATTCTAATATTTACGGTATTAATGTTCATTCTGTACGAAAGCGCATGGGTGCACGTTTGGCTAAAGAATCTCCTGTTGAAGCAGATATGGTTATTGGAGTTCCTAATTCTTCACTTTCTGCTGCTGCAGGATACGCTGAAACAAGCGGAATTCCAAACGAAATGGGATTGATTAAAAACCAGTATGTTGCACGCACTTTTATTCAACCGACGCAAGAATTACGCGAGCAAGGCGTTCGTATGAAACTTTCTGCTGTTCGTGGTGTAGTTGCAGGAAAACGCGTTATCGTTATTGACGATTCGATTGTTCGCGGAACTACTTCTAAGCGCATTGTGCAATTGCTTCGAGAAGCTGGCGCTAAAGAAGTGCATATGCGTATTTCTTCCCCTCCGCTTAAATATCCTTGCTTCTACGGTATCGATATTCAAACTACGAAGGAACTTATTGCAGCAAAGCATTCAGTTGAAGAAATTCGCGAGTATATCGATGCTGATTCCTTAGCATTTTTGTCTTTAGATGGATTAGTCGAGTCGATTGGATTAAAAAAGCCTGCTCCTTATGGCGGTTTGTGCGTTGCTTACTTTAATGGCGACTACCCTACTGCACTAGACGATTATGGCGAAGAATTCTTGGCTTCCCTTACTCCTGAAGAACGCGAACATTTGCAAGAAGTAAGGAAGCACAGTAAATATTCACACGAAAATCTTATATAACTTAATAACTTGATTATTTATTAATTAAATTGTTCATTGCAATTTATAAATAAAACTTAAGAAAATACTTATAACATTGTTACGAAAGGAACCAATATGCCACACGCATATGAAGAAGCTGGCGTAAGCGTAGAAGCAGGATACGAAGTAGTACGTCGTATTAAATCTCATGTAAATCGCACAAAGCGCCCAGGCGTTGTAGGCGGCATTGGCGGATTTGGCGGCTTATTTGATTTGGCATCTCTTGGTTACAAAGAGCCAGTGCTGATTTCTGGCACGGATGGCGTTGGAACCAAGCTTGTGATTGCAAAAATGATGAATAAGCATAACACTATTGGCATTGATTGCGTTGCAATGTGCGTAAACGATATTGCAGCTCAAGGTGCCGAGCCGCTTTTCTTCCTCGATTATATTGCATGCGGAAAAAACAATCCTGAAATACTTGAGCAAGTAGTTTCAGGCGTTGCAGATGGTTGCGTGCAATCAGAGACAGGTTTAATTGGCGGCGAAACTGCTGAAATGCCTGGAATGTATGACGAAGACGAGTACGATCTTGCAGGTTTTGCAGTAGGCGTTGCAGAACGTTCGAATATTGTTGACGGCTCCACTATTACTGCCGGCGACGTGCTTATCGGACTTCCTTCTTCAGGAGTTCATTCAAATGGATTCTCTCTTGTTCGCAAAGCTTTGTTTGAAGAAGCAGGTTTTAGCGTTGACACCAAGCTAGATGAGCTTAATGGCAAAACACTTGGCGAAGTTCTTCTTGAACCTACTCGAATCTACGTAAAAGCTTTAAAGCCACTTTTTGCAGAACATCTTATTAAGGGAGTTGCTCATATTACAGGCGGCGGATTTATTGAAAATGTTCCACGCATGTACGCAGATGATTTGGCTGCAAAAATTGATACCACTAGCTGGAGCGTTCCACCTATTTTTGGAGTTATTGAAAAAGCTGGAAAAGTTGCTCACGCTGAAATGTTCAACGTTTTTAATATGGGTATTGGCATGGTTTTGGCAGTTGACGAAAACAAAGCAGACGAGGCAATGCGAATACTAAAAGAGCATAACGAAACCGCTTATATTATTGGCAAAATGGCTAAGCGCGAAAACGTTGCAGTCGAATTGTTGTAATCCACAAAACAGCAAAATCTTAAAGCAATAAAGGATCAAAAATGAAAGTTTTAGTAGTTGGTTCTGGCGCTCGCGAACATGCTATTGCACACGCGCTACTTAAAGGAGAAAGCGTTGAAGAAGTAACTGTTGCTCCTGGAAATCCTGGTATTGCAGCAGATGGCATTCAAACTGCAAACATAAGTCAATCAGATCATGACGCTCTTATTAAGTTTGTTAAAGACAATAACTACGATTTTGCGTTCATTGGTCCTGAAGTTCCCCTTATGAATGGCATTGTTGACAATTTTGAAGCGCATGGAATTGCCGCTTTTGGTCCAAACAAAGCCGCAGCTCAAATTGAAGGCTCTAAAGATTTCGCAAAAAAGCTTATGGCTCGTCACAACGTTCCAACTGCCTCCTACAAAACATTTGACGCTTTGGAGCCGGCACGCGCATACGTTCTTGAGCATGGTGCTCCAATTGTTATTAAAGCGGATGGTTTGGCTGCTGGAAAAGGCGTTACTGTTGCTATGGATGAGCAAACAGCAGTTGATGCTTTGGATGATATCTTCGTAGATCATCGTTTTGGTCAAGCTGGAGCAAAAGTTGTTATTGAAGAATTTTTGCAAGGTCAAGAGTTTTCGCTTATGAGTTTTGTAAGCGGAACTGATTTTTGGGTTATGCCTATTTCTCAAGATCACAAGCGTGCTTATGACGGAGACAAAGGACCAAATACTGGAGGCATGGGAGCTTATAGCCCTGTGCCGCAAATTAGCGACGAAACAGTTCAGCGTGCTATCGACGAAATTGTGCGCCCAACTGTTGAAGGACTAGCTAAAGAGGGTACGCCTTTTACTGGCGTGCTTTATGCTGGCTTAATTGATACAGCAACAGGTCCTAAAGTTATTGAGTTTAATGCTCGTTTTGGAGACCCAGAAACAGAAGTTGTGCTTCCTCGCCTTACTTCAGATTTTGGTGCAGCTATATGGGATATTTTGCAGCATAAAAATCCTACTTTTACTTGGAAAGATAGCGGTGTTACGCTCGGCGTAATTATTGCAAGCGAAGGCTACCCTGGCACTTTAGTTACTGGAACTCCTCTTCCTCAAATTCCTGTTGACGAAAATCAAGGTCAACACGTGTATTATGCAGGAGTAAAAAGCGATGAAGAAAGCGGCAAACTTCTTACTTCTTCAGGTAGAGTAGCTCTTGTGCAAGTGCATGGAGATGACGTAAAAGACGCTCAAAACAACGTCTACAGCATATTAAATAAGCTTAATCTTCCACACATGTTCTTTAGGCATGATATCGCATCTAAAGCCTTAAAATAGTTTGTTAATTGATATAGTTTTCATTAACAAATTGCAAATCAATAAGCCCCTCGCTATTTGAAACATACTATGTATCAAATACAAACGAGGGGCATTGTAATAATCAAACTAGCTTTTAGCGCGGTAATTTCAGAAAATCAGTATTACGCAAATAATGCTTTCCAGCAGTAATATCGTATTGTATTAAGCGATAGTCATGAAGAAGTTGACGTGACTTCTTATCCATCTTAGACAAAATCATAGGATTACCATCGTTATCCAAATAAATTGATTGTCCCTCAGGAATTCTATCCCAGCCTTGAATAGTATTTACAACAGGAGGCTCCATAGCGCTCACATGCTCATGTAAACAAGTTAAGAAAGCAAGATACGGAGAAACTTTAGCGTTCATATGTAAAGCAGCCTGAGAAATAAAGAAGTTAGGTGAAGAATACTTATTAGTACGATCTACATCTTTACTTGTATTAGAATGCTCTACATTTTTGTTTGAAGATTTTTTCTCACTACGCTCTTTACGCTCCAAAGCAACTTTATTTGACCAAATAAAATAATCAGTCAAATGCAAAGACAATGAATTCTTTTCATCTGAACTTGCAGTGCCGTAAATTCCTGGCAAATGGTCACCATAAAACATAACAGTAATAGGCTTATTTAGTTTATCTAAACTCTTCAAAAACGCTTGTGTTGCCTCATCAGTGTGCTGCACACCCTTAGCATACGTTTCAATAGAAGTTTTTTCATCATCACCAAGATCAGCGGCACCATCTTTAGAAGACACTTCGAATTCATTATTCGCATACCAATCCCTATAAGGCATATGGTTTTGCATAGTAACAATTTGTACGAACCTAGGTTGCTTATGCTCTTTAATCTTTTCTAACGCACTCTTATATGCTGATGCGTCAGAAACATACGGTGATTTATCTATAACATCACGGTGAGCAATAACATCAGGTCCTTGCAATGCGTAGAACTTACTAAATCCAAACTTTTTGTAATTAGTAGCGCGCAAATACATGCTCGGCTCATACGGGTGGAAAGCTATAGATTTAATAGAATTACGAGAATCATCCCAATATTGATTAATAGTTGGAGACCATTGAGCATTAGGAACCAACTGCTGATACGGACTCGTCATTGAAGGATCAAAATTAGCCATGCTCAAACCAGTTAAAGACATGTACTCTAGATTTGCAGTACCGCCACCATAACCAGAAGAAAGCATCAAACCACTATCCGTATGCTTCTTTAAATTGCTAATAAATGGTATTGGATTCTTGTTCAACTTCAAACCAGGAACACGAGTAGGATCAGAGAACGATTCAGACAAGATAAGAATAAAAGTATTATCGTTCATATTTGTTGTACGAGAACGATTTATACGTTTAGCTTCATCGTTATAACGCTTGTATACAGCCTTCATAGTTTCTTCACTGTAATCAGCCGGCCTATCCATAATTTTAGGATTTACATTACGCAAAAATGCCACAATAGCACCATTGCGTTGAGCGTCATAAACAGAATCCCACATAGCAGGACTGTCACCAAGCATTTTAGAAAAAACATTAGCCGAAGAGTCAACTGTGCCAACGCCGCCAATATACCAGCTTAAATTCCCTATTAAAATCAACGCAATTGCAACACGAATACCAGCAGAATAACGCCAATCTTTAAATCGCACAATCTTTCCATGATTTGTATCAAATATGTGTAAGCAAACAGTTGTAACTAAAAGCAAAATAAAAACGCCTAAAGCAACACCAATGACCATAGGAGCATTATCTGGCAAAAATGAAGCGACATTACCAGTGTTACTTTTTAAAAAGTTTAAGTCCGCAGGAAGAATAGTTTCATAACGAACATTTACTTTCATATATTCAATAACAGCAATAAGCAATGAAACACTTAGAATTATTGCACTTGATATCCAAAATCGGTTACTAATCAAAAGAATTAAACCGTATATCATCGCAACAACGAGCGCACTAAGAACAATAACGAAATTAAGTTCTTTCCAGGTTTTAGTTATTAATCCCCAACGTCCACCAGACATTGCAGAAGTCATCTCAACTCTTCCAGCGCGCTGCACACCCATTTGCACAATAATTACCGACATGCCGTCAATAACAAAGAAAAGAAATGCATACAGCCAATACGGAACTTTCAAGCGCAAAAATGACTTCATACTATCCTCAATAAATCACACACGTACTAATTATTACTAATAATGTGCAAGTTTACTTATTGCTATCGTCATAAATTTTTAACAATGCATTGAAACAAGAAAAAATAGCAATTTTAATACTTAGGACTGATTACAATATATGTTTCGTTATTTATTATTTAAATAGAATAAATAATAAAAAATAAAACAAATATTGAGGAAAATTTCAGATACTAGCATTACATTACTAGGTTGGGCAATTACTGTGCGTACATGTCGCTTAGATTAGTAACTGGTACGCAAATTAGACTAGAAAGTATAGGAGTCAAACATGCTGCAATTGGCAAAAGTGAGTCTTTTGCAAGGATGGCTACCAGTAAGCCTTTTTAGCGTAAATGGTATTTCTTTAGTCTTGTTGCTTTTTATGAAAACAAAACGCGGCAAGAAAATGTTCCACTTACTAATACAACTTGCAATAGGTGTCATAACATTTTTTGTCGGTGGAATAATTGCTTGGCTTATTTCTGACGTGTTTCTTGTATTCGAAGTAAGTCTTGGATGGCTCGTTATTTTTTCTATTGCATGCGGCTTCGGGCTTATAGGTTTTGCAGCAACAGCATTTGTTTTCTTACACAAATGGAGAAAACTAGTTGCAGTAATAGCTATTATCTTGACGTTAGCAAGCACAGCTCTTCATGTAGACATGATTTATGGGGAATACACGACAATAGGTTCAATATTTGGAATGGGTGGTTTTCCAAAACTAGAAGTTAATAAGCAAAAATCCGCATCCTCTAGTATTAAACAATGGAGAGAGTTAGCAGCACAACAAAAACTGCCAAAACTGCCTAAAAAAGGTATTGTTCGTTCAGTTTATATCCCTAACACTGCTTCACATTTCAATGCCAGAATAGCAAACGTATACTTGCCACCTGCTGCACTTGTTAAAAAACCACCAAAACTGCCAGTTATGGTCATGTTTGCAGGACAACCTGGTAGCCCTAATCACTTTTTTGCAGCAAGCGATATTGCAAATACTTTAGACAATTACGCGAAAAATCACTACGGTCTTGCACCTATTGTTGTAGCCCCTGACCAAAATGGTGAATCTTCGCATAATTCTCTGTGTGCGGATACACATGTGTTCGGCAAAGCAGAAACATATTTAATTAATGATGTTCCTAAATGGATACGCAAACATTTGCCAGTAAGCAAAGATCCTAAAATGTGGCTTATGGGCGGCTTCTCACAAGGAGGCACTTGCTCAACGCAACTAGTTCCATCTCACCCTGATATATTTGGAAACATTTTTTCTGCCGGAGGGGAACTAGAACCAACATATAAGAATCGCCAAGAAACAATTAATCATTATTTCAATGGAAACACATCAGAATATGAGCGACATATACCTAGCGTGATAATGCGTAAAAATGCTCCTTTGAAACAAAATTATTACGCTATTGCGGGCTCATGGGATACTAAATCTCAAGCGAATCAGGCAACCATCGCACTAAGCGCACATCGCGCTGGAATGAATGTTATAACCATGCTTTCTCAAGGCAATGGTCATGATTGGCACACAGTAAAAGCTGGATTAAAAATAGCAATTGATCAATTCTGCAAAAAAACAGGTATTTCAAGCACTGCACCAAAACTTAATACCTACCAAAATGTACAAATTCTTATCAACCAGCAAGTGAATCGAGACTAATATGATGCTGTCTTTCTTTCATAAACGTTGTAAGAAAAATGATTCTGATTCTAAACATTCAGCAATTCGGCATACAAAAATATTGATGCACGATTTCATAACCTGGATGCAACATAAAGTTTTTGCATTAACGCTTACATGCATTTTTATTGTTATAAATTGCATACACTGGCTCGTATTAGCACTTATGCATTTTTATACTTATGGCACAAGCGCTACTCTTGCACAATTGTTTATGCGACATCATCATTCAAAAGGTCCAAGCCTATTCTTCGGGCACGGAAACGTCACAGAGCTGCTGATAAAAGTGTGCCATTCGCTTATTTTCGTAAATAATATGCCATCTCTTATGGTTAATTGTTTACTTGTTGCCGTACTTATTGGCGTTGCAGAAACTCGTATAAGTAGACTTAATATTATTTATATTGCAATATTTAGCACACTTGTTGGCATAATTGTAGGATTAACAATCATAGGTAATCTTTCAATCATTATTCGAAACATGCATTGGATTACCAAGATTCCTATTCGACTATCTCCATTCACACTGTTTATTGGCGCTTTTATGGCTTCTGCATCTTACGAATCTATTTTGTGGCGCAGAAGAACTTTAGTAATTGGATACGCTACTACTTCAGCAATGCTTCTTTATAGTGGAAATCCAGGCGATTATTGCACTATTATTGCAGCCCTTACAGGACACATCATCGGCAATATTATGAGCAAAACAAAAGGCGTTAAACGAAGTGTAAACTGGTGGGAAGGTACAGATTACGAAATTCGTAGGCTTTTTGCAGTAGCTCAGAGCATTATTGCATTAGGTCCAGTGTTGGCATTATCTTCGCGCTCTCACGCAGGAATTCTTACTACTCTTGGTTTGTTTATGTCACCGCAACTAGGCTCTAAGACATGGCTTACGCGATGCATGACAAATTACAGCACAAATAATTGTTTTCTTCATTCAGGTCTACATCACGCTGCAATTGGCGAATTATGGATTCGCATTCTATTACCAAGCATCACACTGATGATTATTGCGTGGGGAATGTTACGAGGGCGTAGACTAGCTGCATTAACTTCTATATTTATAAACGCACTGACTGTGCTATATGCAGGAATGTATTTCACTGTTTTGCCTTTAATTGCCACAAAACAAAATATTTTGGAACATCAACATAATGCTGTTGCTGTTGCTTTTATGCTTACCGCTCTCCCACCATTATTGCTTACTATTTTGTTGATAATTAATTTAAAGCATTTTTCTGTTCATACGAGCAAACTACAGGCACGTTTGGGACTAATAGCAATTTTTATAGCATTGTATATAACTGGTGCTGGATATGTTGCTTTTGGTCTTATGATACCTGAAGAATTTACTCCATCTGCTGATATTTACCACTTATTGCGAGATTTACCAGGGCGCTGGATGCCTATGGGATTTGGAAACAGATCTAACGCAATGCTTCGCACTGAAACACCCCTATCTTCTTTACTAGCACAAAGCGTGGGCGTGATATTCTGGACAATATTGTTTATTGTCTGCTTTACGTGGTTCCGCAGCAGCATCTCTACAAGCGAAAACGATAGAAAAAAAGCAAGCTCATTAGTAGAACTTGGTGGAAACACAATGAGCTTTATGACGACTTGGGCGAATAACCATTATTGGTTCTCTCAAAGCAGGCAATCTGCAATTGCCTATAGACTAAATTACGGTATTGCACTCACTCTTACAGAGCCTTTTGGAGATGAAAAAGAGTATTCACAAGATATTCGAGGATTTATTAAATTCTGCGAACAAAATTCGTGGTCTCCAGCATTCTATGCTGTGCACGATAAAACGCGTCAAGAACTAGAAAAACTTGGATTTACTTCTATTAAAGTCGGAACAGACATGCTAGTAGACCCTAATACTTGGCAGACGCGAGGGAAAAAATGGCAAGATATTCGTACAGCTATAAACAAAGCAAAACGAGATGGAATTGCCGACGTACTTACAACTTATAACGAAGCCTCTTGGGACGTACGGCAACAAATTGTAGAAATTTCAGAAGAATGGGCAGAGTTAAAAGCTCTTCCAGAAATGAAATTTACTCTCGGAGGACTTGACGAACTTCAAGATAGCCGCGTCAAAATTTTATACGCTATTAATGAAGACGGCAGGGTACTTGGAGTAACAAGCTGGATGCCAACGTATAGAAATAATCGAATTATTGGTTGGACACTTGATTTTATGCGTCACCGCACAGATAGTCCTAATGGGATTATGGAATTATTAATTGCTAGAATGGCAGAACGTTTAAGAGATGAAGGATTAGAAAACCCAGACTGTTCTGTAGAATTTATGAGCCTTTCTGCAGCACCTCTAGCTGGCATAAACGAAGACATATTGAACGAAAATGGTCAAAAATCTTCTAACGTTATTAATCATGCGCTAGAAATGATGTCTGACATTTTGGAACCAGCTTATGGGTTCAAATCGCTATATTTCTTCAAGAAAAAATTCCAGCCATCCGCAAGTTCCGTATATGTTTGCTATATGGATTCTGCAAAATTAGCTCAGATTTCACTAGCTGTAACTCACGCCTATTTACCGGAAGCTAATCCTAAACAAATACTAGAAATGGTAAAATCGTTGCGACCAAAAAGCAATGAAGCGAACAAATAATTTGTTAAGTTTTAGATAAACTTCGGCGAGTTCTCCCTAGTGTTGCGTAAAGTAACAAGTGCACGTCAGGGAGGTTCATCGTGTCAGAAGTAAAGCCAACCGTCGCTGTCGTAATGGGATCCTCAAGTGATTGGGAAACCATGCGTCATGCTTGTGAAATTCTAGATAAATTCCAAGTTCCGTATATGAAACGAGTTATTTCCGCACATCGTACACCGGAATTAATGGCAGATTTTGCGCATAATGCTCGCTCAAACGGTTTCCACATTATTATTGCTGGAGCCGGCGGAGCCGCCCACTTGCCTGGCATGATTGCGGCACAAACCACGCTTCCTGTTATTGGAGTGCCAGTACGCTCGCATGCGCTATCAGGCTGGGATTCATTGCTTTCAATAGTACAAATGCCAGGAGGTATTCCTGTTGCAACTACTGCAGTTGGAAACTCTGGTGCGACAAATGCTGGATTGCTTGCTGTAAGTATTCTAAGTACAACTGATAATCGTCTTGCTAAAGAACTAGCAGAATATCGCAATGAGCTAAAAGAAAAAGTCGAGGAATCAAATGCCAACCTTATCTGAAGTAACTAATGGCGCTGTTGAACGTTTAATGCCAGGATCCACTATTGGAATTATTGGCGGCGGCCAGTTAGGGCGCATGATGGCTATTGCAGCTCGCCATATGGGTTTTCGTATTGGTGTTCTTGACCCTACGCTTGACTGCCCTGTGTTCCAAGTAGCAGATTTGCAGGTTGAAGCTAATTACGACGATCCTGAAGGCTTGCGTGAGCTTGCTGAACGTTGCGATGTATTAACCTACGAATTTGAAAATGTTAACGCAGACGCACTTGATAAAGTTCGTCATTTAACCGCAATCCCACAAGGAACTGACCTGTTACGCGTAACTCAAGATCGCGTCAGTGAAAAAACGTTCATTAATAGTCATAAAATCGAAACAGCTCCGTGGCGTGAAGTAAATAATTTGGACGACTTAGATGCTGCTATTGACGAAATAGGCTTGCCAGCAATTCTTAAAACTCGTCGCGGCGGCTACGACGGTCATGGTCAAGATGTTTTGCGCACAGAAGAAGACGTTGCTAACATTCACCATCGCTCGGATCGCGGAGGAAAATTCCCTCCTTCAATTCTCGAGGGTTTCGTCGATTTTGCTTTTGAAGCATCAATCTTGGTTTCTGGAAATGGTAAGGATTTCGTAACTTATCCTCTAGTAAAAAACGTGCATCACAATAGTATTTTGCACATGACTTTAGCTCCTGCAGTAGTTGATCCTGAAGTTGAAAAAACAGCTCACGAATTAGCTTTGCGCTTAGCTAAAGGATTCGAACTAGCAGGAACATTAGGAATCGAGCTTTTCATCACTAAAGATAATCGCGTAGTAGTAAACGAACTTGCTCCTCGCCCTCACAATTCCGGGCATTATACGATTGAAGCTTGCGATATGGATCAATTTGAAGCACATATTCGCGGTATTGTTGGTTGGCCTTTAAAGAAGCCTAAGCTACTTTCCCCTGCTGTTATGGTAAATGTTCTTGGGCAACATGTGGCTCCTACACGTTCGCTGATTTTGGAACATCCAGAATGGCATATACATGATTATGGAAAAGCTGAAGTTCGTAAGAATCGCAAAATGGGTCATATTACTGTGCTATGCGATAATCCTGTTGACGCTGCTGCAGCATTAGATGCAACAGGCTGCTGGGACGACGAGCTAGACTAAAAACGACGAAAGGATGCGAAATGTCTAGTGAGCCTATGCGTAGACATACAAAACAAAAAGAAATAGTACTCTCCTACTTACGCGAGTCTCGTAATTTTGTTTCTGCACAAGATTTGCACCGAATACTCGCCAAAGACGGGGAGATTATTGGCTTAGCAACAGTGTATCGTCAACTTAATTCTTTAACTCAAAGCGGCGAAGTAGATACCGTGCGCTTTAATGGACAGCAATTATTCCGTATTTGCGATGAAAATACTCATCACCATCATTTAGTGTGCGAACGTTGCGGAAAAACCGTCGACATTGAGCCGCCTGACGACGAAGGATGGATTCATAAAGTAGCTGAATCTCACGGGTACACTGTGGTGGATCATACGCTAGAAGTATTTGGCTTATGCGAAAGCTGCCGCGAAGAAGATAAGTAACCTGTACGCGTCTTTAAGACACGTACAGGTTGGTTTCTGCGCTAGTAACGCTCAATGACGTTTTTTCGTTACTGACGCAGTCAGCGTACTGCACAAGTAACACTCAATACCGTTCTTTCGTTACTCCTGCAGATTACGTTCTGCGCGAATAACGTATTTTTACGTTCTTGTCGTTACTGGCGCAGATGAGTACTCTCACATCACCCTTTATTCCACATATTCATTTTTTAATTTTATTAATAAACAAATAATCCTCAATTTTATTGAAACTATGCTTTTGTAGCTTATTATATTCTGTTGCATTCAACTTAAATTTTGTATATGACTTTTACTTGCTATTTTTTAAAAATAAACCCTCTCGTTTTCCTATGTGCAAAAGCGTTTTCTTCAAACTTTTTGGAGTAATCTTTTTGATGGAATTAAATAGCAATTCTTTTTCTTCATCACTAATTGTCAAATCCGTACAATCATTTATAAGAGACTTCTTTTTAAAAATAGCTTTCACGATGTTCAAAGTATTATCATTTTTCTTAGCTTCTTCTAAAGATTTATTGACATCTTCATCCCTATAAATGATAGACAATGCACTCAAATCACTTCCTATAGTTCCAACGATTTTAACCATGTGCTCATACTCATCTTTATTGTATGGATATAATCTGCAGAGATACTTACAAGCTCCAATTATTGTTGCGTGATTACCTATAGCCTTAGCTCTTGCCAATAAACTTCTAAGTTTTCTTTTTGCACGTTTCTTTAAAAATGGAATTTTACAGTCTATTGCCAAAGACCTAAGTTCACATTCTTGTGCAATGACTTCGTTACTCTTATACAATTCTTCATCACGAATAAACATGCTATTCACAAGTGCAAAACGAATCCTAACTAAAAGCAATAAACCGTATTTTCTTCTTAATAACGGAACTTTTAAAGAAAGGCTCGATGGAACACGCATTTGCAACGAAGACACATATTCGATTTTTGAATCTGCTAAATATTGGCGCCTGTCTATAGATGACAATCCGTATTTCTTTGCTGTTTTCTTTAGTTCTTTCGCAAGTTGACGATATTTATCAAAATCCGCACTTTCTCTTGCAAGGGAAATCCTCGCTTTTAGCAATATAATTCTTTCTTTACTAGTTAATGAATTACAATCATCATCATCGTATTTTTCAGACAACTTTTCAATCATACATTTCAAATCTTTATTTTGCCCAGTTCTTTGCAAAAGCAACATCCAGAATATTTCTTTATTAAAAGATATATTTTTCGCATCAATGTTTGACTCAATTTCTTTTAAAAATTTTTCTTTTTCTTCTGTAGAAACTGAGCTGTCCTTAGTTAGTTCACGAATATGATCAACAATATCACTGCCGCCATCAAAAGTTGATAACACATTCATCAACTCATCTTTCATATTGGATGGATATCCTGTTATCTTGACTACATTATGCAATGATGAAGCATTTTCTTCTGTTAGCTTATCAATTTCAGATTCTTTAGGATTTCCAACCGTCCAGAAAAATTTTCTGTCCTCATAATGACTATTTCGCAAAATCGGAAAATAATCCACATCTCTTCCGCTATATCCCCAAATACACACGTCATGCGTCTTAATATTACTTTTTACATAATCTGCAAAATCGCTTTTTTTGGAAATACCTGGCATTGTTGTTGCAATATCATCTTTTGTTACTATATTCCCTGAATTTTCTCTTAAATTTCCATGCAATTTACAGATTACTACTTGTGATTCAAGTGATTCATCAGTTGGACAATCAACATAAACAAGATGGGGCAGTCTAAGCTTTTCGCAAGATGATTCGAACATTTTATCATAATTCATGGTAAAAATTGGAACCTTTGCAAAATATGAATAAGCTACTATGAAATAATGTATTATATTTGGTTGCGGTTCATAGTCCTTCGTGAAATGATCTTTTTTAAGACAATTCCACATTTCTAAAACACGGTCATCCCCTGTACATTCCAGTAGTACTGAATAAAATAGCTCTGGTTGAACTATTTTACAAATATAATCTTTACGAGACATTTCTTTTTGTGGGACACACCAACCACATTTATCAAATTCCATCAAGAATTTATCACAAGTATGTTGTAAGACATCATCAACTTTTGCAACCCCAGATTCAATGCTGATTCCTGATCCAGTAAAAAATAAACCTCTTTCTTTCATCAAACAATCAAGCAATTCTTCTTTATCTTTTTTATTACTATCTTCAAATACGATATCATTCACCATCACAATCTCCTTTGAGAAAATTTTGACAATAATCTAAATATTTTAATTTTTATGAAGAATACAAAATCTATAAAAACTTCAATGTTACATATCTAAAACGTGAATTATACTCACTACTTTATTTTTCGCAAAAGTTTATATATTTATATATGTATTACAACAATGTTTGGGCTGTGCCTTATAACACAGAATATCCAGAAGCTCAGCTTTACACACTTTTGGAGTTATAGCCCAAGCTCGGTTATAAACCAAAGGTGTGTAAAAAATCTTGTCTTAGACCTTGTAATGCAAGCGTTTTGCTGTAATCGAATCTGTTTTCTGCACATTCGCCGCTAGGAAAAATGTTTTCCAAATCTGCGAAAAGCGACAGAAACTTTACAGCGTTGTAAAGAAAAATGTCGGAAAATCCCCGGCAAATGTTCCACAAAATGTCCGATAAGGCAGACTAAGCTTGCGTTGAAAGCACACAGTGCTTTCAACCATAAGCAAGCTAGGCACTCTGAAAAATCTTGAAATGCACTATGCTATTTCAAGATTTCATCGTGCCCCCGACGCGACTCGAACGCGCAACCAACGGATTAGAAGGCCGTTGCTCTATCCTTTGAGCTACAGAGGCAAACAAATGGTTATTATACCAAAAAACTGTTATCAACGCGCCATAAAATTATAAATATCAAACGTTTATATAAAAATTGTTATTCAATAATCCACGCAAGTGACATCAACACTGCAAGAAAGAACACATTGACAATAGTATACGTGAGCAAATAACGCCCACGGTAATGCGAATACTGGTGCGTAATTCCCTTATAAGAAATAAGCGAAGCCATAGAAGCAATCAAAGTACCCATTCCACCAAGATTCGTGCCAATAATAAGAAGCTTCCACTGATCACAGAATCCAGAAAGCAGAATTGTCGTTGGTACATTACTAATAAATTGGCTTGAAGCAATAGAAACTTCCATCGGATGCGCACCAACCCACATTTGCGCAAGATCGCTAAATCCAGAAACTCGGCGCATATTGCCAATAAAAACAAAGAACATAATAAACGTGAGTGGCAAAGCCCAATCTAAAACACGGAATACGTGGCGGTCGCAAACAAGAAAAGCTGCAACCATAATAAGCACCATAATCCAGTCAGGAATCCATCCACTAACACCACACAAGCAAACGACAAACAGCAAACTATAAACAGCAACACGCCAGCGAGTAAAATTCATGCCGTAACCCATAACACGAATTTCATCAGGCTGCGGATGACCATGCGAAGGAGCCAACACGCTTTGTTCAATATCGTCACCATGCAAACCTGCAAACTGGTCAACTGTGCGCGACTTAAAGAATACGAATGCAAATACGATCATCAACAGTGCTGCTGTAATCGTATAAGGCGCCATAATCTTCAAAAAATCTTGCGTAGACATATGAGTCAACGCCTTTAAATACAGATTGTGAGCATTGCCAATAGGAGTGAGCATACTTCCAACATTGGCACCAATAGTCATAAGCGTAATTACAAGAATTGACTGCTTTTCAGCATTCGCCATTACGAGCACAGATAGTGCAAAAGGCACAAAAGTTACGAGAGCAACGTCGTTCGTAATCCACATTGCCGAAAAGAATGTTAACGACATAAGCACAAGCACCAAGCCGCGCTCAGTGCGTACATGCCTTAACAGACGCGCACCAATAGATCGAAACACGCCAATGCGCTGGAATCCGCACACAACCATCATAAGACACACTAATTGCGAAATAGTGTTGAGATGAATATAACTCAAATATTGCGGATCTGGAGGTACCAAAAAACAGGAAATAACCGCTAAAATTGCGGCAACAATAAGAATGGTTTCACACTTGACCACATTCAACAGCCAGCGCTTCATCATTCCTCCGTAACGCAATAGACACAATGGTTCTATTGTACTAGAAACCCAGTCCTACAATCAGGTTAAATTCCCGACAAAATCGTTGCAATAACAATAAATTAGCAACTATTAATAGCGTGATTTAGCCTAAAGTAGCTAACACAAAATTCCGCCCTTTTTTATGACACGCGCATCGCAAAAATTGCGTTTAAAGACAAGATTGCGTATATCATATTAAAACAAAGAATTTGTTGTCTACACAAGAAGCGAATTATGGCAGAAATAAACAAAACAGAAGATCAGAAGCTTGAACAAAAACTTGCTCGTCAAAAGCATCTTCGTGAAAACCACAAGCGCAATACTGCAGATTTAGTTGTTGAATGCTTGGTAAACGAAGGCGTTGAAGCAGTATTCGGTATTCCAGGTGAGGAAAATATTCCGCTTCTTGAAGCAATTGAGCGCGATGGACGCATTCGTTTTGTGCTTACTCGCCACGAGCAGGGTGCCGGTTTTATGGCAGCAACATACGCTCATATTACTGGAAAACCGGGCGTATGCTTGGCAACTCTAGGTCCTGGCGCATTGAATTTAACGCTTCCTGTAGCTCAAGCAAACGCAAGCACTACACCGCTTGTAGCGATTTGCGCACAAGGTAATGTTTCTAGGCTTTATAAGGAATCTCACCAAATTATTGATTTGGTTGCGCTCTTCCAACCGATTACGCAATGGTCTTCTATGATGCTTGCTCCAGAATCTGCGCCGGAAATGGTCAGAAAAGCTTTCTCTATTGCCGGTCGCAACCGTCCGGGAGCCACGTGCCTTGTTATTCCGGAAGATATTAGCGAAATGCCAGCACCTGACGACGCAAAACCTCTTCCACTTCCTCATCCTCTGCATATTATGCCAGCGCCCGACACTATTGAAGAAGCTGCTCAAATTATTAGTAAAGCAAAGCAGCCTATTATTTTAGCTGGAAATGGTGTTGCGCGATCTCACGCAGAAAATCAGCTTCTTGCGTTTGCCGAGCAGCTTAACGTGCCGGTCGCAACTACTTTTGAAGGAAAAGGCGTTTTCCCAGATAATCATCCGAATGCGCTTGGAGTCGTTGGATTTATGCATCGCGACTACGAAAACTTCGCTTTTGACACGGCTGATTTGATTATTGCCGTAGGTTTTTCAATTCAACAATTTGATCCTAAGAAAATCAACCCGAATATTGATAAAACTATTATTCACATCAATACTTTTGTGGAAGATACCGACGCGCACTACCCTACTGCGCTGAACATTATGGCGAATATTGGCCAAACGCTTAAAACTCTTACTTCGGTATTAAAGGATCGCAAAATTACTTTCGACGTAAGTCACCCTCGTATTCGACAACTTCTTACGGAAGAATTACATTCTTGCGAAAACGACGAAAGTATGCCAATGAAACCTCAGCGCGTAGTTTACGATATTCGCCGCGCTGTTCCTGAAGGAACGAAGGTGCTTGTAGATACGGGCGCTTTGAAAATGTGGATGGCTCGCTTGTACCCAACTATGCACCCGAATACTTGCATAATCGACAACAGCCTTTCTACTATGGCTTGGACACTTCCGGGCGCTGTTGGAGCTTCGTTTATTCGAGATAATTCCGGCAAAATGAACGCGAAACCGGTTTTGGCTGTGATGGGCGACGGAAGCTTTATGATGAACGTGCAGGAAATTGAAACTGCAGTGCGCGTTGGCAGCCGAATGGTAGTTCTTGTTTGGGAAGATAACGCTTATGGCTTAATTAAGTGGAAGATGGAGCTTCATGCAGGCGAGCACGAATACGTTGATTTCCATAATCCGGATGTGCCAAAACTGGCTGAAAGCTTTGGCGCGCGCGGTCATGCTGTTAAAAAGCCGGAGGATTTGTACAACATGTTGCGTGAAGCGCTGGATCAGGAAAACGGTGTCGATGTGATTTCTTGCCCAGTCGATTACAGCGAGAATATGAAGCTTATTGAAAAGCTCGGCGATATTGACTTTAGTAACTGAGTTTCAATAAATTTTTGCAGACAAAAGGCTACGTAATCACACTAGATTACGTGGTCTTTTGTTTGTTAGTACAGTTTTGTACAAAAGATTGCATGAAAGGCTACATGATTTGCGATTGTAAGTTTTTGCGAGCAGCTTCCATTGAAGTAATTTTTCCTAGAAGCTCAAGCTTTTCCTGACCATCCTTGAGTTTCGCCATACGCACTCTAGCAGCACCGATTCTACGCATATAACCGATATCAAGAAGGCGAATAAGCAGCTCGTTTGCATACTTACTTTCTGCACTCGTAGCTTTCCGCAAAAAATCTGAAGGAGATCCGTTCGAAACTTGCTGATTTTGTCGATTGCCGGTATCTTCCAATGTATCTGCAGGAGAAGGAAGCGGCAACGGCATTACAGAAAGTTCTGTAATAACGGATTCAAGCAAAGGACCTGCAGCTTTTGTCATCATGTGCAGCCACAATCCTTGCGAAACATTGCCAACCGGCAATCCACCTGCAGCTACAAATGCCTGAAACAGCGTACGAAATACTGGTGTAATAAAATTATTCAAAGTCAATTGCGCAAACAATTTCTCATCAAAAGCAAGCGGAACTTGCAAAAGTAACGCCATAAATTGTTGTTCGCACATAAATACAGCATCATCCACACGATAATAATGCTGATTTTTAGCAGAACTTTTAATAATTTCCATGCGCGAAGCTTTAAAACCTGCATTACGATCGTCATGAATTTGCTGACCAAAAGGCGGAATAACGTTATGCTTTTGCGCATAAGCATCGTCGTCACGCACTTTCAAACGTCTACGCGCAGACTCAACTTCATTGCGCATAACAGCTAAATCAACGCCAATTGAGCGCACGGCTTTGCGCATATACAAGTCAAGCAGCGAACGGTCTCGAATTTGCGCAATAAGAGGAGCGACAGCCTTTATAGCGCCCATTTGACCAGTAGTGTACGAAGTCTCAAAACGATTAATTACTGTGTCAATAACGAAATCGTATAGCGGACTTGCATGTGCAACAAGCGAACGCACAGCCTCATCACCGCGCTGAATACGCAAATCGCAAGGATCGAGATTATTGTCTGCTACAGCAACAAAAGTTTGCGTCAAAAACGCAGAATCCAAACCAAAAGCGTGTAGCGCAGCCTTTTGACCTGCAGCATCACCGTCGAAAGTAAAAACGATGCGCGAACTTACAGACTGTCCATCTACCTTCAGCGGACCAACAAGCTGAATTGCACCCAAAGAATCGTCTGCAATAAGGCGGCGCACAATTTTTGCATGCTCAACGCCAAACGCAGTTCCGCAAGTTGCAACTGCAGTATCAATACCAGCTAAATGGCATGCCATAACGTCCGTGTAGCCTTCGACAATTACAACTTGACGCTTTTTTACA
Source organism: Gardnerella swidsinskii (assembly GCF_003397705.1). Lineage (GTDB taxonomy): Bacteria > Actinomycetota > Actinomycetes > Actinomycetales > Bifidobacteriaceae > Bifidobacterium > Bifidobacterium swidsinskii. Next base: position 295,376 of record NZ_QJVB01000002.1, read on the forward strand.
ATATTTGCTTTAGCTAAGTCAATTCCGTACAAAACTTGCGTTTTTCGATACAGTGCAGTATCGGGAGTGTTAATATATTTTGCGCTAATGGAGTCGTCGTCATAAAGCTTTCTTGCACCAAAGCCAAGAGTTCGACCAGTCGAGTCGCGAATAGACCAAGTTAAGCGACCGCGGAAATAGTCATATATTCCGCGCTGACCGAGTCTAGCGAGACCAGCATCAAGAAGTTCTTGACGCGTAAAACCTTTATTTGCCAAATATCTAACTAAATTATCCCAGCCTTTAGGCGCGTAACCACAAGAAAAACGCGCACTTTGTTGCGGAGTAAAGTTTCGCCCTGCAAGTAATTCGCGCGCAGGAGCTGCCTCTTTAGTGCCGAGATTTGAAACGAAAAACTTTTGCGCTTCTTCATTTGCTTCTAAAAGCCTGGCTCGCTTAGAACCGCGCGCTTGAGAATCATTATTTTGCTCCTGCTTATAATGCATCTCAATGTGATAACGATCTGCTAAAAACTCGACCGCTTCACGAAAATCAATATTCTCTTTTTGCTCAACGTACTTAAATACATCACCACCAGCGCCGCAACCGAAACAGTGCCATACTCCCAAGCTTGGTCGCACACTAAAACTTGGCGTTTTTTCATCGTGGAATGGGCAAAGACCTACAAAAGTGCCAGTTCCGGAAGGCTTAAGCGTCACTGTTGCAGACACAATGTCATACAAATCTGCCGCAGCGCGCACGCGCTCAATGTCTTCTTTCACAATCATTCCAACCATGCTATCTAGCTTATCGCAAATCTGCGGCGAGTGGTAAATTTCTTCGCCAGTGTTGGAAACTCCTAGTGGATTCGTTAGCACAAAGCCGCGTGGAGAGTTGTAGCAGAACCGTCTGTAAGACTTGCCACCTGGTCGATTGCAACACGAAGACGCTCATCATCGTTAGTGCACTCGTTCCAATCTCCCACGAATACTTCCTCCATTGCATCGTGCGAGCGCGGCGACTTGCTCATAAATACTTCTACTAAATCTGTCAAAATTTTCTGTTCGCGCTTATAAACTTCACGCTCTCGAGGGGCGATTATAAAGTGCACAGCTAAGCTTTTCAGCATCACAATTTCGTAGGAAGTATTTTCCGGAATCACAAGGTTTGCTCGGTAGCGAACAAGCGGACCGTTGCCATAACGCTCACGCGTAGCGTGCTCAACAGAGCTTGCAAAACGACCAATAAGAGCACTAGTAATATTTTTCAACTGCGCTAGTGCTCGACGAGAACCGTTGAAAGAATTAGGAAACATGTGAAGCGAGCGCAAACGTTTCAAAGCATCCAAAAGTTTATCTACATCCCAACGTTCACCATACCATGCGTGGGTTTCTTCAATAACTTCATCTACAACTTTTGAATCTGCAACTAAAGCAGGGTTAAAAGCGCCGGTTACAATCGCATCCTCAATATCGTGCACACTGTAAGCAATGTCGTCTGAAAGATCCATTATTTGACATTCCATTGGTTTTGCTTCGCTTGGAGCACCAATTTTCAGCCATTCAAACACATCTCGATCATCCGGATATACGCAGAATTTCAAATCACGCTCGCCTTTATCGTGTGCTTTTGCTTCTTCTAATCCCCACGGATACTTCACTGCAGCATCTAATGCTGCGCGCGTAAGATTTACTCCTGCACTACTGCCGTTTTCACGAAAAACTTTCGGTTCCAAGCGCGTAAGTAAGCGAAGAGTTTGTGCGTTTCCTTCAAATCCACCAATATTTTTCGCTAATTCTGCGAGTGCGCGTTCCCCGTTATGGCCAAATGGTGGGTGCCCTAAGTCGTGCGATAAGCAAGCGCAATCAACAACATCTGGATCGCATCCAAGCATTGCTGCAATTTGCCTACCAATTTGCGCAACTTCCAAAGTATGTGTCAAGCGAGTGCGAGCAAAATCATCCGAGCCTGCGACTAAAACTTGGCTTTTTGCACCCAATCGACGAAGAGCAGACGAGTGTATGATTCGCGCGCGATCTCGTTCAAAAGGCGTTCTCACACGAGTGTGATGAGGCTCACTCGCCCAGCGCTCAGTATCATGCAAATTGTATTCGCCAACGATCTCATTATCCGATGCAATTACTTCGTTGCACATATAGCACCTCTTTTATTTGCAATTAAGGCTATTTTAACCTTCTAAAACAAGCAGTAACAAGTTATATAAGACTTTTTGCGTCCAGTTTTGCAATATCGCTAGAAGATAGCACTTCGTAAGCGTTGCGGTAAAGCCGCGGCACGCGAGGCCCAATTCCAGTCATGATTTCGTAGCTGATTGTTCCTGCAGCTTCTGCCCAATCGTCTGCAGTAGGCTCGGCAAATTTCACGCCTCTTCCAGGTCCAAAAAGCGTTACAGTATTGCCTTCCAGAACGCCTAACTCTGAAGCATCTCCTTTTAAATCGACTATGAACTGATCCATGCAAACTCGCCCAGAAACGTTCACAATTCGAGCACCATTCTTTGTTTCTACTCTAACCGGACCGCCTGGCTTATTAACATGACGCGCACCTTGCATATCGAATCCGGAAGCAGATCGCAAAATTCCGTCAGCGTAGCCAAGCGGCACGATAGCAGTACTCGTATTATTTGGAGTTAAATACGTGCGTCCGTAGGAAATTCCATGCCCTTCTTCTACAGTTTTTACAGTGCCAAGTTGCGCTTGAAGCGTCATAGCTGGTTGCAATCCGTAGGTTTGGGAATTTCCCATTGCAGGATCCGGCTCGTATCCGTACAAACCAATTCCTGGACGAACAAGTTCAAAATGAATTTCAGGACGGTTAAGCGTTGCAGCAGTATTCGCTAAATGGCGGATTTTAGGAGCAACCGATGCTTCTTTCATGCGTTTCGTAAACTCGTGGAATTGTTGGATTTGCCGGTCGGTTGCATCTACAAATTCTGGAACGTCAGGAGAATCTGCTACAGCTAAGTGACTCCATTGGCCAATAACCTCGATTACGCCTTCACTAGAGTATTGTTGCAATTTTTCTAGAGCGGCACAAAAACCTTCTGGTGTAAAACCGTTTCGTCCAAAACCAGTATCGACTTTTACGTGCACGCGAGCAGACTTTGCTAAATTACGTGCAGCAAAAGCTACAGCATCAAGAGAGTCAATAGAGCCTACAGAAATATCGATATCTGCTGTAATCAAATCTGCAAATCTCGTAGTTGGAGCACTAGTAAGCCAAGTGAGAATATGGCAACGGCTGGAATCAATACCAGCTGCACGCAAACGTAACGCCTCGTACGGTTGAGCTGTGCCAAGCCAAGTAGCACCTCCAGCTAATGCTGCTAGCGCACTAGGAATAAGCCCGTGACCGTATCCGTCTGCTTTTACGACTCCCATAACTTCCGGCGCATTCTGACCAGGCTGCAAATCTTGCGAAACGCGCGCAACCAAAGTGCGCATATTGTCTCGAAGCGCCTTCAAATCGACAATTACTTGCCCAGGATATACGCTTAACGCGCGAGCATAGTTTGCTTCTAACATTGCCGCATTACTTGCACTATTACTTGCCGCATTACTTAAATCTGTACTCATAACTCACCTAACTGATTTAGTATGCTTTTAATGCTACATGCTCTTTTGCATACTCTCTATAAGCTTTTTAAGAACACATGCGCATTCATATGACATGATTAAGCGTTTGCAACCATTGGTATGCAATACGTACTGCACTGTGTGCGCGATCTGGAATAACAACCAACCCACAACGACTAAACCCTGCACGCGTAATTACTTTTTGCATAATTACGTTATCTGGATGCGTGTCAATGCGTACATTATTATAGTTTTGCTGCACCCAATGCAAGCACGCTGTTGCCATTTTTGGTTTTATTCCTGAAGATGCTAAGCGGTGAATTGTTACATAGGGGGAAATATCATCAAGCCACGCACCGTCAATACTGGCATACACTTCATCAACACCTTCGCATAATGCGAATTGCGCTAGAATACGCTCGTTACATGATTCTGGGTCCTCGTCAACAATCAAATAGAAACGTTTTAAACGAATATCCTCAATAACACTTGAAACAAGTGGAAAACTATTCCCCCACTGATGAGGATTGCCTGTAACACGCATAAATTTGCGAGCATTTTCATAAATATGCTCAATATTTCGCAAGTCACCAAGAGTTGCTTTTCTCAATGTTATATCTTCCATGTCAACCTCTAAAAAGAAAGCAAATAAAACTACGCAAAATTAGCTAATTATTACTTACACAAGTTTGCGCTCAAAAGGATCCGAACTAATTCCCTTCGCTAGAATATCTTTACACCATTGACTAGCACCAAATAAACTGTGGTCTCTATAGTTGCCGCAAGATTCAATAGTTGTTGCAGGAACATCATCCCAGGTGGCATTAAACGCAATAAACTCAAGAGATTCCTTTAAAGCGCGCGCCACATCTTCTGTGCTATGTTCACCCCAAGTTAGCAGATGAAAACCAGTTCTGCAACCAAAAGGTGAGCAATCAATATAGCCATCAATACGCTCGCGAAGTAACACTGCAATCATATGCTCAATTGTGTGCAAAGCTGCAGTAGGAATCGCTTCCTCATTAGGCTGCGTTAAACGAATATCATAGTTGGAAATAACATCCCCATTAGGACCTTTTTGCGTATTGATATAGCGCACATAAGGTGCTTTTACTTTAGTATGATCTAGTTCAAAACTTTCTGGTCTAGGTCTAGACGCATCCTGCTTATTCATAAGTATTCCCTTCGCTTAACTACACAATAAACAACGTACTCTTTACGTACTAAGTACTTCTATAGTAGACGGTAGTTGCCTAATTAGTTGAAAGATTTATTAGTTGAAAGATTTATTTACATGATTGCTGCGTTTACAAGAGCACGAGTATAGTCATTTTGTGGATTATTGAGCACATCATTTACACTGCCACATTCCACAACTTTTCCTTCATTAAGAACAATAACTCGCGTTGCTAAATGCCGAATCATACCCAAATCATGACTTACAAATATGCATGACATGCTTTTACGCTCGGAGCGAATGGACGCAAAAGCGTCTAAAATGCGAGTTCTTTCAGCAACGTCAATTGCACTCATAGGCTCATCAGCAAGCAAAACTCGAGGATTATTGATTAATGCGCGAGCAATACAAACACATTGCGCTTGACCACCAGAAAGCTCGTGAGGGTGACGTTCCAAAAAATCTTCAGGCTTTAAGCCTACTAATTTCAACATTTCGCAAACACGCTGCTCAATAGTTGCATCGTCTAATTTAAGCGATTTTCGCCATATTCTAAGAGGCTCAGCAACACTTTTTTGAACTGTCCAGTGTGGATCCAATGCAGCAAACGGATGCTGAAATACAAGCGACGATTCGCGTCTCATAAGCGTACAAGCATTTTTATTTACTTCTAATAAATTTGCATTATTTACGATTTCACCGCAATAAGTAACGTTACCTTCGCAAAGAGTTTCAAGCCCCAACATAGCGCGTATAAGAGTTGTTTTGCCGGAACCAGATCCGCCAATAATCGCCAAAGATTCGCCAATATTAAGATTTAAATCTACACCGCTTAACACTTCAGCACGAGTTTTTGCTCGACCTAAAGTAACGTGAATATTTTTTGCATTTATAAGCGAATTTTCTTCACTGTTGCCAATATGGGAATTAAATTTCTTAAAATCAGCGTTTTCAGAATCAACGTTTGCAGAACCAGTATTTGCAGAACCCACTTTTGCAGAATCTAAATTTTTAGAACCCAAATTTTGCGCTCTAAAAGTCAACTTTTTAGCAGCACTCACTAATTGTTTAGTAGAAGAAATACGCGGATTATCAAGCAAATTCTTAACATTTTCACTATCGACCACACGCCCAGAATCGAGCACATAGCAACGATTAGCAGCATGCGAAAGCACAGAAAAATCGTGCGTTACAAAAAGCATTGAAGCGCCCATATCATCTACAAGTGAAGCAAGCATTCGCACAACTTCACTTTGTGTAACCGAGTCAAGCGCAGTAGTAGGCTCATCAGCCAAAATCAAACGCGGAGAGGTAATCAAAGCTGTAGCAATACCAACTCGCTGCTGTTGACCTCCAGAAAGCTCAAACGTTCGTTGAGATGCGAGATTTTTCGACAACCCTACTTTTTCAAGCATCATGCATACTCGATTGTGAATATCGTCATCATCTAGATTGTAATGTATTCGCAAAGGCAAAGAAATTTGTTTTTCAACGCTTAACATTGGATTAAGTGCTCTATTAGCTTGCTGAAATACTACACCAACGTATTTTCCACGAATAGAAGCTAAATTTTCATCTTTTGCTTTCACTGTTTGAAGATTGCCAAGCATACAAGAGCCTGAAATTTCAGCATTTGACGGCAATAATCCAGTTATAGCTCGAATTAGCATAGATTTGCCAGAGCCAGAAGAACCAACTAAGCCAACACGCTCACCGTCAGAAATCTCAATTGATACGTTGTCAAGAATTAGTTTTCCGCCAAGTTTTAGCGTGAGATTTTGAATATTTAAGCTCATTTTTCCCCTACTTTATTCGCACTTTTTGATGAAGGATCTAAAACTTTGCGCAATACGTCACCAAAAAGATTAAGAGCAACAACAACCACAGTCACAATCAAACCTGGCCAGACAACCGATAAAGGATTTACGTGAATTAACGAAACAGAAGTAGCCAACACGCGCCCCCAGCTAGGAACTCCAGCAGGAACTCCAATACCCAAGTATGTTAAGCCACTTTCAGCCAAAATAACAGTTCCTGCAGAAAGAGAAAGCTCAACAAATGCAACAGGAATAATATTTGGTAAAACATGATGAATAAGAACATATTTACGCGAGGAACCTTGCAAAACAGCTGAAGTCACATAATCAGATTGCAACGCAAGCTGCGCACTAGGTCGTACAATACGTGCTAAATTCAAGCCATAGCCAGTTCCACAAGCAATAACAATCACAACAACACTAGCTCCAAACGGAACTGCAAGCATAAGCGCAATTAAAACAGTTGGAATAGAAATCAATGCGTCAACAGACATAATGCTTATTGTGCGAACAATTTGTGAACTAGAAATCATAAAGCTCAAAACAATAAACCCAACACAAGCAGCAACTAGAACAGTAGAAAAAACGAGAATCAGCTCAATTCTTGAACCTGTCATAAGCCAACTAAGCATATCCGAACCAGTGCCGTCCGTACCAAGCCAATGCGAAAAAGACGGCTTCTGCCATACTTTAAAACCGTTAGTTTCTAAAAGTGAGTACGGAGTCCATAAAAGCGAAAGCAAAGCAACAAAAAACCATATTGCAAACGTTAAACACACAAATTTACCGAAAGTAGCATTCCATACGCGCTTACATAAAGTAGATTTTACTTTGATACTTTTTTTAGACATATTGCACATAAAAACTCCCTTATTCGCATGTTAGATTCAACAATAGGAAATTAATTCAAACTATCTTTAGATAACCTAGGATCAAGTAGTCGGTGCGTAATGTCAACTACAAAGCCGATTAGCAAGAACAATGCAGCAAGCATAAAAAGCTCACCTTGCACTGCAATTAGATCGCGCAAACCAACATCTCGAACCATTCCCGTACCAATACCAGGTAAGGAAAACAGGTTTTCAATAACCATCACACCCATAACCATATGAGCGAAAGTTAAACCAATAACAGATACGAGTTGAGGAAGAGCAAGTCGCAAACCAACACGCCACACAACTTGTTTGCGAGTCATTCCGCAAGCCATAGCTTGAGAAGCTACTTCACTTTTAACAATATTTTCAACAGTTGCAGCAGTGTAACGCATAAAACTAGAGCCAACAATAAGTCCGACTGTAAGAGCCGGAATAAGAAGAGACGCAAAAGCTTCAGGAAATTCGCTCCAGCCATCTGTAGGGAAACCTTGAGTTGGCAGCAAGCTGAACACGCCAATACCGCGTCCTAATAGCAAAATAAGTAGCATGCAACCCCATAATGCTGGAACAGAGCCTGCTGTAATAGCCAAAAAGCGCGTAATTGCCTGTGAAAGTTTGCCTTCATGAGTAATTTGCAAACATCCAAGTGAAATACCAACTACTAAAGCAATAAACAGACCCAAAAGAATCAGCGGAAAAGTAATAGAAGCACGCATCGCAATAATTGAACTTACAGAACGACCAGTCAACATAGACATGCCAAAGTCACCGCGGAAAACACCACAAATCCAGTCAACATACTGCGTAAAAAGTGGCTTATTAATACCAAGTTCTGCTCTAAGCTCCTCTACTTTTCCGCGAGGAGCGTTTAAGCCGGCCATAACTTGCGCAACATCGCCTGGAAGTACACGTAACGATATGAAAATAACTACAGAAATGCCAAGTAAAGCAAGAAGAAACAGCAATACTCTGTAGCAAATCATACGAAACATAAAATGCCTACTTTCTATGTTCTTCTAGTCGAAACACACCACAAATACACAAATTCGGACACTAGTGCAGTTTGCGCGCTGCGCGAGTGTCTTATTTTGCCCATTTTGGGACACTCACGCAGATTACATACTGCGCGAGTGTCTCTGATTAGTGGTTTTCGGACACGCGCGCAGTTTCATTTCTACATTAGAAACTAGATGGCGACTAGCAAATAAAAATCAACTAAGTCGCAGGTTGTATAGCGGCAAAATCTCTTGATTCATGTCAAAAGGCATTCCTTCAAGATTCTTCACTTTCGCAGTTACAACGCGATAGTTGAACAGCCAATCAGCAGGAGCATCCTCGCTAATAATTCGCGCAGCTTGAGCAAGCAATTTGTTTGACTCTTTAGGATCCGCACAAAGCATAGCTTTAGCATACAAATCCTGGACTTGCTTATTGTCGTATCCGTAGTAATACGTAGGATCCGCCCACTGCCCAAAATCGTGACTCTCATTGTGATCAACCATCGACAAATCATACTGCTTATTCTTATAAACATCCTGAAGCCAAGTAGTAAACTCAACAATATTAACTTTCAAATTGATTCCAATAGGCTTCAATTGCGAGCGCAGCTGATCGCCAATTTGCGTGCCGTAAATATTCGGATAAGTAAGCGTCAAATCCATAGGATGTGATTCGTCAAATCCGACTTCCTTCATTAACGCCTTAGCGCGATGCAAATCATGTGGATACAGCTTAGTTAAATCCTCATAACCAGGGTCAAGAGAAGGAATTGGACCGCCAAGAGCTAAATCCGTTCCGCCACGAGATGCAATAATTTGCTTGTGATCAATCGCGTAACGAATAGCTTTGCGCACGCGCTTATCTTTAGTACGTTCGCCTTTCATATTCATCGCTAGAACAAATTTATCTGTGCCATTACCTGCACTTACATCGTAACGCTTGGAATCATCTTTAAAAGGCTTAGCAAGTTGACCAGAAATAGGAGCCAACGCTTGCACAGAGCCGGAAGAAAGTGCGTCAACTGCTGCGTTATCGTCAACAAAGTAGCGAACTACTATCTTATTAGTTTGCGCACGATGAATACCTTTATAACGCGGATTTGCTTTTAAAACAACACGATCATTTGGCACAAATTTGTCAATTAGATACGGTCCAGAACCGACTGCTTGAGTTTTTGCATCATACTTTGCGTTTTTATCAAAAACTAAACCTGAACGACTGCAAAGTGCCCACAAAAGCTTAGCATTTGGCTCTTTAAGAGTGATTTCAAACGTGTAATCATCTTTTGCTTTAGCAGACTCAACTTTTCCAACCATGTTAGAGCCGCGATATTTTTTAGCAATAAGCTCGTTAAACGACCATTCCGCATCATGCGCAGTAAGTCTATCGCCATTAGAAAATACAGCGCCCTTACGCATGTGGAATGTGTAACGCAAACCATCTTTACTTATTTCCCAGCTTTGAGCTAACGAAGGAACTACCTGATTAATATCATTGCGAGCAACTAAGCCTTCATACACGTTACCAATAAGCAACTGGTCAAGCGATGAACCTGATTGGTTACGGATATCAAGATTCGTAGGAGCTAACTTTAGACCTATAGATACAGTTTTGTTCGAAATTTCCGATACTGAATTTGATTTATTTGGTTTATTAGATGTAGTAAGAGTTGCAAAAATTGCACTAAACACCACTACCAAAACAATAGCTAAGCTAAATAGCCATATCTTGCCCATTTTGCGTTTCGAGCCTGAATAAGCATATTTTTCAGCTTCATTCAGCGAAGAGTCAGTGCTCGCAGCGAAAGAAGTGCTTTTGTTAGCTTCATCGTTAGTTTTACCGGAGAATTTTTCAGTCGCGCCGTTTTCTTCGTGCACGCTTTCCTCAGGTTTGCTGTTAGACATACCATAAACCTTTCTTAATGGCATATAAACATTATTTATTTGTTATTATTTATTTTTTATTTATTCTTTATTTATTCTTTATTTATTCTTTATTTATTCTTTATTTATTCTTTATTTATTCTTTATTTATTTTTGTCTTATAGCTCGCCGCTTTATTGGAAATGCACATTTGCAAACATAACTATTTGCATACCACATAAACCCAAATACAAGTCGACTGCATTACTAATCGTAGTCGATTGACAAGCCAGTCTCACCTATGGCGCGTCCAAAAAATCAAATCATATTTTGTATATTTTTGTAATATTTTTATACCAATACATATGAGATATATCCTACGAATGTGGTTAAATTCCAACAGAACGTAAACTTGCAAACGTACGCAATAATCGACATAAGATTACAGCGTAGAAGCGCGCAAATTCACGAAATATTAAGATGCATACACGTATCTCATATGTTAAAACTAAAGCGAGGAATGATGGCTGAGAACTTGAATACTACGGTAACTGTGAACGAATCCTCGGATCCGCAAAATAAAAGCGGCGAAGACCGTACAGCATTGAACCGCCAATTGGCGCAAATGCTTAAGGGTGGCGTAATTATGGACGTCACCACCCCAGAGCAGGCGCGAATTGCTGAAGATTCTGGCGCATGCGCAGTTATGGCTTTGGAGCGTATTCCTGCCGATATTCGTGCAGCAGGCGGCGTTTCTCGTATGAGCGACCCGGCTATGATCCACGGCATTCAAGAGGCTGTGTCTATTCCTGTTATGGCAAAATGCCGTATCGGTCACTTTGTTGAAGCACAAGTGCTTGAGGCTATCGAGATCGACTACATCGACGAAAGCGAAGTGCTTTCTCCAGCCGACGACGTGTATCACATCAATAAGCGCGATTTTGCTGTGCCTTTCGTTTGCGGCGCTAAGGATTTGGGTGAAGCTTTGCGCAGAATCAACGAAGGCGCTTCCATGATTCGCACTAAGGGCGAGCCAGGAACTGGAGACGTGATTCAAGCTGTGCGTCACATGCGCATGATGAATTCCGCAATTCGTAAGCTTACAAGCATGCGCGAGGATGAGCTTTTTGAAGAAGCCAAAAATTTGCGCGTGCCTTTCGAACTCGTAAAATACGTTGCACAAAACGGCAAGCTCCCTGTTGTTAACTTCGCAGCCGGCGGCGTTGCTACCCCAGCCGACGCTGCTTTAATGATGCAGCTTGGTGCCGAAGGCGTATTCGTTGGCTCCGGTATCTTTAAGTCTGGAGACCCAGCAAAGCGTGCTGCAGCAATCGTTAAAGCTGTAACTAATTACAAGGACGCCAAGATGATTGCTAAGCTTTCCGAAAACTTGGGCGAAGCTATGGTTGGCATTAACGAGCAGGAAATCAAGCTTTTAATGGCTGAGCGAGGCGAGTAATTTTGTCAAACTCACCTACCAATACTGATAACTCCGCTCATACTGTAGCAGTTTTAGCTGTTCAGGGAGCTTTTCTTGAGCATCGCTTAATGCTGGAAAAGCTGGGAGCGCGCGTAATAGAGCTTCGGCAGGCGCGCGATTTGGAGCAGTCTTTCGACAGATTAGTGTTGCCGGGCGGCGAAAGCACCGTGCAAGCTAAGCTTCTTCGCGAGCAAAATATGCTCGAGCCTTTGCGCGAGAGAATTGCAGGCGGCATGCCTGTTCTTGGCACTTGCGCAGGCTTGATTTTGCTTGCTAAGAACGTGGAAGGTAACGAAGTTAACGGCTTCGGTACTTTAGACGTAACGGTTAAGCGCAATGCTTACGGCCGCCAGCTTGGAAGCTTCCACTGCGAAGCTGAATTTGGTGATCTTGGCAAGGTGCCGATGACATTTATTCGCGCGCCTTATATTGCAGAGGTCGGCACTAATGCTGAGGTTCTTGCAACTGTTGATGGTCACATTGTGGCCGCGCGCCAAGGTAACCAAATTGGCATGTCCTTCCACCCGGAGCTTGACGACGATACGCGAATCCACCAGCTTTTCTTGGATTTGTAAGCGGATTCGTAACTCCGGCAAATGTTCCATAAAACAGCCAACGCTCGCGCGAGCGTTGGCTGTTTTTCGTTACTCACGCAGAACGCAATCTGCAATAACAACACACTTTTTAACGCGTACGTCAAAAACTTTGAATTTTATGTAATTTGCACAGTAAACGTATACATGCACGACAAACGTAATGCAATCGTAATACAGTGTAAAACGTTTATATAATATTGTATAACAGTGCAACACATTATAGAATGTAATAAAAGTTGATATATGAATATAAAAGAGCTAGAAAAACAAATCAAAATTAAACAAAATTAACGAGTCAAGAAAACTAGCGCACTTATAGAAGCAAAAATTATAAGTATAAAATCAAGGAGCATATTATGGCAATCAGCGCAACTACAACAGCAACAGCAACCCCAGCAGCAGCAAAAACCGCAGCGAAAACCGCAAGCATCAACGTGCGCGTCACCAAGGATGTTAAAGCGCAAGCAGAAGAATTATTCGCAAGCTTCGGCATAACTCTTAGCGAAGCAATCAACATGTTCTTACACAAATCACTTATGGTAGAAGGACTCCCCTTCGACTTAAAACAGCCAAAATACAATAAAGAAACAATCGCCGCGTTTAAGGAATACGACTACATGAAAGCACATCCAGAAGAGTACAAGCGCTACGACAATGTTACCGAAGCATTGGAGGACGCACTAAAATGAGCCTAAAAGTCGTATTATTAAATTCATTCAAAAGAGATCTTAAGCGAATCAAAAAACGAGGATACGATATAAGCCTCTTAGATAGCGTCGTGCGAATGATTGCGCCGCAAGAGAAACTTGCTGAAAGATACTGTGACCACGCACTTACAGGCAACTATTTAGGATTCCGCAATGCCATGTAAAACCAAATTGGCTTCTTATATATCGCATAGATAACGATGATGTGGTACTTGTGCTTTCTCGCACGGGAACACACTCAGACGTATTCAACGAGTAGCGCTGCGAGTTGCTAAGCGTTGAAATCACAGTGTGCTTTCAACGCAAGCGAGGTCTGCCTTAGTCTCAATTGACGAAGGCAGGACAGATTTGTGTGGTAGTTCATTGGGAATTCGGTTGTGTTTTGCGTGCGCTGCGATTTAGCGCTGTTTAGTGTGCTTGCCGAAGGTGGAATCGTCACTTCGGAACCGAGCAAAGAAGCCGGTTGCCGCACTTACAGCAGATTTAATCATCGAGCCACTTACAACAGGATGCGCGAAGCAGTGCTTAGCACCAGAAGCAATATCGAGCGCGCCGCCACCAAAAGCCTTCGAAAACCCAGCTAAAGCAGAGCCAGAGAGCACAGACGCAACCCAACCATGACGACCAAATGCCCCAGCAACAGCGAACATTGAGAACAGTCCAATCGACAAGAACGTGAACATAACAGCCGACTGACCGCCAGTATGCGGCAAAGGCACTGGCTTAACAAAAGTCTCCAAATAGTACGTCGTAGTAAAGAACACTAAAGGCGACTTTGGATTACTAACAGGCACAGCACCATCACCATCGCCAAGTTCTGTCCAGGTGCAACCACCTTCGCTTGACTTCTTAAACATGATTTTATAAGTATTACCCTGTTTTTCGTCAGGCTCAGGTTCAGGATTTTCATCTTCATCATCGCCATCTCTTACAGATCGCGATTTCCTTGCGGATCGCAGTTTCTTTACACGCGATTTCAACGTTGCACTACGCGAGCCAGTATCAGTATCACCACCTGATTCATCGCCACCTTCACCTTCACCAGGTTCATCTCCGCCAGGTTCATCTCCACCTGGTTCCTCAGTACTAGTACCTTTGCCCGATTGAGAATCTATAGCGTACCGCAACTTTGAAGCGAAACTATTTTTTACAATTCTGTACGCATAATCCTGCGATTTTTCATCCTGTTTCTTCTCTAAATTACTCGAATTATACAGTGCAGGAACATAGTAAGTATAAGTAGTGCCACCCGAATCTCTATTGCAATCACATGTCATATTGTCATTTTTTATATCTCCAGGCTCCATCAGCTTGGCTTTAACAGGAATGTAGTATGCAATCTTTTTAAGATCATCATCGTTTGAAATTGTATCTAAAATCGTAATATTATTAGTTACGACTATATTATTGCTGTGACCATTCTCATCGAGGGAGAATATTTCGCCATCAGCAAAATGACTTTTGATAGGATCATCCTCAGGATTATTCTCAAAACCACTAGACTGCAAGTTATTCGCAATCAGCGTGCCTTTAAAACCACTGAACATACTATCAACAGAAAAGTAACGCTGCTTCCCTTCGTCATCCGTGTATACAGGTGTATCCGATTTTGTAAAAGCCTTATCGCTGAAATCTAATATAAGACTGTCGCCGCTTTCTGCTCCTGCATTGGAAAACATTGAACTAAGATTCGTAACTTTTGAAATATTCCACTTGCTTAAATCTGCAGCGCCGGTAAGTTTTTTGCAATATGCAAACATGCTAGACATGTCCTTAACATTGCTAACATTCCACTTACTCAATCCACTTATATCAGTCAGCTTATCAAAATCAGAACCGCTAACCTCATGGCTGAACATGTTGCTCATGTCCGTGACACTGCGAACATTCCAATCACTTAATGCACTTATATCAGCCAATCCTTTTATACCAATAGGATTAGGATCATCTCCGGAACCGTAGATATCCGTAGCGCAACCGCTGAACATGCTGCTCATGTTCTTAACATTACTAACATTCCACTTTTCTAGACCTTTAAGGTCACTCAAGCTATTACAACCGCTGAACATGCTACTCATGTCCGTGACACTGCTCTTATCATTCAACCACTTACTCAAAGACTCAAGACTAGTTAAACCATTACAACCGATGAACATGCTGTTCATGTTCTTAACACTGCCAACATCCCAACCACTCAAAGGTTCAAGACCAGTAAGACTGCCGCAATTGTTAAACATGTCATGCATGTCAGTAACACTGCCAACATTCCAACCGCTCAAAGGTTGAAGATCAGAAAGAAAACTGCAGTTATCGAACATTCTATACGTGCTAGTTAATTTGCTTGTACTGCTCTTACCGCTTGTCTTCCAATTAGATAATCCACTGATACTATCGAGGCTAGAGCATTCTGCAAACATGTCATCCATTTTTGTAACGTTACTAACATTCCAATTTTCTAGGCCCTCAGTATTTTTAATCTTGTCGCACAGCGCAAACATTGCCATCATATATTCAACGTTCTTTACAGTCCACTTTTTCAAAAATCCAAGCGAACTCATACTCTTGCAGTATTCGAACATACCGATCATTGCCACAACGCTTTTAGTATCCCAACCTTCCAAACCAGTAAAATCTGTTATGCTGGTGCAACCCTCAAACATTCTGTTCATGTTCATAACATTGCTAACATTCCACTTACGTAAAGGTTCAACAGAAGCAATCGCCATCTCACCTGCATACCCGTCTACTGGATTCAAAGCATCATGTTGATTTTGGTTCTTAATAATAGACGCGAACATTCCGGACATACTTCTAACATTGCTCACATCCCAATCTTCCAACCCTTTAAGCGATTTCAAGCTCATGCACCCCTCGAACATGCCCTCCATATTCGTAACATTGTCAACCTTCCAATTAGCCAAACCGCTAATATCTTCTAAACCAGTGCACCCCTCGAACATGCCCTCCATATTCGTAACCTTGCTCACATCCCAACCGCTCAAAAAACTAAAATCAGTTAATGAGGAATCCTTAAATAGATAGGACATATCTGTAACATAACTTATATCGAAATTGTTTATGCTATCAATGTTACTAATATTTTCCCCTGAAAAAAGACCCACACCATTCTTTGACAAACGCCCGTACGCATACACTCTGCCTCTGTAAAAACCAAGCAATCCTTCTGTAGGAGAAAGTTTTTTTATTTCATTTATAATTTCACCAAACTCATCACCGTGATGATCAGCACTAACGGCACACTTGTCTGCTCCGGATGGAGGCTCGATTGAAAGAGTCTCGATTGTTTCACCTGAAGTTACTATGGCATTAGCCACGCAAGCAGGAAGCTTTTTAACTTCTTCTAGGGTTAATTTCTCACTATCACCGGAGACGCGATCTTGACTCTTAGCTTTTTGAGCGTCTTTGCTATCTTTTTTAGAAGCCTTGTCAGCATTTTTGTCAGCATTTTTGTCAGATTTACCAGATTTTACAGTATCTTTACTGGCATCTTTGCCAGCATTGCTGTTATCTACAGACCCCCCCCCATTAGATTCATTACCAGTTTCCCCATTAGCTGCCCCATTAGCTGCCCCATCATTTCTCTTACCTTCTTTTTTATCTACCTCTTTAGCCTTATCCCCTTTAACTTCTTTACCAGCTCCCTCTTTAACTTCTTTACCAGATCCCCCTTCACCCGACTTATTTTGACCCCTATTATTCTCGGCAGCAGCAGCGCCGGCAGCAGCAAACAATGGATTCTTCGTTACGTTGGCATAAGCCATCGCCGGCAACACGGTTACGCTTACAATCATAGAGACTAGGCATAAAACGGTGCCAATTGCTGAAAGAATACGATGTTTCCTACTACCCATCATCAAACTTCCTCTCAAATGTGAACGAATCCACAGCCAGCGCATAAACAGTATGCAAAACAAATACATACCCAAGACGGTTCACCGGCGAACGCAATCTTTACACATAACTATTCATAGTATACGCCTAAATGCGAAATTGGTATAACAACTTACTAATAACAAATTTATACAGCAAATTTTTATAACAAATCGCCGCAACAAACGAAATCGCTATGACGAATATCCACAACAGCAAATTCGCATTATATTACCGCAGGTTGCGCTTATAAATTTCAGCCATACCTTTGAAAATCAAGTCAGGATCGTAAAAGTCAATCGTTTTCACGTCTTTTTCAAACAATCTACCCAATCCGCCAGTAGCAATTACCTTAAACGGCTCACCAATCTCCGTCTTAAACTGTTCTATTGTGCGCTCAATTCCACCCAAGAAGCTGTAATATAATCCAGCTTGCATTGCGAGTTTAGTAGATTTTGCAAGAACAGACTGCGGTCTAGCTATTTCCACTTCTGGAAGCTGAGCCGTGTTATCCCAAAGTGCCGCAGCTGCAGTACGAATACCTGTGCAAATAAGTCCGCAAGTAATAGCACCACTTTTATCTATATAGTTGTAAGTTGTTGCCGTACCAAAATCAATAACTAGTACAGATCCTCCATACTCACTAAACGCACCAACGCAATCAGCTAAACAATCCGCACCAAGAGTTCTTGGCTCATCAATACGAATATTCATACCGGTTTTAACACCAGGTCCTACAATCATAGGATCAATATGAAGAAATTTGATAATACTAGCGCGGAATGAATGCATAACTTTCGGCACAACAGAAGCAACGATAACATCTTCAACATCGTTTATTGTAAATCCGCTTAAATGCAAAAATTGTGCAATCATAATGCCATACTCGTCTGATGTATGATTAGACTTTGTTGTCATACGATAAGTGCCAACAATTCGGTTATTTTCCAAAAAACCCAGCACAATATTCGTATTACCAATGTCTACTGCTAATAACATGTGTGCCTACTTCCTATATTGGCATTTACGGATTAATTAAGTTAATCTGCAATCACGTGCGCACGTATTGTATGTGTATGTATACTATCCTATTGTATTTATACTACTTTTGCTAATAATCTTACTTTTACGCAAAATTAAGCTGCTTTTACGAAATCACTTAATTGTAATAAGTTACGAAATTATCTAACTACAAATCCTTGATTGTAACCATATTCTTGAAGATCTTTTTCCCACAATAAAAGACCATCTTTTAAAGAAATACGTTTACCAGGATCATCTGGAAGCCACAATTTACTTCCATCATCTTGAGTAACACCAGCATCAATCATGGCTTGCACGTTTAATCTAGCTAAAGATTTAACACTCCAGTCATATGCTCGACCCATAGTTGCTCTAAAATCACTTCGCGAGTACACTTCAAAAGGTAAATACCTGTATCCCGTATCCACGCGATTAGCGGCATCTGCAAATACACGATTAAACTTCTGACCGCCAAAATAAGGTATATCAATGCCTCGTGAATCACGAATAGTAGCTCTATCTAAAAATGACTTATCTCTAAGCGTAACAACATCTGCAGGAAACGCTCCACCATTGACACGAGTACGAATTCCATGCATATCATGGCATACAAAATTCACAAATCGCATTGCTGCTTCAGGCTTACGACTCGATTTAAGCACAGATAACGAAGAACCGCCCATTTCTGCATTACGCTTTTCTCCGTGCATAGTTGGCACATTCGTCACCTTCCACAATCCTGCAGTTCCAGGCACATTTTCCAGAAGCAAAGACGGCATCCAGGCTCCTGAGAAAACAGAAGCAATTTTTCCAGCTCCAACACCGTTCTTCCAGCGTTGACTCCAAGTTGTAGTTCTAATGTCAATCAAGCCTTCATCAATCATTGATTGCCAGAACTTTGTGAACTCTTCAGTACCCTTATCTTTACTCAATCTAACAGTAACTGTTTTCCCATCATGAGAAGTCATAAACGGGTGTCCACCTGCAAGCCAAATCATAGCGTTATAAAAACTTGCGTCACCTGAGTCTGCTGCAATATACACACCGATATCTTTAAGCTTACGAGCAGCATGACGGTAATCTTCCCAAGTGTGTATTTTTGTGGCATCTACACCAGCCTGCTTAAATACGTCATCATTATAAAACCAAGCCATTGGGCCAGAATCCATTGGTAAACCGTAAACACGTCCACCAAGTTGCACAGAAGACCATGTTCCAGGAGTATAGAAAGTGCGAGTATTTTTCACACGATCAGTAATATCTAAAAGCTGTCCACTTACCGCATATTGCGGAAGAGCAAAATATTCTAATTGAACAACATCTGGCATACCATAGCCATCTTGAATAGCGCTATTAAGATTGCTATATCCGCTAGTATCCTTTACAGTTACGTGAACATCCGGATTATGTAGTTCAAATTCTTCAGCAAGTCGTTTCATGCTTGGTTCCCAAGACCAAACACTAATTTGAGTTCTAGAATCTTTAGTTCCGCATCCGCAAGAAAATAGCAAAGAAAAAACACAAAGTATCGAAAAAAGCAAGCGTCCAAAATGATTGCGTTGTTGCAAAATTCTTGCAAATGCAGACATAAGATTTGCCATCCGTTACTTTGTGTTACTCAACGTTGTTATGCGCTTACTCAACAGTTACAGACTTTGCAAGATTACGAGGCTTATCAACATCATAACCTTTTAACTTTGCCATATCCATTGCAAATAATTGCAATGCAACTACATCTACAAGAGGACTTAGCAAAGTTGCACATTTAGGACGCCAGAACACAATATCTGCATAGCGAGAAGCATCTGGATCACCCTCTTCTGCAACAGCTATAGTGAAAGCTCCGCGCGCTTTAACTTCTTCAATTCCAGAAATAACTTTCGCATGAAGCACATCACGACCGCGAGAAGATGGCACAATCACAACTACCGGCTCACCTTCATCTACAAGCGCAATAGGACCGTGCTTAAGCTCACCTGCAGCAAAACCTTCAGTAAAGGTATACGCAATTTCTTTAAGCTTCAACGCACCTTCTAGCGCAACAGGATAGCCAACATGTCGACCTAAGAAAAGGAAAGATTTAGCTTCCAGAGTATGCTCAGCAGCTTTCATAATTGATTCAGATTGTGCATCAAGTACATGCTGAATTTTATCCGGCATCTCTTTTAATTGCGCAACGATTTGCTGAATTTCGTCGCGATACATAGTGCCTTTTACTTGCGCCAAAAACAGACCAAGCATATAGGCTGCAACTATTTGCGCAACAAAAGCTTTAGTAGATGCAACTGCTATTTCGGGACCTGCATGCGTGTAAAGAACTGCATCAGATTCGCGCGGAATGCTAGAACCTTGCGTATTGCAAATTGCAAGAACCCTACTTCCCTGCTCGCGCGCGTGACGCAAAGCCATAAGAGTGTCCATTGTTTCGCCAGACTGCGATATTGCAACCACCAATGTTCGATGCGTCAAAATAGGGTCACGGTAGCGAAACTCGTGCGCAAGCTCCACCTCAACCGGCACGCGCACCCAGTGCTCAATAGCATATTTTGCAACCAATCCGGCATAACTTGCAGTTCCGCAAGCAACAACAATAATTTTATCTATTGAACGCAAAACATCTTGGCTAATATGCACTTCGTCAAGAACAATATTTCCTTGCGCATCAAAGCGACCTCGCAAAGTGTCAGCGACAGCATGCGGATCCTCATGAATTTCCTTATCCATAAAGGAATCCCAACCGCCTTTTTCTACTGCAGAAGCATCCCAATCAACCGTAAAACAAGTAGGATTTTTAACAATATTATTGTCAAAATCAGTTAGAAGCAAAGATGCTTTGCCACTGCCATCTACATCTCCAATGCACACAGCTTGATCTTGACCAACTTCCAAGACTCGATCCGTATAAGCAACAAAAGCTGCAACGTCAGAGCCAAGGAAATATTCACCGTCTCCAAGACCTACGACCAAAGGCGAATCGTGACGAACAGCAGCCACAATACCAGGCTGACGAACGTCAACAGCAAGTAATGTGAAAGCTCCTTTTAACATTTTTGCAGTACGACGAAGAGCTGTAAATAAATCCGGCTTGCCAGTTTCGTCTACAATATCATTCGCAATTTTACCAAGTAATTTTGCAGCAACTTCAGTATCTGTTTGAGAAGAAAATTCGTATCCTTCTTCGTGAAGCTGCTCTTTTAATACAACAGCATTTTCAATAATGCCGTTATGAATAAGCGCGATTTTGCCATCTGCACTAGTATGAGGATGCGCATTAGTGTCACAAGGAGCACCATTAGTAGCCCAACGAGTATGACCAATAGCTGCACTCGCCTCAGGCATAGGATTTGCATCAATATCATTGCGAAGAACAGATAAACGACCAGCTTTCTTTCGCACAGTCGCACATTTCATTCCAGGAGCAACTAAAGCTACGCCCGAAGAGTCATATCCGCGATATTCTAGACGCTCTAACCCACCTAAACAAACTTCTAAAGGTTTTGCACAAACTTTTCCAAAACCTGCGTATCCTACAATGCCACACATAATCTTCTATTGTACGTTATGCGAGCGAGCGCACGCCAGAGAAGCACACAAAAACTATGCAAAACTACATAAATAAGATACGTTTCTTACGTAAATTACAATACGTGATTTAGGAAATCTTTAAAACGATCAGTTTGCGGACTAGTAATAATATCTGCACTACCCTGCTCAACTATGACACCGCCATCCATAAACACAACCTGATCTGCAACCTCACGCGCAAAACCAATTTCGTGAGTTACTACAATCATAGTCATGCCATCTTTAGCAAGATTTCGCATAACGGTTAACACCTCACCTACAAGCTCTGGATCTAACGCGGATGTTGGCTCGTCAAATAGCATAATTTCCGGTTTCATAGCAAGAGCGCGAGCAATTGCAACGCGCTGCTGCTGACCGCCTGAAAGTTCTGCAGGATAATGGTTCATACGCTCATCCATGCCAACTCGCTTTAGTTCTTCAATAGCTAAATCGCGCGCTTCTTGAGCTTTCATATGCATAACATGAACAGGAGCTTCCATAACGTTCTCTAAAGCCGTCATATGAGGGAATAAATTAAAACGCTGGAATACCATGCCAAGCTTCGCACGCTGTTGAGCAATTTCTTTGTCGTTAAGAGCCTGCAGGCACTTCTCACCTTTATGCATTACTTGCTTTACACCGATGCGCTCGCCATAAATACTTATACTTCCTGCAGTCAAAGTTTCTAATTGATTAATTAAACGCAATAACGTCGATTTTCCAGAACCGGACGGACCCAAAATAACTGTTACGCTACCTGGGTTCACCGTCATATTAATACCGTTAAGTACATGCAATTGACCGAAAGATTTTTGCACATCGTTAATAGCAACCGCAGGAAGATTAGATTTTGCTTCTACCATTTATTCACATCCAATTTGTTTGTTTCATGCAAAATTTAAAGTTTACAAAGAAAAATATTTAAAATTTAAGCTATTATGCGCTTATTTAAGCATTAAATCCGAGCATAGCAGCATCATTTCGTCCTTTAACATTTTTCCGTTTAGCATCTAATGATTGATCGCCGCGCTGATCAGAATCAGTATTAAGTTGAGCATGTTTTACAATATCTCTTGCTTCAAAGCCTTTAGCAAAATGCTTCTCGAGCATGTATTGCAAAACCATCAAAATGGAAGTAATAATCAAATACCAAATACTCGCAACAAGAAGAAGCGGAATTGGTTTATAGATACGGTTAGCAATAGCATTTGTAGCAAATTGCAATTCAAGAGTAAACGGAACTGCAAGAACTAACGAAGTCGTTTTTAGCATACCGATTGTTTCGTTACCAAGCGGAGGAACAATAATACGCATTGCTTGAGGAAGAATTACACGCCTCATAGTTAAAGCTCTACCCATTCCAAGAGCCTTAGCAGCTTCAACTTGTCCACTATCAACGGCTTCCAATCCTGCTCGAACAATTTCCGACAAATAAGCGGATTCATTCAAAGACAAACCAACTACAGCAGCAGTAAGAGAAGTCATAATTACATTAGAATCAATAGACCAAAATTCTACAGAAGTAAAAGGAATGCCAATACTAATTCTCGGCACAAGCACTGCAAACATGCCCCAAAATACAAGCTGCGTATAAACAGGAGTACCACGGAAAAACCAAATAAAGAACCAACTTACGCCACGAAGCACAGGATTAACTGACTTGCGCATCATCGCTAAGCCTACAGCAAACACGATTGAAATTACCATAGCAATTAGCGTAAGAAGTAACGTCCAGCCAATACCAGAAAGCACGTTATCGCTTATTAAATATATTCCGACTACTTGCCATTCAAAACGAGGGTTAGTAATAATACTGTAAAGAAGCGAACATGCTATTACAGCTACAATGACTCCGGCAATAATAGGTCCTGGCTTTTTTACTGGCAAAATACGTTCAGAGTTAGTTACTCCGGACTTGCTCTTAGCAGAGTTACCAATTAAAGAATTCAAAATATGCTCCAATAAGTACGTTTATACAAAAACAGCAAAGTAAAGAAACAATCTGAGCCGAGAATTCAATCACGACTCAGATTAACAATATCATTTTAGATAATTATTCAATTATTTGATAGCTAAAGTTTCATAGCTAAAGTTTTATAGTTTTGGATTAACTACAGACTTTTCAATAGCAACATCTTCAACGCCCCACTTCTTCAAGATATCCTTGTAGACGCCGGACTTCATAAGCTTATCAATGCCAGCTTTTACAGCCTTCAGCATCGCTGCATCACCCTTTTTAACAGCCGCTCCCATTGGTTCAGAATCCTTGCTATTTTCCAAAATTTCAAGCTTTCCAGGATTCTTAATTGAAGCGTAACCTGCAACAGGAGTATCTGCATACATAACATCAGCGCGACCGGAAAGAAGTGCGGTAGTTGCGTCAGTTTGCTCCTTGAAGCTCATGATTTCAAGAGGCTTATTTCCTTTAGCTGCGCACTGTTTCTTTGCTTCTTCCATAATAGGTTCGCCAACAGTTCCAGTTTCCAAAGTTACTTTCTTGCCACAAAGGTTCTTTGGATCTACTTTAGTAGGATTTCCCTTACGCACTTCAAAAGACAAACCTGCGTTTGCATAAGTAATAAAGTCTACAGACTTCATACGTTCAGCATTTACTGTAAAACCAGAAATACCAACATTATATTTGCTTCCTATTGCTGGAATAATTGAGTCAAACTGAGCATGCATAATTTTTGCTTTTAAGCCCATGACCTTTGCAAGAGCCTTCGAAAAATCAATTTCGTAACCTACAGGAGTTTTACCGTCTGCAGCAAAGAATTCTGCAGGGGCATAACTTACGTTTACACCAACAGTTAACTCTCCTGTTTTTGCAACTGGTGCTGGTACCAAGGCTGCAACAGCATCATCTTTTTGCACATGACTTACATCATAGCTACGAGCAACATCAGGGTCTGCTTCTTTAGAATCAGCAGGTCCACATGCAGCAATACTGCCAATCATTACTAAAGATGCAACAATAGCAACAGGCTTCATAGATTTAAACATAGTTCTTCTCCTCATGTATGTACTAAGAATCTATAATTTGCATTAATGTGTATAACTATACACGATAACCCTACAAATTCAACAGCCTTTTATACGATTATTGAATATACAAAGATACTCATGCGGTACATCTGCACAATAATTATACTTTTCATAAACAAAAACTGCATATTATTCGCAATAATGTATAATATGTGCGTGTCGCATTACCTCACTTTTTATCACGTGCGAAGCAAGCAAGTGTTTCACAAACGCATAAAAAAAGAAGCGTCAACTCTCAATCAATACTACGAGAACGCAGATTACGGTAACGCATTTCACGCAAAGCCGCTCGCTTATCTTGCTCCTCACGCAAAGCCTGACGCTTATCAAATTCCTTTTTACCGCGCGCTAAAGCAATTTCTACTTTTACGTAGCTTCCCTTAAAATACAAACGCAAAGGCACAACAGTGTAGCCTTTCGCCTCAGTTTGCCTAGAAAGCTTAGCAATCTCAGCAGCATGAAGCAGAAGCTTACGCTTGCGCTTAGGAGCATGATTATTCCATGTGCCGTTTAAATATTCAGGAATATTTGCTCCTTCAAGCCACATTTCACCACGACGATCAATATTCACAAATGATTCAGCTAAAGAAGCACGCCCTTCGCGAAGTGACTTAACTTCAGTACCAGTAAGAGCAAGACCTGCTTCATAACAATCTTCAATTACATAATCATGATGCGCTTTACGGTTTTGTGCCACAGTAACAGTGCCATCTTGCGCAGGCTTATTTGCCATAATTCCCCTCCAGTACACATCACGCACAAAAGAAACTTGCCATAAGATACTACTATCTTATGGCAAGAACAATAAGTCGTAAACTTACAAAGTTTTCAATTTCAACAAATTGAAAACTTTGAAGTGCTTATATTTAATAATGCACATACTCGTAATCGCCTGGATTATAAATAGTTTCATAAGCAGGGAATGTCGAAAAACCAGTTCCACCTTCAGAAATAAGAACTGATCCATCAGCATTCACACGTTCCACAACCGCAACATGTCCATATTGCCAATCAGCATTCCAGTTGCCGACGCGTTGACCGCGAGCAAACACCATAACAGCACCAACATGTGGAATTCTATTAACTAAATATCCAAACCTACGACCAGTATTCGCCCACTCAGCACCATTACCCATGTAGGAGCCAACAGGCAAACCAAGTTGCGAACGACGCAAATAAGCCCATAACGTGCATTGACGAGCAGGATAAGCAGAACCACCAACAGTGTTTCCAGTATTATGCCCGTAGCAGAACTTAGAACCTTCTGCGCAATTTCCAGGAACAGTATAATTCATACCATTAGCAGCACCATTAGAAAGTTGCATCGGAGGAAGGTAAACATTCTTTCCAGAGCTTCCATTCAATTGCTGGCGATTACCAGCATTCGGATCAGCTTTAGCGAATGACTTATTAGCAAGAGCACGCGCTTGAGCATCGATGGCAGATTTCATTGCTACAATTTCTGCAGCCTCACGCGCAGACTGAGAAGTCAAACTACTCTTTTGACCTTCCAGCTGCTTACGAATCTCTTCACCATGATCTCGCAAACTTTGCAAGGACTTTTTGCGATCATTGGCGGCTTTCGCAGCGATTTGAGCACTTTGCGCTTGAACATCCGCCTGCTGCTTTAACTTGGTTATTTCTGCTTCAATAGCAGCCAAACGCTGACGACGATTCATAGAAGTATTCAACTTAATAGCAGCATCATTAGCAGCATTTGCTTCACTTCTAGCAACAGCAGCCTCGGATTGTAACTTTCCAACAAACTGTTCTGTAGTAGTTGATTTAGTCACAATATCCATAACATTAGATGCCTGAGAACCATGGAAACTCTTACGAGCAAGCTGTGCTACAGCAGCCTTAGCATCATCAAAATCTTCACCAGTTTTTTTAATTTTCTCTTCCAAATCACGCTTATCTTTTTGTGCAGACTCTAGACGCTGCTGCGTTGATTCTACAAGACTGCGCGCCTGAGAAGCTTGCTCTTCTGCTTGTTGAGCAGCTCGTATTTGATTTGGAATTTTATGCTCATTTAAATCATTCAATTCAATGATCTTATTTGCAAGTTGTTTACTTACACCAGCAAGTTGGCGCTTCAAATTCTCGTTTCGTTGTATTTTGCGCCTATATTCCTTCATGTTGACAGCACTTGCTGTAGACGCATTAAATAATGCACCAGCAACACCAGCAAACATCATTGAAATAGCAACTATTAAACTCACTACAGTGTGAGTGCGTCGAATTGCATACATGCTATGTCGATCTTCGCTCATATCACTTCCCTTTCAACATCACTATTGCGAATTATACCGTAATGCAAGGAATCACGCGAGTTTCTACTTCAAATCTTCTAAAATAGTACTTTCACAATGCTCATGCGAAAATAACGCAAATAATTACGCACCTATTATTTTGCATTTTAAGCTTTTAAGTATCGCCTCAAAGCAATAGCAGAAGCAACTATAGATAACACTACTGCACCAGCTACAAGTATTGGAACGCATAGCCACACAGTTGTTTGAGTAACAAATGGCATCCAACGCACATTCTGCGCAAGCCAATCAGTTACAAAAACTTTAACTACTAAACTTAGCGCAGCACCAGCAAGTAAAGAACCCACAAACGACGCGAACGCTCCTTCAAGAAGAAACGGCATACGAATAGTCCAGTTAGAGGCACCAACTAAGCGCATAATTTCGGTTTCTTGACGACGGCTAGCAGCAGACATTCGAATCGTAGTGCCAGTAAGCATAATCGCTACAACAACCATAACTGCTGCAAGCACAATTGTCACAACAGTAGCGCGATTAAGCACACTGAAAACAGGATCAAAAATCTGACGCTGATCAACAACTTCTTCCACACCATCGCGTCCAGAAAGAACTTCTGAGACAACCTGATATTTCATAGGATTAGTAAGCTTCAAGCGCAACGAATCTTGCATGTCTGCCGCAGTTAAAGTACGTCCTTGATACATTCCGTTAGGATATTGCTTTAAGAATGTGTTTTTATAAAATTCATTGCGGCTAACATAAGTGATATTTGAAACATCATCGCCTAATTCTTGGTGAATAATATGCTCCAATTTTACAATTTCGGCATCAGTAGGTGCTTTTCCAGAAGCACAAGAAGGAGATTGGCTAGTTCCATCCGGGCACAGCCAGGCAACCACTTCTACTTTGTCATACCAGTCACCTTTTGCCTTGGTAATCTGCGCTTGCATAAGCACTGAAACACCAATAAAAAGGAAAGAAATGAACGTTACAAGCATAACCGAAAGAATCATCGAAACATTACGACGCAAACTAATGCAAGTTTCGGAAAAAATAAATCGTAAACGCATTACTCTGCTCCTTCAGTTTTATTAATGTCATTATTGCTATCGTCAACACTAATGTTCTCATTATTAGTATTTTCAGCTGCAACAGGTGGCTTAGGCGGAGCTGGAGGCATAGGAGGAAGCTGAGATTTACGCTCAGATTCAACATCGGATTGTAACTTACTTTCTGCTTCTGACTGCAACTCATCGCCGGTTTCGGATTGTGATTCTTCGCTCACTTCAGAGTTTTCAGTAGATTCAGTAGATTCATTAGTTTCAGCAGTTTCGTGAGATTCGTGAGATTCATTAGTTTCTGCAGTTTCGTGATTATCAGTAGTCTCAGTAGTATTAGCAGTTTCTGCAGTTTCAGAATTTCCGGCAACTTCAGAGGATTCTTTATTATCTTCCGAAATCTCAACTTCTGAATCATTCTCTTCAACATCTTCATTATCGTTTGAAGAAATCAATCCTCGTCCCCAAGTCATCGTTGTTTCCAAAGACTGGAACACTTCGCCGTAACGACCAGTTCTGCCAGAATGAACAGACTGAGCCAAACGTGCGATTCCTTCATTTTCTGAAGTGTCACTCTTCAACGATTGCGTTACCATGTCAACAACTTCACGCGCCTGAGCAGCACGTTGAGCTTTTTTAGAAAGCCTCTTATGACGTTCAGTATGCTCAGATTGAGCAATTGACTTTTGAGCATCGCGATCTGATTGATCTTGAGAATTTTCAACAGTTTGTTGTGCTTTAGAATTATGCTCAACTTCACTATCTGGGAAATACAATGCAGAATCATATGATCCTTCACGCTCATCACGCACAATTTTTCCAGCATGAAGCTCCACAACTCGCTTACGCATTGAGTTCACAATTTCCTCATTATGCGTAGCCATAACAATCGTTGTGCCAGTTCGGTTAATAGCATCCAAAACTTCCATAATTCCAAGAGAAGTAGTTGGATCCAAATTACCAGTAGGCTCATCTGCAAGAATAATTTGAGGGTGATTGACGTATGCGCGAGCAATTGCAACTCGCTGCGCCTCACCACCAGAAAGCTCGTGTGGGTAATTATTTTCTTTACCAGTCAAACCAACCGTTTCAAGAACACGAGGAACAAGTGAACGAATCGTAGACCGACTCGTGCCAATCACTTCCAAAGCAAAAGCAACATTTTGGTAAACTGTTTTATTATTAAGCAGCTTATAATCCTGGAAAATAAAGCCAAGAGATCTACGATACTGCGGCACTTGTCGGTTAGAAAGTCTGCGCAAATCGTTACCAGCTACGTGAATTTCCCCACCATTTGCTTCTTCTTCACGAAGCAGCAAACTAAGCAATGTAGTTTTACCAGAACCGGAAGCGCCAACAAGAAACACAAAATCTCCGCGATCTACATGCAAAGACACATCGTCTAATGCAGGACGTGTACCTCGAGGATATATTTTTGACACATGATCTAATGAAATCAGCGACATTGTTTCAATTCCTTCCGAAGATTATGTGTAATTGTTGGTTTTTAGTTCTAGCTTTAGTTTTATTTAAGATTCTGCTTCAGCTTCTTTTTGAGCTGCAACTCGCTGCTCGTGACGCCAACGAATGCCAGCTTCAATAAAACCGTCAATATCGCCGTCAAAAACAGCTTGAGTTTGTGAAGTTTCGTAACCAGTGCGCAAATCCTTCACCATCTGATAAGGGTGAAGCACGTAAGAGCGCATTTGATCTCCCCAACTTGCCTTAATATCTCCAGCAAGTTCCTTCTTTTTTGCAGCTTCCTCAGCATGCTTAAGCACAAGCAAACGCGATTGCAAAACTGCCATTGCAGCGGCGCGGTTCTGAATCTGACTTCGCTCATCTTGCATAGAAACAACCAAGCCGGTTGGCAAATGCGTAATACGAACAGCAGAATACGTAGTGTTCACGCCCTGACCTCCTGGCCCTGAAGCCTGGAAAGTATCCACGCGAATATCCGAATCTGGAATATCAATATGATCTGTAGCTTCAACCAAAGGGATTACTTCCACTGCGCTAAAGCCAGTCTGTCGACGGCCTTGATTATCGAATGGCGAAATACGAACCATTCTGTGAGTACCGCCTTCTACAGAAAGACGACCATACGCGTACGGAGCATCCACTTGGAAAGTAGCGGATTTAATACCAGCTTCTTCCGCATAAGACGTGTCCATCATCTTAGTTTTGTAACCGTTTCGCTCAGCCCAGCGCAAGTACATACGAAGAAGCATTTGAGCAAAATCAGCAGCATCCACGCCGCCAGCACCAGAGCGAATCGTAACAACTGCAGAACGAGCATCATATTCGCCGTCAAGAAGAGTCTGAACTTCCATATCGTCCAACTCGTGAGTAATATTTCCAAGCTCTTCTTGAGCCTCGCTCATAGAATCAGCATCGCCTTCTTCTTGGCCAAGCTCAATTAAAGTCTTAGTATCTTCAATGCGCTGATCTACAGCTTGCAAACGCTTCAACTGAGACTGAGCCGCGGAAAGCTTACTCGTAACCTGCTGAGCATGCTCAGAATCATCCCAAAGTCCAGGCTCTGCAGCCTGCTTTTCTAAATCAGCAATCGTAGCCTTCAACGAATCGACGTCTAGTGCTTTAGAAATCGAAGAATACTTTGCTTCAACATCATTTAATGCTTGGGAAAAATCAAATTCCGCCATTTACTTAAAGTACCTCTTTACATACCTGTTTTACGCAATTACTACTCGCAAAATACTTACAAAATCAACTATTGATAAGTTTAGCGCACGGTCAAAATCTCAGGACCGTTTTCCGTAATTGCAATCGTGTGCTCGCTGTGAGCACCGCGAGAACCATCAGCAGAGCGAAGAGTCCAACCATCCTTAGGATCCTGGTAAATTTCGTCAGTAGTCTTTAAGAACCATGGCTCAATTGCAATAACTAAACCTGGGCGAAGCTTGTAGCCGTGGTGAGCAGTGCCATCGTTAGGAACGTGCGGATCGCCATGCATAATATGACCGACTCCGTGACCGCCAAACTCAAGATTTACGCTGTAGCCGTACTCGTGAGCAACGCAACCAACAGCTGCAGAAATATCGCCAAGACGGTTGCCAGGCTGAGCCATGTTAATGCCAGCCTCCAAAGCTTCCTCAGTGCACTTAATCAAGCGCAAATCCTCAGGATCTGCATGCTTTCCAACCACAAAACTAATAGCGGAATCACCAACCCATCCGTCTACGTTAATTGCCAAATCAAGAGTCAACAAATCGCCGTCTTTAAGGTTATAATCAAAAGGAACTCCGTGAAGAACAGCATCGTTTACAGACGTGCAAATATAGTGCGCAAAAGGTCCTGTACCAAAATCAGGAGCGTAATCAACATAGCAAGAAGACGCACCTTTGCGGCTCATAATACGCTGGCGAACGAAATCATCAATCTCAAGAAGATTCGTGCCAACTTTGGTCATTGCTTTCAAGTCTTTAAGAATACTACCGACGAAGCGACCTGCAGGCTTCATCGCTTCAATTTCAGATGGAGTTTTAAGTTCAATCATGCTTCAAGACTAACGCGCAGGCACGAAAATAAAGCAAAATATAGCGAAAATACTAGCTAAATGATGTCGCTTAATACATGTAATCTAGGCACATGTCTAACAACAATGAAAATAATAGTAATAATAAGGAATCACAGAAGGAAATTTCTGCTGTAGATTTCGACCCTGCATCCTTCTCTTCGGTTACTCGACCACAAGACGATTTATTCCGTTACATAAACGGTCCTTGGATTGACACTTACACTCTCCCAGAAGACAAACCAATGTATGGTGCTTTCCACAAGCTTGCGGAAGATGCAGAAAAGCAAATTCGAGATATTTTAGAAAACGAAAATTGCCCAGCCAAAAAGTCGCAAACCTTATACCGTAACTATTTGGATACCGCATCTATTGAAAAAGCTGGAATTACGCCAATTAAGGGCGATTTAGACGCTGTGGATTCAGCAGAAACTAAGGAAGATTTGGTTCGCACTATTGGCGCGCTTAATCCGTACGGCGGTCCAGATGCAATGTTTTATTTTGGCGTTTACGGAGACCCTAAAGATCCTAAGACGAATATTATGCATATTGAGCAATCGGGATTGGGCTTGCCAGACGAAGCATACTATCGCGAAGATAACTACGCTCCAATTCGCACTGAATATGTAAAAATGGTAGCTTCTTTGCTGCGCTTAGCAGGCTACGGAGACGCAACTACTACACAAGCGCAAGCCGAGCGTTTCTTGAATGTTGAAACTAAAATAGCGAGCTACCATTGGGATAACGTAGCAACTCGCGATTCTCAAAAAACCTATAATCCTTACAATTATGCCGATTTAGCAAAAACTCTTGAAGCGCTTAATCTCGACGCTTTCTTAGACGCTACTCAAAAAGCGTACGATAATTGCGAAGAAGCAACAAATCAGCCAATCAACCTTCGTGAAGCTTTTAACAAAGTTGTAGTTCACGAGCCAAGCTTTATGGAAGGTTTGAATAAGATTTGGCAAGAAGCCGACTTAGAAGATTTAAAGCTTTGGGCGCGCGTGCACGTGATTTTGCGCTGGGCAAGCTTACTTAGTGAAGATTTTGCACAAGCGCGATTCGACTTCTACGGCAAAGTGCTTTCTGGTGCCACAAAGCAGCGCGACCGCTGGAAGCGAGCAGTCGGAGTTGTTGACGATGCCTGCGGCGAGGAAGTTGGACGCGAATACGTGCGATTGCATTTCCCTGAGTCTTCTAAGGAATATATGCAAGGCTTAGTTGACAATCTTATTAACGCTTACCGCGAGTCGATTTCTCACAGCAGCTGGCTTGGTGAGGAAACTAAAGCGAAAGCTTTGGAAAAGATTAGTAAATTTGAGCCAAATATTGGTTACACAAACCATTGGGTTGACTACTCTGCGTTAAATATTAAGGAAGACGCTGGTTTAGTTGAAAATATGCGCGAAGTTTATCGATTTGGCTTCGGTAAGAATACTGCGAAAGCTGGAAAGCCCGTGGATCGCGAAGAATGGCAGATGACTCCGCAAACTGTGAACGCTTACTACGATCCATTGCTTAACGTAATCGTATTCCCTGCTGCAATTTTGCAACCACCATTCTTTAACCCGAGCGCTCCAGACGCAGCAAATTATGGCGCTATTGGTGCAGTGATTGGCCACGAAATCGGCCACGGTTTTGACGACCAAGGTTGCGAATACGACGGCGACGGCATGCTTAACAATTGGTGGACTGAAGAAGACAAAACCAACTTCACTGAGCGCACTAAGAAGCTTATTGAGCAATACAATGCTTTCACACCAACGCAGCTTATTGTTAAGTACTCTCACTTGAAGAGCAAAGAAGAGCGCAATGCGATGCCTCACGTAAACGGTGCTTTAACAATCGGCGAAAATATTGGCGATTTAAGCGGCGTGACTATTGCACTTAAAGCATACGCTTTCGCTTTGCAAAAGAGTGAAGGGCATGAAATTGACGGAAGTGAAGATGCGATTCGCGAAACTTTGCTGAACGCTCCTGAAGTAGATGGTTTCACTGCTTTGCAGCGATTCTTCTTAAGCTACGCGTTAGTATGGCGTTCCAAGGCTCGTAATGAAATTGCGGAACAGCTGCTTCAAATCGACCCGCACTCCCCAGCCGAATGCCGCACTAACGGCATTGCTCGTAACGTAGACTTGTTCTACGATGCTTTCGACGTTAAAGAAGGCGACGAAATGTGGCTCGACCCTGCTGAGCGCGTACACATTTGGTAAGTTGCATAATGCAAATGATTGTCGCGCGCAGGTAACGCTTAAATAATTTTCTTACTATAAAGCAACATAATGGGAACGCTACATTAGTAACGTTCCCATTATGGATATATGGGGTTATATGCTAAAAGTGTGTAAAAAATAAGCTCATAACCCTTATTGCAGTAGGGCTCACAGTATACCGAATGTGGGTTATTCCTTATGCTAAGTGGCGTTCGAAGCATGTATTAGATGAATTAACAGTAAATCGTCAAACGCTGTTACTGGCGCAGTTTTTGTACTGCACTAGTAACGTATAACCCCGCTTATTCGTTATTAACGCAGTCTACTTACTGCACTAGTAACGCATGACCGTTGTTTTCTCAGCCTGCTGACTGAGTTAGTAACAGTGTTTGGGTGATTACCGTTACTTTCTCAGTTAGATAACTGAGTTAGTAACGGTGCTGAAGCTATGGTTTATGCACAGAATATTCATCAGCTTAGCTTTACACACTTTTGAGCCTATAATCCTACACATACATTCCTAGAAGACATTTTTTAGAAAACGCACACATACGTAAAGTGAAAATATTTTCAACTACGCTACCCACTAATTATATCAATATATTACTTTTTCAAATCTTTTAACAAAACTTAAAAAAATCACTTGTTTTCTATTTCTTAAAAATGATATATTAGAAATGCTAATTTTCAATAAGACTGGACTTGTTATCCAGTTTGATTGCTCAGCAGTTTTGATGATTATCACTGCAGGGGAAGCTTTCCAGCTTCCCCGTTTTTATTTATTAGTTGAAAATTAGCTTCTACCATTCTTGATATAATTGCATCGACTACACTCTCCGGATGCTTCAAGTTGAAAATTAGCTTCTACCATTCTTGATATAATTGTTCCGTCGTTGCATTTTACGACTCATAGGGTTGAAAATTAGCTTCTACCATTCTTGATATAATTGTTTTACCATTTTTAACACCGTTATTTATGTTGAAAATTAGCTTCTACCATTCTTGATATAATTGAATGCCGCGCTGATACCATGATATGTCAGTTGAAAATTAGCTTCTACCATTCTTGATATAATTGGTTTTTACCGTCGCCATCCCAGCAGATGGTTGAAAATTAGCTTCTACCATTCTTGATATAATTGTCTTAGCTCTAAAATCGTACTCACTCATGTTGAAAATTAGCTTCTACCATTCTTGATATAATTGTTTAGGAAGACGAACAGCAATATTAATAGTTGAAAATTAGCTTCTACCATTCTTGATATAATTGGTATATCGTCAAGAATGGTAGAATTTCAACTATTATAAAGCTTTTTACGATTAAAAAAGCATAGCGATATCTGGGGTTTCTTCTTTCTTTTCTTGCCTGGCATTGTAATAACGTTGCGCAGATGACCATTGATGATCACTGACATGTAAAATGCGTATAGATCCACGCGGCGGAAGATTATCCTTAATTATTTTTACTGAAGT
Source organism: Gardnerella swidsinskii (assembly GCF_003397705.1). Classification (GTDB taxonomy): domain Bacteria; phylum Actinomycetota; class Actinomycetes; order Actinomycetales; family Bifidobacteriaceae; genus Bifidobacterium; species Bifidobacterium swidsinskii. Next base: position 330,542 of record NZ_QJVB01000002.1, read on the forward strand.
TCTATTTCCTGTTTGAGTGGGACTATAACGAACATATACAGAAAATTGCACCATTGCATATCCCATATCAAGCAGCATATTGCGAAATACAGTTGCAGCATGACGCTCCACTTTTGTTTTCACTGGTAAATCAAACATTACTAAACACCACATGCCACCACTGTCCTCATCGACTTTCATAATCCACTCCTTACGAATTGTGGTACTTGAAATTCTTCCACGCCTTTTTCCACATAAATACCATATGATTGAGCTAAATCAGATAAGGCACTAGGAATCGTATGTCCAGAACCATTAAACTGTTGATTAACACTGTCGATTAAATACTTTTTAACTGCTTTATCATTTGGAGTATCTGAGAATGATAATTTTGAAACAGCGTAATCAACAGCTGGTCTAAACGGTTCAATTATGTCATCTACTAAGCAGAAATAATTAGTACCATTATGATGATTCATACCCATTGTTGGATTAAGACCGGCAGATAGAACTGCACGAATGGAGAAACCACGCAACACCATGTAAGCATAGTCAAGTAAAGCATTCCTATCTTGACCAGACCCGGGTTTACGATGAAAATCTTCTTCCTCGGGAAAAATACGTTTCCAATATTCACGAGCAGCTTGACCTTCCCTATTCGTTACATCCCCAGAACGAACAGTATTAGATAATCCTCGTAATAATCCACCTCCCTCTTTATTTAATAAATCAAGGCAAGCCGCTTGTCCACGTATTTTCGCGCGAACAATCTGAGCCCACGCTGCTTTTCTTCGAGGAACACTCATTGTTGCCTGAGACAATTGACGAACTGTAATTCTCGTAGGAACATTTGTCCACGAATGCATAGCACTGACAGGAACGCATCGCCAATCACAGGTCATTACACAAGTACCATATTCAGCACACTGATGAAGAAGACCTGCAGAACAATTACAATGCAAACCAATAAGCAATATTGCCGTTTCAGCTAGCGGAATTTCGACTTTCTGCTCTAATGCATGATCACACACTAAAATCCTACCGCGAATATACCGTAATTCACCTTGCAAATTAGTACAATCAATCACACGCCAAGCATTCTGCATAATTCCTCTATTCTCTATTTTCTCCAGTATCCCAACTCCAAGAAATAGGTAAATGAGAACGCGATGCCCAACGAGGCTCACCTAACGCATTACGTCGAATAGTCGCTGCTTTATACTGATCCAATACATTAACCGAAACACGCCAACCTTTATCAACTAGAATCTTATCAATAGATTTTTCATAAGAAGCATAATCGAAGTTATTTCGCTCGCAATTCGAATACAACTTGTCAATTCCTTCAGAAGAAATCATCGATGGTTTAAGTATCAAAGTTGTTTTATCATCCGTACCCGCAACCACCCAATGCTTATATGCTGCACAATTTGCTCCTATCTTGTTTAAGAATTCTACAAATTCACCAATATATCCTGATAATTTAACATGACTAAAATCAACGATAATCTCATCACCAGGCACAAGATATCCGAGATAATTAGCATTACCTGTTTGCACAGCATGAGCGACTTTCGTATCAGCATATCTCATTGAGATAGATTGCTCAGGCAAATCACACGAGAATAAATCTTCATGAATATATCTATGCAAATCATCTTGAAATACACGAATCATTCCATAGGATTTTTTAACTTTCCCACTTTTTAACTTTTCAAAGTATTCATAAATGCGTAGATGATGGATAGAATTACCAATCTCTACAGAACCTTCTCGTACGAAAAGTTGTGCTGCTTTTGATTTGAAAAAAGTAATTGAATCGTCTGCATTTAACTTCTTATCATGCAACAGGATAGTTCTATCTGTATTTTCAGGAAGACCATTATTTACATCATAATCAGGATTCCTTGTCAAAGCACAATAAAGTGCAGGAGTAGAAGCACGTCGGATTGTTTCACTGTCGATTTCATCGCCGACGTGCAACTTTAATAATGCATGTACATCATCTTTGTGAACAGAAGAATTACTGTATCTCAAACGAATAGAATTAACCACAGCAATACGATCAGCTCTCATTTCTTCATTAAGAAGTTCCAATAACGCATTCATACGAACAGACCAATTAGCATATTGCTGATATCCTTGATCATTCGCCGTTGGATATTCTTTCCAATCAATACCACCGGGAACCACTTTATTACCTTGCAATAACTGTGTTTCACGCAGATTGCATTTAATTGCAAGTATTTGAGCTATTCCTGGAGTCATCATTGCAATTACTGATGCATCAACTGCATGATGTCGTCTATCAAAACGAGTTTTTCTTCTACCATCAAAGAACTCTAGTTTTCCGTCAATTCCAGACATTCTTCTTGCTATAGCAGTAAGCGATCCAGCATAAACTCCAACATTTGTTTGAGCTTTATTAGTTATATCGGAAATACCATTGTTTGTTTGATAATTCTGCGAATTATAATACCAATCAATTCTACGATGCAATTCGTTTGCCATCCATGCAACCGATTCAATAGAGCGATTATCGAACGCTTCATCACCAACTTTTTGTTTCAGGCGAGCTATAACTTCTTTTTTGAATTGGCTAGCACCGCGTTTGTCGTATGAGTTAGGAGGGAAAATAAAAGCACGAACCCGATTAATAGCGGAATCTACACTAATATCATGATTCTTGCAATATGTAGACTCCTCGCACCAAGTTGCAAAAGGAGTATTACACTTTTGAGCGTTACACGATGAGCAAGTAGCAACTAAATTCTCACGAGTATTCGTAGAACCTGGTCCCTTACGCGGAACAATATGATCTAGCTCACAAGTATGATAAGTAATCTCAGAGCCACAATACAAACATTGCCCATTCTGACGTTGAACAGCCTCATAACGACGTATATCTGCATCTGAAATAGAATCACTCGTGCCTAAATGCAAAGAATTCCGCATCATTGCTTTAAGATTTTCTTTACCTTCTGTTCGTTTATCTAATAATTTCTTATATGAATTCGCCATTTTTTTAGATTGGAATCCAGAACGAACATGTTCAATATTAATACGTTCAGGATTACCCCAACGATTTTTAGCACTTATAAGGAATCGATGCACAATTTTCAATACTCGATCAACTGAAGGATTACCTGTTGGCTCTGCAATAGGAGCTTCAGATGGGCGCCAATTATTTGGTAAATTAAATAACTTTTTACGCGCTTCAAATAAATCATCATCAGTTTCAAGCATTTGTTTATTGAGTTTATCTAATGTTTCCAAACTATAAGCAGCACGACCATCAGGTAATGAAATATTTTCTAATGCCGCAATTTCTGTTTCATCCATTGAATCAATAAACGCTATTACTGAACCGTACTTATCTTGATATTCAGGATTATCATGAATTGCTTCTATGTCTACCGTGTTGCTCAATATCTCAATAAAAGCTTCTTTATCTTCTTGCGTACGATTAGCAGCTAACCACCAAGTAATCAACGATTGCTTTAAAGATTTAGCATTCGCATAAAGAATAGCTAACTCACTATTCAACATTGGAGGACGATTACCAACAGATTCTCCATCTTCTATTTGCGATCCTACTCCACGCAACTTATAGCGTTCAATTCCGAGGCAATCAGCTACATCAATCCAAGTATATAATGGCGCTTCAGCGCTTTTCTCTTTTGAAGACTCATCAGTCGAAGTTGTTAATAATTTATAAACACTTTGCTTTTCTTCTATTGTTAAACAACGCTCTTTTGAATTTTCTCTTATGCGCAGATTAGAAATAGTAGATATGATTCGATATTTCTGAAACGCTAACGATGCCTTTAGTGCACGCTTACCCTTTCCTGTTATAGCATCCTTGCCAACACGATTTTCTGCAGATCCACGCGGAGATTTCGCATAAAAAACAGCATTAATAATCTGCTCTCTAACATACTTGTTATCAATATGTTGCACATTGAAAATATTGAGAATCTCAAGCATGTTATCACTTTGCATTAGCTTACGTGGTAAAACAGGATCTAATGAGTTTGGATGATTTTTCCTTCTATCGTCCGTAGTTATACGTAAGCGACGCGAGGCTTTACCTTGTTGTGATAAAAGATAATCACGCACTAATTGCGCAGGCGTAGAACCTTCACAACTTACTCCCGGCGCAAACTTTTCAATATTTTTTAGCAACTCATTGTAAAATTCAGAATACTCAGTCTCTTGTGTCATTGATTTTATTGACTGATAAGGATTGCGCCAACCACGATGTCTAGCAATATGACGAATTGCAACGCTTAACATTTGTTTACGTTGTTTTTCATCCGCAATATATTCATCAGCAAGTTTTGCACGAAAAATCCATGGAGTAAACGAATCAGAAAAATCTAAATCCTTGTTTTCAACAACAGGAAAACCCAATGAATGCAATAGAAAATCAAGTTTCTGCAAACGACGTCTGCGCTGACGATACAGCCTGCGCACGCGCCGCGCGACACCAGAAATTGCTTTACGCGTATCAGATTCTTTTGCCCCATTTGGATCAATACCAGCATCATGAATAACACTCATTGCTTTAAGTATTCTTATAGGTTCACCATTATTATCCAAACGAATCGCAGCAAGACCTACTGAATTTAAACCGACGTCAATGCCGATAGCATAAGAAATATTACCTTCCATATACAGAATCATAAGCAATTATTTGTATAAATAAAATAACTATCTATTTGTATAAATAAAATAACTATCTATAAATTTTCATGTAATAAATATCTATAACATAGAATGAGCTTAATCACGAGAATGCCAAACTAACGGCGTTGCTCTAAATGTAGACTTGTTTTGCTACGCGCAATATGCTTCACGTGCAAACTATTTTTAGAAATCAGCCTTCGTCTTAAGAAAATCCAAGCTACCGCTGCAATTGCGCACAAAACAAGCACGCTTAAAACCGCAGAAATAATCACAATAAATTTATACGTTGAAGCATTTTTCTTCATAGCTTTCGCTAACTTTTTATGATGCTTATGCTTCAAATGCTTCTTTTTAGCCAAAGCTTTTTTCTTCTTAGCTTCCTCGTCTTTACGCTTCTGCTCTTCCTTCTTCTTTCGCTCCTCTTCAGCACGCTTTTTTGCTCTTCGGGAGATTCTGGGCCAATCTTTCCATCCGGATAATCAATATCACCGTTATATTCCGATAGTGTCAACGCTCCAACAACACCATAAGGGCCGCCCGAAGCCTCTCCGTAATCGAAAGAAATATTGCTAGGATTCAAAATCTGATACAAATGTCCATTATCTTCGTTAAAACTTCCGCCGGTTGCACGCAAAGCCGACTCTTCATCTTGAATCCACAATTGCATAGAACCAGCAAGATCCACACCCCAACTTAAATTTTCACCTCACGCCTTTCGGCCAGTGTAATCAGGCTCGCTCACACCATCTGGGCCAAAATGGCCAAACTGCTCATGCTGAGCGGTTTCTTGCGCGCGACGGAAAGCATCATCTTCATTTGCAGAATCGTACTGAATATTATTAACATACGCTTCTTTAGTAAGACCGTAGCGGCTCACGTAATCTTGCAAAGGAGCGCCATTAAAATACGTGCTGCAATCATCGTAAAGCCTAGATCTTGCGTTTCGAATAGAAGAAAGAACGTAACGCGCTACATTACTTGACTGAATAAAAGCTGCAGCAGAAGCAGAATTAGTTGTTTGAATTATTGGATTTTGATGATATTCGTGATGATATTCGCGATTATACGCCTGATGATACGCCTGATGATACGCATTAGAATTTTCTAAAGTAAAATCAGCAAAATTTTGCGATATTGCGCATGCAGCTAGGCATACAGCAGAAATAACAAGGATACTAACCCAACTTATGCGCATATTAGATTTATGCTTCGCATATTGCTGATTACTTCCCACCATAAATATCTTCTTCACTACATTCAACATTTTTAATACGTTTGCTCAATACTACCCTGCAATGAGAAATTATTACGCATGTACAGTTAATTGTTGAGCGTTTACTACATATTTTGCTGTAGTCAAGAGATTAATTACATTGTGGATAAAACCTAGGTTTTAACCACAATAGAAAAGTTTGCTGGCAAAGTTGTTGCGCAAAGTTCATAGTTGTTATTACTGCGGCATTTCCTCGTGGCTGCGAAGCTCAGAGGCAATGATGGCTCTGTATTTCGGGGCTGAAATGGCTGCAGTCCAATTTGTGAAAGGACTATGAAATATGGCACAACAACAGTCAACCGTGACTATTAGTGGATACGTAGGTGCTGAACCTGTAAGCTTTGGGCGAAGTGAAAATTCTCCGGCTTGTTCGCTACGAATCGCGAGCACGCAATCATATTACCGCAACGACGAGCAGCAATGGCATGAGCGTCCAACTACTTGGATGACTGTGAAAGCGTATAGGACTTTGGCTTCAAACGTGCTAAAAAGCGTTCATAAAGGCGATGCAATCGTTGTATACGGCAACTTGAGTACAGAAAACTGGACGAAAGATGGAAACGATTATAATCGCGTAATTTTGGAAGCTTCTGCTATTGGTCACGATTTAAATCGTGGAACTACACAATTTACAAAGCGAAACGCTGATTCCGCTAAAAATGATCATACGAAAGAAAGTAATCAAGTACAGCAGAAGAACAATGCACAACAAAATAACTCTAACGCAAACATTTCGAATGACGAATTTGGAGGCGAAACTGATATTTAAGGAAAATAAAATCGCAATTCGAGAAATCCACTAAACTCACACCACAATAAATTAATATGAATACAATAAAATAATGCCGCCAAGAATAGTAGTATTCCTGGCGGCAAATTGTAAAACAGGTCATTACTTAAGCAAATCGTTTACGCGAGATACGATTCGAGCGGCAGCTTCGTCAACTGGAACTGCCTCAACGTTTGAGCCATCGCGATTGCGGATTTCAATAGTTCCATTGTTCACTGTATCGCGACCAGCAACAGCAATCAGCGGCACGCCAACAAGCTCAGCATCCTTGAACTTTACGCCTGGAGAAACCTTTGGACGGTCGTCAAAGATTACTTCGATGCCTTGCTTGCTAAGCTCTTCAACAATCTTTTCAGCAGCGTCGAAAGCAACTTGATCTTTGCCTGTTGCAACCACGTGAACTTGAGCTGGAGCAATCGCCATAGGCCATGCGAGACCAGCGTCGTCGTGATGTGTTTCTGCCAAACATGCGATCACGCGGCTAACACCAATACCGTAGCAACCCATCCAAACCGGCACAGCCTTACCGTTTTCGTTAAGAACGCTTAAGCCCAAAGCCTTAGAATACTTTAAGCCAAGCTGGAACACCTGGCCGATTTCCACACCGCGTTCGAAGCTCAACGGACCGGAACCATCTGGGCTCATATCACCGTCACGAACCTGGGCTGCTTCAACAACACCGTCCGCCTCAAAATCGCGGCCGTAAACAGCGTCGTAAACGTGCTTTCCGTCTTCGTCAGCTCCTGTAATCCAAGCACTTCCCTTTGCAACGTGAGCATCCATCAAGTAGCGAACAGGATTTGCAATACCCCTACCCTCTTTGCGAGCTTGAGGACCTAATACGCTAAAGCCAATGTAGCCCTTAACAAACTCAGGATGAGACTTCAAATCATCCTCAGTTGCTTCTTCGATTTCTGCAGGAGCAAACTGAGCTTCAAGACGCTTCATATCTACTTGGCGATCCCCTGGAATACCAATCGCCACGATTTCGCGCCATGGCTCCTCATGCTCGCCGCCTTCAGCATCTGCCGGATGCTTAACAGCAATAATCAAGTTCTTCAAAGTGTCGTCTGCTTGCCATTCGCGACCATCTTTACGCGGATGCAAGTCGTTAGAAACCTTAACCAAAGCTTCAATCGTCTTAGCGTCTGGAGTTTCGAGAGATTGCGCTGCAGGAGTTGCCGAATAATCAACATCTTGCATTTCTGGAGTGGTAAGAGCCTCAACATTCCAAGCTTTTCCTGAAGGTGCGAGCGCAAAAGTATCTTCACCAATTGGCATTGGAGCCAAGAACTCTTCGGAATCAGAGCCACCCATTGGGCCGGAAACAGCGTGAACAATCACGTATTTAATGCCCAAACGGTCGAAAATTCGAGCGTAAGCAGCGCGCTCCTCAACGTAAGCAGATTTCAAACCATCTTCGTCAATCGAGAACGAATAAGCATCCTGCATAATAAACTCGCGACCGCGAATAAGACCAGCGCGCGGACGGAACTCGTCGCGATACTTCGTTTGAATCTGATACAAAGTAACAGGCAAATCCTTGTACGAAGAATACATATCCTTAACGAGAAGCGTGAAAACTTCTTCGTGCGTTGGAGCAAGAAGATAGTCAGCTTGGTGGCGATCCTTAAGACGGAAGATATTGTCGCCATATTCTTCCCAACGGTTGGTAGCCTCGTAAGGCTCACGCGGAAGAAGTGCCGGGAAGTGAACTTCCTGCGCACCGATACCGTTGATTTCGTCGCGAATAATCGCCTGAACCTTGTTCAAAACCTTAAGTCCTAGCGGAAGCCAAGTCCACACACCTGGTGCAGATTTACGAATATAGCCTGCGCGCTGCATAAGTTTTGCGGAAGTCACGTCCGCGTCTGCAGGATCCTCGCGCAGCGTACGAAGGAATAGCTGAGACATACGAAGTACATTGGAATTCATGCGTTCCAATCTATTTGCGCATGAGGACATAAACACTTGTTTACACGCATCAACAAAAGTAATACTCGATTAGTAATGTCAATTAGGTCATGGGGCGCGCAAATCTGCCAAAGCGACATAAACTAAGCAGCTATGTAAAGAAAAAGCCGCGCGCCAGTAAAAACGCGTATCACACTAAAACTCATCGTCGAAAGAAAACTCGTCCGCAACACTGTCTCCAGCATTTTCAAAAAAACTAAACTCTTGCTGATTTGCAGAATCGCCTTCAAACTTATCTGTCAAAAATACAGAAGCACCATCGCTAGCAAGCATCTCACTCGCATGTTTGGAAGCATCGCGCAAAGATCCATCTAGTAGAACGGCATCAACTGAAACGCTAAAAGCGCGCTCGTTAATACCCTTTAAATAAAGACCTTTCAGATTTTCCACGCGAGAAAGCGCAACATAACCCATTCCGGGAGCGAAAGTTCTACGCAAATCCATTACCGCAGCATCGAGCGTCATACCTTGCGACTTATGAATCGTAATTCCCCACGCGCAACGAAGCGGCACTTGATTTACGCTAGCAAGCACAGTTTCGCCGTCCGTCATCTCCCAAGCAGCAGGCTTAAGAGTCACAATATTGCCGTTTTCAAACTCAACAATCGGCCAGCCGCCCTTAGATTCAGGCGCAAAACGCAACACGCGCCCAACAGAGCCATTTACGTACTGCTTTTCCTGATCGTTTCGCAATGCCATCACAGCAGCTCCAGCCTTCAAAACTAAACGTTCCGGAGCAAGCATATTCTTTTTTAAGCGCTCAACAAGATTTTTAGGCCCAGCTTCCGTTGCTACGAACTCGTGAGACTCTGCATCAATTGCTGCAAGCTGCATATTATTTAATCCGTCTGCTTGCGCGTTCGTTGGGAAAAGATGTACTGCAACTTCGTCATCTTGCGGATACTCACCAAGGCGGCTAGCAAGCACTTGCTTATCGTCGTCACTCACGAGACCGCTACGAATATCCGTCAAAACTTCTAGCAACTTGCCGTCATCCTGACGATGTTGCTCAGTTAAGTAGCACACAACAGGTTTCAAAGCGTCCCATGCAAACGATTCCGTAATATAGCCTTCCGGATTTTTTCCAGCTCCAGCATACTTTTCGCGCGACGAAATAAACTCCGAGCTCGGCTCGAACACATCACGATTTCGCATAGAAGTGCTAACAGGCGGCAATTGGAAGAAGTCGCCCGAAATAACTACTTGAAGCCCGCCGAAAGGAGCGGGATTTTTGCGCACCTTCCGGCAAACTTCATCAACCATGTCAAAAAGCCACGCGTGAATCATGGAAACTTCGTCCAACACGAGCACGTCCGTGGCCTTTATGCGCTTTCCTCGCCTAGCTCTAATTGTTTTAAGAAGCGTATCCGTAAGCGCGTTTGAAACTCCAACTCCACTCCACGAGTGAATGGTTTGACCGTTTAAGTGCGTTGCCGCAATACCGGTAGAGGCAGTTACAGCAACGCTTAAACCGTTCTTTCGCATTGCGCGAATAGCTTCGTTTAATACGTAGGTTTTACCTGCACCCGGAGCGCCGGTAATGAACGCGCTCGCGCCAGCGTTGATTATGGTTAAGGCTTCGGATTGCTTCATTGGCAGTACCTTTTATTGCGTTTAGTAGTCGCGCTTTATTTAATAGTAGCGTTGTGTTTAGTAGTCGCGCTTTTCTGCGGAATTTGCGTCTTCTAATGCCTCTCCGCGACGCTCATAGTCACGAAGCAAGCTCGTGCTTTCAATGTGTTGCGCACCGGCTTTTGCTTGAGACTCGCTTGGGCCTGGTGCTGGAACGAACATCATATCGCGGTAGTAACGAAGCTCGTCAATCGACTCAATAATATCCGCGAGCGCACGGTGACCGCCGTGTTTTGCCGGCTTATTGCGGTAAACGTCCGGGTAAAGCCTGCGCGAAATTTCCTTCAACGTACTTACGTCGATTACACGATAGTGCAGATTTGCCATTAAATCTGGCATGTAACGGTCGAGGAACTTTTTGTCAGAACCAACTGAGTTTCCAGCAAGATGCGCTTTTCCGCGAGCCGGCAGGAAGCGCTTTACATATTCAACTACCTGCTTTTGCGCTTCTTCCAAAGACAAACCGTTCTTATTCCACTCGTCAACAAGTCCAGAAGAAGTGTGCATATTGCGTACAAAATCGTTCATATGAGCCACAGCAGCATCGCTCGGCTTAATCACTAAATCAATACCGTCGTCCAAAACTTTCAGATTAAAGTCGGTTGGAACTACAGATACTTCGCATAATTCGTCGTGGAAAATATCAAGTCCCGTCATCTCGCAATCAATCCAAATTAAGCGCGACTCTTCCGGCGTAAACGTAAGATCTTCCTTAGCTTCAGCCATTTTCGTTCCTTTCCTAATATTTTTTCGAACCCATCAGCCTACATCTTCCTACCGACGAGACGCGTATTAAAAACGACGAAAAGCAGGCAAGTTGTAGATAACTTGCGTAACTTTTCGCCGTTTAATGCAAAAATAGTTGCGACTTACACGCGCAACTTACGTAATACGCGCAACTTGCGCAACTTGCGCAACTTGCGATTTAGTTGTGGAAACCGCTGTAGTTTGGTGCTTCTGCAGTCATCACAATATCGTGAGGATGTGATTCACGAAGACCAGCATCAGTAATGCGAATAAAGCGGCCGCGCTCTTGCATTTCCTTAATATTGTGCGCACCAACGTAGAACATTGACTGGTGCAAGCCGCCGAGAAGCTGGTAAAGCACAGCGTTAAGCGGACCGCGATATGGAACTTCGCCTTCAACGCCTTCTGGAACCACCTTATCGGAGCTGGTAACGTCTGCCTGGAAGTAACGATCCTTCGAATAAGACTTCTTACCACGAGGAGCCATTGCACCAAGCGAGCCCATGCCGCGGTAAAGCTTGTACTGCTTGCCGTGAAGAAGAACCTTCTCGCCTGGAGCTTCCTCACAGCCGGCCAAAGTGCCGCCGAGCATAACGGTGTCCGCGCCAGCAACCAAAGCCTTAGCAATATCGCCGGAATAGTGAATACCACCGTCTGCAATGCATGGAATTCCAGCAGCCTTGCAAGCCTGAGCCGCATCGTAAACTGCAGTAAGCTGAGGTACACCAACGCCTGCAACAACACGCGTAGTGCAAATAGAGCCTGGACCAACGCCAACCTTTACAGCATCAACACCAGCGTCAATCATAGCCTGTGCGCCCTGGCGAGTTGCAATATTTCCGCCAATAATTTGCACGCCGTCGAAAGCCTTATCTGCCTTAATGCGACGAATCATGTCGAGAGCCAAGCGAGCCTCGCCGTTTGCGGTATCGACCACAAGCACGTCAACTCCAGCTTCCATAAGAGCGCACGCACGCTGCCAAGCATCACCCAAGAAGCCAATGCCAGCAGCAACGCGCAAGCGACCCTGATCATCCTTAGTAGCATCCGGATACTGTTCAGTCTTCACAAAGTCCTTAACAGTAATCAAGCCTGTAAGCTTACCTTCAGCATCAACCAAAGGCAACTTTTCAATCTTGTTATCCGCAAGCAAGCGGTGAGCATCTTCCTTAGAAATATTTGAAGGACCGGTGACGAGATTTTCGCGCGTCATCACATCCTTAACTTTCAAGCGATCGTAGTCTTCGGAAGCAATGAAACGCATATCGCGGTTGGTAATAATACCAACTAAACGATTTTCGCTATCCACTACCGGAAGACCAGAAATATGGAAACGCCCGCACAATTTATCTAAATCGGCGAGCGTAGCATCTGGGTGAACAGTAAGCGGGTCGGTAATCATACCGGATTCACTGCGCTTAACAATATCAACCTGCGCAGCTTGATCATCAATAGAAAGATTGCGGTGAAGTACTCCAATGCCACCGTTACGCGCCATGGCAATAGCCATATCGGACTCGGTAACAGTATCCATAGCTGCCGAAATAGTCGGCACTTTCATGGTAATTTCGCGAGTCAGACGAGTGGAAGTATCCACTTCGGACGGAATAACATCAGTTTCGTTTGGAAGCAAAAGGACATCGTCATAAGCGAGACCGAGCTTCTCGAAAATTGGTGGAACAGGAGCATACACGGATTCCGTGTTCATATCAGTTGTAGCCATAGGGTTACTATACGTTTTTGCTATGACGTTTGCCGAAACGCACCCTCCAAACGCGGGCGCGACGACATGCTTGAGCGCAGCACAGCGCGCGCGAAAGCAATTCGGAGCGGAAACTCGCTCAAGTTGGAAGTCCAGTGGACTTCCAACGCGAGTTTCGTAGCGAGCGCTTATAGCGCGAGCGTACTCGCACGTTTTGAGCGCCACGCCACATTAAGAAAAACAAAATTAAGCAGTTGTTACGAATTGCGAAGTTCGGGCAGGCGACAACGCAAGTACGGCATCATTGTGAGCACAGTAAGTAGCGCAGCAGCAAGAATCATTCCAACAAGCACATACACAGCTTTAAAGAACAAAATCATAATAGAGCCAAACGCAATTAGCGCAGCCCATCCCCACAAAATCAGCACAGCACCCTGCACAGAATGCCCAATGCGCAGCATGCGATGATGCAAGTGCATGCGATCCGGATGCATTGGCGACTGCCCTTTAGCAACACGCCTAAAAATAGCCAAGCACATGTCAAGAACCGGCAAAAACAGCACAAGAATCGGCAACAAAATCGGCATAAATACAGGCAAATAAATACTCGTATGAACGGCGGAAGGATCCAAATGGCCGGTCATAATAATCGACGCGCAAGTAATTAAGTAGCCGATTAACATGGAGCCTGAGTCACCCATAAAAAGTTTTGCTGGATGCCAATTGTGCATAATAAATCCAACGCACATACCTACCATTGCAACGTCAATAAGAGTTGCCATTGAAGCGTAGGATGGCGACGTGCGCGCAAGCATGTATGAGTATGTTGCGAAGGCAATGCCGCCGATTGCAACGATTCCAGAAGCCAGTCCGTCCAGCCCATCTACAAAATTTACTGCATTAATTGAAGCAACGATTAGTATTGCAGTTATTGCGATTGACACGCTTGGAGATGCCGTTACGAGCGATCCTAGCGGCAAAGTTACGATTTGCAACCCTCCCCACGCTACAAAAACAGCTATAAGCAGCTGACCGGCAAGCTTTAGCATCCAATCTAGATCCCAAATGTCGTCGCATACCCCAAGCAGGCATATCATAACGGCTCCTGCTAGCACAACCCACGGCTGGTGCGTTCCTGCAAAAAGCCCGGAAATAAATGGCATAGAACTAGCGAACGCCATCGCAACTGCGAAACCAAAAAGCATACCTACACCACCCATACGTGGCGTTGGAATAGTATGCACGTCGCGAGCGCGAACTTTGCCAACAGCACCCATACGAATTGCAAGGTGACGAACAAGAGGCATAATAAGCCACGTAGCACCGCCTGCAATTGCTGCAATAAACAGGTATACCCTCATAAATGCGTCCTTTGCTATGCGATTACTTCGTTGGGTTTAGCAGCGTTTGTTAAATTTTTCACTTGCTTATCTTGATTGTAGCGATTTGTTAGTACCAGAAATTTAGTACCAGAAATAAGTTAATAAACTTACTCACTTAACGCATTACGAATTTCACTCTCCGAAATCACGCCTTCGCGCAAAATCACAATACCGTCTTTATCGCTTGAATCCGCGCCAACTACCGTGCTTGCCACGTGCGAGCGAGTCGGGCCTGCGTTCAAATACAGCGGAATTTCGTTGCCGAAAGCTGCAAATGCTTCTTCTACACTGTCTGCACTTTCGTTACCGCTGCGATTCGCGCTAGAAGCAGCCAGTGGACCGGTGACTCGCAAAATTTGCATTAATTCAGGGCAATCCGGCACGCGCACGCCTTGAGTTGCTTGAGTTTTCGCATCGTTTTGAGCATCAGTTTCATTCGTTTTGCACAGCGTTGCAAGATTTGAAGCAACTGAATCCTTCTTCGCACGCGCAATCGGAGAATATCCGCCCGGAAGGAACTTTTTGCCTAGAATATCCAGCGGAGAAGGCAAATAAAGCCCAAGTTTTTCTAAATCTTCCACTCCGCTCATTAAAATTTGCAGCGCCTTTGTGCGCGGCCTGCGCTTAAGCTCGTAAATTTTGGCAACAGCGGCTTCATTGAATGGATCGCATGCAACGCCATACACGGTGTCCGTTGGCACTACAATCACGCCGCCTTCGTTAATAATTTGCGCTGCCATTTGCAGGGATTCTTCGTTGATATTGCAAATTTTGCTCATTTTTTGCCTCTTTTATTGCTTATTTTGCTTATTTTATTCTGTTTGAGTCAAGTTTTATTTTTGATTAAAATCCTACTTTTCCGCAAAAGTGTACCGCGGTCTGCCAGTTAAGTCGTTTCCAACGCGCGCACGCGAAAAACCTACGCTTTCCGCATACTTTTTAAGCGCATCCCCTTGCGAAATATCGTGCTCCATAACCATCGCTCCCTCAGACTTAAGCAGCGCAAAAGCCGCACGCATAATCTGCTCCGGAATAAGCAAGCCGTCCGCAGAACCACCATAAAGCGCAACCGGCGGATCGTACTCTCGCACTTCAACCTGTTCTGGCACTTGACTTTCCGGCACGTAAGGCGGATTCGTTATTACTAAATCTACTTTGCCGCAAATTGCGTGAAGTTCCGGCGTGCAATCCGAAATATGCGATTTGGTTGCGTCTGCAAGCACAGCACGATAGCGACTGAAAATCTGAATATTTTCCCATTTTTTTGCAGTTTCTTCGAAATTTTTTTGCAAATATTGGAAAGCTTCAGGAGATTTTTCTACAGCCCATACTTGCGCGTCTGCAACTTCCGCCGCAATCGACAATCCAATTGCGCCCGATCCGGCGCATAAATCGACTACCGTCGGCTTGCTAATACCAGACTCTCTAAGCCAATCCAATCCAGCTTCAACAACAATCTCCGTTTCCGGCCGCGGCACAAAAACGCCCTTACCAACTTGCAAATCCAAGTAGCGAAAAGGCGCGCGACCAACAATATGCTGCAACGGCTCACGAGAAGCACGCCTAGATACAAAATCGCTATATTTACTAGCATAATCTTGCGAAAAATCGGTTAAATCGCCAAGCATTAGCGCCTTGCTCAGCTCAGCTAAGCTTACGCCGCAAGCATGAGCCAGCAGCAAGCGTGCATCATATTCTGCTGACTCCACGCCTGCAGAATCAAGCTTTTTAACAGCATCGCGCAAAACTCGCAAAAGTTCTTGCATTTTAAGAATTGCTTGGTTATTTCAGTAATTTTACTTGACTTACTTGGCTTGCGCTAAGCGGTCAGCTTCATCCGCCTGAATATCACTGTCGATAACAGGCTGCAAATCGCCGTCAAGAACCTGATCAAGATTGTAAGCCTTGTAATTCGTGCGATGATCCACAATACGATTTTCTGGGAAATTGTACGTGCGGATTCGCTCAGAGCGGTCGAGCGAACGCACCTGTGAGTGGCGCATATCCGCCGCTTCTGCTGCCTCCTGCTCGTGCTTCATAGCGAGCAAACGAGACTTTAACACGCGAAGGGCTGCCGCACGGTTTTGAATCTGCGACTTTTCGTCTTGCATGCTAACAACAATTCCGGTTGGAATATGTGTCATGCGAACCGCAGAATAAGTAGTGTTCACGGACTGCCCACCAGGGCCGGAGCTCATGAAAATGTCGATCTTCAAATCTTTTGGATCGATTTCGATTTCGTCGTCATCTTCGTCTGCTTCTGGGAACACGATTACGCCAGCTGCGGAAGTTTGAATACGTCCCTGCGATTCCGTAACTGGGATTCGCTGCACGCGATGCACTCCGCCCTCATACTTCATGCTTGCCCACACGCCATCTTCTGGAGCAGGCGTACCTTTTGCTCGAATCGCAAGCTGCACGTCTTTTACGCCGCCAAGTTCCGTTGAATTTTCGCTTTGGATTACGGTAGTCCAGCCGCGCTTTTCCGCGTAACGCATGTACATACGCAATAAATCGCCAGCAAACAAAGCCGCTTCTTCGCCGCCTGTGCCAGCTTTAATTTCCATAATCATATCGCGCGCATCATCCGGATCCCTAGGAATTAATGCAGTGCGAAGCTTTTCTTTTGCTGCTGGAATCTGCTCTTCTAAGCGCTTAGCTTCTTCAGCGAAATCTGGATCGTCGCTTGCCATTTCGTTTGCGGCTTCAAAGTCGTCGCAAAGCTGTTTGTAATTTAGGTAAGCGTTTACGATTGATCCAAGTTCTGCGTGCCTACGACCAAGCTTACGAATAGCGTCCGGATTTGACGCAACTTCCGGGCTTCCCATACGACTTTCAATATCGCGATACTCTTCTAACGCGGTAACTGCTGCCGGGAATTGTTCCTCTACTGACTCAGCCATCATATTCCTTTGTAGTCACGCTTAACGCGGATTGTAAATCAAAAATTTAAATGTTAAATATTAAACACACATGTTTAGCACATAAAACGCCAGCCCCGATTCCGCGAGTTACACGAAAGCAGGGCTGGCGTCACAAAAGCTACTTAGTCTTCTTACCGTAGCGCTTCTCGAAGCGAGCCACGCGACCGCCGGTGTCGAGAATCTTCTGCTTGCCGGTATAGAATGGGTGGCACTTTGAGCACACGTCAACCGTCATGTGATCGCCATCAGCGGTAGAACGAGTTACGAAAGTGCTTCCGCAAGAGCAGGTAACCTGCACTGCGTGATAGTCGGGATGAATACCCTGCTTCATAATGTCTCCTATGGAATTCGGGCGACCCGGGTCGCAAAGCCCCAATAGCTAAGCGTGAACCGGAACCTTCGTAATTCTAGTCACCACCCTCGACGCGCTTATAATCCGCATAAAAATGGAGCGCATGAAAAATTCAAACGCTCCAAATTTAAATAAATTATTTATTATTGCGACGCTTGCGATGGTGTTTGCCAGTCTTTACCACCGCAAGACCAATTGCTGCGATTGCTGCCGACAAAATACCAGCGGATGCAGAAGAAACCGTATTGCTACCAGTTTTAGCTAATTCCGGCTTTGCTTCAGCAGTTTCTTTTACATCCTTTTCTTGCTTCTTTTCATTCTCAATAGTTACGTCATATGAAGTATAAGAATCAAGAGAAGGAATAGCTTGTTCAGGCGTTGGAGCAGGTTTGCTCTCAGAAATCACATCAATTTCAACAGTAATTTCCGCTTCGCGACCATACTTGTCGGTAGTAGTAAACGTTAGCTCAACTTTCGGCTTGCCGTCAACAATCTTAGGCGTGCCAGAAATCTTGCATTCAGCACCAGCGCAATTTGCGTTAATGCCGTTTACAGAAGTTAAGCCTTGAGCAACTAACTCGTTAATAGTTACTTTCTTGCCGTCTACTGTAACCGTTGTGTTATTAACATCTCCTTCAGTCATGTTTTGCAATCTGAAGTTCGTTAAAACACCCTCGCGAGCAGAACCACTAAACTTAAACTTCATAGGAGCCATCTTCTCGAAGTTTGCAGTAATAATGGTTTCGCTTTCTGGGAATACCATTGCAATATCGGCGTCAGTAATACCAGAGTGCACAAGTAAATTCTTCAAAGCTTCAATAGTTGAGTGTTGTGAATTACGAATTATTTTTGCCGTATATGACTTTCCTAATGTTTCAGCAACAATAGCCAATCTATTACGACTTGCTTCATAACTCATATTCTCGTTATTTATAGCTTCAGCAAGAATATTCTTTATAGCCGCAAATGTAGAATTCTTAGATTTGCGGATTACATTAGCTGTAAACGACATGCCATAGCGTTCAGCAATCTTAGCTAATGTTTCACGCTCAATATCAGTTGATTTGTGGTCATCAGCACTGTTATAGATGGTATCAATATGTTTAGAGTAAGATACTTCATCCCAATTCTTGAATATGTAACCTTTGTTAGCAAGAACGTCTGGAATATAATTCTTTATTTCAGACATTCTATCTTTACGCACCCAGTATGTATGCATTGGTGACTGCATAGTTCCGCCATTGCCAGCTACATACGTTACCTTTGTGTAGTTTTCTAAAATGAACTTTCCTGCTTGACTGCCAGCTGAAGGCAAATCTCGCTCTGCAATCACATTCGGAAGCACTTGAATAGGTACATTTTCATAACGTACTATCTTTGCACCCTTCTTATTTGGATCAGATGTTTCAACCTTCACTCTAACGGTAGTAATTCCAGGCTTCGCAATTCGAACAGAATTTGCACCGGAAGAATAAACTACACCAGCACCGTGCATGCCCGCAATCTCTAGGTTATTAGGATCAACACCAGACACAAGCTCATCAGGAGCAGGAACTTCATCTCCAACACTCTTAACAAACTGAGATACATTCACAGGCATATCAGCAATCTGATTTGCAACATATACGCGAATTTGTCTATTCTCATTTGTGTCATTTTCAGGAACAGGCTTGTTGCCTGCATCATAAACTTCCCACTTGCTAAAGCCCTTAAGCTGTTGCTTTAACTCATTAGTTTTATTATTAACGTCATTTTCATATGTAGTACTATCGGACTTAAAGTAGATAACTTTCGGTTTGTATGAGCCATCATCCCACTTCCTTCCGAAAGCTGGTAAGAACACATACGGCACGTAATTATCTGGAATTTTATCCTTACTCTTTGCGTCGATGACGTTTAGTACCTTTTCATACACTGCTTGGTATGTAGTATTTTCAGAGTACTTTAATTTACGAATCTCATCATTCGTTAACAACTTTTCACCATTCGCGTTTTGCACATCAACGCTAGTTGCAGATGCTGGTTCACTTACCATCAAAGTAGTGACAGGAATTTCAGGTTGATTTGCTAATCCTCTTCTTACACTCGAACGAGCATTAGAATTATCATTATCAACAAAATTCTCAAGCTTCCTCCAGCCTTTGAACACGTAATGGTATCCATCAGCGTCATAATTCTTGCCAACAGCTTGCGGAGCTTTTACGCCCGTAACATCGTCTTTAAGAACGTAGTACAGCTTAGTAGTATCTTTATCAAGGCTGCCCTGATCTTTATGATCAACTTGATTGGCATTTATAAAGTTGACCTTAACATACTTATCCTTATTGAGAACAAGATCACGCTCTGCAGCAACACCAGTAAGAGGATTAGTATCGCCAGGCTGATGTGAAGGCTGAGTACTATCTGGTTTCGGTAGGCTTTTATCGTACATCAACTGATAAAGCACTTTTAAGCGTCCTACAAGTCTATAAGTCTTGTAATCCACTGCATCCTTATACTTAACTGTAACTTTCAAAGGAACAGTGTACAAAGCAGGCTTCTTAAGCATATTCTGCTTTAACTTATTTTGTTCAGCTTCAGTTGGCAAATCATATTCGACTTTTATGTCTTCTATGCCATTATTCACAGCAGCATCTGCTTTGAGCTGAGACATATTAGTTATAAAATCGGTTAGCTTTGGAAGCGTGTCAGGGTCATCTTGCACAGCAACAAGGTAATCAGTCTGCACTGCTGGCTCTGTCCAAGGGGTTTGATCTGCCACGAACTCTTGGAATGGTTCATTGACTTTCCAGCCATCTTTCCAATCACCGGTCACGTCAGCAACATCTTTAACTTCAGTAACTTTCTTACCGTCATTAAGCATACTGCTTCGTTTCCAAGTGCCAGTAGCTCCAGTGAGACTGCCTTTCAGCATCTCAAGAACATTCACTTGCTTTCCATTAATGATCTTCGTAATTTGGGAAATATCAGTGCCCTTCTTTACGTAGAACACCTTAGGACCGCTTGTGCCGTCCTTCCACAATCGCCCTGGAGCAGGCTTAAAGATTGCGACTACAGCATCCTTAGGAACTTCACCACCGTCAGACGAACTAGAGAAGTAGTCGATTCGCTTGTAAACAGCGGTGTAAGTTTTGCCGGAATTATCGTCAACCTTAACATCTTTATAACGACCTTCAGAATCGATATCGTAATTAGTTATCTTTGCAGGATTGGTTTCAGTGCCAGCAGTCCAGCCCTTAAACACAAAGTGGTAATTATTTTCACTGTGATCCTTACCGAATGCTTGCGGCACGCGGATTCTAACCTGCTTACCTTTATAAACGTACGCAGTAAGCGTAGTTGTTACGTCAGTAGAAGGAGTAGTGCCAGTCGTATCGTGACCAATAATAGTGCCTTCATCATTCTTGCCGGTAAAGGTAATCGGTGCGTACTCTTGTTCATGCTTACTGCCGTAGTCGCTAGTCTTAAACTTATCCCAATCGCTTTTGTAAACCAAATCTGGCAGCACGCGGTACAGCACTTCAGCGTCAGCAGTGTTGCCCTCAAGCTTCACTTGCACTTTAATCTTGTGCAAGCCTGGAGTGCTGTCGAATGTTGCGCCATCAGCAAAGCTGAACGTAGCACCATTTGGATAATCTTTAGCATTCGTTATAAGCTTCTTAGCATACTCGCCACTTTCAGTACTAATATTCTCAAGTGGCGTAAGAACTTGCGGAGCTGCAGCAACAGGAGCCTTTAGCTTGAAGTGAGCAATGTAAATTACTTCAGGGCTGTTCTGCTCTTCTGAGCGAATCGGCAAACGATTTACGCCAGTAGAATACTGAAGCTCCATAGAACCAGGAGCAGACGAACCGATTTTCGAAGTCCAACCAGCAAACTCAAATCCAGGCTTCGCTTTAACTGTTGGAAGCGGCATCTGGTAAGCCTTCGTGCCCTTAATTGCATCGTACACAAGAGCAGAGCCGTCAGCTACATTGTTTCCTTGCCAGTCAACAACGCTACCCATAGAGCTTTGGTTATCATCCACTTTAAACACGTAGCGCGTGTAGCGATCCGGACGATGCTGAGCATCATCCTGGCGCTTAAGCACGCGAACATCGTCATATACAAATTTGAATGTATCTTCGCCAATCTGCTTGCCATCTTTGCCAATTCTATATAAAACTTTCTGCTGCGTAGTTCTAGGCATAAAGCCTTCAATCGGCTTGTAGAATGCTACGTCGTACTTTCGATTTACAGAGCTTACTTCGCTTTCTGGAAGAAGATCCTTTTCTTCGCCGTCCTTACCGATAGTTACATAGCGAACCTTATACTTGCGCGTATTGTAAGTTTGGTACACAAACTCGCCAGTATTATCAGTTTCATCACTCGATGCTTCAAAGCTCGTGAAATGCTTATCCGGGAAGTGCGTTTCATCGCTGTAGACTGCTTCCGCATTGTAGCGCAAATGCTCGCGCAAGCCGGAAACCGTTTGAGTAGAAATGTGGTCTACAAGCGCTGCTTTGGCTTCTTCCGTAGCAGCATTTTTATAGTCATCAAACGTTACGCCTGGCTTTAAGAATATGTGCTTAAAAGTGCCGTTGTAGCGAGTATCCTGAACCCACACTGCTCTAAGCGTTATATCTTCTACTACTTTGTTACCAAAAGCGTAAGGAGTATTAGCTTCTACTACCTCATTGCCCTTTTTAACAAGCTCCCAGCCGTAGAAGTCGAAGCCTTTGCGCACTGGAATTTTAATATCATTTTCGTGAATAGGATCGTTGTGGTTACGCATAAACGTTTTAATTACGTTTGGTCCCTCTTTGCCGTCTTCGCCAATCTCATGCATCTGGTAGTCAAGAGTTACAGTGTGCTGAATATTTGTTGGAAGACCCCACGCAGCGTAAAGCTTAATTCCATTGACTGGCACTGTAATATCTTTGTTTTCGCCATTTATAAACCGAGTGCCAGCCTGATCAACAGCCCAGCCTTTAAACACGTAGTCTTTTGGCAAATAATCAGGGCGAACGATGGAGTAAGTTTTGCCGTTAAGCGTGAAAGTGTACTTGCCGTCGAACTGCTTAGACGTATCGTCAGCATTGTCTTTAGTTACAGAAGCATCGTAAGACGTATCGTTTCCGTATAACTTTTCGTCTTCGCCCGTCAAATCTTTTTTGCCGCGCTTAGTCAAGCTATACTCAAACGGCAGGTTATCTTTAGCAGCGACATTGTCTTTTGTTATAGCATTGCCGTCCGCATTATAAAACTGCACATCGTACGACTGGCGGTCGTACCTAAACTCAAGTGGTTTGTTATCATTAAATTCCTCTTCATCACCTTTATAATTTTCTTGTTCATCTACTGGAACGCCCCTATACTTTCGAAATGCTAAATGATACTTTTTAGCAAAAGCTTTCTGCTCATCCTCACTTAAATCATACCAATCCCCATGAGCATGAGATTCGTTATACCAGACTTCCAGATTATCTTTAAAGTCTCCTTCATCAAGGGCATCACCAACTTTTGTCTTATCATAGCCATCAGCAGGATTAAAACCAGCAATAGATGGAGCTAGATAATCATAGCTATCGTTAGGAGTATCATCTTTGCTATAAGAATCGGTAGAAAGCTCATAATCGTCCTCGCTTATCGTATCACCCTTTTTATGTTTTTTAGCAGAGGCAATACTTTGCTTCCTAATAATCACCTGTATAGGCTGACTTTGATTACTTTTATCAGCAGTAAGCAGACGCTGATTATCTTTTAGCTCATATTGTTTTGCATTAGGATTCGAAGGGTCTTCGCTAATTTTAGGCACTGTTCCAGCACCATTCTTAAAAGCAACACGCAAACTAGGGTCAGCAAATTCTTCTTTAGTAAAACGATACGGTGGAGTGTCACGATACTTTATATCCCCTGCATATCCAATCTGCCACCCAAAAGAGCCTTCTCCATCTTTACTAAAATATAATTCATTTACATCAGGCCAAATATCAGTAAGCTTTTGACCGTAACGAACATTTACGCGGTAGCCTTTATGGTTAATTTTAGCGCCATCATCAGTCTCATCTTTACCTTCATACTTATCTGAGCAACCGCCACCGCCAGCATAGCAATAAATAGTTGTTTTGCCGTTTTCGTCAAGTCTTTTTATAGCAACATTGTCACCCCTATCTACGCCAGCAGGCTTAGCAAAAATAAGCTCGTAAGTATTGCGGTCGTAAACTAAATCAAAAGTATTATCTAAGTCGTTAGCAGAAAGCTTATTGCTTGTATTATTAGTATCTTTTGTGAATCTTTTAGTAAGCTTCTTATTCACATGGAAGTAGCGCGTGAATAAATCCTTGCCCTTGTTTTCAGCGGCACCAGGATTCGTGGTATCATACCCATCTAAGCTTGTTACAGGCGTATCGTTCATCCAGTTGAACTTTGCAATTAAGCCATCCTTATGGTCAACATTTTTGCCTTGCAGCTCTTCTCTAGTTAAACCGAGTTCCGGGTCCTCTACATAATCATCTACGCTTTTGCCATTAAGCTTATTAGTATCCTTAGCAACGCCAGCATCATCCATATTATTAAGCGCAACTTCACTGTCTGTCTTAACATTCTTGCGCTCAACAAGACCAACAAAGTCGTAGTTTTTAAGCGAATCCGGATGCTCTTTGTCAACTAAATCTGCCTTTTGCACCCACACGTTCACGCGGTAGCTGGTAGTATTGTTCGCTTTCCAATTAGCGCGGAATTGCACATTGTGATCCGGCATCTTGTAGTCATCAAGAGAAACAATAGTATTATCAGCATAAAGCGGATCACTCTTTTTGCTAGGATCGACTACAGACCAACCCTTAAACGTGTATCCGCGCTTAGTTGGATCTTTAACTGGTGGTACAAGTTGCTGGTAATACACTTTTTGAGCAGTAACATCCGTGCCACCATCAGTGTCGTAAGTAACATCGTAAGCCTTACGGTAGTAGCGAAGGTTCAAAATCAGCTTGTCGCTTTCACTATCCGAATCCGAAAGCGGTGAGCTAATAAGATTGTGCTCTGGTTCGTAGCCTGGAATATACAAAGCTATAGCGCTCACATCTGAGCCAACAGTGCCAGTAACTTCAGTGACGTGAATAGGATCCCCGTCCTTATATTCGTACTTTTTTGTTACAGGATCCTTCACTCTGTGCTTTGGTATAATAACCTTACCAATACCAAGATTTGCAGCTTCCTTAAACTCGTTCTTATTGTCAATTTGCTGCAACAAGTGACGCACATAGTACTTAGCTGTTTTAGGAGCGTAGTTGATGTTCAACTCGCCGTAGTACTGAATGCCATCGTCTGAACCCGACTGCGAAGACGATGTATTCTGCGAAGTTTGCGCACTGTTGTTGCTTTCAACAGCCTGCCTTTTCTTTACAGCGTAATCAGTAATCAGCTTCTTGCTTAAACGCAAGTAACGCTTAGCATCCGCATCCGTACCGTCGTCAATAACAAACTTGTCTTCGCTGTTTTTAATGTAGTACTGGTAATCACCGGAGTGATATACGGACGGACGGTATCCAGCAGCCTTTGGAAGCTCAATGTATTCGTACTTACCATCTTTGCCTAGATTATCGAAGTCTTCTTGATCAATTGTAAGCTCATACGGCTGCACAAGCTGCTTATTCGCAGCACCACCAATCGTATAGCGAATTTTCAAATTGTAAGTGGCTTTTGGCTTTTTGTCGGTTTGTACCTGTTCGTTGGCTTGCTCTGTGTTTTCAGCAGTTGGATGCTGCTCATTCGGCTTAATTACCTGGCTGTTTGGATCAGTTGCTGCGTTATTAGTTGTTGTGCCAGCGTTCGATGTAGAAGCAGGTGAAGGATGCTCATTGTTCGAAGCAGGCGTAGTGCTTTTCTCTTCGCCTGAGACGTTTGCATTTGCACCTTGTGCAGTTGTATTTTCTGTACTTGGGTTCGCTGTAGTTCCAGCACCAGCGTTAGACGCTGTACCTGTTGAAGGTGCAGGAGCAGACGGTGCAGTCGTATTATCTACAGTGTTCGCAGTCGGAGCTGCAGAGGCATTATTTGCAGACGGTGCAGTCGAGGTTGCAGGCGCACTTGTTGTAGTAGTTACACTATTCCCGTCGGAAGCACCATCGCCGCTCTCAACAGACCTACGAACACGCCCCTTTGGCGCATTTGCATTACTTAATGCAGGAGCATTTTCTGCGTGAGTGCTTGAAGATTGTGCGCTTGTATTCTGCTCGTTTGCAGGCTTTGCGCTTTCAGTATTTACAGGCTGCGTATTTGCTGGTTGTGCAGGCTGCTTATTTTCACCTGGCTTAACCTCAGCAGGCTTAACGTCACCAGCATTTTCTTCCGGTTGCTTTGCTTCCGGTTGCTTTGTTTCTGCAGGTTGCTTTGCATCTTGTTTTGCAGTTGACGTTGATTCTGGCTTTGCAGTCGGCTTCAAAGTTGGAGTCGACTCTGGCTTTACTGCTGGATGAACTGGCTGCACTGGCGCAGGCGCACTTACTGCATAAGAATGTCCGAAATTAACCTGTTCTGAAGAACTACCTAACTGCGAGTCAATTCCATCACGCTGTTGCACTTCGTGTTGTTGCGATTCGCGCTGCTTTGCTTCACTCTTATTTATTTCACGCTGCTCAATCTCACGCTGTTGTGCTTCACGCAACTTTTGCATTTGTGCATCATGGCGCGCAAGCTCTACAAACTTTTGAATTTGTGCACCCTTATTGAGTACGCCAGCACCCCACCGCTGCATATTCAATTCATCTACATCAGGCTTTACCTTTGCCCATTTTTGCGTCGTATTAGACGCATCGATAATATCTTTTTGAGTAGGCTGAAGCGCGGAAGCCACAACAGATGGAAGCATCATTGCCAAAGTTGAAGCAACAGCAACTCCAGCAACTCCCTTACGCAAAGCACGAGAACGCTTCACTGCATGAGCCTTACGAAGTGTTCTTCTTGGTGCCATATCACCATATAAATCTTTACGCTCTGCCATTATTTCTCCTCACTCCAACCATTTTCAAGTAAATCGCGCATACCCATAAATCTTCATATATATTATATATGAATACAGTATACGGGCATAAAATAAACATTTGTTATAATCTTTTATTCGTTACAAATCAACTACAACTCATATTTACACTTGGCAAATAAAATCACCTAACTAATAATATACTAATCAATACCCCCCCCCCCAAAAAAAATCATCCGAACGACTATGCCGTTAGGAATAAGCTCAGTGAGGGCGCCCATATCATCATGCGTTAGGCAAACTGCTATTCCGTGAGAAATAAGCGCTCAAGCAATTCGTCGCATTAAAATATGATACAATATAAAAACGTGTGCTCTAGCGCAACGATTGTTTGAAAAATCAAAAGGGGTCGATCGGTTTCGACGGCGATCTGTTCGCCGCGGGGAAGCGTGCCGAGAATGCGAAAGTCCACTCGTAAACGTCCTTTCGCAAAAGAATAAGTGCTAAATCTAATCGCACTGAGTTCGCTCTCGCTGCCTGAGCTTCGCGCCAGGATTAACCAGTGAGCAGCTGCTCCGTTCACCCACTCACGTCTTCGGAGTGGTGCTGAACGTCATGAGAAGACTTGCTTGAATTGCTGGGCTGCAGGGCAATTCAGGGACTTTTACTGTAGATATGCTCGCCATGAATTGTCTGCGATAACATGGGGGCAGAAAAACTGCCGCACGGCCAGCAGACTACGCACGTAGAAGACCGAGGGTACGGTCACCGGACCGGGGTTCAATTCCCCGCGACTCCACAAACGCAATAACGCCACTGCTCACACAGTGGCGTTTTTTGTAGCAAAACCCAATGTTTCCAAGGCTTAAATTAAGCGTCAAAAGCATCTCCGAGATGATGCTGAGTAACGTGCTCAGTAGCGTCAGAACTATCGCAATCAAACTCCCCCGCATCCGCATCATCAACAATCGCGAGCGCAGCTTCCGCAAGATCCGGTCGCAACGCGTCCAACCAGTGGATGCGAGCATCCCTACCAAACCAACCCATTTGTTTGCGTGCAAGTCGTCGAGTTTTTTGTGCAATATCCACAAAAGCCTCATCCTCGCTCCACACGCCATCCAAATAATCCATAATCTGCTGGTAGCCAAGAGCACGAGCTGCAGTCACACCCAATCGCTCTCGAATCGCGCGCACCTCATCCACAAAACCCTGCTCACGCATAATTTGCGTACGTAAATCCACGCGCTTATCTAAATCTTCACGACGCAAATCTAAGCCAATTTGCACGCAATCAATCACATACTTATACTTCGGAAGCGTTGCGGAATAAGGCTTTCCCGTAAGCTCAATCACTTCAAGCGCGCGAATTGTACGTCGCGGATTGCGCGCATCCATATGAGCCGCAGCAACCGGATCCTTTTGTTGCAACTCATCAAACAGCGCACTCGCTCCCTCTTTGCGCTCGCGCTCCTCCAAAGCTGCACGAATAGACTCATCCGTGCCTGGAAATGTAATATCATCCACAGCAGCACGAGCATACAATCCCGATCCTCCAACTAAAATCGGCCTCACACCACGCGATTGCAACTCACTAATACACTGTCTGGCCAAAACTTGAAATCGCGCAACCGTCATCGTTTCTTCAGGATCAATTATGTCAAGCAAATGGTGTGGTACTTCCGCCTGCTCCTGCGCACTCGCCTTAGCCGTGCCAATATCCATGTAACGATACATTTGATACGCGTCTGCGTTGATGATTTCCGCACGAATCCCACGCTCAGCTAATTTTTTCGCAAGCGCAATACCAAGACTAGTTTTGCCTGAAGCCGTAGGACCAACTATTGAAATTACTTTAGGAATATTATCCTGCTTATTTTCAGACAAAATACACTCCTCGTCAAAATACTTTGCTAGATTTTGCTTGCGCTCAATTACCTAAGATATTTATATCACGCTTTGCAAAGAATATTACATTTACATACGCACTCCCAGACGTTTAGCAGTTTTTATAGTATTATTAAAAGACGTGATACTTGATCGTCATAACCGCGTAAACGCAGCAGAACTCTATGCGCGTCTTCATAGCAACGAAGCAGCTAATGAAAGCAGCAACGTTAGCAGCAATGTTGACAATACAAAAAACCAACAAAATTGCTCCCAATGCGGCAAAACTAATTCGCTTATGCTTCCTGAAGACCAAATCGACGAATTTGTAAACATGATGCAAATTTACGAAGGAGCAATGTACGAAATAAGTACAAAGCTCGAGATTCTAGATAGCGAATTTCAGGTGCGGTTCTCTCACGACCCAATTCATCACATGGAGCGTCGTCTTAAATCAGTACACTCAATTTTTGAGAAACTGCAAAGGCGTCATCTAGATATTTCCACACGCTCTATACGCGATAATCTTTTCGACGTAGCTGGAATTCGCGTAATTTGCAACTACTGCGACGATGTGTATTCTGTAGCGCAATATCTTTCTAAACAAACAGACATTCAAGTATTGCAAGTTAAGGATTATATTAAGAATCCAAAACCTAATGGATACCGCAGTTTGCACGTAATTTATGCAGTTCCTGTGTTCTTGTCTTCTGGAGCACACTACACGCCAGTTGAAGTGCAATTCCGAACTATTGCTATGGATTATTGGGCTAGCTTGGAGCACGCTTTAAGATACAAAGCCGGTTTGCCGGATGCAAAGTTGGCTGAGCACTCTCAAACTTTGCTCGATTGCGCGCATAGCTTGCAAAATATTGAAACACAAATGCAAGGTATTCACCGCGATATTAATGGTGCTCCTCAAGTTGAAGAAGCACCTAATAGTAAGGCATAATATAAATACGAAGCGCAAGCTTATGCCATATTAGGCGTAATCTTATGCAAGATTAAAACCAGCTTATTGTACGAACGTATAAATTATGCTGTATTTTTTTAGCATTTTCCCAGATGCTTTAATTATAATTATGTGAGAACGTTGTCTTGACAGCGTTTTATTTCATAGCTGTTAAGGAGAAATAATGACAAACTTTACTCAAGATTATTACAGAAGCGGTGCTCCTGAAGTTATTGACACTCAGGCAACATATGCTTTTGAAGAAGCAAAAAGAGTTTCAGTAGGACGCACTTATGGCGAAATGACGCTTGGATTGATTGTTACAACTCTTGTGGCACTGTTCACTCAGAGCGGTAATTTCTGGCTTAGATTTATGTTTGCAACCCGCGGATGGGGTTGGATAATGTTGGCAATTGCTCAGGTTGTGATAGCAGTTGTTCTTGGAACACGCTTAATGAAAATGAGTGAGACAACAGTACGAGTTTTGTTCTATGCTTATGCTGCTTTAACAGGATTTACTTTAAGCTCAGTCTTTCAAGTATTTAGCCTTGGATCTGTGGCATTAGTATTTGCTTTAACTGCAGGATTCTTCCTGTGCTTGACAATGCTTGCACTTACTACAAAAAAGGATTTGCTTAAAGCTGGTCCAATTTTAATGGTTGCATTACTTGTATTCGTTGTTGCGCAAATTATTATTTCGTTTATTGGGCAAGATACTGGAACAATGCGTCTTATGGCTGGAATTGGCATCGTTATTTTTGCAGGTTTAACAGCTTACGATGCTCAGCAAACTCGCGCATTACTTGCACAATATGAAAATCAGCCTGAAATGGTTAAGAAAGTATCTATTTTCTGCGCATTCCAGCTGTTCTTGGACTTCATTAACATGTTCATCTACTTGCTAGAGTTGCTTGGAGATAATAGAGATTAGCAATACTAAAACTAACATACGTGTGTTAGTTGCTTAGCTATTTAACCCTGCCAGATTAGTATTTGGCAGGGTTTTATTATGCTCTCTGTACTCCAAACGCGAACGCGTTAACAGTGCCGAGCGTTACTAACACCCATCTCTCACACACTTCTCAAATCACCTACCAGAGACACTAACGCAGAACACAAACTGCACCAGTGTCCCAAAACAAGCAAAATGAGACACTAACGCAGAACACAAACTGCACCAGTAACGAAAAAACAGTGGCGCTCACGTGGGTAACGCGCTCGCTTACGAAACTCGCGTTGGAAGTCCCCCGGACTTCCAACCTAAGCGAGTTTCCGCTCCGAGTTGCTTTCGCGCGCTAAATCGCAGCGCTCAAGCAGGTCGTCACGCCAACGTGAGCATCAAATCCCGCGATTGGAGCTCCAAACCCACCAAAACATTCCAAACAAGAGAACACTACCCCACTAATCTGCCCTGCCTTCGTCTTTATTGACGAAGGCAGACCTCGCTTGCGTTGAAAGCACACTGTGCTTTCAACTCTAAGCAAGCTCGGCGCTCCGAATTGCTTTCGCGCGCTAAATCGCGCGCTCAAGCAGGTCGTCGCGCTGATAAAACAAGCGCATACAACAAAAGACCCCACGAGTTTCCTCGCGGGGTCTTTATTAAGCCTTAGCTAATATTTTTCAGTTAGAAAAAATACTAGGCAAGAATCTTGGTCACACGACCGGAACCAACGGTACGGCCACCTTCACGAACTGCGAAGGTCAAGCCCTCTTCCATTGCGATTGCCTGAATCAACTCAACAGTGAAGGTTGCGTGATCGCCTGGCTGAACCATCTCAACGCCGTCTGGCAAGGTGATAACGCCGGTGACGTCGGTGGTGCGGAAGTAGAACTGTGGACGGTAGTTGGAGAAGAACGGCGAGTGACGGCCACCTTCGTCCTTGGTCAAGACGTAAACTTCGCCTTCGAACTTGGTGTGTGGGGTCACAGAACCTGGAGCAGCCACAACCTGACCACGCTCAACATCGGTACGGTTGATACCACGGAGAAGAAGACCAGTGTTATCGCCAGCCTCGGCCTCATCCATCTGCTTGTGGAAGGTCTCGATGGAGGTAACGGTGGTGGTCTGAGTTGGACGCAAACCAACGATCTCAACTGGGGTGTTGATTGGGAGCTTACCACGCTCAACACGACCGGTGACAACGGTACCACGACCGGAGATGGTGAACACATCTTCGATTGGCATCAAGAATGGCTTGTCAAGATCGTGAGTTGGGGTTGGGATGTACTCGTCAACAGCCTTCATGAGCTCCTTGACGGTCTCTACCCACTTCTCGTGATCTGGAGCGTCATCATGCAAAGCACCGTAAGCAGAGGTGCGGATGACTGGGCAGTCGCGATCGAAGCCGTTTTCTTCGAGGAGGTCACGAACCTCTTCTTCGACGAGGTCGATAAGTTCTGGATCATCAACCATATCGCACTTGTTCAAAGCAACGAGGATCTTCGGGACACCGACCTGCTTAGCGAGCAAAACGTGCTCACGGGTCTGAGCCATAGGACCATCGGTAGCAGCAACCACGAGGATTGCGCCATCCATCTGAGCAGCACCGGTGATCATGTTCTTCACGTAATCAGCGTGGCCTGGAGCGTCCACGTGAGCGTAGTGACGCTCAGCGGTCTGATACTCGATGTGTGCGATGTTAATGGTAATGCCGCGTTCCTTCTCTTCTGGAGCGGCATCAATCTGATCGAAGTCATACTGAGGGTTCAGATCTGGATACTCGCCATGCAGCACCTTAGAAATAGCCGCGGTCAAGGTAGTCTTACCGTGATCAACGTGACCAATGGTACCAATGTTAACATGCGGCTTAGTACGCTCGTACTTTTCCTTTGCCATGTGTTTGTCCTCCTGGACGTCTCGTAGTTTGCCTCACACATTTGTGAGAGGTCTTTCGCTACATATTACTGGGTTTCTGGGTTAGGTGCCACTTCGGTGCCAGAACCCAGTCAACGTAGGAAATTCTAGCGTTGACCGGGGACAGAAAACACCGAAGTAGCGTGCGCTTTATTCGCCGCGCTGAGCCTTAATAATCTCGTCCGAAACGGCCTTCGGGACCTCCGCGTAAGAGTCCATCTGCATGGTGAACATTGCGCGGCCCTGAGTCTTGGAACGAAGATCGCCAATGTAGCCGAACATTTCGCTCAGCGGCACCTTGGCGTCGATAACTTTCACGCCAGTGGCATCAGTCATAGACTGGATGTTACCGCGACGAGAGTTCAAATCGCCCATGACGTCGCCCATGTACTCTTCTGGAGTACGGACTTCGACAGCCATAATTGGTTCGAGAATTACCGGATTAGCCTTAGGAGCAGCTTCCTTGAAGCACATGGAACCTGCGATCTTGAAGGCCATTTCCGAAGAATCGACATCGTGAGTCTGACCGTCGGTGACGGTTGCCTTTACACCCACAACTGGGAAGCCAGCCAAAACGCCGGATTCCATAGCTTCCTGCACGCCTGCATCGATTGAAGGAATGAATTCCTTGGTGATGTGACCGCCGGTAACTTCGTTGACAAACTGGTAGGTTTCGCCAGATTCTGTGTCGAGAGGTTCGAAGTTCATCAAAACCTTTGCAAACTGACCAGAACCACCGGTCTGCTTCTTGTGAGTGTATTCCTGGTTCATAACAGCCTTACGAATCGTCTCACGGTAAGCAACCTGTGGCTTACCAACATTCGCTTCGACCTTGAACTCACGACGCATACGATCAACGATAATGTCAAGCTGAAGCTCGCCCATACCGGAAATCAAAGTCTGACCAGATTCCTCATCGGTCTTAACCTGGAATGTAGGATCCTCGTCAGAAAGCTTAGCCAAAGCCAAGCTCATCTTTTCCTGATCAGCCTTCGTCTTTGGCTCCACAGCAACCTCAATAACAGGATCTGGGAATGTCATGGATTCCAAAGAAATTGGGTTCTTTTCGTCGCACAAAGTATCACCAGTGCTGACGTTCTTCAAACCAACGAAGGTGTAGATGTTACCAGCTTCAGCTGAATCTACAGGATTTTCCTTATCAGCATGCATCTGGAAAATCTTACCAACGCGTTCCTTCTTGGACTTCGTGGAATCGTACACGGAATCGCCTGGCTTTACTTCGCCAGAGTAAACGCGCACGAACACGAGCTTGCCATAGAATGGATGGGTTGAAATCTTGAATACCAATGCTGCGAATGGATCTGTATTAACTGGCTTACGGTCAATTTCAACAGATTCGTCGCCTGGCTTGAAGCCCTTAATAGATGGAACATCTTCTGGGCTTGGGAGGAAGTCGACAACAGCATCCAGCATTGGCTGAACACCCTTATCCTTGAATGCAGAACCGCAAGTTACTGGGAATGCCTTACGCTCAATGGTAAGCTTACGGATACCAGCGCGCATTTCTTCTTCAGTAAGTTCGCCAGTTTCGAGGTACTTCTCAACCAGCTCATCGTCAGCTTCAGCAACCTGATCCATAAGTTCAGCACGATACTGTTCTGCACGTTCCTGCAAATCTTCAGGAATGTCAACGGTGTCATAGTGAGCACCCATATCGTCCTTAACGTCATTCCAGACGTAAGCCTTCATACGAATCAAGTCAACAACGCCAACGAAGTCGTTTTCAGCACCGATTGGAAGCTGAATAACGAGTGGAGTTGCACCGAGCTTCTCCTTGATGGTCTTGACGGAATAGTAGAAATCAGCGCCAAGCTTATCCATCTTATTGATGAAGCAGATACGTGGGACGCTATACTTATCAGCCTGACGCCACACGGTTTCAGACTGAGGTTCCACACCTTCCTTACCATCGAAAACTGCTACAGCACCATCGAGCACGCGAAGGGAACGTTCCACCTCAGCGGTGAAGTCCACGTGACCTGGGGTATCGATGATGTTGATCTGATAGCGGTCATCAACGTCATGAGTTTGACGCTTCCAGAAGCAGGTAGTTGCAGCAGACTGAATAGTAATACCGCGCTCCTGCTCCTGAGCCATGAAGTCCATGGTAGAAGCACCATCATGAGTTTCACCGATTTTGTAGTTCTTACCAGTGTAGTAAAGAATACGTTCGGTGGTAGTAGTCTTACCAGCATCAATGTGCGCCATGATGCCGATATTACGAACCATATTCAGGTCGTTAAGCACATCTTGTGCCATATTCTTATCCTTAGCTCTTTAAGATACCGATTATCTTGTGGATTACCAGCGATAGTGAGCAAAAGCCTTGTTTGCTTCTGCCATCTTGTGGGTATCCTCGCGGCGCTTCACGGAAGCACCCAAGCCATTGGAGGCATCGAGAATTTCGTTGGCCAAGCGCTCAGCCATAGTCTTTTCACGACGAGCGCGTGAGAAGTCAGTAAGCCAGCGGAGGGAAAGAGTGTTTGCGCGAGCAGGCTTAACTTCGACTGGAACCTGATAAGTTGCACCACCAACGCGGCGAGAACGAACCTCAAGATTTGGACGAATGTTATCAAGAGCGCGCTTCAATACAGAAACTGGCTCCTGCTCGGTCTTTGCCTTCACCTGCTCAAGAGCGGTGTAGACGATGTTTTCTGCGATGGACTTCTTACCATCGAGAAGGATTTTGTTAATCAACTGAGCCACGACGGTCGAGCCGTAGATTGGATCAGGAAGCAGTTGATGCTTTTTTGCAGGTCCTTTACGTGACATGTTTTACTTCGCCTTCTTTGCTCCATACAGGGAACGACCCTGCTTGCGGTCCTTGACACCCTGGGTATCTAATGCGCCACGCACGATGTGGTAACGCACACCTGGGAGATCCTTCACACGGCCACCACGCACGAGCACGATGGAGTGCTCCTGCAAGTTGTGACCTTCGCCTGGAATATAGGCGGTTACTTCAATACCAGAGCTGAGGCGCACACGAGCAACCTTACGAAGCGCGGAATTTGGCTTCTTAGGAGTGGTGGTGTATACACGGGTGCATACGCCACGACGCAGCGGGCTACCCTTCAAGGCCAAAGTCTTTGACTTTTTCGGCTTGGCCTGACGTCCTTTACGGACAAGTTGTTCAATCGTAGGCAACTTAAGTTCTCCGATTCATTGTTATCTTCTATTTGGTGAAAACCGCCACACTGCAGCACACCATAACCAAAGAATCGGTTAAAGAGTAAAAGCCACAGTCCACCGGCCCGATGGCCCTCGCGCCTCCAGCCACACATTACTGCGCGCTATCTTTGGCACTTGGGATATCCCAACCAACACGCCTATAACATAAGGCACGTTGTTGGCACACACAAATTGCTATTATACACCTAATCTTGACAATGCAATTAATAAAGTTTTAAAACCCTATTTAAGAATTGGACGCACAGGAGCAGACACATCTAAGCTGCGTTTATTGCCAATTTTACTAGGATCATCAATAATCTTGGCAACAATAGCTTTCTTTAACTCAATCTGAGACGAATTGCCCCATATGATAGTTTTTTTAACATCCCCTAATTCTGTTTCGACAGAATCTTGAGTTTTTGCACTAACTTTCGTAACTCTAGCTCGCAAAGATTCCGAAAGTGAACTAACAATTTTTACAGCTTCAAGTACCGCTCTATTATTCAAACTTCTTTGCACATTTGAAACTTCGATAACAGGTATTCCTTGCGTTGGAACTTGAGCTACGGCATTTAACACGCGACCTTTAGCGTCAACAGCAGTTAATTTATTGCTATCTCGAGTTTTGAGCATTGCTGCAGGACGTTGCGCATGTACAGAAACATGCAAACCATTAGGGAAATTCTTAGAAACTTTTGCTTCAGTTACACCAGGAATATCGTTAAGTTGGTTAATTACTTCTTGAGAAGAAACTAAAAATAGCGATTTACCAACCTGAGTTGACGCAATTGAAGCAATTTTTTGCTCACTCACCCACTCGTTAGAACCAGAAATACTTATATCGTTAGACTTAAGAAGAAAAACTGGCGAGAAGAATAAAAACCAAACAATCGCTGAAACAGAAGCAATCACTGCAAGAATTGCAAGAATTCGTTTAACAGTAAATTGCAAATAAGCAGATTTACGTTCTTTCAAACGCTCTCGAAAATTAATTATTCTAGGACGAGTAATCATTCCAAGAGAACCAGAAGTTTGACTTAAAGTTTTTCTTACAAAATCAAGCTTCGGCAAAAGTCTAGCGTCAACAAACTTACCTTGATGATTTTTTTCATTGATATCAGCTACTCGTATTTGCGATGTGTTTTGGCTGATTATATGCCTTTGAAAACGCTGGTCTTTGCGCAACGACGAAGCAGATCTAGGTTTAGAAATATGAATTTTTTCATCACGCGTTTTTTTGATACTAGATTTTTTTATATTAGATTTTCCGATATTAGATTTCGCACCACGAGCTACACCACTACGCAATTCATTATTAAGCAATTCAGCACTACGAGACGCACTGCTACGAGACGCAATGCTGCTGGATTTATTACTACGAGACTCTTCAGTACGCGCAATATTAAGACTTGAAACGGTACGACGATGCGAATTATTTGCATCAGCATCGTACGATTTGCTTGACCTCACGCGACCCATAATTACCTCTCGTAATAATCTATTTATATTTTAATCGCTTAATTTCAAAGCACTACAATGCTTCTAGCATAACAGACGTCATAGCAGTAATACTTCCTGCACCAACTGTAAGCAGCACATCACCAGATTTTGCACGCGAAGCCAGTTTCAACGCAGCTTCGCGCATATCGTCAACCGCTTCAATTTTTACATCAAGATTCTGCGATTTTGCAGCTTTAACAATAGTTTCAGCATTAATATTTGGAAAATCTTCCTGCTTTTCGCGAGCTGGGAAAATTCCTGTAACAATTACATCGTCTGCAAGAGCCAAAGATTTTGCAAACTCATTAGCAAAAGCCTGCGTTCTGGAGAACAAATGAGGCTGAAACAGCACGCGAAGAGTAGAAGAAGTGTACTTTCTTCGAGCAGCGCGCAATAATGCAGCTATTTCAGTTGGATGGTGAGCATAATCGTCCACAACTGTCACACCATCAACACATCCACGAATATCAAAACGACGAGACGCACCTCGGAAGCTTTCTGCACTACGAGCCGCATCTTCTGGATTCATACCGAGCAATACTGCAGCAACAATAGCTGCAGAAGCATTAAGCGCATTATGCAAACCTGGTATTAACAAGCTAACTTGCACCTTATTCGAACATTTAGCATGTTCATCCAAAATTTTTTCTGGCAATACAAGCGTAAACATTTCTCGACCACTTACAGCTTGCTCATTTTCATGCTCAATACTTGCGAACATAGCTAATTTTTGTACGCGCGAGCTGACTTTCATGCTCCAAGTATCCAAATTACCGTAAGCAATTGTTTTGTTTAAAATATTATCCGGCATAGCTTCAAGTACTTTTCTAGCACCTTCGTCTTCTGCACAAATTATTACGTTATTAATAGCATGACTTACGTGCTCAACAAATGCTTCTCTGTATCGTTCACTAGAGCCGTAATGATCCAAGTGATCTGCTTCAGCATTTGTTACGATTGCAATACTTGGGCTGTATTTTTCAAAACTTCCGTCAGATTCGTCAGCTTCAGCAACCATAACAATTCCATTGCCAGCATGACCACCGTCTAAAACTGTTCCGTCTGCGGCTTGAATAGATCCGCCGATTGCGTAGCTTGGATCAGCCAAATCGCCTGCTGCAGCCACAGTTAATATATGAGAAAGAAGTGAGCTAGTAGTTGTTTTACCATGCGCTCCAGCAACAGTCACGCCAGTTTTTGCAGATAATAATAACGCAAGAATATCGCTGCGATGAACAAGCTTTATGCCGCGCTCATGTGCTGCCATAATCTCCGGATTGCTCGGTTTAATAGCGCTTGAATACACGAGTACATCTGCATGCTCAACGTGTGAAGCACTTTGTCCAATTTCTACTTCAATACCTAATTCTTCCAAGCGTTGAGTGTGATCATTTGCTTCGCGATCACATCCACTTACGCTTACCCCCTCTTCATGCAACATTTCTGCCAGAACACTCATTCCAGCTCCACCAATACCAATAAAATGCACTCGACCTAATTTTGAAATTGTTTGCGAATCATCAAATGCTGATTTTACTGGGTTTAAATCAATATTATTATGAAATGAAGTTGTATTGCTATTAAGATTAGTCATTACTTTCTGCCTTCTTTTGCGATTTCAAGAATATGCTTCGCCATAACGTCTGCAGCATCACGAATACCATAATTCCAAGATTTAGTACGCATAGCTTGTAATTGCTTTTTGTTTTGCAATAAAGCTAATCCTTCATCTATAAACCACTTTGCATTGAAATCAGCATCATTTACCATTACTGCTCCCCCTGCATTTACTACAGGCTCAGCATTGAAACGCTGCTCGCCGTTGCCAATAGGCAATGGCACGTATACAGCAGGTAAGCCAAGTGCAGAAATTTCTGCAACCGTTCCAGCTCCTGCACGACATATAACTAAATCTGCACAAGCAAAAGCCCAATCAATACGCTCTAGATATTCTGCAATATGATAATCGCCACAGCCAGCATGCTCTGGTTTAATATCGTTTATTTGCGATTCGCCTACTTGCTTTGCAACTATATTTCGCACTTCTTCCGCTTTTGCGCGACCAGTTAAGTGAATTACTTGCGCATGTTTTAAAATATCTCCTGCTGCTGCAGCAACAGCTTGATTTATGCTTTTTGCACCCAAAGATCCGCCAGTAACAAGAATAATTGGACGTTTAGGGTCAACGCCAAGTTTTTGCGCACCTTCAACGCGAGCGGAATCATAATCTTTTTCTAATCTTTCACACAATTGAGAAATAGCAGGTCTAAGAGGTAAACCAACTCTTTCAACTTTGACACCTTTTCGTGTGCGCAAATCAGTATTCCCATAAACTGTTCCAACAGCATCAGCCCAACTTGCGCCCAAGCGATTTGCCATTCCAGATTTAGCATTCTGCTCGTGAATCACAATAGGAATATGCTGCGCATGAGCTTGAGAATATACTGGAGCAGAAGCATAGCCACCGAAGCCCACTACTATATCTGCTTTTCTAGCGGCTAGTATATTTCGCACTTTGCGTTTTTCGCGCATCCATCGAATTGGAAACTTAATTGCATCTAGATTTGGCTTACGCGGGAACGGCACTTTTTCTATAGTGTCAAGTTCGTACCCTGCATTCGGAACAAGACTTTTTTCCAAACCAACTTCTGTGCCAATTACACTAATTAACGCTTCAGGATTGAGCTTTTTAATAGCGTTTGCGACAGAAAGCAAAGGATTGACATGACCTGCAGTGCCCCCGCCTGCAAGAACAATATGCACTTCATGCTCAATAGCATTATCAAATTTCATTTCACTACCCTTGTTATAACTTTCATATTATAAAAAGTTGTAAATACTTACTACTTCGATATAGTAAGTTGCGGATTGGAACGCATAAGACCATCAGCTACGCCAATTGCGACCAAACACATAACAAGCGAAGAACCACCTGCGGACACAAACGGCATAGGCACTCCCATAACCGGAAGTATTTGCACAACAACAAGAATATTAACTAATCCTTGGCCTACAATCCACGTTGCAATACACATTAATGTGATTGAAATAAATTGCGATTTCGCTTTTAATGCTGAAGATAGTATGCACCAACCAATAATTACGTATAGCAAAATCACTGCTGCTGCAACCAAAAAGCCCATCTCTTCGCCAATAATAGCGAAAATAAAGTCATTGTGAGCGTAAGGCAAATAATTCCATTTTTCACGAGAGTTTCCGATGCCAACGCCTAATAGTCCACCAGAAGCCATTGCATATTGAGCGTGAATTGCTTGGAAACAAACGCCTTTAGCTGATTTTGCATCACATCCGTGCAAAGTAGCAAGAATACGTCGCATACGATTTTGGCTTGTTAAAACCAAAAGAGCAACCATTATGCAAGCAATAAATATGCTTCCAACAAGCCATTTTGTTGGGAATCCACCTAAGTAGAAAGCTATAAGTGCAATAAGAATAATAATTAAAGCAGTACCAAGATCCTTACCTGCAATAACAAGCAACAACGATACGCCAAGTCCTGCTGCTACAGGAATATACGCGCGCATTCGCACACGCTCATATGCTTGTTTTGCAGCAATCAAAGCTACTGGAAGCCAAATACATAATGCAAGTTTTGTAATTTCTGCAGGCTGCAAAGTCATAGGGCCGAAAGCAATCCAACCAGCATTACCATTAACTTCACGTCGTAAACCTGGAACAAATGTTAAGAACTGTGCAATAACAGAAATAATGTAAATAACAGCAACGTATCGTCTATAAACTGTAACTGGAAGTCGAGAAGCGAAAATATAGCCAATTAAGCCTAAAACGCAATACATTGTTTGGTTTACGCCTTGACCCCAAGGTGCAATTCCGTAGGTGATCATAGTTACTGAAGAACTAGAAAACACCATAAATAAGCCGAAAATCGACAGTATAACCACTGATACTCTCATGCCGTATAAGCACCACAGTGGGTTAGTTAAACTGCGCAAGCCAACGTATTTCTTTAATTCTGAATCTTGAGTTTTGCGCTCTAACGAGTTTTTTGAGTAGTCTTTTTTCGAGGAAAATATTCCAGATACAGTATGCGCTAATTTTGCGTATTTGATTGACTTTGCCGGCTTTGCTGTATTTGCTGGTTTCGCTAGCTTTGCTGGTTTCGCTGGTTTCGCAGCTTTCGACTTCTTTACATCTTTTACAAATTTTACAGATTCATTTAAAGAAGAACCTACAGATTTGCCAACTTTAGTAACAGAACTACTTACGGACTTACTTACAGACTTTCCTACAGATTTGCCTAATTCCTTACCCGCTTTGCTTGCATACGCTCCTGCTTTGCTTACGGACTCGCCTACTTTACTTGCTGAAGTTCTAATAGATTTTTTAAAAGATTCAAATTTTTGCTTTTGGGAAGAATGAGAAGAATCTGAATCTGTTTCAATATGATCTTCCATAATAACTTCTGAGACTTTGCACGCTAATGAACGCAAAAACTTTTTAGGCTTATTACTGTTGAATACCATGATTATGCACCCATCGTTGAGATTCTTTAGCAAAACGATTGCCGCGATCGGCGTACGAAACAAATTGATCCATAGAGGCACAAGCAGGAGCAAGCAGAACAACATCACCAGGCTTAACATAACGCCCAGCAGCTTCTACAGTTTGACGCATAACAGCCTCACCGAATGAAGAATCAGGATTTACAAGCGAAGTATTCTCAATATACTCACAAACTAAGTCATCAACGCAATCATATGATTTAGCGCAAGAACCATCTTGTGAAACAATAGTTACTGGAATGTGAGGAGCTGAACTGTGAAGAGCTTCAACAATTGGACGTTGATCTATTCCAATAACAACAACTGCTTTAATCACATGAAGTTGGTTTGCAATTAAATCTTCAAAATGACCACCTTTAGCTAAACCGCCAGCAATCCAAACAACCGAATTATTAGCAAAACTAGCTAAAGATGCACAAGCAGCATGAGCATTAGTTGCTTTAGAATCATCTACAAATCTAATACAATGCGAAGGATTTTCATCTTCAGACATCAAAGTCGCAACTGTTTGAATGCGATGACCTCCAGGAGCAAACTCGCGTAAAGCACGAACTGAAGAATCTACGTCACCAGTTAAACCTAAAGCTAACGCTAACGCAGTAAGAGCATCAGCTAATAAATGCGGATACACACTGCCATCAGGCTCGCACAGATGTTTTAGCTCACGCAATTCGACAATAGGTTTTAGAGTGCCTTTAGTTCCTCCAGCAACACCGCTGTTATCTACAATCCAACCATCTTTTACGCCAATTTCACCATCTTTAGGCTCTTCTAACGTAAAACCAATCTTTTTACAGCCATCAGCAACTTGTGCACAATCTGCCAATTTGCTTACACGCTCATCTTGAGCATTGTAAACCAAAGCTTTTTGCACATTATTAAATACTTTTGACTTGTCACGAGCGTACGCTTCCATGCCACCATGCCAATCTAAATGATCAGCAGCAATATTAGTAATAGCAGCACAATCAAGAGCTAAAGAATCAGTGAAATGCAATTGGAAAGAGCTTAATTCAACACATAAGGCATCATGCTCACATTCCAAAGCAGCATGTGACACAGACTTTCCAATATTTCCCACAGCTGGAGCATTTAATCCGCAAGCGGTTAGCATTGCAGAAGTCATTTCTGTAGTAGAAGTCTTACCATTTGTGCCAGTAACGCCAATCCAATAAGCAGGTTTATTCGTGCGCTTAGAAGGTACGCGCAAGCGCCATGCTAATTCAACTTCGCTCATTATTGGAATATTGCGCGATGCAGCTTCTTGCAAAAATGGCGTGCGAGGGTTAAATACTGGAGATGTAACAACAGCATCGATTTTAGACCAGTCTATTGCTGAAAAATCATGTATATCGGCATCAGGCTTATTTTCGTCTGCAGTCACAGGCTCAGATCCAACAGCGCACAAAACCTCAGCTGCGCCACGACCAGAAACTCCAAGACCTGCAACTAATACACGCTTAAAAGCAAATGCTTTATCGCTTGTGCACGACTTACAAGTAGATTCAGACGAAACAGATACTTCATTGCCATCGACAATATTCATATTGAAGCCTTCCAATTTTTGAAATTAAATAAGCAAGCCAGAATGCCCTGCCCAATCGGCGTAGAACATCATAAGTGCAGAAAGCACAAACATGAGCTCAATCATCCAGAATCGCACAACAACCTTGGTTTCCGTCCAGCCGAGCAATTCAAAATGATGATGAATAGGAGCCATTTTGAACACGCGCTTATGCGTAG
The DNA here is from genome assembly GCF_003397705.1 of Gardnerella swidsinskii. Classification (GTDB taxonomy): domain Bacteria; phylum Actinomycetota; class Actinomycetes; order Actinomycetales; family Bifidobacteriaceae; genus Bifidobacterium; species Bifidobacterium swidsinskii. Next base: position 373,620 of record NZ_QJVB01000002.1, read on the forward strand.
CTTTAAAGAATCCAACTTGAATAACGTCACTTGCAGCTTCCATTACAAATAATCCACCCAAAATCACAGCCAAAAACTCTGTGTGAGTTGCAATAGAAAGAGCTGCAAATAATCCGCCTAAAGCCAACGAACCAGTATCTCCCATAAATACTTGAGCAGGATTCGAATTAAACCACAAGAATCCAAAGCAAGCAACAGCAGCACAAACAGCAATAATAGTTAAATCGAGAGGATCAGAAACAGCGTAAGAGAATCCGAAATGACCGCCTCCGCGCACATGGTAGCTTTCCCAGAAAGCAATCAAAGCGTAACCAGCAAAAGCAATCATAGAAGATCCAGAAGCTAAACCATCAAGTCCATCAGTCAAGTTTACAGCGTTAGACCAAGCAGCAATAAGGAAATTAACCCAAACAATAAATACTACAATTCCTACACCGTTGCCGAGTATAGAAAAATCAAAAAATGGTTTTTCAATAAAACTCATTCCAGGTTGAGCGCTAGCAATACCAGATTGAGTTGGCAATAGCAATGACAAAAGCGCGTAAATACTTGCAAAAATAATTTGACCAGTAAACTTCGCATGTACAGAAAGACCAAGATTCTGCTTTTTACGAACCTTAGCAAAATCATCAATAAAGCCAAGCAAACCCATTGAAAGCATTGCAAACAGCACCAAAACAGCAGACCATGAAGGCGAGCGACCAACAGAAACATATCTATAAAGAGCAGAAGCAGCCCAACCTGCTACTACAGCAAAGTTAATAACAACACCGCCCATAGTTGGCGTGCCGCGCTTTACTAAATGAGATTGTGGTCCATCTTGGCGAATGTACTGACCGTAGTGCAAACGATGCACCAAACGAATAAGCAAAGGCGTGCCAACAATCGTAACTACGAGCGACACCACAATTCCTACAATAAGCGCAATCACCGCTTAACCTCCGTTTACTGTTCCGTTTGCTATAATACTTAATTTATTAATTTCACACTTATATTGAGCATCGAGCAATTAAATATTTGCCCAATGTTCAGCAAGCACACTCAAGCCTGAAGCATGAGAGCCTTTCAATAACACAACACTACTCGGATGCTCGGCCACAATTTTCCAAACAATATCATCAGCCTCATCCGCACTGTGCACAAAGTAGACTGCATCGTGAGAAGAAAGTAGTTTATTATTGCAAGAAGAACGTGCACCTTGAGCAATACAGTGAGCTAATTTATCTAAGTCAGAGTCCGTTTTTGAACCAACAGCAACAACTGCATCGACACTCGAATTTGCCACATATTCTCCAATATTTGTGTGCAATTCATCTTCGTTGCTGCCAAGCTCCAACATAGAACCAAGAACCGCTATACGGAAAGGTTTCGAAGATGCACTACAAGAATCATTTTCATAGGCGCACAAACCATCGATTCCTGCTTTCATAGAATCAGGATTTGCATTAAAGGAATCATCAATAAGTGTAAATTTCTCGTCATTCTTAGAAACTGTACTCAATTGCATGCGATGCGGGCTAATATGCGAAACTTTAGACAGCACAGAAGCAATATCATCTAAAGTCATTCCCAAATATCTAGCAACATTTGCTGCTGCAAGCGCATTCATAACATTATGCTCGCCTTGTATAGCAAGATGCACTTCAATATGATTCATTAGATCAGAAGAATTACTACGTTCAGTGGTAGTAAAAACTGCTTTACCAAAAGAATCTAACTTTATATTACTAGCTGAAAGTTGGTAGTCATCTTTACTAGCTGATTCCAGCAATCCGTTTTTAACATTTCTACCGAACCAGCGCACATGCTTATTTTCTACAAGACAAGACATTGCAGAAACTCGCTTATCGTCGGAATTTAATACTGCTATGCCATGTGGCAAAAGCCCACGCACAATCTCACTTTTTGCTTGCGCAATGCGCTCAACTGAGCCAAATTCACCTAAATGAGCCACACCAACTTTAAGCACTATTGCGAGATCCGGAGGAGCAATATGAGTTAAATTGGCAATTTCGCCAACATGATTAGCTCCCATTTCTGCTATTAAAAATCGAGTATTACTGCCAACTTGCAAAGCAGTAAGAGGCAAACCAATATTATTATTAAAAGATCCAACAGGAGCAACTGTTTCGCCTAGCGTGCTCAACAAAGCCTTCAACATATCTTTCGTTGTTGTTTTGCCAACGGAACCAGTAATACCAATAATAGTGAAAGGTTTGTTAAGATTGCGGCGAAGTTCCAAATTATGTTTAGCTAGCAAGCCCAGCGCTTCTATAGAATTATTCACAACTATTTGATTGAGATTAGTGCCTTCGACAACATGTTCAACAATAGCTACAACAGCTCCAGATTTTTCAGCATTCTTTACATAATCATGACCGTCAACATGTTCACCAACTATAGCTACGAACACAGAACCGTTACGGATTTGACGAGAATCACTAAAAACGGAATTTGCAACTAAATCTGTGTCACAACTATTAAACTCGTGTATTTCCCCATGAACAGCTTTAGCAATTTCGCTTATGCTCATAGGCATCATATCGGCATGATCTAAACTCTCAGCATTGCTGGCACACGAAGTTTCAACACAACTCATAACATCCTCCAAATTAGCCACATAATTAAAAGCTCTTAAACAAAACTCACGCAATTAATTTATTTGAAAACTCGAATGAAATCAGCATAATTCAGTGCAGTTCATGCGAAACTCGCAGCGCACTTTTAATAGTCCCACGACGAACACCAGCAGCTAACACCATTGCAATAGATAATGAAAGATGCCGCTGCACATCATTGCCACCAATTTGATCCGCTAATTCAGCTAATTCGTCAGACTCAGCCGATCTAGTAACACAATAAGCGTGCTCTCTTCCAGAAAAACCATAACGTTGACGCAACGCATAAAAACTCATGCCGGTTGCATATGCCGGGTAAAGCGGTGAAGAAGATGCCTTTGCACTAACTTTCACATTTGAGGCTGCATCTTTAGATTCAGAATTAGTATCAGAACTATCTTTAGACTTAGCATCAGATTGAGAATCAGATTCTGCGCCAGAATTGCTTTCATTCTGAGTTTGCTCAACGCCAAGAACATCAATACTGACGGATTGTAACGCGTTCTTAGCTAAAGTTGCAGAATTAAGTGCAATAACAACAGCTGCAGCACCATCTTCTGCACACACAGATAAAGCATGCTGTACATCTGCAATATTTAAAGGATATTGCAAAGACAATTCGCGCTGCAATGAAGTAGATCCAGCATCACTAATAACACCAACAGGATTACCTAACATATGCAAAAAATCAGCTAATCGCAAAACATTAGCATGGATCTCATCATCATCGTCACCAGCAATCGCAAATATTGCAACGCATGAAGAAGGATCTGCATTAATATCGCAAGCAAGCTTGCCCAAAGCAACTGGATTAGCAGAAGAAACAAGCAAAGGCAGACCTAAATCTGCAGCCTCACCACGAAATTCTGGTGAAACTAATGCAGCATATGCCCCAGCATCACGTGCAGCTTCAAGCTGACGACGATCGATATGACCAATTGGCACAAATAATCCACCAGGACGCACATGACGCACATCATGAGCAATAGAAGTAATAGTTACCTCTGAAGCAAACGCAGGAACAACTTCAAAACCATAATTTTTTGCAGCAAAACCTAGCGTCACTCTAATTCTAGAGTATTCATCAACCGCACTCATTGCACACCCTACTTTATAGATAACAACATTGTAATGCGTACACTACCAATTCACAGGAACAGGATTTGTGCGTGGAGAAGAAGCTGGAATATCATACTTTTGCATTAAGAATTCTCCAATAGTTTTGAACAGTGGACCTGCAGTCATACCACCATAAATACCTTGTGGATCACGCAAAACAACTGTTATGACGAAGCGAGGATTATCTGCTGGTATAGCACCCGACCAGTCGCTGATTGTAGAGCTAAGTTTACCATCAGCGCCAGCAACTTCAGCTGTACCACTCTTTGCAGCAACACGATAACCATCGACACCAGCAAATCTGTGATAATGCTCACCAGAATTTTCCAAAGCATTCATCATTTGTGCAGCAACATTTTCATCCAAAACGCGCGTTCCTGCAGGACGAGGAGACTTTGTAACCCTACCATTAGGATCTATAACGGATTTAACTATTGACTGACGCAACCTAACGCCTTTATTTGCAATAGTTGCAATCGCATTAGTAAGCTGCAAAGCATTCACTGCATAACCCTGACCAAACAGAACGGTATCTTTTTTACGACCATCCCAAGCTTGAACGCTAGGAAGCAAGCCACAAGATTCTCCTTGCAAATTCAATCCCGAGTACTGACCAAGACCAAATTTATAAAGATACTCATAGCGTTTATCTATCGGATATTTTTCACCAGCCATAACCATACCGACGTTAGAAGATTCCGAAAGAATACCAGCTAATGTCCAACGCTCAACACCATGGCTAACAGCATCATGGAATGCTTGACCGTTCTTATTAAGAGTATTAGGAACAGCAAATTTATCAGTAAGCTTATGCGCACCAGTTTGTAACATTCCAGACATTGAGAAAGCTTTACCAATAGAACCAGGCTCAAAGGTTTGGCTTACAGCTCTAGAAACATTCACCTTAGCTTGCGTTGTTCCAGCTTTAATCTCATCAGTATCTTCCAAAGCAAGTATTTCGCCAGTACGAACATCTTGCACTATTGCAATACCCCAAGTTGCATGATATTTTTTCTTGCCATCAAGCAAAACTTTTTTAACATACCAATCGACATCGCTATCGATTGTGAGCTTAACATCACTTCCGTTGATTGCAGGCTTAGATTCAGTTACAGTACCAGGAATTTTCTCATTTCCTGCATTATTACCTTGATAACGCTGATATCCGTCCACGCCATTCAAAGTTGCATCTTTAGTAAATTCAAGACCAGTAACACCAACCTCACCTTTACGATCTTTAATATCTTTACGATTAACTTCATCGGCATTAGCAACAGCACCAATAACAGATCCAAGAATAGGTCCGCTTGAATATACTCGTTCACTACTGTTCTCTGCATAAATACACCCAGAAAGATTCAAATCGTCAATGGCACGTTTCATTGCAGGAGTCACGTTACGTTTCAATAAAACGTAACGACCAACGCCAGCCAGTTTTCCACCAAGTTCTACAGAACTCATGTGCAAAATCGGAGCAAGCAAACGGGCGACCGCCACAGCGCCCGTGCCTTCTACAGGCTTGCCATTAAGCATATGACAGTTATGCTCGGTTTGTTTTGTGCAAGGAGTCGGAACAAAAGCCTGAGCATTAAGTGGATCTCCAATAATATTAAATCGCTCAACACTTTGAGCCAACACAGCACCATTAGCATCAAGTATGCGCCCACGACGTGCAAGAATTGGTCGCACACGACTACGCTCAGCCTGAGCTGCTTGTGCAGTTGAGCGAGCATTAATAATCTGTATAAAACTTAGCTTTACTATTGCACCAACACCAATTAACGCAAAAACAATTGCAATTACGGTGCACTTACGCGCAAATATCTGCTGAGGAGCGAAACGTTGTTTGATTAAGTGGCGCATCAATGTTTCTCCTGTTTTGCTTTCTGTTGATATTGACGATTTTGTTGGTCTTGTTTTTGAGTTTTATTTGAGTTATTTGTTTGTTTTGAGTTATTTGTTTGTTTTGAGTTATCGGCTTGTTTTGAGTTATCGGCTTGTTTTTCGTGCTTAGTTTTCTCAGAATGACTATGTTTTCGTTTTGCTGCATAATCACTCAAGTCAATAGAAATAGAACCTTGTTGCGGAACCATTCCCATTCGTTGCGCTCTTGCAGGAAGTTCAGATTCCAAAGTATCTAATTTCGCTTGACGAGCTTCCACATCCTGATGCAAACGAGAAATACGCATCTGTACTGCAGTTTGGTCGAAGGAAATCTCTGCCATTTGCGTACGCAAAAGAAGCGAAGTCAACAACGTAACAACCATAAAAATCACAATAATCATGCAATTCACAAGAGGTACTTTGCGCGTATTGCTCCATGTCATAACCTTGCTGAATCGTTCAAGCACAGCAGAAGATTTACGTTGAGATGGGTTAAACACCGAAGGAGCAGAATTATGTACGTATTCTTTACGAGTCGAATTATCTTTAGTACGACCAGCTGGAGCTGAAGCAGAAGACGCAGAAGAGCGCAAAACACGATTTTGCATGTTCAATACCATGTCAGCGACCTCCTTTTATAGCTTTACGACCAGCCGCCTCATCTTCAAGCCTTGGAATCCAACGCTCCGGGATAGGGCGGCATAATTCGACAGCGCGCAAACGAACTGAAGAAGATCTAGTGTTATGAACAATTTCTTCTTTAGAAGCTTTCATAGCTCCGCGAGTAAGAGCTTTAAAGAACGGCTGAGCATCATCAGGAATAACAGGCATGTTTGCAGGAACATCAACTGTTAATCCTTGATTCATAAAACGTTTTACAGCTGTATCTTCCAACGAATGATAAGATTCAACAACTAAGCGACCATGCTCACGAAGATGTAAAGCAATTTTAGGAAGAGTACGGCTCAATTTATCTAATTCACCGTTCACTTCAATACGCAAAGCTTGGAACACTCGTTTTGCTGGATTTCCAGTAGCGCGATGAGCTTTCGGAATTACAGAGTCAACTAAGCTAACCAACTGACCCGAAGTAGCAATAGGCTCCGTAGCACGAACTTCAACAATACGACGAGCAATAGGAGAAGCAAAACGTTCTTCACCATACTCTCGGAAAATTCTAGTTAATTCTCGAGAATCATAAGTAGCTAAAATCGTTGCGGCAGTAGTTGCTTGCGTCGTATCCATACGCATGTCAAGTGCTGTATCGTGAGAATAAGAAAAACCGCGATCAGTTTCGTCAATTTGCAAACTTGAAAGACCCAAATCCATAAAAGCAGCATCAATACGGTCAATGCTGTTTTCTTGTAGCACTTCATCAATCTCATCGAATGCTGCATGTGCAGGAATAAAACGATTCTCGAGACCTTCGCTGCGCATTCTTTGCGTTGCTAACGAAAGTGCTTCAGAATCACGATCAATACCAATAAGTGTTGCAAAAGGCGCAGCTTTAAGAAAAGCAGTCGCATGACCAGCAAGGCCTAAAGTGCAATCTACTACTATTGCGCCTTTGTGTTGCAAAGAAGGAGTAACTAAATCAACACAATCCTGCAATAATACCGGTGCGTGAATAGCTGTAATATCTTTCATAGCATCAGTCATCACATCACCGCCGGAAGTACATCGTCAGCAATATCTGCATAACCTTGCTCACGATCGGCAAGATATTCTTCCCAAGCAGACTTATTCCAAATCTCTGCACGCGTACCAACACCAATAACAACAATTTGATCGCCCAAATTGGCGTAATCTCTTAACATTGGCGGCACAACAATGCGTCCCTGCTTATCTGGCTCTTCATCAACAGCACCAGAAAGGAACACACGAAGATAATCGCGAGCTGACTTATTGCTCATAGATGTGCGCTGAATTTGCGTTGCCATACGCTGGAACTCAACCATAGGTAGCACGTAAACACAATGCTCCTGACCGCGAGCCATAACAAAACCAGTTCCGAGCTGAGAACGGAATTTTGCAGGAAGTGCAACACGACCTTTATCGTCAATTTTTGGAGTATAAGTGCCTAACAAAATAGGTGTTGCTGGATGAGTTGACACAGCTTCTTGATATTGAGAAGCATAAAAAGGTGCAACTGGCATAGCTGCAGCTTGTGCAGACGAATCAGCAGCGCCGGACGGAGTGGAGGTGAAAACCGGTGCTGGCATATATTGCTGCATTGCTGGCATAACAGTTGAAGGCATACCATAATAACCCTGAATTGACTGCTTAGACTGTACAGGTTGAACAGGCTGAACGTATTGCTGCTGAGACACTTGTGAATCTTGCATTTGCAGTGGCATCTGCGATTGCTGAGAAACATTTGAATCAGCAGCTTGTTGAGCCTGATTTATGGAATGCGAAGAGGAAGAATTGGCGTTATTGCGCGGTTGCTTATCAGCAGCACGACGTGCCATACTCCACCTCCTTAACTCAACATGTACTATGCCATTTACACGTTGTTCACCATTTTACCCCATTCCTCCCCAAAAATCCCCACTTTTTTACAAAATTTTTGATTTTTTTGAAGCAAACCACCAATAGAAAACAAAAGACCCTCACGCAGCGCGACGACCTGCCTGAGCGCTGCGATTTAGCGCGAAGGCAACTCGGAGCGCCGAGCTTGCTCAGAGTTGAAAGCACAGTGTGCTTTCACCGCAAGCGAGGTCTGCCTTCGTCTCGATTGACGAAGGCAGGGCAGAGTTGCGTGGTTGCGCTTTAAAAACTAGGTTGTGGTTAGTGTGCGCGACGACCTGCCTGAGCGCTGACATTTAGCGCGAAGGCAACTCGGAGCGGAAACTCGCTAAAGTTGGAAGTCCAGTGGACTTCCAACGCGAGTTTCGTAAGCGAGCGCGTAATCCGCGCGAGCGCAATCTGCAGCAGTGTCCCAAAACATCAAACAAAAGGCCCTAACGCAGTACAGTTTCTGCGTTAAGGCCTCTAAAGTACAAAGTCACTCGCGTTACAAACGCGGCAAATACTTCTCAAGCTCAAAAGGCGTAACCTGACGACGGTACTCTTCCCACTCTTGATGCTTATTGCGCAAGAAGTACTCAAAAGCGTGTTCACCTAATACGCTTGCAACGAAGTCCGAGCGCTCCATAATCTTTAGTGCTTCATCCAAGGATTCCGGCAATGGCTGAATACCCATTGCTTGACGCTCAGCATCAGTAAGCTCCCAAACATCGTCGCTAGTTGGATCGCACAAAGTCATTTGCTTTTCAATACCATCCAAACCGGCAGCAAGAAGCACAGAGTAAGCAAGATACGGATTCGCCACAGGATCTAGCGCACGGAATTCCATTCGGCAAGAATTGCCTTTACCAGGCTTGTATTGCGGCACACGCAGAAGTGCAGAACGGTTGCTATGACCCCAGCAAACGTAGCTAGGAGCTTCCGCACCACCCCACAAACGCTTGTAAGAGTTCACATATTGATCAGTTACAGCGCAAATTTCTGAAGCATGATGCAAAATACCAGCCGCAAATTGACGCGCAATAAGAGACATATTAAATTCTTGACCTGCCTCATAAAAAGCGTTCGTGTCACCTTCGAACAAACTCAAATGCGTATGCATACCCGATCCAGGCTGATCAGTTAGCGGCTTTGGCATAAAGCTTGCATACATTCCGCGCTCAAGAGAAATTTCCTTAACTACAGTGCGGAAAGTCATAATATTGTCCGCGGTAGTAAGAGCATCTGCATAACGCAAGTCAATTTCGTTTTGACCAGGACCGCCCTCGTGATGCGAGTATTCTACAGAAATACCCATTTGCTCAAGCATACTAACTGCACTACGACGGAAATCCATAGCCGAACTTCTAGGAACGTGGTCAAAATAGCCACCCTCATCAATCGGCACAGGAGCTTTGGACCAATCATCTTGAGCTTCAAACAAATAAAACTCAATTTCCGGATGAACGTAGAAAGTAAATCCTTTTTCTTTCGCTTTTGCGAGCGCAGTCTTCAAAACGTGACGAGGGTCTCCCAGTGAAGGCTCTCCGTCTGGAGTTAGCACATCGCAGAACATGCGCGCTGTGCCTTCCGGACCTCCATGCCATGGAAGAATTTGGAACGTCGACGGATCCGGCTTCACAATCATATCGTCTTCTAGGACGCGAGTCATGCCTTCTATTGCTGAGCCGTCGAACCCTATTCCCTCTTCAAAAGCTGCTTCTAATTCAGCAGGGGCAATAGCAACGGATTTAAGCGTGCCTAAGACGTCCGTAAACCAGAGTCGAATAAAACGCACGTCTCGCTCTTCAACAGTACGTAGAGCAAACTCTTGTTGTCGATCCATAATAAACCCCTTGGGTATCATCCGGTTGTATGCATAGCCACGCACATATGCATATTCACGTGCAATTGTAGTGTATTATTTCGTATTGCGCTTCATATGTTGAGCTTATCTGCAATGAATTTACGTAATTGTAATGAAATTTCTACTTTCTAACGCAACTTCTTCAATTTAATATGCCAATTAATTGCTTAATTATTTTTACTTTCTTTTGCCATATTTTTGGAATAGCTCGTACGCGTTCGCATCGCTCAAATCGTCACTATTGAACATTTCTATATTTTGTTTCGAAATAGTTTCAACTGTTTCCATGCCAATAGCTAAATCTTCTACTGTACGCGACCACACAGCTAATGCCATAGGCGCAACTATTTCTTGCGGTTCGCAATTATATTCGTAAACTTTTGCAGTTAATTTATCAGCTCTATTTGTAATGAGCATAACATCCATTCCACGGAAGAAATCAACAAATTTTTGCACTGCTTCTTCCGGCTCATTGCCGTCCAAATTTTTTAATACTGCAACAGCACCTTGCTCTTCATCGAAGCATCGTGCTGAAACACTAGCCATTTTGCAAAAAGCAGCTAGTAACTGAGCAGGCTGCACATACGTAATCATTAACGCAACTTTTGCTTTATTTCCAAGCAAACCTTGCAAATCTTCTTCAAAATTAGCTTCTTCAATATTGCGCATAGCTTGATCAAGAAAATCATTTTCTTGATTATCGTCGCTTTTTTGGTTATTTTCTAAATTTTCGCTATTTAAATTTTCTTGCGACTCTTCTTTAAATTCACGTTCAAATCCAGCGAGCGCATTATCTAATTCCGCATCAGTAAAAGAAGTGCGCACAGAATCGTCATTGTTACGCTCACCATCATTTTTACGCTTATCGTCACTGTTACGCTCGTCACCGTTGTTTAACATATTCGTTATTTCCTCCTCTTTCAATGTAATTCTTAAAGCATACCTAGTTTTATATTTTATCAAACCAGTAGTGCATATTTTCTACGCACTAGGCAAACAACTAGATCCAAAAACGATTTTCATTTCAGCAAACAAAGAAGTATCTCGCTTTACACGGAAACGATCTCCAAAAGTAAGAACTTGTGCCTTGCCTGTATCGTCGACAAGAGCCAAGCGCACTTCACAGCAGCCTGGATGTCGGCTCAAAATATTACTTAATTGCGCAACACGACCTTTATCTAGAACTTTACGAGGAATAACAACTGTTAAAGGTCTCTCATCCACTGATTCAAGAGTTGGTATTTCAAACTCTGTAGCACGCATGGAAACAGTTTCATCACGCACTTCAACTTGTCCACGAATACGCACAACTTGATCAATTGCAAGTTCTTGCGCTGAAGCTTCGTACACTTTGCCAAAGAACATGCATTGTATTGAACTTTCCATGTCTTCAACTGTGACAATCGCCCAAGCATTACCTTTTCGAGACACTCGCCTATCTACGCTCGTAACTAGGCCTGCAATAGTTACTTGCTGACCATCGCTCATAGTTCTTGCTCTGTCGATCAGTTGAGCGATTGACATCTCACGTAAATCTGCCAAAACTGCAGACAATCCGCTTAGTGGATGATCAGAAACGTACAATCCAAGCATTTCTCGCTCAAAATTAAGCTTTGTCTTTTTATCCCACTCTTCAACATCAGGTACAGTAATTTGCATATCTCCCATACCGTTGTCGTCATCCGAGTCAGAAGACGAATCAAGATCAGCAAATAAATCAAACTGACCCTCTGCCTGCTTGCGCTTAAGCGCAATCACAGAATCAATTGCAGGATCACAAATTTGAAACAGCGCACGACGATTTGAATCAATAGAATCAAAAGCTCCAGCTTTAATAAGCGACTCTACTAAACGTCGATTAAGTGCACTAATAGGAACACGTTGTACAAAATCCATAAAGTTTACGAAACGTCCGCGCTCACCTTCACGCTCAGTAATAATATCGTTTACTGCTTTGTCTCCAACGTTACGAATAGCACCCAAACCAAAGCGCACAACATCTCCAACTGCAGAATACTCAAGAACAGACTCGTTTACATCAGGTTGCAAAACTTGAATACCCATGCGCCTTGCCTCGCCCAAGTACAGTGCAGTTTTGTCTTTATTCGTACGTTCGTTTTGAAGCAAAGCTGCCATAAATTCCACAGGATAATGCGTTTTTAGGTATGCAGTCCAGTAAGAAATCAAGCCATAAGCTGCAGAGTGAGCTTTATTAAACGCGTAACCAGAGAACGGAACCAAAACATCCCACACAGCTTGTGCAGCTTCTTCAGAATATCCGTGAGCTTTCATACCTTCAAAGAATGGCACCTGCTCTTTTGCCAGCACTTCCGGCTTTTTCTTGCCCATTGCTCGACGTAACACATCTGCTTTACCAAGACTGTATCCTGCTAAAATACGCGCTGCAGACTGCACCTGCTCCTGGTAAACAATCAAACCGTAAGTTTCGTCCAGAACTTCCTTTAACGGCTCAGCAACTTCTGGATGAATAGGGATAATATCTTGCAAACCATTCTTGCGCTTAGCATAATTCGTATGCGAATCCATATCCATAGGACCAGGCCTGTAAAGTGCAATCAAAGCCGAAATATCGTTGAAATTATCCGGTTTCAAAGTACGTAGAAGCGCACGCATACCGTCGGAATCAAGCTGAAAAACGCCTAAAGTATCACCCCTAGAAAGCAGTTGATAAGTAGCTTTATCGTCTAACGGAATCTTAGTATAATCAATCGGATCCTTCCCATTATTTTCGATATTTCGCAAAGTATCGCGAATAACTGTCAAGTTGGAAAGACCCAAAAAGTCCATTTTTACAAGACCGAGCGTTTCACAAGTGTGATACTCAAAAGTTGTAGTAATAGTACCGTCAGTGCGCTCTAAAAGTGGCGAAGTGTTTGTGATTGGCTCCGAGCCCATGATTGTTGCACAAGCATGCACACCTGTTTGACGAATCAAACCTTCAATGCCCTTAGCTTCTTCCGTAATGCGATGAGTATCTGGATCCGTGTCGTACATTTCGCGAAACTCGCGCGCTTCAGCGTAACGCTTTGATTTTTCGTCGAAAATATCGTGCAAGCTCATATCTTTGCCGTTTTTAGCAGGAGGAAGAACCTTCGTAATTTTTTCGCCTACTGAAAACTCGTAGCCCATAATACGCGCAGAATCTTTAAGAGCTTGCTTCGTTTTAATAGTTCCGTAAATAACGCACTGAGCAACTTTATCTCTACCGTATTTTTCGCCCACGTATTCAAGAACTTTGGCCCTGCCATCCGGGTCAAAATCAACATCAATATCAGGCAAGGATACGCGCTCCGGGTTTAAGAAGCGTTCAAAAATCAGACCATGCTTCATAGGATCAAGCTCTGTGATGCCCATTGCGTACGCAACCATAGCGCCTGCAGCAGAACCACGACCAGGACCTACCATTACACCATGCGCTTTAGCCCAATTAATATAATCTGCAACAACTAAAAAGTATCCGCAGAATTGCATTTGGCAAATCACACCGCACTCGTAATCAGCCTGCTTTAAAACTTCCATTGGAATGTTGTTATTGTAACGACGCTCCAAACCTTCCTCGACTTTTTTAAGGAATAGCGAAGTCTCATCCCAACCTTCCGGGCAGTCAAATTGCGGCATAAAAGCGCCATCTTCGCCGTCGTCGAACATAACATTGCATCGACGAGCAATCTCAAGCGTGTTATCGCAAGCTTCTGGAAATTCTTTAAAAAGCTCACGCATTTGCTCAGCGGACTTCAAATAGTATCCTGAACCGTCAAACTTAAAACGGTCAGGATCGTCCAAGCGCGAGCCGGAATTAATGCAAAGCATAGCATCTTGCGCTTCACGATCTTCTTCATGAACGTAATGCAAATCGTTTGTTGCAAGAAGAGGTGCGTTAAGTTTTTTTGCAATTTCAAGCAAGTCTTTAGTTACGCGCGTTTCAATAGAAAGCCCGTGATTCATAAGCTCGATAAAGAAATTGTCACGCCCGAAAATATCTTGAAACTCACCAGCTGCTCGTAAAGCCTCTTTGAACTGACCTAAGCGAAGACGCGTCTGGATAATTCCAGAAGGGCATCCTGAAGACGCAATTACACCTTTTGAGTAGGTTGAAAGCACGTCTTTATCCATACGTGGGTAGCGCATAACTCTACCCTCAAGATTCGCCACAGACGAAGCTTTAAGAAGATTTGTTAAGCCAGTATCGTTTTCCGCCCACAAAGTCATATGCGTAATTAAACCGCCGCCAGAAACGTCATCTGCACGCTGATCTTCCGTGCCCCAATGCACGCGACTTTTGTCTTGTCTTGCTGTTTCAGGAGTAACATACGCTTCTATGCCAATAATTGGCTTAATCCCAGCTTTTACAGCCGTACTCCACATTTCGTACGCGCCGTGCATGTTGCCATGATCCGTAATAGCTACAGCCGGCATACCTAATTCTTTAGCGCGCGCTACTAAATCAGGTATTTTTGACGCACCATCTAGAAGTGAATAATGCGTGTGATTGTGCAAATGTACGAAGTTGGTTTCCGGCTGAGTCATAAAAGATATTCTATAAGCGAAAGTTGACTGAAAAAATGCAAAAACGTTACTTTAATAATGCTCGCATAGCTTCTAACGCGTGTTGCAAATCAAGAGGATAATGCGACTTAACCGTCACTGATTTACCCGTGCGAGGATGTGTAAAAGTAAGTTCCATAGAATGCAACCATTGACGTTGCAACCCAAGTTTTTGAGCCAAAACTGGGTTCGCTCCATACATTGAATCCCCAACCAAAGGGTGACCTATAGACGAAAAATGGACGCGTATTTGATGTGTACGACCAGTTTCCAAATTAACGCTTACTAACGTTGCTTGACTAAAACGCTCAAGCACATCCCAGTGCGTAACAGCAGGCTTGCCGTCAGAAGTAATAGTAAAACGAAAATCAGATACTTTTGCGCGACCTATAGGAGCATCAATAGTAGCTTTATCTTGCGCTAAATCTCCTTGAACAAGCGCATGATACGTTTTTTTAACGATATGCTTTGCAAACTGATTTTTCATTACTTCATAAGCAAAATCTGTTTTACAAACTAGCATTAATCCGCTTGTTCCAACGTCTAATCTGCTTACGATTCCTTTGCGCGATTCGTCGCACAGCGTTGTTTTTATATCTATTCCAACAGCTTCTAGGCATTCTGGAACTGTCGGCCCACTCCATCCCTTTGCTGCGTGAGAGGCAACTCCAACAGGCTTATCTATTACAACAACATCGTCGTCGTTGTAAATAATTGGAATATTACATACAGAAGATTCATTATTTTGCTCTTCTTTTTGTTCTGCACTTTCTTTTTGATCGACAACAATCGTATCGCCATCTTGCAAAATGGAGGATTTTTGCGATTTTCTACCTAAGATTTTCGCTTGGTTACGCTCAATAAGAGATATCGCACTTGCACGCGAAACTCCCATTAGTTTTGATAAGCAAACATCAAATCTGCAGCCGGAAAATTGGCTTGTAACTTTAAAGCAAATATCACTCATCGGCATGCCCGAAAAGAGGAATCCCAATCAAAATAAGGCATACAACTGCGATTCCTGCAAACATAAGCTCAATATCTGCAACGTTCCCAACAGACCAACCGTAGTTTATAAAATCTACGACTTTGCCATTCAAAAAACCTTGAGCATATTGCGCTCTATCAATGAGGTTTCCGAAAGCTCCAGCAAACGCTAGAGCAAACGCAATAGTCCAATACAAAGATTTTGTGTGCTTAATAGCCGCTATCATGGCACCACAAGCAGCACAAGCTAATACGCTAATAACCCATGTAAAAGAAGAACCTAAGCCAAATGATGCTCCAGGATTTCGTACAAGAGTTAAAGAAAGCAAGTGCGGCACAAGCTCAATGTTTTTCCCGTCACTAAGCGTCGCCAAAGCCCAAAGTTTTGTTATGCGATCTAGCACAACACCAATAAAAACAATTAGTGCAAAAACGGCTACGCGAGTACGTAGCCGTTTCACACGCACATCTCTATGCGTCAATATTTATCCGATCTTTAGTAATTCAAATAGTATCGGTGCAGTGCGCAACATTTTAAAATATCAGTCACGCACTGCTAAAAACTACTCTTGCTTACCAGATTCTTCACCCTGCTTGTTGCCTAATGCAGCATAGGTATTTTCATCAGAAACTTGAGCAACCAACTGACCAAGGAAATCAGTCAAGCGAGTACGATATTCAGTCTCAAATTGCTTGAGGCTCTGAATATTTCCTTCAATAACTTGAGTTTGCTTCTCAAGATTCTCACGTACCTGACGAGCATATGCATCAGCAGCTGTACGAGTTGTAGAATCATAGTCTGCAGCACGATGCTGTACTTCAGCTTCATACTGGTCAGCTTGATCATGCGTCTGCTTAGAGTAATCATCAGCAGCTTGACGAACCTTACCAGAGTAAGCATCAGCCTCATTGTGAGCACGAGCAGCATAAGAATCAGCATCGCCGCGAGTACGAGTAGAGTAATCGTCAGCATCAGCATGAGTCTGCTTGCTGTATTCTTCAGCTTCAGAACGAGTGCGTGCAGAATATTCATCTGCCTTAGCAACAGTTTCGTTATAACGAGCTTGGCTTTCTTCAACAATTTGTTGAGCCTTAGCCTTGCCTTTATCTACATATTGATCATGCAATTGCATAGCAAGAGTCAACATTGCAGTTGCACGCTCTGGCTCAGAACCTTGTGCTTCTGCACCAGCACCAGCAATCTTTTGCAAGCTACCAGTTTCAGTATTTGGTTCCATCTTAGCAACCTGCTTTCGAAGCTGCTCTTCACGCTGACGAGACTCTTCCAACTGCTTGGAAAGTTCCTCAATCTTAGTGTTTTCTTGCTGAGTGACAACAAGCTGCTGGCGAACAGTTTCAAGCTCGCGACCCAAGTTTTCGCTGCTTGCACGGAAGTCGTCACGCTCGCGAGTAACAGTTTCAAGCTCTTTTTGAACCTGCTTAGCATTGTCTGCTTGAGCAGTTTGAGCAGTTAACTGATCTACCTGCGCACCCAAACCATCTAACTGTTCCTTCAACTGCTGGTTTTGAGCAGTCAAAGCACGATTACTTTCTTCAGCTTCACGCAACTTAGTTGCAGTAGCTTCAAGTTGAGAAGCAGCTTCATTTGATTCACCCTGCTTCTTAGAAGCATCACGCAATGCCTCATTTTCTTTAGTTAAGGATTCTACCTTAGAAGTTAACTCAGCAATCTTCGTATTCAAACCCGCAACATCACGGCCAAGAGATTGCGTGGAAGCCCCTAGGCCCTGCACTGCCTGCTGACCGAGTGCTTCTATTGTTTCTGTAACCTGATCGAGAAACTCGTCGACCTCGTCAACGTCATAACCTCCCTTAAAACGTACAATTTGGAAGGTATGCTCTCGAATGTCCTTAGGCGTCAACAGAGTCATATGCTTTACACCTCGCTTTTTGGGCATAGCCCTTTGATATATATCTATTCGATGCTATCACGTCCGCAGAAAATTAGTGCGGTTAATACAAAAATTTATGCAACAAAACGCCGCTTTTATAAAAATTACGCGTTAAAAAACCATAAACTCATCTATAACCAAATTTGAAGAACGTATAGAGCAAAATATAAAAGCATATAACTTACGTCAATACTAATATTTCCACAACGAGTTGGCGGAATAAACTTGCGCAATACGCGTAATGGCGGTTCTGTTATGAAATAAATAATCCGTATTAGAAAATTAAAAGCACCTCTAGGACGCATACGAGGAACAAGCACAAATAACCAATCTGCAACCATTCGAATAATCATTATTATCAAATAAGCGCGTATAATCACACGTAATATAGATAACGCAACAAATATCATTCGAACATCACCTTACAAAATAATACAACTAACACATTCAAGTTAAGCATACGCTGCAGAATCAAAATGCGAGAATAACAGATGTTATGGCAACAGATGCATATCATTAAACTTCAGTTTTACGAGATATAATCTCACTGATTGTATTGATATTATTCAAAAGGAAGGTCGACAATGACTGTTCTTGTTACAGGTGGATGCGGATACATTGGAGCACATGTAGTTCACGCTTTACATGAAACAAAGCAAAATGTCGTCGTCGTTGACGATTTAAGCTACGGAAAGCCTACAAGAATTGAAGGCGCACGTCTTTATGGTATGGATATCTCTTCTCCTGATGCAGGAAAGCGACTTGCGCAAATTATGAAAGATGAGCACGTCGATGCTGTAATTCACTTTGCTGCTAGAAAGCAAGTTGGAGAGTCCGTAGAAAAGCCACTTTGGTATTATCAACAGAATATTAACGGCATGCTTAATGTGCTTGAAGGCATGAAAGATAGCGGAGTTAAGAAGCTCGTATTTTCTTCTTCTGCAGCAACTTATGGAGTGCCTCCTGTTGAAGTTGTACCAGAAGATGTTGTGCCAATGTTGCCAATTAACCCTTATGGTCAAACCAAGCTTTTTGGCGAGTGGATGGCACGTGCTTGCGAGCACACATACGGAATTCGCTTCTGCGCACTGCGTTACTTCAACGTAGCTGGATGCGGTCCGGTGGAATTGGAAGATCCTGCGATTTTGAACTTAATTCCTATGCTTCTTGACAGACTACAGCGAGGAAAAGCACCTGCTATTTTTGGCGACGACTATCCTACTGCTGATGGCACTTGCATTCGCGACTATATTCACGTTTCTGATTTAGCAGACGCGCATATTGCGGCACTCACGTATTTGGATCGCGACGAGCGCAAGTACGATGCTTTTAACGTAGGAACTGGTAAGGGCACGTCTGTGCGCGAAATTGTTGACGAAGTGCGCAGAGTTACCGGTTTACCATTTAAAGAAACTGTTCTTGATCGCAGAGCTGGAGATCCTCCACAGCTTATTGGCAGCACGAAGCGAATTAACGAAGAAATGGGATGGCATGCTCGCTACGACGTTAAGGATATCGTAGAATCTGCTTGGGCAGCTTGGCAGGCAAATCCTGAGCATCATATTGATGTTGATTCGTGGAAGCAGCTTGACTAGCGAATAAAACAAAACGCGCGGCACAAATCGTGTCGCGCGTTTTTGTTGTGGCTCCGAGCGGGATCGATCCGCTGACCTAACGATTTTCAGTCGTTCGCTCTACCAACTGAGCTACAGAGCCATGACGAATAAAAAACCCGGCGAACCGGGTATTCTATTAATCGCGACCCCGGCCGGACTTGAACCGGTGACCTCCGCCGTGACAGGGCGGCGCTCTAACCAACTGAGCTACGGGGCCGTGGCTTTGTTCTCTCGAACAGCCGAGTCACTATCTTACAGAATCCTTAGCAAAATGCAAGTGCCGCGCGTGTTCGGCGTGTTGCCGCACAAAATCAAGCTATTATTCAAGCTCAACAGCTCCAGTGCAAAGCTGATAATACTCCCCACGTTTTGCCAATAATTCCTCATGTGAACCGCGCTCAATAATGCGACCGTGATCCAGCACCATAATCACATCAGCATTGCGCACTGTAGACAGTCTGTGAGCGATTACAAACACAGTACGCCTTTCCATCAAAGAATCCATTCCATGCTGAACTAACTCTTCAGTATGCGTGTCAATCGATGAAGTTGCTTCATCGAGAATCAACACAGGCGGATTTTCTACTGCAGCACGAGCAATAGAAATAAGCTGCTTCTGACCTTGAGAAAGCCCTTCACCACCATTGTTAAGCTGCGTATTGTATCCGTCAGGAAGATGAGAAATAAACGCGTCAGCATGAGCTAATTTTGCAGCTTGAATACAATCTTCGTCGCTAGCATCAAGATTTCCATAACGAATATTGTCCATTATTGTGCCTGTAAATAAATTCACATCTTGCAAAACAGTGCCAATAGCGTGGCGCAAATCCGTTTTGCAAATATCGCGCACGTCAATGCCATCATACAAAATTTGCCCATCATCGATGTCGTAAAAACGCGTAAGAAGGTTAGCAATAGTAGTTTTTCCAGCACCTGTAGCTCCAACAAGAGCAACTTTTTGACCAGGTTTTGCAAACCACGTAATATCGTGTAAAACAGGATGATTTTCTTTGTAACCAAACACAACATCCGTAAAACGCACGTCGCCTCGAAGCAAAGTATAGCGGCCATCCTTAGAAGTGCGAGCATCTCGCTTTGCATGGCACACAATCTCTTGAGCCATTTCACTTAAGTTTTGAGCGCGCTTTTTAGCTTTAGTACCATTATCTTGCTTTGATCTTTTCCAAGCCCAATAAATATTGCTTCCTTCAGATTGTTCATCTACTTCTTCAAGCACATCAAATGCTGATTTTTCTCCAAGATCTTCATCAGACTGAAGTACACGCACTTTAACTAATTGCACACTGCCAGAATCAAGTTCTGGCTTTTCATCAAGTAACTCAAAAATACGAGAAGCTCCTGCAAGAGCCATCATAAGTGCGTTAGCTTGCATTGTAATTTCGCCAATAGGGTTAATAAATGCGCGCGAAAGTGCCAGCAAAGATATAAGTGTACCCAATGTAAGAGTACTAGATCCAGCTAATCCCAGCGTTGGCAGACCTGCTGAAGCAGCCCACGCACCGAGTAAAGCAATTAATACATAAAGCAAATAGCTTGCATTACTAATAACAGGCATTACATTATTTGCATAAGAATTTGCACTTGCAGAAATTTTTTGCACTTTTTCTATGCAATTATCTAATTTTTCAATAGAATCTGCCTCATGATTAAAAATTTTAATCACTTTGCTGCCTGTTGCAGATTCTTCAACAAACTCATTTAGCTCACCTAATGCATGCTGGAATTGCTCAAATAGACTGCCAGATTTCTTTAGCATAAAACGCACTAAATAAAGCAATATTGCAGTAAATATAGCTACAAAAACTGCAACCGGAAGCGATAGGCACATAATAGATATAAACGCTGCCAAAATTGACATTAGTGCAGAAAAAGAGTCCGGAAATGCCCACGAAATTGCCTCACGAAGAACCTCAGTATCGTTTGTGTAACGACTCATAATATCGCCGTAACCTTGAGAATCTAAGTAACGCAATGAAAGCTTCTGCTGATGCTTAAACATAGAATCTCGCAAATCACGCATAACACTTTCAGATATATTCGCAACAAGTCTGCTCCAAAGCCAAGAACAAAACACACCAACAGCGTAAACACTTGCCATCAGAATAATCATGCGAACAAGAGGCGTCCAATCCTGATTATGCTTACCAACAAGCGGAAGAATATACGAGTCCACAAGAGATTGCAAAAACACTGCACTTGCAGCTTGCACAATTGCGCTAACTATTATTGATGCAATAATTACGTAAATTTTAACTCGATACACCAGCACATAAGAGGCAAGTCTGCTAAGAGTTTCCCAACTAATAGCTGAATCATTTTTAGAAGAGTGAGCCGTTTTATTCTTAGCCATTGTTATTTAGCTCCTTCTTCTTTAGTTGCGCCAGTTATGCTACTTTTTTCTTGAGAAATCGCCATATTTCTGTAAAATTCACAAGACTTAAATAATTCATCATGCGAACCGTTAGCAACAACACGACCATCTTTAAGAACAACAATAATATCTGCATGTTCGATTGAAGATATGCGCTGAGCAACGATAATTTGCGTAGAATCAGGCATAAACTTTTTCAAGCCATCGCGAATTTTACTATCAGTTTTCATATCAACTGCACTCATCGAGTCGTCAAGGATTAAAATTTTCGGCTTCCTCAAAAGTGCGCGCGCGATACACAAACGCTGTCGTTGACCACCGGAAACATTCTTACCGCCCTGATCAATATGCGTATTGTAGCCATCTGGTAAATCTTTAATAAACTCATCAGCACAAGCAATTTCGCAAGCTTGACGCAAATCATCATCGCTTGCTTCCGCTCTACCCCAGCGAAGATTTTCTGCAATTGTGCCACTAAACAAAATATTTTTTTGTAGGACAACGCCAACTTCTCCACGCAAACTAGAAGAATCATAATCGCGAATATCTTTTCCACCTACAAAAAGAGTGCCAGAAGTTACGTCATAAAGTCTTGCAATTAATTGCACTAAACTTGATTTTCCAGATCCCGTTGCACCAACAACACCAACAGTTGCTCCAGAAGGAATAGATATATTTATATCATGTAAAATTTCCTGTTCTGCTGGAGCAGATTCATCTGTATTATCTGATTGAGGATAGCGTAACGAAACATTTTCAAAACGCACAGAAGCGTCAGAAAGCTTTGTCAGCGGATGCTTGGAAACAACTTCAGTATTTCGAGATTGCAAAACATGTGAAATACGATGCATCGAAGCTCGAGCTGTTAACGACATTACAAAAACTGCAACTAAATTCGCTAAAGCAAACAAAATTTGCAAAGCATACACTACTAATGCAGCAAGATTTCCCGTTGTTAAACCAAAAGCAGGATTATTTCCCGAAGCCACAATTTCGTGCGAAGCCAACCACGCAATAAGTAGCATTCCAGAATAAAAACACAAGTTAAACAAAGGAATACTGCAATTTAACACATACTCAGCTTTAATAAAATAATCATAGATTTTATGTGAAATACGCGTAAAACGACTTATTTCATAATCAGAACGCACATAAGACTTTACGACGCGAATATTATGCAAATTCTCGCCAACTCTATTATTCATCTCGTCAATCATTCGATAAATTCGAGAAAATGCTGGAGCAACTATACTCGCACCAAAAGCGCCAATTGCACCAACAATAGGCACGAATGAAAGAAAAACCCACGAGATAGCAGGGCTAATTGAAAAAGTAAACCACCAAGCAGTGATGATAATCATAACGCTGCGAACACCAGAGCGAATAATCATTTGGTAAGCAAATTGCACATTTGACACATCGCTAGTCATACGCGTAACAACAGTGCCACTAGAGAACTTATCTAAATCAGAAAAACTTAAACCTTGCAAGCGTGAAAACATGTTGTGGCGCAAATTTTTACCAAAACCAGCACTAGAATGCGCGCAACAAATACCAGAAATAATGCCTGTAATCATTGCAATTGCAGCAAAAATGAGCAATTGCAAACCATAATATTGCACAGCTTCTTGAGAACGTGACATAATGCCAAAATCAATAAGATTTGACATTACTGTAGGGATCTCAATTTGCATAGCAGCTTCAACGAGAATAGTAACAACTGTTAAAACGCCAAGAAAACGGTACTTTTTTAAAGATAACAGAATCGTACGCAATGCGCGAGGAGAATTATTGCTAATTTTTCGTGAATTGTTCTTCGGCTTTTCTGCCATTGCATCCCTTCCCCTACATAACGTCATGTGTAGGTTTAATAATATCACTTCTTCAAATACATATTTGAATTATTGCGCATGGCGCATTTCCGTATTGAGTTACTTCATTACCAAATGCATAAATAGATGAATCTTTGACATAGTAGTATACAGACAAATCACATACGAAAAAGTGCTTCTACACATTCAAATTATAAACAACGATTGATTTCATCTTATAAAAAATTATATAATGAAAAAGTGTATATTCGCATGTATAAAGAGGTACTGTCATGAATATAAAAAAGCTATTAATAGAATACTTACTTGCTCAGTAGCATTATCCATGTCTTTTTTACTATCATTGCAAGTTCAAGCCAACACCCAAGAAGAAACTTATGAGTAACACAAAGATAGTTGGCGCTGTAGCACAGCAGAAAGGCATTCGTGTCGACTTGCAGTGAGAATTTCCACATTAATATCAACAATTATGTGAGGAACAATATGAACAGCAAACACATAGTTCTACTGCCAATAACGCTGCTTTGTTATATTTCGTCAGCTATTTATTTCTTTAAACAATTGAAGGACTTAAAAGACGATAACACTTGTATTAATACTGTTAGTCTCACCATTCAAGCATTCGTCCTATTAATATTACTAATCTATCTTTTATATTTATGCAAAGAAAAAACATACCCAACTGTATATCGTTTAGTTACAGTATTTATGAGCATAGTTAGCATAATTCTTTTGACAGTTTGCAATACAGATGTTACTAGGTTAATTATATTTAGCTTAACATGTGTATATGTATGCATTCTTATAATCGTCCACAAACATTGTTAAATATATCGTATGAGTGGCGCATTCAATAGGATTACGAAGCGTCGCCTTCGCCTTGCGCGCGGTCTTTTCCGTAAATCGACGGAATAAAACGCTCCTGATCGTGAAGCTTTTCCCAGATTACAGGAGGATTTTGCGGATTTTCCAGAGACTTTGGCACATCGATAATTCGTTGATTACTAGAGCCACGAAATTGCAAAAGCGAATCGTGCAAATCTTTCATATAACGGCCGTCAACAAGAATATCAATGTAACGCAAAAGCTCAAGCTTATCAGGCGTCTCCCCTGGGCGCATAAGCTCTTCCCAAGTGTATCCAGTCCAACTCCAAATGTCTTTTGTATTGCCAAACTCTTTCCTAATACGCTTGCAAAGAGGCAGCAAAATGCCCGTATTAAGCAACGGCTCGCCGCCAAGAAGCGTTAAACCTTGCACATAAGGCTGCGCTAAATCTTCCATGATTTGATCTTCAAGCTTTTGAGTATAAGGATGCCCAGCGCGAAAATCCCAAATCGACTCGTTATAGCACTCAACGCAATGGAACGGGCAGCCGGAAACGTAAAGCGAGCAACGAATTCCTTCGCCGTCTGTCATCAAAAAACGCTTATAATCGGCGATCATCCCCTGGCTCATGCGCTCACTAGACCACTGTCCTGCGCGAGGATTATTGGAAAGAGAGGTAGGAATCCACGGTCCACGATTCACATCTGCAGGCGCAAAATCGTGCAAACTCATGCGAGCCATATCCAACCCCCTTCCAAACCGAATAAACAACTAAAAAATAAACAACCAAATTTGCGAAAATAAAATAAATCCAGCCGTTAGAAAGTGCAATCACAAAATGCAATACACTTCTAACGGCCAGATTATCACCAAACAACAAACACAAGAAAAGCTATTGATTTAGCTAAATTATCTAGTCATACTTATTTTACTAAGTTTCAACATAGTAAATTAGCTAAGTTTATTTTGTTTCCTCATACCATTCACGAGACTCACCGTTGTTAAGAGTCACATGGCCAGTTTCGCCAGACATGTGCTTTACGCGGTGAGCGATTTCTTCGTGACGACCGTGAACCATTGGACGCTGAACAGGATTGCCCAAGTAACCGCAAGTACGCTTAGTCACATTGCACTTATCTGGGTCGCTGTTGCCGCACTCCGGGCAACGGAAGCCTTCTTTAGTCGGCTCAAAATCACCCTGGAATCCACAAACGAAGCAGTGATCGATTGGCGTATTCGTACCCAAGTAGCCGATGCCAATCTTGTAAGCGTAATCCCAAACAGCTTCCAAAGCCTTAGGATTTGCCTGCAAGCATGGGAACTCGCAGTAGTTAATAAAACCGCCGGAAGCAAGATACGGGAAGTCAACCTCGTAGCGAAGCTTCTCCATAGGAGTTGGCTGCAACCAAACCGGGTAATGGAAGGAATTAGTGTAGAAGTCGTGATCAGTTACGCCTTCAATGCGACCGAACTTCTGGCGATCCATGCGGTTAAAGCGGTCAGTCAAAGACTCAGCAGGAGTTGAGTAAACGGAATAATGGTAGCCTTCCGCCTTTGACCACTGCTGGCAAAGCTTATTCATGCGGCGAACCAAAGAAAGCGCAAATTCCTTGCCTTCCTCATTCCAGCTGTGATCTTGCATCCAATCCTTGCCAAAGAACACGGCCGTAGTTTCGTACAAACCAATGTAGCCAAGAGAAACAGTTGCGCGCTCATTACGGAACAACTGATCCACGCTTTCGTTAGCTTCCAAACGACCAAAAGCACCGTAACGGAACAGCGTTGGAGCATTTACAGGAGTTGCCTGCTTGCAACGCATAATACGGAATCGCAAAGCTTGGTGAGCTACTTCCATACGCTCGTCGAAAAGCTTCCAGAAGCGAGTCACATCGCCGTGAGATTCAAGAGCAATACGTGGCATGTTAACAGTTACAACGCCAAGATTCATACGGCCATCTTCAACGTCCTTGCCGGTCTTTGGATCAATCCAACCCTGAAGGAACGAACGGCAACCCATAGGAGCCTTGAAGGAGCCAGTAATCTTAACAATATTCTCGTAGAACACAACGTCTGGGTACATGCGCTTTGTAGAGCATTCAAGCGCAAGCTGCTTCAAATCGTAGTTCGGGTCGCCAGCGTCTGCGTTTACACCGTGCTTAATAGTAAACACAAGCTTAGGGAAGATTGCAGTATGACGATCTTTGCCGAGACCGCGAATACGGTTAAGCAAAATAGCGCGCTGAATTTCACGAGCAAACCAAGAAGTACCCAAGCCAAATCCAACAGTTACGAACGGAGTCTGACCGTTAGAAACGCGGTTGGAATTAATTTGATATTCCATAGTTTGCATAGCGTCGTAAATAGCCTTACGCGTCATAATCTTTGCGTAAACTTCACGAAGCTGATCAAGCTCGCTCAAATTTTCATCAAAAGGAGTATCAGCAGGCAGTGGATCCCTGTCCAAGCAGTGGAGATTCTTAGGCTCCTGAGCCTTCAAGCCGTCAATCATATCTTTTGCGACTTGAATTGGTGTGGAATCAGGAATCATTGCGTGTGCCATAGCAAGATTCTTGTCGTAATCGCACTTAGCGTAAGGCTCAAGCATTTCGTCAGCGCGATTAACAGTCTGACCACCGTATTGCGCGCCAGCAATATCCTTAATAATTTGCGTAACCTGAGTTGCAGCAGTACCAATAGACTTTGGACTATCCATCATTGCATTACCAAGAGCAAATCCCTTAGCAAGCATATCGCCAAAATCAGGAAGCGAGCAGTTGCTCATGCAAGTAAATGGCGAATAATCAGCGTCATGGAAGTGAATATCACCCTTCATATGAGCGTTAGAAACTGCGTGAGGAAGCATAGAGAACGCAGAAGCTTTAGAAACAGCACCTGCAAGAAGATCACGCTGAGTTGCATAAACATTAGAATCCTTATTTGCGTTTTCACGAACAAGAGACTCATCACGATTTACAAGACGGTTAACAGCCTCGTTGATATCAGTAGCCCTAGCGCGGTCTATATCTCGGTTCAGTCGGTAGCTCGTGTAGCAACGAGCAACCTCATAAAGGTGATTTTCAATAAGACTATGCTCAACCAAGGTCTGAATATCTTCAATCTTCGCCGGACCATTGTAACGATCTTGAATTTCAGCCTCAATATGATCAGAAATATTACGAATCAACTGCTCTTCTTGCGGACCGATTTCCTTGCCCAAATCCTTAAAAGCAGCCTTGATTGCCATAATGATATTCAGCGGATCAAAATCAACTACGCGACCATCGCGCTTTTCGACCTGCACGCGAGAAACTGGAACTTCAACTACATCATCCGTACAATTTTCTGCGCTTGTGACAGCAGTTTCTTCCAAAACCTGCATCGGTACAGACCTTTCTCAAACACTGTTCCTTCTAGCAAAATCTCTCGTTGCAAACATGGGAACTATTTCTAACAACTCGCTCTACTATAACCCAACTCATGCACAATATCTAGGGCAAGACGCAAAGATAACCACCTATATATAGTGATTTATGTCACAATCGCGATTTTTGCGGCGTGTCCTGGTGTGTCGTAATTGATAAACGATAAATTACTGAATACACGCCGTTAAATGTGCGCACTTCGTGACGCTTTGATATATTAAATCACGTGGAACAGATAGCTTTTCAGCATGCACAGGAATTCGGATTCCAACCAGGAGACGTTGTCCAACAATGGCTCTGGGATGACGATGTTGACGAAACAATTTGCGAAAGCATCGAGAAACTTACCGGCGAAGAGTTGGTAGATGAGGATTACGACGCTGCTGTTGATGGTGTGATTATTTGGTGGCGCGACGGCGACGACGAAGATGAGCTCGCAGACACTATTATGGATGCCACAAATATGCTTGACAATGACGCTCCTATGTGGGTTCTTACTCCAAAACCAGGTCGCGAAGGTTCCCCAAGTTCTAGTACCGTTCAATCTGCAGCAAAAACAGCTGGCATGAACGCAGCCACTCCGTTAACCGTAAGCACTGACTGGAACGGCGTTCAACTGCGCGCATTTGGTAAAGGTCAATCTAAATAAGTATTTGCTAATTGGCTTAACTAGTTTAACCGACTGTTGACTTGCTTAACAGGCTGATTAACTGATTACTAAGTTGCTTATTGCTTGCCAACTTGCTACTTACTTTTGTAGTATTGCTGCTGTTTTGTCGAAAACACCAAACCAGTTGATGTTATGTATAAAACATAGGGCAATTCTGTCGAAAACACATAATCATTCGGCGAAATAGACAAAAATACAAGAATAACGCAAATAAAAAGCGCGAGGAGAAAAATATCACAGCCTCGCACCACAACAGACAAGAAAACTAAAGCGAAAACAAAAGCCGGAAAATCACTGGCGAATGTTATCAAAAGTAGTGAAAACGAAAACAAATGCTGTAAAACACACAGCATTTGTTTCTAAAACTCACGACCGAAGCGATGAACACGACTACCACGTTCGCCACGTTTACCGTGCCAACGACGTTCGCTGCGTTCACCACGTTCACCACGTTCACTGCGCTCACCACGTTGCCCACGTACGCGCCCGCGCCCACCGCGTCCACGACCGCGACCTTTACGCTTCTGCTGCTCCGGCTCCGGCATACTCCAGCCTTCTTGAAGCTCGGCAGCTTCACCAACAATCTCATCTAGAACTGATGAAGAAGGACTCACATCCTCAGCTTTCGCATGAATTCCAGCCTTACGAAGCATCATATGAGCAGCGCGCTTCTGATTAGGAAGCACAAGCGTTACGACATCGCCTTCTTCACCAGCTCGAGCAGTGCGACCCGAACGATGCAAGAAAGACTTAGGATCCTCAGGAGGCTCAGTTTGCACAACTAATGCAACGTCGCTAATATCAATACCTCGCGCAGCAACGTCCGTAGCAACCAGCACGCGCACCAAGCCTTCAGCAAACACAGCCAAATGACGATCTCGCTGATTCTGCGACAAATTACCTTGCAAATCAACTGCAGGAATACCTTGCTGCACAAATTTTTTCGCCATATTCTTCGCTTGATATTTTGTGCGCGTAAAGAATATAGAACGTTTCCTTCCGGAAGCAAGCTTTCGCAAAACTTCGTATTTATCCCCTGCAGACACAGCAAAAATATGATGCGTCATAGTGTCAACTTGGCAATCAGCATCATCCACAGCATGGACGACAGCATTTGGAAGGAAACGCTCAACTAATGTAGAAACTTGCTTATCAAGCGTTGCAGAAAACAGCATGCGTTGACCATCTGGCGCAACTTGCTCAAGAAGTCTAGTAACAGCAGGAAGGAATCCCATATCCGCCATTTCATCTGCTTCATCAAGCACGCTAACCATTACTTTTTCAAGCGTAAGTGCTCCTTGACGCAGCAAATCTTCCAAACGTCCAGGGCAAGCAAGCACAATCTGCGCACCCTGCTTAAGTTGCGATACCTGACGCTGGTATCTCACACCTCCATACACTGTCACAGTACGCATGCCATAAGCTGCAGCAAGCGGCGCTATTACGTCATCAATTTGATGCACAAGCTCGCGAGTTGGAGCAAGAATTATTGCTCTAGGAGCAGGAATTTCACTAGACTCGCGTGACTTACGATTTTTATCAGAATGAATTAAATCAACAAAATTCTCAGCTAAACGCGCAACAAGTGGAATAGAAAATGCTAATGTTTTACCACTTCCTGTGCGACCTCGCCCTAGAATATTCGCACCTTGTAATGAATCAGGAAGCGTTGCTTGCTGAATTGGGAATGCAGTAGTTTTCCCATCAGCACGCAACACTTCTACCAAGGGCTCTGGGACTCCAAGTTGCGCAAAAGTGACATCGTCACGGTAATTTTCACAAGATTCAATAGCAGAGTCTGGAATAATTGTTGCGTTATGAGAATCTTGATTTTGCTTTTTTGAAGTAGGACGCAAAGATATTGCAGAATTTTGTTTTGTATTATGAGATTTTGCAATATCATTTTTAACAACATTATTTTTATCAATATTATGCTTAGCAAAATTATTTTTAGCAAAATCTTGTTCAGCATCCGCAATAGCTACTTCTTCATAGCGCAAGGCTTTTTCGCGCGCTTTTTGACGAGCTTTTTCTGCTTTGCGATTTCGCTCCCTGCGCGAATTGAACTCGTGATTAGAACCGTAATTTTTATGACTACCCTGATATTCAAAAGGATTGCGTTTTTCAGCTGATTTCCTAGTATTTTTGACGTTCTTGGTATTCTTCGCGCCTCGCTTTTGGGCGAACGCAGCATGATGAGTATGCGGCACAATAGCCTTTCGTAAAATATGTGTATTCAAAACTTAAATTTCAAAACGTGAACTAATCGAGCCTAGCACACGCCTGGCACAATCACGGCAAATGTTGTCAAAAAGCGCCGAGACGCTCGCACTATAAGCGCTCGCTTCTGAGCTTGCATGGAAAAAGTCCACTGAACTTTCCATGCAAGCTCACGCTCCGAGTTACTTTCGTACACTACGCTCCAAGCGCGAAAGCAGGTCGTCGCGCAAACGCCGGAAAATCACCAGCAAATGTTTCCACCAAGAAATGAAAACAAAACTCAACTAGCGAGTGAGCTTACGGTGCAAGCGATGCGGACGAGCAGCTTCCTCACCCAAGCGCGCAATCTTATTTTCTTCGTAAGCTTGGAAGTTACCTTCGAACCAGTACCACTTTGCAGGATTCTCGTCGTCGCCTTCCCAAGCAAGAATATGCGTTGCAACTCGGTCGAGGAACCAGCGATCGTGCGAAACCACAACAGCGCAGCCTGGGAAATCAAGTAAAGCGTTTTCCAAGCTTTCCAAAGTCTCAACATCCAAATCGTTAGTAGGCTCATCGAGAAGAAGCAAGTTTCCACCCTGCTTAAGAGTCAAAGCCAAGTTCAAACGGTTACGCTCACCGCCGGAAAGCACACCAGTAAGCTTCTGCTGATCCGAACCTTTAAATCCAAAGCTTGCAACATATGCGCGAGTAGGAATCTCAACGCCTGCAACCTCAATAAAATCAAGTCCGCCGGAAACAGCTTCCCACAAGTTCTTATTAGGATCCAATCCTGCACGATTCTGATCCACGTAAGAAATCTTCACAGTATCGCCAACAATAAGCTCTCCGCCAGAAAGAGACTCCAAGCCCACAATCGTCTTGAACAGCGTAGACTTACCAACACCGTTTGGACCAATCACACCAACAATACCATTACGAGGCAGCGTAAACGACAAGTCGTCGATAAGTACACGGTCGCCAAAAGCCTTGTGAATATGCTTTGCTTCCAAAACTTGCGAGCCCAAACGTGGACCTGCTGGAATTTGAATTTCAGAGAAGTCAAGCTTCTTGGAATTACGTGCCTCTTGCTCCATTTGGTCGTAGCGTTCCAAACGAGCCTTGTTCTTAGCTTGGCGAGCTTTCGGCGAGCTACGCACCCAATCAAGCTCATTCTTCAAACGCTTAGCAAGCTTGGCATCCTTGGCACCCTGGATTTCCATACGCTTTGCTTTAGTTTCCAAATACGTTGAGTAATTTCCCTTATATGGATAAAGCTGACCACGGTCAACTTCGCAAATCCACTCTGCTACGTTATCCATAAAGTAGCGGTCGTGCGTAACAGCAATAACAGCACCCTCGTACTTGTGCAAGAACTGTTCAAGCCACAAAATAGATTCCGCATCCAAATGGTTAGTAGGCTCATCCAAAAGCAGCAAATCTGGAGCTTCAAGAAGAAGCTTACACAATGCAACTCGACGCCTTTCACCACCAGAGCACACAGAAACAGGCGAATCCGGATCTGGGCATTGCAAAGCATCCATAGCCTGCTCAAGCTGCGAATCCAAATCCCAACCGTTTGCAGCGTCAATTTCAGTCTGAAGCTTACCCATTTCTTCCATTAACGCATCAAAATCAGCGTCTGGATTAGCCATTTCTTCGCCGATTTGGTTAAAACGCGCCACTTTTTGCGCAATCTCACCAAAAGCCATCTTAATGTTTTCGCCAACCGTCTTAGTGTCATCAAGAGGTGGTTCCTGCTGCAAAATACCTACCGTATAGCCAGGAGTCAAAGAAGCTTCACCGTTGGTCACATTTTCCAAACCGGCCATAATTTTCAGCAGCGTCGACTTACCCATGCCGTTCGGACCCACAACACCAATTTTTGCGCCCGGAAGGAAGCTTAAAGTAACATCGTCGAGAATTACACGATCTCCGTACGATTTACGCGCCTTAATCATCTGATAGATAAATTCAGCCAAAGTAATATACCATCCTTACAAACGTTGAAATTCCAGCGTTTGTTGCAACTTGCGTAAAAAGCGTTTAATACTTTTACCTACTTAATTCAAGCAAGATGCAACTTACATAAAACTACGCAAACTAATAGCTAGCAAATACTAGCACGTTGCTGGCGTACGATTTGACTTATTGACAGACTCAGAATCATCTTCAGGCGGAATCTGGCAGAGCCACTCGCCCAAAATCCCAACGACCATATCAATAAAGCACACCAAGCCAGCAATAGAGCATTCACGCACAACAGAGTTATACAGAATTATTTCACTGTGTGGCAGACTCATTAACAACTGCCCAACGTACCAGCCAGACAAAATAGCACCTGCCATTCCCAATGCCTTAGACAGCATAAGAGCTGCAACAGCAAATTGAGAACTTACACGCTTCTTATTTTTATCTTTGTTAGCAACACTTTGATGAGTTTGCAACGCCATAACAAAAGTTATTAAGCCAGCAATCACCATAATTGCAACAACAACCCACGGAGCTCCTGCTAACGACATAGCACTAGACTCTGTTGACGACACTAGAAATGCGCCCAGCACAAAGCCAAACAGTAACCCTAGTACCAGATACCACCAAGGTGTGCGATACGCTTTCATTAACAACCATCCCCTATAAGCCATTGCTCTGAGTATACCCCAACAGTTTGAGCATCAAAAGCAAACGCTAATGAGTACGAAACTGAGTTGTCATCCAAAGCAGCATCCGACTCTATCTGCAGCCACGGCATAAGTTCAGGCGACTTAGGGTCAACCATCACCATTTCCGCTAGTTGTTGCGGCAATTTTTCTGCATCAACAGTTCTTGTATCAGCAGCAGAAGCACCATATGAACGCGTACCCAACACTCGCACAGTCACCTTATCTTTATACAAAGTAGCAACAGCGCGAAGCAAGCGAAGCAGTTCATACTCGTCACCGCCCGAAGACAGAATAAATACAGCCGCGTAATAATCACCTTCAAGCATATTGGCAACATATAGTGCCGATACGCCATCTACGCGAGATTCTCTATCCTGCTCAAGCATTGCAACTATTCTCAGCATAGCAGAACGCGTGTCTTGTTTCGCGACACCCTTCATAGAAATTACTGCAGTTGTCTGTAACGGAGTCGGACATATACGGAACAAAGGAGACTTAGTTTCTCTTTTAACAAGCTCACTGCCATAATTGACACTTTTAGATTCATCGACACAAGAGCACTCTGAATCTCCATTATTTTCATAATCATCCGCGAAAGAATTTGCGATATCAACGGCAGCTTTAGCAGCTGCAGCAGCGTCCTCGTCTTCTTTGCGCTGCTTTTCTTTTCTATCTTCCTCAATAAGAGAACGATAGTAATCTGCTATTTCGCCTTCCTCAAGATCGTCAACTGATACGCTTCCACTACGAACAGCAACATGCGCAAGAGAATCAGGAATTACACGCCGTTCCGAATAATTTAACTCTTCTCTAGAAACACTATTCAAAGTAACACAAATATCGTCAACAGTGCTTTTCATGCCGTAATATTCGCTTCTTAAAGCAGCATGAACAGTAATATCAGCCTCACTAATTTGCCAAGTGTGCATAGCAGAATTTAAAACAGATTTAGCAATAAGTTCTAAAGCTATAGCAGGATGCTCCTCAATTTCGCTATCTTTTTCGCAACGTTTAAGCATAAAAGCAAGACGCTCAGCAATTTGAGGAATATCTATTGCGTTAGTCTCATCTCCGTCTAATGCATTACTCAAATTAACTTTTAAAACAGCATCTATGTAAATAGAAGAATATAATCCAATGACTATTGAGTCACCGCTTGGGCGAATACCCTTCAAACTTATGGTTGTATTCATAATTTCATCTTCTACTCTCTAATAAAAACAATTTAAAATTCCAATTATTCGTTTATTTATCTTTTACTCTTACCTATAATACGCAAAACTAATATTTCGATACATTGTACTCGATATAAATCAACATGCGTAATTTTTTGCATATAACACTAATTTTTATTATTAAATTCTTAGAAAAATAAAAATAAACGCTGACAGCAATAAATTATATTGTTATCAGCGTTTATTAATGATTGTATTTTATCTGCTTTTTAGCACTGTATTTACACTATTAAGCACCAAATTGAGTGCCGTCATTTTGATTAGTAGACGGATTAACTGGTGGCTTAACAGTTCCAATAACAGTTCGAGGAGCAGGTGCAGTAGTCTGAATAGACGTATCAACAGACATCTGATCAGACTGCTGGTTTTGTGAAGTTGCGTTATTGGAAGATTCAGAAAGTTCAGAAGCTTCACTCTGCTCATTCTTACCTTCAACGTTGCGCTTTAAACTTTCTGGAATTTCAACAGGAGGAAGATCAGAATCTGGTCTTCTATCGTCCGAAAGCCAAAGAGTACGCTCAGGAGCCTTACGAATCTTACTGAAGATTTCCTTAAGTTCCTTCTCGTTAAGAGTTTCCTTAGCTAGCAACTGACGAACCAGCTCATCTAATACGTCACGATTATTGTTAATAATCTCCCACGCTTCAGTATGAGCAGTTTCGATAAGCTTATGAACTTCTTCATCGATTACTTCAGCAGTACGATTCGAGAACTTACGAGGTTGCAAAGAATCGAGTGAACCGGAAGAATCTTCGTCAGTATCCATCCACTTAACAGCTCCAAGCTTCGCTGAGAAACCATATTCAACAACCATCTTACGAGCAATAGCAGTAGCTTTCTCAATGTCGTTAGAAGCACCAGTTGTTGGATCATGGAACACAACTTCCTCTGCTGTGCGTCCGCCCATAGCATATGCCATTTGATCCAGCAATTCGTTGCGAGACTGCGAGTAACGGTCGCTTGTTGGCATCACAGCAGTGTAGCCAAGTGCGTGACCTCGCGGCAAAATCGTTACTTTAGTAACAGGATCCGTGTGGTGCAACGCAGCAGCAACAAGCGCATGACCACCCTCATGGTAAGCAGTGTTACGCAATTCATCCAAAGCCATACCCTTAGACTTACGTCGAGGTCCTGCTTGAACACGATCAATTGCCTCATCAATAGCGCGATTATCGATATATTGAGCACCAGAGCGAGCGCAAAGCAACGCAGCTTCGTTAAGCACGTTAGCTAAGTCTGCACCAGTAAAACCAGGAGTGCGCACAGCAACCATATGAAGATCAACATCCGGCACAAAAGGCTTACCCTTAGCGTGAACCTTCAAAATTGCCTCGCGACCTTCCAAATCAGGAGCCTCAACAGCCACCTGACGGTCAAAACGACCAGGACGAAGAAGTGCGGAATCAAGCACATCTGGACGGTTTGTTGCGGCAATAATAATCAAATTAGTGTCGTTGTCGAAGCCGTCCATCTCAACAAGCAGCTGATTAAGTGTCTGCTCGCGCTCATCATGACCGCCAGTCATGCCACTTCCGCGGCGACGACCAACAGCATCAATCTCATCGATAAAGATGATGGCAGGAGCATTCTTCTTAGCTTCGTCAAAAAGTTCACGAACACGAGACGCGCCCAAGCCTACGAACATTTCCACGAAGTCAGAGCCAGCCATTGCATAGAACGGCACACCAGCTTCGCCTGCAATAGCACGAGCCAACAAAGTCTTACCAGTTCCTGGAGGACCATAAAGCAGCACACCGCGCGGAATGCGAGCACCCAAAGCCTTGTAGCGCGAAGGATCCTTCAAGAAGTCTTTAATCTCTTCAACTTCTTCAACAGCAGCTTGTTCGCCAGCAACGTCAGCAAACTTAGTTTTAGGAGTCTGACCTTCAAGCAGCTTGCCACGGCCACGTCCGCCACCCATGCCAAGCATACTTCCACCGGCACCGCCTATTCTGCTAAACATGAACCAAATCATGCCAAGGAAGAACAATATCGGAGCAAGCGAAGTAATCAAATACGAAATAATGCTAGATGACTGTAAGCTAGCAGTCCAGCCGTTAGAAGGCTTCGCCTTTTCGACTTCTTGTACAATTGATCTACCTTGTGCATACGCGTAGTAGAATTGCACATCCTTGCCAAAGTCACGCTTTTGCTTACTTCGTTTATCGAACTTCTTAAACGGACTATCAAGCGTAAGCTTAACTAACTGTTTATTGTCAATAATTTCCACATAACTTGCTTTATGAGATCGCACTAACTCAATACCATCCTGAGTATCGATAGTTTGCGATCCGTTATGAACAAACATTTGGAATCCGACAACTGAAAGCAACACAAGAAGCACAATCCACGTCCATGGCGACTGCCAGAAGGAACGACGATTGTTATGGTTGTTCTCGTTATTTTTATTATTCTTGCCCTGTTGACCGTTGTTTCGCTGATTCCTAGGGTTGCGTGGATTTAAAAACGGATTATTCCCGTTATTTCCACGCCCAGAACCGCCCATTGGGCCTTGCGGTGTCATAGGAGAAGCGCCCATGTAATAAGGCTCCTTTCAAACTCCTCAATTTATATAAAAATTCTGAATAGAATCTATAAAATCAAGCACCATACACTGATGGCTTTAATACCGCAATACTATTGAGATTGCGGTAGCGTTCGTCGTAGTCCATTCCGAAACCAACGACAAATGCATCAGGAATTTCAAAGCCCGAGTAGTCGATTTGTACGTCTACTTCGCGACGTGCAGGCTTACTGAGCAATGCAAAAACTTTTACACTTGCAGCACCACGACCTTTTAGCTCATCTACAAGCCAAGCTAGCGTGCGACCGGAATCAACAATGTCTTCTACAATAAGCACATCTCGACCACGCACATCAGTACTTAAATCTTCGCGAACAGTGATTTGTCCGCTAGTTTGAGTGCCACTGCCGTAACTAGACAAGCTCATAAAGTCCATTGATGCGTTAATGCTTAATTCTTGCGAAAATACAGCAAGAGTATTTACAGCACCTTTGAGAACTGCAACAAGCAAAACATTACGGTTTTTGTAATCTTCACTTACTTGTTTAGCAACTTCACGAATACGCTTCATAAGGTCTTCGTGGCTAATTAATTCATAGTCGATGTCATCTCGTATATCTGCAATTTGCATGTTCACTATCTTTGCATAAGCGAATGACGATATTGCGCGAGAGCCGAGTCGCTTCGTAATAATTTGGCAGCGAAAAAGGCTTCTGACCATGCCATTTTGTACATAGTTCGTCCACTGCCGATATGTGACTTGACGAGAAACGCAGACCAAGCTCACTTAACGCACGCACTATAATTCGTCTACGAATTGATGGATGATATTGCACTAACTTCTCAGCTTTTAACCTAACAGTTTTCGCATTTTTATCAAATTCCATCACTTGTGAACTAGCTTCGTCAACTTGAGAATTAATATAGTCAAGATCGTCTCTAGCTATTTCAGCTCCACGAGAAAGCAAAGTAACCATATTTGCATTAAAAAATCGCGAAATATAAGGCATTAACGTGTGTCTAACTCGAGATCTCAATGGATAATTTTCTGAAAGTTCCTCATTTTGCGAAATATCGTCACCATTTGTAGGATCATCCCACCATGAAATGCCTAGATCCTCGCAAATACCAGTAGTATCTTCTCTACTAAGCTTAATAAGAGGCCTCGCAAAAAGCACGTTTTGACGCAATGTCACTGCTTTCATGCCAGCAACTGCTTCTAAACCTGCAGAATCTTTTAGCCCCATCATTACAGTTTCTGCTTGATCATTTGCAGTATGAGCTAGAAGCACGGCTGCAGCTTGCTGCTTTTTAGCGACCTCAATAATTGCTTGATACCTAGCATTTCTAGCAGCAGATTCTTCGCCTTCTCCCGAATCTTCAACGTTCACAGATTGAATATACACGTACTTTTCATCTATTCCAGATTGCAAACAATGTTTAGCAGCAGTATTGGCAATTTCAGTTGAGTGTGGCTGCAAATGGTGATCTACTATTACGACACCGCAACGAATACCCCTACTTGCGCACACAATCACGCTCAATGCTGTAAGTGCAAGAGAATCTCTACCTCCAGAGCACGCAATAAGAACCAGAGGAGCATCAACATCTGTCGCGTGATTGCCATGTTCGGAAAAACGCGCGTCTTGTGCACATAATGAAAGTTCGTCAAAACAATGCTTGATTGCGCCAATTCCTGCGCGTATGCGAGAAGAATACACCATAGCTTCTAGTGTAGCGCGCCAATAATGCTAAATTGCAACTCATAAATCATAGTTTTGGCAATTCTGCCATAAACTTA
The DNA here is from genome assembly GCF_003397705.1 of Gardnerella swidsinskii. Lineage (GTDB taxonomy): Bacteria > Actinomycetota > Actinomycetes > Actinomycetales > Bifidobacteriaceae > Bifidobacterium > Bifidobacterium swidsinskii. The sequence continues at coordinate 412,262 of NZ_QJVB01000002.1, forward strand.
TTAATCGCTACGAACGCTCCCCAAATATCAGCTGGCTGGTTCGCAACAACAGCGAAAGTTAGCACTCCACCACTTTTCCTAGATACATTACCAACCATAGAAGTAACTTCACTTAAAGAACCAGTCTTTACGCGAAGCATGCCGGCAGAAGATTCATCCGCTAAACGCTTTCTTGCTGTTCCAACTAAACCAGGAAGAGACAATCCTTCAGCAGCTGCAGCACCTCCAGAATCGGCTTTAATATTAAGCACTTGTACTTGAGCTAGCGTTGTTGCGCGCAACCTTGATTTTGGAGACAAGCCTGAGCAATCAGACATGTGCAAACCACGTATATCGATATTGAGCTTGCGCAATCCCTCTTTTACTGCCTGAACTGCACCCTCCGGAGAGTTGGATTTGTGAGTTGCAAGCGCAGTCAAACGACCAAACTCTTCCGCCAATGTGTTGTCTGAAATACGAAGCGTATATGCCATTATTTCGTTTAATGGTGCAGAAGAAACTTGTGCAATTAAACGCGAATTAGATGATATTAACGATTGAGTTTCGCTTACTGGTATGACAAGATTTTCAGACTGTGCAGATTTATCTTCATTTTCAGAATCTTTATTGTTTTCAGAAGAATCATCTGCAGACGAGCCTGAACCGGAATTTTTTTCATCAGAAGCGGTTTTATTAGAATAATTACTTATAACTATTCCTTGTTTGCTTAATAATTTAGCAAAAACATGACCGACACTTAAAGCAGGATGAGGATCAGAAAGCGGAAAATCTGTCATAGCGTCAGCGTCAACACCTTGCACTGAAAGGTCACGCTGACGAGCATCATCTATAGCCAAAGATGACGTTTGAGCATAAAAGCGGCGTTCAACATCTGTTTCATAAATCAAATCAGGAGCACGTTTTGCGCCAAACAATGAGTCATCAACAGCTAAAGAAACTGTGTGAATATTTTCAAGCTTCAACGCGTTGGCTGTTCTTCTCGCTAATGTCGTTAAACCTGCTCTGCCATTGACATGGTGCCAATCGTTTTCTCCAACGCCAAGAAGCATGTCACCATTGCCGCGAAGCACAAGCTTTCTAGCATTCGTACTAGAAGCTCGTTCTGGTTCACCGCCTGTTTTAGGCAACAAAAATACTTGAGTATCAAGAGTTGAACCCATGTCAAGAGTGCGAGAAGCTACGCTAGCAGTTAAAGTTTTAAGCGTTGACGCTGGCTCTCTTAAAGCATTTGGCTCATGTGAAGCAACTACTCGCCCATTAGCATCCATAATTACTGCTGAAGTGCTGCTACTCATAGAAGCATCGGAAACCAACTCGTTAATAAGTTTTTGAGCTTGCGAATGATTTATTTCTTTACCATAAGTCACGCCTTTAGCTAGTGATTTAACTCGCAAAAGTGATTTAGGAGAAGAAACAGTTACAGCATAATGTTGTTTTCGCAACGTCAAAGGACCAGGAAGAATATCGTATACGTCAAGCAAAAAATAAGTAAAAATAATTGCTGCACTAACTATAACTGCTATAAATGCAATAAGCAATCGCCAACGAGAAGGATATTGGCTTCTTAAAACCATAGCAGCGTATTTACTTTTCTTCTGTGCGCTACTTGGTTTAATCTCACTGCTTGATTTAGATTCACTACTTAGTTTTTTTTCACTACTTGGTTTAGGCTCGATACTTTTGTTGGGTTCGCCGCTTTGCGCTGGCGTGCTCGCATTAGGAATATTTAAGGCATCGTTTAAGCCTTTATTACTTTCCATGCGAGCACACCTTTAAATCGATTGCAAATACCGCGCTTAACTATACATTGCGCTTGCAACAAAGCGTGCGTAAGTTACGCAGTAATAGACGCGAATCTGCGCAAGTTTTCTACAATGCGAATCGTGCGCTTATCCATTACTTTGCCACCAAGAATCACGCCAACAACCAGCACAATCAAGCCGTTTACTACAAACAAAATGCTTGCAATCCACAGCAGTTGCGGCGCAAGAATCATAAACGCAATCGCAGCCGCAACCGAAGGAATCATGCAAACTACAGAAAGAAGCATAAAGCCTATAGCTGCAAAACTTCGCCCGCCAGCACTTCCTTGCGGCCTAGAAAATGGCTTTTCGATTGATGCCACAGGGTACATTGCAATGCACGAAGAAATTAAGCCAATGCCTATGGAAGCAAAAGCTATTCCAATTGGCGAAAGAATCTGGAACATAACTGCATTCACATTTTGCTGAACATTTGCTACAAAGAAAAGGAAAACGTAAACCCCTACTCCAATAATCGCAAAATAAACAGCGCAAATCACTGACCAAACTATTGCGTTCGCTAAGCGATCGTGCAAACCTTTTACTCCAATAATCGCATGCATAGTAAAAGCTGTGCCATCGTAAGCAATATTGTTTCCAACAACCATGCCCATAAGCAAAGCAGCATACATCATCCATCCAGAAACACCTAAGTTATCTGTTAGAGAATCAAATCCTTTAGCCTTAAAACTACTTCCTCCTGCAACTACCAGCATAAAAAGCGGCGCAATAAGCAAAAATAGCTGACGCATATCTCTTCTCATAACGCTAATAATTCGCGCAATAATCGCACCAACTGTGTTGTCTGGAACTGCTGCAAACAAGCCGATTCCCTTAGTTTTAACAACTGTTTTTTGCTCACCACGAAGCAACTTCGGCTCTAATTTTGCGCAAAATACAGAGATTGCAAAGCAAGCAGCAATCGTTACAACGCAAATAAGGAAGCGAATAGCAAGAGCAAGCCAATTGCCATTAATAGCATCGAGCGGCAAAGCCATAGCTGCACTTAATGGTGTAAAAGCGGACGCAGCACAGAAACTTGTGCCTAGCGCAATTCCATTTGGCGAAGGGCTATGCGTATTCATTGATGAAACAAAAATCATGTACGCTATAAAAATGGCAAAGTAAAAAATGTTTCTTGAACGCTTGTTTATTAAAATAGTATCTAAAAGCTCAATAAGCATTTTGCTTAAAGACACGATTGTTGCAACGTAAAGCGGAGCTGCAATTACGCTGACTAAAACCGGCACAATTCCAAAGCTTCTGTACGCTAAAGACCACAAAGCAAGCGCGATTGTGCAGCTTACTGAAAGCGCTCCAAAAAGAGAGCCAAGAAGCATGCCAGCTTGCTGCTTTACGTAAGGAATGCCGTAAAGCGCAAAACTACGCGATTTTAGTGTTGTGTCGCTGCCAAACATAAACACGTTTATAAACAGCGTAAAAATTGACACAATCGACGCAACCATTATTGGAGCCAATTGGAATTCCTGCCAATTTTTAGTATCTGCAAGCATTCCTGGATTAATGTACTTGCCAGTTTCCCAGCCAGCAAAACCAAGAGCGCATATAAGCGCAAGTCCAAAAACAATTGCTATAGCAAAGCCAATTTTTTGCCAAATTGACTTTCGCATAACAGAAAAAGTAAGTGCCCAGCGAAGGCGAACCATGGTAAAAATCATAGACATTACGGTTTTCCCTTTTAAGCGTTGAGATTGGTGGAAGATGCAGGAGCGTTATCAGATTTGCCGCCGTTAAGCCAGTCGATGCGCGCAGCTGCGTGACGTCCGCCAACAAGCTCCATGAAGCGATCTTCAAGATTCTTGCCTTGAGCAACTTCTTCAAGAGAGCCAGCAGCCGCAACATGACCTTCGTTAATAATTGCCACGTGCGAGCACATTTTTTCAACCAATTCCATAACGTGCGAAGAAATAATCACCGTTCCGCCAGTAGAAACATACTCGGCGAGAATATCCTTCAAATTTGCGCTAGAAACAGGGTCTACTGCCTCAAAAGGCTCGTCCAACACAAGCACGCGTGGGCTATGAATCATAGCTGTTGCAAGGCAAATTTTCTTCGTCATACCAGTTGAATAGTCCGAAACCATGGTGTTTGCGGCTTCTGTTAAGTCAAATGCAGAAAGCAAGTCGGTCGCGCGACGAACAGCCTCAGCGCGGCTCATCTCGCGAAGCATGCCAGCGTAAGTTAAAAGCTGAAGGCCAGTAATCGTCTTAAAAATCTCGTCGGCCTGAGGCATTAAACCGATTGCGCGCTTAGCACTATTTACGTCACTCCAAACGTCGTTGCCAAAAATCGAAGCTGAGCCAGCATCTGGCATAAGCAAGCCCGTAAGCATTTTAATCGTAGTGGTTTTGCCAGCACCGTTCGGGCCGACTAATCCATAGAAAGAGCCTGCTGGAATGCTCAACGAAAGATTATCTACAGCAACTTTCTTGCCAAAAGTCTTAACAAATCCGCTAATAGAAACCGCTGGAACATCTTCGTTAGTAGCGTCGTAAGTGTTTGCGCCAAAAACTGGAACGCTGCTAGCAAAAGTATTTCCGGACGGATACTCGGACGGATATTCAGACGGAATAGAATCTACCATAGAAACCTCGCAGTATACAGATAAACGCACGCATTGCACTACATTAATTGCGCAATCACACGCTTATATCAAGGCTTCTATTATCTCATACCCGCAATTTTTGCGCAATCGCAATGCCAGCACTATCCGCACGCTACCTTCATATTCGTGTGGTAGAGATTTGAGATTTTTCGCACTGATTGAATGTTTGCATGCTTATGAAGTTTTGCAGTTGTGCTCTGCAGACGTTGAGTATTTATTCATAGCGAACACTAGCATCATTGCTACTGCGCACGCCACACCAAACACCCCTACCACACTAAAAACAACTGTGGGTGAATTTACGAGTGAGGGGTGGTTGTTGCTTGGTCGAGCAATATAAAAGCGGAACGATAGTAATAATCTTGTTGACGAATACTATTTTTAAAAGAAAGTAAGTAAAAAAACTAAACTTAACTACGCAACCGCTAAGTCCAAATAAGGTATAAGAGTGGAGCGCTGTCCTTACGGCTAATCGCCGTTCGGCTGAGCTTGCGTTGAAAGCACACCGTGCTTTCAACTTGAGCAAGCTCACGCTCCGAATTGCTCTCGCGCGTACAATGCTACGCTCAAGCATGTCGTCGCGCTAGTAACACCCACCACTCACAGCCACTTCAGAAACACGCCAGTCAAACACCAGCCCAAAACTCGCACCACAATAAGCAAGAGCACTCAGCGACCAGTGTGCTGAATCGGCTTCCACTCGCTCTTTGAGAAAATAGCTTGGAACGCAATAGGCACGTACGAAAGCATAAAAATCGGGAAGCTAAGAGCGTACGCAAACAGCTCCTTATTCGTTGCACCAAGCTTATCGTGTTCAACTAAAATAGTGAGCGACACAAATATCATCATGCCTAAAACACTTGTAACAGTAGTTGTAATGAAGTTAATCATTGAATAGATTTGACTCATCCATGTTACAAATCCAAATGCAGCAAAAATAAACCCAAGTATTATTCTTGCAACAGCCAAAACCATAAATGGGAAAAGCATAAGCGTAAAATCAACCGACGAAAAATCTCTTTCGCGAATACCATGTCGAATAAGAGCTGCTCCATAGTAACGAAATACCTGCAAGAATCCCTTGCTCCAACGAAGACGCTGCCTCCAGCTCTGCCTAAACGACACAGGTTGTTCATCATACAATACTGCAGAACCGCAATATCCAACTTTGTCTCCGTGAAGAATAGCGTCCATAGTAAATTCAAGATCCTCAGTAAGAAGATGGAATTTCCATCCGCTATTTCTGTGCATAATCTCACGCGAGAACATGAATCCAGTTCCACCAGCATGGCAACTCGAACCGAATAGCATTCGAGAGTTGTTAGTAAATCGCGATTCTCGAATAAACCAAAGTGCAGAGCCAGAAGAAACCCAATTATCTGAAAGGTTCACGGAATTACGATAGCTGGTTAAAATTTGATATCCTGCGTGGAAACCTTTATTCATTTCCTCAAAATAATGCGGATCAAGTTTATTGTCTGCATCGAAAACAAAGTATGCGTCATAAACTTTATCTGCACCAATTTTCATAATATGATCGAGAAGATAGCTGAGCGCATAACCTTTACCAATATGCTCTTTATCAAAACGTTCGACTACGTTGCATCCACAATTGCGACCAACTTGTGCAGTAGAATCAGTGCAATTATCTGCAACAAGCCAAATATCAATAAAATCTTGTCTATATGTTTGAGTTTGAATGCAATGAATAAGATTACCTATAACAGCTTCCTCATTGCGCGCAGAAATAAGCACAGCATAATGCTTATCCATTGGTGCTTCAGGAAAAACAATAGGCTTAGCGAATAAAGATGCAACAGCACAAACACCTTGATACACAACACCGCTTATGCCAATAAGTATTACTAGTACATCAAATATTGATAGAAGAATCATCGCTTCCATCCGCTCCGTGGATTATTTTTTACGTTACTTTTATTATTTTTTGTATTTTTTACTATTTTAGACTCGCCTACTTGCAATTTTGCTTTAGGAGAATCCTTATTTTCAGAATTTACTTTACGATTTGCAATATCTTTATTTACGGCATCTAATATTTCGCGCGAAATTGGCATTGTTGCCAATACGTCAGTTTGATCAGAATCGTTAGAAGAAACTTTGCTACCATTCGCATCGTCAGAGTCTGACACATAAGCTTGCTTATACCAATATAGAATATCCTCGTTCAGAGAAATGCGAGAGCTTGTGCCTTTCATTACACGATGAACACTTTCACTCATTGGATTCATGAACTTACGGCCAATCGCTTCAACGCAACGAACAATAATAGAAGTATGATCAGGGTGAGGATCGTTCATAAGCGGAGAAGAAACTAAACTATATTGCTTCGTGCATACTCTAAAAATTGCTTGCAAACTTGCAGTCACAGGCAAAGCCAAAAATGCTCCAAGAGCACCAAATACAGCGCCCATTACAAGAACTGAAATAAAAGCTACTGCAGGATTCAAATCCATAGTCTTCTCGGAAATCTTCGGCGAAATAACCATGTTCTCAATTTGCTGATAAATCGTAATAAAAATTAATGTTGCAACAGCCGCACCAAAACCATTGGAACCCCATGCAACCAAGATAGGCAAAGCTCCACCCAAATAGCCACCAATTGTAGGCACAAACTGCGAAACAATTCCGCAGAATAAGGATAGCGGAAGCCAATACGGTATATTCATCACAATAAGGAAAATTGCGGTACCCACTGCGTTAATCGCTGCCAAAATAATTCGCGAAAATAAGAAGCTCGAAATCTGCTCTTGAACAACTGACCAAATAAATAGGAAACGACGCTGAGATTGCGGATTCATCCAACGGCACATGCTACGACGCATAGCCGGACCTGCTGCAGAAATGTAATACGTAACCATAATAATGGTAAGTAAATCAAGCAGAACAGTCATCAATCCCCATGTTGTGTTAAGTGCTTGGCCAGCAAAATCAACAACCCAAGATGTTTGCACATGCTTCAAAATTTCCATGCCAAGCTGCTCAATATTAGGCATTTTAAAACCGGTATAGTGAAGCACAAAATTTGCAAATTGATTGTATAAATCAGGCAAGCCCATAACCATTGAAACAACCTGCTGAGCAAATAAATTACCAAACAAAGCAAGTAGCAAGCTAATTACAACAAGCAAGCCCGTTAGCGTAAAGCCAGAAGCAACTCCTCGCCTCCAACCATGCTTAATTAACCGAACAACAAGCGGTTCCATTGCGAGCGCAATAAAAATAGAAATCACAACATCGAAAACAATGAATGAAATGCTATTCCAAGCGAACCATAGGAAGATAGACACAAAAGTAATAATTGCAACGTAAATAAGTGCACGACCTAGCCAATCTGGCGGCCTTCTGTCATCGCCTTTAGCTGGGAAAAGTGAAGCTAAATCTAGCTTATTTTCACTTTCCTTAATATGCTCATGCATCTTATATTCATGCATTTCTTGCTCTTGGTAATTCATAGGTACTATTGTAACTGCGCGAACTGATGAATGCGAATTAGCGGCATGTAATGGTAACTATTTTTGTAATACTTAATAGTTACGCTATTTATTACTATTTATTACAATTTTCTACTATTTCCTACTAAACGATTGCAATTATGCGCATCTACGCAACTACACGTAACATTATGTAACACAAACGTAACGAGATATTCGAGTCGCTGAAATCCAAAATGGCATTCATAGTCATAAACTCATTACTGGGTTTTTTAAGAAAGGAATGGTGACCATGACCACTTTGCAAACTAAAGAAGATGCCGCAGCCCTTATTGAAAAGGAAGGCATTGAGTACGTATCCGTACGATTTACTGATTTAATTGGCGTTCAGCAGCACTTTACTGTTCCTGCTGACGAGTTCTTACACAGCGCTTTCACTGATGGAATGGCGTTCGATGGTTCTTCAATGCAAGGCTTCCAGGCTATTAACGAATCAGATATGAAGCTTATTCCAGATGTTGACACTGCTTATATTGACCCATTCCGTAAGCATAAGACTCTGAATGTTGCTTTCTCTATTGTTGACCCTGTAACAGATGAGCCATATTCTAGGGATCCTCGTCAGGTCGCTATTAAAGCAGAATCCTATTTGAAATCAACTGGCATTGCTGACACTGCAAGCTTTGCCCCTGAAGCTGAGTTCTTCATCTTTGACAAGGTGCGTTTTGCTAACGACATGCAGCGCTCCTTCTATGAGGTTGATTCTAACGAAGCTCCTTGGAATTCTGGCATCGACACTGAAGATGACGGTAGCAACAATATTGGTTTTAAGAATCGAGTAAAGCACGGCTACTTCCCTGTGCCACCAGTAGATCACAATCAGGATTTGCGCGATGACATGGTTTACAACTTGCAAAAAGTTGGTTTGATTCTTGAGCGTTCTCACCACGAAGTCGGCGGCGCAGGTCAGCAGGAAATCAACTACCGTTACAATACGCTTGTTCATGCTGGCGATGATTTGATGAAATACAAGTATGTGGTTCATGAAACTGCTGCTTTAGCTGGTAAGGCTGCAACATTTATGCCAAAGCCAATTGCTGGAGATAACGGCACTGGCATGCACTGCCATCAGTCGCTTTGGAAGGATGGCAAGCCATTGTTCTATGCGGAAACTGGCTACGCTCAACTTTCTGATATTGCACGTTGGTACATTGGCGGCTTGATTAAGCACGCTTCTTCTGTGCTTGCATTTACGAATCCTTCGCTTAACTCTTACCATCGCTTGGTTCCAGGATACGAAGCTCCAGTCAACTTGGTTTACTCTGCTCGTAACCGTTCTGCAGCTATTCGTATCCCTCTTGCTGGTACAGAACCTGCTGCTAAGCGTATTGAGTTCCGTGCACCGGATCCTTCATGCAACCCATTCTTAGCATTCTCCGCTCAGCTTATGGCAGGTTTGGATGGTGTTATTAACCATATTGAGCCTCCTGCCCCTGTTGATAAAGATTTGTACGAGCTTCCTCCAGAGGAGCATGACGGCATTAAGCAAGTTCCTTCTTCGCTTGGTGAAGCTTTGCAATCTTTGGAAGAGGATCACGACTTCCTTATGCAAGGCGACGTATTTACTAGCGACTTGATTGAAACTTGGCTGAATTTGAAGCATGAGGAAATGGATATGGCTCGCTTGGCTCCAACTCCACTCGAGTATGAGCTTTACTTCCACATCTAATTTGCAGCTAAGTTAAGATAAGCTAAGCTACTCTAACGAAAAAGCCGGCCCTACGATTTCGTGGGGTCGGCTTTTTGGCGCTCAAGCAGATTGTCGCGTTAGCTGTTTATTTTTCAGCACGTATTTTACATCAGCTTGAGAGGCGACCTTCGAATCATGACTAACAACAATCACACATTTGCCATGCTCTCTAGCAGCATTTTTTAATATTGCAATAACTTCTTTAGTCGTTGCAGGGTCAAGACTTCCAGTAGGCTCATCAGCCAAAATTACCGGCGCAGAAGATACTAAAGCTCGTCCAATTGCAACACGCTGCTGTTGACCCCCAGAAAGTTTAGTGACGTTACGATTTGCTTCTTCTTCAGTTAATCCAAGATCTATTAGCACTTGAACATCAGCATGTGAATTTACTAATCGCAAATTTTCTAATGGCGTCAAATAGTCAATAAGATTAAAATTCTGGAAAACAAGTGAAATATGTTTTTTGCGATGCTCAACATATCCCGTTTTTGCAATATTTTCACCGTTAAAAAGCACTTCGCCACTATACGGAGTATCTAATCCAGCTAAAAGCGAGAGCATAGTAGACTTTCCTGCTCCAGAAGCTCCCATGATACTGTACATTTTGCCAATTTCGAAATCTGCATTCACGTCATTTAGTACCGCAATATTTGCAGGTCCGTAAGTGTACTTCACATTTTTTAATTGCAATAAATCCGACATAATAAGCTCCTTATTTTTACATAATTTAAATATGATTTATAAGATTTGTTTCATTTATACGATTGCGCTGTTTGTGATTGTGTTTTTAGTAGAAAATTCACATACGCAACTATATTTCTGCTAACTCATAGCACTTAGTATTTGCCGAGGCTTCTTTATTAATATTGGCAGCACTGCAACAAGTAATGCGACTATTGAAATAAGCAAACCAATAACAAAAGCAGCAAGAGTTTGCAACAATGGCAATACTGGCATACCATCCGCAATAAATGACGAATCAGCACTATGCAAAATCGCAGACCCAATAACGCCAGAAAAAGCAGCACCGAAGCCTAGCGAAATGACGAATGACACAATGTTGAGTATCGTTATTTCAACAAGCAATTGACTAACTATTATTGCTCTAGATAATCCAATAGACATAAGTACGCCAATCTCGTGCATACGTCCTCTAACCCAGAACACTAATACAAGTCCAAGCACTAAAATACCAACAAAACTTAGTGCCACAAAAATCATTCGCACAAGTTGTTGCACAGAGTTAACCGAGCTTATTACATCAGACAATTGCGAAGCATTCTGCTCTACATCCGCCCACTTGCCAGCAATACTTTTAGTCTCCCGTATTGCACTAGCTAATAAATCAGAACGCTCGACAACACAGCGCAAAACACCTCGCTTAGAAGAGCCAGCCAAAGACAACGCCGAACTTAAGTCAGTAAATATGCGATTTTCTGAAGTATCCGAAGGAAGTGCTCCTTTAGTTTGCAATTTGCCGGCAAAAATGCCAACAACACGAACTTTTACATTAAACCCCTGCTTAAGAATTATAGTAGAACCAATATTAAGATTATTCTTCTTAGCAAAATCACGATGCACTATTGCTCTACCAGAAGAACGATTAGTAATATGCTCACCCTGCTCTAAACGGTATAATCCCTCTTGAAAACCCTGAGACAATCGAGAATCTGTTGTGCCAGTAATTCCAGCAGCATGAGCCAAAACATCATCGTCTAGTCTTGGACCCTGCGCAGGAAGCACAAGTTGCTTTCCAACAGGCACAGCTAAAACATCGCGCTCTTCCACTACAGTTTTTACGCCCGAAATCGCAGCAAATTTACGAATTTGACTAGAGTCAATTCCTTCATTCGCGCCCAAATCTTGTGGAATTGGAGAATTAGACGTAGCAACAGAATTAGAATTTGTATTACTTTGCTCTGGAAGAGTTTCACCTCGAGTTTTTGCTCGTACAGTAAAACCTAAACCAATACTGGATTGAATACGATCCCTAGCACCTTCAACAGAAGCACTGATACCAGCTTGTGAAACTAGCGCACTTAAAACAAGAGTCATAATCAGCACAATTATTGCGTTACGTCGAGGTTTGCGCAATATTGCAAGTTTCGCTCGAGCACATAAAGAAATTACTTCACCATTCATAATGTTACTCACTAACTTTTCAAATAACTTTCATACGACGAATTATGAAAACTATGCCGCCAAACAGCATAGTTTTACTTTTGCAATCCGAGGAGCTCACGAGGAGATTTGCATATAATTGGCAAATAAGACAACACAACTGCAATAACGATTACTGCACCAACAATTGTAGAAACTCCGACAAAACACTGAGCGTCTACTTGTACGCTAAGTGTTTCCAAAGTTTTTGTTGCCAAAGTTGATTCAAGATTTCCACCAGCTTGACCCATATTACTCAATTCACGGGCCGCTGATGATTGCACAGAGCCAAGAGCAACATTAGCCATCAACGGAGCTATAACTTTTGCAAAAAGGTAACCCACAATCAACGAAGGTATTGAAATAAGCACAATCTCAGCAAGATATTGACCAACTATAGATAATTTGCCAGTGCCAATTGCAACGAACACGCCAATTTCATTACGTCGCTCATTCATCCACAGCAAAAGCACTAATGCCAAAGCAATAATAGCGAATGATACAACAGCAATTGTTGTAACAGTCATTATTGAGCGCACTCCCTTTGCTGCTTTCAACAAACCAGCAACGAACTGATCGTCACGAGTTAGTTGATAGTTTTGCAAATCAATAGGCAATTTAGCAGCCTGCGCAATAATATTATCCGCATCCTCACCGCGCTTTATTCTAAAACTTGCATCCTGATATATTTCTTTTCCAGGCTCATATTTGTATAATTCGCGAGTAGTTTGCAAATCCGTATACACGGTATTAGCTGTCAATTCCGCCCTAGTTGCGACTTGACGCTTATTTGCTCCGGCATAAATTCCAACAATACGAGTTTTTACTGTTGCTGTTGATTGTTGAATATTGTCAGCATCGTAAGGATTAGCGCGAAGCGTAAGAGTATCTCCTACATGTAATCCGTTAGCTTTAGCGAGATCTTCATGAATCAGTGATGCATGAACGTTATTAGCAATAAGATGCTTGCCTTTAGACATAGTTATTGCTTTTGTTTTAAAAGTATTTAAACCAGTAGAGTCATTCGTCCCTTCAATATTAACGGCATTTCCAAACTGCTGCTCGCGCTTTTGATCATAATCCTGAACGCCTGGAATTCTTGCCGCTTTAGCATTAACTAAATCCGCTGTTACATTTTGTCGAACAACGTAGGAAGCAATTCCATTTAATTTTGCAATTGCCTGTACATCTTTAGGTTTTACAGTTCCAGCTCCTCTAGGAGTTCCAGGGTTTATTTGAGGGTTATTTGCGAGCACAAAACTAGACTCTGCTTGCGCTTCAACTTTTTCTCCTTCTCTACCTGCAGCACTTGAAACTGCAGAAGTAGAAAATAACAATGTCGAAATAAGAAATACAATAATGAAAACTATCGCTGTTTTTATTCGTTTCCTCAGAATGTAGCGTATTGCACGAGAGATAAACGTCATCGACTACCTTTCTTCATTGAAAAATAACTTTATATAGTATGCGAACATACGATATGCCAGTATAGCATATACGCACTTATAATCGACATACGAAAAGCCGACCCTACGATTTTGCGGGGTCGGCTTTTTGTTACTAACACAGCATTCAGGCAGGTCGGAGTGCTGCACGAGTGTCCAAAGCGGCAACGAGTTTTATTTAATACTTATCCTTAATAATCTTGTTCTTGATATGTATTGTTCTCAAACTTAATATTTACGTCGTTGCCTTTGATTTTAAATGATTCGTTGATATAGAATCTGCTTACAGAATTACCATCATGCCATTCGTCTTCGTTACTAGCCTTACGACGGAACTCTACAGTTTCTTCAAATCCTTCTGTAGAGAAACTTCCACTTTCTGGATCAATGGATGTAAGTTTAGGATATCCGTTAACACTTCTCTTAACATCTGAATATGAATAGTCGTAGGATGTAAAGAATCCTAAGTTCTTCTTACGCAAGGAGGTGCCAAAAACACAAATCTTTGCAGGGACTGCTGATCCATTTGATGCACTAATGCACTGCTTAATTTGCTTTTTAACAGCACTGGTAATTTTCTTCTCTAGCTTCTTGCTAGCACGTTAACTTTGATTTTTTAATCCTGTTTGGAATATCTAAATACATAATGTTTACACGAGGATACAGCTTATATGACTTAAATATAAGCCACTCAGTTTTAGGATAAGAGACTTGAAGCGACATTTTATTCTCTTTCCCATTAATTCTGTAGGAGACTACACTGGAATCAAAGCTAATGTTGGTAATTACTGGATTTTCAATATGATTTTTAGCTTTGCTGCCAACTTCATTAGTCAAAAGGATGCGAGAACCTTCTTGAATATCGTTAGGAGACCAGTCAACAAGTTTGCTTGCTTCTGTAAAGTTTCCGCTTTCCAGAGCGTTCACGTATTGTTTAATTGTAGCTTCTGGAGAATAAACATAGTTCTGAATTGCATAATATGCAGTACCAAGAGCTACCACTAAAACTCCAATTATGATAAGGATGATTTTATTCTTTTTGCTCATCTTTACTGAAGCTATATCAGAGTTATTTGAAAAATTCGCGTTATTTACGTTATTTACGTTATTTACGTTATTTGGCAAAACGGTGTTATTAGTTTGCGTCTGATACGTATTTACAGCAAACTGCTGCGCTTGAGATTCATACTGATTAAACTGCGCCATTGGCTGCTGTGCATTATCCTCTACTTTTGCGCCACAATTTGAGCACCACGTTGAGCCACTATCTATAGGGCTTCCACATTGAGTGCAATTCATATTAACTCCTAATATTTCACAAAAGTGCTTAGCATATTATTCATACGCTAAGCACTTTTGAAATAAAATTTTTCCAAGTTATTTTTATTTTTAAGTTATTTTGCTAAACTGACGCAAATTTTACGAAAAACACTCTATTAAAAAGCTTTTATAGAATTATTTAATTAGATTAGCAAAATTCTTTTAGTGCAATAAAGCTCCGTATATTGCGGAAGAAATAGCACTTGTTACGATTCCCATGGTGACGAAGAATACGATAATAAGAATTATCGCAGCCACCAACACGTAAATAACCCACAACCATTCGCGATCTATCTTACGCGTGCATTCAGCGTGAGATACGAAGGAGAATGGAAGAAGCATTGTCAAGAATCCTGCAAAGATTTGCAAGAACACAGACGGAGTCGAAAGAGTAAGAATGCCAAGCAATGCTGCGCAAATCTGAATTGTTACAATCGGAACCATCTTCTGAGCGAACTGAACATGCAACTGGCTGGCAGACATTGGGTCACCAAACATCTTTGCACCAATCAAAGCCACAACGAATGTCATGTAAACGCTAATCATTGCTGCGAAGAAAGCGGCAATGAATACAGAAATAGGCACGGAAACTCGTGGAGCAGAAATAGAACGCTCCGACATTGACGAAAGGAAGTTAGCACCAGCATCAGTAAAAGAGTTGAAAATGTTGACACCAGATTGAACCGTGAAATAAGTTTGGATTGCAGATACAAGAGCGCTAATTACAAACACAAGCACAGCGTACAAGCTAGATACATGGTACTGCTGAGAAGGCTTCTTAATTGCACTAATAAGCCAATGGAAGAAGTCCACCATCTGTTCAGAATTAATCTGATTCGTTGGCTGAGTATAGTGAGGAGCACCTTGCATTGCTGGAGCCTGCTGCATCATCGGTTGAGCTGGCTGAGTTGGGTGAGTCATTTGCGGATTCTGCTGAACAAACATTAGCTGAGCTGGCTGCTGGGACACAGGTTGCATTGGCTGCATTGGTTGAGCCATTGGCTGAGCCTGAGACACAGGTTGTACAGGCTGAGCTACTGGTTGAGCTACTGGTTGAGCGGCTTCAACATTATTACCGCAACCCTTACAGAACTTTGCGGAATCGTTGTTTGCTGTACCACATTGAGAACAAACCTTCATTTTTCTCTCCTTTATTCAATGTAGTAAATACACGCGTTTAAGCAGTAAATTACAAAAACACACATGAGTATTCTATAACTACTATTGAAATGCACAAAACGACACTGCAATAATTTTTAAAACTTTAAAATCATATTGCAAAACCGAGAGTGCGAGCTGCAGCTACTGGAACTGCTTCATCTGCCCAATAATCTTCAAGATTTTCGTCGGTAGAAAGCGAACGCATTTCCGCACGATCAATATAAAGTTCGCCGCGAAGATGATCAGTTTCGTGCTGGAAAATACGCGCAGGCCAACCGTGCAAACGCTCGGAATGTTGTTTGCCGTCCTCATCTTGCCAAGTTGCCTGAACGTCAAGCCAACGCTGACGAACAGCCTGGTAGCCGGAAACACTTAAGCAGCCTTCGTAAAAACTGCGAGTTTGCGTACCAATAGGCTCATAATGCGGGTTAATAATCGCTCTAAACGGAAGCTCTGCAATGTCACGAGGATCGTCCTCATCATCACGAACATGATCTTCAATAACAGCAATAGCAAGACCAAGACCAATCTGTGGAGCAGCCAAACCTACGCCTGGAGCCTCCAGCATTGTGCTGTGCATAAGAGAAATAAGTTTTGTGAGAGTAGCACGTGTAAGCTGGCCGTCATATGCCACAGTGCGCTGGCGAAGAACAGGCTCACCTGCTTGCACAATCGGCAAAATGCCGTCTTCTGTAGCGGAATCAAGCAAGCGCTCAACAGCGCGACTGAGCTTAGTATCAACACTTGCGTGATGCGTAAACATAGGACTCCTTTTCACCGTTTTAAGTAACGCGCACAGTAACGCGAAAACATACAAAATCTACATGCTGCGAGCAGAATTTGAAAGCCGCACTAAAGATATAAGTGTATCAAAATTATTTGCGCACTGCTAGAGCCGACTGAAATGTAAGCAAATAGCAGGCGCAAAAAATAAGTAAGCTTATAGCTTCAGATTATCGACCACAACTTGAGCAAGACGAGCACAAACCTCATCTGCCTGAGTTTGAGTTGCAGCCTCGCACATAACGCGCACAAGCGGCTCTGTGCCACTAGGACGCAAAAGCACGCGACCTGTATCTCTAAGAAGCTTCGATTCTTTCTCAACAGCTGCAAGCACAGCTGCGTTAGTTTTCGAAGCCATTTTATCTACATTTGGCACATTTACAAGAGCTTGCGGAAGCTGCGGGAAGTCTGCAGCCATTTGCGAAAGTTTCTTGCCTGAACGAACAACTTCACGGCACAAAGTCAAAGCAGTAAGCGTACCGTCACCGGTTGTTGCAAATTCGCGATTAATAACGTGACCAGACTGCTCGCCGCCGAGTGAATAATCGTGCTTAAGCATTTCTTCCAAAACGTAGCGATCGCCGACGTTTGTTTGCACTGTTGAAATGCCCATATCTTTGAGCGCAAGCTTTAAGCCAAGATTGCTCATTACAGTTACAACGAGCGTATCGTGATTCAGCTTACCTTCAGCCTGCTTTGCGCGAGCAAGAATACCCATAATTTGATCGCCATTAACCATATTGCCGTTCTCGTCAACAGCTAAGCAGCGGTCGGCGTCACCGTCAAAAGCCACGCCTAAATCAGCCTTAGAAGCTTTAACCATGGCTTGCAGCTGCTCAGGATGAGTCGAGCCTGCGTGATCGTTAATATTGTAGCCGTCAGGAGAAGCGTTAATTACGATTACTTCCGCACCAGCGCGACGAAGAGCTTCAGGAGCAACAACAGAAGTAGCACCATTCGCGCAATCTGCTACAACACGCAAGCCTGCAAGAGGCTTTGGACGCGTAGTAGAACCATTGCTTAAAGGCGCAACAGCAGAAACTAAATGATCAATATACAAGTTAGTAGCTGTAGTAGTATCATGGCTGACTCGACCTACACCAGCACCAGTTGGACGCTCCCAATCTTGACCAAGCACAGTCTCAATCTCATCTTCCTTGCTATCTGGAAGCTTAAAACCTCCGCGCGCAAAGAATTTAATACCGTTATCTGGCATAGGATTATGCGACGCAGAAATAACAGCACCCATTTCAACGTTAAGCACGGAAGTGAGGAAAGCAACGCCAGGAGTTGGGATAATTCCAGCATCAATAACATCAAAACCGCCAGCACTCATGCCAGCAGCGAGAGCAGAAGCTAGAAAATCACCAGAAACACGCGTATCTCTGCCAATAAGCGCGCGACGGCGAGCGTGAGAGGAAGGCTCGCTTTCATTAGAGCTAGATGCAACCGGCGCGTGCTTATCCCCTAAAACGCGCACTGCAGCATCACCCAAATCTAACGCAAGTTGCGCTGTTAAATCTCGGTTCGCCAATCCACGCACACCGTCAGTACCAAACATTCTTGGCATAATAAAGCCTCTTTCGCAAAAATCACTTCATCCTGCGCGCAAGCAAACAACATCGCATACTAGCGCGTCACACACTGTTTGCCATCTTACTCGTAACATTACATAACGCGCTATAAAAAATTTCTCCGCACATGGTTGTGGTACAAAAGCCGGAAAAACTCCGGAAAATGTTCCACAAATTGGCCAACGCTCGCGCGGTTAACGCTCTCGCTGCTGAGCTTGCGTGGAAAGTCCACTGGACTTTCCACCTGAGCAAGCTCACGCTCCGAGTTGCTTTCGCGCGCACAATGCTGCGCGAAAGCAGGTCGTCGCGCAAAACTCGCGCCACATTAATTAAGGCACTAGCACAAGGAAGCGTTGTAATGCTGTACCTTAAGCGTGCGGCGAGAAGAATCAAGGCTGCCGAGCACCATGCGACGCAAAGCCTGATCTGCATCAGCATGAGCCTCAAGCCACTTTTCACCGTGCTTAACCAGCTCCTCAACCGGCGCATACACAGGATACAAGCCTTCGATCAAAGCTTCAGCCATGTGGAAGGTGCGGTTCTTCCAAATCCACTCAACTTCAGCAAAGTAGCGATCAACGTAAGGCTTAACCAAATCGCCTTTAGCAGTGCTTGCAAAGCCAGCAACCACAGCGCCCATTTGCATATTCGTCAAATCGAGATTACGCAAAGCCTGTTCAAAAGCCCAATCCTTAGCTTCTGCAGTTGAGCGAGCTGCACGAGCCTGGTAAGCGTATTCGCGATTCTCAGTCGTGTCGCGCTTTTGAAGTTCCGCGTCAATTCCAGCTTCGTCCAAAGCATTCACGCCTGCGAGTGCAATAAGAATGCTCCAGCGCAAGTCGTTGTCGATTTCCAAGCCTTCCAGATTCACGGAACCGTCAAGTAATCCGTTAGCTACGCGCAAGAACTCGGCATCTCCAACTTCGCCGTATCCAAGATAAGCCTTAACGAGCTGGAATTGTTCATCGGAACCAGCCGAAGCTGCCAAAGCCAACTGCCACAATTCGTGAGCAACATGTTTTGCAACTTCTGCTTGACGCTCTGGAACAACGTAGTGGCTTGCAGTTACTTTCACTTGACCAAGAGCATAGCGGAAAGTAGTTGATTCTCGCTCAGTTGCCAAAGCTTTAAGGCTGAGTTCCACAAAGCGTTCTGCTGGGAATTCTGCGTCGCGAGTCATATCCCACAATGCGAGCCAAATAAGCGAGCGAGTCAAAGAATCCTTGAAACGATACAAGTTTTCGGCAGCAAATTCAAGCGACTTTGCGTCAAAACGTAGCTTCGTATAAGTTAAATCGTCGTCGTTTACAAGAATAAGCGCAGGCATTTTCTCGCCGCGCACCTCAACAACTTCCGTCACTTCGCCGTCAACGTCAAGTTCGATTCGCTTTGTGCGCTTAATTTCACCAGTTGCTTCGTCTACATTGTAGAATCCAACAGCCAAACGGTGCGCGCGAAGAACAGGATGCTCAGCTGGCGCGCTCTGATGCAAACGCAAGGAAGCAATAGTGCCGTCACCTGCTTCTTCGACTTCAGTAGAAATCGTATTAATTCCAGCCTTTTCAAGCCATTGAGCACTCCAAGCCTTCAAATCGCGTCCGCTTGTAAGCTCTAACTCGTGCAACAAATCAGCCAAAGTTGCGTTGCTGTATGCATGCTTGCTCAAATAGTTGTGGATTCCTTCAAAGAACTTTTCGCGACCAACATACGATACGAGTTGCTTCAATACAGAAGCACCCTTTGCATAAGTGATGCCGTCGAAGTTGACGGAAGTGTCATTCAAATCGTTGATTGGAGCCACGATTGGGTGCGTTGTTGGAAGCTGATCTTGATTAAGT
>NZ_QJVB01000003.1 GCF_003397705.1 Gardnerella swidsinskii
AAAGATTTTGGCAGCTGGCATGAGTTTGTGATAGCTAAAACCGAAATTTTTCCGGGATAACAACCACCATTTTGAAGGAGAGTATGTTTATGAAGTTCAAACGAACGTCATATCTGACTCGTTTAGCAGCGTTAGGCGTGGCTGCGGCGACGCTTATGGTGCCGCTTGGTACAGTTCCTGCGGCATTTGCAAAAAATGATAATGAAACTAAAAAAGATGGGAATGCACTTGTCTCTAAGATGCTTGATTCATCTTTAAAAGATAATAGTGAGATTAAGTCTATAGAAGATTTACGCCATGTTAATCCAACTCTTGCTAAAGCTTTTGAGAATTACAGTAAAAAAGATCAATTTAATAAAAATTCAAATGCTCAAGTGACTGTTGTTGTTACGTTGAAAAATAATCATCCGAAACTCACGAATTATGACGAAAAAGCCAACATTCATGAGCAGAATGTTTTAATTAACCGCGTAAAGTCAAAGTACAATATGACGGTTCGTCGCCAAGTTGGTTATTTAATGAGTGCTTTTGAAGCTACTCTCCCTGAAAAACACGTTCAAGATTTGAAACGTGAGCCAGGTGTAGTTTCTGTCGCAAAAGAACGTTTATATCATCCAATGGAAAATACTGCACGTAATTTGCAAGGTGTGCAAGCTGCGTTTAAAAAATATCATCTTGATGGCACTGGTATGTTGGTTTCCATCATCGATACGGGCATAGATCCAACTCACCAAGATATGAAGCTTGATGCTTCAGCTAAGACGCATCTTCGATTACAACCAACAGGTAAAGGCAACACTACTGACAAAGTGCCTGCAGGTTTCAATTACGCTGATGAAAATACTAATTTCACAGATTCGGGTGCGGAACAGCACGGTATGCACGTTGCCGGTATTGTGGCTGCTAACGGCGATGAGACTGGTGCTCCTGCATCTGAACATAATCGTGTTGATGGCATAGCTCCAAACGCTCAGCTGCTTGCTATGAAAGTATTCTCAAACGTGCCGGGTTCGCATGGTGCTCGTGATGTTGATATTGTTGCTGCAATCGAGGATTCTGTAAAGCTTGGTGCTGATGTTATTAACATGTCTCTCGGATCAGATAACGGTTTTGGTGGAACTTCTAATGCTACATCTCTCGCTTTAAAGAAGGCTCACGAAGCTGGTGTGCTTCCAGTTATTTCTGCAGGAAACTCCGGCTTGAACTTCTCTGAAAGTGGTGGCATAGACGATGTTCTAGGTAAGTGGGATGATGCAACTCTTGGTTCACCATCTTCTTATCCTTCTGCTTTCAGCGTTGCTTCTGTAGAAAATTCAAATATTACTCAGCAGTCTGCAAATTGGGTTGGAAAAGATGGCAAGTCACATACTTTGCCGTACAGCTATTCTATTGGTTCTTTAACGGATGCACTATCTCAGCATGAACTTGTGGATGCTAAAAAAGCTACTAAAGCTGATGTTAAAGATCTTGATCTTACAGGTAAATATGCTCTCGTAGAACGTGGCGATATCAGTTTTACTGAAAAGTTTAATAATGCGATTTCTAAAGGTGCTAAAGGTGTGATTGTTTACAATCACGACAAGGATTCATCCTTATTCATAGGAATGGGTGGATTGGACAAAATCAAAGGTTGCTTTGGTGCGTCTATTCCTCGTTCTTATGCATTAGAAATTAAAAAAGCATTAGATAATGGTGAGAAAGTAAAGATTGCTTTCACTGAACAATTCGTTACTATCGCCAATCCGGATGATGGGAAGCCTTCTAGCTTTACTTCTTGGGGTCCAACTCCAGAATTTGATTTTAAACCTCAAATTGCTGGTATCGGTGGTAATGTTTGGTCTACGCAGAATGGAAATAAGTACACCAGCATGTCTGGTACTTCCATGGCTGCTCCAAACGTTTCCGGTCTTTCAGCGTTGGTGATGGAAAGCTATAAGAAGCGTTTCCCTGATCTTAAAAAGTCTGAAATGGCTACTCGTGTAAGCCAAGCATTAATGAATACAGCAAGTATTATTGGACATAAAGATTCTGCAGATAGTAAGCAGATTCCGTATGCTCCTCGTCAGGTTGGCGCAGGTTTAGCGCAGGTTAATAAAGCTGTTGCTACTAACGTGATTGCAACAGTCAACGGCAATTCGTACGTTGCTCTTAAAAACGTGAATGCTGATCGCAACTTTACAGTTACTTTGCATAATTATGGTAAGAATCCAGTAAAATTTGCTGTCCCAGATCAGGATGTTGTAAATGAGTCTAATGAGGCAAATAAAGATACAGTAACCTCTATTAGTGATACTGAAACGTTGCAATCAAAAACGCGTGAAGTTACGGTAAAGCCTGGCAAAACCGCTGATGTTAAGTTTACGTTAAGCCCAAATCGTTCTAAAGGCAATCATTATATTGAAGGTTGGGCGCGATTTGAATCGCTTACTGATACTCAGCCAGATGTTTCTGTGCCATATCTTGGCTTTGTTGGCGATTGGAACGATGAACCTATAATGGTAAAACCGGGAGAAAGCTATAGTGCAAGCCATAGTGATCTTACGACATCATTGCTTTCTGTAGCTGGTTTTATGGGTAAACTTCCGGTTAATAATGAAACGAAGCCTTATGTACTTGGCGAATTTTCACCTGCAAATAGAGATGGCTGGATGGATTATGTTGTTCCATCTATGGCTATATTCCGCGGTGCATCTGAAGTAAAATATTCTGTGTTGGATTCACATAATAAAACTAAGATTGTTCTTGGAACAGAACACAACGTGAATCGTTCTACTATTTCTAATGTTGGAGCAACCGATGGCTTAGCCGGAAATTTTGACGGGTCTGTGTGGAATCCAAAAACAAGTAGATTTGAAATTCTTCCTGACGGATGGTACACGTATCGTATTCAAGCTCGCTTAGGAGATAAGTTTGATTGGCAAACTTATGACATGAAGGTAGCAATCGATAATCATGGACCTAAAGTCACAGTATCTGATCGTGATGCTAACGGCAATGTGAAGATTGTTATTAGTGATGAGTTAAGCCCTGATCCTGGCGTACCAACTATTCATCTTCCTGGTGTAAAGGATGCCTTGAACTATGGTGATGAAGACACTCAATGCCCGTTGAATGAAGCAACTCGTACGCGAGTGTGCAAGACTATTCACATTGGTAATGAAGCTCAATACATAGATGTGCTTGTTCGAGACAATGCTATGAATTCAACTGAGGTTAAAAAGGTATTCGACACATATGCTGTGAAGAAACCGGATGGTTCAGAAGAATCTAAGAAGAACAAGAAGTTTATTATTCCAAATGAACAAAAACTTACTTCTCAACAAATTAAAGCTAATGCTCTAGAAGAAAGTAAGACCGACCCAGATATTAATGGTAAGTTCTATCTTGAGGGATATCTCACTAAAGATGTTGCTTCTATAAAAGCTTATGTGACTCCTGAAGGCGGTAAAAAGCAGGAAGTCAAATTAGCTAAAAAGCGCAAGGGTGAGAATACTTTCTATGCGTTTGTGCCACTGAAAAATGGTGAAAATACTGTGATGCTTAAAGCTTTTGATAGTAAGGGTGACCGTATTGGCAATAAGAAACTTGTTTTAAAGTTTAATGCACAAACACCTAAGATTACTGTTGATGGTCTTGACAACAAGGGTAATTTGCCTGTAAGTGCAGATGGTAAAGTAACAATTGCTGGTAAAGTAACTGATACTCCTGGAGATACTGTAAAGCTAACGCTTAATTATCAAAAGGCTGCTGACAACACTACTGCAGCTAATGCAGTTGCTGGTTCTGTGAACAATCATGCTTCTGGTTCTGCCTCTGAATCTACTACTAAAGCTGTTTCTGGTGCTAATACAACTTCAGCAGCGAATATTAATGCAAATGTGAAGCAAGCAGATACAGCTGCAGCTAGTAAAGAAACTGAAGAAGTGGTAACTGTTGGCAAAGACGGTAACTTCAAAACAGTTATTACTCCTGCCGCTAAAGCTGTTATGGTAACTCTTGTAGCTACTGATTCTGCTGAAAACACTACAACTATAGGTTTGGCTCTCGCTGGTCGTTCAACTCCTACGCCTAAACCTACAGCTGCAACAAAAGATTTCATGCTTACTAACGCTGGACCTATGGGTTCTTATACTTGGTTAATTCATAAGAAGAATTATGGTCCAGACGTTATTGGCTCTGATTACTTTGTTGCTCAAGGTGATGTGAGTTCCAAGGTGACTAGTGTGGTGTTTACTCCAGCTTCGCGTTTTGATGCTACAACTAAAAATCTTGTAACTCCAAACCCATTGCGTGCTGAAATTAAGAACGGAAAGTTTAGTGTGAAGCTTCCAATGCATCCGGGTATAAATGATTTCCGCTTGCAGGTGAACACTAAACCAACTGACGAAGATGCTGATGAAGACGATGAAACGAATGTAATCGATACTCCTGCAGCATTCTACTTCGACATTACGTCTCCAACAGCACATTTCGATACTCCAAAACTGTATGGTCACACGTTGTTCACCAATCGTGACACAGTGACTTTCAGTGGAAATGTATCGGATGATGCTTTCGGTCAAAGTTTGCGAATTAACAACGATTCCGTTGGTGATTTCTACACTTTGGATACGAATGGTAAAGAAACAACTCGTCGCCAATTCTCAACTGACATTCCAGTAGACAATGGTGATAAGTTGCTGCTGCACTTAAGTGATCAGGTTGAATCTCATTTACTTGGTGTGATTCCAGTTGTTCTTGATGAAGTTGATCCTACTGTTGAAGCAGGTTTGGCTGAAGGTGAAGAAATTACTGATGGTCACGAAATTACTGTTAAAGCAACAGATGATAATTTGAAGTCTTTGCGCGTTATGGTTGATGGTCATCCAGTAGCATATACAGAAAATTATCTTCCAACTACAGCAGTAGAGGACACATTAGTGGATGTTTCTAAGGTTAACGATAATCCAACTCCAGATAAGCCAGGTTCTACAACATTAACGTTGAAGATTCCTACTAAGAAGTTGACTGATGGTTCTCACACTATCACCATTGAGGCGACCGATTTTGCCGGTAATACAGCAAGCGCCACAAGTGATAATGCAAAGGGAGCTACTGCATATACATTCAAAGTGAAGCATGGTGTGAAACCTGGCGAGGATCCGTCTAAGCCTGGTCAAGATTCAAAGAAGCCTGGCGAGGATCCGTCTAAGCCAAGTAAACCAGGAACTAAGAATGAATCAACTCAAACTGATTCTGCCCCAATTCCTCCTGCTTCTACAGAAAAGATCCTAAAGTCTCTTGCTGGCTTAGAAACCAAGAATGTTACAGCTGGAAAGGAAGTAAAGATTTATGTTTCTGGACAGCCTAAAGCTTTGAAGGAAGCCAAAGCCGATGCTCGCATGTATGCGTTCATTTACTCTGATCCTAAGGATCTTAAGGGTGAAGATGGTCATGAATATGTGACAGTGCGTACTGGTGAGAACGGTAAGTACTATTTCAAGGCTTTGATTCCTAGCGGATATTCAGGTAAGCACACAATCTTACTTATGGATGCAAATGGTAACCAGATTGCTTCTGGAGAGGTATCTGTATCTTCCTCTGCTTCTTCTGATAGTGGCAGCCAAACTGATTCTGATAATAAGAATAATCAGAACCAGAATGGTAGCGGTAATGTTGGTAATACTGGCAACTCTGGTAATACTGGTAATAGCGAAGGTGGAAGCACGGGCCACGGTAACGGTAGTGGCAACAACGGTGGCAGCACTAGCGGTAATGCAAGCGGTAATACTAGCGGTAATACTAGCGGTAATGCCAGCGGTGATACCAACAATAATAGCCGCGGTGGTAATCATGGCGGTAGCCACAGCTCTAACCACGGCGGTAATCATGGTGGAAAATCCTTTACTACTGGAGGTAATTCCAGTAATAATTCGGAGTCGTCCTCAAAGGATGATGCGGATTCTACTAATGCGGGCGCATCCGCTGCATCCGGCGATGCCGCTGCCAATGGCAACGCAAGTTCTTCCAATGGCAACGCAGGTGCTGCATCTGGCAACGCTGCTGCAAAGCAGAAGGCTGCTGAAAAGGAGCAGGCTGACGCTAAGTCTGCCGCCAAGAAGATGACTTCTGATTTGGCGATGACTGGTAGCAGTGTGATTGGCATGGTTGTGACGTTTATGGTATTGCTTGCAAGCGGTGCTGTAACGTTTAAAACTCGCCGCCATCATACGCACACAAGCAAGTAAATAAACAAAATAAGTAAATAACATAAATAAACAAAGAGCACTTTTCATCTTCTAGTAAGATGGGAGTGCTCTTTTTGTATGTAATATATTTTGGAGAATAATCCATAGTTTGTTTTACATATTAATTTGCTTCATCATTCATTCACGTGGATACTCGTTCGCTCTCCAAATGCGAGACAAGTTCCCCGTATTTGGAGCAAAACACAACCTAAAACCCTCCAAATGTGAGAAACTTTCCTCGCTTTTGGAGTACCACACAAACCTACGTTTAGTAAACCCACCATCCAAAAACAACTGAGCTCTTGTTCTAAACAAACAAGAGCTCAATGAAATCACGTGTAGGAGCAACCTACACAGGTAAATTAGAGTCTACCACATCCCCTTAGAATTTGCGTTTGTCATGTTATATTTCGTGGCGAATGTCAAACTAAATGTGCAATAATGTACAATATTTTCATGTCTGCTAATACATTTTTTACTTTGCAAGAAGCGCAACAATTTTGTGGCGTGGCTAGATTTAATCGTTATATGCGCGATGCAAATAATGATTTAGGTACAGCTATGCTTATATGCAAATCGAATCATGAATTAGCAGGAATATTGCATGAGCAGATTGGATACGTAGAAATATGCGTGCGTAATTCAATTGATTTAGAACTTCGTAAACTTGCGTTGAAAGAAAAGCAAAATGAGGAATGGACCAATCCTCTGTATACGCCAGATTTGGTTAAAGATTTGATTGAAAATCAAATCAAGCAAGCGAGAGAAATTGCAGTTCACTCGCATGATGGTAGAAGCGTAAATCATGATGACATTTTATCTAAACTCATGTGGGGAACATGGGTAAAGCTTGTTGGATCTTCGGAAACAAAAAATAGCAATCGCATTCAACAAAAACTTTGGAAAGATGCTGTAGGCAATGCGTTTCCATTTGTGAACTGTTCAAAAATGAATAAAGAGTACGATGAGGATAGAAGAATAATAGCAAAAAATCTTATTTATATTAAAGAGATTAGGAATAAAGCAGCTCATTTTGATAATTTATATAACATAGCTAGGGGAAAGAGGAATCTTACGAACGCACTGTTTACGCTACTTCATGCGGTTAATAAGTCGTTTACAACTGGATGGATTGATCCCTCAAAAATACGTAAAGCTGCTAATAAATATTTGGAACTGATGATTGGTGTTGATGATTAATACTGATGATTGGTGTTGATGAAGTAAACGGTATGAAAGCAAATGCGTAAGTTGCGCGAACTGCCTGCCTGAGCGCGCGCAATGCTGCGCTCAAGCAAGTCGTCGCGCCCGTGTTTGGAGGTCTTTGGTGGGTTTTTGCTCAAATCGAGGTAACGCTCTCACCGTGTAAAGTTTCGGTCAGTTGCGCATATCGTCGGTTGGCTGAAAAATTTACGGTTTATATTGCACAACGCACTAACATTAGTTGGTAAACCAGCAATATTTTTTTAAAAAACATTGTCAAAATGCAAGGTTGTTAAAAAATTCTGTAAATTATATGTTAACTACAGATTTTTTACATGTTACTTGTGGAAAAGTGTTTGCGAGGAAATGGCGTAATTTAGCCATTTTTTCTATCCTAAATACAAATTTTTCAAATTTTATTTGCTAAATTAACAAGTTAAAAAAATTTTTTCTCTTTAAACAAGTGCTAGAGTATATGAAAAATATTTTGTTGCACTTGCAAAAATACACCATTATTTGCTGTTTGCATGGGGGGGGGGTATATCTCTTATGCGATATTTAGCGGAAATGATTCAAACCAGAGTAACAAAAATATTTACACCCGCATGAAAAATTTTGGCAGCCAGTATGAAAGATTTTGGCAGCTGGCATGAGTTTGTGATAGCTAAAACCGAAATTTTTCCGGGATAACAACCACCATTTTGAAGGAGAGTATGTTTATGAAGTTCAAACGAACGTCATATCTGACTCGTTTAGCAGCATTAGGCGTGGCTGCGGCGGCGCTTATGGTACCGCTTGGTACAGCAAATGCTAAAGACAATAGTGCTGAGAACAATAATCTCGCACAAGTTGTAAATCAAAAGAATAAGAATAAGAAGAATAAAACTACTAAATATCTTGATCCTAAGATTGTTAGCAGAATAGTTAATAATCCATTTAATAGGACTGGTACTTCTAATAAGCCTGTTACTGTTATCGTTACTTTGAAGAAACAGCCAAAACTTCCTTCGAAACAAGCTGAAGACAGTAATAAAGTTGACCAGAATCGTCTTATTGGAAAATGGTCTTCAAAATATGGCATGACAGTACGTCGCCAATTTGGTTACCTGATGAATGGTTTTGAAGCAACATTACCAGCTAAGAAAGTTGCGGCTTTACGTCATGAACATGAAGTAGCTTCTGTTGCAAAAGAACGTTTGTATTATCCTCTTGAAAATTATGCTCGCGGTTTGCAGGGTGTAAATGAAGAATTTAAGAAGCGTGGACTTGATGGAACTGGGATGCTTGTGGCTATTATCGATACGGGCATCGATCCAAGTCACCATGATATGAAGCTTGATTTCAAAGCTGAAAAAGCTCGTAAGATTAAGGACACATTCCCGTCTAATGGTGTAAAGTTCACTAATAAAGTTCCTGCTGGATTCAACTATGCTGATGAAAACTACACTATTACAGATAGTGGTGCAGAGCAGCATGGCATGCACGTAGCTGGTATTGTGGCAGCTAATGGTGATGATGAGAATAAGCCAGCTGATAAAAACGGTCATATTAACGGCATTGCTCCAAATGCTCAGTTACTTGCAATGAAAGTATTTTCAAATAAGCCGGGAGCGCACGGAGCTCGTGATGCTGATATAGTTGCTGCAATTGAGGATTCTGTAAAGCTTCATGCGGACGTTATTAACATGTCTCTCGGCTCAGATAACGGTTTTGGTGGAACTTCTAATGCTACATCTCTCGCTTTAAAGAAGGCTCGCGAAGCTGGTGTGCTTCCAGTTATTTCTGCAGGAAACTCCGGTTTAAGCTTCTCTACATCTGGAGGAACTAATGATGCATTAGGAAAGTGGGATGATGCAACTCTTGGTTCACCGTCTTCTTATCCTTCTGCTTTCAGCGTTGCTTCTGTAGAAAATTCTTATATTATTCAAACCGCTGGTTCATATACGGATAAAGCTAATAAAACAACTGAGATTCCTTACTCTATAGCCTCAGGAAAAGCTGATGGTAAAGAACATGAGATTGTGAATATCGGTCTTGGCAAAAAAGATGAAGTTAAGGATTTGGATCTTCATGGAAAGTACGCTTTAGTTGAACGTGGCGCAATAGCATTTAGTGAAAAATTCCAGAATGCTATTGATAAGGGTGCTGATGGTGTAATCGTTTATAACAAAGCTGGCGATTCGGCACAGTTCCTTGGCATGGCTGGAGTTGATAAGTTCACATGCTTTGGAGCATCAATTCGTCGTGAAGATGCTTTAAAGATTGTTGATGCACTCAAAGCTAATGCAAGTGGTACAGTTAAGGTTTCCTTCTCTGATAAGACAATGGGCATTGCAAATCCTGATAAGTTGCATCCTTCTAGCTTTACTTCTTGGGGTCCAACGCCAGAACTTGATTTTAAGCCTCATATTGCTGGCATCGGCGGTAACGTGTGGTCTACTCAGAACAACAACAAGTACACTAATATGTCTGGTACTTCTATGGCTGCTCCAAACGTTTCCGGTCTTTCAGCTTTGGTGATGGAAAGCTATAAGAAGCGCTTCCCTGAGCTTTCTGCTAAAGATCGTGCTACTCGTGTTGAACAAGCCTTGATGAATACGGCTGAGATTCTCAATAATTCCAGCAATGTACCATTTGCTCCTCGTCAAATCGGCGCTGGATTAGCTCAGGTTGATAAAGCTGTTGCTACTAACGTGATTGCAACAGTCAATGGCAATTCGTACGTGGCTCTACGCCAGGTTAATGGAGATCGTAAGTTCACTGTTAAACTGCATAATTATGGAGATAAGGCTGTAACTTATGAAGTTCCTAAACAAAATGTTGTTAATGAATCTAATAATGCTAATGCAGAAACGACTACCTCTATTAGCTCAGAAACATTAGCTTCTTCGACTAATACGGTTACAGTAGATCCTAAGTCAGAAAAGGAAGTAGAGTTTACATTAACTCCAGACGTGACTCGCGACCATTATGTTGAAGGTTGGGCGCGTTTTACTTCAAAGACCTCTGGGGAACCAGATTTGGCTGTTCCATATCTTGGCTTTGTTGGCAATTGGGATAAGGAACCAATTCTTGTAAAGCCTGGTGAAGAGTATCTTAAAAATGCAATTAATATGACTACTTCGCTTATTGCTGAAAGTTATTTTGGTGATGTGCAAGTTAATGATGAAGCTCCTGATCATTTAGAATTTTCTCCAAATGGTGATGAGTTATTTGATAAGATACGACCATCACTAGCATTATTCCGTAATGCAAGTCTAATACAGTATTCTGTTTTGGATAATTCTGGTAAGACTGTTGCAGAAGTAGGAGAGGAACATGACGTTTCTCGTTCTAATTTCTCAGAATTATTACGCGATCCAAGAGCATTAAATAGTTCTGTTGAATTTGATGGAACTATTTATGATAAGACATCTACTGATATCGCGCATTGGAATAAGAAGCTTCCTGATGGCAAATATATTTATCGAGTAAAAGCTTGCTTGACTAAGGATATGTGCCAGACGACTGATATGCATTTTAACCTTGATACTAAAGCTCCAACCGTTACAATTAGCGAACCTGATAAAGATGGTGAAATTACCATTACAGCTCATGATGAGTTAAGTGAAACATTGAGTGAACCAGGTGTAAGAGTTAATGGTAACAGTGATTATATCAAGGTTGATGAGAAGGACTGCAGTGAAACTCATGACGCAAATGGCTATACTCGCACTTGCAAAGTTAATGTAGGTAAGGATGCTTATTACGTCAATGTCAGTTTGCATGATGGAGGTTTCAATGAAACCAATACTTCCAAAGTGTTTAAGGGATTTGCTAATAAAAAGATTCTCATAAATAATGAGGTTAATCTTAAGAATATTGGCATTAAGGATGTCACTGCTAAAAAAGATAACGGTGTTGATAAATACAGCATCGAAATCTCTGGACGTATTGCTGATGGTTGCAAGGATGTGAAAGCTTATGTTCAATCAGGAACTGAAGCAGAAGAAGAATTAGCTGTTAAGACAGATGATTCTGAATTTAGCTTTACTGCTCCTATTAAATCAGGTGCTAATACAATAAAAGTTAAGGCAAAAGGTTCTGATAATAAAGAAGTGGTTGAAACTCTTGTAACTAATTTCGACGAAAATGCACCAACAATTAAACTAACTAATGCAGATAGTAACGGGAATGTAACAATTGACCAAAATGGTGCAGTAGAAGTTAAAGGTGAAGTTAAGGACGATACTACTCCAAAGCAGAAGCTCACGCTTACTGTTAAGTATAGTAAGGATGAGGTTGTTGGCGGTGAAGTCCAGACTGAACAAGTGGAAGAGCCTGTAAATGTTGCTACTGATGGCTCATTTACTGTAAAAGTTACTCCATCTGCTAGTACATATTCAGTTACCTTGGTTGCTAGTGATGGAGTTAACACAGCTACTCAGAATGTAGGTTTTGCTAATCGCGTTATACCAACAAAGCCAAAGCTTTATAATATTTCACTGAGTAATGCTAACGGCTTAGAATCATACAACTGGATTGTTCCTGGAAATAGTGGTACTTCGCTCAATTCATTTACTGCAAAAGGCAAAGTAAGTAACAAAGCTACAGAAATGCTATTTACAAAAGCTAATCGAGTTAAAGATGATGGTTCGGGGTATGAGGATTTTGATCCTATAGCTGCAACAATCACTAAGTCCACTAATGCAAATGCTGATTCTACATTCACGGTAACTCTGCCAATGCATCCTGGAATAAATGACTTTAGGATGATTGTCAAAGAGGGAAGTGATGTGGTATTAGACACTCCAGTTGCTTTCTACTTCGACAGACAGGCTCCAGAAGTAATGTTTAGTACTCCAAAGTTGTATGGCGGCAGAATATTTACTAATAATGACACTGTGAAATTCAAGGGTGTTATTAGTGATGATTTTGCTGGCTATACTCTTAAGATTAATAATCTTATTGCTTCAGACAACTTCAGTACTGATTCTAAAGGCAAAGAAACTAATGCTCAGAGCTTCGATAGAGATGTTGAAGTTAAAAATGGAGAGTTTGTATTAATCCAAGCCATCGATCAGATGTCTAGCGCACTGTATGGTCGTGCTCCTGTTGTTGTTGATAAGGATGCTCCTTCTGTGACACTTGGAATAAAGGACAATGATCATGTTGAAGCAAATCGTAAGATTTCTGTAACAGCTAAAGATGATCATTTGAAGTTATTGCGAGTGAAGATTGATGGTAAAGAAGTAAATCATGCAAGTAATGGTCTTAAAGAAACGGATATTAAGCTGAGTAAGAATAATCCTTACGATGCTACTTTTGCCGATCTGAAAGATCTGAAGGATCCGCTGAAGGTAGATGTTGATTTCAATTCACTTTCTGCCGGAAAGCACTTAATCACAGTTGAAGCTGTTGATTATGCTGGTAACGTTGCAACGAAGAATACTTCCGCAGAATTCGTCGTTGAAAAGAAGTCGAATGATGGTCATGGGAACGATCATGGTTCCTCCTCTGTAACTGTCAATCCTCCTTCCGTCTCAACTCCAGCACCTAAAGCTCCTGAATCTATCGCAAAGCTAGATCAGTCACTTAAGGGAATCCTTGTTGCTGGTGAACATATGAATGATGTTGTTCGTGCTGGTAAGAGCAATCCTGTGAAGTTGTATTTCGCTGGCATGGATGCTCCTGCTAAGGGTGATGCTGACTCTAAGTCTCACAAGACTAAGGTCTCTTCTGCCATGAGCAAGTTCATCAAGGAACTTAAGAAAAACAAGGTTGCTTACGCTTATGCTTACATGTATTCTTCGCCTGTGTTATTGAAGGGCGCAGATGGATCTAAGTATGTGAAAGTAACTTTGGATAAGAATGGTCAACCTCAGTTTAATGTTGTGATTCCAGCTGGCTACTTCGGTAAGCATACGATTGTTTTGCTTAACGATAAAGGTGAGCAGCTTGCTTGGGCTAACGTGTGGGTTATTGCTGAGAATGCTACAGCGTCCGATGAAACAGATGCAGAGATTAACCTGAAGTATTCGGAGCTTCATTCTGGTACTGGATTCGGCAACGGATTAGGTGCTGGTTCTGGATTTGGCACATTTACTGGCACTACTTACGTTGGTACAGACGGAAATGCCTCCAGCGAAAGTGGCAACGCAGGTGCTGCGAATGCTAACGCTGCTGCAAAGCAGAAGGCTGCTGAAAAGGAGCAGGCTGCCGCTAAGTCTGCCGCCAAGAAGATGACTTCTGACTTGGCGATGACTGGCAGCAGTGTGATTGGCATGATTGTGACGTTTATGGTGCTGCTTGCAAGCGGTGCTGTAACGTTTAAAACTCGCCGCCATCATGCGCATGTAAGCAAGTAAATAAACAAAATAAGTAAATAAATAAACAAAAATAAATAAACAAAGAGCACTTTCATCTTCTAGTAAGGTGGGAGTGCTCTTTGCTCCTTTCTTATTAGTGGAGGAATCATGAAGCTAGCTGATTTTGCAGAGTCTGCTCGCGCGCTATTTAAGCGGCTGACTCGTATGCGCGCTAATAAGTCCTCCAAAAGTGCGGAATCTTCCGCAAGCTCTGGAATCGCTGCATCTTCCGAAAATACTGAATCTGCGCAGTCTACGCAGTCTTCGTAATCTTCATCATCACAAGAGCAATCTTCCCCAAAACCAATGTCCACACTTCGCAAGCTGGCTGAGCTGATTGCGCTTGTTACTATTGGCGTTTTGTGTTTCAGCTATCCTGTGGTTTCTACTTTGGTCAACAATCACGCTGCCAAAGAACTCTCAATCTAGTACGATAAATTAAATAAGGAAAAGACTAAAGAAAATCGCGCGGAAATTTTGGGAAAAGCGCGTGAATACAACGCTCGCCACAAGGCGATTATTAGCGCGGACCCGTATAACGGCAATAACGACTACATGGACACTCCCGAATATAAAGAGTACGAAAAAGTGCTTAGTGATGTCGATGCTGAAGGCGTTGTGAAAATACCGAAAATTGACGTGAGGCTGCCGATTTACCATGGAACTACTCAAGATACTCTCGCGATGGGAGCGGGGCATTTGTACGGCACGGATTTGCCGGTGGGCGGCAAAAGCAGGCACACGGTTGTGACGGCGCATACGGGTATGCCGGATGCCACAATGTTCGACGATTTAAACACGCTGAAAAAAGGTGATTACTTCTACTTTGACGTGCAAGGCAAGACTCTTCGATACAGAGTGTTTCGCATAAATGTGGTGGAGCCGAACGATATTCGTTTGTTGCGGCGCGAAAAGGGGCGCGACTTGGCGACGCTGATTACGTGTACCCCGTATGGAGTTAACACGCACAGGCTGCTCGTGACGGGGTATCGTGTGTTGCCGGATCCTGCTAACGTGCCGGGCGACCATATGCAGTGGTCGTTGTGGATGACGTTGTTTGTGATATCGATGGTGATGTCTGCGGTGTTGATGGCGATGATGCTGATTGCGTCGTTGCGAAAGAAGAATGGTGTGAGTAGTGTGCAAGGCAGGCATTTGCTGGCGGTTTCGCGCAAAATCTTGCGTAAGTTGCGCAAACGACCTGCCTGAGCGCAGCAATGCGACACGCCGGCTTGCGTGCAAGCTCATTCTGAGTATAGTAGTTACTCGGTTCGCGAAACGAGCCAAGATAACCAACGCCCCTTTAGCTCAGTTGGTTAGAGCAGCTGACTCTTAATCAGCGTGTCCAGGGTTCGAATCCCTGAGGGGGCACAAGCGAAACCCAAGCTTCACTGCTTGGGTTTTTTCGTATCTAATCTCTCCGTCACGCATATGCAGCAGCGCGCGTTTGTCCTTCTTTGCGGTCAAGCTGGAAACATGACCTCGTCAAATATGATGCCGCAATTATTCCAGGATGATGCCCAGCTTGAACAGCCGCAACCGTCGCAACAACCGCTGCTAAATTTAGCACAGTCGCAGTCGCAACAAGTTCAGTCATCGCCGCAACTACTTACGCCGCAGCAAGCTCAGCCGCGACAGCTCCCTCTAAAAGCCGCCGACACGACTGCCGAAAATCCATGGCCTGTTGCCGTTTTAAGCCAAAAGTTCCACAGTGCAGTAGAACGCTGGCCAGCCGCGTGGATTGAGGGTCAAATCGTCGAAATTAACATGCGCCGCGCTTCTTCCGGTTACATCACCCTTCGCGACAGTAATGAAGAAGTGTCGATTTCCGTAATGGGCTTCAGCAATTTCGTGCAGCAGGCGCGCGAACTTCGCCAGGGTGACCGCGTAGTCGTTCACGGCAAGGCGGATATTTGGGTAAAAGCCACGCGCTTAAGCTTCGTTGCAGACGAAATCCGCCGCGTCGGTGCCGGTGACTTAAAAGCGCAAATTGACGAGTTGCGAAAAAAGCTTAAGGGCGAGGGCTTATTTGACGCTGAAAATAAGGTTCCGCTGCCGGAATTTCCTAAGTGTGTCGGTCTCGTGTGCGCTCCTCAAGCGCGCGCGGAGGGCGATGTTATTACGAACGTGAATTTGCGCTGGCCTGTTACGCGCTTCAAAGTTATTCACGCGCACGTGCAGGGCGTGCAGTGCCCGGCGGATATTATTGCCGCAATTAAGCAGCTCGACGCGGATCCAGAAGTTGACGTTATTATCGTTGCTCGCGGCGGTGGAAGCTTTGAAGATTTGATTGGTTTTTCAGATGAGGGTGTGGTTCGCGCTACTGCTGCGTGCATAACTCCGATTGTGTCTGCAATTGGCCACGAGGACGATTGGACGCTGATTGATTTGGCTGCAGACATGCGCGCTTCGACTCCTACGGATGCTGCAAAGCGCGTGGTTCCAGACGTACGCGAGCAGTGGCAGCTTATTGATAACGCGTTGCAAACTATGCGCATGCGAATTTCTGCGCGCGTAGACAATGAGATTCGTCTCGTTGAAGGTTATGCGAATCGCCCGAGCCTTACGCGCCCGAGCACTATGCTTGAGCCGCACGAGCGTTTGGTTGAGCAGGCTGTTGAGCGAATGCGTCACGGTTTGGTGCGACTTCTTGACGACGCGAGTTTGACTGTTGAGAAGGCTCACGCGAGCTTGACTGCGCTAAGTCCGCAATCGACTTTGAATCGCGGGTACGCTGTTGTGCAGCTCAGTGGTGGGCGAGTGCTTGACGATGCGGCTTTAGCGAAAGTTGGCGACGATATGACAGTTACGCTTAAAAGTGGCGTGGTTCTTGGCAAGGTGACTGGAACAAAGTCAGCTGTTACTAAGTCTGCTTTCATAAAGCCAAGTAAAAAGTCAAGTAAGTAATTTTTTAGATATTTTAGATATTTATTTAGATACAACGAAAGGTTAGATATGAGTGAGAAAGTAACGAAAAAAGCGGAAGAATCAGCAGAAAACACAGAATTTGCAAGCACACTTACGAAAGAAGAGCGCGCTGCGATTGAGACGATGCCGTACGAAGAGGCTCGCGAAAAGCTGGTTCAGGCGGTTCAAGCGTTGGAAGCTGGCGGTTTGACACTAGATCAGTCCATGCGTCAGTGGGAGATTGGCGAGGCGCTGGCAAAGCGCGCGCAGGGTTTGCTTGCCACGGTTCGCGCTAAGTTGGACGCGGCACAAGCGGAACAATCGGCGACGGCAGCTACGGCTGGCACGCAATCGAATCTTGAGGATTAGCACTCGCTGATTATGCGCTCAGGCGGCATAAACTACTCGCGACTGAGTCGTTTTGGTCGGATTCTTGCGAAAAAGCGGCATAAACTACTCACCCTTGCACTGTTTCTGCCGTTTCTGCTGCGCGCCGCAGTGACACGCCATAGTGTATAATTGCCATTTGTTGCCTCGGTAGCTCAGTGGATAGAGCACCACTCTCCTAAAGTGGGTGTCGTCAGTTCGATTCTGATCCGGGGCACTTTTATGTGTGGACGTTGTGCAGTTTATATTTGTGCAATGGTGTTGTGTGCTGTATAATTCGCCTATTTTTTGT
Organism: Gardnerella swidsinskii; assembly: GCF_003397705.1. GTDB lineage: Bacteria > Actinomycetota > Actinomycetes > Actinomycetales > Bifidobacteriaceae > Bifidobacterium > Bifidobacterium swidsinskii. Next base: position 17,364 of record NZ_QJVB01000003.1, read on the forward strand.
TGACAAATATTAGTTTCTTTCGTATAATTGAGTAGTGGTGAAGCCAGGCAGTGTCTGGTTCGCAAAGAGCCAATCAAGCGATTGATTGGCTCTTTGTGCATCTAATAGCGGGGGATTGGTGGGGATGATGGTGATTTATAAACCTTTTACTACTATCAGACAACAAATAGAATTACTTAAGTCTAGAGGAGTAGTGTTTCCTGATGAGATTAAAGCTATGGAAATACTTGAAAGAGAAGGTTACTATAGCGTTGTAAATGGATATAAAAATCCATTTCTTGAGTCAAAAAATTCGAATAAATATGTTCAAGGAGCAAAGTTTGAACAAATTTATTATCTTTTTAAATTTGATCGTGAACTTCGCAGTATTATCTTTGCGGCTACAACTAGAGCAGAAGCATTGTTAAGGTCATCATGTTCATATTGCTTTAGCCAAATGCACGGTAATGAAGTTAATGCTTACCTTAATGAAACTAACTATGAAGATCCAAAGGAATCAGGTGGTTTAATTAAAGCATTTAATCGAATTATAGAAAATAATAAGTCAAATAATCAAAAATTAAATATAGGAAAAGAGTACATACGACATTGTATCAATAATCACGATGGGCAAGTTCCATTATGGGTTTTATCTAATGATTTGACTTTCGGACAGATGTTCTGGTTTTACAAAGCGCAAACTAAATGCGTGAGAGGTTTAGTTGCTAAAAAATATACTGAACTTTATAATTCTTCACACTGTTCTCAAAAAGATATTACGTCAATAAAAATTGATTCTATTTATAGAAGAATTAAAGAGTTCAGAAATATTTGTGCGCATGATGAACGTTTGTATTGTGCTAGACCGCATAGTGATAATGCAACAGTCTTTCAGCTTATTAAAGATTTCGACATATTATTAGAAACTAGCTATTATCTAGAGTTTTTAGAGAAGATTGAAAAATTACTTGTTGCGCTTTGCGATAAAGTTCCAAATTGCTCTAAAAATGTTATTGAATGCATTGGAATGTCTAGTATTGATGAATTTTATGATTGGAAAAATAAAATTAAAGAAAATATTATCTTGAATAGTAACTTGTCTGTTCCAAACGAGGCAACGCTTAAGGCTATGAATCACGCTAATCAAATTATGAATGGCAAAATTTCTGACGATGGCATTGCTTTTAGCAATGCTAATGAAGCTAAGGCATTTTTGGATAATATGTCATGAAAATGTCATGAAAATTATTCGCGAGTCGCGAAATTATTCCTAATGTTAGGGGATAGTGTTAGATTATTTCTAACTTAAGCGATGATCCGTTATCGGCGGGGAGTTTTCGGAAGAACGGCGAGGATTCGTAAGGTTTTCGCTTATTAGAACCGACGGGGTTGGCCCGCACAGCCAAACACGAGAGGCTATGGGAATAGTTCGATTGCGTTGCATATTTGTGTTACGCACTTGCGTTATGCATTGCGATACACGTTACGTAATCATCTTATAGCAAGCGAGGTGGTACCGCGGCAGTAACTGTCGTCCTCGCAGGGAAATATTCACCCTGTTGAGCGAGGAGAGCACAGTGAGCGAATCCACTAATCCAGCAGCAAACGCGTCCGAAAATACGTCCGCAAATCACGTATACCCAAAGGTAAGTGTTTCAGCATCAACGCAAGAAAACTCCGGCGCGCAAGTTGCACCAAATCCTTCCTTCCCAAAGCTTGAAGAATCAGTTCTCCAATACTGGGATGCAAACAACACTTTCCGCAAGTCAATCGAATACCGTCCGTCCGGCAAGGGTAGTCAAAACGAGTTCGTGTTCTTCGACGGACCTCCATTCGCAAACGGTCTTCCTCACTACGGCCACCTGCTCACAGGCTACGCAAAAGACGTCGTTCCGCGCTATCAGACTATGCGCGGTCGCAAAGTAAACCGCGTTTTTGGTTGGGATACTCACGGTCTTCCTGCAGAGTTGGAAGCGCAGAAGGAACTCGGCATCGAGTCGGTTGAGCAAATCGAAAAAATGGGCATCGCAAAGTTTAACGATGCTTGCCGTGCCAGCGTTTTGAAGTACACAAACGAGTGGCAAAACTACGTGCATCGTCAGGCTCGCTGGGTTGATTTCGAGCGCGGTTACAAAACGCTGAACATTCCATACATGGAATCCGTAATGTGGGCTTTTAAGCAGCTTTATGATAAGGGCTTGGCTTACAAGGGTTACCGCGTGCTTCCGTACTGCCCGAAGGACCAAACTCCACTTTCAGCCCACGAGCTTCGCATGGACGCGGATGTGTACCAGAATCGTCAGGATACTACCGTTTCCGTTGCCGTTAAGCTTCGCGACGAAGCCGACGCTTACGCAGTATTCTGGACCACTACTCCTTGGACTGTGCCAACCAATTTCGCAATCGTAGTTGGCGCAGACATCGACTACGTGGAAGTTCGCCCAACTGAAGGCAAGTTCGCAGGTAAAAAGTTCTACATCGGTAAGCCTTTGCTCGGCTCCTACACTAAGGAACTTGGCGAAAATTACGAAGTTGTGCGCGAACTTAAGGGTGCTGAGATGGCTGGTTGGCGCTACTACCCAGTGTTCCCATACTTTGCAAGCGATTCTGCGCTCGCAGAGGGTGGCACTCCTGGTCCTAACGCTTTTACGATTTTCACTGCAGATTATGTTGACACCGCTGAAGGTACTGGTCTCGTTCACCAGGCTCCTTACGGCGAGGACGATATGAACACGCTTAACGCGCACGAAATTCGCAGCGTTGACGTGCTCGACGCAGGTTGCAAGTTTACAAGCGACTGCCCAGATTACGAAGGCTTGTACGTTTTCGACGCGAACTTGCCAATTTTGCGTAACTTGCGTGCAGGAGACGGTCCGCTTGCTCAAATGCCGGAAGATCAGCGCGCGTTGTTATTCCAAGAAAAAAGCTACGTGCACAGCTATCCTCATTGCTGGCGTTGCGCAACTCCGCTTATTTATAAGCCTGTTTCTAGCTGGTTTGTGTCTGTTACGAAGATTAAGAAGCGCTTGCTTGAGCTTAATCAGGAGATTAATTGGATTCCTGGAAACGTTAAGGACGGCCAGTTTGGTAAGTGGCTTTCTAACGCGCGTGACTGGTCGATTAGCCGTAACCGCTTCTGGGGTTCGCCAATTCCAGTGTGGGTGAGTGACGATCCAAAGTATCCTCGTGTAGACGTGTACGGTTCGTTGGAAGAGCTTAAGGCTGATTTTGGCGACTATCCGCGCGATGACGACGGCAATGTGAATATGCACCGCCCGTATATCGATCGCCTTACTCGTCCAAATCCAGACGATCCTACTGGAAAGTCGCAAATGCATCGTATTACGGATGTTCTCGACTGTTGGTTTGAGTCTGGTTCCATGCCTTTCGCGCAGTTCCATTATCCGTTTGAAAATAAGGAATTCTTCGAAGAGCACTTCCCATGCGACTACATCGTTGAATATATTGGTCAGACTCGTGGCTGGTTCTACACGCTTCACATTATGGCTACGGCTCTATTCGACCGCCCAGCTTATAAGAACGTGATTTGCCACGGCATCGTGCTTGGTTCCGACGGCCAGAAGATGAGTAAGCATTTGCGCAATTACCCGGATGTGAACGGCGTTTTCAACGAGTACGGCTCGGACGCAATGCGCTGGTTCCTCATGTCTTCGCCAATTTTGCGCGGTGGCAATTTGATTGTGACTGCAGACGGCATTAGGGATACGGTTCGTCAGGTTATGCTTCCAGTTTGGAGCTCGTACTACTTCTTCACTTTGTATGCGAATGCTGCAAACGGTGGTAAGGGTTATGACGCTCGTCGCCTTCGCGCGGATGAGGTTGCAGGACTTTGCAACATGGATCGTTATTTGCTTGCTCGCACGCGTTTGCTTGTTGAGCGCGTAGAAAAGTGCTTGAACGAGTTTGCGATTAGCGATGCTTGCGCAGCAGTTGGCGATTTTATTGACGTGCTTACGAATTGGTATATTCGCGGCAGTCGTGACCGCTTCTGGAATGAAGACGAGACTGCTTTCAACACGCTTTACACTGTGTTGGAAGTGTTCATGCGCACGATTGCTCCTCTTGCTCCTATGGAAGCTGAGGCTGTGTGGCGCGGTCTTACCGGCGGCGAATCCGTGCATTTGGCTGATTGGCCTTATTTGGTGGAGCCTGAAACTCTTTCAGACGGTGAGAAGAACCCTAAGGCTGGAACAGTCACTGAGCTTGGTGCTGTTCTTGCTCATGACGATGCTTTGGTTGCTGCTATGGATAAGGTTCGCGAGGTTGTGTCTTCTGCGCTTTCGTTGCGTAAGGCGGAACAGTTGCGCGTACGCCAGCCATTGGCAAACTTGACGGTTGTTGCAGAAAATACTGCTGCTGTTGAGCCTTACGAGCAGGTTCTTGAGCGCGAGCTTAACGTGAAGAATGTTACATTCTGCACTTTGGAAGACGCAAGCAACCACGGTTTGAAGATTGTTCACGAGCTTAAGGTGAATGCGCGCGCGGCTGGTCCTCGTTTGGGTAAGCAGGTGCAGTTTGCTATTAAGTCTTCTAAGAGTGGCGATTGGCGAGTTGACGAGTCTGGCGCTCCTGTTGTTCAGACTCCAAACGGCGAAGTTGCGCTTGTTGAGGGCGAGTATGAGCTTGTAAATCGCGTTGAGTCTTCGGATGCTCAAGCGGCTGCGAATACTGCTTCTGCTGCAATGCCAACTGGCGGTTTCGTTATGCTCGACACTGCTTTGACTAGCGATTTGCTTGCTGAAGGTTACGCTCGCGACGCTATTCGCGCTGTTCAGGATGCCCGTAAGGAGAACGGTTTGGATATTAGTGACCGAATCGCTTTGACTTTGAGCGTGCCAGCTTCGGACGTTGTTAAAGTTGAGCAGTTCCGCGATTTGATTGCGGAGGAGACTTTGGCTACGAGCTTCGAGGTTGTTGAGGCTGATTCTAGCGCAACTGAGCTTAGCGTAACTCTTAAGCGTGCGTAAAACACAACTAACAGCTAATTAACTAAACAAAACGTGCCGGTGTATTTCAATACGTCGGCACGTTTTGTTTTACTTCTAGTTTTATTTGACTACCGTGTTGTAGCTACTCTAAAGAATTTCATTATTCTCAATATCCATCCAGGCATAATAAAAGTGACGTGCTTTTGTTCGTTCGAGTGGTTCTCTATAATTGGATGCTCCAAATCAAAGTACTCAAGTACGTCTTCGCCGTTATCGAATTTTCTATCAATTTCTTTTCCGCTTATCTCTTTACTTTTTGTGGTGTTTTTCATAATATTGTTCCTCCTTCTTTCGTGATCTTCTTACAGAAATAATACGAATTCGATTATTTCTTTTTGTTATTACTGCAGTCCAATGTTTGCTGTCTATCTTTCCAAAAACTAAGTAGCGAGAGTCATCATTGCCTGAATTTTTGGATTTGATTTCAGTTATTTCATTATTCCAAAGTATTTGAGCTTTTTTGAAACTGATACCATGTTTAGCTAAATTTTTTAAGCTCTTTGCAGGATCGTATTCAAAATTCATACTCACCTTCTATCGTCTATTTTAACGTAAAATAGCATCAATTGAAACTATTTTTAATGATTGTTGTTTTGTATTAAGTATCGTAAATGCTTTAAGTCGGCTTTCCTAGATTTTTTACGCATTGTGGTTAAAGGCTATTTATAAAAGCGCGCTACCGCATTGAGCTTGCTTGAAGCGCACAATGCAGCTTCAAGCAAGGGCAATTAATTAACATTTTTTGGATTGTTGGTCGTCAGATTACGCTTTCTTAAGAGAATAAAGAAAGCGTAATCGAGTGCGCGCCGACGCTGAAAGCACACTGTGCTTTCAGCATTGAGTCGGCGCTACCGCATTGGGTCGCTTTTCGCGCTACGCTTAATCGAAAAGCGAGTCAATGTGACACCCCGTTTTCTATGGGTTCCTATAGTGTCGATAAGACAACAATACAAATTTTTACTCGATTTGTATTTTGCGTTAATTTATATTGCATGATATTCAAAAAGAAAGTGCAGGTGACGAAATGAGTAAAGATGAGAAGGGTCGGTGTATTTCGTTCACGCTATAAGCGTGATTCATCTAGCGTCACCGTTCCTACTGGAAATAATTCTGGCATTATTATCGGAAGTATAATTATTGCAATTTTCGTGATTTTGGCAATTTTTGCCGATGCTTTTACTGCAATCACTGGCAATAATCCTTATGATGAGCATCCAGAATATTTAGATTTTAATTCTGTTCCAACAGGTTTTGGTGGCATTAATTTCCAGCATTGGTTTGGTGTTACGCCACTTCGTGGTCTTGATATTTTTGCAATTGTGGCTCATGGCGCGCGCGTATCTCTTGGAATTGGCGTCGCTTCTACCATAATATCGCTATTTCTTGGCATCGTAATCGGCATGATTGCAGGGTATTTCAGTGGTTTTGCAGATGCTTTGCTTTCGCGCACAATGGACGTGTTCTTCGGTTTCCCGTTCCTGATTTTTGCGATTGCTTTGTCTGCTGTTGTGCCGCAAGATTTTCCGCGTCCGCTTCTACTAATACTTGTTTTAGGATTTTTTGGTTGGCCAAGTATTGCGCGTTTAGTTCGCGCTCAAACTCTTACGCTTAAATCTCGCAATTTTGCAGTTGCATCTCGCGTAATGGGAGCCGGTACGTGGCATGTTCTTCGTGAACAAATAATGCCAAATATGATGCCGTTGTTGTTTGTGAATGTAACGTTCCTTATTCCTGGACGAATTGGAGCTGAAGCTGCGTTGTCTTTCCTTGGCGTTGGTATGAATCCGCCTTCGCCTTCGTGGGGTCGCGCTATTGCGGAAGCTGTGCAGTGGGTTTTAGTTGACCCATGGTATTTACTTTTCCCTGGAACTGCACTGTTCTTGCTAACTTTCGGTTTTAATCTTGTTGGTGACGGTTTGACCAGTGCTCTTCAGCCTCGCGCTAAAAAGGCGGCGACGGCATGAGATATAAGGAAAATATTAGTAATAGCGATACAAAAAATAGTAATAGCAGTACGAAAAATATCAGCAATAAGCAGAATGTAAATAATACGCAGAAGAAAAATATGCAACAAAATATTAGTAATAACAGCAATAATGAATCCGCAAAAAACTCGCGAATTATTAGCAAAACCGTAGATTTTCTTACGTTTTTAATAAAGCGTTCAGCAAGCGCGGTACTTGTTTTAACACTGATTGCAGTTGTATTATTCCTTATTTTCTTTATGCTCCCAGCGAATCCTGCGCAACTAGCTTGCGGAAAGCCGTGCACTCCTGAGCGTTTGGCTCGAGTTTCCGCATTTATGGGCACGGACGCGCCGTGGTATGAGCAGCTTGGAAACTATATTCGTGGGATATTTTTTGGACGAGAATTTGGAACTAATTCTGCATCCTCAGGAATTTCAGCCGCTGGTGCCGCAATTATCTGCTCGTCTCCATGCTTAGGCTGGTCCTTCACGCTTAACGAACCAGTCACAGATCTTATTATGAGCCGTTTTGCTGTGACAGCTTCTTTGGCGATTGGCGCTGCATTACTTTGGGTAATTATTGGTGTAGTAACCGGAGTGATTTCTGCTTCTAAAGAAGGATCGCTTTTTGATCGTGCATTTAGAGCGCTTTCTTCAGTGGGGATTTCGTCTCCTGCTTACCTGATTGGTATGCTTGCAATACTTGCTTTTGCAGTGTATCTGCCAATTTTCCCTACAGGCGGTTATGTGAATTTTTTGGATGATCCTTTAGGTTGGCTGCAGCATTTGCTACTTCCGTGGATTGTTTTGGCACTTCTTAACGCTGCTTATTATACGCGACTTACTCGTGCTCATATGCTTGACGAGTTGCAACAGGATTATATGCGCACTGCCTTGGCTAAGGGTATGCCGCGAACGAAAGTTATAACTCGTCACGCTCTGCCTAACGTAATGCTTCCTGTGCTAACAATGTTTGGCTTGGATCTAGGCGGTTTGCTTGGCGGTGCTGTGATTACTGAGAGAGTTTTCTCTATGCAAGGTTTGGGTTCGCTACTTCTTGATTCTGTTAAAAATCTTGATTTGCAAGTGCTGGTTGGTGTGACGCTTTTTGCGGCTGCGCTTGTGATTGTTGCGAATCTTATTGTTGACATCTGTTATCGTTTCATCGATCCTCGTGCCGCAGTCTGTTAGTGCCTTTCGAGTGAAATTGTTAGTGGGCGAGGACTAAACGCTTGCGTTTGCTTGATGCTGCTCGTGTCAGCTCGCTCACTTTTTCTCAAGTTCAAAAATGTTAAATAGCTTATGCGCGAGTTTTAAAGAATTAAATTTTAAATAGAAAAGATTAAAGAAATAAGGGGATTATTATGTTCATTTTCAAAAATAATACGGCTTCAAAGAAAATTCTTGCTTCAACAGCAGCTTTTTCACTACTTACAATTTCACTACTTTCGCTTTCAGCTTGCACAAATTACAACTCTGGGAAAACCAGTATTACGAACACTTCCGTGCTAAATTCTAATCCTAAAAAAGGCGGAACTTTTACAATATTTACGTCAAATACGAATATGAATTTCGATCCAGCGCGCAGTCAGGGTTTGCCAATTACGTCAAATAATTTCATCTTCCGCGCGCTTACTACTTGGAAAGTAAATCCGGATTTAAGCAAGCAAACGCGTGTAGTTCCAGATTTGGCAACGGATACTGGCACAACAAGTGACGGCGGAAAAACTTGGAAATACACTCTTAAAAAAGGTGTTAAGTATGAAGATGGAACCGAAATCACTTCGCACGATATTAAATTTGGTATTGAGCGCTCGTTTGCAGATTCGTTAAGCGGTGGTTTTGGATATCACAAAACTCTTCTTGTTGGAGCTGAAAACTATAGAGGACCATTCGACAGAAAGTCGCTTGATTCGATTGAAACTCCAGATAATCAAACGATTATTTTCCATTTGAAAGCACCTTTTGCAGATTGGCCGTGGGTGACATCTTTGGCTGCATTTGTGCCAGTTCCAACTAGTTCAGGCGATGCTCAGACATATAGTAAAAGGCCGAAATCTTCAGGACCATACAGGATTGTGCAGAACGAAGTCGGAAAACAAGTTGTAATGCAACGCAATAAGTATTGGGATTCCAAGCTCGACAGTACTCGCACAGCTTCTGCAGATGAAATTGTGTGGAAACTTGGTTCAGATACTACTGTTTCAGCTCAGTCTATGATTCAAGGAAATACGGATACAAAAACCGCATTTTTGGCTGATTTTGTGCCGCCTGCTCAGCTTGCACAAGCTCAAGCGCATCCTCAATCTCGCAAGTTGCTAACTACTAGTAGTGATGGTGCTCTTGAATATTTGGCTATTAATACGCGCAGAATAACGGATATCAATGTTCGAAAAGCGATTCAGTATGCTGTTGATAAGCAGTCGTATCGAACTGCGAAGGGTGGCGAAATTGCTGGAGGTTTTGCTACTACGCTTATTACGCCTGGTATTTCTGGTCGAAAGCAGTTTAATTTGTATTCTGAAGATCCTCGAGGGAACGTTGAGAAAGCTAAACAACTGTTGAAAAAATCAGGTAAAACCGATATTAAGTTGATTCTGATTGCTCGTCCGGATCAAACGCAAGTGGCATCTTCTGTGCAATCAAGTTTAAAGCGAGCTGGTATTAAAGTGACGATTAAAACTGTTGACGCAGTAAACTTTACGGATGCAATTACGTCAAATTCCGGAGATTACGATTTGGCTTTGGCTTCGTGGCAGCCTGATTTTCCTTCTGCTTTTGCGAATTTGGGACCGCTTTTTGATTCTTCGCAAATTGGCGGCGGTAACTGGAATATTTCTCGTTATTCGAATCCTAAAGTAGATGCTTTAATTCGCGAAGCTGTGCAAACTGTTGACGAGAATTCGGCTCATAAACTGTGGCAAAAGGCGGATCACGCTATTATGGAAGATTCTCCTGTTGTTCCGCTTATTTACTCGCATAATACGTTTATTCATGGAAGCGGTGTTGAGAATTTCTACATCGGAAGTTTTCCTGCTTACCCTAATTATGCGGCTGTGTCTTTGAATAGGTGATTGAAGATGACGAATTTGGATGCGCAAGCTTTGAATAATAAAGATTTGGATGCGCGTAAAAGAATTGTTATAAGCGTTGAAGATTTGTCGGTTTCGATTGACGGTAGGCAAATTACACGCAATGTTTCTATGCGATTGCGTGCTGGAATAGTTTCTGCGTTAGTAGGCGAGTCCGGTTCTGGAAAGTCACTTACTGCGCTGGCTCTTATGGGATTGCTCGATAATAATGCGCGTGTTGAAGGGAATGCGGCGCTTCTTAACGCTTCGGATACTAACGAATCTTTTATAAATTTGCTTAGCGAAGATGCCTCTTATGAGCATATTCGCGGTGGCATGATTGGCATGATTTTTCAGGAGCCGTCCAGTGCGTTTAATCCTGTGAAAACAATTGGCAAGCAAATAGAAGAAGCGCTAATATATCATCCTGAAAAAGCAGGAAAGCTTAGCCAAAGAGATCGTAAGAAGCGTGTGATTTCGCAGCTTCTCGAGGTTGAGTTGAGTGATGCTGAGCGCGTGTATCGTTCTTATCCGCATGAGCTTTCTGGCGGCCAACTCCAGCGTGCGATGATTGCTATGGCTTTAATAAATCATCCACAAGTTTTGATTGCAGACGAGCCTACAACAGCACTCGACATCACCACGCAACGAGATATTTTACGTCTTATACGTAATTTGTCGGAGAAATTACAGCTTGCTGTGTTAATTATTACGCACGATATGAGTGTTGTGCGCGCGCTCGCAGATGAAATGTATGTAATGCAAGGCGGGAATATTGTGGAATCTGGCGAAGTTCAGCATATTTTTGCGAATCCTAAGCACGAATATACGCGCACTTTGCTAGATTCTGTTCCTAAATTTGATATGCAATATGCTTCAAGTGGTGATTCTTATGAAAGTATAGAAGAAGTAGCAAAAGCAATTGCTAAGAATATTGCTAAGAATATTGCTAAGAATATTTCTGAATCTCCAGTTTCTGAATCTCCAGTAGTTGAAGTTCAAGGCGTAAGTGTGAAGTATTTGCATGCTCGTTTTAGCAAAAATTCAAATAAGCTTGCTCTCGCTAATGCAAACTTGCGCATTAACTCTGGCTCTACACTAGCTTTAGTCGGGGAGTCTGGAGCTGGGAAAACCACTATTGCAAAGCTTATTTCTGGGCAAATCAAACCAAATTCAGGATTAGTGCTACTTAATGGAGAAAACTTAAACAGATTAAACAATAAAGCTCGCCGTCAAGCATTATCGCGAATTGGATACGTTTTTCAAGATTCAGGTTCTGCACTAAATCCGCGTAAAACCATTGGCTGGAGTATTGCAGAACCATTACTTTTACACACGAATCTTGATGACAATGAGCGTTTAGAGCGCGTTGAAGAAATGCTTAATCAAGTACAACTGCCAGTTGAATTCGCAAGCCGTTTTCCTCACGAGCTTTCCGGAGGTCAAAGACAGCGCGTAGGTATTGCGCGAGCGTTGATTTTGCAGCCTTCTCTGCTTATTGTGGATGAGCCAACTTCTGCGCTTGACGTAACAGTGCAACGTTGTGTACTTAACTTATTGCATGATTTGCAACAAAAATACCGTTACGCATGCTTGTTTATTACTCATGATGTTGGCGTTGTGCAAGAAGTTGCTAGCGAAGTTGCCATAATTAGAAATGGCAGCGTTCAATATATTTCGTAGTATGTTTTCCTAGTATGTTGACACTCGCCATTACGATAGTAAGCGTTTTTAGGAGGTAGTTTATGGCATCGTCGGCAGCAATTGGCGTTTTTGATTCTGGGCTTGGAGGCATTTCCGTAGCTCGTCAGTTGCATGCTGCTCTTCCGCATGAGCGAATTATTTATTTCGGCGACTCTGCAAACGCGCCGTACGGCATTAAAACGCCTGAAGAAGTTAAAAAGTTAAGCTTTGCAATTGTCGAGCATTTTGTTCGCCTAAATGTAAAAGCTGTTGTAATTGCTTGTAATACTGCCACTTCCGCAGCTGTGAACGATTTGCGCGCGCATTACAATATACCTATCATAGGTATGGAGCCGGCGCTTAAATTAGCTTGTGATTTAGGTAAAGGTGAGCCTCAGCGCGTAATTGTGGCCGCAACTGAGCTTACTTTGCGCGAGCATAAGTTTGCGGATTTGCTGCAACGTTTTTCGCAAAATAACACGATTTTTTCGCAGCCTTGTCCTGATTTAGTGCGTATTGTTGAGCGTGGGGAGCTTAATAATCGTGATGTAGTTTTTGCTGCTCTTCACAAGTATTTCGACGAGTATGATTTAGACAGTATTGATTCGGTTGTGCTGGGCTGCACTCATTTTGTATTTTATAGGGATTATTTCCGCGAGTTTTTGCCTGCGCGCACGAATATTGTTGACGGCAACGAAGGAACTATTAATCATTTGCGCAAAATATTGGAACTTAATAATGAGCTTGCAAGCGATTCTCAAGAAGGCAGCATAACTCTTACTAATTCGGATACAAGCTTGCGCATGCAGCAACTTGCGAAGAGCTTGTGCTGAAAGACTTGCGTTAAGATTTTGCGTTAAAAATCGCTCTTATTTAGCCAAAAAATACTTTAGAATATTGGCACAAAATCAAAGTAAGCAATGCCGCAATCCAAAGCACGTCTATTAGCAAGTCGTATCGCAAACGGTAGTAGCTTTCAAGCAAGCTAAAACGCTTAACAAGCAACTTTTGCGAACTTACGCTTGCGTGAGTCAAAGATATAAATTGCATTGTTGTGGAGAACATAAGCACAATGCACCACGGGCACAACGCGTGAATTACGAACATAGATTGCGAAAACAGCCAGTAAGCATAAACAAGAGCGCATAACCCACCAAGCCAAGTGCAAATTGCAAACCATCGCGGCACGCGTACGCGAATCATTCCAATAACTGCGAGCGTTACGAATACGCTTTCTGCAGCAATTCCAAAGAATGCGTTTGGGAAGCTTAATTCGCCAAATTTCACAATTTCTGCCTGCCAAGTTTGTGCAACTCTAGAGCAGGATACTACGCTGTTGAAGTCGCAGCTGAGCAGCTTATTAGGTTCGCGCGCTAAAGCAAGGGTTTCAGCAGAAAGTATAAGCGAAGTTATGAGTGCTACCGCAGAGAAAAATAGCATAATGCCATACGTCCATACTGCAGAGTGCCTCCATCCGCTAAGCGTTGTTTCATAGTCTTCTTTAGCGGCGTTAGTTTGCTCCATTACTGCTCCTAAAAGTTACTAATTGCGAATGATGTGAATAATAATAAATAATAGCAAATAATTATGTGTGCATATTCATTTCTCGTTACATGGCACAGTTTACGATGATTATATGACCGCAATAAGCAACAACCAACGTGACGCATCAAATCATGTTAGCGATAGCAGCTCCAGCATGATGAATTTTGCGCGCGAACGCTGGGATTTGCACTGTCATACTGTTTATTCAGACGGCACTGCAACTCCAGAAGATTTAATTACGCAAGCTAAAATCGTTGGTTTGCAAGGTGTTGCTATTACTGACCACGACACAACTGCAGGATGGCATGATTTTCAAGAGGCTGCTAAAGCTTCGAATATGCCAGTATTATTTGGTTCGGAGATTACTGCGCAAGACTCAGGCGTGTTTGTGCACATGCTCGCATACCAGTACAATCCGCAAAATAGCATGATTGTGAGCATGTTTGAGCTTACTAGGAAGCGTCGTTTTGATCGCACAAAGCGTATGGTTGAATGTATGTCGCGCGATTTTCCAATTACTTGGAATGACGTTTTGGCTCAAGCGAAGCTCGGTGACTTAACTACGATCGGGCGGCCGCATATCGCTGATGCTTTAGTAAAAGCTGGCGTGTATAAAACGCGTTCTGAAGCTTTTGCTGGGCCTATTTCTCCGTGCAGCCCGTACTATATACCAACTCCTTCTCCAAATGTTCGTGAAGTTATTGAGGCTGTTAAAGATGCTGGAGGGGTTGTTGTTATTGCGCATCCTGCCGACCCTACGCGTAACCGCGTGCTTCTTTCGGATAATCAAATTATATCGTTTGCTAAAGCTGGTCTTGACGGTTTAGAAGTGTATCATCGCGGAAATTCTAAAGCACAGCGTGAAAGACTGCTTTCTTTAGCGAGTAAGTGCGATTTGCTTGTGACGGGCGGCTCGGATTGGCATGGCTACGGTAAGCCAAATCGTTTGGGCGAAGAAACAACAAGCCGCGAAGTAGTATCGGAAATACTCTTGCGCGGCTATAAGCTCTAAAACTCTTTATTTATGTTGTTGTAAAGTTTTTGCCGTTTTTTCGCGCGTAGCCGGCTTTTTCTTTACGCAGCTGCACAGTTTCTGCCGTTTTATCGACTTAATCCGACCAAAACTTTACACACGTGTAAAGTTTCTGCCTCTTTTAGCGGAATTTCGTTATTTTAGTTGAGTGCTCCGAAACCTACTGAATGCTTTGGTGTATCGCCGATGAGCGCGTAAGACAGCGACGAAGCTGAGACCATAATAGTGCGCCCATTTACGTCCGTAAACTCAAGCATATCCTTGGAATCGTTAATCACTTTGTGCACTTCTTCTGCGCTTTGGTTGGTTTCAAAATCGATGGAATCAGAAACGTTTTTTACTCCTAAAACAACTCGCATACATACTCCTTTTGCTTTTTACGCTATTTATCGTTTTAATTAGTATTTAGTATTTTATTTATCTTAGTCTAAGTCTGCTTGTGCGTCGCGCATTGCTCGTTCTTCACGCTCTAGCAGAGGGATGATTACGGTTTCTGGTTTATCGTCATAGTCTTGCATATTTTTTTCTTCATCTTCAGAAAGTTTTGAGTCAGAAGAGGTCTCGTTTGCACTATCGACCTTACTGTTACGCTCAGCTATAATTTCATCCTTAACCTCAGAATCATTGTTGTTCTTGGCGTCCTTAGCTTCCTCATCGCTACTAGCGTTATTGACGCTTTCAGGCTCATCATTAGCATAGCTATCAGCAGATTTACTCATTGCAGTTTGCACAATAGTTTCTGCGGTTTCGTGTACTGTTTGAGTTTTTACATGAGTAATTACTTGAGTTGCTGTGTCGTCAGCGAGTTGTGCTGCTTTTTCAGCCTCCTCAGCGTTAGCTGCGTGTGTGCCAGCATATTGAACTTTGCGCTCATGAGTATCGTCGCTTATAGTTTTGTTGCTATCGTAAGTCTCGTCTTGAGTGTTATTTAATTCAGTATTTCTTTCTGAAGTAATGTCTCGCTCATGAGTTTCGTCGCTATTTCCAGTGTTTAGTTGGTTTTCAGTAGAATTATTCTTAGAAATTTGGCGACTTTGCGTATTGTCATTTTCAAGAAGCGTTCCAACTGTAATAGTCGAGGCGGGATTTCCTGCAGCACGACCAGTTTTAGCAGTTTGTGCATTGCTAATACGACTAAGCTCGTGCGCTAAACGCTCAACTTGAGCCTTAAAACGCATAATACTGGTGTTATCTGCACGTTGCAAAGCTTGAACAAAATCGCCAACTTGTTCCATTTGCAGCCACAAGTTTGCGCGAAGCATAATCAAACTATCTAAACGAGAACCCATAATTCTACCGTATGCAGAAAGCACTGCGTTTCGGCGCTGCTCGTTAAGTTTTGCAAAAATCCAAGCCAAATCGCGCGCAGGATCGTTAATTTGCATTCTTTGCCAATTTGTCACAGCAGTAATTGTTGAGCCAGCAAACAAAATGTCGCCATCCATAAAACCGCCGTGTACTGGGCAAGTTTCAAATGACCACAATCCTTCAGTTTCCAACACTCTTGACCAACTGTCAGTAATTTCGGTTGGAATATGACCGGCTTGACGAAGTCTTTTAATCCAACCGGTTAACTGTGCGCGAATTTGACCAGTAGTAAAAGCAGGGTATTTTCCGCGCGTTACGAAAGTAGGGCGCAGGCGATGAATAGCGCCGATTGCAGTTCCAACATTTGCGCAATCGTCGGTAGTAAGAAGACGCAAGTCGCGAGCGCTACCTTCAAGATGTTCGCAAATAAGCACAGTGTATTCATCGTTGTTGTTGGCAATAATGCTTGACATTCGTATAGATTGCTGTTGTGTAGATTGTTGTTGTACGTATTGTTGAGTGCCAGCAACTGTAGAATTTCCATCGGTTACATTATTTGCAACGTTTCCAGCGTTGTTATTAGCATCTTCGCGTTTTCCTGGCATAAACGTGAGCATAGTGTCGTAAGCGAATCCCAAAGCTGCCAAATCTTTACTGTGCTCAAGAGTCCATGCTGCACGAGCCCGGTCATGCAAACGCTTGCTACCTTTACTATCCGCACTGATAAAAACGTCGTAAAGCTTACCGGAAATATCTTGCACAACGGCGTGAGAAATTCCAGCCGCGGTATCAGTGGCATTAACTTGCTCACTTTGGCGCGTTCCTGCAAACTGTACTTTGGGCATGGCTGCAGATGCCAGTGCTGCCAACTTGAATCTACTGAGTTGTGTCACACTCCCACAGTAATACAAAGCACCGAAATTTTGCCAATTTTTTGTAAGTTATACACATATTTTTATTCTTGTTGCGTAAGTGTTGTTATTGCTGCAACAATAGAATTATGAATTCTTCACCAGAACCTTCGCAAGTGACTTCTAAAACTTCTCAAGTGACTTCTCCAGAAGCACTTTTAGACGGGTTGGATAATTCGCAACGCGAAGCTGCTATCGCACTAGAAGGGCCAGTGCGCATTATAGCTTGTGCAGGAGCTGGTAAAACGCGCACTATTACGCGCAGAATTGCGTATGCTTGCGCTACTGGTAAGTGGGATCCTGAAAGAGTTTTGGCAGTTACTTTTTCTGTAAAAGCAGCTGCGGAAATGAGATCGCGTATTGAGGCTCTTGGTGTAAGTAATGTTGGATGCGTCTCAACATTTCATTCTGCGGCTTTGCAACACATTCGCAGCGTGTGGAACGACGTCTGTTCAGCACAATTTCCATCAATTATGAATGATTCTCAGCAAATCATAGCTTCTGCGCTTAAGCGTTATCCGGATTTTGCGGATATGACTTTGTTGCAAACTCGCGATATTTTGGCAGAAATTAATTGGGCGAAAGTTTCGCTTATTGCGCCTGACGATTACTTGCGTGTGTGCGCTTCTACGCACCGTTTGCCTCCTGCAGGTTTAGAGCCGCAGCAATTTGTCGATATATATGAAGCTTACGAAACCGAAAAAAATGCGCATAATTGCATCGATTTTAACGATATTCTTCTACTTTGCTGCCATATTTTACGAAATTTTCCGGAAGCTGCAAACCGTATTAAGCAATCAATCGGATGGATCACAGTTGACGAATATCAGGATGTGTCTCCTTTACAGCACGAATTGTTGCGATTATGGATGGGGCAGAACCGCGATATTTGCGTAGTGGGCGATCCTGCGCAAACAATCTACTCGTTTGCAGGTGCGAATAGTTACTATTTGCTTTCATTTCCGCAAGAATTTGCTCCTCTTGGAGCAGATATTAGTTTGAATACCGACTACCGCTCCACAGAACGCATAGTAGGTCTTGCTAATAGAGTGCTTGCGGCTTCTGCGCATAAAAAGGATTACGTAAAAGTTAAGGCGGCAACAAAAGGCGGCGTTCGTGTTAGCCAGCAAGTTTTTGCAACCGATGTTGAAGAAGCTTTGGGTGTAGTTGAGCAAATTGCAAAACTTGTAAAAAGCGGCGTTGCGCATCTTGGGGAGTGCGCAATACTAACGAGAACCAATGCTCAACAGCAAGTAGTTTGTAAAGCGTTAAAAGCAGCAAAACTTCCGTATCGCGTGAGAAAAGACGTGGGGTGGCAGCGAAATGTTTTAGAGGATGCGCAAAGCTACGGTTCTCAAGGTATTTCTGACATTTTTGCATCTTCTAATATTTCAACTGTTACTGTTTCAACTATTCATGCTGTTAAAGGTTTAGAGTTTGCGCATGTTTACGTAATTGGCTGCTCTGAAGGGCTTATTCCTTTTGGCTCTACGACTGATGACAGTGCTTTGGAAGAAGAGCGCAGACTTATGTACGTTGCAATAACTCGCGCAGAAAAGACTTTGCATCTTTCTTACGCTTCTAGAAAAGACAGTGGAACTGGCATGAATCGCGTGCCTAGCCGCTTTCTGGCTTAATCTCGCGGCATAAATTTTACGCTCGTGTAAAGTTTTGGTCGTTTTTGGTTGAGACCGACCTTTTCTTTACACAGTTGCACAGTTTATGCCGTTTTGAGCGTTGATGTCGATTATTCAGCTGGATTGTTATTGAATCAGGAGTTTTACAAGAGTTTTATTCGCCGTCAGCATCAGTTTCGTCGGAATTGCCGGATTCGTTGCCAGCTTCGCTACCGGATTCGTCGCCAGTTTCGTCGCCAGTTTCGTTACCGGTTTCGTTACCGGTTTCGTTACCGGTTTTGCTGTTTTGCTTCTTTTGGCGTGCATCCTCTTCCAAAAGCTTGCTAAGTTCAGCATCCCAATCATTTGTGCCTAAATCGTCTTCTGTTAATTTTTCAAAAGATTTTTCGATAGGCTTATTTTCGATAGCGTTATCAGTATTTTTGTTACTTTCGTAACTGTCTGCACTTTCGTGACTTTCGCTAGTTTCGCTAGTTTTTTCAGTTGCTTCGCTAGTTTGGTTAGACTGAGTTTCTATTGCATTTTTTGCAGCAGTTTTCGTTGCATCCTCCGCATCGATTTCTTTCGTAACTTCGTCACCTGCGTTACCAGCTTTACTTTCATTACCAGCATCCTTCGTAACTTCGCTAGCTTCCGGCAAAGTTGGCAACAAATCTGGATGACTCCACAAGCTATCTCGCTCTTCAATACCGCGCTCGCGAGTCAACTTTTCCCACAATTGCGATGCCTCGCGCATACGGCGAGGGCGCAAATGCAAACCAAGTAACGATTCAAACGTCACTTCTGCAGGTCCTCCTGCAGCTCGTTCGCGACGCATCATCTCTCGCAACTGCTCAATGTGCACAATATGAGCCATTCCAGACTGCCATGTAACACAATCAACCCAACCTTCAACAAGTGCAAGCAAAGTTTCCAAACTGTGCAAAGCTTGACGCTGCTCCTCAGAATCATTGCTGCCAATATTTTGCAAATTAACAGCTCCTGAAATTGCTTCCGGATTCATTGTTTCCACGTCGCGAAGCTGTTCTTCCATAGCCTCTAAATCAATGCTTATTCCGTTTGCGTACTTAATAATCAGCGCTTCAAATCGTGGCATAAGCCATGGCACGGATGCAAATAATCTTGCGTGTGCAGCTTCTCGCAAAGCCAAATAATTCATGACTTCTGTAATATCCAACTCCCACACTTTTGCATACTCAATGCAGTTGTATGGAATTAATCCGCCTGCAGGATTTTGCAACAGCGCAAGACCTTGATCAAAACTACCGTGTACTTCGTGTGAAAGTGCTCCAGCTGCTTGACCCAGTTGCATAGCAAACGAAGTGTTTCCAAGCAGTTTCATGAGTTGCGCTGGATTATTCATTCCTTCAGGCAGCGGAATCGGCACAACTCCTGCAAATAATCCTTTTACTTCAGCATCATCCACATCTCGGAATCGCTCTTCAATAACAGAAGTGAGTGCTTCATTTACTGATTTTGCAACAGGATTAGCGAATTTAACCCAAGCTTCAAGCGTTTTTTCTACCCAATCAGCTCTAGACAATACTTCTGGCGTTCCAGGAGCAGGATTGAAATTGCACGTTATATCTAGCCATAAGTTCGCTTGGCTTAAAGCTCTTCGTGTGGCATCTGCTACGTCTGCATTTACATTTCCTTGATCGCCATTAGCGTGCTGTAAAGCAATAGATTGCGCTAACTTGCGATTAATTGGCCCTTCTTCAAGTGTTGCTTCCATTTCGTACGGATTATTAAGACCGCCTGCACTAAAAGCTTGCATCATTCCGCGAACTTCGTCTGGTTTAGGAAGCTTATCTGGATTCTGATTTAAGAGTTGTTCGCGTAGCTCAAACGGAAGCTGATCAAGTTGTTTCCATGCTTCTTCTCCTTGTATTGGCCCAAAGCATTCAATGAGCCATTGGTGAATTGCATCGTCATTCATGAGCGTATCCTTCTCGTGCCACGTGTTGCATAATTTACAGTTTTTATTTTTATACGTTTCGTATCTGCACGTATTTGTACGTATTTTATAAGTATTTATACGTATTTTACACGTCTTTATATGCGAGTTTAGCGCATCTTCTTAATAAAAATATTTTTTAATACAAATATTCTACTCGATAATATGGTTTTATGTGCTATAACTTGCGTGCAAATATATTTTAAAGCAAAACTATATAGGGCTTGTGTCATGATACAAGCATGTTTCGCTTTTCTACAGGTGCTAGTGTATTCCGTGCGTGTTTTAGATCCTTGCGCTCGCTGTCTCATGCTTTAGTTTTGTACATTACTTCGCATTCTTTGCGATATTTTGCAGGATTCTTTACAGTAATTGTTGCGATTTTTGCGTTGTCGCTTCCAAGTGCATACGTCGTAGAAGAGCCTGGTCCAACGCAGGATGTTTTAGGATCCCTATCAAATACTCCTGTGATTGATATGTCTGGTTCTCGAGTAAAAGAAAATCATGATACTGGTAAATTATTGTTAATTACCGTCAATGTTTCTGGTGTTCCTGGATATGAGGTTTCAACATTTTATTCATTGATTTCGTGGATGGATCCTCATAAAAGTTTGTTGCCTCGTGAAGCTATTGTGCCAGTAGGGCAGAGTGCTGACGAGTATGAGAAGGAATCCACAAACGAGATGAATGATTCGCAAAGCCTTGCTCAAAATGTTGCGTTACAGTACGCGTCTAAGCATCTTGGAATTAAAAAAGAAGATGTAAAAGTTCGTTTACATATTGAAGATATTGGTGGACCGTCTGCCGGAATGATGTACACTCTAGGAATTCTTGACAAGCTTACTCCTGAACAAGAAACTGGTGGTAAGACGATAGCCGGAACTGGAACTATTGAAAAATCGCAAAAAATTGGTGCAATTGGTGGTATTCGGTTAAAGATGATTGCAGCTAAAAGAGATGGGGCTACTTGGTTCTTAGCGCCTTACGATAATTGCAATGAAGTTGTTGGGCATGTGCCACAAGGTTTGCGCGTTGTAAGTGTAAAAACATTGGATGATGCTTACAAAGCGTTAAAAGCTATTGGTTCTGGTCGTGGTGCAAATAAATTGCCAAGCTGCAATGTGAAATAAAACAATAAACCAAATAAAGCAGAAACCAAATAAAGAGCAGAAAGTGGGCGATGAGGGACTCGAACCCCCGACATCCACCGTGTAAAGGTGGCGCTCTAGCCAGCTGAGCTAATCGCCCGTTTGCAACAAATTAAAAACATACATGATGGTGTGTACGAATGCAACGTGTGGCGCGCGTCGTAACAATCGCGTACAGTATACTGAATAAGAACATGTGCTCAGGAGGTCGATATTCGATGGCTCAGAAACCTGATACCGCTCGTAATGCTTCAGCAATGGAGCGTGTGGGTAAGCGTAAGTTAGGATATAACGTCGCACAGGTGAATGCTTTTCTAGAGCGTGCTCACACTTTGTACGAAAGCGATGAAGCTCGACTTACGCAGAAAGATATTCAAGAGGTTTCTTTTGACTTGGAGCGTAATGGTTACATTATTGGTCAAGTTGATGCTGCGTTATCGCGTTTGGAACGTGCGGTAGTAGATAAGTGCACTGAGCAAGAATTGGCGCAATGCGGACGAGTTGCATGGAAAGCTCGTGTAGAAGCGCTTTATCGTAAACTTTTGCAACATGCTCAAAGAGATTATCGCGATCGTTTTGATCGTGGTTCTTCGCATCACCCGTCTTATGCGCGTAAACAAGTGGATATTATGGTCGATCAAGCATTAGATAAGATTGCTCTTATGCTTGGTCATGAGCTTGAGTGGGAAACGGACAAAGAAACATTACAAGATATTGATTCTGCTTATGTTTCTAATGTGATTTTTACGCAAAAAAACGGTAAGCACGGTTATGATGAGCGTCAAGTTGATTATTATTTAAACGCTTGTGTGCGTTTGCTTAGCAGCTTGGAATCTTTTGAGCGTGTAGAACAGTATGTTGATGCGGATAATAGTAGTTCCTCATACTCTCGAGCAGCATCTGAATCTTATTCTGCTCCTGCTTCTGTTCCTGCTTCTGTTCCTCCTTCTGTTATTCCTGTAACTAAAGCTGAAGAGCCTGCTAAATCTTCAGAATCTACGGAATCTTATAACCATTCTGAAGAGCCTGTTCCATCATTTGCTCCTTCAATAAAGCCTGCATCTGATTTCAGTGCTGCTTCTGCAGCTTCTTCCGCTTCTGCTACTGCACCTTCTGCTTCTTCAATATTCAAACCTGTTGAGGATGCTGTGGATGATGAAGACACTGCGGATAGATTGTCTAAGATTGCACCTCGCTCAATACCTAGCGTGCCAAATCATGATAAACAAAGCATTTTTGCTCCTGTAGATTATGCTAATCAAGATTCTAATGATTCGTTTGAAGCGTTAAATAAGTCTGAGCGCGCAATATTTACACCTCATGCTGCTGCAAGTAAGCCTTCTAATGTTCTTAACGATACTGATAGCAATGACGAGCTTTTGCAAAGCGCTACAGTAATGCGAAACTCTTCTGAATCTTCTGTGCTACCTCCTTCTTTCACTCCTGCAGCTCGTAATCGCAATAATTCATCTGCGCCTAAGCCTGTTGCGGCTCCTGCTCCTGATGAATCAATTCCATCATTTGCTCCTCAAGATTCTGCACAGCATTCCTCGCAGCATTCTTCGCTTAATATTCCGGAGTTGCATGTTTCTAATTTGCAGCCGAGTAAGCCATTGAGTTTAGATATTCCAGATTTGTCATTCCCAATTATTGGTCATATTGATGAATCTACTAATTTCGGTAGCTCTTCTCAAGGCGACGACGATTCGGAAAATAACGATCGTAATTAATCTAACTATTAAAAAAGATATAGTTTGATTTATGCCATTGTATCGCGATGAAGCTGTTGTGCTTCGTACTTTTCCTTTAGGTGAAGCGGATAGGATTGTTGTGCTTCTTACTAAGCGGCATGGCAAAGTTCGTGCTGTTGCAAAGGGAGTTCGTAGGCTTAAATCACGTTTTGGTGGTCGTCTTGAGCCGCTTATGCGTGTTGATTTGCTTCTTGCACAAGGTAAATCTTTGGATGTAGTCTCGCAGGCTGTTTCTATTGCTGCTTATGCTGGTGAAATTTGTGCAGATTATACGTCCTATGAGTATGCAAACGTCATGCTTGAAGTTGTGGATTTGCTTGTTTCTAACGAATATACAGATGAATACAGGCGTGAATATCAAGATACGCTAGGGCAGTATCGTCTACTTACTGCGGCTTTACTTTCATTGTCTAAGCATAAGCATTCTCCTGATGCTATTGGCATGTCGTATATATTGCGAGCATTGTCATTAGCTGGGTGGTCTCCGCGACTACAAGCTTGTGTTGTATGTGGGAAAAATGAAGATTTATGCTATTTTTCGCCTTGCGCAGGTGGAATGATGTGTGCAAGTGATCACACTCCAGATTCAATAGTTTGTGCTA
This sequence comes from Gardnerella swidsinskii, assembly GCF_003397705.1. Classification (GTDB taxonomy): domain Bacteria; phylum Actinomycetota; class Actinomycetes; order Actinomycetales; family Bifidobacteriaceae; genus Bifidobacterium; species Bifidobacterium swidsinskii. The sequence continues at coordinate 40,964 of NZ_QJVB01000003.1, forward strand.
CTTCGACGCATTTGCAATTGTGTGCGCTTGCGCAAGGAAACTGGTCTGTTCTTGACGGAGTGTCGGTTGATTCTTCTACTATGCGATGCGTTCAGCAATGGGCTGAATATTATCTTGAGCGACCTATTCGTTCGATGGGGTTGTTACATTCGTAAGTATGGCTTTTGAAAACGTGGATTATAAGTCGCTCGATATTCCAGCGGCTCCTTTTAGTGACCCTTCTCGCATACCAGATTTTCCTAAGGGCAAAGTGCCTCGTCATGTCGGTGTGATTATGGACGGAAACGGACGCTGGGCAAAAGAGCGCGGAATGATTCGAACCGAAGGTCACAAAGCTGCAGAACCGGTAGTTTTTGACGTTATTGCAGGAGCTATAGAAGCAGGAGTTCGTTACTTAAGCTTATACACTTTTTCTACCGAAAATTGGAAGCGATCTCCACAAGAAGTGCGCTTTTTAATGGGATTTTCTAGGGATATTATTCACCGCAGAGTTGCGCAAATGAACGAATGGGGAGTGCGCGTTCGTTGGGCAGGAAGGCGCCCTAGATTGTGGAAGTCTGTTATTGACGAGTTGGAAAAAGCGCAAGAAATCACCAAAAATAATAAAACTATTGACGTTGTTTTTTGCATAAATTACGGCGGTCGTGCAGAAATTGCGGATGCTTGCGCGCAAATCGCGAAAGAAATTCAAAATGGCAAAATTAAAGGCGATCGTGTAAGTGAAAAAATGATTGCTGAGCACTTGTATAATCCGGATATTCCAGATTGCGATTTGGTGATTCGCACTTCCGGCGAGCAGCGCACTAGCAACTTTTTGCCTTGGCAAGCATCCTACGCGGAACTTGATTTTGTGCCGGAACTATTCCCGGATTACGGCCGCGAAGTGCTGTGGAGGTCGATTGACCGCTATGCGCATCGCGACCGCAGGTTTGGTGGCGTAAAAAACGCCTAGTATCTCACTAAGATTTGTTACTTTTCGCTAGTGAGCCAAGCGCAAGCTGCCACAACTGCAGCTTCTAATCCGCGATTAAGAGTGGGCTGCAAATCTGGGGCGAATGCCGGATTGTGATTTCCAGGAGCATTCTGCATATCCGCAAAACCACCTAAGCCCCAGTAAGCGTAAGGAGTTTTAAAAGCGTTCGCGACTATAGAAAAATCTTCCGAAGCAGAAGCGCGCGAAATATCTACAGAATCTTCTCCAAAGTATTCATCAAAAGCTTTACGCACGCGCAAAGATGCATTCTGATCATTATTTGTAAGCGGATAGCAATCATAATACGTAAACTCTGGTTCTTTAGGACATCTTGCAAGCTCGCACTCTCCACGCACAATTCGTTCAATAGCATTGTGCACAAATTTTTGAGTATCTTCGCTATAAGTTCTTGTGTTAATTAAAAGCTCGGCATCATCAGGAATAATATTCGACTTACTTCCTGCATTAAGCGCGCCAACTGTAACAATTGCGTAATCTTTAGCTGCAAGTTCGCGAGAAACAATCGTCTGCAATTTAAGCACAATTGACGAAGCAACAACCACCGGGTCAACGCTCAACTCAGGCATAGAACCATGCGAACCTTTACCAAAAATGTGCACGCGAATCGAAGCTGCAGTAGTTAAGAACGCGCCCGAACGAATACCGACTGTTCCTGCAGGAATAGTGCCCAACACATGCTGACCAAGGTAAACGTCAGGCTTTGCAATCATGCTCATAATGCCATTTTTCACCAAGTCTTTTGCGCCTTGAGCTGTTTCTTCTCCAGGCTGAAAAACGCCAATATACGTTCCTTTCCAAGCATCTTTATGCTCATTAAAAGCCTTCAAGGCACCAAGTAGGCTGGAAATATGAAAATCGTGACCGCAAGCGTGTGAAACTCCAACCGTTTTGCCATTTTCGTCTTGCGCACTAACTGTTGAAGTGTAATCTTTTCCTGAATTTTCTTTAATTGGAAGCGCATCGATATCCGCTCTCATAGCAACAACAGGACCTTCGCCGTTTTTAATCTCTGCCACAACGCCTATTTTTCCAACTCGCTTTGTTTCAATCCCAGCTTCGCTAAGAATATCAATAATTGTTTGAGCTGTATGATCTTCTTTCATTGACAGTTCAGGATGTTGATGAAAGTATTTGTATTGTTTTTCTCGTTCTGCTTGGGTTTCATCTAAATCGGATAATATTTTCTGAACTGCCGTAAGTTGCAGCATAAATTCCTGCTTTCTTTTGTTTTATTATAACTTTTTTGAGTTTTGAGATTATTTGATTTTAGTTTTATTCTTCTTTATTTCGTTTGTCGAGAATCTTATCTACAAGCGCACTTTTTGCGTCAATTTGATTGCTAAAACCAGGGCGAATATCTAATTTTAGTATTACTCCAGTACGGTATCCTTTACTAACTAAAGTCATCGTAGCATCTTTCACAACGCGCATAACGTCATCAAATTCGCCCTCAATATTCGTGAACATTGCGTTAGTTTCGTTCTTTAATCCAGAATCGCGAATTACTTGTACAGCATCCGCCACGTACTCGCTCAACTCGTCTCCGACTCCGCTTGGAGCAATGCACAACGCCGCGACCGTGTTAGTTCTGTGCTCGTTCGCGTGGTCGTTTGTATTCTCGTTATTATTTTCACTCATAGTAACAATCCCTTTAAAATCGTAATCTTATGCAAATCTAGCAAAACAAGACAACGCCAAATAATGCGTCAACAAACTTATAAATTTGCATTACTTTAACAATTTTACAAGCGTCACAGGGTTTTTCTATAATAGCAACGTTTTCACCCGAATTTTCTAGTTTTACGAAAAGGTGTATTGTGGCTGTTTCAAAGCTTGATGAAGTCGTCTCCTTGGCTAAGCGTCGAGGATTTGTGTTCCCAGCCGGCGAAATTTACGGTGGCACGCGTTCTGCGTGGGATTACGGCCCGCTCGGTGTTGCGTTAAAAGATAATATCAAGCGCGAATGGTGGCGCTACATGGTGACCACGCGTGGAGATGTTGTTGGAGTGGATACTTCCGTTATTCTGCCTTCACAGGTGTGGGTTGCTTCCGGTCACGTTTCCGTGTTTAACGATCCTTTGATTGAGTGCTTGAATTGCCATAAGCGTCATCGTGCAGATAAGTTGGAAGAGTCTTATGCTGAAAAGCATGGCGACAAGATGCCAGAAAATGGATTAAAAGACATTGCTTGCCCAGATTGTGGTACTCGCGGAAACTGGACTGAGCCACGTGACTTCAACATGATGCTTCGCACTCATTTAGGACCGGTTGAAGACGAAAATAGCTTGCATTATTTGCGTCCAGAAACAGCTCAGGGCATTTTCGTTGATTTTAAGAACGTCATGACTTCTGCTCGTCAAAAGCCGCCTTTTGGCATTGCGAATATTGGTAAGTCTTTCCGCAACGAAATTACGCCTGGAAACTTCATCTTCCGCACTCGCGAGTTTGAGCAGATGGAAATGGAATTTTTCGTAGAGCCTGGAACCGACGAAGCTTGGCACCAGTATTGGATTGACACTCGTGTGCGTTGGTATGTGGATTTGGGTGTTAAGCCAGAAAACTTGCGCATGTATGAGCATCCTAAGGAGAAGCTCAGCCACTATTCCAAGCGCACTGTCGATATTGAATACAAATTTGGCTTCCAAGGTTCGGATTGGGGAGAGCTTGAGGGTATTGCAAACCGTACTGACTACGATTTGTCTGCTCATGCTAAGCATTCCGGCGAGGATTTGAGCTACTTCAACCAGGCTACTGGCGAAAAGTATGTGCCTTACGTTATTGAGCCTGCTGCTGGTCTTACGCGCTCGCTTATGGCATTTTTGGTTGATGCTTATGACGTGGACGAAGCTCCAAACACTAAGGGCGGAGTTGACAAGCGCACTGTTCTTCGACTTGATCCTCGTTTGGCTCCTGTTAAAGCTGCAGTTTTGCCTTTGAGTAAGAAGCCAGAATTACAAGCTGTTGCTCAAGATTTGGCTGCAGATTTGCGTCAGCATGATTGGGTTATCGATTACGACGAAGCTGGTGCTATTGGTCGCCGCTACCGTCGTGAGGACGAAATTGGTACTCCTTTGTGCGTAACAGTTGACTTCGATACTTTAGAAGATCATGCTGTTACAATTCGCGAGCGCGACACTATGCAACAAGAGCGTGTTTCCTTGGACAAGGTTGCAGATTACGTCGCTAGCCGAATTAACGAAAAACGTGTTAAGTATCCGCAAGGCCCTGTTGAAATCGTTGGTACTCGTGCAGCCGACGGTACTACGGATATTGCTAAAGAAGCTGGCGAAGACGAGTCTAAGCCTGTACAAATCGCTACTGCTGGCGGATTATACTAATACGCGTTTGAGTAGTGCTTAAGCATTAATAAGCAAAATTATTATTATAGTGAACGGAGTTAAAGCAATATGAATTTTTCTATAAAACCAGTGGATTTAGGGAAAGTTCATATTGCAACTCCTGTTGTTTTATCTCCAATGGCGGGGATCACTAACTGGCCATTTCGCGTAATCTGCCGCGAATTTGGTCCGGACGGGCTTTACGTAGCAGAAATGATTACAGCTCGAGCTTTAGTTGCACGAAATCCAAAAGCATTGCGTTTATGCCGTTTTGCGCCTAGCGAAAAAGTGCGCTCGCTGCAACTTTATGGTGTAAATCCTTCTATTGTAGAGCAAGCAGCTCGAATTGTTGTCGACGAAAACATGGCTGATCACGTTGACTTAAACTTCGGCTGCCCAGTTCCAAAAGTGACGCGACGCGGCGGTGGTTCTGCTCTTCCTTGGAAAACTGATTTGTTGCAAGAAATTTTGCATCGCGTTGTTTCTGTTTGCGAACCAGCAGGAATCCCTGTTACGGCTAAATTCCGCGTTGGAATTGACGAGAATCATGAAACTTTTATTCAAGCTGGTCATATTGCGCAAGAAGAAGGATGCGCTGCTGTAACTTTGCATGCTCGTACGACTGCAGAATATTATGGTGGTCATTCAGACTGGACGCGTATTGGCGAGCTTGTAGAAGCACTCGATATTCCAGTTTTTGGCAATGGTGATATTTGGGGTGCGGAAGATGCGCTCGCAATGTTTAAGGAAACTGGCTGCGCTGGCGTTGCTATCGGTCGAGGATGTCAAGGTCGCCCATGGTTGTTTGCTGATATTCGCAATGCTTGCGAAGGTAGCGATAATCGTGTGAATCCTACTTTGACAGAAGTTGGTTCCGTTATTTTGCGTCACTTGAAGCTTTTAGTTGAGTTTTATGATGGTGACGAGCGTATGGCTGTTCACGACTTGCGTAAGCATGTCGCTTGGTATTTAAAGGGCTTTCCTGTTGGTGGTGGCACTCGTAAAGCGTTTATGGAGTGCGAGTCGATTGAGGATGTTCAACGTAATCTCGATATGCTTGACGGTTCTCTTCGTTTGCCAGAAAAAGTGTTAGACACGCCGCGTGGGCGAGTTAGATTTGCTAAAAAAGTTCATTTGCCGTATGGGTGGTTAGATTCTCGTACAACTAGTCACGAAGAGCGAGAGGCGTTATTTGGTGATGATCCAATGGATGCAAGTTACTAGTGTTTTCTAGGGCTTTCGTCATTTTTTTGCACTGATTATTTCGATAATGTTCTATTAAAATCACCTTGTGCTCATATTTGCATATAGCACGGTGTATTATCAAAACAGTGACATTTTTTCAGTTTATTGTGAAAACGTCGTCAGTATCGAGCGTTTTGCGCTAAAATATTGTGTAAACGTGCGTGAGTGACAGGAGATAACGGTGAGCGAGATTGCCCAGACTGACAATTTCAACGACAAAACCATCATCAAGGTAGTCGGCGTCGGTGGTGCCGGCGGTAACGCCGTCAATCGGATGATCAGCGAGGGCCTACAGAATGTAGAGTTTGTGGCCATTAATACTGACGCTAAAGATTTACTGCGTTCTGATGCTGATGTAAAGATTTCATTATCTGATGCTTCGAGCCGAGGCTTGGGCGCTGGTGCTGACCCTGAAAAGGGTGCTAAGGCTGCGCAGGATCATCAATCAGACATTGAAGAGGCGCTTAAGGGTGCTGATATGGTGTTTGTTACCTGCGGTGAAGGCGGTGGTACGGGTACTGGTGCAAGCCCGATTGTGGCTCGTGCAGCTCATCAGCAAGGTGCTTTGACTATTGCTGTTGTTACACGTCCATTCGGTTTTGAAGGACCGCAACGTGCTGCATCTGCAAAACTTGGTATCGAGAATCTTCGCAAAGAAGTTGACGCGTTGATTGTTATTCCAAATGATCGTCTTTTGGAAATTTCTGATCGTACTATTGGAATTATTGAAGCATTTAAGACGGCAGATACTGCATTGCTCGCAGGTGTGCAAGGCATTACTGATTTAATTACCATGAATTCTTACATTCATGTTGATTTCTCTGATGTTACAGCTGTTCTTCGCGGAGCAGGTACCGCATTGTTCGGTATTGGTGCTGCAAAGGGCGAGGATCGTGCAACTCAGGCAGCTGAAATCGCTATTAGCTCCCCATTGCTGGAAGAAAGCATTGAGGGTGCTCACGGTGCTTTGATTAATATCGCAGGTCCAAGTGATTTGAAGCTTCAGGAAGCTTCTGCTGCAACTGAACTTGTTCGTAAAGCTATTCATCCAGAAGCTCAAATTATTTGGGGTCTTTCTTTGGATGATTCTTACGGCGATGAGGTTCGAGTTACGGTTATTGCTGCTGGATTTGATGCCCATCCTAAGGCGGAGGAGTCCTCAGCTAAAGCTGGTCAGTTTGTTGATATGCAAGCAGATGTTAAGCCTGTAGCTCCTGCACAGTCTACGTCATCTTTCAAAGAGGAAGCTCAAGCTGCTCCACAAGTAGAACAACCTGCTTCTATGCCTTCTATGTTTGAGCCTGCAATGAATCAGCAATATTCTCCTTCTGCAGCTCCTGTACAGCAGACTGCTGAACCTGACGAATTAGATATTCCTGATTTTCTGCGTTAAGCGTAACGAGAGGAGGGTTGCTTCATGGCTGGCTTTATGAAGAACGTGATGTCATACGTTGGTATGGCAGATGTGCCTGAGGATGATGATTATGCTGAATCTGATGTTCAAGAAACGTCATTCGATAATGATCGCTCGGTAACTCCTGCTGTGTCGCAACATGGTAATGATTTGCGTGGCGGTTCTGCTCGTGCGAATGCTAGTCGTATGAGTCGTATTACTACAATTCATCCTAAGTCTTACGATGATGCGCAAATGGTAGGTCGTGCTTTGCGTGACGGTGTTCCAGTGGTTTTAAACCTTACTGGTGTAACTGAATCAGTTGCGTATCGTATTGTTGATTTTTCTGCTGGAGTTGTGTTTGGTGTTCGTGGCTCTATTGAGCGTGTAACTCCTAGGGTGTTTTTGCTAAGCCCAGCACAAGTGAATATCAAAGTAGAGGATGCTCCGAACGACAATACCGCGCGTGACTTGTTCTCCTAAAAATTGTATTTGCTAAAGAATTAATTGAGCAGCGTTTGTTTAACAACTTTCGCTGCTTTTTATTTATTGCGCAAGATAAGTGAAGTCGTGAATCGTGCGGCCAGCATCCAAACCTTTACGCTCAAAATTCGTAAGAACGCGACCAGCAAAGCGTTCGGATTCGCTAAAATCTGCGTGCGGAAGAGTTGCAGCGGTGTCAGCTGTGCCTTTTCCAACGTGCTCAATTGGAAGACTTACGCTTAGTTCACCAATATTTGCAAAATCTTCGCGAGAATCCATAATCTCGTGCACGTGCAAAGCGTAATCCTCAATATCTGTAGCAATGCGCCAAACGCCCTCTTTGCGCAACGCCTTGTGGATTGTAGAGGCAAGCTCTGGCTGCACAATACGACGCTTATGATGACGCATTTTAGGCCATGGATCCGGGAAGAAAGTCCAAACTTCTTCTAAAGCTCCGCAGTCGCACGCAGCGAAGAAATCAGGAGCGTTAATTTGCGCAATACGAAGATTAGTTAAACCTTGTTTTCCAGCAAGAAGCATTGTGTGAGCGATGCCTGGATCGTAAACTTCAAGCGCCAAAAAGTTAGTTTTCGGCAAACGTTCTGCTGCGGCAACAATGTTTTCGCCTTGACCGGAACCGATTTCAACAATAAGCGGATTATTATTGCCCCACTTATCGCTAATCCAATCAGAGGTAATTCGCAAATTTTCGCGCAATCTAAAAGAGCTAGGAGCTTCAGTAACGTCTAATAGGTACTGACTTGCATAACTCTCCTGAGCGTGCTGTAAACGCGCATCTAAGCGCCCAGAACGACGCACAAACGACAATACAGTGCGTTGCTTGGCTTGCATAGTGTTTTCGTTTTCATTTTCACTGCTCATGAGATTACTTTCGTTATTTGAATATACGCTTTTAGTTAAATTCGCATGATTTTAGTCATGCTAGTACGCATTGTTTTATGCTATCAAAAAGTATAAATAACTGCTTGCAGACGCTACTAATGTAGCTTTGCACCAATGCTTTGCAAATGCTGATTACTCGTTGATTAGCGAACTTTAACATTATTGCTGTTGCCCACACCACACCAAGCACTCCCACCATGCACCTACCTGTAGCTTAATTGCATAATTTCTTTTATTTTGATTAGTTTGCTCGCATTTCGTCAAGGAAAAGAAACGCACACGCAATTAAGCCTACTTAACCTCAACACGCCGTGAGTTGCGTACTGCTTTTTTGAGTGTTAATATCATATGGTTTGGTTCGAAGCCCCCTTCGTCTAACGGTTAGGACACCAGACTTTCAATCTGACAACAAGAGTTCGACTCTCTTAGGGGGTACAAATTACAACGCCGCTGGGTTTTCAGCGGCGTTTTTCGTTTTTTGTATTTCTGATTTTCGGGGTTATAGGCCAAAAAGTGTGTAAGAAATCATGTCTTAGACCTTGCAATACAAGGGTTTTGCGGTAATCGAATCTGTTTTCTGCACATTCGCCACCTGGACAAAAAGTGTGTAAAAATAAGCTCATAACCCTTATAGCAGTAAGGCTCGCAGTATATCGAATGTGGGTTATTTCTTATGTTAAGCGGCGTTCGAAGCATGTATTAGCTGAGTATTTAACAATAAATCGTCAAAGGCTGTTACTAACGCAGATTACGTACTGCACCAGTAACATATAACCCCGCTTATCTGTTGTTAACGCAGATTACGTACTGCGCGAGTAACATATGACCGTTACTTTCTTAAGATACTTGACTGAGTTTTTAACAGTGCTGAGACTAGTTTATGCCACAGAATACTCATCAGCTTAGCTTTACACACTTTTTGGCCTATAACCCGATTTTCGTATTTCTATTTTTGCCGCTTACCCTATTTTTCGTATTTTGCGCAGCAATTAGTTTTTCATATATTTTTTCTATAAATCGATATAAGATCTGACAATGTATTAAATATCACAAAAGGTATGTTGTGCTTTTTAGAGGTGATACACTTTCTCATTGGTACTTCTGCCCGGGCTGCGTAGGTCAGGAAGTATTCAATTCAGTAATTTACAATGCGCAGCAGCTTAAAAAGGATTTCCTATGAGCGATATTTTCAATACAAATAATAATGGGTTAGAATCATCTAATTGTGTAACGGATCAAGTGGATAGTAATGCTGCTTCTAGTATTAATAGGGTTATAAGCATGCGTTGGCGTGTTGCAGATATCGCATTAGGTGCTGCTCTTGCTGCTGTTTTTGGCGTTATCTTGTATGGCTATGGCTTGGTGTTTATTCCTTTGATTCGTACTTTGAATGCAGCTGTTCTTCCTGGTTTTGCAAGCATCACGCATGGTGTTTGGTATTTGTCTGGAACTCTTGCAGTTTTGCTTATTCGTAAGCCAGGTTCTGCAGTGTATGTAAATGTTGTTGCAGCATTTGTACAGGTGCTTCTTGGAACTCCGTTTAATATGCGAGATACGCTTATTTCCGCACTTTTGCAGGGTGTGTTTGCGGAGATTCCGTTCTTAATTTTCCGTTTGCGAAAGTTTAATTTGACTTTGAGTGCTCTTTCTGGTTTGCTTGTGGCTTTTGAGTATGGTGTGTTCTTAAGCTTCACTAAGTATCAGGCTAAAGCTCCTACTTATATTACGATTCATATGATTACAGAGCTTATTAGTGGATTGTTGCTTTCTGGAGTGCTTGTGTGGTTTGTGTATTTGGCTTTGCGCAAAACTGGTGCTCTTGATAACTTCGCATCTGGACGTTCTGACCGAGCTTGAAATCATCGGGATTTCAAGCTCCTTCAGAGCGTCGAGCTTGCTCAGGTTGAAAGCACGGTATGCTTTCAACGCAAGCGAGGTCTGCCTTCGTCGTTATTGACGGAGGTAGATTTTGGTTGGTGTGGTTTTGTGTTGGGTTTTGTTTTTGTTTGTTTGGGTTTTGACCGAGCTTGAAACCATCGGGATTTCAAGCTCAGTAATCCTAAGCAAGGTCAAAAATTCGACTCACTGAGTTGGCGACGTTTATGGGTATGTGCTAATCTAGTCGTTGCTGACTTTGTTAGCGTGGGGCTTTAGCTCAGTCGGTTAGAGCAGCGGACTCATAATCCGTCGGTCCAGGGTTCAAGCCCCTGAGGCCCCACAAGATATTAATAATGCCACTTCATTATGATTTATGAAGTGGCATTTTTGCATCTTATAATTTAAATTTTATTTTTTGTTTTATTTGTTATTTTCTGCCATTGACAAATAATCTGGTATTTGTTTTGGATACTTAGGCCATGCTCCTTCTTGAGTGCACACAAATGCTGCAGTATTAACAGCTGCGCGATGCGCCTCTTGCAAGCTTTCTCCCTTAAGAATATGCGCTGCAAATGTTCCTGAGAACGAGTCTCCAGCACCAACTGTGTCAAGAACTTCAACGTGTGGAGTTGGGATAGTTGAGCTTTCTCCAGTGCTAGTAGTAATCGTACTAAAAGTAGAGCCGCCTGTAAGAATCACATAATCTAGTCCGTAACGAGCTTGGAACCACTTGCAAGCTTCCTCGTCTGAAGTGTCGCGAATATTGAACATATCGCGTAATAAGAATAGTTCCGAATCGTTAAGCTTAAATACTGTTGCTTCTTGAAGTAATGTGTCGATAAGATCCTTAGAGTAGTGATCGCTTCTAATGTTAATATCGAAGAACTTCATTGCTCCAGGCTTAGTATGCTTTAACAATTGCAAAATTGTGTCGTGAGTTTCTTGAGAACGTAAGCTTAGAGTGCCAAAGCATACTGCATCTGCTCGTTCTACTAAATCAATGAGTTCTCGAGTGTAAAGAATATGATCCCATGCTATATTTCGCAGAATAGTGTACTCTGGTATTCCATTTTTTAGTGTTACTTCTACAGTGCTTGTTGGCCAAGCGTTGCGTTGAATAATTGAAGCGATGCCAGCTTTGTTCACTTTGTCAATCAGCTCATCGCCGAGTTGGTCTTGACCAACAGCGCTAATCATGCAACTTTGCGCTCCGTGACACTGTGCATGATATGCAAAATTTGCTGGTGCTCCTCCAACACGTTTTCCATGTGGGAGCAAATCCCATAAAAGTTCGCCGAGTGAAAGAACAATTGGCTTAGTCATAATATTCCTTTCGCACGCGTCAGTGCAGCAAGTTTGTAGAGCTATACTTTTTACTAAATATCTTCTCGCTTCTTCAAAAGCATTTTGATGCAAATTTTGCTTGTAAAAATGCTACATAAACAATTATGGTGCGCCCTTTCGATAAGTAATATGCGCAATGCGTGTTACGTTTCTATAGAGCGCACCATAAGTGCTATATTGCGTACGTTTAACTTAGCTTATGCTGGCGTACTATATTATTATTATTCTTTTTTATTATATTTTTCTATTATTTTGATTTATTGCTTAATGCTGAAAAATATCACTTTTGTGAGCTTGTTCAGCCATCCATGCTTCTACATCATCGATTTGCTTTGGAATGTCAATAGAAAGCCACTCTGGACCGCTTTCAGTCATTAGCACATCATCTTCAATACGAATTCCAATTCCGCGCATTTCTTCAGGAAGCATCAAATCGTTAGCTGCAAAGTATAATCCTGGCTCAATAGTGAATATCATTCCTGGAGTAATTTTTGCGCCCTGATAAAACTCGTAGCGTGCTTGTGCGCAATCGTGCACATCCAAACCAAGATGATGAGCAACGCCGCAAGCGTGCCAACGACGATGCTGTTGACCTTCTGGCGAAAGTGATTCTTCAACGCTAACTTTCAAAATTCCCCATTCGTGCAAGTGTTCGGCTAGAACGCGCATGCAAGCATGGTGAATATCGGAGTAGGTTGCACCTGGTTTAGCAGCCTCAAAACCGGCTTGCTGAGCGTCAAGAACGCACTGGTAAAGCTTCTTTTGTAAGTCAGTGAATTTGCCGTTCGTTGGGAAAGTTCGTGTAATGTCAGCAGTGTAGAGGCTGTTAACTTCAACGCCGGCATCAATAAGTAGCAATTCTCCGCTGGAAACAACGCCAGTGTTGCGCATCCAGTGCAAAATTGGCGCATGCTTGCCTGAAGCAACAATAGTGTCGTAGCCTACTTCGTTGCCTTCTTCGCGAGCAACAGAATTAAAAGCACCCTCAATCATGCGCTCGGAATGCTCATGACCCAAAGCATTAGGCAAACGCGTAAGCATGCGGTCAAAACCAAGTTTTGTGGCGGCAATAGCTTTGCGCATTTCGCGAATTTCGTAGTCGTCCTTAAGCATTCGTGCTTCTGCAGCGAATTCGTGCAATTTATCGTCTGCGCAAGTGTTTGCATCTTCATCAGTAAATCCACTTGCTTCTCGCATTGTTTCAACTTTTGCAGTAAGCTCAGGATCGGTTTCTCGAACAATTCGCACGCGAATGCCTTCGCCATTAGCGTCGTCGCTTACGTTCTTTGCAATAGCGTCGTCAAGTTCTGCAATATCGCGCGTTTCAATGCCGGTCATTGCTTTAAGTTCTTTTAAGCCTGCGCGAGGACCAACCCAATATTCTCCGTAGTGAGGATCCTTGTAAAATGCTGAAGTGCTGTTATCTGCGCGTGGAGCTACAAAAAGTTCTGGCGTATGATTTTTACCGTCTTTTGCTTCTTCGCTATCTTTTTCAACCGGTTCCATAACAAGCACAGCACCAGCCTCATAGTCTTGACCTAAGCCAGTGTAGTAAGCAAATGTAGTGTCTGGACGGAAAGCATAATCGCAGTCGTTATTACGCACCTTTGGTTGTCCTGCAGGGATAACTAAACGTTCGCCTGGGAAACGCTTTGAAAGAGCCTCTAAACGAGCTGGAATGTACTTGCTAGATTCAAGAGCCTTAACTTCTGGCTCCTGGTTATCCCAGTTATTCGTCATAAAATCTTTAAAAGAATCACTGTTTGGACGAAGTGAACGGTTATTTACGCGATCTTCTGCCTTTTGCGTGCCGTCAGCTTTTAGCTCTTCGCCGTGCTCAGTTGGCGTATATTCTGCCATTATGAGACTCCTTAATTTTTGCTTGTTAATTTTTGCTTGCGCAAATTATACAAATAGTAAATAAACAGTCAATAAACTAACATAGTCTTATTTAGTGTTTTATGCGAGTTTTTTAGTGCAAAATAGCAAGATTTTATACGCAATTTACAAAGTGCGTATAAAACGCTTTTGCTATGTGAATATTGTCACAACATATTTATATGCGTGTGTTGTTGGTATCAACTAATCTAGATTGTTGGAAAATGAGTAAGCGAGCGTAAAAATTAGGGGGAGTAGTTATGTCTATTGAAAATCCAAATCGCAATAATGAGCGAATTGTTGATATCGAACGCAATATTATGAGTCGAGCTCCAGAACACAATAAAACTAATCTCGACTTGGATCGCATGCGTCTTATTCTCGATATTTTAGGTCATCCAGAGCAGTCTATGCGTGTTATTCACATAACTGGTACGAACGGCAAAGGTTCTACTGCTCGAATGGCTGAGTCAATTTGTCGAGCATACGGTTTGCGAACCGGATTATATACTTCTCCACATTTGGAGCGCGTAAACGAGCGCATTATGATTGACGGACAGGAAATTAGTGACAATCAGTTCGTTGATGTGTGGGATCAAATGAAAGACATTATCGACATGGTTGACGCTCGCATGGAAGCTGACGGTAAGCCAAAAATGAGCTTTTTTGAAGTGCTTACAGCCATGGCAATTTGGGCTTTTGCGGACGCTCCTGTTGATGTTGCTGTTATGGAAGTTGGCATGGGTGGCGAATGGGATGCCACTAATGTTATGAATGCTGATGCTGCAATTATTGGGCCGGTTGATATGGATCACATGCAATGGCTTGGAAACACTGTTGAAGAGATTGCTCGCACGAAGGCTGGTATTATTAAGCCAAATTGCACTGTTATTTTGGGTCCTCAGCCGCATGAAGCTAAGGTTTTGCCAATTATTAAGGAAGTTGCAGAGCGCAACCATGCTACATTATTGCGCGATTCTTCTTATGGCGATGGCGAACTTGAAGTTGTGTCTCGTACTCCTGCAGTTGGTGGACAGGTTGTTACTTTGCGTACACCTCTTGGCACTTATGAGGATGTTCCGGTTGACAAGTTTGGCAAGCATCAGGCTCATAATGCTTTGGCAGCTCTTGCCGCTGCAGAGGTTGTGCTGCCTGTAAGTGGTGCTTTGGATGGCGATTTAGTTGCAGAGGCTTTAAGTCAGGTTAAGGTTCCTGGGCGTATTGAGCAGGTTCGTACTTCGCCGACAATCATTATTGATGGTGGACATAACGTGAATGCTGCCGAGTCTCTTCGTGAAACTATTGAAGAAAACTATCATTTTGAGCAGCTTATTGGCGTTGTGGCAATGATGGCAGATAAGCAAGTTGAAGAATACTTGGGTGTTCTTGAACCTATTTTGACGAAGATTATTGTTACGCGTAATTCTTGGCGGGACCGTGTAATGGATCCGGAAGATCTTGAAAAGGTTGCTGTAGGCGTGTTTGGCAGGGATCGTGTGATTCGCGTTGACGAGCTTCCGGATGCTATTCAAACGGCTGTGAATCTTGTTGATGAAGACGATGAGCTTGGCGTGGGCTACGGTCACGGCGTGCTTATTTGCGGAAGCTTTGTTACGGCAGGAGATGCTCGCACAATGCTTGTTGAGCATGTGAATCCGGATTTAAAAAAGCCTAAAGATCAGCGCGTTGCAATTCACCCGAATATTGACGAGTCCTGAAAATTAAGCTATTTCTGCTACTTCATTCGCAAAGATTTAGCTTTTTCTACAGTATTTTTTACAAGTACTGCTTGAGCGTCAACTAACGGTATTTGCGGAAGAGGAAAAGCTTCATTAAGTACGCTTAATTCTGTGCAACCCAAAATAAGTGCGTCGCAACGGCACGCTCCTGCAGGGTCAAGCATGTCGCTTAAAACGGACTCGTAACGGCGTAAATTAAGATTACCTGTGCCTTTTACATCATCATAAATAAGTGATGTAATGCGTTTTTGTAAATCGTCGTCGGGTGCTACGAATGTGTATCCTGCTTCTTCTATAGCGCGCTGATACACTCCAGCTTTACGCGACCCTGCAGTACCTAAGAATCCAATACGGTTACATTTAGACTTTGGGTAACGTTTAGAAACTTCAGCTACAGCACCACGCGGCATATGTATAATTGGCACGTCGGTAAGTGCTTGGAACTTATCGTAAAAGTAATGCGCAGTATTGCACGTGAGCACAATAAATGAAGCACCCATCGCAGTTGCTTTAGCTATGTCGTCTGCAAGAGTAGGGAATGGGCTTTCGGATGATTCGCCAACAATATATGCTGTTCTATCTGGCACAGAAGCATCATTGAATACCACATAATCTAAAAACTCTTGATCGTTATGTGCATGCGTTTCTTTATTAAGTAAACGAATATAGCTTTCTGTTGCAAGTGTGCCCATGCCGCCAAGTACAGCAAAAAACGGACGTTTCATTGTCTCATATTCCCTTCAAAGTTACGTAATAATTTTCACGCTTTATTGCGGAAAAATTCTGCGTAACGCCTTGTGTAAATTGAAAACATATGACGAATCATCAACCAGCGTAGCAGATTCATATCTTTTTTATATTCTAGCGTAGTGCCCCAATCGCCGCGACGAATCATATTAAGACCGCGCTTCTTTTCATCGCCTTCTGCTACATAATTGCAAAATATCGATCGCGGAATCTCCATCCACAACTTTTCTCCACGACCGAACACAGTATTTCCGTCAAAAGGCTTATGGTCAATTAAATCTTCAACAAAATATTTAGCAATATTAAATCCGTTTAAAGTGACGAAATAGCTTGAACGGCCTTGGCGTAAATTGATTTCAAAAAGCTTATATTTTCCGTCTCTCTCATCGTATTTCATATCAAAATTAGCTACGCCAACGTAATGTATATCTTCCAAAAATGCTTTAATATTTTGGAAAACTTCTTCATTGTAGTCTGGAATAATAGCTGCATAATTGCCAATCGCTTCTGGAGTTGGATCCTCCAGCAGAGGGTGTCCTAGAAACATCATGCGCACATGATGATTGCTATCAACGTAAGCGTTTAGCACACGCATGCGGCTGTCGTCTCCAGGAATAAAGTCTTGCAAAATCATTTCGTCATCGTAGCCAGCTTTGTACGAGCGTTGAATAAGAGTATCAAGTTCTTGCGGAGTATTGATAATAAAAGCTTTTTTACGTCCCTCAAAATCAATATCAAGCCATTTAGTGCTATTCGCTGGTTTCATAGCAATAGGGAAGCTGAATGGCAAATCTTCATAAGCGTGCGCTGCTACTTCTTGAGCGTTTACAACTTTAGTTTTTGGATGAGGAAGATTGTATTTTTCACAAGTTTTATAGAATGAGCTTTTAAGGCTAAGCTGGCGATTGAGCGAATTTGGCAATGTGTGGAAAGCAAAATATTCGTGCAATTCATCACCGCATTGGCTTAGAAGGTTCGCATATACGTCGCCGCAAGGAATAAGCAGAAGTTTGGTATTAGGATGCTCTTGATGCCATGATTTAGCAAAATTAAGCATTGTATTGCGGAATGTAGGAAGTTCTCCAAAGCCTGGAACAATTCTCACATCGACAATTTTGCTAAATTTCGTAGGTGAAAGTTGGAAGTGCGCAAAAGCAATTGAAGTAATGCCATATTCTTCATGGAATGCTCGAGCCATGCCGTATGCGTTTATATCGCTACCGAGTAACACAGGTTGAAATCGTTGATTCTTCATTTGTATCTTCTTCATTTGTTTTAATTTGTTATTTAACTTGTTTGTTATTTAGTTTGTTAGCTAGCTTGTTAGTTAGTTTATGTAGTAATTGCGTTTATTTTATTCGTATATTTTCATACTTTCGCATAAGCGTATTACAGACCAAAAAGACGCTTTATTACGAATGAATCACCCTCATACGGCACATGCTTTCGTTTGTTTTTAATCCAACGTTCATCGCCCTTACCGATAGCAAGAAGAATGTTTAATCTTCCATTTTTTTGTTCGCTACTTGCTGCATCGTTGTAAGCGCATTCTATTGCTTCAGCTCTGTCGATAATAATGCGTGAAGAAACATTTGGGTTCGTAACATAACTTTGCATATCCTCGCAAATATGCATTACGTCTTCAGTATCAGTATCTTCAGTAGTGAAAATAAACTGTTCTATGCGGTTTTGCGCGGCTTCAACAATTTCTTTACGACGGTCGACAGCTTTATCTCCTGTGGAACCAGTTATTAGCGTAATTCGAGGATTAAATTTGCCGTAGCGTTCTTCTACAAAGTCAAGAACTGATTTTGTAGAAATGTAGTTATGCGCATAGTCGACAACCGCAATCATGTTTGAGTGCGTGTCTTTGAAAACTTCCATGCGTCCAGAAATTTTCACATTCTCAATAGCGTGTAGTGCGTGTAAATCAGTATCCTGATTAATTCCCAATTCTCCTGCAATAGCGATTGCAGCTAAAGCATTTTCGTAGTTAAAATCTCCTGCAATAGACAATGCGAATTCGTCAATAGGGCAGTAGTGCACGTCTTCTTCGTAGTCGTTATCTTCATAGTCGTCGTCTTCGCTTGAGTCTCGCATAGCGATGCAATGTGATTCACTATTTTCTACTGGCATTGCAATGTAGTCAGGAGTAAGTAATTCCGTGTAATCGTCATCGTTAGCAGGCGCGCAATAATTTATGCGATCGTCGTCAAGATCATCGAAATTGTCATTTTCGCAAGCATCGCCTTCTATTTCATCTTTTTTAATGCGAGCAAAAGTTGTTACGAGCACATTGTTGCGTTCCGCATCTTGTAAAAGAAGATCTGCGTGATCTGTATCAGAATTTAGTACTAAACGCTTAGTATTTGCAATAATTTGTCGTTTGCAATACAAGTAATCTTCAAAAGTTGGGTGCTCAATAGGGCTAATGTGGTCTGGGCTAATGTTTAAGAATGCTGCAACATCGAATTTAAGACCGTATACGCGATTCACCTTATAAGCTTGCGAAGAAACTTCCATAACAAGATACTTCATGCCGTTATCTACAGCTTCGCGCATCATTTTGAAAGCATCAAAACTTTCAGGAGTAGTTAAATTAGATTCAACGTAATTTTTTCCGTCTACGCAATTATCTACTGAAGAAAACAGTGCTGCTTTACCGTGCGAATGGGAGTTTAGGATAGCGTGAGTAAAGTAGGCTGTAGTTGTTTTGCCTTTAGTTCCAGTAATTCCAACAATAGTGAGTTTTTCTTGTGGATTTCCAAAGAATGCTGCTGCAAGCACGCTCATTGCTTTTTTAGCATCCGTAACAATTAAACCAACAGCTTTTGTGTATTGTGCGTAGCTTTGTTCAGCAACATATGCAGTAAGTCCTTTGTTGTCTGCATCTAAAAGATATTCCGACTTAAAATTGCCTTTAATAAACAGAAGTGTTCCAGATTTAATATCGCGAGTATCGTAAGTTGCGTTAGTAAAGCACTTATCTGCATCAATATTTGGGAAATAATACGGATTTAAAGACCATATTTCATTGCGAGAATGAGTAGAGTCTATAGTTTTTTCTTTAGTATTAGCACCATTAGCAGTATTAGTATCTTCTGCTTTACCATATTGAATCATTTCGCGTAACAATCCATAGTGTTGCAAAATTTCACTTGCGTTTGCTAGTGACAACGTGTTATGCATGATCATAATTTACTTCTTTTCACCAAATGTTTTATAGCCATGTTCCAGTAATAGGCTCACGTCCGTGAGATTGCAGCCATTGATTGAAGCTATCTCGCCAATTAATATAAGCTTCGCGCTGCCAATCCATCATAGTATTCAGCCTCATGCAACTTACTGACTCATATAGTTTGCTCATTGGAGCAATCAAATCAAGAGCTGCAACTGTGTCTGCTGTAGCATCGTGGAAATCTCCGATTGGTTCAACCCCGTAAAACTGAGATGTAATAGTGAGAGTACGCTTGCCGGATCTTCTAGAAACAGCCCTATCGATAACAAGAGGGTCAACAGTAAGAATGTCATTAGCGTTTAGTGCATGTATTGAACAAGTTGCGCGTTCTTCTAGCGCAGTAAGATGCCAATGCTTCAAGTCGTGACGTAACATTGCAATATCAAATGGAGCGTTATAAGCAAGTAGTGGAATATTCTTAGCTTGAGCCATGCTTACTGCACGTGCAAGGAATTCAAGTTCTTCTTCAGGCTCTCCGCCGTGTTCTTGAAGGTATTCGTCTGTGAAACCATTTACTTCGCTTGCCTTAGGATTCATAGGCTGATGAGGGTTAATTAACCAAGTTGATACCACATCTCCAGCGTGAGCTAGTTCAGGATTGCGTAATACTAGAGTTGCAGAAACAATGGCATCTTTACCAATATTTGCACCTGTAGTTTCAGTGTCGAAACCAAGTAACCATGATTCAGCAAGTAATGTATTCTCATCTTGCTTAGGTGCTAAATCTAAAGCATTTAACAATTCTTGAATATGAGTTGGCATAGTCACAATACTACCGCAATGTCACGCAATGTCACACTATGCCGCGCTGCGTTATTGTGCTGCGATGTGTTACCATCTCGCGCTGCGCTACACTATGCAATACGATAAATCAGTAGCGATATGTGCAAAGTAAAAGTATTATTGACTATATGAGTGAGCAAATCGAGAAGACAAATGTTATGTGCTCTAAAAGCGTAAGAGTTAAAAAACAAAATGCAAAAAATTGTAATGCTCGCTTATTTAGTGATCGTTTAGTAGATACTAAGCAAAGTTCTGCAATGGAAAGTCGACGCAAAAGATTTGAACAACTTGTATCTACTTGCGTTGATCCTTTGTACACTCAAGCTATGCGTCTTACGCAAAATGCGCAGGATGCGCAAGATTTAGTGCAAGATACTTTTGAGCGCGCTCTTAAATCTTTTGAAACTTTTCAGCCTGGCACGAATTTTGCTGCCTGGATTAACAGGATTGAACGAAATTTGTATTTTAATCAGTACGCGAAAGCAAAACGAAGCCCTAAACGTGCTAACGATGAAACTGGCGACTACAATGATTGGGATATCTATGAGGCTTCTAATCATTGCGCAAAAGGGATGCTTTCTGCTGAACAAGAATATTTAGAAGGGTTTGCTCCACAAGAGATTATTGCTGCGCTTAGTAAGTTGCCGCCTGAGCGTAGAAAAGTTTTTATTGAAGTCGCTATTCGAGGTAAATCTTATAAACAAATTGCCCAAGAAGAAGGCGTAAAAATAGGAACTGTTATGAGCAGACTTAACCGCGCTCGCATGCAACTTAAACGTGAACTTTCTGATTATTGTGGTGAATAAAAGTATGCTAAAACGAAAAAGCCCACGATTGACGTGGGCTTTACAGTATGTATAAGCGAATTTATAGCTTAAGCATTTGGTCTTTTGCCATGATTCGCTGCTTTTTTACGACGCGCCTTGCGCTTGCGGCCACGCATACCCATAATGCACTCCTTAACGATTAATGAACAACCTTAGGGATTATCGCACGTTGCCAAGACGTTATATTTGTCAACGTACTAATCTCGTGCGAGTAATCACTTGTTAGTAGCAATATTTGCAGTAATAAAGCTTATGTTGCTTATGCTGCTATATCAGCTACAGTTGCGTTTAATAATGTTACGATATCTTGAGGATTAAGAACTACGTCCAATCCTCGTTTTCCTCCAGAAACAAGAATCTCATCAAATTGCATTACGCTACTATCTAGTACTGTTTCATGGTGCGTTTTTTGTCCGAATGGTGAAATTCCGCCAACTACGTAGCCGCTTTCTCGTTGCGCAACTTCTGGGCTTGTCATACTTGCTTTCTTTGCGTGTACTGCTCCTGCAATTGCTTTCATATTGAGACGTCCGTTTACTGGAACAATTCCAACTACTCGCTTTTCACCAGTGTCAACCATAAGAGTTTTGCAAACTTGAGCTGCGCTTACGCCTAGCTTCTCAGCAGCCTCAATTCCATAGCCGTCGTCCATGTGATCAGCGTCATGCTCGTATTGCGCTATGCGGAAGGTGATGCCTGCGTTTTCGAGTTGCGCAATAGCTGGAGTTGCTTTTCCGGTTTCTGCATGTTTTTTACTCATTTTGTTACCGTGCCTTATACTCAACTGTCAAATTGTGTTACATGATATGCTATACCGACTGTTGACTTAGTGTATATTAAACATATAAACCCCTTGTGGAGCTTAGAAAGCAGCACAAGGGGTTTATATATTAAATATTCGCACAACCAGCTATTGCTGATTGATGCTTAGCGAAATCACTCGGAGATTTCAGCGAAGTAAAGAAGAGTGCGAATCATGTTGGAAGTGAAGCCGTACTCGTTGTCGTAGAAGGTAACGGTACGAGCCAAAGTTACACCGTCAACAGTGTTCACGTCGGTCTGAGTTGGATCGAAAACGCCACCGTGGGTGTCGCCGATGATGTCAGAAGACACGATGCTGTCTGCATTGTAACCGAAGTACTCGCAGTTTTCGAAAGCCTTCTTGAAAGCGTCGTTAATTTCTTCAGTGGTTGCTGGCTTCTCAAGAACAGTGGTCAACTCGGTAACAGAGCCGTCTGGAACCTGAATGCGCTGTGCGTGACCCTGGAGCTTGCCGTTAACTTCTGGCACAACCTTGCCGATTGCCTTAGCAGCGCCGGTGGAGTGCTCAATGGTGTTGCAAGCTGCGGAACGGTTATTGCGTGGCTTAGAGCCGCGTGGACCGTCGAGAATCATCTGAGTGCCGGTGTAGGCGTGAATTGTGGTCATGAAGCCGGACTTGATTCCCCAGTTGTCTTGAAGCAACTTCACCATTGCAGCCATGGAGTTGGTGGTGCAAGAACCAGCGGAAACAATGTTGTCAGAAGCCTTCAAGATTTCGTGATTAACGCCGAACACAACTGTTGGAGTGGTTTCATCCTTAGCAGGAGCAGAAATAAGAACCTTCTTAGCACCTGCGTTCAAGTGAGCCTGGGACTTTTCTGCAGAAGTGTAGAAACCGGTGCATTCGAGAACGAATTCAACACCGTCGTTCTTAACCCATGGAATGTTATTTGCGTCTTTTTCGGCGTAAACCTTATAAGTCTTGCCATCTACAACGATTGCGTCTTCGGTGGAGGTTACCTCAACTGGGGTGCCGTCATCGTGGCGGAATGTGCCGTGGGTGCTGTCATACTTGAGTAAGTAGGCGAGCATCGAAGGGGTGGTCAGATCGTTGATGGCTGCGACTTCGATGTCACCTGCTTGACCGCCGCGAGCTTGAAGCTCAAAAATACGACGGAATGCGAGACGACCGATACGACCGAAACCATTAATACCAATCTTGACTGTCATGTGGTTCTCCCTTGAGTGAGACCTCGTGCGCAACGTTTTAAGTCGCGCTATTTTCGCGATGAAAACTCACGCATTTAGGTCATCGTTATTTGAATTAACGGTGTTCATTTTAGTGTGCGGTATGTACGAAGAGTTGTAATATAGCTCACTTTTATTGCAATAATGCATTGTGAGAACAGTGAGCGTTAACATGCTGTGTTTTATGAGTGTTTTTGTGAATTTTTTGATAGTTTCCAGTTGCGTTTTTGCATAACATTTTACGAATCAATATTGTTCAATTGAACAACGCATGTAATGTTAAAAAGAAAAAGGCTGACGAGTTTTTCAAGTAAAAGAACCTCGTCAGCCATTTGCACAAACTAAAGTTTGCGCCTATTCGTTATACGTCATTGCTTCAGCAGCTGCAGTAGTCGAATATGTTGGAGTAGTTTCGCTTTCAAGAGGAACTGCTAATGCCTCAGATATAGAAGTATCGACTTCGCCTAAATCTCCAATTGGTCTTTTAAACCAGCTCACCTGTGGTAATGGAGCATTAATAGGGAAGGTTACAATAAGTGTTCCTTCATGAACGTCAATATGAGCAGGCGTATCATTTAATAATTCGTTACTTAAACCTTGTACTGCATCTCCATGCATGGTTGCGTGTTTAAGCTGATACTTTAATCCAACTTCATTTACATCATTAGAAACTGGAGTATGAGAAAAAACGGAAACTATGCGCAAATCATTTCCAGATGATGCTGGAAAATCAAGAGATCCATCATGTATTGCTGTAACAATTTGACCGTCGCCGTACAAGAATCCAATTCCACCGCGACGCGCTAAACGAACCATAAGTTGAATATTGGAAATAGTATGGTCGACTCGACCACCTAATCCTCCGAAAATATGAAATTCTCGAGAGCCTTTAGCCCAACCGACTTTCAACGCAGAAAGTAAGTCCGGATCATCTTTTTCTGCAGGCAATCTAGTAATAACTGCATCAGTAGGGAGCTTTAATCTAACAGAGTCAAAATCGCCGATGAGCGCATCTACATGCAAACCTAATTTACATGCATGATCCCAGCCTCCATCAGCTGCAATTGTTAAAGCGCGATCTGGCACATGCTCACGCGTATGATCGTAATAATCTCCTGCTGCTAATACTACGCAGCGTTGCAAAGGTTCCATAGCAACATAATAACGCTGCATTTGTACTGATACCATACATTTACAACAAGAGTTTATAAGCGTAGTTGTTAACCAACATTTGACTATGTTTTATGCCATTTTTGGATTTGATATTAACGTATTTTATTGCTTTTATTCCGGCAAATACAGGAATTTTTAGACTAATACTCGCTTAACATAAAGTGCTTGGTGTAATATTGCATGGCAAGTTAGATTTTCCAAGTTATTATGGATTTTCGTTAATTATTTGCTAGTAGACTAACGTAATGCTGTGTTGTATATTCTACGAGGAGAAATAAATGTGCGGAATTGCAGGGTTCATTAATGACACCCCAATTAACGTCAAAAGCCAAATTGTAAAAGATATGACAGATGTGATTGCGCATCGTGGTCCTGACGAGTATGGAACTATGATTGACGAACACGCAGCACTTGGTTTTCGTCGACTTAGCATTATAGATCTTCACGGTGGATCCCAACCTATGTACAACGAGGATGGGAATCTTGCAGTTACTTTTAATGGTGAGATTTATAACTACAAGCCACTTCGCGAAGAACTTATTAAAGCTGGTCACACTTTCCATACTGATTGCGATACAGAAGTATTAGTGCACGGATACGAAGAGTGGGGTAAAGGCTTACTTAATCGTTTACGCGGAATGTTTGCATTTGTTATTTGGAACAAGAGTACTCAAGAATTGTTTGGCGCTCGCGACCATTTCGGTATTAAGCCTTTTTATTATGCGCAAATGAATGGTACTTTTATGTACGGATCCGAAATTAAATCTTTACTGCGCCATCCAGATTTTAAGAAGGAACTTAACGAAAATGCGCTTAAGCCGTTTATGACATTCCAATATCCTGCAATTAACGAAACTTTCTTCAAGGGCGTTTTTAAGCTGCGTGAAGGTAATTGCTTTACGTATAAGAATGGCGAAATGAAGATTGAGCAATATTACGATCCTAATTTCAAAGAAACAAAGCAACGCTTGAATGAATTAGTTGATTCTATTGATAAAACAGTTTGTGATTCTGTTCAAGCTCACCAAATTGCGGATGTTGAAGTTGGTTCGTTCCTTTCTTCTGGAGTTGATTCAAGTTATGTTGCCGCTGTTGCGCGCCCTGAACACACATATTCTATTGGTTTTGCTGGTGGAAGATACAATGAATCCAAACAAGCAAGCGAATTGGCAAAAATTATTGGCTTAAACAATAAATCTGAAATTATTGACGCTGCTGACGCATTCCGTTATTTCCCACAAATTCAGTGGTATTTGGACGAACCTGATTCTAATTTCTCTTGCGTCCCATTATTCTTCCTTGCAAAATTAGCTTCGCAAGATTTACGCGTTGTGCTAAGCGGTGAGGGAGCAGATGAATTATTTGCAGGATACATTGATTATGGTGTTCATACGCGTTCTAAACTTATTAAAGTTGTGACTCGCATGCTTGCAAAGTTGCCAAAAAAGTTGCGTTACGCGATTGGTCGAGCTGCAAAGGGTAAGCATTTCCATGGAGCGTGGCATTTGTACGCTAATTTGGCTCCAGCTGAGGAGCATTTTATCGGTCAGTCAAAGGTTTTCAATGAGGAAGATGCTGTAAAACTTTTGAAGCCTGAGTATCGCAAGGGTCCTAGCATCCGCAGCATTGTTGATGCTATTTACAATAGAATTGCTGGTAAGGGACTTTCTGAAGTGAAGAAAAAGCAATATCTTGATATGCATCAATGGATGCCAGGAGATATTTTGCTTAAGGCAGATAAAATGACTATGGCACATTCTTTGGAGCTTCGCGTGCCTTTGCTTGATCGTGTTCTTATGGATGTTGCAGAAAAAGTTCCTACTAAATATTTAATTACTGATGAAAATACGAAGTTTGCTTTCCGAAAAGCTGCGTCCCGTCATTTGCCAAAAGCTTGGTATGACAGAGAAAAGCTTGGTTTCCCTGTGCCAGTTAAGGATTGGTTGCGTGAGGAACGTTTTTATAAGATTGTGCGTAAGACGTTTGAAAGTGACGATGCTGCTAAATTCTTCGATAGAGATGCTTTACTTCGTATGATTGACGATAATTATGCAAAGAAAAATGACGATCGTCGTAAGATTTGGACAGTTTACACATTCCTGACTTGGTATGATGTGTACTTTAATCATGATGGATTGAAGCCTGAGCCAATGCAGTTAGCGTAGAAATCGCATAGTTCTAGCTTTGATTTGTGGCAGTCAAAACGCGTTTCGTGTGTTGGCTGCTTTTTTGTCAAGGCTTCTAGTAAAATGAATATTCGGCTTGAGTAATCAAGAAAGTGGGATGTCCCCACCTGGAAGCCTACTGTGGTTTCGGGTTCATGACTTCGGTCACGCAAGTTAGCTCTTGTGCTGCTTGCTGCGCTGTTATATAGCGTTTTATTGATATGAAGTGGTGAATCTTAAGCTCTTGGACTTCTTGGTGTATTACATCTTACAAGTATTTAGAAGGATTGGAGTCATCATTAGCGACGAACCACGCATTAACGAGGAAATTCGAGTCCCTCAGGTGCGCCTTATTGGTCCAAAGGGCGAGCAAGTGGGAGTTATCGCAACCTCTGTCGCGTTAAACCTTGCAAGGGAAGCTAACCTCGATCTTGTCGAAGTTGCACCTACTGCTAAGCCTCCAGTAGCCAAGCTTATTGACTACGGTAAGTACAAGTACAACGAAAAGATTAAGGCTCGTGAAGCACGTCGTAATCAGACCGTCGCAGAGGTTAAGGAAATTCGTTTCCGTCTCAAGATCGACGATCATGATTTCGATGTGAAGAAAGGTCATGTGCTTCGTTTCTTGAACGGCGGAGACAAGGTAAAAGTAACTATTATGTTGCGTGGCCGTGAGCAATCTCGTCCGGTTGGTGGCGTTGAATTGTTGCGCCGACTTGCAGATGAGGTCTCTGAAAGTGGCACAGTAGAGTTTGCGCCAAAGCAAGAAGGTCGAAATATTATTATGACTCTTGCTCCAAAAGGCAAGAAAATTCATACACAGTCTGAGCAACGTCGTCGTGGCGCTGAATCTCGCGCTGAGCGTCAAGCTCGTCAGGCTGCTCGTCTTGCAGCTAAGCAAGAGGTTCAGTCACAAGCTGCAGCTGCAGTAAATGCTATGCAATCCGATCAACATCACAAGGAGGGCAGCAATGCCGAAGATGAAAACTAATTCCGCAGCGTCCAAGCGCGTTCGTCTTACCGGTACCGGTAAGGTGATGCACGATGGTAGCGCCATGCGCCACAACTTGGAGCACAAGTCGGCTCGTAAGCGTCGTGCTCTTTCTGAAGATAAAGTATTGGCTACTGCGCAGAGCAAGAAGCTTAAGGGCTTGCTCGTTAAGTAAGTAACAAGTAAGAATTGCTTGTAAACGAATACGCAATCGAAAATTTTTAAGAAAGCTGAGGAATACTTATGGCACGAGTAAAGCGCGCAGTAAACGCTCACAAGAAGCGTCGCGTTGTTCTTGAGAGGGCTTCTGGTTACCGCGGTCAGCGCTCCCGTCTTTATCGCAAGGCAAAGGAACAGCTGCTCCACTCATTTACTTATAACTTCCGCGACCGCAAGGCTCGCAAGGGTGATTTCCGCAAGTTGTGGATTCAGCGCATTAACGCAGCAGTTCGCGCTGAAGGCATCACTTACAATCGCTTCATTCAGGGCTTGCACTTGGCAGGCATCGAATTGGATCGTCGCGCTCTTGCTGAGCTCGCAGTTTCCGATATTGAAGCTTTCAAGGCTGTTGTCGAAGCTGCTAAGGCTGCATTGCCAGCTGATGTAAACGCTCCAGTTGAAGCCTGATTTTGCTTTAATAGAGTTCTATTTTAAGCCCACCAATTTAGGTGGGCTTTTTCTTTTAAAACAACAAATTTACTTATTAGCTATAATTATTTTTATGCGCTCAAATCTTGATTCTGACAATAGGGAAAATAATATTCCTGAAGAGTTTGCACTTCATATTCAACGCTTTATTGCGCATATTGATATTGAGCGTGGTCTTTCTAAAAAAACAGTATCTGCGTACGCTTCAGATTTGCAAGATTACACATGCTGGCTTTGCGACGAACGAAAAATAAAAGATATTGCTACTATTTCTCAATTAGATATTGAATCATACATTCGAACTTTGAATGAATTAGGGTTGGGGACTAGGACAGTTGCGCGTCGACTTGCAAGTATTCACGAGTGGCATCGCTTTATGCTTGCTCATGGTGACATACAAGCTGACGTTTCAGCGCAAGTAAAAGCTCCAAAACAAGCAGACTACTTGCCGGATGTTTTAAGTATTGAAGAAGTAAATAGAGTTATTGAAGCTGCAGGGAATTTTGGAAGTTCCGATGCTATTTCGATTAGAGATACTGCTCTTCTCGAGTTTTTATACGCTACTGGAGCGCGAATTTCGGAAGCAGTTGGCGTAAAATTCGAAGATATTGATTTAAACGAATCTGTTGTAAAACTTACAGGTAAAGGCTCTAAGCAGCGTTTAGTTCCGATTGGTGGTTGTGCTGTTCGTGCTCTTCGTAACTATATGGAGAAATCTCGCCCAGAATTAGCGTTAAAGGGCAAACGTGAATTGCACACAATTTTCTTAAATAAGAGAGGTAATGCACTTTCTCGTCAATCAGCATGGGCAATAGTAACGCAAGCTGGCGAGCGTGCAAAACTTGACAAACCATTGCATCCGCATACGCTGCGTCATTCTCTTGCCACGCATCTTATTGCAGGTGGTGCTGATGTGCGCACAGTTCAAGAGCTTCTTGGTCACGCTTCCGTAACAACTACGCAAATTTATACGCATATTAGTCCCGACGCATTAGTTGAAGCTTACGTAATGAGTCATCCTCGAGCTAAATAATTTTATGCTCAGAGTTTCGTGAGTATACCTGTTGATAAAGTGGGGAACATGCCTACTGATTTACTTGGACGCGAATACGAAACTTTTCATGCACCAGAGCCGTTAACTTCACATGGTCCTGCTCGCATTATTGCAATGTGCAACCAGAAAGGTGGAGTTGGTAAAACTACAAGTTCCATTAATATTGCTGGCGCACTAAGTCAGTATGGTCGTCGCGTTTTGATTGTTGATTTCGATCCGCAAGGTGCGGCAACAGTTGGACTTGGAATTAACGCAAATGCGCTTGATAATACAGTTTATACGGCATTATTTGATTCGTCTGTAGATGTTCACGACGTAATTCGTCATACTGAAACAGAAAATATTGATATTATTCCTGCAAATATTGATTTATCTGCAGCTGAAGTTCAGTTAGTAACTGAAGTAGGACGAGAGCAAATATTAGCAGGTGTATTGCGCAAAGTGCGCGACGAATACGATGTTATTATAGTCGATTGTCAGCCTTCTCTCGGCTTGCTTACTGTAAACGCGTTAACGGCAGCTGATGGTGTGATTATTCCACTTGCTGCAGAGTTTTTTGCTCTTCGAGGCGTGGCTCTTCTTATGCAATCAATTGAGAAGGTACAATCTCGTATTAATCCAAATCTTAAAGTATTTGGAGTTCTTGTCACTATGTACACTCGCACACTTCATAGTGAGGAAGTGTTGCAGCGCATTTATGAAGCTTTCCAAGATCGCGTTTTGCACTCTGTGATTTCGCGTTCTATTAAGCTGCCAGATTCTACAGTTGCTGCAGTTCCTATCACTATTTTTGCTCCTGAACACAAGACTGCAAAAGAGTACCGCGAAGTTGCGCGTGAGCTTATTGCTAAAGGTGTTGTTGCGTAAGTTCTTGTTGTTCTGCGTTAGTGTGGATTAAAAGCTGTCTGCGCTCACTAGTAAAATCGGTGCGGTTTGGCAGTTTACCTATTTGGGTGCTTGTCAATAATGTATATAGCTACTGTTTCAGCCGATATTTATAGCTTAAGCGGTTGCATGTTAATAATTACTTAAACGCGAAGAATGGAAGAGGTTTGTGATGACTGTTCGCGGTGATATTCGAAATGTGGCAATTGTGGCGCACGTAGACCACGGTAAGACCACTCTGGTAAACGCCATGCTTCAGCAGTCGCACGTATTTTCTGAGCGTGAAGAAGTTCCAGATCGCGTTATGGATTCCAATGATTTGGAACGCGAAAAGGGCATTACTATTCTTGCTAAGAACACTGCTGTGCAGTACACAGGTCCATTAGCTGAAAAGTATGGTCATCCAGAAGGTATCACTATTAACGTTATTGATACTCCAGGTCACGCTGATTTCGGTGGTGAGGTCGAGCGTGGTATCTCTATGGTTGACGGCGTTGTTTTGTTGGTTGACGCTTCTGAAGGTCCTCTTCCACAGACTCGCTTTGTGCTTCGTAAAGCTTTGGAAGCTAAGCTTCCTGTTATTTTGTGCGTAAATAAGGTAGATCGTCCAGATGCTCGTATTGAAGAAGTTGTTGGCGAATCTACAGATTTGCTTCTTGGCTTGGCTCAGGATGTTGTCGAGGAAGGTATTGACCTCGATCTCGACGCTTTGCTTGATTTGCCAGTAATTTATTGCGCTGCTAAAGCTGGTTATGCTTCTGTTAATCAGCCTGAAAATGGTGGTTTGCCAGATAACGATAATTTGGAGCCATTGTTTGATTCTATTATTTCGAACATTCCAGCTCCTGAATACGAAGAAGGTGCTCCTCTTCAAGCTCATGTTGCAAACATTGATTCCTCTGACTTCTTGGGTCGTCTCGGTTTAGTGCGAATTTACAACGGAACTTTGGAAAAGGGCAAGACTTACGGTCTTTCTCGCGTCGACGGTTCCATTGAAAACTTCCGTGTTTCTGAGCTTCTTCGCACTCAAGGTTTGGAGCGCACTCCTGTAGCTTCTGCAGGTCCTGGCGACATTGTTGCTGTTGCTGGCGTAAACGACATTATGATTGGCGAAACTATCGTTGACCAAAACGATCCAAAGCCGCTTCCATTAATTCATGTCGACGATCCTGCAATTTCTATGACTTTCGGAGTAAACGATTCTCCTCTTGCTGGAACTGAAGGCAAGGATCATAAGCTTACTGCTCGTATGATTAAGGATCGTTTGGATCGCGAGCTTATTGGTAACGTTTCTATTAAGGTTATTCCAACTGAGCGTCCAGATGCTTGGGAAGTTCAAGGTCGTGGCGAGCTTGCTTTGGCTGTGCTAGCTGAGCAGATGCGTCGCGAAGGCTACGAGCTTACAGTTGGTCGTCCTCAGGTTGTTACCAAGACTATTGATGGTCAAATTAATGAGCCTATGGAAAGCACTACGATTGACGTCCCAGAAGAGTACATGGGTACCGTCACTCAGCTTATGGCTGATCGCAAGGGTCGCATGGATTCTATGAGCAACCACGGTTCTGGTTGGGTTCGTTTGCAATTTACTGTTCCTTCGCGTGGTCTTATCGGTTTCCGCACTGCTTTGCTTTCTGCTACTCGCGGAACTGGTATTGCAAGCTCTATTTCCGCCGGTTATGCTCCATGGGCTGGTCAGATTGTGACTCGTCAGAATGGTTCCATGGTTTGTGACCGCAAGGGTGTTGCAACTCCTTATGCTATGCAGCGTTTGCAAGCTCGTGGCGTATTCTTCGTTGATCCACAAAGCCCAGTTTACGAAGGACAAATCGTTGGTATTAACAACAAGCCAGATGAGCTGGATGTAAATATTACGCTTGCTAAGCACATGACTAACATGCGTTCTTCAACCGCTGATGTTCTCGAGACCTTGACTCCGCCAATCAAGATGAGCTTGGAAGAGTCTCTTGACTTTGCTAACGAAGACGAATGCGTGGAAGTTACACCTGAAGCAATTCGCGTGCGCAAGATTATTTTGAGCCGTGACGAATGGTATAAGTGGCGTGCTAAGCAGCGTCGTCAAAACAACAACGCTGCATGATAATCGCAATATACCAATTAGTAATGGAACGTTAGGTTTTATTATGTCGTCGAAACCGTGGTCGCATCGCTTGCCTTCGTGGGGCAGGTATGCGACCACGTGTGTTTCTGCAGTAATATGCGCGTTGATTGGTACTTTTGCTCATCGCTGCGGTGCAATGGATAACATTCCTTACGGATTCGTATTATCTATGCTTTTGCTGTTTTTGTCTGCTTGGTGTGCAAGATCTCGTAGTGGTTGGAGTGGATTACTTATTCACGCAATAGTTTTCTCCGCGTTTGCTTGGATTCTCGCATTAGATTTTATTGGCAGTGCAATTCTAGTACCTGTTGGTTTCACAATACCGTTGCCATGGTGTTCGCAATATGTTGGATATTTTTGGCTTTACGGCGTTCTTGTTGCTCACTTAGTCTTGCTTTGTATGCCTCAGCGTTGGTTTGTTATTGAATAGTGAAATGAGCAAAGAATTTGCAATAATTTAAGCGTGACTTCGCTGTGAATTTTGCATACAAAGAAGTATTAAGCAGTATTTTTTACAGTAGTCTTGATTACAATATTCTTAACTGCAACAGTTTTTAAGGAATACTTATGAATAGTAGTAACAGTAAGTTCTCACGTAAATTATGCTATTTAGGGCCGGAAGGTTCTTTTACTCATCAAGCAGCTTTAAAAGTTCAGCAGCAGTTACAATCATTTGAGAATTTGCGACTTATTCCAATTGCTTGCGAGAATGTTCTTAGTATTGCTAGTGAAATTGAAGAGCATAACAATTGGGGTGTTATTGCGTGGGAAAACAATATTGAGGGCGTTGTAATACCTAATTTAGATTTACTAATTGATGCAAAGAATATGGTTGGTATTGCTCGCGTAGGAGTCGATATTAGTTTTGATGCTGTTATTTGCAAGTCAGATTCAATCGATAACTGTTCTACTATTGTTGCTCATCCGCATGCGTTGGCACAATGTCGTAAGTTTGCTCAAGAGCGTGGATTGAAAGAAAAAACTGCGTCTTCAAATGCTGCTGCTTGTAGGGATTTAGTTCCTGGAGAAGTTGCTTTATGCCCTAAAATTTGTGCTGATTTATACAATAGGCAGATTGTGAGTGAAGCAGTTGAAGATTTTTCTGGCGCGCGAACTGAGTTTTTAGTGCTAGCTCCTCGAGATCAGGCTTTAGATTTTGTTAATGTGCAGCGAGAAAACTTTTCATCATTTTCCTCAATTATTGCATTTATTCCGCGTTGCACAGGTGCTGGCGTGTTAGCAAATTTGCTTGATGTTGTGCGTGATCATGGTCTTAATATGACTTCCTTTATGTCTAGACCGATTAA
This sequence comes from Gardnerella swidsinskii, assembly GCF_003397705.1. Taxonomy (GTDB): domain Bacteria; phylum Actinomycetota; class Actinomycetes; order Actinomycetales; family Bifidobacteriaceae; genus Bifidobacterium; species Bifidobacterium swidsinskii. The sequence continues at coordinate 74,106 of NZ_QJVB01000003.1, forward strand.
AGGGCGAGGCGGTTTATACAGTTTTATTGCAACTGTTGATTCTGCTCCTTGGGATTCTATGTGTAAAGATATGATTCAAGAGGTTGTTGAACATGGTGATTGGGTTCGAGTTTTAGCAGTGTATTCTTCTGATAAACGCAAGAATCCGGTGATGGATGATTGGATGCTACCTCATGGTGGAGTGTGCGTTGAACCTTCAGTTGATGCTTTACGTAATTTGAACGTAATGCGTGCAGAAAGAGAATTATTATGGTAGACGATGCTGAATTTTCTCAAAATTTTTCTGTTGGTATTGTAGGTCTTGGTCTTATTGGTGGATCTCTTGCAAAACGACTTGCTAAACTGGCAAATTGCAACGTATATGCATGGAATCGTCATAATGAGCCTTATGACGAAGCTAAAAGTTTAGGAATTACTTGCGTAGACAATGTGCAAGATTTAGCTAAACTTCGTCCAAATGTTTTGATTTTATGCAATGCTTTAGCCGCTATGCCAAGTATTTTGCATGAAGTTGCACCTTATATTGACAAATCTTGCACAACTATTAGCGATGTTGGTAGCGTAAAAACTTTAGTTAGAAATCAGGTTGCTGCAGCAGGTTTGCAAGATTGCTACGTTGGTGCGCATCCGATGGCTGGTAGTGAATTTACTGGTTGGAAAGCTTCTAGTGGTGAGCTTTTAAATGGTGCTTTGTGGGCTTTAACTGTTGATGATTCTACTGAGTTTTGGCGAGTTAGAAATATTTTGCAAATGATTGTTTCGCTATGCAAGAATCGCGCAATAGTTTTGGATGATGCAACGCACGATAATTCTGCAGCTCTTATTTCTCATATGCCTCATGTTGTTGCAACAGCTCTTGCAAACGTATTATGTGAACAATCTAATCGTGCTATTGCTTTACAACTATCTGCAGGTTCCTGGCGAGATATGACACGAGTTGCTCTTACTGATCCTCAACGCACTCGTGCTATGGTAAGTGAAAATCGGCATAATACTGCGAAATTATTGCGTTCCGTAATTTCTGAGCTAACTTTTGCTGCAAATATGTTAGATAATGATGTTGAAACCGCGGATGCTTTAGAGCAAGAGTTTTTTGCTAAAGCTCAATCTTGGAGAGAATATAAATACTTGCAGCGCAACTCGTCTAAAACTAGTATGCAACAAAGCGATGCTGCAAATAGCAGATTGTGGAAGTATGATTCTCAAATCAATTGGCAGCAGGAATTATTAGAATCCGCGCGCTTAGGAGAATCCATTGTTGAACTTTCCGGATTTAACATCAACGAATCTTCGCAACTGCTATTGCGCTCAGATGCTTCCTTGAGAAATGTGTAAAACTTGCTCCTTATCAGACAATTCTACAGACTAAGCGGCTTTTGGAATTTGCGTTCTGGGATTGGCTTTAAACGGTAAATAGTTTTGGCATCAATGAACATTTCTTCGGCAGCTCTAGTGCCGTTTGCTGCAGGATCTCGAAGTAAATGAAGCATTACCCCGTCCCACTCGAGTACGTGCCCAATTGCATCATGATACTCGATTTTTTGTGTTCCATTGTTATTGTCTTCTATAATTTTGTAAGTTCTTACTACTATGCGCGAGCCTGCAGGTATTTGCTGTGGTAGTGTAGTTAAATTCCGTGTTTGTGTGTTCATAACATGCTCCTTGTTGTATTATGCATGTGACTGAAGTATATGGCAAACGTTTTGTTTTAAACTTTTATGGAAGGGTGAGTTAAGTATGAGCAACAATAAATTTGTTTCTGAAAATTTCTTAGGCTTACCTTCTAAATATATGAGTTTAATAGATGATTATATTGATTATGTTCGTGCTAATAAAGGCTTGGGTGAACGCACGCAGAAAGCTTATGCCAGTGATATTTTGCAATGTTTAGCATGGTGTAATCGGCACGGATTTAATAATATTTCGGAGCTTACTACGGATGATTTGCGTTCGTGGATGGCTGATGAGTCGCGAAGTCATGCGCGTTCAAGTTTGGCTCGCAAAGTAGTTGCGGTGCGTGGTTTTTTTGCGTGGTGTCAGCATGTTGAATACATAAGCGGTAATCCTGCAGAAATTTTAATGACGCCAAAAATTAAAAATATGCTGCCATCTGTTTTGGATGAATATCAAGCAGAATCATTAATGAATAATGTTGATTCTAAAGCTAATGTTTCAACTTCGTGTCCCAAAAATCAGAAAGCTATAGGACTTCGCAATGCTGCAATTCTGGAGCTTTTATATGCGACTGGTATTCGTGTTGGTGAGCTTACTAGTTTAAATATTCAGGATATTAATTTTTCCTCGCACACTATAAAAGTTACTGGTAAGGGAAATAAGCAGCGTGTTGTGCCTTTTGGGGTTCCTGCTTATAAAGCTTTATCTGCTTGGATTTCTAAAGATGGACGAGAAATTTTATTGCGAAATTCTGTTGAAGAGGCAGTATTTCTTGGTACTCGCGGAAAGCGTATTGATCAGCGTTTGGTAAGGCAGATTGTGCATGACGAGGCTAAAAGTGCGCATGTTCCGGATATTTCTCCTCATGCTTTGCGGCATAGTGCTGCTACGCATATGTTGAATGGAGGGGCAGATTTACGCGAAGTGCAGGAATTATTGGGTCATTCATCGCTTAATACTACTCAGCGTTACACTCATGTTTCTATTGAATCTTTAAAACGTAAGTATTCTCAAGCTTTTCCGCGTGCATGATAGTAAATGTTTTAAACATTCAATTATTCATATTTAACATGTTTTTTACATAATAAATATGTTAATTTACATTTTTGTAATATACATATATCTATAAAAAACAATAAATTTTACTATATAAATAATAAAATTTTCGGTATTTATAATTAAATCTAGACTTAAATAATTAATTATTACTAATATACAATATTTTTTTCAATTTTCTTTTACTATTGCATTGTTTGTAAAAATACGTATCATTGAATTTTAATCAACGAAGAGGCCTCGTCATTGGCTTGCGAGAATCCATCTGGCAATAAAAACCGGATGGATTTTTATGTTTTAGCTGATGTTTGGCTTTTTTGTGATATGACAATCCTGCCTACCAGACGTTAGGAGAAAAATATATGAAGAATAAGGCTTTGGCTTTCGCTGCTGCTGCCTGCTCGCTGGCAATGTTACTTGGTGGCTGTGGCTCTTCCGCTAAGAATGCACAAACAAACGGTGGCAAGGTTATTATTACCGTTTCAAACTCTGAGCCACAAAACGAATTAGTCCCTGGAAATATTAACGAAAATGCTGGCGCTCGTCCTGCCATGTTGGTTAATTCCACGTTGGTAACTTTCGATGAAAAAGGTAATCCTGTGAATGAGGATGCTGAAAGCATCACTCCAAATGCTGATGCTACCCAGTACACCGTGAAGGTTAAGAAAGGAAAGAAGTTCAGCGATGGCACTCCTATTACAGCCGAAAGCTTTGTGAAAGCTTGGAGCTTCGTCGCTAACGCTAAGAATGCTCAGAAGTGTGCTTCCTTCTTCCAAACCATTAAGGGTTATGCTGATTTGCAGAAGGATGGTACTAAGGGTGACGAACAGCTTTCTGGTTTGAAGGTTGTTGATGAAAATACTTTTACCGTTGATTTGGAACAGCCAGATTCTGTATTCCCAATTAAGGTTGGCTACTTGGCATTTGCTCCACTTCCGGAATCCTTCTACAAGGATCCAAAGGCTTATGGCGAAAAGCCTGTTTCTTCTGGTCCATACTTGTTCAAATCTTGGGATCACAACAAGCAGATTGAAGTTGTGAAGAACCCAGATTACGATGGTCCACGTAAGGCTCAGAATGATGGCGTAACTTTCAAGGTTTATACAGATGGTAACGCTGCATACCGCGATGTGCAGGCTGGAAACCTCGATATGACTGATAATATTCCAGATACCCAAACTAAGACTTTCCAGAAAGATACAACTGTTAAGGCTTACAACCGTCCAGGTTCTGTAATCCAACAGTTCACTATTCCTTCAAGCCTCCCGCACTTCGATGTAAAGACTGAAGAAGGTAAGCTTCGTCGTCAAGCTATTTCTATGGCTATAGACCGTAAGGTGATTATCAACAAGATTCTCAATGGCACTGCTTCTCCTGCGAACGAATTTACTTCTCCATTGACTCCAGGCTATAAGGCTGATCTTAAGGGTCATGAGAACGTAGAATTTAATGCGAAGAAAGCTAAGGAACTTTGGGCTAAGGCAGATAAGATTTCTAAGTATGATGGATCTCTTACTTTCTCCTACAATGCCGATGGAAATGCAAAGTCTGTGTTTGATGCTGTTGTGAATTCCCTCAAGAATAATCTCGGAATCAAGGCTGAAACCACTCCAATTCCTACATTCCAGGAATTCCGTAATGCTTGCGCTAAGCGTCAGATTAAGGGTGCATGGCGTGCAGGTTGGATGCCAGATTATCCAAGTGCAGAAAATTACTTGACTCAGGAATTTGCTTCCGTTGCAGCTGATGGCAATGGCTCCAACGAAGGTGATTATAAGAATCCAAAGTTCGACGATTTACTTAAGAAAGCTGCATCTGCTAAGCCAGGAGAGGTTATTAAGCTCTATCAGCAAGCAAACGAAATCCTTCTTGAGGATCTTCCATCTGTCCCATTGTTCTACTCGAACGCTAAGGCTGTGATGGTTCCAACTTTGAAGGGCTTCACAATGGATTGGCAGAATATGCCGCTGTACTATCAGCTTCACAAATAAGCTGGTAGCTAATTAAGAAAACAGCATAGTGTTACATACTTTTTAGAAAGTTAGTAGGTAACACTAGTTGGTTCCTCTTAATAATTTAATATCGCTTATTGCGAAATTGCTGCTCCAGCTAAACTAGTTAAATAAAACTATTGAGCTGGAGCGGCACTTTGTTGTTTTTTGAGTAAGTTTTAACAATTCAAGGAGAATTCGATGGGTAAGTACATTCTGCGTCGTATTTTGCAGATGATTCCTGTTGTTCTCGGCACAACATTATTAGTTTATGCTTTAGTATTTGCTTTGCCTGGAGACCCAGTAAAAGCAATGTTTGGAGAAAAACCTGTTAATCCTGCAGTGGCTGCACAAATACGAGCCGAGTATAACTTAGATAAACCATTTATTATTCAATATTTACTTTTCTTAAAGAATGCTCTTACCCTCGATTTTGGTCATACTTTTGCAGGTCAACCAGTTATCGATGAAATTGGTCGTGCATTCCCGGTTACTGTTCAACTAGCAATTATGGCATTCGCTTTCGAGGCAATATTTGGTGTCATATTTGGCATAATTTCAGGTTTGAAGAAAGGCAAGTGGTATGACAGTGTGATTCTGGTTGTATCTCTTCTTCTTATTTCTGTTCCAACATTTGTGACAGGTTTCGTAGGACAATACTTATTTGGTGTTAAATGGCGCATATTACCAGTTACAGCTAGTAACGATCCTGGATTCTTCGATTTGCTTCTTCCTGCAATGGTTCTTGGTTCTGTGTCTATGGCGTATATCATTCGACTTACAAGATCTGAAATTTCTTCAAATATTTCGCTCGATTATGTGCGTACAGCTCGTGCAAAGGGCTTAAAAGAAGGCTCTGTTATTGTTCGTCACGTTTTGCGCAACTCGCTTATACCTGTCGTCACCTTCTTAGGTCAGGATTTGGGTGCTCTTATGGGCGGTGCAATGATTTCGGAAACGATCTTCAACATTCATGGCGTTGGATTCCTCACATATCAAGGGATTCTAAAAGGAGAAGGAAACCTTGTTGTTTCCATTGTCACGCTTTTGACATTGATATTTGTATTTAGCAATTTTCTTGTTGATATGTTGTACGCGGCTCTTGATCCGCGCATTCGTTACGCGTGAGGGGAGTACACTATGGAAGATAATTTGATGAAAAATGATTTGATTGCAAATAATGCTTCAAATTGCGATATATTACCGGGGCAAGAACGCTACGTTGCACCATTAGACGATACGCCTATTCAAGAAGTGGATTCCGTAGACGAATCCGCTGCTGCAACGAGTATGTGGGCAGATACTTGGAGAACTTTGCGCAGGAATCCATTGTTTATTGTTTCTGCAATTTTGATTATTGCAATTATTTTTGTTGCGTTCTTCCCAAGCATTCTTACAAAGCACAATCCTAATTATTGCGTTTTGGAACACTCTCTTGAGCCAGCTTCAGCCGCGCATCCATTTGGTTTTGATATGCAAGGTTGCGATATTTATGCTCGAGTTGTTTATGGTACTCGTACATCGCTAAGTGTTGGTTTGCTTGCAACTATTTTGGTTGTACTTGTTGGTTCTTTAATTGGTGCGTTAGCAGGATTCTTCGGAGGCTGGGTTGATACTATTCTCAGCCGAATAACTGATATCTTCTTGGCTTTACCAATGCTTCTTGGTGCAATCGTAGTTTTACAAATGTTCCGTACATCTAAATCAATTTGGAAAATTGTGCTTGTTATGGTGCTTTTTGGATGGGTTAGCGTTGCTCGTATTGCACGAAGCGCTGTTATGGAATCAAAAAATCTTGAATTCAATACCGCATCTACTGCTTTAGGATCTACTCCAATACGTAATCTTTTCAAACACATTATCCCGAACTCTTTGGCTCCAATCATTGTTGTTGGAACAACTTCGCTTGGAACTTATATTGTGTTGGAAGCAACATTAAGCTTCCTTGGAATTGGTTTACCAAGTACTACTGTCAGCTGGGGTGGAGATATTTCTACCGCTAGAAATGTTCTTACTACGAACCCAGAAGTCTTGTTCTATCCGTCTATTGCACTCGCAATTACTGTGCTCGCCTTTATTATGATGGGTGATGCTGTAAAGGATGCATTAGATCCGAAGAGCCGTAAGGCGTGAATTTAGCGTGGAGGAATAAAACTTATGAATACAACACGTAAAGATATAGACATTCGCGCCATGCAGCTAGAGCAAGGGCCATTGTTGGAAGTAAAAAATCTCCAGGTTGATTTCACAACAGACTCAAAAAAAGCTGTTCATGCTGTTAGAGATGCTAGCTTCTGTGTTTATCCTGGTCAGTGGGTTGCAATTGTAGGTGAATCTGGTTCAGGAAAGTCCACTTCTGCAATGGCTGTTCTTGGTCTTCTTCCTGGAACCGGTCATGTTACAGGTGGATCTATTAAGCTCAAGGGTAAAGAAATTAGCAGTTTGAAGCCAAAAGAGATTGCTGCCTTGCGTGGTACTGCAATGGGCCTAGTTCCGCAGGATCCTATGAGCAACTTGAACCCTGTGTGGCGTATTGGCGAACAAGTTAAAGAAGCATTAATCGCAAATGGTGTTGACGTTGATCACGAGAAGCGTTCTTCATTAGCTGAGGCTCTTGCAGGCGATTCTGTTCAAGTCAAAAGCAATGAGGATGAAACATTCCTTGGCTCTAAAGAATTACCAGATTTGATTGAAGTTGCTAAGAAAGCTTTGAAAGAAGTTGGGCTTGATGAGCATAACGATGCTGAAAAGTTCAATGAAGCTATTGATTACTACAAGAAAGAGTGGGTTCCAGGCTCTGAAACTCGTTGGCGCGTAGCAGACGATTTAATCAAATATGGTGTAAATGACGACAAAGCTTGGGAAATTGCCAAAAAGTATGTTGTAGGTGCAAGCGTTGAAGATCGTATTGCTGGTTTGCTCGATGAAGCTGGTTTGCCAGATGCTGCAACTCGTGCACGTCAGTTCCCACATGAGTTTTCCGGTGGTATGCGTCAGCGCGCTTTGATTGCTATTGGTTTGGCTTGCCGACCGGACTTGCTTATTGCAGATGAGCCAACTTCCGCTTTGGATGTTACTGTGCAAAAGCGTATTCTTGACCATTTGCATACACTAACTGATTCGCTCGGAACTTCTGTTCTCTTCATTACACACGATTTAGGTTTGGCTGCCTCTCGCGCGCAGCATGTTGTTGTTATGTATAAGGGTCGTGTTGTTGAGTCTGGCCCATCGTTGGAAGTTTTGCAGCATCCTCAGCATCCGTATACAAAGAGACTTGTTGCTGCCGCTCCAAGCTTAGCTTCTCAGCGCATTATTTCTGTTAAAGAACACGGTGGTAACGCTGATAACTTGCTTGAGCATCATGTAGTAGGTGAGCAAACTCTCGAAAAAAGTGAGCATATTATTACTGTGGATCACTTAACTCGTGAGTTTAAGCTTCCTCGCAAGAAAGAGCTTTTTAAGGCTGTTGACGACGTTTCATTCTCTATTAAGCGTGGTACGACGTTAGCTATCGTTGGTGAATCTGGTTCAGGTAAATCTACTGTTGCGAATATGGTTTTGCGACTTCTTAAGCCAACAAGTGGAACTGTTACTTACGAAGGTAAGAATATTTCCGATTTAAAGGGTTCGGATTTGCTTGACTTCCGTCGCCATGTGCAGCCAGTTTTCCAGAATCCGTATGGTTCTTTGGATCCTATGTACTCAATTTATCGTTCAATTGAAGAACCTTTGCGTATTCATAAGATTGGTGATAAAAAGAGTCGTAAAAACCGTGTGGTAGAGCTTCTAGACATGGTTCGTATGCCTGCTTCAGTTATGACTCGATTCCCGAACGAACTTTCTGGAGGACAGCGTCAACGAATTGCGATTGCTCGTGCTATGGCTTTGGACCCAGATGTTATAGTTTGCGATGAAGCTGTATCTGCTTTGGATGTGCTTGTGCAAGATCAGGTTTTGCACTTGCTTAACGATTTGCAGGCGGAGCGTGGTTTGAGCTATTTGTTCATCACACACGATTTGGCTGTCGTTCGTCAGATTGCAGACGAAGTTGTTGTTATGCAGCATGGAAAGCTTGTTGAGCATGCAACTACAGATGAGGTATTCGATCATCCACAGATGGAATACACTCGCGATTTGCTTGATGCAATTCCAGGAGGAAATTTGGAACTTGGTTTAGACTAAATAGTACAAGCTGATAAAAAGGTGCAGGTTTTATAGAATCTGCACCTTTTTATTTTTCTATTAATTCCGTGTTTATTGGTTGAGTAATCCATAACTTGTAATCTGTGTTGGTTGCGTGATTTATGTCTGTTGCTTAGTGGTGGAGCTGTTTGTGTTGTGTACATATTAGAGTTGATTACATGATTACAATTACGACTTCGAATTTAAACGGTATTCGTGCAGCTGAGCGCAAAGGTATGCTTAACTGGTCTGACGCGCATACTCCAGACGTGTGGTGTATGCAAGAAGTGCGCGCTCCGCAGGATGCAATCGACCCAATTATGACAAAAATTGAAATGGGATATTGTACGTCTGAAAATATCGTAAATTCTATAAAAAACGATAATTTTACTTATACAAATGAAGTTTGCCGTGTAAAAGGTCGAGCTGGAGTAGCTCTAGTTACGTCTCTTCCTGTAGTTGAAAAACGCTACGGTTTGCCTGGTTTAAGTGAGGATGTTGATTCTGGGCGATGGGTTGAAACTGACGTGCGTACCCCTGAAGGGTATGAAATTACTATTGCTTCTGTGTATGTTCATGCTGGAAATGTGGACGATCCGCAAAAAATGCAACAAAAATTCCGCTTTTTAGACACAATGCTTATACGCTTGGGGGAGCTTCGAAATATTGCAGCAAGTGGCGGAAATCAAGCGATTTTGTGCGGTGACTTTAATATTGCGCATACTTCACTTGATATTAAAAACGCTAAGGCTAATGAAAAAAGTGCAGGATTCTTGCCAGAGGAACGCGCTTATATTGATCGCTGGATTAACGAATATGAATTTGTGGACGTTATGCGCATGCTTGCAGGAGATATTCAAGGACCATACACTTGGTGGAGTCAGCGCGGTAAAGCTTTCGACAATAACGTTGGCTGGAGATTAGACTACCAGTTCGCAACTCCTGAAATTGCGGAAAGCGCTCGCGGATTTGTGATCGATCGTGCTGAAAGTTATGAGGCAAGATGGTCGGATCACGCGCCTTTAACCATAAAATACGGTGTGTGATTATTAATCACATTAACTGAAATAAATAAAGTAATAGCATTTGCTCATATGCATATTTTCAGTGCTTTGTTTATGATAATCTGGTGAAGTTGAGCAATTTACGACGATTAGCATTATGCTTATTGTTGTGCTTGTTGTTTTAAGAAATGAGGAATAATGGGTTGGTTATTTGGCCGACATGAAGAAGAAAAATCTTCAAAAGTTGAAGACAAAATCGTAGAGGTAAAAACTGGTCCATGGGATTTCAATGATGAAGATGCTCCTGATTTTAGCGATTATCTAGATTTTGGTTCAATCTATATCCCATATTTTCAAGGCATTGAGTTGCGAGTAAAAAAGCAGCATGAAACATCGCAAGTTCTTGGTATGACAGTAACTTATGGTTCTTCAAGCGTAGAAGTTGAAGCTTTTGCTGCGCCTAAAACATCTGGTATTTGGCTAGAAGTGTGCAAAGATTTGCTTGATGGTAATAGTCAAGCGTGTACAGTACAAGGCGAATTTGGTACTGAGCTACTGTTACCTGTAAAAGTTGGAGAAAAAACCATTACAACGCGTATTGTTGGCGTTGATGGTCCTAGGTGGATGCTTCGCGGAGTATTCTCTGGACCTGCAGCAACAGAGCTTGCAGATAATAATAACGAAACAAAACAATTAGACGAATGGTTTAAGGGGATTGTTGTAAATCGTGGTGAAGAGCCGCTTGCGCCTCGCGATTTTATTCCTATGCATGATCCAGTAACTAGAGAAGAAAAAGAAGCTGCTTTAAATGCAGAAAATAGCGGTAAAGATGGGGAAAATAATACGTCTGATGAAGATGCTAATAATGCACTAAAAAAAGACGATAAACCATTAGGTTACGACCAACAAGTAGAAGTAAAAACTACGCTTACACGCGGTCCAATGTTTGCTGAAATTAGATAATGCAAATAGTAGAAAGTTAATTGAATGGATTCACAAGAATCTTTACAGAAATCCGAAGAAGAGTTTTCTTCGCAAGAGTTTTCAAATGCAGTAAAACTCAACGATTCTGCGCAAACCAACGATTCTGCGCAAACCAAAAAACGCTCAGGACTAGCGACATTGGCTTCAATTGGAGCCGAAGGATCTACATTTTCTGTAATTGATTCAATGGGTGGCGTTCGAGGCGTAATCGAATCCATGCTTCCAGGCTTGCTGTTTGTTATTTGCTTCGTTGTAACACGAAATGTGCAAACAACGGTTATTGTTGCAGCTGTGATTGCTGTTTTGCAAGTTGTGATTCGTCTTATTCAAAGGCAATCGCTTATGGGAGCAATTAGTGGGCTTGTTTCCATTGGAATCTGCCTTGTTTGGGTGTGGACGAGTCACCAAGCGCGCGACTACTATATGATGGGCTTTATTACGAACGCTGTTTATGGTGTGCTTCTTGCTATTTCGCTGATTGTGCGCGTGCCTGCTTTAGGGCTTGTGATTGAGTCAATTCGCAAAATGCCTACGGAAAACTTTGGCTCGTGGCTTCACGAATGGCTCGATTATAAGCCGCTTAAGCGAGCGTATATGTATGTGACAGGATTGTGGATTGCTGTTTTTGTGCTGAGGCTCGTTTTGCAAGTGCCATTATATTTGACGAATCACGTTGTGTGGCTTGGTACCGTTCGCTTGATTATGGGATTGCCGTTCTGGGCACTCGCAATTTGGGTTTCTTACTTGATTATCGCAACGCCGTTTATGCGTCTTCACCATAAAAATCGCGAAGAAAATTATCGCGAAGAAAAGCAGATTGACGAAGATGAAAACGATGTAAATTCAGTGAAGTAAAATCATCTTAACAAAAATCAGCGTTAGAAAATCAGCGTTAGAGAATCAGCTTAACAAAACGCAAAACTAAGGGGTAGTACATGCAAGTAACGATGCGAATCGAGCGATATGCGGATCAAGGTAGATGCGTAGGTCATCTCGAAGGACGCGTTGTATTCGTGCGATTTGCCCTTCCTGGTGAGCTGGTTGTTGTGCGCATGGATGAGCCGATGCGTGCAAAAGCGCACTTTTTTACTGGCGAAGTTGTAGAAGTTTTGGAGCCTAGTGCGGATCGTGTGGAGCCGCAATGGAAGCTCGCTGGTCCTTTGGCTCAGGGCGGCGGAGTTGGCGGCGCGGATTTAATTCACGTTTCTTTGCCTGGTCAGATTCGTTGGAAGGCTTCCGTAATTGCCAATCAATTCCAGCGTTTAGCGCATATGGATGTTGCGGAAAGCGATGTTAGTGTTGAGCGCATGCCAGGGGACGAGGAGCTTAACGGGTTTAATTGGCGTACGCGCATGGAGTTGGTTGCGGATGATGAAGGGCGATTGTCTATGCGTAAGCGCGAGTCGCATGATCGCATTGCGATTGATACTATGCCGCTTGCGTCGCGCGCAGTTTTGGCTGTTGCGGATTCTTTGGACTTGTGGAATCGTTCTTTTTCGCCAAATGCGCAAATTCGTCTTGCTGTTCCAGAGCCTAGGGTTGATGGTTTGGATTTTGGTGTTTCTGGCGATAAGGCTGCGCTTCTTAGTGCGATTGGCGAAAATTATGCGCTTATAGTAAATGATGAGTTGGTTGCAGGATCGGCATTGTTGCGCGAGCGCGTGCGAGTTGCTGTTAATGAAGATTTATCTCGTGCGCGTACTTTTGATTACGATGTTGATGGGCGCGGTTTTTGGCAGATTCATCGCGCAGCTCCAGAGCATTTGGTGAACTACGTTTTGGGATTAGTTCGTTCTGCACTTGGTGGGCGCACTAAGAATACTGTTTTGTGGGATTTGTATTCTGGTTCGGGTTTGTTTACGATTCCTCTTGCGACTTTGGCTAATGTTGGCGGAGATTCTGCTGGTGATGCAGGTTCCGTTGGTTCTGCAGAGCCAGCTCGCGTGCTTAGCATTGAGGGTGCGCCGATTGCTGTAAAGAACGCAAGGCGAAATATTGGACGCGCTGGTCTTAGCAGGGATGTTGTTGAAGCGCTTGAAGGGGATGTTGCGCAAACTCTTGAATCGCAGGTGTTTAAGGCGAGTAAGTCATCTAAGATTGTGCGCCGATTTGCGCATCCAGATGTTGTTGTGTTAGATCCTCCGCGCGCTGGTGCTAAAGCTCAAGTTTGTAAGCAGATTGCGAAGTCTGGAGCAAGAAGCGTTGTGTATGTTGCTTGCGATCCGACCAGTCTTGCTCGCGATGTTGGCACGTTTAGGGAGCTTGGTTACAGCGTTCAGTCTTTGCGTGCGTTCGACATATATCCCAACACTCATCATGCAGAATCAGTGGCGCTCCTTTACAAATCGTGACTGTTTCAAGATATCGTTTTGATGACACCTACTTGCGTACAGTCTAGTTGCTGCGTTTTAGGCTTTGTGTAGCAGGGCTTAGCGAGAGTTATCGTTAAAGGGTTTAGCCTGTGGTGGATTTAAGCTGGCTTTGCTCGGTTTTTGAACGTATTTTGGCTGTTTGAGGGAAGATATCAACGTTCTAGGGTCGAGTGCACAGGATGTTAACGTACTTCGCTTGCGTTGAAAGCACACTGTGTTTTCAACTTTGAGCAAGCTCAGCGAATCGAAGTGCATTCGCGAATTATATTATTCCTCACGGCTATTAGTAGCCGTTCGGCTGATTTGGCATGTAAAGTCCACTGGACTTTACATTTGAGCCAAATCACGCTTTGAAGGAGCTTGAAATGCGTTATGCAATTTCAAGCTCTGTCAAAGCGCCCATTCAAGTCGATTCGCCACTTTGCACCCACCTTGTGAAGTGGGAAAATAAGGTTGTTGGCGTGGTTACAATTTTATCAAACAGAATTAATGAGATGTAATTTAACGGAAATCTGCTTTTTCTTGCAGTCTTAAATCCAGTTTCTTTTTGAACTAATACACTAAACTCTTGACAAATATTGAATTTAGGTTCAGTATTTTATTTGAAAGAGGTGTGATATGGCACAAGTATTGAAAGAAGAAGTTAGAAATAGGATACTTGATGCAGCAGAAAAAGTATTTTATAAAAATGATTATAGAGGTGCTAAATTAACAGAAATTGCAAAAGAAGCAGATATTCCTGTGGCACTCATTTATACCTATTTCAAAAATAAGGAAGTTTTGTTTGATGCAGTAGTAAGTTCTGTTTATATAAACTTTGACTCAGCTTTTAATGAGGAAGAATCTTTGGAAAAGGGTTCTGCTTCTGAAAGGTTTGATGAAGTTGGAGAAAATTATATTCATGAACTTTTAAAAGAGCGTAAGAAGTTAATTATTTTAATGGATAAAAGTTCAGGTACAAAGCATGCAGAAGCAAAACAAAAACTCATATCGCAAATGCAGGTTCATATTGAAGTAAGTTTAAAAAGACAATCTAAACAGAAATATGATCCAATGCTTGCCCATATTTTAGCCAGTAACTTTACAGAGGGGTTTCTTGAGATAGTAAGGCACTATCAAAGTGAAAAGTGGGCGAAAGATATGCTAAAACTTATTGCAAGGTGTTATTACAAGGGAGTGGAATCCTTATAATAAGCACTAAAAATAGACTTTGCGTAATCAGCAAAGTCTTATTTTAAACCTTAATATTGAATTAAAATTCAATATTATTCAGTTTTGGAAGGAGCGTTGTTTATGCCAGAAAAAGAATTAAGGAAAAAGTGATAGGTAAAATGGCTTATCCAATGCACTCCTTGCTTTAAAAATAGTATTTGATTTGATACCACAAATCTTACTTGTATATTTGATTAGTTCTTTAATCACAAACAATACTAACGAAGTTGATTTAAAGTATGTATTTTTTGGAATCTTTATCTCATTTGTGTTAAAAGGCGTGTTTTACTATTTTGCAACAAAGGTTGCTCATGAGAAAGCATACGAAAAATTAACAGAACTTAGGTTAGATATTATTGATCATCTAAAAAAACTAAGTTTAGGATTTTTTAAAGAACATAATACAGGAGAGCTTACCAACATTGTTCAGCATGATGTGGAACAAGTGGAAGTATACCTTGCCCATGGTCTTCCTGAAATAATGTCAGTTACACTTCTACCTACCATTATTTTTGTAGCTATGATTTTTGTGGATTGGCGTCTTGCTCTTGGAATGATTGCCGGAGTTCCACTTATGTATTTGGTAAAAGTTCTTTCGCAGAAAACAATGGATAAAAACTTTGCTATTTATTTTAATCACGAAAAGAAGATGAGAGAAGAGCTAATGGAATATGTAAAAAATATTTCTGTTATTAAGGCCTTTTCGAAAGAAGAGGAGATAAGTGAAAGAGCATTAAAAACGGCAAGAGAGTATGTTTACTAGGTTAAAAAGAGTATGGGGGCAATCACAATTCCAATGGGACTTATTGACATATTTATGGAAATTGGAGTAGTTATTGTCATGATTTTGGGAAGTATATTTCTTTACTATGGAAATATTACAACCCTTAATTTTATACTTGCAATTATTTTATCATCTGCGTTTACAGCATCCATAAGCAAGACAGCTACTCTACAACATTTTTCTATTGTATTTAAGGAGGCATTAAAGGCGATTGACAAAGTTTTAACCGTTCCGCTTCCAAAGAAAAAGACAGAACAAGGTTTAGAATTTGGAAACATAGAAATGGTTCAACAAATAAGCGTTCAATTGAAATTCAAAAATATGGCTTTTCAAGGAAATCTGCTCTGTACATATTACAACACGAAGCAGAATACGTTTTTTATAAATCAGGAACAGGGCTAGAACTCAAGAAATCACTATTATAATGTCTTAACAAGGGTGTTAAAGCAGATGCTGAGTTGGCTTGGTATAATACACCGGAACTGTTTCTGGAGGAGGAAGCTTAATGAAAAAGATAGAAGGTTCACCAAAGAATCTCAAGCAGCTTTTGCAGAATACAAAATATTCAATTCATTATTATCAGCGTGAGTATATGTGGCAGAGAAAGCATATTGAAGAACTGATAGACGATTTAACTTCGGAATTTTTAGAGTATTATCATCCGGGGGACTCTAGACTAGCAGTTGCTGATTATGGAGCGTATTTTATGGGATCCATTGTATTAGCTGGTAGGGAGAATGCTATTATCGATGGTCAGCAAAGATTCTCATCTTTGACATTGCTACTGATGTATCTTAATAACAGATTAAAGAGCATCGGTCAGAGTTATAACATGATTGAGACCATGATTTTCTCTGAGTCCTTTGGCTCGAAGTCTTTTAATATCAATGTAGATGACCGGCAGGATTGTATGAATGCAATTTTCAACGATACTGACTTTGATACTACTGGTGCTGGTGAGTCCGTAAAAAATCTATATGGTCGTTATCAAGATATTCAGGATGTTTTCCCGGCATGCATTACAGATGATATGTTGCTGCATTTTTGTGATTGGGTTGCGGAGAAAGTATTCTTTATTGAGATTGTAGCAACAACAGAACAGGACGCTCATAAGATATTCGTTACAATGAATGATCGTGGTTTGAGTTTGACATCCACCGAAATGTTGAAGGGCTATTTGCTTTCGGAGATAAAATCTGACTCCATACGAGAAAAAATGAATGGCCTTTGGAAAGAAAAAGTTCTTACTTTGAAGAAGTACGATGACAAAGGCGATGAGATCTTTATTAAGGCATGGTTGAGAGCTCACTATGCAGAAACAATTCGTGAAGCAAAAGCTGGTGCAGTAAATAAGGATTTTGATATCATCGGCGGTTTCTTCCACAAATGGGTACGAGATGAACGTGATAAGCTGGGACTTAATGGTTCCGATGACTTTGAGTTGTTCATAAAGAAATTTGCAAAATTCGCAGAGGTTTATGAGCGTATCCGTCAGGCAGAAACAACGTTCGCTGAAGAAACAAAGTATGTATATTACAATGCGCAAGTTAACTTCACATTACAGCCACAGCTATTATTAGCACCTGTATGTTATGAAGATTCATGGCCAGTTATTATTGAGAAGATTAATCTGGTAGCAAGATTTATTGATGTTTTGATTGTATCCAGAGTAACGAAGTGCAGCTCTGTAAATTACAGCACAATTAAAAACTTTGTTTTCAATGTTACTAAGGATATCCGCATGACAGACATACCTACATTGAAACAGAAATTAGAACAGCAGTATATCAATCTCGCATTTGACCCGGCAGCAGCATTAAGTAATTTAGGACTTAACAGCTTTACTAAGAAATACATTAAGAATATCCTTGCACGTATTACAGGATTTATTGAAGAACATACTGGTGTTGCATCAAACTACTGCAATTACATGAACACTCAAACAAAGAATCCATTTGAGATTGAGCACATTATTACAGACCATTATGAATGGTTTACCGCGGAATATTCTGACCGAGACGATTTCAGACGTTGGAGAAATAGCATCGGTGCGTTATTGCTTCTTCATAAGAGCATCAATGCAAGCTTAAATGATGCAAAGTATGATTACAAACTGAAAAAGTACTGTTCCAATGAAGGAAATATCTATACTGAATCACTTGGTGATCTGGCATATCAGAATAATCCCCAATTTAAGAAGTTCGTTTTAGATAATAATCTTGGCTTCAAATCGTATGCTTCATTTGGTAAGAATGAAATTGCTGAAAGAATAGCAGTACTCATTGACTTGGTAAAACTCGTTTGGAACGATGATATGTTTATGTAATCCAGCGAAAGGAGGCAGGTTTTATGGTTTTTAATACTTTTATAAAATGTCAGGTTTGCGGATGTATTACTAGAGTTCGTTTACAAGTTGGCTGTCAAGAAGAACATCCGATAGAAGTAGCATGCGGTAAATGTGGAACCTCTTTGTCTGGTAGCGTGAAGATAGGGCAAGATCGTCCGGGGTTAAGTTTTTCTTTTGATAATGCTGATGAAGTTCAGGGCGAAAATGCGGATTACATTATTGAGTGTTCTGGTGAATTTCCTACCTTAAAACAAGTAGAAGCAGCTGATTTAGAGAGACTAGTGATTACACCGTTTATTCGATATATGAATTGTATGAAAACGAATGATTCTTATGAGGAATTTGGACAAGATGTGTCTAAGTTGAACGTAACTGCCAAAAAGTGGAAGAACTATAAAAGAATTCTCAATTTAGCAAAAAACAATAGCGAATACTTAACTCAAGAGATTCAAAAGGAGTTTTCTGGTCATTTTTTTCAATGTAGAGATGAATTCGAAACATTGAGAGCTGTCCATATGATTGAGGTATATGGATTTTATTCATCATTAAGAAAAGATATCTATAATGACCTTTCGTTTAGCACTGGAATATTGAAAATGGATTCAGCGCAAATGAAAGACCTGATTGAGTTCCTTAATTCTCATGATGGATTCCACCTTGAAGAATTACAGGAACTGATCTACAAGGTCTACGATGAGTTTATGGTCGTATATCAAAGACTTATACCTGCATTGGCTATACAATACTGTAAAGATAATTCTTTTGATTTTGAATACGAAGGTTCCACAACGAGCAGTTTTGATAGTGTAAAACAGTTTTATCTGGATGTTTATGAGGCATTAGGTAATTTGATGATTATTCCTGTTGCTCTTAACAATATTAAGTATAGGTCTGATATCAATGCTATGAATCCGATTGAGAAAAATGTAAAGTTTTTAGAGGATTATATTAAACTCACAAAAGCATCAAGATATCATTTTTGCTTGGATTCTGAGGACTATACAGGCTTTTTGAAAATCCTCGTGAATGCGAAATTGAGAAATGCTATCGGTCATAATGATGTTGAATACAATTCAGTAGACCAGCTGATAACTTATATTCCTAATCCGAAAGATAGAACAAAAAAGAAAACAGAATATTTGCTTGAATTTGAAAATGAGGCAATGTGTATGTTTCAAGCTATATTGGGAGTCTCTGAATATTTATATCGTCTTAGGGAACTTGAACTTATGCATGACGGAAAAATTCCTATTATGGTTCAGGAAAGAGCAAATTGGCCGAAGAAGATAGGCCGCAATGAATTGTGTCCATGTGGAAGTGGGAAGAAGTATAAGCGTTGTCATGGGCGATGAGAGCATACAGAAATTCATTCATTGTTTATTATAGAGTGATTTATCGAAGAAGGAGGTCTCTTATTTGAAAAAGAAAAAAGATGAAATAACCATTCGTTCCAGTGCGGCAGAATATCTGACCTATGTTGCCTCTGTCGGCGATCAGCAGGACAGTATTGAGATGCGCTATGAGGACGAAAACATATGGCTGACACAGAAGATGATGGCCACGCTGTATGGCGTGGATGTTCGTACAATTAATGAGCATATTAAGAAGATTTATTCCGACTTAGAGCTTGAGGAAGATACAACTATCCGGAATTTCCGGATAGTTCAAACCGAAGGTTCACGTCAGATTACTCGTGATATGAAACATTATAATCTTCAAATGATTATTGCTGTTGGGTTCAAGGTGAATAATGAACGAGCAGTGCAGTTTCGTAAATGGGCTAATGGCATCGTAAAGGACTATACCATCAAAGGATGGGTTATGGATGATGAGCGTTTAAAAAACGGTGGTTCCGTGCTCACAACAGAATATTTTGATCGTTTGCTTGAGCAGATTCGTGAGATTCGTTTATCTGAGCGTAGATTCTATCAGAAGATAACGGACATCTATGCTACAGCTCTTGATTATGACCGCACAGCAAAAACGACAAAGCAGTTTTTTGCAAAGGTGCAGAACAAGATGCATTATGCAGTTCACGGACATACGGCAGCAGAGTTAATTTATGAGCGAGCAGATGCAGGCAAGCCGCATATGGGATTAACTACATGGGCAGCAGTACCAGAAGGCAAGATCGTAAAAAGTGATGTGACTGTTGCAAAAAATTATCTTTCTGATCAGGAAATGCGTTCATTGGAGCGTATTGTTTCAGCGTATTTAGATCTGGCAGAGGATCGTGCTGAACGTCACATTCCGATGACAATGGAGGACTGGGCAAAGCGTCTGGATCTATTCCTGATGGCTGATGACAGAGAGGTCCTTCAGGATGCAGGAAAGATTACGGCAGAGATTGCCAAGGCTAAAGCCGAGACTGAATTTGAAAAGTATCGTGTTATTCAGGACAGATTGTTCATGTCTGACTTTGATAAATACATGTTGGAACTGGAAGAAAATGCAAAGAAATAGTTAAAATGTTTCTCTCGTTCAATGCAGGATTTTCAGGTATGATAAGGTCGAGTGCACGGAAACCTGGCTATCAGTTAGGACGAAAAATATCTGTTGACCTGTTTTTGTAGGAAGAACGGACAAGATTGAGGCGATGGCGGTTCCTCGCAAGATTTGACTTTTATGTTGGAATCACTATAAATAGTAGAAACAAATAAAAAAGTTGAACTTTTTCCTTGGATGGGCGAGGTTCAGACCGTGATATGGATAGCGGAATGTATCAAGAATTTTCTGCTATAGAATTTGTGGATATGTTTCCACTAACAAACGGAGATATGTTGCCACATTTCGTATTAGTCTGAATAGGTTCCTGATGACTGACATCAATCCGGACCTATCGTGCCACGTGGAGACTGTAGTGTTGATGTCAAAGATTGATTAGCTGGGTGCATTGAAAGCTTTGTGTAGCAAGGCTTAGCGAGGGCTATCGTTAAAAGGTTTAATGCGAAGCGGCTTCAAGCTGGGTTCTCGCGGTTTTTGAGTGCGATTTTGCTGTATGAGGGAAGATGTCGACGCTCTAGGGTTGAGTGCACAGGATGTTAACGTACTTCGCTCGCGTTGAAAGCACACTGTGCTTTCAACTTTGAGCAAGCTCAGCGAATCGAAGGCGTAAAACAAAAATAAGGATTGGAGTTATAGGTTAAAATTGCCCTAAGCCCCCCTTTACGTCATATCTCTCATGCTCATTCTTGACAAACCCATACAACAACTTTAATATTTTTAATAAAAGTTTAATTTAATTAAAGTTTTATAGGTTGAAGAAAGGGGTGATATGGATCATATTCCAAAATGGATGGCTAATCTCACAGACGAAGATATGTCGTTTATAAAGAACTTTGTATTATCGTCTGGATCGTTAAAAGAAATGTCGCAAATGTATCAAGTCTCTTACCCAACGATGAGAACCAGGCTTAACAGACTTATTGAAAAACTGCGCATAAGCGACAATGAACCAGAAGATCCGTTCGTTCTTTTAGTAAAGAGTCTTGCTATTGACGATAAATACGATGTTGACACAGCTCGAACACTCATAAACGAATATAGAAAAAGAAAGGATGAATCGTGAGCTATGCATTATTTGGTCCGATAATTGACATTCTTATCGTACTTGCTATATGTGCTTTAGTGTTCTTTATTGCAAGAAGTCTTATTCGATATGCGCATTCTCTTAAGAAAGACGATAAGTCATCTAAGCAGTCTGCAGAAGATAAAAGAATTGCATTACAGGACTTATAAAACTCAAAAATAACAAGTTATCGTGGCAGAAATTGCAAAATTAGCAAAAACTGCCACGATAGCTCCATAAATATGTCTTTATTTAAGAATGGTTCCAAAATGTAAATATTTTTAAATGTTGGTTGTTAGGAACATACAAACTACTAATAGTAAAAGTTTTTTTAAAAAGTTTTCTAAAAGCACTATCGTTAAAAATAGGTACACCTATTTGTGTAGATAAAATCTGCACGTTAGTATGTTGGTAATTTACAAAACGAGAATCACGAGGAGGTGCTTATTATGACTAATCCTTTGCGCGGTATACGAGAAGAAGATATCGTCAAGTATTTTAAAGATCACAATCTTTCAGTTGATAAGACGTATGTATTTACAATGAAATACGACCCTTGGTGGAAAGATTTAATCAAACTATTTTTGTTACCTAAATTATTCTATGTAGCGCAAGGCGTTGATGCGCGTATTGTCGCTGCCACTAATAATGAGTTTATTGTGGTTAATCCGAATGCCATTTTAGGCTCGGGTAATCTAGCTAAATTAGACGATAAGCATCTTCGTCGCATTCCGTGGAATCAACTCACTAATTTTGAAGTTATAAATAAGCCAACAACTCAAATAATTCGCTTTACTGTCAATAGTAAAACCGAAGAATGGAGTGTACCAACGGAAAGTGCTAGCGTATGGCACTTTAATGTGTACAATCTTGATAATTTGAGAAAAACAATACAATCGCACATTAAGTAAGGAGATACGGTTATGTTAAAGGTAAAAAAGATTGTAACATCACTGATTGTGACTGTTTTGTCTTTCGGATTCTTGTCAACAACAATTCCAGCTGCGGAAGCGACTGAAAATAAGTCTACAGCTATTGTACAACAGGATGTTAAGAAAATTGAACAAGAAGTTCGTTTTATTTTTGAAGAAGCTAGCAGTTATAAGAATGGCGTGGTTTCTGTTAAAGATGAGCTCCTTAAGATGAAATATGGAAAAGTAATGGCCGCATACATTGCTGAAGGTATTCGACAAGTATATACAAATGATAACCTGTTGGACGCAATCCGCGCGAATAGCCAAGATAAGGATTTTTGGTCTTGCATGGGCGGCGAACTTATAGGTTTAATTCCTGGGATGGATATTGCTCAACTGCTTTCCAGTGGTGATTTTAAAGCTTATATTGAAGGGCATGCTTGGGATAAGCTTGCTAAATTCCTTGCAAAACAAATCGCTAAATTTGGATTGAAGGTGAATGTTGCAGGTATCGTAGCATCAATCGCAATTGGCGCTGGGAAATGCCTCATTTTTGGATGAAATAGTAATAAATTGTTCACTTTTGTCATAGATTTATGATGCATGTATTGCAATTTTGTATTGCAAAATATGAAAATAATGCTTTGGCTTTATCGCACAATTACTTTGCGACAGAGCCGAAGCATTTTAATCATCATTCTAAACATCTATTGACAAGCAAATTCCAAAACAAGATATCATATATTGTATGAACACTACTTATGCAATTGTTGATAATGACACGCTTGTATTGCGATATATGCAACTTCTTCTGAAAAGTCGTTTGCCTGAAAACTTTGTTTGTGCATGGATGTGTTCTTCTGCAAAACAAGCTATTCATCGTTGCGTTACAGAAAATACTCCTGACGTACTTTTAGTAGATATGTCAATGAGAGAAATGAGTGGTGTTGATGTAATTAAAGCAATTCGCGAGCGCAATAGCAATATTGTTTTAATTGGCATTACTTCCTACATGCTGGATGAATACGTATTGCAAGTTGCTAAGTCGGGTGGTCAAGCGCTAGTGCATAAAGACAATTTAGCAGACGTAGTTGCAGCTATCCAATCGCGCGCAGCGAGCTATGGTTGCCCAGAATTGCCACAATATATTGACTATTTTCACACTCCGCAAGAATCATTTAATATGATTTCTCAACTTTCGAAGACTTCAGTTTTGTCTCCTCAAGAATCGGAAATTATGCGCTTGTGCAAACAGGGGTATTCTACGAAAGAGATTGCAGATCAGCTTAATGTGAAAGTTTCAACAGTCAACACGCATTTACGGCGTATTTATGGAAAACTTCAAGTTAAAAGTCGCATGCAGGCGCTTGCTGTGCTCGCAAAATATTCACATGACATATAACGTGTAAGAAATTAACGTGTAAAAGTAGGTAGTTATGAAATTATTAACGCGTATGATCAATTTTTTGCCGCATGATGCCTGGCAGAAAATTGGAATTGGTGTGATCATAAGTTGTACTTTGATTCTTGAGATTTGTTCCTATAATAATCTTCATTACTACTCTAATTGGCATGCCATTACGGTTGAAATAGTATGGATTGTAATCTGCTTATGTATTGCAATATGGCCACGTAAAGCATCTTTTATTGTACTTATTTGGATGCCGTTGGTAATTATTGCGCCAAATATCAACTACTCATCTATGATGCTTACCATATTGATTTGTTTGGCAATTGCTGTAATTACTCAACCTTGGTACACCGTGCTTTCTTCTTGCGG
Organism: Gardnerella swidsinskii; assembly: GCF_003397705.1. Classification (GTDB taxonomy): domain Bacteria; phylum Actinomycetota; class Actinomycetes; order Actinomycetales; family Bifidobacteriaceae; genus Bifidobacterium; species Bifidobacterium swidsinskii. The sequence continues at coordinate 97,974 of NZ_QJVB01000003.1, forward strand.
AGTATCTTCATGGTTCTTTATTATCTGCGATTTTCAAAACGCTTATGTGTTAGCGTGGTGGCTTCTTATCACTCTTATTTCTAGCGCAATCGTAAAATACTATATTTCTACTATTCACCAACAACAGGAACAGTTATTTGCACAGCGTTACAACGTTTTTCAAAAATATGCCACTATTGCAGCAATTCGCATGCACGATGAAGTAACTAATGAGCTTTCCAGCATTATGATGATGGCTCAACAATCTATTGAACCTCAAACGACTCATGAGCAAGAGCGTGAAAATTCGCGAGAGATTCTTCAACGTGCTACTACAACTGTTCATAGAGCACGTAATATCATTTCTCTTCTTGACAATGCTACAACTGCAAGCACTGGCGATGTTATGCAATCGACTACATGTTATAAAGATTTTTGTACAGGCTTACGCGTTTTATTTGACTGTGAACAAAAGTCATTTGAAAAGCTTGGCTATATTGGTTCCATTGACTTGAGTAGTGATTTAGCTACTGAAGATTCTCAATCAATCCATTTGCCTTTTGAAGAATGTGCTCAAATTGAGTATATTTGCCGAGAACTGCTTACGAACGTAAAAAAGCATGCTGCAAAGCCTAAAGAATACGCCATGAATGTAATGCTTAATGACCATGAATGTCATATTACGTGTATAAATAGTGCGCAACGAGGTATTCTTGCTAACTTGCAATTAGGATATGGACTGCGTTTTCATAAGATGCTTGCGGAACGCGTTGGTGGAACTTTTAAAGTTATTGAAGATGGCGATTCGTGGATTATTAATGTACATGTTCCGCTTCATGCAGAGAAATAGCCATTGCGCAAGATGCTTATTGTGCTTTCTTGCGCTTCAATCGAGTATTTGGACGAACCTTTGTGCAGCAGATGCAAGTAGGCGGTTAATTTGCAATGCAGAATGCTGCTTCGTTGCTATGTTATACCAGTTATCGTGGCAGTTTTTGCTAATTTTGCAATTTTTGCCACGATAACGCGCGATTTAGTAATAATTGTGTGCACAATGGTGCTACTTTGGTATTACGTTGGGTGCTGTAGGTCTGTTATAATAAAGCAAAGCATGAATAACAAATTCATGATTTTGAGCTTAAAGGAAACGACATGACTTCTACAAAAACAGCTAGAACAGGCAGATTAAGTGTAAGAGTTAATCCAGAAATACGGGATAGCGCATCGCAAGTTCTTGAACATTATGGTCTTGATATGAGTTCAGCAGTCAACCTATTTTTATATCAGATTGTAAATACGCAACGTTTCCCATTTTCACTTGAAAGTTCTCCATATGAGCATGCTATTGATGAAGCTATGAAAGAAAAACCAATAGCTGCAGGTACTGTAGACGATTTTGCTGAGCTGATGCGCAATGCCTAAACCGCCATTTTATAGTCCAATCTATCTGCGAGATGTTAAGAAATATAAGCAGAAGCATTACGATATTGAGCAAGTAATCAATATTGTAAGACTTATTTGCAATGGTGCAGATTCTCGCGAACTTGCAACTTATAGAGATCATATTCTTAAAGGCTCATATAAAGGCGTGCATGAATTGCATGTGTCTGCAGATGTTCTACTGTTGTATCAAGTTAAAGAAGATTGCATTATATTTCTACGCTTAGAATCTCACGACGACTTATTCTAGCTAGCAAAATCTACCACGATAACTTGCTTAAAAATATAGTTATACAAAAGGAATCACATTTTCAAGCGTACTTGATGAAATTATAAACTTATTGAACGTTCTTAACTCTAAGCAAAATGACTAAATTTTGTATCCATTGGCGACAAAGCGACAATTTTGGCGACATAAAAATGTCGCTTGGGGCTTAGGACAATTTTTAGACATTTTGTGCAACCATAGCACGATGTTCCATAATTGTCTTTTAATCCCCATTTTAATTCTGTGATTGTTGTAAAAATCAATATAAGTATGAATAGCTTGACGTAATTCTTCTGTACTATCCCAGTTAAGTGGATAATACATTTCTGTTTTCATTCGTCTAAAAAAGCCTTCACAGGCAGCATTATCTCCACTGTTTCCTTTTCTTGACATGGAGCGTGTAATACCAAGACCTTCTAATTTCTCAATCCACCTGCCACCTCTATAGTGATTTCATCTATCGGTATGAATAACTAAGCTTTTACATTCTGTAGTGTCAAGGGTAGTTAAAGCCCCTTCTAACATTTCATCTACAAGACACTGATCTGGGTGGTTTGAAAGAGCGTAAGAGGCCACTTTACTATCAAAACAGTCAATCATAGGGCTTAAATAGAGTTTTGACTCTTTTGCTGAAAACTCAGTAATGTCTGTAAGCCAAATCTTATTAGGTGAATCTGCATGAAAATTATTATTAACGATGTTACTACATGCGGGAGTAATTTCTCCTATGTAACTTGAATAGCGTCTTTTACGCCTGGCATATCTAACCTCAATTAACTCTTCTTTCATGAGCCGTCTTACTACTTTTTCAGATACTTTAATACCTTTAGTTCTCAATACTAACCATATTCTAGGAGAGCCATAAGTAAAGAAGTTTTCTTCTGCAATCTTGTGTATGCAACCTCGTATATGTGCGTATTTGTCAGGTTTTTGAAGAGCATTTTTAGCATAGTAATAACTTGAACGTTTTATCTGAAGTGTTTTAATCAGAAGCTCTAACGGTAACACTAAAAGTAGTTAGGCCTATAACACTTTTTGCGGAGTGAGGATTTCTGATATTAATACGGTTGGGATTATATTAGATTTGTTGGGATTGTATTAAATACAGTTGGGACTTTATTAGCCGCGGTTGGGACTCTATTAGAGCGTGGCTAATGCTCGTTTTGTTTTCTAAAACGAGTGTTGTTTAACGAGAAGGGGGGTGAAAACATTGTTAACGCTTAAACCTCAAAGCACGTAGCTTTCAAGGCAAGTGTGGTTTTTACATGTCAAACTGTTATAAAAACGAGATTATTCCACTCTTTTTTACACTCATGATACGGGTTTTAAGAAAGAGCTGGTAAATGTTATAAGAATTTTTGGAACAATTAACAAGATTGTGGTTAATGATTAATCAATAAGACACTACTAATAAACAGTTAAAGCCTGATTAGCTATAGGGCGATGAGATACGTCAATAGGATCCTCATGGTTTTTTCATGACTCCTATGAAGTACCTCTATTCTACTATGGCTGTTTTTCAGGTATTAGAGTCGGTACTTCATAAAGTATCGGCTCTTTTTTGTATGTGTCTTCACCCTACCGCTGCAGGCGGGAAGGGTGAGCATGAAGACTCGCAAAACTAATAGCAACGATCGAGCAACATATAAGTACACAAGTTGTGTTCGTAATGAAGATGGTAGTTATAGTGAAGGAACTATCGAGATTAAACCTGGCGAAAATGGTGTCACTGAAGCGGATATTAAGATGCTTCACTCAATGGATGACAGTGAGGTTTACTACAACAATAAGAACCTGCGTCCTACTAGAACTGTTGAAGAAAAAGCTGAAATTGAAGCTTGGAAAGAAGAATATATCCAGCATTTTAATCTTAAGCATGGTTATGAGCCGAATAAAGATGATGTGGAGTATGCTACTGAAGAGCATTTTCCACGTAACTATAATCTTTCACTTGACTTTGATGCACGTCGAGAGTGTCGTATTGATGTCAAAAGCTGATTAGGTGGGTGCATTTTTGCCCTTGTGTAGCAGGGGTTAGCGAGGACTATCGTTAAAAGGTTTAATGCGGGGCGGCTTTAAGCTGGGTTCTCGCGGTTTTTGAGTGCAGTTTGGCTGTTTGGGGGAAGATATCAACGCTCTAGGGTCGAGTGCAATAAGTTCAATGATTGTTGCTTGTGCACAGTGTGATATACAAATGTATCAATCACTTGGATTTTCAATTCAGATTGGGAACTTGTTTGCATTTGAACCATAAGTCACAGTCATTAGATAAAAAATAAAGGAGTAAACTATGGAACATAATTGCGGATTTATTAACGATAAAAAAGCATTTAGATATAGAGCAGCAGCCATCATAGTAGAAGAAGGTTGTGTGCTATTTGCAGGAAATGATGAGGACGACTATTACTACTCAGTTGGCGGAGCGGTTCACATGGGCGAGACATCAGAAGAAGCCGTTAAGAGAGAAGTATTTGAAGAGACAGGTCTTAATTACGAGGTCGATCACCTTGCCGTCATACACGAGCACTTCTTCATCGGCAGCTCCGGCTTAGAAGGAGTAGATTTCCATGAGCTTACACTCTACTACTTGATGAAGCCCATGGGCAAAAGAGATTTTACGAGCCATAGTACTACAGAGTCAGGTGCTAAAGAGACAATGCATTGGTTACCTATAGATGAGCTTGATAAGTTCAAGGCTTACCCGACATTTATGAAAGAATATCTTAAATCGGAGCATAGTGGAATAGAGCATATAATTTCAGATGAAAGATATTAATGAATCCCGCTATTATGGCAAGAGATCGTTACATAAACATTATTTCTGTTTATGTTCGGACAGAAGAATCAGCCGAAAACATTAGCCAGGATACCATTAGAGCAGTTCGAAGATGTACTCTCTTACATAGATTATGAAAACATAGATCATGATACAATTACGCTTATCGGAGTCTCGAAAGGCGCAGAATACGCGTTGATGCCGGAGCAATGATCATTGAATTCGGTGGAGAGGAAGAAGAAAATCAGAAGGCTAAAGCGGAGTCTCAAACCTTGATACTTGAAACACTTATGTTTTGGATTGATTACCGTAGTCCCTTTGCACTGCCACGACGGGGAATATCAGATTGTGTTAGCATTTGAAGGAGAAATCAATGAGCTTAGATGAATTGAGGAATGATATCATCATAAAGCAGAAAAAAGGTCTGCCGTTTATTCTTACGTCCGTCGTAATATGGTTATTGATTACGGTTGTCACAGCATTGGATATAAATATTGCGATGAAAAATATCTTGGTGTTTTGTTGTTCAACGCCTATGCTTCCGCTGTCATGGCTGATAGGGAAGAAAATTGGCGTGGATATATTTTCAAAGGACAACGATCTGGGAAATTTAGGGTTTTTATTTACAATGAATCAGATTTTATATCTTCTCATTGTAATATGGGTGTTTAACGCCGTACCTGATAAAATGATTATGGTGTATGCAATGGTCTTTGGCGCATATTTACTGCCGTATTCATGGCTGTACAAATCAAAAGCCTACCGGGTTTTCGCAATTATCATTCCTGTTTTATCGCTTGTTTTAGGAAATCTTTTTGGCGGATTTGTTGTTGCAGGAACAGCTGCAGCTGTCGAAATTGCCTTTGTCTTTATTTTGCGAAATGAACTGAATGGTATATAGATAAGTAAATGAAATGATAGCCTGCTGTTCTGATGAAACAAGACCAGTTATCTTCAAGATAGAACGGATTGATTACGAAGACTAATCCCGGTTAGTAAGGATACTTAAGCTCAAAATTATACCTTAGATACGCACGTTTCAACGACATTCCCATTGCCATCTTCCATCATGCAACTAGCGTTAAGATCAGCTTCTTGATGGAGAGTTATCATCAGGGCAGTCTTGAAACATGTGAGACTGTCGTATTGATGTCAAAGGCTGATTAGATGGGTGCAATTTTGCTCTTGTGTAGCAGGGCTTAGCGAGGGCTATCGTTAAAAAGGTATAGCGCATTATTGTCAGAGCAAGGCTTCCTATTAGTTTTTTAAGCAGCCAATAGGAATAACATAAACACCGTCTTTACGGCAATACGCAAAGTCACCTGTTCCAGTTAAAACCATAAGGAAAGATGGCGCGTTCATTTTATCGGTGTCGATTTTATCTTTCATCGCTTTAAGGCTTTTTGCACCATCTTCAATGAGCTTGCTGCCACCGAGTTTAATTTCAATAAGACCGTATTTACCGTTTCTTAAATGAATAACTGCATCGCATTCCTGTCCGTCTTTATCTCTGTAGTGATAAACCTCGCCGCCTAGAGAATCTGCAAAAATACGCAAATCTCTGACGCAAAGTGTCTCGAATAGAAAGCCGAAAGTATTTAAGTCATTTATCAAGTCGTTTGGTCCAATCCCCAAAGCCGCTGCAGCTATAGATGGGTCGATATAATAACGTGTATCGGATGAACGAATGGCAGTTTTTGATCTTAGATTTGGATTCCAGGCAGGCATATCTTCTACAACAAATATTTTGCGAAGCGCATCAACGTAAGATGCAACAGTTTCCTCACTAATTTGCGTATCTTCGTTAGTGGAAATATCCTGCGAAAGCACAGTATTTGGTACTTGCGCTCCTTGATTCCTTGCGTATGAGCGCATAAGACGCTTAACTTTTTCAGCATTCTTTTGTACGTCATCTGCACGATTAATGTCGGAATGTACAACAGCGTCATAGTAATCAAAAGCTTGATCTAAAGCAATTTCATCACGCATATCCACCGATTGTGGCCATCCTCCACGGCATACAAGAAAAGCTAGGCGGTCAATACTTAAGTTTGAATCACCCTCAATATCCTTAGTTCCCGAAAAAAGGTTTTCCAAGCTAACTTCGCCCGTGGAATCACCTGATTCATACAAGCTCATTGGTCTCATTGTTAGCCACGTGAAGCGCCCAGTACCAGAGTGAGTAATTTCTGTAGTGTCCGCAGGAACGGCAGAACCAGTTAGTATAAACTGACCAAGCTTACTACGATGATCCACCTCAAACCGTATTGCATCCCAAAGTTTTGGAGCGAGCTGCCATTCATCAATTAATCTTGGAGTATCGCCATTCAGTAATCGCTTTGGACTTAGTTCCGACATAGCGATATTCTGTTCTTTCTTTTCCGGGTCGTCCATATATAGAACGCTTGCTGCATATTGTTCTGCAGTAGTGGTTTTTCCGCACCATTTCGGTCCTTCAATCAGTACTGCGCCTTTGCCTTCTAGCTTTCTTTTCAAAATATCGTCGGCAATTCTTTTCCTATATTTTTTCAACTTTGTCACCCTGTTTTCTAATTAAGTCTGCTCGTATTTTCTACTGATAATTATGAATTCTATCATCATTTTCCGACGATTGGCGAACTTTCATTCCGACGATTGGCGGGTTTTCGTTCCGATGATTGGCGGATTTCTGTTTCGATGTTTGGCGGCATCAGTGAAGATGATTGGAAAGCGCGGTGTGAAAATGAAAGAAAACGAATTGGCGGTCGGTTGCGCTCATTTGTCGGCAGAAATTGCGCTTTTAACGGCAATTGCCAACTGCACTTGCTACTACGCAACTGCTGTTTCAGATATAATTTCACCATGATCATGATGAATTCGAGTTTCAAATGGAGATGTTTTTATGATTTTAGCAGATAAAATATTGGAACTGCGTAAACAAAACGGTTGGTCGCAGGAAGAATTGGCGGACAAATTGGGCGTCAGTCGCCAAGCTGTTTCCAAATGGGAAGGCGCACAAAGTATCCCAGATATGGAACGGATAATTGCATTGAGCCGTTTGTTTGGTGTTAGTACAGATCTTCTGGTAAAAGATGAAATTGATGTTATGGGGAAGAACGTCAACGCAGGTGAAAATGCCTGCCAGGAAGAAGCCGGCGTTCGCATGCGGGTAATTGAGCTGGAAGAAGCCTCCGCTTATATTGCTCACAGAATATCATTTGCCGCCTATGTTGCTCTAGGCGTTCTTCTTTGTATTCTGGCGGCAATACCGTTGGTCGGCAGTGATCTTTTGCTTTCTCACACAGTAAATGCACAAGTCGGTAAAACTATGGGCTTAGCATTCAGTGTTGCGATTATTACCGTAGCTGTAGCTATTTTTATTATTCAGAGTTTCCACGGAAAGCGTTATCAATATTTGGAAAAAGAGGACTTTGAAACGGCTTACGGCGTTGACAGTGTGCTCAAAGAACGCTTGGAACGGTTCATGCCGTCGTATGTGCTGCGGACGGTCAGCGGTGTCGTTTTATGTATGGTTGCTTTTATTTTTCTTATAATTTCGGATATAGCGCCGAAATTTTATCAACTTTCATCCGGCTTTTTTGTAGTTGTCGCTATTGCTCTGGTGGCAGCAGCTGTTTATTTATTCGTACAGGCGAATATTGTCCGCTCGTCCTATTACCGTTTGCTGCAGCCGAAGAAAAAGATTGTCTATCCTGCAAAGATTAGGTTATTCCTCCAAGCTTACTGGCTTATAATTGTCTGCATTTATTTAGCCTACAGTTTCATTACGTCCGATTGGGGAAAAAGTTGGATTGTTTGGCCGTTGGCCGCATTGACTTACGGAGTAATAGAAGTGGTGCTCAAAGCGTGGATGCTCGGAAAGAAATAAGTGACTTTCAGCGTCGATTTTGTGGCGATGTTTGGCGGCATCAGTGAAGATGATTGGAAAGCGCGGTGCGTGAAATACATGTCATCAACTCATAAAAGGCAAGATATTTAGTGTGCTGTGCTAGTTTGAAAGATTTAATAAAATACTCTCATTGGTGTAGTGTATGTAAATAACATTACCCGACGTGCCTCTTAACAATGCGGATTAAGTCGGGTCTTTTGATTTTTGGTCTATAACCCGATATTTAACAAGGGAGTTGTTCAAGTTGTGAATAGTAGGAAGTTTGTAGCAAAAACTAAAGATGTTAGCTTAACGGTTAGAAGGGCTGATTCTTTTAACATTAGTTATGTTAATTGTGAAAAAGACGTGTTTGGGATTGAAGAAAATCAAGATGGTATAAAGCTCGTTCAAACAGAGAAAGTGTCGGCTTTTTACTGGTTGCGTTGGCTTGCTAAAGGCAGTCCTGAGGTAATTGTTTCGTTGCCGGAGAGTGTTGATTTTTGTGAGATTGAAGCTGAGTCGAATCAAGTATTAGTAGCAGATATTAAAGCTGACAAGATTTATGCGGAGGTTCATAACGGCAGGGTGGAAGCAAGAAATGTTCAGGCGAATGATGTTTTTCTAAAGTGTCTTAATGGTTCTGCTGTGGTGAATAATGTTAAGGTTGTTGCTTCTTGCATGGTGGATACGTTAAATGGTACGAGTGTTTTAGAAGGAGAAATTACCAAGGGTGCATGTCTTGAAATAGATTGTGAGAATGGTATTCGCGAGGTTTCTGATAAGAATAAGGTCAATCTTAGTTGTAATAATCTTGGGTGTAAAACAGATGGATGTGCTCATTATGCTGTGCATTGCTTAAATGGAAAAGCTGTAGTGAAGTAATACTGTTGTGGTGTTTTATGTCCGCTACTGTGACTAGTCGCACGAAATAGAGTTTGGCATATTCTAAAAACGCTTCGGAATGTTGAGCATTAGGCTTGGTGGTTTTTAATCCAAGTGTAAAGGTCATTTTCATTTGCTTCGCCTGATGCAACTTTGAGAATAAAAAAGTTCCGTATTAGAGATAAGGAATTTATGAAGGTTGGTCAGCCTTGTAATAAGTAGTAAATGAGCGGGTTAGGTCTGATTTTAATATTTTTTCTCATAATATTTGTTGATAAAAAACATGATTAATGGAGAAAAGGCAATCGAAATAGCTAAAAGAGCAGCTGGTAAATATGCTTTTGTGATAAATGCAATTATGGCAATTATTCCCATTAGGTGTATTAGTATGAATGCCATTGTTGCATTTACTTTATCTTTGATTTTCTCGTTTCTTTCATCGTTCACATTTATTTTGTAGTTGTGGTCTTTTTCCATCATCTTATAGTGCATGATTTTTACGTGTGAAAGTGAGATAATTGCAACAAAAACAACTGACAGTGCAATTTCTACGGATTTGTTCAGTTTAAGAGTCAGTGCAAGAATTAATCCGCAAACTCCTATTACATATCCTATGTACCAAAAATTCTGTGTTTTCTGTTTTTTCATTTTTTATCTTCCTCGTAGATAAATATTTCTTCGATTGTTAAATCAAAGTACTTGGCAATTTTGTATGCCAATATGATTGACGGGTTGTATCTTCCATTTTCCAAAGAACCGACTGTCTGTCTTGATACTTCAAGTGCGTCTGCAAGTTCTTCTTGTGTTATGCCTTTTTCTTTTCTAATTTGTTCAAGTCTATTTTTCACATTACATTCTCCTTCCTAATGGAAAGCTAGCTTTACATATAAGATAATTGTTTCGAGAGTAAATGTCAAGTTTGCTTTCCGTTGGATTTAATATTGTATTTAATAAAGATGTGGTGGAGCACCTGCTGTGAGTTTTGCTTTGCTAATGCTGATGTTAATGTAGTGCTAATTTGTTGAAAAAATTAAATTTTTCCTTTAATAAAGCTTGCGTGTGTAATTTTTTAATATTAATGCTATGAAAACTAAACAGACTATTATGGATTCTAATTTTAATAGAATTGTATTTTTATTAGAATTGCATATTAAGGATATTGCATATTAAGAATAAGGAGAACTTATGAAATTAATTAGACCAGATAAGAAATATATCCAAAGTTATATAGAGGCAAATGAAGAAGATGAAATTTTCAGGCCGAATGCAGAAAGACGTTTTATACACCCTGAGACAATTATAGAGAGTTCTTATAACTATGAACATGGTATAAATTTACCTGCAAATTATGTTAGAGCTACTACATTTTGGTTGATAGATAATGAAAAATTTATTGGCGAAATTAATATCAGGCATGAATTAAATTCTTTTTTAATTAACTATGGTGGTCACATAGGATACGAAATTAGACAATCTGAATGTATGAAGGGCTATGGAACAAAAATGCTTTCTATGGCACTTACATATTGTAAAGAGACTTTGAATCTACATAAGGTTTTGATTACGTGTGATGATGACAATATTGGGTCGATAAAAGTTATAGAAAATAATGGTGGAATTTTGGAAAATAAAGTGAAAAATAGCTTATCAAGAGGAAATGTTACAACAAGAAGGTATTGGATTAATATATAGGAAAAAAGATTAAAAACAGCGAATGTGAATGTGAGAGTGACAGGAAAATAGCCGCAAAAGCTCGGTAATGCTGCGGTTTTCTGGCAATCTGGGGACTTCGGAATTGGGCAGACAAAACACTCTGCGGAAATTTATCTAAAGGAGAACCAACCAAGAGTGTGATGGTAGAGTTGCCAAGATAGATGTCAATAAATGGAGTTGCCGGGTTAGATGTCGGGTAGTTGTGGTCGTGAGATAGATATCAAGATTGGTGAGGCTTGATTTATTCGCAAAATTTACTATTCCTATTATAGAACGTTAAAAGGAGGAACTTTGAATATAGAGTATGTTGTAGTTGGCATATGTATTGTGGCAGTGGTGATGATTGCTGCTTTCCTAATTAATAGGCTAAAGAAAACAAATATTCCCAAAGACGAGAATAGCTCTGATTTGAATAATAGTGCGATGATAGTAAAGAAAACAAGTAAATTATCTCAGCCAGATCAAAAGCTCGATGAACTTGTCATTCAGATGGAAATGCTTCCGGTAGAAGCAATATCTGATGATAGTAAGCTGGTGGAGATAACTGATAGTAAAATTCTGGGGCGTGTGAACAATTTGTTTTCCGGATTGGTGCAAGCTAGTATAGCAGGTTCCAATGCAGTCCAAACTGCAAAAGCGGGAAGCGAGGTTTTGTATCGCGCTATAATCCCGGCTGGTGCTAAACTTACCAATTCTAAGGCTATGGAAGGAGCGGTTCGAGGACTCTATTTTGGTGCTAATGGAATCAAGGGTCATGCAAACCTTGTAGCGGTTAAAGCTAAAAATGTAGTAGCGAATAATGTGGGTGTAGCCATGGGATTGGCATCAATTGTTGTTGGGCAGTATTACATGACGCAGATAAATGCAGAGCTTGGAGCAATCCGTGATGGAATTTCAAAAATATCTGATTTCCAAGATAACGAATTTCGAAGTCGGATTTTTTCACTTGTTGCTCATGTTAAGAAAATTGCCGACTTTCAAGTAGAGATCCTTGAGAATGATGAATTGAGACTGTCAAAGATTGCGCAGCTCGATAATCTAGAAGAAGAATGTACTCAGTTACTTGGTCAGGTTAATTTAACTTTGGCGGGCTTTACAAAGAAAAATGACCTGGATTATGCATCTTATGAAAAGGAATTAAAAGAAGCGCAAAACTGGTATACATACCAAAAAGCATTGCTTGATGTGCTGTATAAGATTTCCGACTTGAGGTATACGCTTCATCTGGGGGCTGTCTCAAGAAAGCAGTGCCTAGCGCTTTTGCCGACATACACAAAGCAGGTGGAAGATACTCAAGCATTATTGACTGGCTGGCATCAGACATCCGTAAATCGTTTAAGCATTGATACAGATGAGATCAAGCGTAAAAGAGATGGAATCGATCGCGTCATTCATTTTATTCCTGGATTATTTGATGATGACCTTAATTTTAGGGCGATTAACAAAAAAACAGTAGATATGATAACGGCTCAAGCATCAGTCAAATCCATTAAACATCCGCAGGACACCTCTGACCTGTATGCCGAGGATGTGCAATTGATTTCTAAAGACGGTAAAATCTACTACTTACCAATGGGTAAGGCAGAATGAATGTGAAAAAAGAAGAATGATAAGGTGACAGATACGTTGTAACAAAAAGTATGACAGTATTCGTCCTCTTGACATGAATGGTGCCACCGTCACTCAGAATGCCATTCACGCCAACTATGATAATTTGTTAATTAGTGAGAGAGGTACTTTAGCACCGTTAGTTTCAAATAGTTGAATTTCATCAGTGGACGTTAGCATTATTGTTATATTATCGTCCACTTGAGACCCTGGTGATTCTAAATGCACCAGCTTACTAGGAAGGCATCTAAATGAGTAAATGTTCAAACTGTCGTAAGCAAATGCAGCTAGTTTCTATTCTAATAAGCGTAATGGTTCCAGTTATTGCAGCTTTCGCTATTATGGAGTTATATCATCTGCTTGGAGTAGCCATTGCAATGGAACTGATTCTTATCGCTTGGACAGTCGTGCTTATTAAGTCAAGCAAGTAAAACAATTCTCCGACTAGACAGCGAGACTAATTAAATGGATGACATCATGCAAGTACGTGTTTTGCAACTCCTAAGTGGAGTGGACGCGATGTATTTATTCTAAAGAGTGTCCACGGCTAGCTTGGGTGAGGTCAGAGACTTTTTGCGATAGATTTCTAAATAGCGTTGAGTTCCATGAGCTTATTCTTCATAATGTATTTAGATTAAATTCCGAAATGGAAATAATTCTAAATAGGAAGAGGCGTACGTTTACGAGATGTTGTTCACAGATATAATATACGTTTAATGTTAATAATAAAGGCATCAAGAAACAGTTAGAAGTTGATTTCATAGCTAATCTTGGAAGTAAAAGATATTATATTCAATCTGCCTATAGTCTTCCTTCAATCGAAAAGATACATCAAGAAAAAGCGTCCTTGTTATATATTGATGATTCATTTAAGAAAAATAATTATCGTAAAAGATAGAATAAAACCTTTTTTGGATGAGCATGGAATACTTACTATTAGTTTATTCGACTTCCTATTGGATAGGAATAGTTTAGATTTGTAGTGAATAGCTTAACGTATTAGTTATGCTTATATTCCCACACATATTCCCGAGCACGAGCTTTTGAAAACTATTAACTTTTATTCATTTCATATTTGTCTCTCAATCCACGTGGAGACTGTTGTATTGATGTCAAGAGCTGATTAACTGGGCAAATTTTGTCTTTGTGTAGCAGGGGTTTACAGGGTCTATCGTTAAAAGGTTTAATGAGTGGCGGCTGTAAGCTGGCTCGGCGTGCTTTTTGAGTGCAGTTTGGCTGTTTGAGGGAAGATATCAATGCTCTAGGGTCGAGTGCACAGGATGGTAACGGTAAAAAGTACACACGACTTGCTCACAGGCTACAGCGTCAAAGATAGGCAATTTCTTATAATGTAAAATATCTAGTAATATATACAAATATAATGAAATATATCCAAATACAACCAAATACATTGACCTTTTATAAAAAGCAGATATAATGGTAGTTGGGTCTGTAGTGATGAAAATTTAGAGGTGGTATAACACAGATGAAAAATGAAGAAGGCTATATCAGCATTGATGAAGCGGCAGAATACTTGGGGATAAAAACTGTCACTCTGAGAACCTGGATAAGAAAAAAACCAGATATGCCAGTATATAAAATAGGAAAACTTTGGAAATTTAAACGCTCGGAATTAGATAAATGGATTGCCAGTGGAGAAAGTGCAGAGTAGCTGTTAAGTTAGGAGAGTGATTCATATTGTCTAAAATAGAACTTTACAACGATGACTGTATTGTTGCTATGGATAATCTTAGGGCAAAATCAATAGATTTAATTGTTACAGATCCGCCATATAATCTTGGTAGTTTTATGAAAACTAGAGATACTAATCTAAAAAAGATGAGAGACAATTTTTTTGCTGCCGCAGGTTGGGATGACATGGGTTTTGAGGAATGGAAGAAATCCATGAAGTCTTTTTTTGAACTATCTTCTAGAGTCATGAAAAAGGGTGGCTCTATGATTGTGTTTATGGCTATTATAAAAGTTGAAACGATTATAAAGTTAGCTGAGGAATATGGATTTTACTATAAGACAACAGGGATTTGGCATAAAACTAACCCTATGCCCAGAAATATGAATTTACATTTTGTAAATTCTACAGAAGCATGGGTGTATTTCACTTATAAAACAAAGACTGGAACATTTAACAATGGTGGAGCTATGTTTCATGATTTTATAGAAACATCCGTCACTCCGAATAGCGAAAGAAAATATGGAAAACATCCAACGCAAAAGCCAGAAAGTTTGATGCAGCACTTTGTAGAAATACTTTCCAACCCTGGTGATAATATTCTAGATCCATTTATGGGCTCTGGAACAACGGGAGTTGTTTCAAAACGAGCTGGTCGCAATTTTATAGGTATAGAATTAAACTCAGAATACTACAACATTGCTAAATCTAGGATAGAGGGCAAATAAATGCAACCAACGGTAATAGATTTATTTTCAGGCGTAGGAGGATTATCGTTAGGCTTTGAAGAAGAAGGATTCAGTGTTCTTTTAGCTAATGAGTATGATGAATCCATTGCAAACGCTTATATGAAAAATCATAAAACAACAAAAATGGTCGTTGGTGATATTACCTCTCTTGATTTGGATGCTGTTTTTGGAACATATAAAAATAAGATTGACGTCATTATAGGAGGGCCACCTTGCCAAGGCTTTTCGCAAAAAGGTCAGCGGAAAACAATCTACGATAAAAGAAATTTTTTATTTGAATATTATGTAAAGGTAGTTGAGCTTGTAAAACCTAAGTATTTTGTAATGGAGAATGTCCCAAACCTGCTTACTGCTGAAAAAGGTTATTTTTTTAATGAAATTGAGACGCTATTTAATGCTATGGGGTACTTTTTGCAGCATGGAGTACTTAATGCCGCGGATTTTGGAGTACCACAAAATAGAAAAAGAGCAGTTATTATTGGCAAAATGAATGGGGTTGCTCCGTCTTTACCATCCTCGCTGAATGAGAAAGTAACTATATGGGACGCAATTAGCGACTTGGCATTTTTAGAATCAGGAGAAGGTGATGAGGTGCAAGAATACAGATATGCGCCTCAAAGCGAGTATGAAAAAAAATTACGTGGACATGCTAACCTTTTGTATAATCATAAGGCAACAAAACACTCTCCACTTTCATTAAAAAGATTGAGAATGATTCCTCCTAATGCCGGTAAAGAAGTTTTACCAAAAGAGCATCTAACTAAATCCATATATAGTGGTACGTGGACCAGGATGAAAAAAGATGATATATCCGTCACGATAACAACAAGATTTGATACACCTTCTTCAGGCAAATTTACTCATCCTTTTTTAAATCGGGCAATAACAGTAAGAGAAGCGGCCAGGATACAGTCATTCCCAGATGAATTCATATTCATTGGTAGTAAGAGTTCTCAAATGAGACAAGTTGGTAATGCTGTTCCGCCACTATTGGCATCAGCAATCGCTAGAGTAATTAAAAATGATATTATGGAGGGAAACATTGATGAATAGACCAGATAATATGTCCGCTTATAGTGCATTGGATTTAAAGCTTGGTATTAAATCTTCGCTCCCACATGTTAAGAGTGCTGTCGCGCTAATACTTTTGTTTTGGGAGTGCTCTATTAAGTCTGCTGAGCTTCAGTATTCCGTGCAAAGTGAAGACAAAATAGTAATTAATCCAAATTTGAAAACTGCTATTAAAAATAAACTAGCACAAATTTGTAAACAAGATGGTATTAACATTGATACAGTAATAGATGCTATAAATAATAATTCACTATTTAAGTCTCAAATGGAATCGCTAATAGTAGCCTTTGAGCTAATTTGGAAGTTAGCAAAAATCAGCTTTATTGATGAAGATAAAACTACTAGTGCAGAAAGGACAGGTGGAATAAGGTATCCCAAAAAATTAATCTATACGGTTAATGCTGACATTATCGATACTCTAATTGACAATGATTGGGATGCTTATGTACGTATTTTGATTTTGTGGATTGGTGTTGATATTAATTATGATAAGCAGATAGAGACTCGATTGAGTCGCTTGTTAACTGCAATATCTGAAGGCGCAATCTTTAAATTAGTTGATGGTACTAATGATGTTATTTTTAATCAAAACGACGTGTATAAGAAACTAATGCAAACTAAAAATAATGTAGACTTAAATGGAGATGAAGAAACTAAAGGTTCTTTAAGAATACTTAAATCTCTGCTTTCGGATGGACTGAACCCATACCTTGAGTGCCATAATGGAGATGTTCAGATATTAAAAGGTCAGTTTAATAATCTAGAGGAATATCAAAAAAGAGTAGAAACCTTTCTGCAGCTATCAACCACAAAAATAATAGACTCCGAGGATGTAAATATAGATAAAGAGACCGATAGACAAGATTCGCTTGAAAATAATCGCGTTGTAAGTGGGCGTAATATTCTTCTATATGGTGTTCCGGGTTCTGGTAAGAGTTGGACTATTGAGCATGAATATTGCAAACCTGGAAGTGTTGTAGAAAGACTTGTATTTCATCCTGACTACACTTATTCAGATTTCATTGGACAGATTCTTCCAGCAGTTTCAGATGATGGACAGGTAAGTTATAAGTTTACTCCTGGACCTTTTACGAATATCCTTCGTGAATCATATAACAATCCGAGCAAGGAGTACATCCTTATTATTGAGGAAATTAATCGTGGTAACGCTCCTGCTATCTTCGGAGAAGTGTTCCAGTTGCTTGACCGTAAAGTAGAAATTCGTGATATTGATGACAACGGATATCCCATCGGTACAAGTGAGTACGGTATTACAAATATGAATATTGCTGAGGAGATGTACGGCAAGGATAGAAAAACAGAAAAGGTTCGTATTCCTTCAAACCTTTCCATCATAGGTACGATGAACACATCAGATCAAAATGTTTTCACGTTAGATACAGCTTTTCAGCGCAGATGGGATATGCGTCTTATCGAGAACGATTTTGCCAGTGTTGACAGTTCGCTTGCTGATGCAGAAATCCTTGACACTGGAATAACATGGAAAAATTTCTGTGTTGAAATCAATAAGATTGTTGTTGAGAATAGTGCAAGGATGACTTCTGCGGAGGATAAGAGGCTTGGAGCATACTTTGTTCATGTTCATGACCTTAAATACGATGACACTATGGGAGCTCTGAAAGAATACGATGCTCTTCGTATGAAAGAAACCAGTGGTTCCCTTACAGATGATGAGAAGTCCAGAATTGCAGTGATTCGTGATGCAATGCGACAAAATAGGAAGTTCCCTGAAAAGGTAATAAAATATCTTTGGGATGATGCATTTAAATTCAACCGTGAAATTATCTTTGATGTTGATAAATATCAAAGTCTTGAACAAGTAATACATGCTTTTATGTATGCCAATGGTACTGAGCGCTTTAAGGTGTTTAAAGATAATGTCAGGGATGCATTTGCTAATGTAGAAGAAGATTAAGGTGGTGATTTATATGGATTTAGACTCAGCATCAAAGTCAATCAAGGAATTTGATATTAAAAAACACTGCCATGTTAACACAAATGAAGATGGTGATCGTTTTGTTGGTATCAAAGCTGATTCTGATAATGCTATGGTCTATTTTCCAATCGGATATGAGTTGCCAAAAACCGATGCTGAAATTAGAACAGACATAAAGCATTTAATACAAGTGTTATCTGAATTTACAACAAAAGATGACAGATTATTGGCAATTAATAAGTTTACAGCACCACAATTAGTAGGCTTCCCTATCAATGCGTATAAAAATGTTATAGAATATTATTTTTCAATTGGTGGCGCCTATTATGTTGAGAAAGAGCAAGTATATACTACTGCTTCAACTGGTAAGCAGGATTGGGCAAGAACTGCACGAAAGCAAATGCCTCTTGTTCAAAGCAGAAATGGTGTGAGTTCTTTTGTGTTTACACAGTTTGAAGTTCGATCTTCAACTCCAAATGACACGAAAGAAATAACGCAGATCAATAGATTCTGTGTGTATGAAGCGTTTAAGAGACTTGGATGGCTGTATGTTCCCTATATGCCAGAGGAATCAGGGTCACATCCGGATATTAAGACGTCAATAAGAATTGTCCAAAACAAGCTTGCTACTACAAATGACGATAGGAAGAAATCCTTATTTCGTAGCATGAATGACATGCTTGAGTATATGTATGAGAAGACTTCAGATAAGCAATTCTACTTTGGTACAGATGACTTTGATCATGTGTGGGAAAAATTAATTGATCGAGCATTTGGAGAGAAGGACAAAAATAAATATTTTCCTCGTTCAAGATGGTTGCTTGATTGCGGCAAATACAAAGAAAAGAAGCCTTTGATTCCGGATACAATCATGATATATAACGATAAATATTACGTTCTTGACGCTAAGTACTATAAATACGGTTTGACTGGGATTCCTGACCATCTGCCTAACGGTTCGTCAATCAATAAGCAAATTACATATGGCGAATATTTGGAAAAGAATAAGAATGTAGATGCGAAATCTCTATTTAATGCTTTCATCATGCCGTACAATATGGCAAAGAACTATTTTAGTCTGACGTCTTTTGTTGGAAACATTGGTGAGGCAATTGGCGACTGGAGATGCAACAAAAAATACTATGAACGAATCCAAGGAATTGTGATTGATACAAGGTACCTAATGTACCATTATTCAGGTAAGCCGATAAAGGAAAAGGCTGCACTTGCGGAATCTATAGAGTCTGTTCGGTGGAGGAAGGAAATAAAATTTACAAAGGAATCATCTCTTCCTAAAACAGTATCTTATGCGCGTAAGCCTACTGATTCTATGGTTGCCGAAGACCGTGGCACGTACGATATAGATTAAATATAAAAAATACTATTGCAGAATCTCTGTTTGTAGTACTACAGACAGAGACTTTATTTTATGATATGTACTCCTTTCACTAGCAGTCCAGAAAAGGGGTACATATCATTGCCCAATATTCATAGCCTTTGCTTCCTTTTACCTTTCTTCAGTATAATCTTCTCCGATTGTTCTAGATCTTGTAAATCTCGGCTTATCTTTCGGTTTAAAAGCAATGTGTTTGCTATACTTAATTTCATAGCCAAGATTAGCCATTTTCTTTAAAAAATCATCCCAATCCTTAAACTGTTTTACCATTCTGTCAATATCAAATTGCAGCCTGCTTTTCCAAGAAGTACCACGCTTTGTCTGTTTATTCTCATACCAAGATTTACCGTTAGTCTTATATTTCTTCTTGTAACTTTCGTAAAACTCATCAATGACAGGTAGGTTGTTTTCTTTGCATAGCTTGTCGCTTTGATACCTGATTTGATGACAGCTTTTCTTATTAGACTGGTGGCATCTACCCGTTATCATATTTACATTGTTGAAGATGATGTGATTGTGGATATGCCCTTATCTACGTAAGTAGATAAGACAAATTCGTACTCGTCTTTAAGTATATTCTTATACAGCTTTATACCAATCTGGTGAGCCATTTCAGGACTTGTTTCTCTCGGTAAAAATGATTGAATGAGATGTCTTGCAAAAAGGGTTTCTTTTGCTCTCGCGTCTTTCGTGTCCTTAAAAACTGAGTGTGGGCAGTTGATTCGTGGCATTTATGAGTGCGTAGTAAAAGTTGCTTGTTGAATATTATGAAGGCAAAGATTTGCAGGTAATTGCTTCGTTTATGAGGGAATATTGTTGGCGACATTAAATGCGCATGATGGTGTTGTCTGCTTTTGCGGTTGTTGCCGCTGCTACTTCTGTGTATGAAAAGTATAGTTTTACTGCTACCTTGTCTTGTGTTGTTTCCAGAACACTAGAAGCGTCACCACAGCACCGGTCAAAATTGTAACGACGGTATTAATCTGTGTTCCAGGACTCCAAGCATAGCTAATAAAGTGCAAATTAGACACATATGGCTACTATCTCCTTACGATCTTAGGTAAAACCATTCATAATTAAGCGGTCAAAACATGCAAAAAAGACTACTTAAAACCTACGCAAGACATGTGGGCACACAAAGTTCGCTAGAAACGATTAGGCAAGATATACAGTATTACAAGAATAGTATACAATAATTTACTATAAGTCTTTCTTAAAATAATTAATAAAATTTATTATTTGTTACTGTTTTGTATTCATGACTTATAACTGTATTGTATTTTTTTGTAAGAAGTAATAGTATCTTTTACCAAAGTTCTTAAATGAGTTCTTAAATGAACTTAAAAGGAAATTAAATGAGTTATTATTTTTTATTGAAAGGTGAATATTATGGGACGTACTAGAACTGAACACAGCACTCCACATTTTACTAGTATGAGTGATTTCTTTGTTGGTGAAATACCAGACGATGATGAAAATTGAAATAAACATGCTGGCGGTTTTGTTATTTTGTAATACAATTGCCAGCATTATTTTGTGAAAAGATATGTTATGGTTAATTTTGTTTCACCTGAACGAGAATTTACATTGATGGATTCTTTGTCATCAATTATTGAGGTATTTGCCTTAAAGAAGTGGCAATGGAGTGTTGAAGTATCGCAATGGAGTGTTGAAGTATCAGCATTAGACACTACTTGTATTTTGGATTCGTGTGTTTATTTAGATGAGACTGATTGTGCAGATATTGTTTTAGAATCCGCTAGAGGTAAAGGTCTTGGGCTTGAATCTCTAACTAGCGGTTTATATGAATTATTGGAACATATAGTATATTCGAATCAGTCTGTTTTGTATTCTTGTTCATCATCTCTTCGAATAAAAGGAGATGCGATTCTTAATCTTTCTAATTCAGCAAGCAAAAATACTGATTATACTTTTTATAGTATGAGTGATAATGCTATTGCTTCGTTACCACCAGAATACTGCGGTGGAAAGTCTACTGGTGAGTTTTCTTCTATTGATGAAAATTTAATTCGTTGCTACTATACAAATAATGGATGGGCCGCAGGTGCTTCTATCCAAGAAGCGACTTTGCATGCGCTTAATGAACTTATTGAACGAGATGCAACATCTAATATTCTTCTTTCTAATATATTTGATGATGTATGCGTAGAGTTTTTAATTCCTAATTGTGAATTATTGAAAGAAATAAAACAGGCTATTGAGAGCGCAACTGGTAACAAGGTGTATATTGTATCGATTCCAGCTTTGTCTGGCTCAGTGGTGCTATCTATATGTTATAAGACAGATAGAGAAGAAATTCCTACTTTTGGATGCGGCGCATCGCAATTTTTAGGATACGCAACATATCGTTCGCTTCTTGAGTTATGGCAAGAGTTATGTGCAGATAAAGATTATTCTAATCCTGAAGAACGTGATAGATCCAAAAGACTAAAACATCTTGTACATTCATATCCAAATATTAAGAAAGCTTTATTCTTAGAAAAAATTAGACAGGATAGTGGGAAATTTTCACAAAAATTAGTGTCATATGATATACGTGACACTTTATCTATTCCTAACATAGAAATTCAGATAAATAATATAGTAAATGATCTTCATAAGTACGGAATAGATATATGGAAACGTGACGCATTCCACTATGAGCGTAAATCGATGAAATGCAATCCTAGTGTTGTGCAAATTGTCGCACCAGGATTGGAACGTTTTCATGTTATTCGTCATGGTTTTCCTGCTGAACTTATAGGTCGTCTAAGAAAACGTAAATCAATAATGTCGATTCGTCAACACAATTAATGTAATTTATAAGGGGCTTATTATGAAGGCTATTGGTAAGCGGAATAATATTTTTATTCGTATGAGATCTATTAGTCCAGCATTGCGATGGGCTTTGGTTGGCTTCTGTTTTTCTATGCTTGGTAATCAAGCGTATGAAGGATCGGTTTTGCCTTCTATTATTATTGTGGGTTTGCCGGCTTGGGTGATTGGTTTTCGTAAGACTTTCATGACGGTTGCCGATTTTCTTTCGCCATGCTCTGGTTGGATTGTTGATAAGCTTGGCGGTTTTCGCGCTCTTGCTATGACTGAGGGCGTAGAAGGCGTGCTCAGTTTGCTGCCGCTTCTTATGCTTGGATCTCCTGCGTGGAAGTGGTCGCTTGTAGCTCTTTCTTGCGCATTGTTGATTACAGGGCAAGTGATTGATATTGCTAGCGAAGTTTTCGAGGTTGATGCTGCAGGCGGCGACGACAGCATGATTGTAAACTACAGCGGCATTGTGAGCATTTTGGCAAGTATTACAGGAACATTACTCGGCTCTCCATTAGGATCGTGGATTGCGAGCTGGTCAATTCCTGCGGTTTTGATTTTCTCGTCCGTGACTTCTTTTGCGGCTTGCGCTACGCGATTTATTATGAAACAAGACATTGCGCAAGCGTCTTGCGCAGAAGAGGAAGCGTTGCAAGATGTAGAGAATGAATCGCAAGCGATTAGTGAAGAAGGAGAAGTATCGCAAGTATCGCAAGTATCGCAAGAAAATGACGTTGCCAATAAATCTGCAGCTAAGCAATCTGCGAATCCGTCACTCAAGAGTAAAATCATGCTTCTTGCAGGATCTCTTTTGGTTGCTTTTATTCCTGCATGCTCTGTTTCCTATATTCTTCTCGGTATCGGTAAACAATATAGCTCTCAATCTTTAACAATACTGTATATTTTCACTGGTGTAGGAAGCGTGCTCGCGTCCGTTTTATATGCGCACTCTTCTCAAAAACTCGGTTTAAGAAAAGTAGCGATTTTAGGTATTGCTGTGAGCTTGCTCGCTTATTGCCTTATGTTTATTAATCTTTTGCCAATGATGTGCTTCGCATTCTTCCTTCAAGCGATTGGTGGAATGTTACTAGTAGAGCCGATTATTGTTGCGCGTCAGATTCTGTTTAAAGGGAGTACGCTCGCTAAGTTTTCTGGTTGGGCGCGCCTTGCGTTTGCGATTGGTGCTACTACTGGTTCTTGGATTGGATTTGCATTCTCATCTACGTGCCAATGGCAGCTTTTGCCTATACTCGCGCTGATTTTTACTGCCGGTTTGATTGTTGTTTTGCCACAGTTGCCAAACACTAGCTATGCGGCGCTCGCATGATTATTTGTAATATTTAATATTGAATATAGTTGTTACCTTAATCGCATGGTAGTTTTTGCCTATATTACTTGAATTATTACGCGGGGGGGGGGGTATCCTTTGCTCTATTAACAAGCTCTTTTACAAGATGTGAGTTTACGTCTGCAGAGCGAGTTGAAGAGAAAATATATAAGTGAGGACTGTTAATGGTTAAGAAAACACAAGCTGCTAAAAATGCTTTACATGTGTCTAAGAATTACGCGTATTTGAAGCCGAGTACACTTCGTTCAATGGCGAAAGAGATAAGTGGAACTCGTTTAGAAGCATGTAAGTCGTATGCGGTTTCACGTTTACCGAAAATTGCTGTGACTGCAACATTGGCAAGCTTGCTTGCTTGTGGTGCTGGTTTGCCAACTCATCAAGCTTGGGCTAATGGTTTTAATCTTCCTGATGGTAGCTATAGGTATGCGAATCGCGATTCTTCTACAAAGGCGCAGAGGTATGTGGATATTAAACTAGTGCCATGCGATGAAAAACAAAACGATAATAAGGAAACAGCAGACAGAAAAACTTACGGACAATATTATAAGGTTGAGTACCAGTTTAATTCTCAGGGTGAATGGTGGGGTGGTCGACCATTCTGGTGGGCGAGTGTGCCTAAGGGTGTTGACATTGTAGATAATAAAATTACTTTGTACAAAGATGAACGGTTGACTGGTGATTCGTCTTCTCAACAAACAGGTGCAACATATACAAAGGAGTCTTGGAATCAGTCTGCCAGCCGTTTCTGGTTTGATAATAATAAAGAGCAAGGCACTGAATTTAAGAATAACTGGGAAAGAATGACCGGTGAAGCCGGTGGTTATGACGAATCTGGTAATACTCTCGGTACTTCTAGGGAATATAAGGACGCTACTAGTGCCTTGATTATTAACTGGGAGAGTAGAGGCAATAGAAAGTCTAAGATTAGCTTCGTTATTAAACTGAATGATAAAACGAAGCCTTTGAAATTTGCTGCAGGTGTGTACCAGGTGATGGGCAACTGGCATTACACTGCTGGTAAGGTTGCGCTTGCGCCGACGTTGCCAAAATACTCACAAGAATTGGAACTTACTTATCCTACAGATAAAGTAGAAGTTGATTCTTCGACATATGGAAATAATCTTTCAGAAGATGAGAAAAAGGCTGTTCTTACAAAGCTGTGGAATGCTAATAAGAGTAATACCGATGTGCTGAAAAAGCTTAAAGGTATGGAACAGACTCAAACTGAAGAGGCTTTCAAAAAGGCTGTAAAAGTCAATAACGATGGTAGCGCAACGGTAACATACAAGGATAACTCTACGGATACTATTTCTAAGGAGAATCTGACTAAGCGTTATATTCCTTTTGCTGATAAGGTGAAAATTAACTATCCTACCAATTTAACTCCTGTTAAAAATATTTCTCAATTAAGCAAGGAAGAGAAACAAGCTGTAAAGAATGCTATTTTAGCAGCTAATACTGGTAAGCATATTAAAGATTTGACTGTTGATGCTAGTGGCAATGCGACTATTACTTTCACTGATAAGATTGGCGCTCCTTCAACTAAAAAGCTTGAAGGCAAGTATCTTGTAAAGAAGCAGCGTTTACTTGCGGATAAGTTTACGCCGTACTATCCAGTGCCAATGGCAGTTGGAAATCCACAAGGGTTGACTGTGAATGAGCAGACGGAACTTGTGAAGAAAGTTTATGAAGCAAATAAAAATAAATCTGACTTCATAGATGCAATTGGTAAGCCTAACAATCTAGAAGAAGCTAAGAAATCTATTACAGTAGATAATAAAGGCAACGTAACTATCACTTATAAAGATAATACTGCTGATTTTCCATCTACTGATAAGCTCGATGGCAACAAGCTGGTGTATCAAGCGAAGAAGCTTAATGAGACCACTTACATTACGCTTCCAGCTCGTACAGCTGTAAAAGATGCTAAGGCAATTCAAACCAATGAACAGTCAACTATTAGGCAAGCCATCTTAACAGCCAATAGTGGTCTTCAAAGCAAACTAAAAGGCAGTAATGAAAATACGGCGATTACGTTTGATGATGCTAAGCATACTATGACTGTTAAGTTTAATGATGATTCAACTTCTACCTTCGACTATTCTGAGTTGGTATACACCAAGGGGAATCCAGAAAAGCCAAAAACTGAAACAAAAAATAGTAATGGGTACAAGTACAACATTACTAAGATTGTCATTAAGGATAAAAATAAACCAGTGACTGCTGATTGGAATAGTTTTGCCCGACAGTTTATTAGAGATAACTGGAAGTCTAAGGATGTCAGTAATCCAATAACGGATCAATTCATTAATAGTAATCCTGATCTTATGGGTATGTTCCATTCTTCTGATCCAAAATCTTCTGGAGGAATGAAACTCTATAATTTCTCAAATAAATGGGAAAATAACAATTCTAATTTAACTTTATCTGATGGGTCTTGGAATAACTATAATATTGTCTCTATTTATGAAGGTGGTTCTGGGTTTGAAATAAAAAAGAATGATAATTATGGTCCAAAAACAATAATCACTCTTTCTGCAGATGATTGTTTTGTATCTAATGCTGCCGCTCCTAATCCTGAAGCGCTTAAGAAGGAAGCTGAGGATCTTATTGACAAGATTCTTCAGAAGCATGGCTTGAGTAAGGATGAGATTGATAACTTCAAGAAAGATCATCAGAACGATATTAACAAGATCACTAAGCCAGAAGATGTAGACAAGATTATTAAGTCTGCTGATGAGCATGGTAAAGATGAGAAGAAAAAGAAAGATGCTCAGAAGCAGATTGAGAATGCTACTAGTGGCTTAGCTGAGAAAACTAAGAAAGAGCTTGAAAAGAAGATTGGTAATGAGACTGATCCTGAAAAGATTCGTGAGAAGATAAACGAGTTCCAAAAGGATCAGGATCAAAAGAAGCAAAAGGAAGCTGATCAAAAGCAGCAACAAGCTGATCAGCAGGCTGAGCAGGAAAAGCAACAGCAGCAGCAGAAAGATGATGCGAAGGTTGATGGCGAGGTAACGAAGCAGAATCAACAGGAGCAGCAAGACACAGGCAAGGCTGAAGAAGCTAAGAAGAAAGCTGAGCTTGAGAAGCAAAAACAGGCTGCTATTAATGAAATTAACGGGAATGATAAACTCAAGCCTGATTGGAAAGAGCAGTTTATTCAGCAAGTTAATGAAGCTCAGGATACTGATGGTGTAAATAAAGCCAAAGATGCTGCTAAACTAAAGGGCACTCAGAATCAGACTGCTGCTGATAACAGTAATAATGATGGTCTTAATAACGCTAAGACTGATGCTAAGAAGAAGATTGGTGAGTTGACTAATCTCAGCGAACAAGATAAGCAGAAGTATCAGGGTGACATTGATAACGCTAAAGATCTTGATAAAGTTGCAGAGATTCTCAACAATGCTGAGTTTGAGGATGCTAAAGCTGATGCTAAGAAGAAGATTGCTGATCTGAAGCAGAAAGGTGATATTACTGAGCAAGAAGCCAATGGTTTAACCGGTCGCATTGAGAATGCTAAGGATTTGCGAGAAGTTGAGGGTATTCTTGAGGAAGCTGAGCTAAAGAAAGCTAAGAAGGATGCTGAATCTGAAGTAGATAAGCTCACCAATCTTAACAAAGCTCAGAAGGATGCGCTTAAAGCAGAGATTGATGATATTGAAACTGACCCGACCAATGAGAATATGAAGACTATTGAGAAGGTCAAGACCGCTATCACTGCTGTTGTTACTAAGGCTAAAGAGCTTGATGGCAAGATGAAGTCGCTCAAGGATCTTGTGACTCTTGTTAATGGTCAGAAGTCTACTCTTACAGCAAAGCCTGATTATAAGGATAATAAGAAGACTGCTTTTGACAGTGCGTTAAAGGCTGCGGAAGATCTTGTTAAGACTGATTCGGCTGAGAACAAGACTGCTGATGAAGTTGACAATATTAAGAACGCATTAGAAAAAGCTGTTAAGGATCTCGGTGGCAAAACTGTTGATAAGTCTGCGCTGCAAGAACTTATTAACGGTGACACTGGCTTCAAGAAGACTATTGTTTACATTAATGCAGATAAGAGTAAGCAAACTACTTATGATAAAGCTATTACTGATGGTAAGTCAGTGCTTACTGATGCTAATGCAACTGTTGAGCGAGTGACTCAAGCTGTTAATGCTATCAATTCTGCTAAGGCTGCTCTTGATGGCAAAGTTAATACAACTGAACTTGAGCAGAAAGTTTCTGAGGCTAAGAAGCTGAAGAAGTCAACTAACCCTCAATCTGCTGGCGATGCTAAGTATGAGAATGCTTCTGAAGCAAAGAAGTCTGCGTTTGATACAGCTTTGCAACAGGCTGAGTCCGCTCTTACTGAAGCTAAGAGCGATCAGTCTCAGAAGTCTCCTGAGCAGAAGCAGCAAGCTGTTAATGATGCGTTGACTGCGCTTACTAAGGCTGTTCAAAATCTTGACGGTAATGACGTGAGTAAGTTGCAGACTGCTATCGCCAATGCAAAAGCTAAGCAGCAAGAAGTTGTTTACAAGAATGGTACTGCTGTGAAGAAAAAGGCTCTTGATGATGCTTTGAAGACTGCCGAAGATCTTGTTAAGACTCCTCACGGTCACACTGATTCTGAAATCAGCACAGCTTTGAATAACTTGAATACTGCAATAAGCGGTCTTGATGGAATGGTTAATACAGCTGAGCTTCAGACGGCTGTTGATAATGCTAAGAAGTTGACCGGTGTTACTACTCCTAAGTCTCAGGACGCATATAAGTATGAGAATGCTTCTGAAGCAAAGAAGTCTGCGTTTGATAAGGCTTTGCAACAGGCTGAGTCTGCTATTACTGAAGCTAAGAATGCTAAGTCTACTAAGACTCCTGAGCAGAAGCAGCAAGCTGTTAATGATGCGTTGACTGCGCTTACTAAGGCTGTTCAAAATCTTGACGGTAATGACGTGAGTAAGTTGCAGACTGCTATCGCCAATGCAAAAGCTAAGCAGCAAGAAGTTGTTTACAAGAATGGTACTGCTGTGAAGAAAAAGGCTCTTGATGATGCTTTGAAGACTGCCGAAGATCTTGTTAAGACTCCTCACGGTCACACTGATTCTGAAATCAGCACAGCTTTGAATAACTTGAATACTGCAATAAGCGGTCTTGATGGAATGGTTAATACAGCTGAGCTTCAGACGGCTGTTGATAATGCTAAGAAGTTGACCGGTGTTACTACTCCTAAGTCTCAGGACGCATATAAGTATGAGAATGCTTCTGAAGCAAAGAAGTCTGCGTTTGATAAGGCTTTGCAACAGGCTGAGTCTGCTATTACTGAAGCTAAGAATGCTAAGTCTACTAAGACTCCTGAGCAGAAGCAGCAAGCTGTTAATACTGCGTTGACTGCGCTTACTAAGGCTGTTAATGAACTTGACGGTAACGACAAGTCTCAATTGGTAGCAAAGCTCGCAGAAGCAAAAGGTAAGAAGAATGATGCTTCTTATAAGAATGCTTCTGCTGCTAAGCAAGCTGCTCTTGACAATGCTATAACCTCTGCAGAAAGCATTGTAAAGAAAGCTGGTGCAACAGAGAAAGAAATTTCTGATGCTACTTCTGCGCTTAATAATGCTGTTACTGGTTTGGATGGTCACGATACCTCTGCTTTGCAGGCGGCTGTGACTGCTGCTGAGTCGAAGAAGAAGACTGTTGCTTACATGAATGCTTCTGATACTAAGAAGACTGCGTTTGATAATGCTGTGGCTGCTGCTCAAGCTATTCTTGATTCGCCTAAGGGCAAGACTGAGCAAGAAATCAGCGATGCTAAGACTCAGCTTGAAACTGCTTCTAACGCTCTTGATGGAACTGTAGATACGTCTAAGTTGCAGGTTGAAGTTAACAAAGCTGATTCTTTGAAGAAGTCCGTACAGTATACGAATGCTGTTCAGGATAAGAAATCTGCGTATGATACTGCTCTTACGGCTGCTGAGTCTGCTCTTGCTGATGCGAAGAATGCTCAATCAGCGAATACTCCTGAGCAGAAGCAGATTGCTGTCAATGGTGCGCTGCTTCAACTTCAAACCGCAGCTGCTGCACTAAATGGTGTTGATATTGCTGATTTGCAAGCTGAGATTGCTCTTGAGAATAGTGTGAAAGAATCTGTAAAGTACGTGTATGATACTGCTGAAAAGCAGCAAGCATATAATAAGGCTTTGCAAGATGCGAAGGAGCTTATATCTAAGCTAGCTGATCCTGCTGGTCAGGGTGTGGAAGTTGCTGCTAAGTCTCAAGCAGATCGTCAAGCTCTTGTTAATACTGCGTTAAAGAGTCTTAAGAATGCTAAAGATGCTTTGAATGGTGTTAATAAGACGGTATTGCAAGCTGAAGTTGATGATGATTCTCACTTTAGCAAGTCGTTTGCCTACTTGCTTGGTGAAGCTCCTGATTTGGATGTGTATAAGAAGGCATTGGCTGAAGCTAAACGTGTGCTTGCTGATCCGAATGCTACCCAGGCTCAGGTTGATGCTGCGGCTCAGAAGCTTTCTGCTGCTCGTAAAGCTTTGGCGTCTGCTAAGGCTCATGCGGCTGAGGTTCGTGCTTCTGTGCGCGCTCAGGTGTTGAAGAGTGGTAGTGTTGCTCAGCTTAGTAAGACTGGTAGTGACGTGTCTGTGTTTGGCTTGTTTGCTGCAACTCTTAGTGCTGCTGGTGCTGCGCTTTTCTCAGCTAAGCGTCGTGGTACTTCTCGTCATAGTAGTAAGTAAAATATTTGCTAGCTGGTCTGGTTATTGCAGATCAGCTAGTTTTAGAGCTGCTTAATGTTTGCTTAATTGTATTCAGTAAGTTTGCTGAGTATTGGGTTAATTAGCATAATGAAGTTAATGTAAAATGTGCCTCACTTTGCGTCTTTCTTTACTACGCAAAGTGAGGCATTTTGCTATTTTAATTTGCGATTACACGGGAAGTTATTGTTGCTTACTATATTTTAAGAGTTATCTTGCTTACAAAGCACTTATTGAAGCGTTTAGTCACTGAGTTGCTAAGTTATTGAAACATCGAAACATTAAACCTTAACGATTTGCATATATATGCATCCTTATGTATAATCTTTAAAAAATAAAATCTTGCAAGTGCTAATACACGTAAAAGAGTATAAAACATTCTGCACAAATTACTATACAGGAGACTCTCATGCACAAGATTGTTCAAAAATGGAATAACATTGACCTTATTTTACGCATTGTAATTGGTCTTTTTCTCGGTGCTGCACTTGGTATTTTTGTGCCAGCTCACGTCTATGTGCTCGATCTTATGGGAAAACTTTTCGTCAGTGCGCTTAAATCTGTTGCGCCAATTTTAGTATTTTGCCTAGTTATTGGTGCGCTTGCGCAAGCAAAAAGTGTTGGCAACATGAAAGTGGTAATAGGGCTGTACGCGCTATCTACGTTTACTGCAAGCCTTGTAGCTGTATGTGCGGCTATGATTTTCCCTGTTGATTTTACTTTTGCTCATGTTGCAGCAGCGTCTTCGCCGTCTCCTCAAGGAATTGGTGAGGTGCTTAATTCACTTGTGCTAAATATTGTTGTTAATCCTGTAGATGCTCTCGTTAAAGGTAACTTTATTGGCATCCTCTTCTGGGCGATTGCTTTCGGTGTTGCTCTGCGATTAGCCGAGCCTTCTACAAAAGCATTTTTCGATAACGTTTCGTCTGCTATTGGAAAAATTGTCCACTGGATTATTAACGCAGCACCTTTTGGCATTATGGGTCTTGTTTATACAACAGTTGCAAGTAACGGTCTTCGTATTTTTAGTGAGTATGGTTTCGTTATTGCTTTGTTAGTAGGCACAATGACTGTTGTTGCTTTGATTCTTAATCCTATTTTGGTTTTCGTGCTTACGCGTAAGAATCCGTATCCTCTTGTTTTTAGAACTTTGCGCGATTCGGGTGTTACAGCGTTCTTCATGCGTTCTTCTGCTGCAAATATTCCTGTGAATATGAATTTGTGTGAAAAACTTGGCTTTAACAAAGATAATTACTCTGTTTCAATACCGCTTGGCTCAACTATTAATATGAGCGGAGCTGCTATAACTATTTCTATCATGTCTTTGTGCGCTGCTCACACGCTTGGTATTCGCGTTGATATTCCAACGGCTGTGATTCTTTCTGTGCTTTCTGCAGTTTCTGCTGCAGGAGCATCTGGTGTAGCTGGTGGTTCGCTTTTGCTTATACCTCTTGCATGCTCGTCGTTTGGTATTTCAAACGATATCGCTATGCAAGTAGTTGCTATTGGTCTTATTATTGGTGTTATTCAGGATTCTTGCGAAACCGCACTTAACTCTTCCACGGATGTTCTCTTTACTGCGGTTGGCGAATATCGCATGTGGCAGCGTGCAGGTATTGAATTCAAAATGGGCAAGGATCACGAGACTGTACAACTTAAAAAGTAGATGTTCTGCTGTTGCTAGTTTTTGCTAAGTATTCTTGCTAGTGCGCGTTCTTCCGTTTTTACGTTTTAGATCGCGCACTTTTATTATATTTGGATGTTTATTGTAAATGAATCTAGCAGATGTTCAAATAAAATAGTAGAAGTGGAATCGGTATTTTTAGCGCGCATTAGGCTTTAGGGAAGTGGTAGGTTGTGTTTGCAGGAATACTGCGGTTTATCCACGCGTTTGCTGCGATTATACTTCCGCTTCCGATTGTTGTTTCGCCGCCAAGAATAGTAGCATTTGCGTAAATTACTACGTTGTCTCCAATATTCGGGTGTCGCTTTCCGCCTTTTACAGGATTTCCATCCTCGTCTAGCGCAAAGCTTTTCGCACCAAGCGTTACTCCTTGGTAAAGCTTAACATGCTCGCCGATTATAGTTGTTTCGCCGATTACAATGCCAGTTCCGTGATCAATGCAAAAATATGCACCAATTTTTGCTCCTGGATGAATGTCAATTCCGGTTTTTCTGTGAGCATATTCGCTCATAAGTCTAGGAATTAGCGGCACGTTAAGCTCGTAGAGTGCGTGAGCTGCGCGGTGAATAAGCATTGCATAAAAACCAGGGTATGCGAGCGTGACTTCTACTTTGCTTGTGCAAGCAGGATCGCCTTCATACATGGCTTGAATATCTGTTAAAAGTAACTTTTTAATTGCAGGAAGAGTATTTATAAATTGATTGCAAGTTTCTCGAATTTTAATTGAGTTGCTTGTATAGGATTGAAGTTCGTGAAATATAATGCGTTCTATAGTGTCTAATGCGTTTGAAGTAACGGTATTCAAACTAGCGTTATTATTCAAACTAGCGTTGAGTTGCGTAGTCTCGTTGCCTTCATTGCGCACATGCAACTCAGGCAAAAGTAACACCTGAGTCGCATGTATGAGTGCAATAATATTGCGGTAATTAGGTATGAATGTAGCTTGCCTTATGTCTGAATCGTGAATTGAGTTCAGTTGATTTATAAGATCAAGGCGATCATTCATACATTTCTCCCGTTATTTTGCTATTTTCTTTATTTTCTATTTTCTTTATTCTATAGTTTTGATCATTATCTAATAATGTTATTTATTATTCTTTTATTATTTAATCAAAACTTGCGTATTTAAAGTAAGCTCCTAAATGTAGTTAGTCTTCAAATAATGCGGTAGACAAGTATCGATCTCCTGAATCTGGCAGCATTGCAACGATGGTTTTGCCCCTGTTTTCTTCCCTTTTTGCTTCTTGGGTTGCTGTCCAAATCGCAGCTCCGGAAGAAATACCAACGAGGACGCCTTCTTTTTTGCTTATAAGCTTGCCGTTTTCGATTGCGTCTTCATTTGTTACGTGAACAATGCGATTATAAATGTTTTTGTTGAGCACATCTGGCACGAATCCTGCGCCGATTCCTTGAATCTTGTGCGCTCCTGGTTTTCCGCCTGTGAGCACAGGGGAGTCGGCTGGTTCTACTGCGATTACTTCAAGATGCGGATTTTGCTCTTTTAAGTATGTTCCTGTACCAGTGATTGTGCCGCCTGTTCCAACACCAGCAATGAGCATATCTACGTTTCCGTCAGTGTCTTGCCAAATTTCTGGACCTGTTGTGTTGTAGTGTGCGTGCACATTTGCTTGATTGGTAAACTGTCCAGGAGTCCACGCATTTGGCGTGCTTTCAACGATTTCCTTCGCTTTGGCGATTGCGGCTTTCATTCCATCTTTAGCAGGTGTGAGAACGAGTTCTGCGCCGTATGCTTTCATGAGTTTTCGACGTTCAATAGACATGCTTTCTGGCATTACAATAATGCTTTTGTATCCTTTTGTTTGCGCAATCATTGAAAGACCAATGCCAGTATTTCCAGAAGTTGGCTCAACAATTACTGAGCCTGGTTTAATCGTGCCTGCGGCTTCTGCTTCTTCAATCATCTGCTTTGCAATGCGGTCCTTTACAGAGCCTGCTGGGTTGAAGTATTCGAGTTTTACGAGGATTTTTGCTTGAAGATTGTACTCTTTTTCAATGTGAGTAAGCTCCAGAAGTGGAGTGTGGCCTACGAGTTCTTGCACGGACTTGTAGATGTTGGACATAATATTTCCCCTTACTTGTTTGTTTTACTTGTTTGTTTTGTTTAATTTAATTTGTTTAATTTTGTTTATTTTTAATTTTTAAAAAATAATTTTTTATTAATAAAGAGATTGTTGTTTATTAGTTGTTTCTAAAAATGCCATTTATCTGTTTAATATCTAATCCGTATTAAATTGTTATCTTTTCAACGTTTTATATTCGAATTTTGGCATAAAAAAAGAAACAGCGCGCTGTTTCTTAAATCGTAATTTGCTGCGTTCTAACGTAAATGCTTTTAACACAGGCTAGATGTTATGCATATTTAGTGCTTGCAAACATCATTTCGATTAAGAAATGCGCAACAGCATACGTCACAACAACAGTTTGTCATCATATTTGTATGATACATGTGCACTCCTTTACTCGTCGAAATGGTGATAGGTGATGACTATAGCGAATGGATTTGCGTTTGTCAAACTTGATTTGTGTTTGGCATACCTTGATACGTACTCCTTTTTCTGCGCGAGTGTCTGATTTTGTCTGTTTTTGGGCACTGGTGCAGTTGGCGCATTAAAGTCCTATGTTAAAGAGATAGGCGACTTGATATACTGAGTTATTACGCTAGAAAATTTAGGGTTTCAACGTTGATTTCACAGTGTTTGGAGGCGTTGTTGTAAATGAATTTAACAGACGTGCAAATAAAAGAGTACAAAAAGTATAATAGCGAAGATATTCCAAAGCTGTATGATTCCGTTGGTTGGTCTGCGTACACAGATGATTTAGCTGCTTTGGAAAATGGTTTTAACAATTCGCTCAAGATTTTAGCTGCTTATAAAAATGATGAGCTAGTTGGCATTATTAGGGCTGTTGGTGACGGGTACACGGTTGTTTTTATTCAAGATATTCTCGTTTTGCCTGAGTATCAAAGGCAGGGGATAGGGTCTGCTTTGTTAAAGGCGATTGTGGATTGCTATCCTAACGTTCGTCAAATTCAATTGACCACGGATTGCACTGAAAAAACTATTGCTTTTTATAAGTCTGTTGGTTTTATTGAGTTTTCAGAAATTGATTGCTGCGGTTTTATAAAAGACAGGACATGATGCAGAAAATATGATTCTCTAGTAGCCATTAAGTGCGAATTTGCATAGATTGGCCACTTTGTGATTTTCGTGTGCTAATGCGTGTATTTGTGTATAGGATTGAGTTGCTTGTAG
Source organism: Gardnerella swidsinskii (assembly GCF_003397705.1). GTDB lineage: Bacteria > Actinomycetota > Actinomycetes > Actinomycetales > Bifidobacteriaceae > Bifidobacterium > Bifidobacterium swidsinskii. The sequence goes on from NZ_QJVB01000003.1 coordinate 133,247, forward strand.
GATGGAGCTGATCTTATGAAGGAGCTGATTGTATGGCAGAATATGATTTGCCGATTTTAGAGTATGATTCCGATAAAAGTGCGGTTATTATGCCAAATCACGATAATATTTCTGTTCAGCTTCCATCTAAAGCGGTTTTTGCTTTTTTAGGCGATGAAATCGATCAGTATGCTTTAAGTAGGAAAGCTACGATTGTAGCAAATTTTGAATCTGCAACTAAAGTATATCCAATATATGTTTTGGAAGAAAAAGTAGAGAAAAAAGTAAAGGAAGACGCAAACAGCGAAGTAGAAGAAGAAACTCAAAAAATCTGCTTAGTACAAGCTCCAGTTGGCGCTCCTGCTGCTGTTCAGATCTTAGATTGGTTGATTTCTTACGGCGTTAGGGAAGTTGTTAGTGCTGGTTCTTGTGGGTCGCTAGTTGATTATGCGGAAAACGTTTTTCTGGTTCCGTATAAAGCTTTAAGGGATGAGGGGACTTCTTATCATTATTTGCCTCCAAGTCGTTATGTTGATGTTTCAGAGCGTTCGAGGCGTGCTATTTTGCAAACTTTGCAGGCGCATAATTTGCCTTATCATGAAGTTAAAACGTGGACTACGGATGGGTTCTTCCGTGAGACTAAGACGAAAGTTGCTAATCGTAAGCAGGAGGGATGCGCGGTTGTTGAAATGGAGTGTTCTGCTTTAGCGGCTTGTGCGCAAATGCGTGAGATTGTTTGGGGTGAGATTCTTTACACTGCAGATACTTTGCACGATGTTGAAAATTATGATGAGCGCAATTGGGGCGGGGATTCTAAAGCGTATGCGCTTGAGCTTTGTGTTGAAGCGGTGTTGCGTATTTGATTTGATTTTTTTTTTAACTCTATGCTTATTATTTCTAGCAAGCATTACGTATAAGTGTGTTTAAGCATTTATAGGTGTTATCAAGCAGATAAGCTTGACCAATCAGGATAAGTATTATAGTGTGTCTTTCAATACTTAGTAGAGAGTGGATTAGCAATTCGAAAGCGAAAATGCTATTAGCGAAAAATAGCAAAAATAGCAAGAATAGCAAATAGATATAAAGGAAGTGAGAGGTAGCGAGAATGAACAAAACTGACAATACAGCAAATCAGCAATCGCTCGCGAATCAGCAATCATCCAAACTACATCCCGACGTAAAAAATTACGTAAAACTATTTTTCAAGGAAAACAAGCTTGTAGCTTTTCTTTCGATGATAGTTTTTATTTCCTTGTCTATGATTTACACTGCTATTTCTTGGATTTTGCAAATTATTTTCGACTATATGGCAGGTAAAGGAGCTTTCTCTTTAACTACTATTTTGCTGCTTGTTGTTTCCTTTATGCTGGCAATCTCCCTGATTTTCGCGTTGAAGCGCAGCTCGTACCCTCGCTTTCTTGAAAAAGCAATGAATCAGTATAAAGAGTCTGTTATCAAGAAGCTTTTACAGAAGAGTTATAGTGATTTTTCGCTCGCGAATTCCGGCACGTATCTTTCTGTACTTACTAATGATTGTGAGCGTATTCAAGAAAAGTATTTGAAGAAGATTTTTGATTTTGTTCAAGACGTTCTTATGCTTGTAAGCTCTCTGGCTCTTATGATTTATTATAGTCCATTGCTCACTGTTATTGCTCTTATTATTTCTGTGCTTCCAATGGCGTGCTCGATTCTTACAGCTAACGGAATTGCCACTCGCGAGGAGCAGGTTTCCAAGTCGAACGAGTCTTATACAGCCTTAACGAAGGATGTTTTGAACGGCGTTTCGGTTATTAAGAGTTTTAAGGCGGAGCAAGAGGTTATTAACCGTTATCAGAATCAGTCGATGGAGCTTGAGCATACGAAGAATCTTCGCGAAAAAACGATGACTACTGTTTCTGCTCTTGGTACTATTTCAAGTCTTGGGACTCAGCTTGGCGTGATGCTTGTTGGCGCTTGGATGGTTAACGCTCATGTTGGCGTTATTACTGCTGGAATGGTGTTAGCTTTCACTAATTTGATGAACGGCGTGCTTCAGCCTATTGCAAGTCTTCCGCAAATGCTTGGCGAGATGAAGGGTGCTAAGAAGCTTATTAGCAAGATGGCTGATTATATGAGTAATGTTAAGGAAGATTCTGGCGAGATCATTGACGATTCTATTAAAAGCGTTGTTTTGCGCGATGTTTCGTACGCTTATGACCTGGATCATAAAGTCTTGAAAAATGTAAATCTAACTTTGCAAGCTGGAAAATCTTATGCAATAGTAGGATCTTCTGGAGCTGGTAAGAGTAGTTTGATTAATCTGCTTATGGGATACTACAAGGATTATGAAGGTAGTGTGAAGCTGAATAATCACGAGCTTAGCAATGTGAGCAAGAGTTCGCTTTACGATAAGACTACTCTTATGCAGCAGTCTGTGTTTATGTTTGATGCTTCGATTTTAGATAATATTACGCTTTTTAAGCCGTTCCCGAATGCGGAAGTTAATCGCGTGATTCACTTGGCTGGTTTGGATGATTTGATTGCTGCTAAAGGCAAGGATTATCAGTGTGGCGAGAATGGTAGTCATCTTTCTGGCGGCGAAAAGCAGCGTATTGCTGTTGCGCGAAGCTTGCTTAAAAAGTCCGAGATTCTGCTGGTTGATGAGGCAACGAGCGCGTTAGATAACGAGACGAGCGCGAACGTAACGCAGTCTATTTTGGATTTGCAAGGAATTCTTCGACTTGTGGTAACTCACCGCTTGGATGCTAATTCGCTTAAGCAATATGATGAGATTCTTGTGATGAAAAGCGGCGAGCTTATTGAGCGCGGAAGCTTTGAGGAGCTTATGAATCAGAAGGCTTACTTCTACTCGCTTTACACTGTGTCTATGTGAGGCTGTGGAGCTGGTTTGCTTTCAATGCGCTGTGCAATTTAGCGCAATAGATTCTGAGCCCGTGTTAGTAGCCATTAAGTGCGAATTTGCAGCAATTGGCCACTTTCTCAGCAATGCAACCTGCTTTCGAGTTACATTTTAAGGAATTACGCTGTTACTTGCAGTGCTTTCTTTGCTTTAAAATTTTGCAAAATAAATTTTAGTCAAAATCTGTTTTTATTTAATGATCTTGTGTAATTTAGATTGTATAGAGTTAGAGAAAAGGCATATATGGAACAGTTTAATCAGCATGATTCGAATGATATAGATAACTATGAATCGAATGAACAGAATCAGACAAATCTAAACAATGATACTGTAAATTCAAATCCTACAACGTTGTGCATAGTGATTCGCAAAATATGTCAAAAATGACGAGTGATTTATAAAAGGGAGATGACATGAATGTAAAATATGGTAGCGTATTTACAAATCCAGAAGTTTTAGACAAACTAGCGCGAATAGAACAATCTCCCCAAATACAAGGGAAATTAAATGAGTTAAAAGAAGGCATAAAAAATAATTCTTTTGATCCAATTCGTTTAATTCCATTCATACCGGTAGTAATGGTTTTAGGTGTTTTGTATAACTACTTTCCAAATATTGATTACTCTCGTTACAAATATTATTTGCTAATAGTAGGTGTTTTTGTTGTTTACTTTGCAGGTAAGTTTTTTGTAAATAATAAAGTTGATGTAGATGCCCTATATTCGGATAATATTCTAACGCCGATTTTGAATGCGATTCTGCCAGGAACGGTATTAGAAAATTCTGAAGGAATTGACAGCAGCATTTTTGATAATCTTCTGCCAATATCTAGTAGGTATTATTCAAGTAAACACATAATTTTTGGCGATGAATTTAAAACTGAATTTTCAAATATGCAAGCAATCCACTTTTCTAGAAGTGAAAGTGGAAAAAGTGTTAAAAAAACGGATTTTATTGGGCAAGTCTTATTAATAAACTCAAAAACCAACATAAATGGCCACATTAGAATCGTCCCTGTTACTGGAAAGAACTTTATGGGACAAAAACTAAATGGATACTATGGTAAAAAAACAAAAGAGGAGAGCGAAGTTCAGACAGAATCCATTGAATTTAACGACTCGTATTCAATCTTTTCTACAGACGATTTTTATACAAAGCTTGTATTAGATCCAAGTTTTATAGAACTAATGAATAATTTGCAAAAAAGAATGAGAGTTTGCATATATCTAGATAGTGAGCGTATTGTTGCAGCCTTTGATTCTGGTCGGTATTTATTCGGCGCTCCAGGAAAATCTGGAGTAGAAAACCTATCTTTAACAAGAGAATATGCAAGATTTAGAGATGTTTTGGCTGAGTATTACGAAATAATTAACGTAATTAGAGAGAAATTACAAAAGTAAAAATTACAAAAGTAGAAACTAGTAAATTGCAATACTAGCGAACTAAAAAATTAGAAAATACTAGAACTAAAGGAGATGTTATGGGAGACATTATGGGTGACGTTATGGATAAGAACACTGTGCTAATTTGTGTTGCAATAGTGCTTGTAGTGCTTATTGTCTGGTTTATTGGCATGTTAAATAGGCTAAGAAAATATAGGGTGATTATAGAAGAGTCGCGGAAAAACGTTGATATTGCGCTCGCTAAAAGATATGATACGATTTGCCAAATGCTTAAAGTTGCGCAGTCGTTTGCAAAGTACGAAAAAACAACCTTAGTGGATTTAGTGAGTTTAAGAGAAGGATTGGGATCAGCGGATTCTAGTTCGGTAATCAAAAATCAGAATCATGCAATAGGGAAGATTTTTGCTTTGGCGGAAGCTTATCCGGAATTAAAGTCTTCTGAGCAGTTTTTGAACTTGCAAGAGGAAATAAACGATGAAAATGAGCAGCTGGCGGCGGCAAAAAGAATCGTAAATAGTAACATTAGTACTCTTAATCAAAATATCGTTACCTTCCCAGTGTCGCTTATTGCAAGCTTAAGCGGAATAAAGCAGATGGCTTTTCTTGACGAAGATAATCTAATCAATAAGAAGAATATTGATAGCATACTGAGCTAGTGAAAATGTTTAGCTAGACGGTATATCTAATGTAGCCAATCGCCCGCGAATTTGCAGTGATTGGCCACTTTGGGATTGACTGATTTGTGATTGGTTGATTGGTATTTAAATATAAACGCCAGGGAGTTTATTTCAACTCTACTGGCGTTTATTGGTTACTTGCGTTATTCGCTAGTTGCGTTTTTTACTTGCCGTGTTTTCGGAAATAATCTGCTAAATAAACTGCGATATTACAATGCCGGCAGCCATAAGCGGAATATTGAAAATAAGGAACGTTGGAACGCAAGTATCCCAAATATGACTATGCTGACCGTCCGCGTTTAAGCCGGAAGTAGGTCCAAGTGTAGTATCGGAAGCAGGGGAGCCTGCGTCTCCGAGAGCTGCAGCGGAAGACATAAGAAGAATCGTTGCGGGAGTGCTGAAACCAATGCTCTGGCACAGTGGCACGAACAAAACAGCAAGAATAGGAACCGTGCCAAACGAAGTGCCAATGCCCATAGTCACAAGCAAACCAATAAGCGTAATAACAAATGCGGCAACAAGTTTGTTCTGTCCCATAGAAGCTACGCCAAAGTTTACAAGCTCCTCAACTCCGCCTGTCGCTTGGATCACGTTAGCATATCCGCCCGCAATGAGCATCACAAATGCAATAAGACCCATGAGTTTTACGCCGCCAGTAAGCTGATTGTCAATGTCATTCCACTTTATTGCTCCAAAAATAATCATGGTTGCAAGACCTGCAATAGACGAAAGCGAAAGATCCTTACTGATAACTTGCACTACTACAACAACAATAATTGCGAGAATAGTTACATAATGGCGTAGATTAAGAGGTCCGACAACGGCATCGGCTGCGCGAGTGTCAGTTTCTGTAGTTTTGTATTCGCGAGGTTTTCTGTAAAGCACAAATACAGCAAAAAGTAGTGATGCAAACATTGCAAGACCTAAATACCAGTTCACAGCGCTAACGTCTGCAACGCTAACCTTCATGCCGTTTTTAGAAAGATTCGTAGCAATAACAGTTTGGAAAATTAAGCCGAATCCAAACGGAATTGCAATGTATGGAACTTCAAGACCAAAAGCAGTACAGCATGCAGCTGCTCGTCGGTCAATCTTAAGTTCGTTCATGATTCGTAAAATCGGCGGAATAAGAATAGGAATGTAAGCAATGTGAACTGGCACAATATTTTGAGATATGCACGCAATTAGAGTTAGTACTGCAAGTAGAGCGTACTTTTTCATGCCAATAATTTTGCTAATTTTTTTAGAAATAATTTGAGCCAAACCGGTTGCTGTAATTGCTTCCGCAAAAGTACCAAGCAAAATGTAGGCGAGCGCAGTTTGCGCATTGGTAGAGAAACCATCGCAAAGCAACGCCATAATCGTGTGATTTCCATCTCCAAAAAGCGGAAGATGACCGGCAATGCCACCTGCAACGCAAGCTACTATCATTGATAGCAAAACATTAAGTTTTGCAAGACTAAGTGCGCATAGCACTACAACCGACACAATAACCGGATTAAATATAATATTTAAAATTTGCAAACTTAGCATGCCGTTCACCCCTTTAAATGCTTGAATTTAATATATTGTTTGAAGCAATATGTTTTATTTCGTATTGCTTACGTTTTTATTTCTTGCATATGTATTCTTACATATGTATTTCTTACATTTAGTAATTAAAGACAATATAGCATGGAAGTGTTTACAACTTGTTTCTTGAGTGAATATAAAATATAAACAATTAAATAAAAAAATTAGTGTAACTCAACAATTGTTTGCACAAAAGAGTATTCTAAATGATTAGTGGTGAAGAATTGATAAATCACCAAATGTTCGGTTTTACACCGTTTTATTGCAGCATTGCAACGTGAGTTTATCGCTGAAAAGTGGCGATAAAGCAATGCGAAAATTAAAAATTGTTTTGCTAATTGTGAAGATCTAAAAATAAGCAATAAACAACAAACTGAAAAACTAAAAAACTGAAAACTGAAAATAAGTTATTTAGAGTATTTAGAGTAAGGAGGAATGCCTGGCGCTCTAAGTAAAAAGGATATTACGACATATCTTAATTACAAGCGTCAAACATGCAAATTATGAAAGATAGTAAAACACTTTTAGAAGCTAAAGAATTAGGCTTACAAATATTTAGAAGAACACCATTTTGGGACGTATCGTTAAAAGTAGAGCCTCATCAAATCGTTGCAATATCAGGTGAACACGGCTCTGGAAAATCAGCTTTGCTGCTTGCACTGTCTGGTTATATGAAATTTACGAACGGAACTCTTACTATTGCGGACTCAACTCTTCCTAACGATTTTAAAAAATCACGTAAATATGTGGGATTGGGATTATTCAACGGAATTAACGAATTCTACAAAATGCAAACAATAGAAGAAGCTTTGATGAGTGAGCTAAAACTCGCATCATCTTCGCCACTATTTCGCGAACAGTATAAAAATGATGTAAAAAATCGCGAAGCATTGCGCCAATACGCGTACAATCTTCTTGCTCAATGGAAAGTATTTTCTCCTCACAAAACAGCAATAGGAGAGTTGACTCCGTGCGAGCGCATGCGTTTGGCAATTGCGTTGGCATTATTAAAGCAACCGTGGCTGCTATTTGTTGATGGAATTGAGACGGAGCTTACTAGTGAGCAACGCGAATACTTACTTTCCGATATTCGCGAATATGTTAGCAAAAACTACTGCTCCTGCCTTGTTGGAGTTTTGCAAAGTGAGTTAGAAAAGCAAGCGGATCAAGTCTTAAGACTTATGCCAAATAATGAGAAAACAGAAAATTCTCATACTGATTCTCAACTTGCTACAAGTGAAGCAAACGGTGGTGAAAACAATGCACGTTAGTACTATTGCTCTTGCATTTCGTGAGATTAACAATACGATGAAAGGAAAAGCTCGAAAGCTTGTTATTGGAACCGTAGCTTTGATTCCACTTTTATACGGATCGCTTTACTTATGGGCATTTACAAATCCTTATAAGACTTTGGATACTGTGCCTGTGGCTGTTGTTGTTGAAGACAATGGCGCTATGATTAACGGCAAAATGCGAAACATTGGAAACGAAATCAAAACTCGTTTAAAGAATCAAAAAGACGGTAGTGAAGGTTTCCAATGGAATTTTGTAAATAGTGCCGAAGCGAATAAGGGTCTTAAAAATGGCAACTATTTTATGGTAGCAACTATTCCAGCTTCTTTCAGTAAGTGCATTGCTTCCGCGCAATACGATACTCCTACTAAAGCAAAACTTCACGTAAAGTACGATCAAGCAAGCAATATGCTGGCTTCACAAATTGGTAAAACTGCTTTCCGCACTATGCGTACTGAGATTAGCGAGGCGATTGCTCAAGAGTATTGGGAGCACATGTTTGCGAAAGTTAATTCAGCTTCCGATTCTCTTGGTGCTGCTGCAAACGGTGCTGGAGCATTGCATGAAGGTTCAAAGTCTTTGCAAGGCGGAATAAATAAGCTTGCAGATGGGTCGAATAAACTTTCGCAATCTTTGCAAAAACTTCAAGGCGGATTAGGGGAGCTTCAAAAAGGCGCGAATACGCTAACTGAAGCCAATGCTCGCAGCAAAGAAGGAGCTCAATATCTTGCACAAAAAACGCAAGATTTAGCAAACGGAGCCCAACAGTTAAGCGAAGGAACGCAAAGGCTATCGGCAGCGACAAGCGAATTCTATGAAGGAGCTCAAAAGCTTGCAGCTTCAAGCAACGAATTAGAAGAACATGTTAAAGCTGGAAACGCTGAAACAAAAGCACAAATTACTGGTCTTCTTATGCAAGCGCAAAACCCAGCAGTAACAAAGGAAGACGTGCTTGCTAATTTGCAAAGTTTGGCAGAAGGATTAGGTGAAAATTCTAATCTTCTAGAAACAAATCTTTCTGCTTTAAGCGCTGGAGCAGACAAGCTTTCTGCAGGAAGCTTGCAAATAAAGGGCGGTGCTGACGCTCTTATGCAAGGCATGGAGAAAGTTAATGTTGGTTCGAATAAGTTAGTTGCTGGCACAAACAAGCTTGCTGACGGTTTGGCTCAAGTAAGTAACGGTAGTGAGAAGCTAAATAGTGGCGTGAATGAAGCTGCACAAGGTTCTGCGAAAATAGTGAACGGTTCTAATCAGCTTAATTCCGGTGTTAAGAAACTATCTGATAACACTCCAAAGCTTGTTGATGGTGCTAAGAAATTGCATGACGGGCTTAAAGATGCTCAAAAGTCTGGAAAAGTAAACGGTATTGTTCAAAAAAGTAAGATGATGAGCGCACCAGTTTCCTTGGAGGAGCACGAGTATTCGCACGTTGAAAACTATGGAACTGGTTTTGCTCCTTACTTTATTTCCATCGCCCTTTGGGTTGGTGCTCTTATGGCAACATTCGTTTTGAGAGTTATGGATAGGCGAGCGATACTAAACGGCATGAATCCGCTTAAAAGCGCGCTTATTAGCTTGACGCCTTTTGTGCTTATGGGCGTTGTGCAAGCGATTATTCTTATGGGCGTTGTTCAAGGAGCGTTGAAGTTGCAAATCGATAATGTTGGTGCATTCTACGCGCTGGGGATTATAGCGTCAATAGTCTTTATGGCTATAATGCAAATGATTATGGTGGTGTTCCGCATGCCAGGGCGAATAGTTGCGATTGTGCTACTTATGTTGCAAATCACAAGCTCTGCAGGAACGTTCCCAGTACAAATGACGCCGGCATTCTTTAAAGCTGTTCACCCTTACTTGCCAATGACGTACTCGATTATGGGGTTGCGTCAAGCAATGTCTGGAAAGAACAGTGGTGAAATAGTCTCTGGCATTGGAATGCTTGTGCTTTTCGGCGTGATTGCGATTGCTATAACAAGCATTGCCTTCCGCATGAAGCGTACTGTAACAATGTTTGATTTGCATCCTGTAATAACGCTTGAAGCATAAGTTTCACATAGTCACGATAATTAAAATCCCCGCAGCTCTTGTTGGTTGCGGGGATTTTTTAGTGAATTTTGTTTAATTTAGTTACTTTATAAATACGTTATCTGACTTTAGAAAGTAGACGCGTAGACTTCAGCAATGGCGGCTTCGTCCATATGCATGTAGGAGTTCTTCAAAAGTCGCTGCTGCTCTTTGACAACGCTTGCAGCCCAACTTTGAATCATATCCTCGGTCATGCCATACTCGTGAAGCTTGTGCTTAGGAAGAATCGTGTTAAGAACTTCGTCAAGCTTATTTAATACGTCTGTTTTCTGGCATTCAAGAATATTTGCCATAAAGTCAAAAAGCTTAGAAAGCTCAGTGTTTTCTGCGTTATTCTCGTCGTGCTTAGCATAGTATCGCAAAACGCTTGTAAGAAGAGCTGCATTCGTTTCGCCGTGAGCCACGTGGAAAGTTCCACCAAGCGGATAAGCCATCGCGTGAACGCAACCGCAGCCAGCGTTACCAAACGCAATACCAGCGTAAAGACTTGCCGAAACCAAGTCGCTTACAACTTGGCTTTTTGTGCTGCTGCCTTCTTTAACAACTCGCATATAACTTTGCAAAATAAGCCCGCAAGCCTTGTAACTAAACATTTTTGTAAGCTCGGTTGCAATAGGAGAAAGTGCGGACTCAATCGAATGCGTAAGAGCGTCAATAGAGCTGGTTGCAAAAACGTAATCAGGCAGGCTCTTTAACAATTCTGGAATAAGAACAGCGTCCGTAGCATAGCAAGCATCGTTCGCCAAACCCTTCTTGGTATTGCGCTTAGTAAGCGAGAACACCGCAACGTTCGTAACTTCGGAGCCAGTGCCGCAAGTAGTTGGAACAAGAATAAGATCCGCGCCTTTTTGTGCAGGAATCTTGCCGTCAACCAAGTCTTCAAGCGGGCTTGTTTGCTTCAATGCACAAACCTTCGAAATATCCAAAACAGTGCCGCCGCCAATGCCAATCACGCGCTTTGGAGTTGTGTGAATGTCACTAACGATTGCATCAACCATTGCGTCGCTCGGCTCACCCTTGCCGTATTTCTCTTGGAAAATCACGTCGCAATCAAGATTCAAATCGCCAAAATAAGGCTCCCAAATGTACTGGTTTGTAATAACCAAATCGCCCTTGCTGAGCTTGAATTCTTGCGCGAAGTCGCGTGAGTTCTCGAACTTATGAATAGTTGGTTTAATAGAAAGCTGCTTCATCCTAGACTCCTTTGTTTTAATCTGCATGTCTTATGCTAATAGTGCGCGTTTTGTGCGCTCTTTTGTGCGCGGATGATTAAAAAACCAAGCAACTGCTCCATTATAGAACAGATTGCTTGGTTTAATAAATGCGATTTAAGCTAATCGGAAAAAGTGATTCAGCCTAAGCTAATCAGCAAAGTCTAATCATCCCTTCAACAAAGCCGTGTAAGCAGCCATCGTAATGTAGTTGTATGGCTGGTTGAAGTGAGGCATGAAGAAGATGTCGCACAAAGCAAGCTCTTTAATCGTGACTTTCTTTTGAATAGCTAGCGAGAACAGGTGAATTGCGGCAGACATATCGTAGTTAGAAGCCAATTGGCAACCAACAATAACCTTCGTATCCTTCTTGTAAACGATGCGAATCTTCACCTTTGGATTCTCAACTTCCATAAACGCAGGCTTTTGAGTATCCTCAAAATCAACGTAGTTAACGTCCATGCCCTCTTTTTGAGCGGCAGTCAAACTCAAGCCGGTGCAAACAAGCTTGTAGTCGTAGATCATCATTGCGCTAGAGCCTTGCACGCCCTCGGTTTCTACAGGAGTTCCGCAAATGTTGTGACCTGCAATCAAGCCGCTTCGAACTGCGTTAGTAGCGAGCGCAATGTAGTTTACGCGGTCTCGAGCGTTGTCGTAGATTGTAGCGCAGTCGCCGATTGCGTACACGTCTGGATCGGAAGTTTGCTGCTTCTTGTCAACAAGGAAAGCGCCGTTAGCATACTGCTTTAAGTGGTCTTTGCCGAGCGCAACGTTTGGGTGGAAGCCAATAGCGCAAATCACCATGTCGGCTTCGTAAGTGCCTTTGCTTGTTTTAACAGCCTTGACTTCAGTGTCTCCAACAATTTCTTCAACAGTTTGACCAAGTTCAAACTTAATGCCTTTATTCTCCATAATTTGCTTCAAATTATCGGAAAACTCTGGGTCAAAGTAGCCGTTAAGAATATGGTCTTCCATGTCAATAAGAGTTACGTTCTTGCCAAGTCGCTTAAAAGCTTCCGCAAGTTCCACGCCAATGTAGCCGCCGCCAAGAACCACAACATTACGGAAATCACGCTCTTGTAGCTTAGCAATAACAGTTTGAGCATTCTGGAAAAGCTTTACCATTTGCACGTTTTCCAAGTCAATGCCCTTAATGCGAGGCTTGTTTGGAAGGCTGCCGGTAGCAAGAACCAGCTTGTCGTAAGAATCGTGAATAACAGTGCCATCTTTAAGCTCGACTGTTACTTCTTTCTTTGCGTAATCAATGTCTAAAACTTTACTTTCAAGATTTACCTTAGCGCCTTTTTTAACAAAATCTTCTGGCTTCTGGTAGAACAGTCCGTCACTGCTTTGAATCTGCTTGCCAATCCACAAAGCCATACCGCAACCAAGGAAGGAAATATTGCTATTCTGATCGTAAATCGTAAGTTCGTTTCCTGGGTAGCTCAAAATGGTGTTAGCGCAGGCAGTGCCGGCGTGATTTGCGCCAATCTGAATGATCTTCGTCATCGGTAATCTCTTTTCGTCGTTGAATCTAGTTTTAATTTTGTTTATTTCTGTTGAATTCTGCTGAAATTAATTTAATCTAGTTTAATTTAATTCCGCTAAATTCTGTTGAAATTATTGTATGTGCTTCAACTGCTTTGTTTAATTCACGCTGCGGCGCGAATGCACATCCAATGCACAATACTATTACACGAATGCGAGTCTTACCAATTTTGATTTTGTGCGTGTTGTGAGGGAGTTGTGTGGTTATTTCACAATATGACTATCACTAATCTTTTTGCGAACATGAATTACGTAGTAGAATCCTGAAGTTTGTATACAGTTTATATACAGTGACATTCACATATGTACAGTTTTTTTGTGATGCGTTTTAATGTTTTAATAAAGTGATATTCGTGTGAAGGGGTATTGTGATGCGTATTTTGATTACTGGTTTTACGCCATTTGATAATGAGTCTATAAATCCGTCGTGGGAGATTGCGCAATCAGTGCATGCGCCTGAGGGTGTGGAACTTGTTCGTTTACATATCCCTACGGAATTTAACAAGGGTGCGCAAGAAGTTATTGAAAAAATAGAGGAAGTTCACCCTAATGCCGTGCTTTCGTTAGGACAATTTGGTGGTTCTGCTTGTTTTAACGTTGAGTATGTTGGCATTAACTGTAGAGCTGCGCGTATACCAGATAATAGTGGATATAAACCTTGGTATGAGCCTGTTGTGCAGGATGGTGATGTGGCTTATAAAGCGACTTTGCCAGTTGTAAATATAGTTGAGGCTTTGAATAAGGCGAAATTGCCGGCGTCTGTGTCTTTTTCTGCGGGCGCGTACGTGTGTAATGACGTGCTTTACAGTGTTTGTTATTATTGCCATACTAGGAAATTGCCGATTAAGAGCGGTTTTATTCACGTTCCGTATTTGCCTGAGCAAGTTCTTGATAAGCCGAGTACGAGTTCCATGAGTTTAGCTGATATGCTTCGAGGTATTGAAGTTGCATTGCAAGTAATTGCGGATGATTGCTAATAATTACGAGTAATTACTAATGAATAGTGTGAAATTTTGGGGAATAGCTCGAATTGTATTTTCTATGCTCGCTCAAGCACGCGTTCAATAGCGTTATTTTGCGAAAGAAGATACACGCAATACTGGTTCATGCTTATTCCTTCGGCTTGAGATTGCTCAGCCAATTGCCTGTGTAATTCTTTAGGTAGACGCAGTTTGAATTGACCAGAATAGTCATTCAGCTCATGGTAAGACGGCTCTTTTATGTTGATTTTGCTTTCAAGAGCTGCTTCAAACCAAGCATGCTTAGCGTCCTGCGCATTTGCTGCTGCTTCCTGTTCGGAGTCTCCTGAACTTATGCATCCTGGCAAATCAGGGTAGTAAGACACGAATCCGCCTTCATCCGGATCTTTTACAATTTCCAGCTTATACGGTAGTGACATGTAGTAGCTGAGTGTTTTATTTGTTAGTGTTTTGGACTTATTTTTGTGAGAGATATTTTTGCTAGATTTATTTGTTTTAGTCATATTTGATTTTATATTCTGATGATTTTTTGAAAGTTTTATAAGAGTATAAGTGGTGTTACATGTGGTGTCAATGGTTGAGTTATTTTTGCTATACTTTAATTCTCTATACTCTAATTTTAATTAGTGGAATCTTAGTTTATAAGTCAAAGAGTCTATATATCTGAATTTAAGTGGAAGTCAATTGGTGAATTATATCAATGATTTACAAATATTTATGCTTCAGAGCTCTAGAAGAATTAAAAAATTAATTAACAAAAGTGTAGAAGATTATCATCTTATGCTAGATGAGCTTACAGAGAATAAACTATTTAAACAACATATGAGCAAATGAACAGGTGAAGCAACTAAGACATTTAATTGGGAAGTTTATAAGTTTATTCATCTAAATGCAGTAGTGAATTTTAAAGTATTTGGAACTAAAATCGTGCAACAGAAGAAATTAGTTTTATAAATTTAATTTGTTTATCAACCTATAGAAGAAGAATCTTTTTATTTGATAATACAACATAGATAAAATATAAAATCATAGATTATTTATAATACTATAAAAGTAAAAGAAAAATTCGTTGATATAAGAACAGTGTATTGAGTAATAGTGCGAAAATAAATTAAAATGAGATAATCTAATTCTAAAAGTGTAAGATGTGAATTAGATATGCTTGGCAAGATGAATAAACAAATGAATTTTATTAGAGGATAGTATATATGATAGGTTACTATTATTGTTCTTTAAGCACATTTTTGAATATTATTAAGAATAAATCTATTTATCTTTCAGATCCACTAAAAATGAATGATAATTTAGAAATAAAATGGTATATTGATAAACTAAATGATGAAAGAAACAATTCAAATGACGGATTTAAAGCATCAGGATCGCTTTACCATGGGATGACAAATCGTTCGTGTCTAGATTTTACATGCGAAGAATTAATGCAAATACTAGAATCTAAAGGACAGAACAGCGTATATATTTGCTGTTTTTCTGAAGAATCAGATATGTTAAGTCAGTGGAAAGGATATGCCGATGATGGAAAAGGAGTTTCAATAGGATTTAATTTAGAAAAATTGACAAAATTCGATAATTTATTGTTTAAAAAAGTAATTTATACGGATAGTGTGGTTCATGATGATATAGAAAGTGATGTTGAATGTGTAGCAGACACAATAAATACGGTGATTAGTGAGCAAAATATTACAAAGAGAGAAGAAAAAATAGAGGTGTTTTTACATGAATTAATTCCTGAACTTGTGAAATATAAAAATCCTGCTTTTGCTGAAGAAAAAGAAATACGCCTTATTTATTGTGACGATTTGAAATTTGAAAAGATAGTTAACAATCATGATGCTTTTACTGAAAGATTGTCTTTAAAATCATTAGAACATGATTTTAGAATTATTGGGAATGATAACATTACTGAGTTTGTTAAACTAAACTTTACTCCAGATATTATAGAAAAAATATGTATTGGTCCAAAATGTTTATTGAATAAGAGTGATGTTAGAAATATTACTAAGAAATTATTGGGAATAGAAATTAGCACTATAGAATCAAAATGTAGCTACAGATAACAAAATGGGAGGATTTAGTTTGTAGAGCCTGCGTATGCGTTGAACTGCATCTCTGAATTTGAACTAAAAGTACCAATTTGGGAGGTGTAGTTTCATTATGATTAAATACAGCAAGGAGACTCAGCAAAAGTAGCAGAACTACTTGAAAAGGGGTAGGATAATCGGTCGATAATGTTGAAACTTGCCAAACCACCACTTATGTTGAAGGTGTGGTATAAAAGTCTTATGTTTTCTAAACGCGCTATTACCATTTTTGCGGCTGCTGTCGTAACTGCTTTAACGTTGGGTACGTTGAGTGCTTGCGAGCCGCAGGGTAAAGCCGTTGGTAGCACTGGTCGCGCTGGAGACATAATTCACGACGGCATAGATATTAATGACATCCATTTGCTGGTCATTGGTTCAAAATTAGCTGCGCTTGATGACGAAGTTATGAAGCATTGTAAAACGTCAAAATTGAGTGCTTCTTATGTGCCGCTATCAAATGTTGTTAATCCTAACGAAGCTGCTCAGCAAGCTATTCGCGCTGCAAGCGAGCAACCTGTTTCATTAATACTTATAGACGCGCTCGACGTAACAGGCGTTGACGACCTGCATAATGATAATAATCAACCTAATATAAAAGAGAATAACAAGCTTAATAACAGCACTTGCAATAAACAAAACGAAAGCAAAGCATGGATTTCTGCGCTGCAATACGTGCGTTACGCTGGAGTGCCAGTTGCGTTAATAAATCCTGTAAAAGCACCAAAAGACGCAACTTTATACGCAGCTACTTTGTATTTTGATAGCGATGGAAGTGGAATTGGAAAAAATATTCATGAATCTTATTTATCAAAAAATAGCGAATCTTTAAACAATAAAAGCAATAAATCAAAATTTGAGCGTTCGTCTTTGCTAAGCATCGTTCGAGCAATAATCGACAATACACCGCATAGTAGGGAAGTGATTATAAATGACAAATAACGAACAAAACGCAATGGCATCTACAGAAATTAGCAAAAATAACGCTATTGCGGTGCTTCCTAAAGTAGAAGTTTCTGGTTTGAGCACAGAAGAAGTTGCAGAGGCAGTCTCTCGCGGAGATGTGAATATTACTTCTAAGCAGACTTCTCGCTCTTTAATGGATATTGTGCGCGCGAACGTGTTTACATTGTTTAACGCGATTATTTTCACAGCAATGGTTGTTGTGCTTGCCACTGGTTCGTGGAAGGATGCTGTTTTTGGTGTGGTAATTCTGGTAAATACTGGAATTGGCATTGTGACTGAATTAAAAGCAAAGCGCACTTTGGATAGGCTTTCTATACTTGTGGCGTCTTACGCAATGGTTCGTAGAGGCGGAGAAAATATTGAGATTGCGCACAAAGATATTGTGCTTGGAGATATTTTGTGGCTTAGGGCTGGTGAGCAAGTTCCTGCAGATGTAGAAGTGCTGGAATCGTGGGGCTTAGAAATGGACGAGTCCATGCTCACGGGCGAGTCTGCTACAGTTCGAAAAGCAAAAGGTGATAACGTTTATTCCGGATCTACTGCAGTTTCTGGAATGGCTTTAACGCGTGTTACTGCCGTAGGAGAGCACAGTTATGCGGCAAAATTGGCGGCGCAAGCGAAAGTTTATACCAAAACAATTTCCGACTTAAGCCGTGGAATTAACACGATTTTGAAGTATATGACGATGGTTGTGGTGCCTTTGTGTATGCTGCTTGTGTGGTCGCAAATGCACAAGGTTGGCGGATTTGTTGAAGCTTGGCAGACTGGTGCTTGGAGGGGAGCTGTTGTTTCTGCTGTTGCAGGCGTTGTTGGCATGATTCCAGAAGGATTGGTTCTTCTTACTTCGCTTAATTTTGCGGTGGCTGCTATGCGGCTTGCTCGTAAGCAAACGTTAGTTCAGGAGTTGGAATCTGTAGAAACTTTAGCGCGCGTAGACTGCTTGAATCTGGACAAAACTGGCACTATAACCGACGGTGGTATTGCATTCGTTGGCGTGGAAAATCTAGATAATAGTGGTGCCGAAATATCTTTGCAGACCAACTTGCAAACCAATCAAGCTTTATTCGACTTATCAAATGAAGAAAATCCGAACGCAACAGGTGTTGCGATTATGGAAGGGCTTGGCTCTAAAGGAGTTGCAGCTAGCCAGCATGTATCTAACCGTCTTCCATTCTCTTCTGCTAGAAAGTGGAGTGCGGTGCAATATGCGAAAAGCAGCGGAGAACATGAAACTTGGTATATGGGTGCTCCGGAAGTATTGCTCAGCGCGATTGATTATGCAAATACTAATGAACTTTTAGCGAAAGTTAATTCTTATGCGGAGCAAGGTGAGCGCGTGCTGCTGCTTGCAAAAGTAAGTAGCGAAAGTAGTACTGTAAGTAGCGTCGATAGTAGCAGCTTAAGTAGCGTAACAGAAACAGATAAAACTTTTGGCGATTCTCCAACTATTTGCGTAAATGCTCATCCTATTGCTTTAGTTCGCTGCTCTGAGCGTATTCGTGACGATGCTCGCAAAACGCTTAAATGGTTCCGTGAGCAGGGTGTGCGTTGCCGCGTAATTTCGGGAGATAACCCTACAACAGTTGCGGCTGTTGCTGCAAAAGTTGGCTTAACAGG
Organism: Gardnerella swidsinskii; assembly: GCF_003397705.1. Lineage (GTDB taxonomy): Bacteria > Actinomycetota > Actinomycetes > Actinomycetales > Bifidobacteriaceae > Bifidobacterium > Bifidobacterium swidsinskii. The sequence goes on from NZ_QJVB01000003.1 coordinate 151,573, forward strand.
AGATCGCAAGCCTGTTGCAATGGACGCTAGAAAATTGCCAGAAGATATTAACGAATTGGCTAAAGTGCTTGAAAATGTGGATGTGCTTGGGCGCGTGCTTCCTCATCAAAAGAAAGCGATTGTTCAGGCGCTTCATACTCAAGGTCATGTTGTTGCTATGACTGGTGATGGCGTGAACGATACTTTGGCTCTTAAAGAAGCTGATTTGGGCGTTGCTATGGGCAATGCTGCTCCTGCTGCAAAAGCTGTAGCTCAAGTGGTTCTTGTTGATTCGCGATTCTCGCATTTGCCGGATGTTGTGGCTCGCGGTAGGCAAGTGATGGCAAATATGGAACGTGTGGCTGGCTTATTCCTTGTAAAAACTGTTTATTCTGCGCTTATTTCTGCAGGAGTTGTGCTTCTAGCGTTGCACTTCCCGTATTTGCCTCGTCACATTACTTATATTGGTTCTTTAACTATTGGTATTCCAGCATTTTTGCTCGCTCTTGCGCCTAATACTTGTCGATACATTCCAGGTTTCTTGAAGCGAGTTGTTCGTTTTGCTGTTCCTAGCGGATTTGCTATAGCTGCTTCTGTGCTCGCTACTGCTGTTATAGCTCCGCGAGTTTTGGGATTAAATCTTGACGATGTTGTTGCAAATAATTTGATAGCATCTCGTTTTATTGTCTCAAACGTGCAAGCTTTGGCAACTACTCGCAGTATTTGTTCCGTAATCGTATTTGTTCTCGGCATACTCGTGCTTGCAAGCGTTGCCAAGCCGTTGCGCTCGTGGAGAGGAATTATGGTTGCGCTATTTGCTGCAGCTGGAGTTGCTGGAGCTTTTATACCGTTTACTGCAAAATTCTTCGAAATTCACGTGCCGACTGCAGGAAGCGCGTTTACTGTAATGCTTATAGCTGTTGTTTTAGCTGTAATCTTATGGTTTGTGTGCGTGAGTTTAGCAAACTTGTTATCTAAACAAAGTAAGAAGTGAACAATCTAACATATTTCTCATGTAATTAGTGTGTCGACGTGAGCTTAATGATGCTTACAATAGATACGTGTTTAGTATTTTAGAGATGTTTTCAGTAGGCGTTGGTCCTAGTTCATCACATACAGTAGGTCCTATGCGAGCTGCGTGTTCGTTTGTTTCATCGCTTAAAAAAAGTGGTAGTCTTGCAAACGTTGCGCACGTAAGTGTGACTCTTTACGGATCACTGTCTTTAACAGGTCTTGGTCATGGCACTGATCGCGCTTGCGTTGCAGGTCTTGAAGGAAATCTTCCAGATAATGTAGACACTGATCATATGCTTACTATTCGTCAGGAATGCAAAAAAACTGGCACTTTAACGCTCGCAGGTGAACATACTATTGCTTTTGATTACGATAAGGATGTAATTTTTGAAAAATGGATGCGAATGGTTGTTCATCCTAATGGAATGCGTTTTGTTGCAATTGATTCTGACGGAAATAAAATCGATGAGCAAGTTTGGTATTCAATTGGCGGCGGATTTATTCGTCAAGGGTGTGCAGATGATGCAATGGTTGGCTTGCATGAGCGTGTTACTGAGCAAGATGAAAATAATGCCAATAAGAATGGTGTAAGCGAGAATAATAGCGAAAGTAATAACGGAAATAGTAGTGATAATGCTGCAAGCTCCTCAAATCAAACAAAAGATTCCACTGTACCTTATCCTTTTACTTCATGCGACGAGCTTATAAATATTTGCCGAGAAAAGCATATGTCAATAAGCGATGTTGTGTGGCAAAACGAGCTTGCATTGCATGAAGGTGCTGCTGACTACGTGCGCAACTATTTGCTGCATGTTTGGAAAGTTATGAGTAAATGTGTAGAAAACGGATGCAACTCAAAGCAACCGATTTTGCCAGGAGGTCTTGATGTGCCTCGCAGAGCTCCTCACATGTATGAGCGTTTAGCTGCAAATTCAGACATGCTTCGCAACAATCGTCGTCGTTCGGATGCTGCTTTAGAAAGTTCAGACTCTGCGTGGGTTAATCTTTTTGCGCTCGCTGTTAGTGAAGAGAATGCTGGTGGTGGGCGTATTGTTACTGCTCCAACGAATGGTTCTGCAGGAATTATTCCTGCAGTATTGCAGTATTATTGGCGATTTGTTGATTCTGCTAATGAAGATGGAGTTGTGCGATTCTTGCTTGCTGCAGGTGCTGTTGGTTACTTATTTAAGCGAAATGCTTCAATTTCTGGAGCTGAAGTTGGTTGTCAAGGAGAGGTTGGTTCTGCTTGTTCGATGGCTGCTGCAGGATTGTGCGAAGTGTTGGGAGGAACCCCGGAACAGGTTGAAAATGCTGCAGAAATCGGTATAGAACACCATTTGGGATTAACTTGCGATCCTGTAGGCGGTTTGGTACAAATTCCTTGTATTGAGCGCAATGCTATGGCTGCAAATACAGCAATTAATGCTGTTCGAATGGCAATGCTTGGAGATGGCTCGCACATGGTAAGCCTTGACAAAGCGATTAAGACTATGAAAGAAACTGGTCATGACATGATGTCTAAATATCGCGAAACCTCAAAAGGTGGGCTAGCTGTAAACGTTGTTGAGTGCTAATTTGCTAATATTTTTGCATTAATTCGTTGATGTTTTGAGATTAATTTTTGCTAAGTTATACACAATGCGTATATTTCATGTACATACGTAACGTTTCAGTGCTAATCTAGGACAGGTTAATCTAGGAAGTGTTAGTCTAAACTGCATTTATTCGAATGTGCATTTACTTAAATGTACTATTTAAAATGCGCTGCTTTAGTAATGCAGGATGGTTAAAAGCTGTCTGTGTAGATGTTATACTGTTCAGATTATACTGTTTGGAGTTTGTAAAGGAGGAAATATGGCACAAGATATGCCAGAAGTGATTGCAGAATTTGGCACTACGCCAACGGTGACGTTCCCTGAATCTGAACCGCCAGCAGGTCTTAAAGTTGTTGAATTAGTTGAAGGTAATGGTCCTGTAGTTCGTGCCGGTGACACTGTAACTGTGAATTATCATGGTGTGGTTTGGGGTAGCGACAAGCCATTTGATTCAAGCTTTGCTCGTCATACTCCAGCTAGTTTTGGTATTGGTGTAGGTCAAGTGATTCAGGGCTGGGATCGTACTGTTCCAGGTCATAATGTTGGATCTCGTTTGTTGATTTCTATTCCTCCAGAGTATGGTTATGGCTCTCGTGGCATACCGCAAGCCGGTATTGGCGGCGGAGACACGTTGGTATTTGTTGTTGATATTATTTCAACTCGTTGATAGAAGAGCGTGAATTTTACTTACGCGCGCATAGTTTTTATTTTTAGAGATTGTTGTATAAGGAGGTAGCAATGGCTGAAGAAAAAACTATTTTACTTACGCAGGAAGCGTATGACAAACTAAAAGAAGAGTTAGCACATCGTGAAGGTGAGTATCGAGAAGAAATCACTGAGCGTATTGCTGCAGCTCGTGCTGAAGGTGATTTGTCTGAAAATGGTGGTTATCAGGCTGCTCGTGAAGAGCAAGGAAAGAATGAAGGTCGCATTAATGAGCTTATTGTAAAGCTTCGTAATGCGAAGATTCTTGAAGCACCGAAGGATGGCACTGTTGGCAATGGTTCTTTGGTTACTCTTGAGCTTGCAGGTCGAGAAATGACTTATGTTCTTGGTTCTCGCGATATTGCTGTAGCTACGGATTATGACGTTATTAGCCCGGAATCTCCAATTGGGGCAGCTATTATGGGTGCTCATGCTGGTGATACTGTTAGCTATGCAGCTCCAAATGGACGTGAAATTTCAGTGACAATTAAGGATTCGCATCCACTTGCGTAAGTTGCGTAAGTTACATGATTTTCATAATCTGCATAAGTTGATTTTATAAATATTATTCTCCCCACTTAGTCCATATTTTGAAATAAGTGGGGAGAATATTTTTTGAGGGGTTGGTGGGTAAGTTCTATTATATTTTTCGCAAAACTGTAACAACTTTTCCCATAATAGTTGCGTGTGATCCGTCAATAGGAGAGTAAGCCGGATTATGTGGAATAAGCCATACGTGACCGTGGTCATTTCTGAAAGTTTTAACAGTCGCTTCGTTATCTAACAGTGCTGCAACAATGTCTCCATTTACAGCCTCATGCTGCTCTCTAACTACTACATAATCGCCATCGCAAATAGCGGCGTCAATCATCGAATCGCCGTGTACTTCAAGCATAAAAAGATTTCCTGTACCTGTAAGACGTTCTGGCAATCGCATTACATCTTCAATATGCTGTTCTGCTGTTATTGGAGCTCCTGCTGCGATTCTTCCCACTAGAGGAACATCTCTAGAATTTATAACAGAATCAGATTCGTATGCGCTAATATTGGCAACTCTTGAAGAATTTTTATTAATTTTGTTATTTGAATTGTTTTCAACAATTGAATTATCAAGAATTTCAATAGCGCGACCTTTATTTGCATTAATTCGCAAAATCCCTTTATCTTCAAGTGTTCGCAATTGATGTTTCACAGAAGATGGGCTTCTAAGTCCAACCGCTTCTCCGATTTCGCGGAAAGAAGGAGGGAATCCATGAATTTTTATATTGTTTTGGATGGCATTGATAATATTGCGTTGGCGGTCAGTAAGTGACATTGCGCTAATATCACTAGCATTAATGCCATTGTTATCGTTATTTGTGCCATCATTATTCATGGTGCTCCTTTCGCTTTTACTATTTTAACGCACTTTCTTAAAAAAATCAAACATCTGTTCGACACGCCGTTGCAACTATCGAACAAATGTGTCATTATTAATACATCTGTTCGATAGAACAAATGTTCAGTCGATTAAGGAAGGAGAAAGGATAATTATGAGTACGTCATTAATTAGAAGTGGCAGGGAAGTTAGAGTAGGTATGCAAGAAAATACTTATTTGATTCGTAAACGCTGCGTTTCTAATAAGCATGCGCGCAAAACTAGAGTTTTTCGTGTAACTGTACTTTTGATGACAGCAATAACATTCTGTACATTGTTTATGCCAAAGACTGCTGTTTCTGCAATACCTGAAAGAGTTGTTACATATACAGTTCGTCCTGGAGATACGTTATGGAATTATGCTGCTACTATTACTCCTAAAAACGGTGATATATCAGATAATGTAGAGCGTTTAATGGCTTTAAATCATCTTTCTTCTGAAGATTTGGTTATCGGACAGTCTATTAATGTTCCATTAAATGATGCTCAATAGTTGATTGAGTACAAATAGTATGAAAATGGGGGAAATATGAGAAGGGAAAATATTACTATATTTGAGATTGAAACTGATGAGCTAAGTTTTACTGAAAATGATGATGTAATATTCAGTGTGTTTTATGGAGTATTTCGGATTATGGACAATAAAATCGTATAATATTCGGAAATATTTGAATAAAGTGAATAATATTATGTAGTTTTTCGCTATTTTTTAGTATGCTGAATATATGCATTGTCCTTTTTGTAAGAATTCTGATACGAAAGTTATAGATACTCGTATCAGTGAAGATGGTTACTCTATTCGCCGTAGACGTGAATGCCAAGTTTGTGGTAATCGATTTACTACGGTGGAAACAACTCAGTTGCTTGTAATGAAGCGTTCAGGCTCTATTGAACCTTTTGATCGGGCAAAAGTTGTTGCCGGTGTTAGCAAAGCATGTCAAGGACGTCCCATTAATGCTGAAGCGTTAAAAACAATTGGTATGCGAGTAGAAGCTGATTTGCGAGCACGAGGTTTAGCGCAAGTTACATCTGAAGAAGTTGGCAAAGCTATTCTTAAGCCATTGCGTGAATTAGATGAAGTTGCATATCTTCGTTTTGCAAGTGTGTACCAAAACTTCGCAGGTCTTGAAGATTTTGAACATGCCATTGAAGATTTAAAGCGCAGTAAAACAGAAAAATAATAATTTTATCGATTATTGTTACAGAAATATCTATTCCCTGCGCTTTTGCATTATTTTGAGTTCTATTTCTCAAAATTTGCGTCATCTGCAGTGCGTATTATATGCAATTTTTGAGTTGGTCTAGTCATTGCAACATATAGATTGGCTGCAGCAGTTAGTCTAGATGCTGCTTCCTGCTCAATTTGAGAAGGTTGCAACACTATGACAGCGTCATATTCAAGACCTTTTACTTCCTCAGCTGTGCAAACGCTGCATTGGCAATCATCGGCATTTTGTTTGTTTAACTGATTCCATAATTTTTCAGGTAATGCATGTTCTAATGCTTGATTTACAACCTTTTTAGCATGGCTAACTATACTGTTAGGAGTAATGATTGCAATACGACCACTACCATCATCAGAGACAAATTTTTCGAATAGTTTTGTACAAGATTCTGCAAGTGCAGTATCGAGTTCATCTTGTGATTCAACCGTTTGTGATACGAGTGAATCAGGTACTGAGCGAACTGCATGAACAGTAGAAATGTATAATCCTGAATCTGTTGCAACTTTGCTTGCTGCTTCAGAAACTTCACTAGGATTTCGATAATTAATTGTTAACTCGTAAAGATCCCAATTTGGTTCTCCAAATAGAGAATTCATATTCTTCTGCCATCTGTGAGTTCCTCCGAGCGCAGAAGTTTGTGCAACATCGCCAACAATAGTAAAGGAGTGTGAAGGACAACGACGAATAAGCATTCTCCAATCCATTGCTGTAAGCTCTTGAGCTTCATCGACAACTACGTGACCATATGTCCACTCGCGGTCAGAAGCTGCTTTACGGGCAAGCATTCCTGCATCGTCGCCTTGCAGATTATTAAGAAGCATATCAGCAGTTACTATGCCATTTCCAATACCAGCTTGTGCTAAAGTGTCAGCTGCAAATTGTTGTTCTTCAAGTTTTTTTGCTTGTGCTGCAGATCTTTGAGCGTCAAGTTTTGGATCAGGACCGAGCAATTCCATAGCTTCATCAAGTAATGGAATATCAGAACGAGTAAGCGGGCTGCCCTTTGGTCTAGTAAGTGAGTTAATGTCTTCGTCGCTCAACCAGGGTGCGTATGTGCGTAATTTGTCAGGTTTAGCAAAAAGTTGGTCAATGAGCCATTCTCCAGTCATAGGTAACCATGCAAGATTTAAAGTAATGCGCAGTTTATCGTCAAGACGAAGTTGAGAAGTTATATCGTTTAATTCAGCTTGATCTGGAACATAATCAAGTTTTTCCAAATAACGATTTTTCAATATGCTGAGCACGGTTTTTATAAAAGTATTTCGTGCCTGGTTATGCGGCTGGTGAGTCCGTTGAGCATCTGATTGAGCTATCTCAATATCTTCTTTTAGAAGAGGAATACTAAATCCTCCAACATGAATTGTTGGAAGATTTTTAGGAACACGAATACGAGCGGCAATTGCATTCGCAATAACTGTTCGCATACGATACATTCCTTTTAATTTTGCTGCGTATGGAGAATCTTCATCTGTAGCACAAATTCCAGGAATTAAGTCGGAAATAGTTCTACTTACTACACCTGTTTCACCAAGAGAAGGGAGTACTTGATCAATATAACGCAAGAATGCCGAACTTGGACCAACAATAAGAACTCCTGAACGCTCAAGTTTGCGCCTGTGAGTGTATAACAAATAGGCTGCTCTGTGCAAAGCAACAGCTGTTTTTCCTGTGCCAGGACCTCCCTGTACAACAATAGTGTGATCAAGAGGAGCGCGAATAATTCGATCTTGTTCTGCTTGAATAGTGGCAACAATATCAGTCATTTTGCCGGTTCTGCGAGAACCTAAAGATGCGAGCAGTGCTCCTTCACCAGTAAGAGTACCTTGTTGTGAAGCTTTTCCTATTTCATCAGAATGTATGTCAAGTACTTCATCTTCAACACCAATAACGTCTCTGAAACGGAGTGTAATATGACGACGCATAACAATATCGCCATGATGCGAAGGGGTTGCCTCATAAAAAGGTCGTGCAGCTTCAGCGCGCCAATCTGTAAGAATAGGATCATGGTTTTCGCTAAGCAAACCAATGCGACCAATGTATCGCCTAATGCCTTCTGTGTTATCAAGTCTTCCAAAAACAAGACGATCTTCAACAGCTCGTAATTGTGTAAGACGATCTTCGTACATGATTGCGAATGAGTCGCGCTCTGTGCGCTGTGTTGGTGAACCGTGCGAACCTGACGCGCGCACAGCGTCTAAGCGCGCGCGAATAGTATTACGCAAATCATCTAGACGGCTATAAGCTCGGTCAACAGCTTGTTGTTCTTCGCTAAGTTGTGAGGAATAGGTAGACATACGCTTCCATTCTTCGTAGAATCTGCAGCCAAATCAAAGCCAATTTTTAGGCATTTAAGTGTATCTCGAGGCATAAACCACTGATTTATTTCGTGTTGTAATCTAAATTAAAACAAGCTAAAAGCTTAGCGAATAATTGCGTTTTATTTTGCCGCAAAAATATAATCTAAACATATGTTTATAAGGGTTGATTTTGAATTATAGAGAGATAGAATTCTTGAGTTGTGAAGCATAAAACGATGAGGTTGACGCCTACTAGTTTGTTGCAACTTAGAAATAAACAGAATGGCTTACTGCATCACTGTTGATGTAGCGAGTTTGTAATCAGAAAGGTAGTTCACATGAAGAAGCTTATTCTTGATTTGGATACTGGTGTTGATGATACCTTAGCAATTTCTTATGCTCTTGGTAGCCCTGAGGTTGAGCTGATCGGTATTACTGGTACGTATGGCAACGTTTTAATGGAACAGGGCGTTCGTAATGCTCTTGCTATAACAGATTTATTTGGACATCCAGAAGTTAAAGTGTATCGTGGTTTGCCGCATGCGAGCAAGAAAGATTCGTTTGAAGTTCTGCCTATTTCTGCATTCATTCACGGTGACAATGGTATTGGCGATGTTGTTATTCCAGATTCAAAGCGTGAAGCTGAGTCTGAGCCAGCTGTTGATTTCATAATTGATGCAGTTAAGACTTATGGCAAGGATCTTATTTATGTTCCAACTGGTCCTATGACAAATATTGCTGCTGCATTGCATAAGGCTCCAGAAATCAAAGATGAGATTGGCAAGATTGTTCTTATGGGCGGCGCGCTTACCATTCATGGAAACGTAAACGCTTGGACTGAGGCGAATATATCTCAAGATTCAGATGCTGCAGATGTACTCTTCCGCTCTGGCGCTCCAGTAACAATGGTTGGCTTGGACGTTACATTACAGACTTTGCTTACTTACAAGGAGACAAAGCAGTGGCGTGACCTTGGCACAAAGGCTGGCAAGTTCCTTGCAGATATGACCGATTTTTACATTAAGGCATATGAGACTACGGCTCCGCACCTTGGCGGATGCGGCTTGCATGATCCTTTGGCAGTAGCGGTAGCTGTGGATCCAACGCTTGTTACAACTCTACCAATCAACATGCAGGTAGATGTTGAAGGCCCAACTCGTGGACGCACAATTGGTGATGTTACGCGCTTGAATGACCCTGTTAAAACAATGCAAGTTGCTGTTGGTGTTGATGTTCCACGATTCTTGAACGAGTTTATGACGCGCATTTCTGGCTTGGCAAAAATCGCTGGCTGAGTGTGGATTTTACGCGTTTTTTAATTCCGTTTTAACTCCGCTTTTTGTTGTTCGACACGCCGCAAATCGCAACATTTTCCGCAATATACGACGTGCCCTATTTACCAATGTAAAAACTAAAAATATTAATTGATTGGATTATTATGACTGAGATTGCAAAATCTAGCGCGGTAGACCCATACGAAGATCCAAAAACCCGCGACAAAGTGGCGATTTACTCGCTAATTTTACTTCTTATAACCTTTATCCTTGGAACATTGTGTTTGCAAGGATTTAATCTGGTATTCGATCAGATTGGTAAAGCTGTTGGTGCTCCTAATCAAGCTTCTCTTATTACGAGTTTGCCAATTATTGTTTTAGGCATTGTGTGCTTTATTTACGGTTCTTTGGGTGACTTTGTGTCGCTTCGTAGACTCATAACAATCGGACTTGTAACACTGTTTGTTGGATCGTTGTTTGGTTTTATTGCAAACTTCTTCTTCACTCCAAACTTGTGGACTGTTATTATTGCGCGTATTTTACAAACAGCTGGCGAACAGGTAGCAGGTTCTTCCTTCCTTGTTATTGCAACTAAGTATTTGCGCAACGATCTTAAGGTAATTTTCTTTGGACTCTTTACTGCAGCTTATCAGCTTTCTGCTTCTATTGGCGTTTTTGCTGCTGGTGCTCTTAGCTCTATTGCTTGGCAGTATTTGTTCTTGATTCCTGCAATTACTATTCTGTTCTTGCCAGTTCTTGTTAAGTGCTTGCCTACAAAGAATGGTATTGGTGGGAAGATAGATAAGCTTGGCTTTACAGTGTTTGGTATTGCTGTTGCATTGCTGACTTTGTTCTTCTCGTACAAGGCATGGGGATTGTTGCTTGGATCCATCGTGCTGTTTGTTGTGTTTGCTGGCTATATTATGAAGGCAAAGAACCCGTTTGTAACTCCTGCATTCTTTAAGAATAAGCGTTGGCTTTCGGGCATTGTCTTAATATTCATCTTCTACTTTACTAACTATTGCATGCCTCCAATTTACAATGTTATTGGTGGAGTTTTGTATCATATGAGCACTGAGGCAGTTTCTTCCTACCTTGTATGGGCATTTGTTGTGGCAGCAGTGTTTGGAACATGCTCTGGAGCAATTATCGGTTTCATTGGACGTAAAGCTGGTATTATTACAGCTGCTGTTCTTATGATTCTTGGATGGGTTGGAGCTGCTGTATTCATCAATTGCGGATTCCTTGTTCTAACTTTGTGCGCATGCGTTTACTACGCTGGTTGCGGACTTATGTATTCGCCAATCGTTTCAACGGTTCTTAGCGCATTGCCTGTTGAAGAATCGGGTCGTGGATGCGGTATGAACGATTTAGTTATGAATGTTACAGCATCAATCGGTATTTCCATTTTCAGCGGATTCTTTGGTGGAAACTTGCTAAAAGGATTCTCTTTTGCTGGAATCCAAGGCTTAAGTGCAGGCTATTCTAACTTGCTTATGATGGGCGCTATTGTAGCCTTTATCGGCTTAGTAGTTTACATTGCTCGTAGCCTTATGGTTAAAGAGTAATTATTATTTACTCAATATGTTAGTGGTCACTATCTTGCAGTCATCTTTGGCTGCGTGGATAGTGACCACTTTTTTGTAGTCTTATGCCGCGCATTTTTAAACTAATATAGTTTTTACGCTAACATAGTTTTTTCATGCGCTGAATACTAATCTTTTGATATTGTATTGGTGAAGCTTATTTCTAATGATTATTTAAATTAATTACCGTTATAGCCAAAATCCTCACTTTTTAATACTTCTTTCCACCATGATTCTCTGCCTAAAACAAAATCATCATCAACTTTCGCATTAAAAATTAAATCTGTAATAAGTGAGTCTTTGTTGTTTTTGTTAAATATAGAAGCAGTTAATTTGTAATCTTTAACCAATTGTGCCAAAAATTAGGCATTTAAGTATACCTCGAAGCTTATACACCGAGATTGTATTCCTATATTGATCTAACGAATATTATTTGCGAGGATCTCCGAACCATGCAGAATAAATCAATGAAAAATTGCGATTTCCATATGCTGAGCACGAATTTCCTTCGCCGTATCCAGCTTTTAACGATTCTATATTTGGCTGATAAGGAGTATAGATATAAAGTAATGCAGTAGCCTTATTTTCGATATAAACATTGCTAGATCCGCATGATTTATTTGGCGAATATTGAATTGTGTTAATCGTGTTAGGGTGGTAGTTATATTGATCGTTATGAAGAAGATAATATCTATATCTTCTTGCAGAACCAATTACTTGTTTAAAGAATCCTGCAAAACGTGGGTTGCAATGAGAATCATCTGGACAATCTAATCCCATAGCTGATTCGTATTGGAAATCGCTAGGATCAGTGTCTGTTACAAGATGTTGTTCTTTTTGCAGCATTGTAAGTAATACTCGTTGACTGATATGACATGCTTTTGCTGATTTGTATATTATGTCTGCAGAAGATTCTTTGCTTACACTTTGATACTTTGAACATAGTGAATCGGCAGGAATAGTGTGAGTATTAAAGTACGCATTTTTTAAGCAATTTTTACCAGTGCATTTTGCTCCTTTTTTGCGTATAAAATTGCGTACTTCGTCTTTACTCATTGCGTTATCGTCAAAAAATTGAGAATCAGAAATAATATTGCCTGGATTAAAATCGAAGCGTGACACAAGTTGTTCTTGTTTGTTGCGAAGATTAGAAACAGTCTGTTCCCAACGTATCCACTGAACAACAGGAATGATAATAGCAATGCCTATGACAGCAATAATAATGTTTCGTAAAATTTTATTGGAGTAAAACTTATGCTTTAATGAACTGTTGTTTTTATTGTGATGAGCACCACTATTATGTTCACTATTTAGGTTGACATGAATAGAATCATGTTTCTTTCTTCTCTGCACCATGTTTCCTCCTACTTAGCTTGTTACATTATAAGTGATATGCGAATCATTTTATTATTGTGATTATTTTTTAAAATTGTTCCTAACTTTTATTGTTGATTGTAACTATCAAACTGTAGAATTATCCGATTGAGTAGCTACGCGCGAAGAATTTGTTGCGATTAACTTTAGATTGTTAGAGCAGATTGATTTATTTGCAGTAGTTTTCTGCATAAATATTTGGAATTATTAGGCTGTTGTAGGGAAGTAGGACGGTGATGATTGGAACTAAACGAATTGATTGTTCTTCTATGGATCCTTATGATGACCCAGAAAAGCGCGATAAGGTTGCTGTTCGTGCGTTAATACTACTGCTTATTACATATATTATCAGCACGTTGTGCTTGCAAGGTTTCAATCTTGTTTATAAACAAGTTGGTATAGATGTGAAAGCTGTTGATCAAGCGCCTCTTATAACTGGTTTACCTGGCATTATTTTAGGAATTGTATGCTTTATTTACGGTTCTTTAGGCGACTTTGTGTCATTAAAAAAGCTAGTAACTATTGGATTAACATCTTTGTTTATAGGCTCAGTTTTTGGATTTGTAGCTAATTCTTGTTTTGAGCCAAATTTGTGGACAGTTATTGCTGCTCGTATTATGCAAACAACTGGTGAACAAGTAGCAGGTTCATCATTCTTAGTAATTGCAACAAAATATTTGCGAAATGATTTGAAAGTTATCTTCTTCGGATTATTTACAGCATCGTACCAGCTTTCTGCATGTATTGGAGTGTTTTCAGCGGGATTGTTAAGCTCTATTGCTTGGCAATATTTATTCTTAATTCCAGCATTAACTATTCTAATATTGCCGGCATTATTGCATTATTTACCAACAAAAAACGGCAATGGTAAAAAAATTGATGTTGTTGGTTTTACAGTCTTTGGATTTGCTGTTGCATCTCTTACATTGTTCATTTCATACAGAAACTTGTTGATGCTTATTTCAGCAATTATATTGTTTATAATTTTTGGTATTTACATTAGTAAAGCTAAAGAGCCGTTTGTTACACCAGCTTTCTTTAAAAATATTCGTTGGCTTTCTGGCATAATTTTGATGGGCATAATATACTTCACAAATTATTGCATAAGCCCACTGTTCAATAGAGTTGGAAAAACTTTGTATAACATGACTACTTCACAAGTAGCTTCTTATTTAGTTTGGGCTTTTATTGTTGCTGCAATATTCGGTTCATGCTCAGGCTTAATAATTAGTCGTATAGGAAGAAAAACAGGTTTATTATTAGCAATATTGTTTATACTTTGCGGATGGATTGGTATTGCAGTATTAATAAATTCTGGATTCTTAGCCATAGCTTTATGTGCATGCGTTTATTATGCAGGTTGTGGAATGGTGTATTCTCCACTGGCCTCAACAATTCTTTCGTCTCTTCCAGTTGAAGAATCTGGAAGAGGGTGCGGAATGAATGATTTAGCTATTAGTGTTTCTGCGTCTGTTGGTGTAGTAATTTTTGACGGAATATTAGATAAAAACATGCTGAGTGGAAATTCTATAACGGGTGCTTCTGGTATTTCGTCTGGATTTGCAAACATATCTCTTATGTGTGCTGCTGTTGCATTATTAGGAATTATCGTATTTACATTCAGAAACTTTATTACTAAAGAAAGCAATGCAATTGAAGTAAACGAAGATCAAGAATAAGACCAAAATAATAGTAAAAGCAAAAGCAATAGAATTATAATTGGCAATAGCTTAGCAACTGTGCAAATAAAGTTTGTTTGCAACGTTATGAGCAATATTGTTTACAACATTGCAAGCGCTAAGAAAAAATATATGCATATATGCGAAACAGCTTTCACCTTCCGCCAATCATCTTTCGCATGCGTTGTATGCTAATCGGATATGCAGTTCCCAATTCTTGCGCCCAAAGAGATACATAGAATTCTTCGCACATCCAACGTAATTTCTCAGCGATTATTTGTGACTCGTCATGTGCTGGTCCTGATGGGATTTTCTGAGCGTCTTCTTGAGCTTTTACTACAAGCTTATGTGCTTCATCTGCCTGCCAAGCCCAACGTACGTCACGGTTTTTGTCTGCCTTAGCTTTAGTAAGACGAATCACGTCTGCATGCAAGTAGCGTTCAATACGAGGCAGAGAATCAGATGGAGTTTTGGCAATAAACCCTCCGTATACAAGACTTGCAGTGTGTTCGCGGATTGATTGCAACACTGAAAGCAACGGCAAATCAGCCTTGCCAGAAACAGCTTTACTTGATTCTGCTTGACGCTTCAATATTGCGATTACATCGTGCGCTATATCGTATACTGTGTCCTCGTATATTTCAGATACGTTTGCAACAGTTTCGCGTAATAAATTGTCGTCAGTAATATTATCTGTGTCCGCAATTAGTCGTTTTACTGCAGCCATTTGCAAGTCTTCTGCTAAAGCGTTAGAAGTTGAATAAGGTGCAGCTGCGAGCATTAAAGATTCAGCGCCAAGCCAGCGAGAAGTAATACGCTTATTGTCTAAATGCAGCATATTCAATGCACTTTGCCAAACCATTTGTGCGCGCGAAAGATTTGTAGCACCAGATTTGTGTAATAAATCTGCTCGTTCAATTACATTTCCAGCTTGTGCAGCTTTATTTGCTTTGAAATTTACAACTTCTCGTGCAGATTCTTGTGCTTCTTTTGCAAAACGCTGTTGCAATGCAATTAATGATTTGTCGGTTCCAAGAATAGTAGGTTTTACGCGATTAGAGTACTTGTTACGACCTGCAGGTTTATTGCGACTTTCGTTAGCTTTTCTCTCTTCAACACTAAACGTCATGCGCAAGTATGGTGAGAGTCTGCTTATTTGCTCCTCGTCGAAAACTTCAGGATGTATTTGCGCTCCAATTACACAAATTGCAGCTTTAGTGAAAACTTCTCTAAAATCTTGCCATTCGCTTTTTATATTGCTTTCTGTTTCTCCAGTCCCAGGAAGCTCGTCGTAATGTTCGTCAATCCAAGAGCGAATTTTTTGAGCAGTATCAGGAGCTGGAACAAACTGTACTCGTAGAGCTTTAGGCAAAGATTTAATCATGCCAATAATAAGCTCATCTAATAAACCTGGAACATTCCAAGTAAATTCTTCAGGAGTTAAGCGCGAAAGTACGTAAAGCGGCACATGTACAGTTACGCCGTCCAAAGGATTAGCTGGATCATACACATAACTTAAACGCAACCTTATAATCTGACCATCTGTACCAACTGTATCCCAATGGTCAGGATAGTCAGCTAAATCAGTACTTTGCGTAGTTTGTAAACGTTCAACTTCATCGGGATTAAAGTCTAACTTGTGTGGATTTTCTTCGCGGTTATCTTTCCACCATTTTGCAAGAGCTGCAATAGTAGTTGCTTCTTGAGGAATGCGAGTGTCGTAAAAAGTAAATAAATCTTCGTCGTTTACAGTTTCGCTTATTTGACGAGTGCGATTTGCTTGATTATCTGCATCTTCAAGCACATTGTGATTATTTAAAATAAACTCATCGTGTGCAAAACGCTGTTGCACATCTGCTTCAACTAAGCCTTGACGAATCATAATCATTCGAGCTTCGTAAGGATTAACTCTAGTCCATTGAACTGTGCGATCTTGAACAATAGGCAATCCGTATAGTAATACTTTAGATTTTGCTACAGCAGCACCTTTAGAAGCACTCCAATGAGCGTCAGAATACGTGATTCTAGTAAGATTTTTAGCAAGAGGCTCAGCCCACGCAGGATCGACTTGTGCGCAATATCTTGCCCAAAGTCTAGATGTTTCAACTAATTGCGTACACATAACCCATGAAGGAGTTGTTTTCGAAATAGATGAAGCTGGGAATATTGCGAATCTTCCTCCGCGTGCGCCTTGATAGTCGTTTTTAGCCATTTTTTGAGCGCGTTTCATAGCTCGAATTTTTGCTGATCCATGCAAATTAGCAAAATCTGAAGCTTTTGGTTCACGCAC
The DNA here is from genome assembly GCF_003397705.1 of Gardnerella swidsinskii. Classification (GTDB taxonomy): domain Bacteria; phylum Actinomycetota; class Actinomycetes; order Actinomycetales; family Bifidobacteriaceae; genus Bifidobacterium; species Bifidobacterium swidsinskii. The sequence goes on from NZ_QJVB01000003.1 coordinate 168,009, forward strand.
TACTTGCATTCCCAACATAGAAAGCAATCCTGCAAGCATCGACGAGTGTATTCCTTGCGAATCCCAAGAGCAGCACAAGCTGTGAGCAGCCTGTTGATTATTAGGAAGCTGACGAATTTCCAAAGATACTCTTTTAGATGGAATAGGCTCGCCAACTTTATAATGCAACTCTTTACACAAGTCTTGAAGTTGATTAACTAAATCTTTCCACTGTTTTAAACGCAAAAAGTGGAAGAATTCCGCTTTACAAAGTTTGCGAAGAGCATTATTGCTCATATTTCCGTCTGCTTGGAAAATATAATCCCAAATATTTAAAGCAGTTAAGAAATCGCTTGTTTCATCCGCATAACGATTATGAAGTCTATCCGCTTCTTCACGCTGTTCTTCAGGACGCTCGCGAGGATCTTGCAAACTCAAAAACGCAACAATTACCAGCACAGCTGCAAGAGTATTCGGAGTTGTTTTACGCGCCGCTTCAATAATCATGCGTCCTAAACGAATGTCAATCGGCAATTTAGAAAGCTCGCGGCCAATATGAGTTAAAGTGATGAAACCTGTTTTTCTACTTATTGCGCCAAGCTCGTTAAGCTCATTAAAGCCATCGCTTACAGCTTTCATATCAGGAGGGTCAATAAAACCGAAATTCGTAATATCTTCGCCAGTTTTAGCAACACCAACCGAAAGCATATGCAAAACTACTGCACCAAGAGAAGTGCGCAAAATTTCAGGATCGGTAAAACGAGGGCGAGTTTCGTAATCTTCGCGCGAGTAAAGTCTAATAGCAATTCCGTCCGCGATTCGTCCGCATCGCCCAGAACGCTGATTTGCGCTCGCTTGAGAAATTGGCTCTATAGGAAGTCTTTGCACTTTTGCAGACTTAGAATATCTGCTAATTCTCGCAAAACCAGGATCGACAACGTATCGAATCCCAGGAACAGTAAGCGAAGTTTCAGCAACGTTCGTAGCAATAACAATGCGTTGATGAGAGTGATGTTCAAATACTCGATGCTGATCTTTTGCAGAAAGACGCGCAAAAAGCGGCACTATTTCAATAGCATCAGCTCGCTTCATATCACTTGCTCGAGTGCCAAAATATGAGCGTAATCCTGCTTCAAACTCTCGAATATCGCGCTCGCCAGAAGCGAAAACCATAATGTCGCGCGCGCCTTGCTCGTGGTTTGAATGAATCACTAATTGAGCACATGCGCGAGTTACTGCAGATGTCATATCTTCATCTGTAATATCGTCTCGATTGCTTTCGTTAGATTGGCTTTCTGCAACAGTTTCCTCATCCATTGTTATGTCTGCAAAGCCGGGGACGTGTTGCATAAGTGAAGGAGCGGATCCAAGTGGTTCATAAAGAACTCGCACAGGGTAAGTGCGTCCAGAAACTTCAATAACAGGAACTTTTGTGTGTAAAGCTTGCTCAAAATGTTCACGGAATTTTGCAGAATCTATTGTTGCTGAAGTAATAATCAGCTTCAAATCGCGTCTTTGCGGAAGTAAAGTCGTTAAATATCCTAGCAAAAAGTCAATGTTAAGACTGCGTTCGTGAGCTTCGTCAATAATAATCGTGTCGTATTTAGTAAGAAGAGGATCTCGCTGAATTTGCGCAAGTAAAATACCGTCAGTAACAATTCGAAGCTTTGTTTTAGGTGAACTTTCGTCGGTAAATCGCACTTGATAGCCGATTTCTTCGCCTAGTTTTACTTCCATTTCGTTTGCGATTCGCTCAGCAACAGTGCGTGCAGCTAAACGGCGAGGCTGAGTGTGCACGATTTGCTTACCTCTTCCGCCTCTTCCAAGCTCAAGCACCATTTTTGGGATTTGCGTAGTTTTACCGGAGCCAGTCTGTCCGGAAACAATCACGACTTGTGAAGACTTAATTGCTTCTATTATTTCGTCGTGTGCTGCGCAAATAGGAAGCTCAGCAGGGTAGTCGAATTTCATAGTGTATATTTCTTTTCGTAGATTTTTGCTTTTTAGTACTTCTTTAGTATTAGTACGTTTTATTATTTCGTTTTTATTACTTCTATAATTCGGTATCCTTTAGAACTTGCATATTTTTCAACTATGTAGTTTTCGCCAAGATTTTCAGCAAGCCAAGGAATAAGTGAGTCTGAGCCAAGATTTTTTTGCACAACTAAGTAAGCTGCTCCTCCTACTTTTAAACGCGGAATCCAAGTCATCAAAATGTCGTGCAGCATTTCTTTTCCAACGCGAATTGGGGGATTGGACCATATGAGATCAAAATTATTAAATTCCAAAGTATTATTTTCTTTTAAAGCGTCATCTACTAAAGAAGTGCGAATATGCTTTAAGCCAGCGTTTTTTGCGTTTAGCTCAGTAAGCTCTAGCGCGCGCTCATTTACATCTACAGCTACAATCTCAGCTTCTGGAGATTCTAAGCCCATTGCAATGCTGATAGGCCCCCATCCGCATCCAATATCAAGGAATTTGCCATTTTCCGGTGGTTTTGGAGCATGTTTTAGTAGCACAGACGTGCCTAGATCAAGCTTAGAAGCACTAAATACTCCGTTTGAAACTTGTACAACAGTTTCATGATTTCTCAAAGTTACATGTAACGTTCTTCGCTCATCGCAAGATGATGGTGTTGCAGAAAAGTATTGTTCGCCACTGATTTTTTGCGTTTTTTCTGATTTTGGTGATTTGGTTTTATCGTATTGTTTAAATTGTTGATGACTGTCCATGATCTCGCTCAAAAATACCGTATTTCGCCTATAAATTTAGATTTATTAATATACTTTTTTCTATTGTATCTTTATTTACATATCATACATATATGTTGTGTTCATATATTGTCGTCTCAAGTTACCATAATAAGACAAACGTTGTAAAACGCTATTTACAATGAAATAGAGGAGGGACAGTTGGCGGATAGTAATGTGGCATCCGGGCGAGATGATGTGCTTAATTCAAACGATTTTTCCTCCCTCGAAAATGATTCTAATAATATGAATGAGCATAATCTCACCAATAATGCAGTGCTTTATGCTCATTCGAATGTGCTTCTAGACACTACTTCTGACAGTGAAAAGCATGATGAAGTTTGGCAGGAGCGTGAATCTCGTAATGCTTTAAAGCGAGTAGCTGGTCTTGGCGAATTACAAGATGTTACCGAAGTTGAGTATAGAAAGCTTCGTCTTGAGCGCGTTGTGCTGGTAGGAGTGTGGTCTAGCGCAAAAGGAACTCTTGCTCAAGCTGAAGAATCGTTGCGTGAGCTTGCAGCGTTGGCACAGACTGCTGGTGCTGTTGTTTGCGATGGCATGTTGCAACAAAGATATAGGCCGGATGCTGCAACTTATGTTGGTTCAGGTAAAGCGCGTGAGCTTGCAGCAGTAGTTGCTCAGCATGATGCGGATACGATTATTGTTGATGATGATTTACCTCCTAGCCAGCGTAGAGCTTTAGAAGATGCAACCAAAGTTAAGGTTGTCGATCGCACTGCTGTTATTTTGGATATTTTTGCTCAGCACGCTACAAGCCGTGAAGGTAAAGCTCAAGTTGAGCTTGCTCAATTGCAATATATGCTACCTAGGTTAAGAGGCTGGGGTGCTGCTCTTTCTAGGCAGGCTGGTGGTAGAGCTGCAGGAGATGCTGGTATTGGTTCTAGAGGTCCTGGCGAAACTAAAATCGAAATGGATCGTCGAGCTATTCGCAATCGTATTTCTAAACTTCGTCACGATATTGCGAATATGGCACCTGCGCGCGATGTAAAACGTGGTTCTCGTAGACGACGAGATATTCCAACTGTAGCTGTTGTTGGATATACGAATGCTGGCAAGTCGTCTATTATAAATCGCCTTACTGGTTCACAAGAATTAGTAGAAAATGCACTGTTTGCAACTCTTGATACTGCAGTACGTCGTTCTCAAACTCAAGATGGTAGAAGCTATACTTTGGTAGATACTGTTGGTTTTGTTCGCAGACTTCCAACTCAACTAGTTGAAGCATTTAAATCCACTTTGGAAGAAGTTGGACAAGCAGATGTTATTTTGCATGTAGTTGACGGTTCGCATCCAGATCCTATTTCGCAAATTAATGCAGTAAACGAAGTTCTCGCCAATATTTCTGGTGTAGGAGATATACCTCAAATTATGGCATTAAATAAATCAGACATGATGAGTGATGCTGCGCGAGAACGTTTTTCTTCTCTTTATCCTGATGCCGTTATTGTTTCTGCATTTAGTGGCGAAAATTTGCAAATATTGCGCAATCGTTTAGAAGAATTGTTACCGTCTCCTCGTGTTCGTGTAGATGTAACTTTGCCGTACGAGTTTGGTGGATTATTATCAAAAGTTCGTGAAAATGGTGTAGTTGAAAAAGCAGAATATGTAGATTCGGGGGTTGAACTTATTGCTTGGGTTGGACCATCGTTAGCTGCAAAACTTATGAAAGTAGCGTTGTAATAATAAATTCCGGTGGTGCGATTAGAGTAAAGGTGTTCATACCAAAAGCTCTTAATGTGAGAGCAGCCCTTAGTAATGCATAAATCGTGGTATTTTGTGTGCTTATAAGGGTGTGATAGGTTGTTGAAAAGAGGTTTTTGCTCATGGTGAGTTCGCAGGTTAAGCCAACTAAGCTTGCAATTATTGGTGCCGGCGCGGTCGGATCTACTCTCGCTTTCGCTGCTGCTCAGCGTGGTGTTGCGCGTGAGATTGTGCTTGAAGATATTGCTAAGGAACGTGTTGAAGCTGAAGTTTTGGATATGCAGCATGGTTCTAGCTTCTATCCTGCAGTTTCTATTGCCGGTTCTGACGATGTGGAAATTTGCCGTGATGCTGACATGGTTGTGATTACTGCTGGCGCTCGCCAGAAGCCAGGTCAGACTCGTTTGGAGCTTGCAGGTGCCACTATCAACATCATGAAGTCAATCATTCCGAACGTTGTGAAGGTTGCTCCTAACGCAATTTACATGTTGATTACTAATCCTGTTGATGTTGTTACGCACGTTTCTATGAAGCTTTCTGGTCTTCCAGCAAATCAAATGTTTGGTTCTGGTACCAACCTTGATTCCGCTCGTCTTCGTTTCTTGATTGCTCAGCACACTGGCGTTAATGTTAAGAACGTTCACGCATACATTGCTGGCGAACACGGTGACTCTGAAGTTCCACTGTGGGCTTCTGCAACCATTGGTGGTGTTCCAATGTGCGATTGGAACGCTCTTCCAGGTCATGAGCCACTTGATGCTGCTAAGCGCGAAGAAATCCATCAGGAAGTTGTTAACGCTGCTTACAAGATTATCAACGGTAAGGGTGCAACAAACTATGCTATTGCTATGTCTGGTGTAGATATTGTTGAGGCTGTTCTTCGCGATACTAACCGCATTCTTCCAGTGTCTTCTTTGCTCGATGACTTCCACGGCATTTCTGATGTGTGCATGTCTGTGCCAACATTGCTTAATCGCAATGGTGTAAACTCTCGTCTAAACACTCCAGTTTCTGATCGTGAGTTGGCTGCTTTGAAGCGTTCTGCTGAAACTTTGCGCGAAACTGCTGCTAAGTTTGGTTTCTAGTTTTAAAGAGTAATTTATAAATTATTAAACCGCTTCTTCTTTTAATTGAGGAGGAGCGGCTTTTCTTATTTAAAACAACAACATACCTCACAGAATTTTCTGTGAGTTCGATATATTATTACATTATGGCTGATTTTTCTAACATTCTTGCTACTCGTCCTGATTTTAATGACAGTGATCGTGAGTGGCTTCACCATTTGGTGGTCGATTGGCAGGTTATTGCAGATTTGAGTTTCGCAGATTTGCTGCTGATTATTCAAAATGGTGACGGTGATTATGTTGTTGCTGAACAATGTCGTCCTTCAACAGCTATTACTTTGCGTACTGATGATTTGTTAGGTAAAAAATTAGATGATTCTTTAGTACCTGAGCTTAATGAGGCGATGAAATCTGAGACAAGTTTCCACTCTTCGACCTTACGTTCTATTGGTAGAGCTACTGTATGCTACGTTTATGCTCCAGTTCGTCATAGGGGTAAAACTCTCGGATTGGTTATGCGCGAAACTAATTTGGCAACGCGTGAATCTAATGGTCGTTATGAAACTGAAAGTATTAATGCTGGTAAGACTTTATTTGACATGATTCCTCGTGAACAATTCCCATATCGTGAATCTGTATTAAATCAACGACATAATGCTCGAGTATCCGATGGTTTTATTGTGCTAGAAGACGATGGAATAGTTCGTTATGCTTCCCCTAATGCCATTAGTTGTTTCCGCAGACTTGGCGGATTAAACACTATGCAAGGTGAATATTTAAGCGAATTTGGCACTAGGTTGTTGCATACGAACGATAATGTTCCCGAAAGTTTACCTCTTGTATTAACTGGAAAAGCTGATGTAGATTGTGAACTTGAAGCGAACCATTCTATAGTTTCCATGCGCTCCTTGCCTCTGTGGGGTCCAAATAATCGTGTTGGAGCTGTAGTGTTATGCCGTGATGTTACTGAAGTTTTGCGGCGCGAACAAGAATTGCGTACTAAAAATGCCACTATTTCTGAAATACATCATCGCGTAAAAAACAATTTACAGGCTGTTTCTGCTCTTTTGCGTTTGCAAGCTCGTAAGACAAAATCTATTGAAGTTAGAAAAGAACTTGAGGAAGCTCAACGTCGTGTGCAAACTATAGCACTAGTTCATGAAGGCTTGAGCCAAACTGCTGACGAAATTGTTGATTTTGACAAAGTTATTTCGAGTTTGTTGAAGATGTCAATTGAGTTGGCGTCTCAGAATCAAAATATTGATATTGATTTTGTTGGAAAATTTGGCAGATTAGCAGCTCAGGATGCTACACCATTATCTCTTGTTTTAACTGAGCTAGTGACGAATGCAGTTGAACATGGTTTTGAAGGTCGTGAAAAAGGTCATATTCGTATTGCAGTTGGTAGGGGCGGAGACAATCTTAATATTGTCGTTGAAGATGATGGAGATGGTATAGATAGTGAGTCTTCTCATGGAATGGCTAAACCATCTGGCTCTGGCCTTGGAACGCAGATTATAAACACATTTGTCACTAACGATTTTGGTGGTACAGTTCGTTGGTCTCCTCGAAGAGAGGGCGGAACTAGGGTAGTGTTAGACATTAAATTGCGCGTATCTGGTATTGAGTAGCTTTAGTAAAAATTGTTTTCCAACGTGCATTAAATGTTATACATTTAGTGTAAAAAGTACAGGAACAATTAAAATTGCTAATAAAGATGCAAAATACCTTGAAAAAACTTTCTTTTCATGATTTCCTTACATTCAGGGGAACTTCTAAAGCTCACCGTTGTAGGTAAGAAATGAGGATAATAATTCATGAGCAACTCGTTTGATTGGCGCACAACAGCAGCATGTAGTGACAAAGATCCTGAACTGTTCTTTCCTCTTGGAAGTGCTGGTACAGCAGTTCAACAGCTTGAAGAAGCAAAAGCAGTATGTCGCTCATGTGATGTTGCAACAGAGTGTTTAAAATGCGCATTAGAAACTAACCAAGATTACGGTGTGTGGGGAGGATTAAGCGAGGATGAGCGTAGAACTCTAAAGCGTCGAGCAATGCGCGCACGTAAAAATCAAGATGCGTCACTATAGATAATTTTATTCTAGGTGCACTATTTGAGTTAAACTTGCTGATCCTGGAGTGATTAAAACACATCGTCCTGGAAGTTGATAGTCTTCAATATCAAAACTTTTAGATAAAGCAGAAGGTATTCCAAGCATTGTATCTGTGCCCACATCTCCTGTTGGAAATATTATCCTCACTGGTGCTTGCTCAGGTAAACGTAAGTAGCGAGAAGTGCTAGTGCTCATAATAACTGGGCATTGTTTACTATTTAATCTTTTTTGAAAAGCAATAGCAGTTTGTCTCGTATTTAGCGGATCAAGCAATTCATCTGCATCGTCAATAATGATTGGCGTATTTTCGTTGTAAATGTTATTAATGTTTTGTTCATATAGTGATTTTCCTGAATATATTGGCAGGTTTAAAGTTTTAGAAATTATTTTTAATATTGTTGTTTTGCCTTGTTTCCTACTACCAATAACAGCTATATTCCCAAGGTGAATTGGTAATAGAGCAGGATATAAGTGTATGGTATCGTCTTGTAACCCAATAATAATATGCTTCGTATAAAATTCTTGAGTACGTAAACTTTGAGATATTTTTTGCTCCGAATTTTTGTATTTGTAATTATTTGAATACTCTGCAAGTTGTTTTGCTGAAAGAATCGACGGCAATGGTTTGCTAAATAATTCTGGAGAATGATCATGATGGCAGAATCTACCAGCTAACTGTATTGCTCGTACTAAATGTGCGGGATTGCTGCTTTGAGCACATCGCAAAGCTTCTACTCCTTCTCCAATATTGTAATATGCGGCTCCTGGCGTATTTGGGCTTATTCTAGCTGCATGCGCTGTTCCTAATAATTCTTGCGATTGCATTCCGTCTCTAACTCTCAAGCAAATATTAATAGAAATATTAGCTTTCATATCTGCGCTTACTTGTGCGAGTGGATTTTGAGTTCCAGCAATAATATGCATTCCCAAAGATCTGCCTACTGATGCAATTCGTATAAGACGAGGCATGTAGTCGGGAAGTTGATCTTTTAGAGCATGAAATTCGTCAATAACAATAAGCAATGAAGGTTCAGCTGGGGTTACTTGTGCAATATTATTACATCCATGATGAGCTACTAGTCTTTCTCGTCTATTTAGTTCTAGTTCGAGACCTTTTAGAGCGCGTATTGCGTGTTTAAGATTTAAATCTCCCACATTTCCCATAGCATGTGGGAGTTTAGATAGTATGTCAAAAGTTGCTCCTCCTTTAAAATCCATAAAAACAAACCGTAGCTGCTGCGGACCGTATTGAAAAGCCAAAGCTAAACACCAAGTCGTAAGAAGTACTGATTTACCAGAACCAGTTGTTCCAGCAACTAAAGCATGTGGCCCATTGTTAATTAAATCTAAATAGCAGTAGCCATTATTACTTATTCCAAGTGGAGTTATAAGGTGTTTAGTTTTTGAATTAGGCAAGTAGTTATAAATATTTGTATTTAGATTTTCCTTCATACTATTGGATTTGTTTTTTATGTCGTATGTTCCTGCATTTTTTAGCCATGTTTGCAATACTTCTTTCCAGTGATGTTGCGTATTAGAAATTGCATTTCTTCTCATAAGTAATGTTTCTAAACTTACTGGTGTAATAGTATCTGGCAAACTTTCTACAGTTTGTTGATTATAAGTTACGTTATTTGACGATTGCGTAGTGTTTAATAATTGAATTTGCTGATTTTGTTGAACATTTTGAACAGAATTTTTCTCAGATATGTATTGAAAAATTTGTGGAATAAGACTTGCTATGTACATCATAATGCTTGGAATAATCATGGTTAGCATCATCCAATTATCTTGCATCCATGCCATTATAGCCAATGCTACGTGAGCGAATATGGGAACTATACTCGCTGTCATCTGTACATGCATAAGTACTTTAGTTGTAGACATTCCTGTATTAGATTTGTTGCCCATAAATGTATGAGACAATATTTTTGATTTTTGTGCAATACTTATGCAAGATTGTGGTTAAAAGATACGAGTTTAGTGCTTTCTAAGTTGTGGTATCTAATTGAAGTGTTGTTTACACAACAATACTTCGAAATTATTGTTGCTCTGCAAGAGTTCCAACTGATCCAGGTTTATGAGTTCCTGATGCAAGTTGGTTGAATAAATCTAAGTTTTTAGCATCATCGAGAAGCACAGATGAACCAACTCCTGGAACTTGATAGTCAGGATTCGTCCAATATACTGTTCCAGATATGCCTGACGGTCCAGTTGCTTCTTTGAATGCTTGAGCCATTTCCCATAATGTTCCTGGATTGGTTTTCTCATCAAAAATAACTGAAGCAAGTCCCGTTTCAGCAAGCTTTTTTACTTTTCCAAAATTCAATAAGGTATTGTGATCTAAAGCTTTTTTCATAATAGCTGCAATAACCATTCGTTGGCGTGCAGCTCGTCCAAAATCAGATTCTGGATCTGCGTATCGCATTCGCGAAAATGCTAACGCTGTATTCCCATCAACGTGATGGCATCCAGAAGTCCAATTTAACCCGCTAAACTTATCGCTTACTGTACGGTTGTAGCATAAATCAATGCCATCTATAGCGTTAACAACATTAGTAAGACCGCCAAAACGTATTTCTGCAACATGGTCAATGCGATGACCTGTAATTTTTTCTATTGCTGCTGTTAATGCTTTATTCCCAGCTGCTTGCGCAACGCTATTAATTTTTACTTGTTCGCCATTTAAAGAAACAAGAGAATCTCGAGGAATAGAAATTAGAGAGCTGTGACCATTGCTCGGCTTTGTCAATACAAGAATAGTATCTGTTCTAAATCCTGTTATCTCTTTAGCTTCTTCGCCTTCTCGTTGATCAGAGCCAAGAATAAGCCATGCTTTGCCTTGAGTGCTAGGAGTACTAGTAAGCCAAGTAGTGCGGTTAATTCTTGAGTCAACCCAGTTCCATGAATATACCCCAAAACCAGTTACACCTATTGCCAGAACAACAAAAAATGCAATAAATGCATGTAAAATTCTGTGCGGTTTGTGCGGTAGTATTTTTGCTGTACTTCCAACTGCTTTATTTATAGTTGTTGGAATACGCATTTGTGAAATAGAACTTGTGCGCGGTGCTGGTCTTGGTTGCAATTGCGATGTGTAAGAAACAGGTCTAGAAGAACATTGTTCTGGACTTTTTAAGATTCTTGTTCTTTGAGTTGTAGGCGCAAAAGAAGGCGCTTGTGATGGAAGCGCATTAGACTCTATTTTGCCTCTTTTTACGCGTTTTGGAGTGAAACTAGGAGGCACGTTTGAGTTAGATGAATCGTTATTATGAGAAGGAGTGAAGATAGGTGGGTTTATATTATCTTCAGAAGGGTCCTCATACAATCTCGAATTCATTCATCCTCCAAAATAAGCATGTATCTTCAATGACTATGAATACATAATATATAAATTTTATGTTCGTACATTATATATTCATAGATTACATCTTGCTTAAGTGTTTATTTTTTTCTAGGCACAGCGCAAAGTACATTGTTTGCATACTTGTCTGCAAAGCCAACGTATTGTCCTGTTTGTGGATTGTGAATAGTTCCATTTTCAGGATTTACAATTCCTCCAGTATTTGGATCAATAAGTTGTCCTTGAGAATTTTTTATTAATCCTGTTTTTGGATCAACACGTCCCATCTTCTTTGGATCTGTAGTTTTATTAAGCTTGTCGTTTTCGTTTATATTGTTATCGTCATCCGTATCTTCATTGTCTTGATTATTCGTATTCTTAGACGAATTATTGGCATTCTTTTTGTTAGTGCCGTTAGTTTTATGATTTAGCGATAGCGGTTTATTTTCACGCATCAAATCCCAAATATTGTTTGCTTCATCAGACCACACAACACGATTTGGATCATAAGGATCTGGAATAACAGGAGTAGTACGAGCATAAATATGTGAAGAATCTAATTTACGCATGCTTAATGCCAAACCGACCAAAGTGGTAGGATTGGCCAAACCTTCACTTATATTCAATGCTCCCAACGATGCTTTTGCAAGCTGGTAAAGCTCACTTGTCTGAGTAAATAAGTTTTTAGATAGTGCTTGATGTAAAAGCTGTTTAATCAAGTATTGCTGTCTTGTTGTTCGCATTATGTCAGAGCCATCGCTTGCTGTATCGTGGCGCATTCTAGCGTATTGAGTAGCAAGTCGACCATTAAGATGCTGCATTCCTTGTTTGAAATTCACGCCCGTATAGGCATCGCGAGTTGCTGTTGGGATGCACACAGATACTCCACCAACTGCATCAATCATATTGCTTAATCCACTGAAATCAGCGACTATAAAATGATGAATATTTAAACCGGTAAGTGAATTAACAGCTTTTAACGAGCATGATGCTGCTGAAGCTAAATCTCCACCTTGCGCATATCCTAAGGCGAAAATTGAATTAAACATCACATGTTTTCTTGCAGGAATATGTCCTTTTGTAGTGTCGCATGCTGGTGCGTTTACCATAGAATCTCGTGGAATAGAAACGATATTCATGTATGATCTATCTGCGCTAATTTGAACTACCATAGTAGTATCTGACTGATGATCACCAGTTTCGCCGTCATGTGTAAAGCTCTGATTATTCCCATCTCGAGAATCTTGACCTAAAACAAGAAAAGTTACTGGTTTGCCTGCGTTAATATCAAGTGTTTGATTAGCTTCTGGATCTTTAGATATAACGTTTATGACTCTGTTACTTACAGCAGAAGAAAAATCTAACCACACTGCAGCTATGATTGTTGAAAAGAATGTAAGTACTGAAATAACAAACATGCACAGTATCTTGCGCGTGCGGTTAATCATTCTATAACCAAGACTATGATGAGGAGTTGAGTTCCAATCTTCGCCTGGTTGGTACCGCATGCCTTCAGGATACCGTGAAGTTGTCATCGTACCTTCTTTCTCAATAATGAGTAACCTTTTAGGTTGTGGCAATATCATTTCTTTTGTCATCAAATAAATCAATATTCAATGGACACATATAGCGTGTAATTATAGCATGCTGCAGTGAGATTTATGACATCTGGTTGTGTTGAATATTATTTGATATTTTAAAGAAAATTTTAATAAGTTTACGCAAATATTCTAATTAAATTTATATGAAGCATACTGGTTAATATGAGCAAAAATAATTAATAAAATATGTATAAATTTATTTAGAATTACGACTTGTGTTTTGGCGGATACATACCCCCTGCGTAAACTGGTAAGTATGGATTCGATAACCGCTCATAATCTTACATTTGAAGACGAAGTTTTACAGGTGCTGTCATCTGCGAAAGATGCGCATCCTCATGATGTGGATTCGTCCATTATGGCAATGATGTGTGTGGAGCGAGATACTCGTTTTTATGCTGATACGTTACATGCAGTACTAAGTCAATCAATTCTTCCTGGAACTTTAGTAATAGTCGATTGTGCTAGTCGAGTAAAGCAGACTATGCAAACGAATTTACAAATAAAAATTAATTCATCTAAGCTTGCGGGAGCAATTAATACTAGGAAATCATTATTGCAGAATGCTAATAATATCGATTCCAATAATGCAATTGATAGCGATTCAAAATATAGACCAAATACTAATCGCGTAAATAATACTCGCGTAAACAATAGTGAAAATAAATCTGTACACATAATTATTATTCCCATTTCTTATGCTCATTCTTTTGGAGATGCAATAGAAAAATCTTTGCGCAAGATTTTGCCTTGTGCAGGAGTTTCTGCATTATGGCTTTTGCATGATGATTCTCGTCCTGCAGACTTCCATTGCTTAGAATATTTGCGTGAAACTTGGCGCAATACTCCGACTGCATCAGTATTGGGAGCTAAACAAGTTGATTGGCAAGGAAATATCTTGCACAACGTTGGAATGTATGCTTGGCGTCACGGTGTTCATACTCTTACTGTTGACGGCGAGCCAGATCAAGAACAGTATGATGGGCGTGGAGATGTGTATGCAGTATCGCTAGCAGGTGCTTTAGTCACATTAACTGCATGGCAGACTTTACGCGGTACGCAACCATGGATGACAACTTTTGGCGAATCAAGAGATTTTTGTCGTAGAGTATGTCTATCTGGAGGTCGTGTTGTTGTAGTTCCTTCAGCTCGTATCGCACACAGGCGTGCAAGGTTAGAAGGTATCCGTACTCGTAACGGTGATGCTAGAAATCATAATAATTCAGGATCTAAGTATGGTGTAGCAGCTTCTCTCGTAGCTAAGCAGCGTTACAAATACACTGATATTAGTATTTTTTTGTGGCCTCTTATATGGATTCTTAGTTTGCCTGCTTGTTTCGTTGGCGCTTTGCATTCGCTGTTTGCTAAACATCCTTATATAGCGTGGATTCGTCTGCTTTTGCCATGGCTTGCTATTATGCAATTACCTAGAGCAGTTTTTGCTCGCAGAAGGGTTGCAAGGAATACTCGTGTTCCATTAAAACGACTTGTTCCTCTTATCGCAGATCGTCATCAAGTTGCACGTTGGCGTGATCGTAGTTCTGCTTTCCAAGCTCAACAGCATTTCGTGCTGTTGAGTCCTCTAGCGAAGCGGCATTTGCATATTCGAGTGTTGCGTAGGTGGAGTGCTGTTATTCTTGCGTCTCTTCTTCTTTTTGCAGTCATATTGAATTTATATGGCTCTCCATGGCGTGAAATTTTAAGTGGCGCTTCTTGGAATGCACAGCAATGGTTACCAACGGGTGCAGATTTCAATCAACTATGGAATTCTGCTATTGGTGCATGGGTTCCTGATGATGGTTTTGGACCTGCAATTCCTCCAGCACCATGGCTAAGTATTTGGGCAATCGCATCAATTGTGGTTGGTGCTAACCCGTTATTGGCTGTCACATTAATGTTCTTCTTAGCTGCTCCAGCTATGTGTTTAAGTTTTTGGGCTCTTGCTGGCGTATTTACGCGCTCGGATACTGTGCGTGTATGCGCTGGTATTTGCTGGACTATGATTGCTATTGCTTTTGGTTTGTTTGCACGCGGTGATTTGCCAATGTTAATGACTATGGCATTTTTGCCTGCAGCATTTGCTTTTGCGTTCCATGCTGTTGGAATGTACGTAACAGAAGATCCTGTGCGTCCTGTTAAATCCACTCAATGTGCAGCATGCGCAGCATTATGCTTTATGGTTCCAGTAGCTGCAGAACCGCAGCTTGTTTTGCCTCTTATTGTTATTTTTATTGCGTCGTTTATTATGGTGCGCTCTCATCGTATTATGTTCGCGCTTATGCCTATACCATCGATAATTGTTTTGCTTCCTACAATAGGAAGTGCTATTAGATATGGCGAATCTGGAATGTGGCGTCAATTGTTCTCTAGTATGGCTTTGCCATTGAGAAGTGTGCAAGGTGCTCCACGCGTAAGCGATTACGCTGATGTTTTGTTGCACGCTTTTAATATGGCTTCTCCTAATGTTGAAATTAATATGCCATTGATGAGCTTAAGAACAATAATAATGGTAATTTTTGCAATTCTAGCTGTTGTTATGGCTGTTACGTCATTAACTTTGCCTTTTGCTTTGCGAGTTTCTCGAATGATGTGGGTTGTGATTATTTCCGGAATGCTGTTATCTCTTATTGCCGCTCGTGTTGTAGTTGCATCCGATATTTCAGGACCTGTTGCTGCAAGCGTTTTGCCTGGAGTCGCATTATCTACTGTCGGCATTTTATCTTGTATGTGCATGGTTGCCGGTCAAGCTGTTCGACGCTTTGAGCCACTACGTACTTCGAAGGAATCTGAGTCTCAAATTTTTGATAACTATAAAACTCGTGCAAGTAGACGTGCTGCAATGCGTCGTTCTGCGGCACAATTGTTGCAGCGCATAATTCGCATAGCACGCGCTGTTCTTGCAAGTAGCATGTTGACTATGGCGGTTCTTTTGGGTCTTTTTGCTGTATTGAGCGGACCTGCTACATCTATTTGCGCAAATAACAATGAGCTCCCTATGGTTGTTTCTGATTATTTGCGAAAAGACGATACTCGGCGAATACTTGCTTTAAGAGCTCAAAGTAGCCATGATTTGTCAATCTCTATTATGCGAACATCTAAGGGAGATGCAATAGACGAATCTCCAGCACTTCGTGTTAGACAAGTAATGTTTGGTGATTCATCAAGCAATAAAGCAATATATCGTGCCTCAGCACAGTTGTTATCTCATGCAGATAATGGCGCAATTTCAACGTTAAAGCAACTTGGAATTGGTGGTATTTATATTGTTAATAGTTCAGAAAATAAGCAGGTTTCCCATAAAACTTCTATGTCAATACAACAATTGTTACATCCTTCTGTGCAAACTGTGAGTAATATTAACAAAGAAGCTACTGAACAATTAATTGCACACGTTAACGCTTCTGACGGTACACAATTGGTTGTTTCATCACCGCAAGGAACTTATTGCAGATTTGATGGTGTGCCTGATTCTAAGTCGTTGTCTTCTACATCTCCGTATTATCGATCTAGGCCTCTTGCGTGGAGAGTTCCTTGGATTATTGTTTCTTCTATGGTATTACTGCTGTACTGTATTGTTGCCGTGCCTCGATTTGGCAGACATGCAATGATAGAACGTTCAGATGACAGGCATGAGGAGGAATTAGATGAACTGGCATAAAAATCCTCATGAGGGCTCTAAGCATGGTGAAGTAAATGCGGATGTAGATATTAATCGCAAGAACAAAATAGTCAGTATTGTCTCACTTGCTATTTTTAGTGCAATAATACTTATTGCTTCTGCATGTGTTGTTGCATTATGCTTACCAATGCCTCACTTTGTAGACAATCCTAATACTCCATCTAGTGGCGTTATAAGTAGTGTTGGTTCTACTCGTTTGCAAACTATTTGTCCTATTCGATTGTCTCTTCCAGATTTGACTCAATATGGTGATAGCGAATATAACGAATCAGAAGGCGATTTACAATCTTCTGCTCGTTATGGTGCTTTTGGAGATGTGTATAGTTCTAGCTTGCGTAACATACGAGATAACAATGATCAATCTATTACGTTGAATTCAAAATCAACTGATGATGATACGTCAGCTTTTATTGCTAACAATAATGTAAATCATGACGCTCAAGTTCTAGAAGGACATTTGTCACGAGTTGGATCTGGCACTGGAATATCTGCTTCCATGGTTTCATGGGCTACTAAAGGTGACGTAAAAGGTTTATCTGCAACTACCTGTTCAATGCCGTCTATGAAACAGACATTCCTAGTTCCGGAATCTGCTGATGGAATTTCTATTCGTTTAGAAGCGTTTAATGCTGCTTCAAAATCCACTGTTGTTCGTGTTAGAGCTTGGTCTGCAGAGCATGGCAGTAATCAGTTAAATCTTTCTACAGGAAGTGCTTCTACTGTTCCTGCTCGTTCTCATGCATATTTTGATCTTGCTGCTGCCTCTCCTAAGACTTCTGGATTATACGTGCAAGTTGAAAGCGAGCAGACACCTATAGCATCATTTGTAAAAGTCATTCATATGAGTGGCTTATCTGTAAAAGGTGTAGATATTGTTCATGAATTAAGCACTCAATCTAATACAAATATTCTTTCAGGTATTAGTGAAGGCGATCAATCTAAGTTATATGTATGGCCAAATAAAGATGGTAATGTAACGCTTTCATGGATGAATGATACAGGTTCTAAAGAAGTAAAGAATTTGACGTTAAAAGCACACCATTTGCAAGTTGTCGATCTTGGAAAAGTTCCGGAGCATGCTAATGCTTTGAGCGTAAGTGGAGATGTTCCTACTCAAGTAATGATGTCCATTACTAAAGATGGCAAGGATAATCAATCAGATGTAGCTTTTATTACACCATCTAACGTACAAGGTAGTGGCGCAATTGTATCGCCTGTTTCTGCTAATGAAACAGCTCTATACCTTTCTTCTTCAAGTGATAAAGATACTGCTGTGCGTTTGCAAGGATTTGATTTAAATGGTGTATTAGCTGCTACAAAAAACGTAACGATTCCTGCGAATGCATCTTTAAGAATTCCTGTTTCAGAAATTTCGCACGATGCAGTTATGTTTATTGCGAAATCGCATAGCAAAGTTGCTTTGTCTGCCCGTATTCATAAAGATGAAATCGATAAGGCTGGTATAGCAGGTATTTCTTGGCTTTCTGCGCAATCTTTGGAACCGCAAGAAATGAAGGTATACGTTAAAACTGACAATCATATTGTGCAATAATACGAATAAAAATATTGCTATAAGCGACTATAAATTAATTAAAATACTTAATAATTTTAATTAATTTAAAAATTGTTTACAAACCCCAATCTGGATCAATTTCTTCTGGTCTGCGACCGTATAGTTCTGCTAAGCATTGCACAAGCTCATCTCTGATAGCATATTGAAGTTCACTTCTGCTGCTTACATGAGTGCATAGCGGAAGCCTATACAATACAATTCTAGATTGCATACCACGGCTAGCTGGAAAAGCTTGCGAAAGTATTCTGCGGTTTTGCTCCCATAACAGTGGTTGCGAAGGCGGCACATCTTCTACCGCGAATTGAACGTCTTTAGTTAATGCTTGCCAAGCACTGTTAAGGCGTCTAATTTGAGCTGCTACCATGGCATCAAACATTCCGCTAGCAGTTCTATATTGTGGAAGTCGAGTACCAAATATTGGTGCCCTAAGACCTCTACCATGCCTATTTCTATAGTGACGTTCTTCCCAAATTAGACCTGTCATGCTTCCACTTTACGAGAAGGCTAGGGCAATAATATGTAAATAATTAATATGCGGTGTGTGAAATACGCTCACACTATAGAATACTGTATATATGGTTTTAAAAGTCAGGAGGATTTGTAATGCTCAAACCAATAGTGCATGATTGGAATGAGTTTAATCTTGACTTGAGCATTGCTAAATCGTCTCTTATTGCTTTTGATTTAGATAACACACTGGCATGTTCTAAAAAACCTATGCTTAAATCGATGGCTGAATCATTAAGTAAGCTGATTGATATAATTCCTGTTGCTGTAATAACAGGTGGCTGCTTAGAGTTAGTTAAGAAGCAAATTTTAAATATGCTAACTATTGGCACTAATCTTAAAAATATTCACATAATGCCCACTAATGGAACTAGTTATTATCGTGTGAATAATGACATGTCATTGCAATGTGTTTATGAACATACTATCGATTTTAAGCAAGCGCAATGCGTTATTGATGCAATACACAAGTGTGCAAAAAATATAGGCGTTTGGAAAGAACCCGGCGATCCAATGCTGTGGGGAGAACAGATAGAGAACCGCGGTAGTCAAATTACTTTTTCGGCACTAGGACAACTAGCTCCTATTGAATATAAAAAAACTTGGGATCCTAGCGGTTGTTTGAAAGCTCAACTTGCACAAAGCATTTCTCAAGCTTTACCTAATTTTGCTGTACGCGCTGGAGGAGATACTAGCATCGATATATACAGGCGCGGTGACGATAAAGCTCAAGCTTTGCGAATGCTGTCTCAATATTGTGATGTTAATATTGAAAAAATTACTTTTATTGGCGATCGTATGTATCCTGGAGGAAACGATTATCCTACTGCCTTTACAGGAGCTTTAATTATTAAAGTAAGTAATCCTTCGGATACTTTAGAGCTTTGTAATAAGGTACTTAATATTTTAGAAATATAGAATTTTATTAATTTTTCATTTTAAGATACCTTTTATCCACAATAACATTTTTTATTTGCATAGCCAATAAGCTATCGCATATGCTGTCATTATGGTTGGGAGACGCAAGGTTATAAACCACCAAAACAAAAAGAAGTATAGAAGCGTGACATCTCATGGGGGATTAGCATGTCACGCATCTGTACCTTGTGGTGTATGTGAAAACAAGGATGTTGATTTTATAAATTGGCGTTTTGCTAGTTGGAAGAATGTAGCGATTGCTTTATTTAATTTATTTTTGCCTCGCGCATGTGCAGGCTGTGATACTCCAGATTATATATTGTGTGAAAACTGCAAGAAAGCGTTGCAATGCTGGAAACGTGCACCATTTGCCAGAACAGTATGTGGATATCGCTACGCGTGTGGTTCGTATTCTACGGTTGTTCGCCGCTCAATATTATTGTGGAAGGATCATTTCGATATTGCATGTGACAAAATATTTGGTGAACTTATTGGCGATTTAGTAGTAGAAGTTATATCTAAATTTTTGCGCTCGCATTCTTGTTATATAAGTGAAAAACCTATATTTGTTATACCAGTCCCGTCGTCTAAGCATTCATCAAGGCATCGTGGACGTAAGCATATGTTGCCTGTTGCAAATTGTGTTGCTAAACGATTGTGTAATAGTGGCATTAGAGCATACGTTTTAGATATTGTAAGTATGGATGCTAGAATTACTGCGAAATCAGTGCAAACTTCCGGTTTTCGCGGAAGGTCTAACAGAATTTCTAAGGCGTTTAGCATCGATTTTAAAGAATTGAGAAAGCAAAAGTTTGAAAATCAACGCGAGTACAAAGCTATTGTATTGGATGATATTGTAACTACTGGCTCAACTATGAATAGCTGCGTTTCAACTTTACAGAGTAGTGGAATTACTGTTTTGGCATGCTTTTCTTTAGCATGTGTATGCAATAAGGATGATCGTACAGCAGATTACGAATGTTAGTTTGCTATTGTATTGCTATAGTTTAGTGGAAGCGCAATTTCAAAGTTCGGACCGCGTTTATCGTCTACTACTTTTACAGTTCCATGGTGCAATTGTGCAGCCCAACGAGCAATTGATAATCCTAATCCTGTTCCTCCTGATTCTGTGCCAATTCGCTGATTTCCTTTAACAAATCTTCTGAAAATATCGGCGCGATCTTCTTGAGGAATTTGTTCTCCAAAATTCACAACATTGCATATTACAGAGTTTTGGCTGTGATTAATATGAGCACTTATAAGAACACGAGTTCCATCATCTGAATGTTTTAGAGCGTTAGAAATAATATTAGTAAAAAGTTGCGAAAGGCGAGCTTGATCTCCTGTTAATTCAATCTCATCATTAATTTGAACTTCAATATTATGATTATGACCTGAATCAGCTATTTCTAGTGGTTCGATAATTTCGTCAATAAAGTCTGTGAAATTAAATGAAGTTATATTAAGGCTTTCCGCGCCTGCTTCAACTCTAGATAAATCAAGAAGGAAAGTAATAAGATCAGCAAGTCTATGAGTTTGGTTTAATATAGCTTCCATATTAGATGGAGTAGGATCAACAACTCCATCTGCAAGATTTTCAAGCATCGCTTGTAAAGCAGAAACAGGAGTGCGCAGTTCGTGACTTACGTTTGCTATAAGCTCTCTACGCATTTGATCTGCATGTTCAAGTTCTTCTGCCATTTCATTAAATGCAAGAGTTAATTTACCTACTTCGTCACGACGATTTTCTACAGCAACTCGCACAGAATAGTCTCCGTCAGCCATAGCTTCTGCAGCATTTTTCATTTGACGAAGTGGTGCTGTAAGTCCTCTAGAAAAAATGTATGTAATTCCCAGAGCAACAATAAGTGTTAATGGCATTGCAATCCAGCCATTTAGACCAGTTTTAAGTAAAAACCATGCCATTACGAAAGCAATTGCTGTTGCAAAAACAATAATTGCCGAAAGTTCAATTTTTAGAGATGAAAAAAATCCGACAGGTCGATTTGGATAATTATGCTTTACAGAAGAATTCGTAAATCGCATTTTTGACTTATTTTTAAGTTGAGCATTTGAGTTTTTATTTAATAAATTACGTTGTTTAGTATTTTTATATTGCTCAGAATTAGCATTATCTATTTTATTTTCTAATACCATTTACGAATTTTCCGAAGCTAAAGTGTTGTAATTATTTACTATTTATGAAAGTAGTAATTATTTATGAAACTTGTGATTGCAGAACTTTGTCGTAATCACTAATAGGTGGCTCGAATGCGTATCCTATTCCGTGTACAGTACGAATCCATTCCGATCCAATTTTATGTCTCAAAGACTTAATGTGTGAATCTACTGTGCGAGTTCCAGAAGCATCCGGCCAATCCCACACCTCTTCAAGTAACTTTTCACGCTTAAATACAGTATGAGGATGACGAGCTAGAGTAGCGAGCAAGTCAAACTCAGTTGGTGTAAAATGTACCTCTTTGTCGTTTAAAGTTACAAGTCTTTGACGAGGTCTAATAATAAGTGACCCAAAATTAATTGTGCGTTCATGTTCCATTGTCTTTGCTATTTGCGATGCGCGTTCTACGCGTCTCAGCAATGCTGCGCAACGAGCAATTAACTCACGTGGCGAAAATGGTTTAGTCATGTAATCATCTGCGCCTGCGCTTAAGCCAACAATTTTATCGGCTTCTGCGTCGCGTGCTGTTAACATGAGGATAGGAACAGGCATTTTGGAGATAATTCGTCGAGTTGCTTCAATCCCATCCATAATAGGAAGCATAATATCCATAATTATGAGATCAGGTTTTAGTTGTTCGGCAGCTCTAACAGCAGACGCTCCATCTGTAGCGACTCTTGCTCTCCAGCCTTGTGCAGTAATGCGTTGTGCAATTGCTGTAGCAAGATCTGGCTCATCCTCAACAACGAGAATTGTACGAGCATTTACGCCAGCTGATGGAGCGTTTAGCATATTTTAAAAAGACCTTTCAGTGTTGTACTGGCTTCAAGAATACCGCACCTAACGCTGGAACAGTGATTCTTGCAGAGTATGGTCGAGAATGATACTCTTCAGCAGTAGCAGTGAATGTGCCGTTGTGAATATTAGATCCGCAATACTTTGCATCATCAGTTGTGAGTATCTCTTCCCACTGTCCGCCTTTTGGTAACGCAACCTGATAGTCTTGCCAAGCTTGACCTGAGAAGTTTACTACTACAACGATTTCTTCTCCGTCGTCGCCAATACGCATGTAGCTTAAAGTATTGTGATCGGAATCGTCGCTTGTAAGCCACTGGAAACCATCAGGAGTAAAGTCTTGACTCCAGAATGCACGAGAGCTCTTATATAGAGTATTCAAATCTGCAACAAGCTTTTGCACACCTTGATGGAACGGCCATTGCAGCTCATTCCAGTTAAGCGAAGTATTGAAGTTCCATTCGCTGGACTGTCCAATTTCTCCACCCATGAACAGAAGGTTCTTGCCTGGATGAGACCACTGGTATGCAAGCAATGCTCGCAATCCTGCGAACTGTTGCCATTCGTCTCCTGGCATCTTTCCAAGTAACGAACCCTTACCGTACACAACTTCATCGTGGCTTAATGGCAACACATAATGCTCAGAGTATGCATAAACCATTGAGAATGTAATTTCGTTATGATGCCAACGACGATTAATTGGTTCCTCTTTAAGATATTGCAAAGTGTCGTGCATCCAGCCCATATTCCACTTCAAGCCGAATCCTAAGCCGCCCATATCGGTTGGTGCAGTTACGCCTTGATAAGCAGTGGATTCCTCAGCAATCATCATGATGCCAGGATTATTCTTATATGCAGTTGCGTTTGCTTCCTTAATGAAGTCAATTGCTTCAAGATTTTCGCGTCCGCCGTAGATGTTTGGTCTCCACTGTCCTGCTTCACGGCTGTAATCCAAGTAAAGCATTGAGGATACTGCATCAACGCGTAACGCGTCAACATGGTATTCATCAAGCCAGAAGCAAGCATTAGCAACCAAGAAGTTACGAACTTCATGACGACCAAAGTTGAAGATGTAAGTACCCCAATCAGGATGCTCACCTCGCATAGGATCAGGATCCTCATATAATGCTGTGCCATCAAAACGACCGAGTGCAAAGTCATCCTTAGGGAAGTGAGCTGGAACCCAATCCATAATGACGCCAATGCCTGCTTTGTGGAGTTTATCTACCAAGTACTTAAAGTCATCAGGGGAGCCAAGGCGAGAATCTACTGCATAATAACCCGTTACTTGATATCCCCAAGATCCAGAGAATGGATATTGTGTCAACGGCATAAACTCGACGTGAGTAAAGCCTTCTCTTTGCACATAATCAACTAAATGATCAGCAAGTTCGCGATAATTACCCAAATCGCGATTCCAGCTGTTAGCTTGTACTTCGTAAATGCTTATTGGACCATTGTGAGCATCTGTTTTTGCGCGCTCATCCATCCAATCAGTATCGTGCCACTTAAACTCAGAATCAACAACAACAGATCCTGTGTTTGGTGGAACTTCATGAGAGCGCTCCATTGGATCGGCTTTCATAATCCAATTGCCAGATTGTGTAAGAATTTCGTACTTATATACTTCTCCTGCTGTAACTCCTGGAATAAAAAGTTCCCAAATGCCAGAAGAGCCGAGTGAACGCATAGCGTGGCGACGACCATTCCAGTAATTAAAGTTACCAACTACGCGTACTGCACGAGCATTTGGTGCCCACACTGAGAAAGCAGTACCAGTAACTTTCTTTACCATCTTTCCAGTTTCAGGAGATATAAGTCCCCATGAATCTGTTATCGTTTTGACGTGTGCGCCTAATGCTTCCCAAAGACGCTCATGACGACCTTCTCCAAATAAGTACATGTCAAGTTCGCCAACTTGAGGCAAATAACGGTAAGGATCATCATCTGTGGACTCAGAACCGTCTATTTCCACAGTGTAAACGCGATAACTAGGAACAGACCAAGACTTTGTTTTTGTATGCTTTACTGCAGGAATAACAGCTGTAAAGATGCCGTTATATTCGTGTTTAGCTTCGTATTCACCGTTCTTAGTAAGAATAACAACTTTCTTTGCCATAGGGCGCAATACGCGGACGGTTACAGTGTCGGCACCTTTGCCAGTTCCAAGGTGACCTCCAAGAACCTCATGTGGATTGTAATATTCTGCATTGCTCACCGCAGCTAATACGTCCTGTCGGACTGGAACTGCGACTGCATCTTCATTGATGTTAGTAACTGTACTCATGTTGACTATCATACATGCTTTATTGCTGTAAGTCGCGTGTGTTTCGCGCTATTGTGAAAAAAATATGAAAATTTTTTCAAGTCGTGACCTTATGGGAAACTGTTATGAGTTTTTCTGTGCATACGGAGGGTTCTGTGGAATATCAAGTCGGCGATATGGTCGTCTATCCTCGTCATGGTGCGGCTCGTGTTGAAGAAATTAGTGAGCGCACCGTAAAAGGTGTAACTCGTCAATATTTACGATTGGTAGTGTTATCATCTGATGGTTTAGAAATTAACGTACCTGTCGATAATGTTAAAAAAGTTGGCGTGCGAGACATTGTTGGAGCGCAAGAAGTTGCAAAAGTTTTTGAGATTTTGCGTACTCCAATAGTTGAAAAAGAGATGAATTGGTCTAGACGCTACAAGCTTAATGTAGAGAAGATTGCTACTGGCGATGTTAACAATATTGCTGAAGTAGTTCGTGATTTATCTCAGCGAGATGTTGATGAACATGGTTTATCTGCAGGAGAAAAGCGAATGCTTGCTCGCGCTCGCAGTATTTTAATTTCCGAAATTGCTTTGTCTGAAAAGATTGATGAGATTGAGGCGGAGCGACTTTTAGATGTGAATCTTGGATACAAGGAGCCTCAAGAAGGCGATGAAAATCACCATACTGTAGCTCCAGAAGAGCCTGCATCGCGAACTTTAGCGCTGTTAGAAGAGCGTAGCAAGAAATCTAAGAAAAAATGATTTGCGATATGCAAAATAAATAAATATTAATTGTTCATATTATTTAAGCCCTTCTAAATGTCGGTATATCGGCGAGTTAGAAGGGCTTTTGCTTATATATTTGCTTACGTATTTATTGTATGTTTTGCTTTTGTTCTTGCTTAAAACAGATAATAAAAAATCCTTGCATTTGTAAAATACAAGGATTTTTATGTTTATAGATTCACCTAAATTTACTTGCCTGGATCTTGCTGACCTTGGTTAGAATTTTTAGGATTAGTATTCTTTGCTACATGTGGCTTCTCAGTGATTGGCTTTTTTTGAGGCTCTTTATCATCAATGTCTTTACGCATATCCTTTGTTGCTTTTACAGCATTATGTAGGTCGTCACAAATCTTCATAATCCATTTATCAAGCTGATCTGCGTATTTTGGCATAAGTTCGCTTACTCGTACTGTAGACGTGTAGCTGCGTCCTGCGATTCCGCTTAGCAAGTTCAGAACATCGTTTCCTTGCTGGCTATCGCTAATCAACACATCAATTTTGCGACCTTCAATAAGCTTCTGAAACTCCTCAACGCTTGAATGTTCTGGTTCATTATTGTTATTTACTGAGTCAACATATTCTTTAGGTGAGCTATCTTTCAAATTGGCATCAGACATTAGCCAGAAAAGAATAGGAGATGTAGAAGCATACTTTGCGTTACCATTTTCTTTAGAGAAATCACTTAAGTAGGTGGTTAATTTCTTTTCCTTTTCCTGCCATTGTGCTAGTCGCTTAGAAAAAGCTTGCTTTTTTGATGGCAAAACTTTGGAGAAGGTGTCAGCCATGGCAGATGCCATAGCATTCCTAGCATCGTGAGAAAACCAAAGATATGGATTGTCTCCGTTAAGTGCTCCTACAGTACCTGCTGCACTAAGCACTTCAGCTTTAGCTGGGTGTACTTTGTTTGCCCAATCATCGTAGCCTGCACCATTTGTAACTAATACTTGTGCATTCTGCATATTTTTTAAATCTTTTGAGCTAGGTTTAAACGACGATATGTCTGTATCTGAACCAGTCATAACTGATTCAACTTTGACGTCAGAGCCACCAATCTCTTGAGCTAAGCTACCCCAGGTGTCAACAGTGGATACAACAGAAATATTTGTTGCAGCTTTTGGTTTTTCTTTTGGTTTTTCCTCAGTTTTTCCACAAGCTGCAAATCCAAGTATTACTGCAGAAGCAATAAGGCATGTTATGGCAGTTTTTCCAAACTTCTTTACTGCACAAAGAACGGTACGCATCACTGTGACTCCTCCCGTGATAATGGTGCGTCGGCGCACGTAAAATTGTTAGTCGACCCATATCTTCTATACTTCACGATAGCCTATCCTTACGAATTGTGCGAGTTGGGAGGAATTTTTTATGACTATTGTGCTAGATGGTAAGGCTTTAGCTAGTAAAATTAAAAAAGATTTGGCAGCGCGCGTTGCTATTTTACATAAAAAAGGCATTAATCCAGGTTTGGGTACGTTGCTTGTAGGTAGTGATCCTGCTTCGTTGAAATATGTTGCTGGTAAGCATCGTGATTGCGAAGAAGTGGGGATTAATTCTATTCGTTGCGATCTGCCAGAAGATGCTAGTGAAGATGAGATTCTTGCTGCTTTACAGAAATTAAATAATGACCCTCTTTGTACTGGATTTATTGTGCAACTGCCATTGCCAAAAGGTATTGATGCTCAAAAAGTTATTTCTTCTATTGATCCTGCAAAAGATTGTGATGGAATGCATCCATATAATTTGGGTGAACTTGTTACGCATATTTCCGGTAATATTACAACACCTTTGCCGTGCACGCCGCGTGGAATTTTAGCTTTGCTTGATGAGTACGGTATTGAACTTTCTGGTAAGGAAGTTTGTGTGCTTGGTCGTGGCATTACGGTTGGGCGTACTATTGGTCTTCTGTTAACACGCAGGGGAGTAGATGCAACTGTTACGTTGTGCCATACGCATACTCGGAATGTTCAGGAGATTATGCGCCGTTCTGATGTAATAATTGCAGCAATGGGTTGTGCTGGTTTTGTTAAGCCTGAAGATATTAAACCTGGCGTTGTTCTTGTTGATGTTGGTGTATCTCGTGTTTTTGATGAAGAGGCTGGCAGATACCGTGTAAAAGGTGATGTTGATTCAGCTTGTCGAGAAATTGCTGGAGCGTATTCTCCGAATCCTGGTGGAGTAGGTCCGATGACTCGAGCTATGTTGCTGGCGAATGTTGTAGATATGGCTGAGCGAGCAGCTAATTGCAAATAAAATGCGACACGCCCGAAGTAAAACGTAAATTTTGGCTATACCTGTATATAAAATCGACAAAGCGTGTGCATAGTATGCACACGTAACGTAAATACATAATTAAATATCGAGTAATATCCACCCCAAGAAGAAACCACTAATAACTAATGGCAGAGAATAATAACGAAGTCGCCAAGGTTGCGATTAATGATATTGGCACCGAAGAAGACTTCATCAAGGCAGTCGATTCAACCATCAAGAATTTTGATGATGGTGATTTAGTTGAAGGTACAGTCGTAAAGATTGATCACGACGAAGTATTGCTGGACATCGGCTACAAAACTGAAGGTGTAATTCCTTCCCGTGAACTTTCCATCAAAAAAGACGTTGATCCAGATGATGTTGTCGAGGTTGGCGACACCATTGAAGCCCTTGTTGTAACTAAGGAAGACAAGGAAGGACGTCTTATTCTCTCCAAGAAGCGTGCACAGTATGAGCGTGCTTGGGGTGACATCGAGAAGATTAAGGATGCAGACGGCATCGTTGAAGGTACCGTTATTGAAGCTGTTAAGGGCGGCTTGATTGTTGATATCGGTCTTCGCGGCTTCTTGCCAGCTTCCTTGGTTGAGATGCGTCGCGTGCGCGATCTTTCTCCATACATTGGCCAGAAGATTAAGGCTAAGATTCTCGAGCTCGATAAGAACCGCAACAATGTTGTGCTTTCTCGTCGCCAGTTCCTTGAGGAAACCCAGTCCGAAGTTCGCGAAACCTTCCTCTCGCAGCTTAAGAAGGGTCAGATTCGCGAAGGCGTTGTGTCTTCTATCGTAAACTTCGGTGCGTTTGTTGATCTCGGCGGAGTTGACGGTCTCATTCACGTTTCTGAGCTTTCCTGGAAGCACATTGATCATCCATCTGAGGTTGTTAAGGTTGGCGATAAGGTTACCGTTGAAGTTCTCGACGTTGATCTCGATCGCGAACGTATTTCCCTTTCCCTTAAGGCAACTCAGGAAGATCCATGGCAGCGCTTCGCTCGCACTCATGTTCCTGGACAGGTCGTTAAGGGCAAGGTCACAAAGATTGTTCAGTTCGGTGTGTTCATCTCCGTTGAAGATGGCATTGAGGGCTTGGTTCACATTTCTGAGCTTGCGAACCGTCACGTAGAGAACCCAGAAACTGTTGTTAAGGGTGGCGAAGAAGTATTCGTGAAGGTTATCGACGTTGATCTCGATCGTCGTCGCATTTCCCTCTCCTTGAAGCAAGCTACTGAAGCTGTAGATCCAAATTCTGAAGATTTTGATCCAGCTCTCTACGGTATGCCAGCTGAATATGATGCTGAAGGCAACTACAAGTACCCAGAAGGCTTCGATCCAAACACTAACGAATGGATGGTCGGTTACGAGCAGCAGCGCGAAGAGTGGGAAGCTCAGTATGCTGCAGCACACCAGCTTTGGGAAGAGCACAAGGCATTCGCTGCTAAGGAACTTGCGGCTGCAGCTGAATCTGCTGCTGCTGACGGTCAGAGCGAAGAAGCTGAAAAGAAGCCAGCTAAGGAAGAAAAGAAGGAAGAAGTTGCTTCCAACTATTCTTCTGAAGCAACTAGTGAAGGTGCTTTAGCTGATTCCGATCAGCTCGCAGCTTTGCGTGAACAGCTTTTGAACGAAAAGAAGTAGTTTCTACTTTCTACTAGAAGCTTGTAAATAAAACAGTAAGATGCCCTCGGTGACTAATCATCGGGGGCATCTTGCGTATTGTTGTTCATAATGTTTTACGAGTATCTTGAGTATATTTGACAAGTATTTTATAACTCAAGTTTTGTAATTAAATATAGGTACAATCAATTTTCTTTTAATAATCGTGATTATATGATGTAAAACGTCAATCGTATTTACTAATCGTATTTACTAAAAGGATGGTTAAAATATGAACACTTTGGAAAACAACCAGCAAAATGCTCAGTTCCCTTCGTACGATGGAAATAGTGAGGAGAACACTAAAGCAACTTTAGTAAGCTCGCGCAAGAAAATTGTTGCAGGTTTGCTAGCGATTTTCTTAGGCACATTGGGTATTCACAATTTTTACCTTGGTTTTAAAGGAAAGGCGATTGCACAGCTGCTTATTTCTGTTCTTTCCTTTGGGTTCCTGTCGATTATTACGGGAATATGGGCATTGGTTGAGGGTATTTTGATTCTTTGCTCAAAGCCTGGAAGTAAGTGGCACAAAGATGCTGATGGTGCCGAGTTAAAGGATTAGTGTTTTATAATTATTGTTAATAAACAATGCCCTGGTAATTATTTGCTGGGGCATTATTTATAATTCATATATGACAATGATGCGGATTGCGGTAAAGGGCGGAATTGCAGCTGGAAAATCTACAGTAGTAAATCATTTGCGTTCGCTTGGCGCGTTTGCTATAGATTACGATGTTTTAGCGCGTGAATGAAACTTCTATCGAAGGTGCTTTAGCTGATTCCGATCAGCTCGCAGCTTTGTGTGAACAGCTTTTGAGCGAAAAGAAGTATTTTTCTACTAAAAGCTTATAAATAAGATGCCCTCGGTGAGTAATCATCGGGGCATCTTTTAATATCTTTAGTAATAACGCTTTGATTTATTAATTTTTTATTATACAGTTTTTAAGAAAATAAATTTCTTACGAGAGAAAGTGTGATTATTGTGAGTGATTTAGATAATCAAACTGGAGATTACTCCGGCTCTGACGGACAGACTCAGTACGGACAACCACAGTACAATGATCAGTCCCAGCAGTATAACCAGGCTCAGCCACAATATAACAACCAATCCCAGTATGGTGCTCATACTCAGTACAATGCTCAGCCACAGTATGATCAGAATTCATATGCTCAGCCGCAATACAATGCTCAGCCGCAATACAATGCTCAGCCGCAATACAATGCTCAGCCGCAATACAATGCTCAGCCGCAATATGGTCAGTACTCTCAGTCTACTCCTCAGTACAATCAAGCATCTTCATACTCTAACTATGGGTCTAATTATTCATCAAACACATACAGAAGCTCTCGTAACAAGATTGCTGCAGGCCTGTTAGCCATTTTTTTGGGTGCTTTGGGTGTGCACAATTTCTATCTTGGTTTTAAAGGCAAGGCTGTTGCTCAGCTGCTTATTTCTATTCTTTCTTTCGGCTTGCTGGCTTTTGTTTCTGGAATTTGGGCATTTATTGAAGGAATTTGCATTCTTTGCTCTCAGCCTGGTTCTAAGTGGCATAAGGATGCCGATGGAGCTGAACTTCAAGACTAATTTTACAATTATTATTTAGCGTATAATGCCCTGGTAATTATTTGCCGGGGCATTATTTATAATTTATATATGACAATGATGCGGATTGCTGTAACGGGCGGAATTGCAGCTGGAAAATCTACTGTAGTAAACCATTTGCGTTCGCTTGGCGCTTTTGTTATAGATTACGATGTTTTATCGCGCGAGGTTGTGAAGCCAGGAGGTTACGTATTTCAGCAAATCGTAAGCATTTTTGGGGAGAATGTCGTTTTGAATGATGGCTCTTTAAATCGCGAGTTTATTGCAAAGCATGTTTTTGGGTACTCCGATGAGAGTTGTGCAAATCGTAAGAAGCTTGAGTCGCTTATTCATCCTGCTATTTATGATTGCGCAAAGCTCTTAGAAAGCAAGTATGAAAGCGAGTATATTAGTAAAATTTCTAAGGAAAATCGCAACGTGTTGGACAGTATAAATTCAGTTATTGTGCACGATATTCCGCTCTTTGCGCAAGTAATCGACAGCATTCCATTTAGTTTTGACCATATTATTACTGTTGAAGCGCCTCAAGAAATTCGCGTTAAACGAATGATAAGCGAGCGAAATATGACTGAGGATCAGGCTTTGGCGCGCATAAATAGTCAGCTTCCTAGTAAAATGCGAAAAAATATCGCAGATTTTGTAGTTGATTCCACTAAACCAATGGAATCGATGCTTAACAGTGTTGACAATACGCTAAAATCATGGTTGTGTGACGCAAACAATAAAAGCGCTGAAATGACGAAACTGGGGAAGTAAAAAACTGGGGAAGTAAATACATGTCGAATAAAATTCAGCGCACGAACAAGCCTTTTGTAGTAAAAGCACCATACAAGCCTTCAGGAGATCAACCGCAAGCAATCGACGAGCTGGCTAATCGCATTGAAAACGGAGAAAACGACGTTGTTTTAATGGGTGCTACGGGAACTGGTAAAACTGCTACAACCGCTTGGCTTATTGAGCGTTTGCAACGACCGACGCTTATTATTGAGCCAAATAAAACTTTGGCAGCTCAGCTTTGCGCGGAATTTCGCGAGCTTATGCCAGATAATGCTGTGAGCTATTTTGTGTCTTATTACGATTACTATCAGCCAGAAGCGTACATTCCGCAAACAGACACGTATATTGAAAAAGATTCGAATATTAACGACGATGTTGAGCGGCTTCGTCATGCTGCTACAGCGAATTTGCTTACTAGACGCGATTGCGTTGTTGTGGCTACTGTTTCTTGCATTTATGGACTTGGTACTCCAGAGGAGTATGCCGAGCGAATGCTTATGCTAAGCGTTGGCGAGCAACTTGAGAGAGATGATTTATTGCGTCAATTTGTGAGTATGCAATACAAACGCAATGACATTGCCTTTACGCGCGGAACTTTTAGAGTGCGCGGTGACACGGTTGAGATTATTCCAGTGTACGAAGAATTAGCTGTGCGAATTGAGTTCTTCGGTGACGAAATCGACAGAATTACTATGTTACATCCTCTTACAGGAGAAGTAATTCGCCAGGAGAGTAGCGTTCATATTTTCCCAGCATCTCACTACATTGCAGGACCGGAGCGCATGGAGCGCGCGTTAGAGGCGATTGAAAAAGAGCGCGACGAGAGAGTAGCTCAGCTTAAAAAGCAGAACAAATTGCTGGAAGCTCAGCGTTTGGAAATGCGAACTACGTACGATTTGGAGATGCTTCGCCAAGTTGGTGTATGCCCAGGAGTGGAGAATTATTCTAGGCATTTTGACGGACGCGATGCAGGCACGCCTCCGCATACTCTGCTTGACTTTTTCCCGGATGACTTTTTGCTAGTTTTAGACGAGTCGCATGTAACAGTGCCGCAAATTGGAGCTATGTATGAAGGCGATGCTTCGCGCAAAAGAACGCTTGTAGAACATGGCTTTAGACTGCCATCGGCAATGGATAATCGACCGTTAAAGTGGAAAGAATTTTTGGAGCACGTTGGTCAAACTGTGTATCTTTCTGCAACGCCTGGAGATTACGAGCTTGGGCTTTCAGATGGTGTAGTTGAGCAAATTATTCGCCCTACCGGCTTGCTTGACCCTAAGATTGAGGTTCGCCCTGTAGAAGGTCAGGTTGACGATTTGCTTGCGGAAATCAAGGAGCGAGTAGCAAAAGATGAGCGCGTGCTTGTTACTACGCTTACAAAGAAAATGGCGGAAGACTTAACTGATTACTTCCTTGAGCTTGGTATTAAAGTTGAGTACTTGCATTCAGATGTTGATACTTTGCGCAGAGTGGAGCTTTTGCGTGAGCTTCGCGAAGGCAAAATTGATGTGATTGTTGGCATCAATTTGCTTCGTGAGGGTTTGGATTTGCCGGAAGTCTCGCTTGTTGCGATTTTGGATGCAGATAAGGAAGGTTTCTTAAGATCCTACCGTTCGCTTATTCAAACGATTGGCCGTGCTGCTCGTAACGTTTCTGGAACTGTTCTTATGTATGCGGATACTGTTACTGATGCTATGAGCAAGGCGATTAGTGAGACAGAGCGCCGTCGCGAAAAGCAAATCGCGTATAACAAGGCTCATGGAATTGATCCTAAGCCTTTGCGAAAGAAGATTAGCGATGTGAACGATATGCTCGCTAAAGAGGATGTTGATACTCAAACTTTGCTAGCAGGCGGTTACAGGAATGCTAATAAGGCTGGGAACTCGCATTATGGCGTGCCAAAAGAGCCGAATCTTGGGCAGCAAAGCAAAGAAAAGCGTATGGCGAATGTTTCTGAGCTTCCGCAAGACGATATTATGTCGCTGATTAAAAATTTGAGTGAGCAGATGCATGTTGCTGCAGAGCAGTTGCAATTCGAGCTTGCAGCGCGTTTGCGCGACGAGATACGCGATCTAAAGAAAGAGTTGCGCCAAATAAGCGATGCTCAAAGTTAGAAAATAACTATTATTCTCAATTATTATTCAACTATTGTTCAAGCATTATCTGAGCGTTATTCAAGTATTATCTGCGATTTTATGTTATTTTCTGTGAGCGTTCACAAAACGCCGAATAAATACAATAAGCGGTCACAATACGTTGATACACTGGAAAGCGGAATTGGGCGTTTTATGGTTTCTATCATTAAATCGCTCATAAAAAATAAACAGAAATAGAAAATAGGTAGGCATTATGCGTAAAGCCAAAATCGTTGATACTATTGGTCCAGCTACCGAATCCTTGGAAGGTATTACCAAGCTTGTTGAAGCCGGTATGGATGTTGCTCGTTTGAACCGTTCTCACGGCACTCCTGAAGATCATTTGCGCGTTTACAACAACGTTCGTGCAGCTTCCAAGTCCACTGGCCGCAATGTTGCTGCTCTTGTTGATTTGCAAGGTCCAAAGATTCGCTGCGGTTGGTTCAAGAAGAACGCTGAAGGCGAAGATAAGGTTTATTTGGAAGAAGGTCAGGAGTTCATCATCACTACTGATGATGTTGAAGGTGACGAGCACCGCACTTCTACAACTTTTAAGGGCTTGCCAGGAGATTGCCACGCAGGCGACCCAATCCTTATCGATGACGGTAAGGTTCGTCTTGAGGTAACCAAGGTAGAAGGCAACGACGTTCACACTAAGGTTATTGTTGCTGGTCCAGTTTCCAGCCACAAGGGCATTAACCTCCCAGGTGTTGCAGTTTCTCTTCCAGCTTTGACTGAAAAGGATGAGGCTGATCTTCGTTGGGCTATTCGCACCGGCGCTGACATTATTGCTATGTCCTTCGTGCGTTTCGCTACCGATATTGATCGCGCTCACGAAATCATGGACGAAGAAGGTCGTCGTATTCCAATCGTCGCCAAGATTGAAAAGCCACAGGCTGTTGAAAACTTGGAAGAGAT
Source organism: Gardnerella swidsinskii (assembly GCF_003397705.1). GTDB lineage: Bacteria > Actinomycetota > Actinomycetes > Actinomycetales > Bifidobacteriaceae > Bifidobacterium > Bifidobacterium swidsinskii. The sequence goes on from NZ_QJVB01000003.1 coordinate 202,622, forward strand.
TGTTAAGACCTTCGATGGCATTATGGTTGCTCGTGGTGATATGGCTGTTGAAATGCCTCTCGAAGAGGTTCCACTGGTCACCAAGCGTTGCATCGAGCTTTCTCGTCGCTATGCAAAGCCAGTTATCGTTGCTACTGAAGTTCTTGGCACAATGGTTAACTCTCCAGTTCCAACTCGTGCAGAAGCTTCTGACTGCGCTAACGCTGTTCTCGACGGTGCTGACGCAACAATGACTTCTAACGAAACTGCTGTTGGTAAGTACCCAGATGTTACCGTAAAGACCATGTCCCGTATTTCTCAGTACGCAACTGAGCACGGCTATGATCGCATTCCTGCTGTTGAGCTTGATATGTCTAGCACCGGTGCTGTTTCTTCTGCAGCTGTTGATTTGGCAGATAAGCTTAATGCTAAGGCTATTGTTGCTTACACTCAGACTGGTCGCACAGTTCATCGTATTTCTCGTGAACGTCCAACCGCTCCAATCTTTGGCTTGACTAACAATGAGCACACTTATCGTTGGTTGGCTTTGAGCTGGGGCACTGAAGGCTTCTTGATTGATGAAGATTACCATGACATGAATCGTCACGATTTGATGATCTTCACCGACAAGGTTCTTCGCGAAGCCGGTAAGGTTTCCGATGGTGATCAGATTGTTATCTTGAGCACTGCTCAGGGTGAACGCCAGGCTGGTCGTACTGACTCCATCTACGTTCACACCGTTGGTGCTTGCGACTAATTATTTGATTCTGCGTTCTTGTACTAATACGCTAGTTCTTCTAGTTTAAGTGCATTTGCGCAGTAGTATAGTTTGCATAATGCGCGCTAGCTGTTTTGCAGTTTGCGCGCATTATGTTATGTATGATCAATATTGTTGATTTGCGACACGCGCAAAATGCTTTAACTATTTGCATGTGGCTTAAAGTGTGCTATAGTCGACAAGTCGCAAAAAAATGCGGAAAATTAAAAATGCCCCTGTATCCCAATTGGTAGAGGAAACAGCCTCAAAATCTGTGCAGTGTGAGTTCGAGTCTCACCGGGGGCACGTGCACGACGTCGCTTAGCTTGCTAGGCGACGTTTTTATTTTGTATTTTAATGTTTTGTACATAAACAATGAGCGTATAATGATAAAAGTATTCTGCATAATGAAAAGTGCTGTACGTATGTGAAAGGAACAACGATGATCCACAGTGCACAATTGCAAGTAAGTGAGCGTAAAAAAAGTAATTATGCTTGCGAATTAATCGATAATTACAAGCGCAATGTAATGTGCTCTTTTACTGCAATTGCTGCTGTAGCAACAGTATTAATGTGTATTTTTGCTATTGTCCCAAACTCTTCGGCATTTGCTTCAACTAAATCAACAGACGGTCTTCCGCCAAAAGGTGTGATTGTTACTGCTTTTCAGCAAAATTGGAAAAGTATTGCAAAAGAGTGTAAGCAAACTTATGGTCCTGAGGGTGTGAGTTATGTACAGGTTTCGCCGCCGCAGGATCATATTAAAGGTACAGCGTGGTGGACTTCTTACCAGCCAGTTAGTTACAATCTAAATTCAAAGCTTGGCACTGAAGACGAGTTTAAAAATATGATTACTACTTGCAAGGCTGCTGGTGTTGGAATTGTTGTTGATGCTGTAATTAATCACACAACCGGCGATGGTAATAAAGATACTGTAGGTGTTGGCGGTAGTAAGTATGATGCGGCAAATCAAAGCTATCCGGATGCTGGTTACACAAAAGATGATTTTCACCAAATAGATAAAGATATTTACACATATAAAAATGCGCAAGTCGTTTGGAATTATCGTTTAGTTGGTTTGCTTGATTTGGATACTTCTAAGCCGCATGTGCAAAAAATTCTTGGTAACTATTTTGCAAAATTGCTAAAAATGGGTGTTGCAGGCTTTAGAGTTGATGCCGCAAAACATATGTGTCCTGAGGATGTGAAAGGCATAAAAGAAGCTGCTGCTAAAGCTGCTGGAACGAAGCCTGAAAACATATGGTGGATGCAAGAAACAATTGGTTTCCCTGAACAAGATCCTAAAATTCAGCCGGATCAATATGTTGGTACAGGCGAAGTAGATGAGTTTGAATACTCGTATCGCTTGCGTAATTATTTCTATGGTTCAATTGAGAATTTGTCTCATATTACAGATCAGCTTATTCCTAATAAGAAAGCCGCTATTTTTGTGACTAACTGGGATACTGAGCGTGACAATTCGACTCGAGTTCTCACTTATAAGGATGGAGCAAAGTACGAGTTAGCTAATGCTTTTATGCTTGCTTATCCTTATGGAACACCAAATATTTATTCTGGATATAAGTTCACGCAGCGCGATGATGGTGCTCCTGGTGCAACTGATACGCACATTCCAGATGTAAAGTGCGGCAAGAATTCAAAGTGGCAGTGCGCTCAGCGTTGGACTTCGATTCGTGGAATGATTGGATTCTATAATGCTGTTAAGGGCACGAAAGTGACTCGATGGCAAGATGACAACGATAATAACATTGCTTTTAGTCGCGAAAACAAGGGATTCTTGGCGATTAACAATACTGACAAGCCTAAAAATGTGAGTTATAAAACTGATTTGCCTGATGGTGAGTATTGCAACGTATATGCTTCACGTAAATGCTTTAGCACAGTTACTGTAAATGGTGGGAAAGTAGAGACAACTATTCCAGCTTATTCTGCTATTGCTTTGCATGTTAAGGCTGTAGAGCATTTTGGAAGTACTTCTGTGCTGACTACAGTGTTGATGATTGTAGTTGTTTTCGTTGTTCTGTTGATTGAATTAGTGCTGATTCTGTGCAAGAACAAGGCTGATTCTAATAAAAAGTTAGGTTCTGGTAAAAATTAGATTCTAACAAAAGTTAGATCCTAGTAAAAATTAGATTCTAACAAGTAAGCTGATTTTAATAAATAAGCTGAAAGCAGATACTGATTGTAAATAAATTGGTATTGTAGTGTTTGAATGATACAATTTTCTCCGCTGATTGTACATATTATTAGGCGATGGTTAGCATCATAGTTGTGCTAGCCATCGCTTGTGTATTAGAGCTATTAATGCGTCCAAGGAAGGAGCGCGTTAATACCAATGGAGGAAAGGATACTGATGAGTCATCGTCGACACTTTGCATCGAAGATGGTTGCTATTGTTGCGTCTGTTGCAATGCTTGTAACTGGTTTTGCTGTTACAATTAGCGCAAACGCTGTGACTAGCGGGGAGTCTAGCAATAGCAAAGAAACTTCTTCGAATGTAACTCTTAAAGGTAAAGGTGTTATTGTTACTGCATTCCAGCAGAATTGGAAGAGTATTGCTCAAGAGTGCACTAAAACTTATGGCCCTGAAGGTGTGAAGTATGTGCAAATTTCGCCTTCTCAGGATCATATTAAAGGTAAAGCTTGGTGGACTTCTTACCAGCCTGTGAGCTATAAGCTTGATTCTAAACTTGGCACTGAAGCTGAGTTTAAAGATATGATTAAAACTTGCAAAGCAGCAAAGGTTGGAATTATTGCAGATGCTGTAATTAATCACATGGCTGGCGTTGATAATAAGGATACTGTTGGCGTTGGTGGTAGTAAGTATGATGCTGCTTCGCAGACTTTTGAAGACGCTGGATACACTAAGGATGATTTCCATAAGAGCACTGAAAATATTAAAGATTACACGAATGCTGAAGAAGTTTGGACTCACAGACTTGTTGGTTTGCTTGATTTGGATACTTCTAAGCCGCATGTTCAGCAAGTTTTAGGTAAGTATTTTGCAGATTTGTTGAAGCTTGGTGTTGCTGGTTTCCGTGTTGATGCTGTAAAGCATATTTCGCCAGAAGATATGAGGGGCATTAAAGCTTCTGCTATAAGGCAATACAACGAAAGTGTTGAAGATAGCAAAAAGATTCATGACATCTGGTGGATGCAGGAAACTATTGGCAATCCTTCAGAAGCTCAACAAATTCAGCCAGCTGCGCATTTGAATGAAGGCGAAGTTAACGAGTTTGGCTACTCTTACCAGCTTATGCAAAGTTTCAAAGGCTCGCTGATGAAGGCAAGTAAGCCTTTGAACAAAGTTCAAGACGGAATGGTTAAGAGCGATAAAGCTGCTATTTTCGTTACGAATTGGGATACAGAGCGCGGTAACAGCGTGCTTACGTATAAGGACGGTCGTCGTTACGCTTTAGCAAACGCTTTCATGCTCGCGTGGCCATACGGCACTCCAAACGTGTATTCCGGATACAAGTTCGATAAGAATGATGATGGTGCTCCTGGTGCAACTGAAACGTCTGTTCCGGAAGTAACTTGTGGTGCTAATTCAAAGTGGCAGTGCACTCAGCGTTGGACTTCGATTCGTGGAATGATTGGATTCTACAATGCTGTTCAAGGTGCGAAAGTCACAAATTGGCAGGATGATGGCGATAACAACATTGCTTTTAGCCGCGAAAAGAAGGGCTTCTTAGCGATCAACAATTCTCTTGACGAAAAAGAAGTTTCTTATAAGACTGATTTGCCTGATGGTGAGTACTGCAATGTGTATGCTGCAGGAGACTGCTCTAAGACTGTTAAAGTTGAAAAAGGTGAAGTTAGAACCAAGATTGGCGCTCGCGAAGCAGTAGCTTTACATGTTAATGCCACAAAGGCTAATCCTCCGGCAGGCTCTGCCGCAGACACATCTGATCCTCAATATGGTGAAGAAAAGCCTGATGCAGGTATGCCAGAAGATCCTACAACGACCATTTACTTTAAGCCAGATGAAAAGTTTAACGGTAAAAAAGTATATGTTCACTACGGTATAGGCTCAAGCTGGACTCAAGCTCCTGGCGATGAGATGCAAAAGGCTTGCGATAGTTGGTATAAGAAGACAATTAGAACCAATGGCAAAGTTTATGAAGCAGTGTTTAACGATGGCAAAGGTTACTGGTATCACGAAGGAGATAATAATAACTTTAAGATTCCAGCTCACACTGATTCGTATGTAGCTCAAGATCACAAGGGTAGCGTTGGAGTAAATCCTTGCCCAGTAGCATATAATCCAAAGACTACTGTTCGTATCCACTACAAGCCAAAAGCTGGTGATACTCGCGATATTGGCGTTTATTTGTGGGGCAAAGACAAGGATGGTAAAGATTTACCTGGAGCTTGGCATAAATTTAATGGCACTGATAAATTCGGAAAAGTTTTTGAAACTACGGTTGATGGTTCTTTTGAAAACAAGTCACTTTCCTTTATTACTACTACAAAAGATTGGAATAAAGACGGTGGCGATCGTGCTATTGAAAACTGCGCAAGTGGTCTTGCTGAAGCTTGGGTAACAGGCGGATCGGATACTACGCAGTTTGCTGCTCCAGACAACCTTAAGAAGAAGCCAAAAGAGCTAAAGGTAACAGTTCATTATCGCAGGAATGCTGGCGATTATGAAGGCTGGAACATGTGGACTTGGAATGACGGAATCGGTGGTACTGCTCGTTACTTCACTTCGCATGACGATTATGGCAAAGTTGCAACCTTTACTGCTAAGAATGATGCTGGTATTGACAGTGTTGGCTTCAAAGTTAGAAAATCTACGCCAATTAACGCTTGGGATCAACAAGATCCTAGCAATCGCAGTATTCCAAACAATGCGATTAAGCTAGATGCAAATAATCCAAACAAGGGTAGTGCTGAAGTCTGGTTAATGCAAGATGACATGACAGTGTACTTAAACGCTACTATGCCACAACTTACAGCTCACGTGATGTCTGCTGATATTGCTGGCTTAAAGAAGTTAGTTGTAAAAGTGTCTGGTGACGTGTCTTCTGTAAAAGATTCTGACGTAACACTTTTGGATACTAGTGAAAATCCTAGCAAGAAAGTTGAAATTGCTTCTGCTAAAGCTAATGGTTCAGAGATTACTATCGAAACCAAGAATGACCTTAATATTAAGCATAAGTATGAGTTGAGTATTAAAGGATTAGCTACAGGTATTAAGCTTTCTGCTTCCTCAAAAACTGGTGCTAGCGTAATTCGTACCGATGAGTTCGATAAGAAATACGCGTACAATGGTGATGATTTAGGTGCTGTGTATTCTGCTTCTTCAACTACTTTCAAGCTTTGGGCTCCAACAGCAACTGAAGTAAAGCTGATTACTTATAAGTCGACTGCTGAAAAAGCTGAAAAAGACAAAGAAACAGCTATGAAAGCAGAAGATCGTGGCGTATGGTCTGTAAAGCTTGAAGGTGACAAAGCTAATACAGCTTACGCATATGAAGTTCATTTTGCTGATGGCACAGTGAATGTTTCTGCTGATCCTTATGCGAAAGCTGCAGTAGTAAACGGTGAGCGTTCTGTTGTATTAGCAGATAAAGACGCAGGCAGTGCTGGAAATCGTATGCCAAAGTTTACGAATCCAAGTGACGCAACAATTGCAGAAATGGATGTTCGTGACTTTTCGATCAATCCAAACTCTGGTATTAGCGATGCTCATCGTGGCAAGTATCTTGGCGTAGTAGAAGAAGGCACTAAGACTAAAGATAAGCAGAATGTTTCTGGCTTTGATTATTTGAAGTCGCTTGGTGTCACTCACGTACAAATCATGCCAATGTATGATTTTGGTTCTGTGAATGAAACTGGTGACTTGAGCTATGGAAAGCAAGGCGCTCAAAACTGGGGTTATGATCCGCAAAACTACAATGTTCCTGAAGGATCTTACTCTACAAATCCTGCCAATCCAACAACGCGAGTTCAGGAAGCTAAGCAAATGATTGCTGGCCTTCATAAGGCTGGTTTGCGCGTGATTATGGATGTTGTTTACAACCATGTTTACGACGCACAAAATCATTCGTTTAACAAGACAGTTCCTGGATACTACTTCCGCTATAAGGATGGTGCTCTGAATGGTAATTCTGGATGCGGTAACGATACTGCGTCTGAACGTCAAATGATGCGCAAGTATATTTTGGATTCTGTGAAGTATTGGGCTACGCATTACAACCTCGACGGCTTCCGATTTGATTTGATGGGCTTAATTGACCTGAAGACTATGCAAGAAGTGCGTGCTGAGCTTAATAAGATTGATCCTTCAATTATTGTGCTTGGTGAAGGCTGGGATATGAATGAACTGCTTCCTAAGAGCGAGTCTACTATTCAACCAAATGCTTATAAGATTCCAGGAGTAGCGTTCTTTAACGATTCATTCCGCGATTCTGTAAAAGGTTCTGTGTTTGCTGCTAAGGGTACTGGTTTTGTCAATGGCAATACAGATAAAGGTGTTAAGGCTTTGCTTGAGCATAATTTGCTTGGTTGCCAATTTGGCACGAGTAGTACTGTTAAGTGCTGGAATGGTAATGCTGAAACGCACTTTGCTGATGCAGGTCAAATTGTTCAGTATGTTGAAGCTCACGATAACTTGTCGTTGTATGATAAGCTAAAGGTCTCTGCTCCTAACGACACTGAAGACGTACGATTGAAGAGAGTAAAGCTTGCAAATTCAATGATTTTGCTTTCGCGCGGCATGCCGTTTATTCAGCTTGGTCAGGAATTCTTGCGAACTAAGAATGGTAACGATAATAGTTACAATGCTGGCGATAAAGACAATGCTCTTGATTGGAATCGTGCTGCTGACAAGTCTGATTCCGTGAACTATTTCAAGGGATTGTTGAAGCTACGTAAGAGCATTAAATCTCTTCGTGATTTTGATTATGCAATAATTAACAAGAACATGAAGATGATTGATGGCACTCCTGATGGTGTAATTGCATACACGCTTAACGATGCAGATAAGCAATATGTTGTAGTGTTCAATGCTAATAATGCTGAAACTCAAGTAAAGATTCCAGCAGGAAAGTATTCTGCACTTGTTGCTAATGGCAAAGTGAATGATACTGCTCAAGACGCAACTGTTGCTGATGATGGCACATACAAGATTGCTCCTGTTTCTACAGCAGTATTGCTTAGTAAAGATAAGGAATCTAAGCCAATTCCTCCGGATGCAAAGCCTGGTGATGAGCCTGGCAAACAGCCTGAGAATCCGTCTGAGCCTGGTGAAAAGCCTGGTGAAAAGCCAAAGCCTGGTGAGGATCCTAGTAAGAAGCCTGAGAAGCCAAAACCTGATCAGCCTGGCACAAAGCCAGCTCCAGCTCCAAAACCTGGTGAGCATCAGCAAGTTCCTGCTCCTGCTCCGAAGCTGACTCCGTCTGAGTCCAGTGAACAATCAAAGCCGTCTAAGCCTTCTGTTCCGTCGGAAAAGCCAGTTCCGTCGGAAAAAACAGAAAAGCCGGCTCCAGCTGATTCTGCTAAACCAGCTCCAGCTAAGCCAGCAGAATCTACTCCTGTACCTGTTGCTCCGAAAACAGTTCAGCAGCTTAATCCAGAATTAAAGGGAACTCTTAGCGTTGGTAACAATAACGTTGCAACTGCAGGTGTTGTTAACAGTGTGAGAATTAATGTTGTAAACAAAGAGTTCACCGAGCGTTTGCAGCGTGATGGAGTAGTTTATGCTTACGCGTATATCTATTCATCTCCACGCTTGCTTAAGGGTGCTGATGGTTCAAAGTTTGTGACTGTTCGCATGGTTAATGGCAAGCCTCAATTTGATGCTCAGTTCCCAGCTGGATATACCGGAAAGCATACGGTTGTTTTGGTTGACGAAAAAGGTAATCAAGTTGCTTGGACTGAAATAACAGTAGTAAATAATGCTGTTAAGAAGAATGTTCATGCGTTAAGTTCAACAGGCAGTAGTGTAGCGCAAATCGCATTTATTATTGCAATATTGTTGCCTGTTGCAGGTGCTTTCTTGATTAAAGTAAGGCGTTCTAAGCATCTGTCTTGCAATTATTAAAATCCAAAGTGCTTTTCGCATAATTTTGTGTTTTGTGATTAAGTACTGAGGTTTTAATAAAAAATGAGGGTAGTAGCAATTGCTAAGCTATTACCCTCATTTTTTATTTTTGCTTGCGTGTTGCGCTTATTTTTAGAAATTTTTTGCTTTGAATAATTTCGGGCGTTTTTTAAAATTATAGTAGCTGTTTTCCTTATGTAAGAATGGTTTATAGGAGATTTTTAAAAAGTAATGTTTTGCTTATATTTTTGAAAATATGATTATATTTTACGAATCAATATTTGCATTTGTACTTTTGCAGTGTTAGCATCATTTCCAACACAAATAAATATCGAATACTTCGGTTGAGGTTTGTGTGTGAGCCACAGTCAGCTAATGAGCTTAAGGAGGCAGTTATCATGCGTAACATGAACATGAATGCTGAATCTCACAATGCTCTTAACGCTGCTCGTATGTGGTGGTGGCAGTCTTCTCTTTGGTGTGAGTTTACTCTGAAGTTTTAGAAGCTGCGTATAAAAGCTTATAAAAGACCTCCGGGGTAAGCCCGGAGGTCTTTTTGTATATAAGCTTAAATTTTAAAAAATAACCAAATCACAAATCACAAATAACAACAAAATATTCGATAGCTTTGTATTCAAATAATATGAAGCTTAAACAAGGAGAGAAATCATGGCTCAAGAAATTAACGAAACCGTTAAGGAAGCTTACAACAATGGTGCAAACGCAACTACAGATGCTGCAGCTGCAATGATGCAAAATGTGAAAGTTAAGAATCACGCATTAGATATTACTTCACTGGTGTTAGTTGCAGTGCTTTTTGCTGCAGGATGCATTCTTGACTTTACTGTTGCAAAGTCTCTTTCTATTGGAAATATTCAGCCTGAGTTCGTTATTGCTTCATTCTGCTTGTCGATTTTGCTTGTTAGACCGAAGATTTACCAGGGTGCTATTATTGGTGCTTTGGCTGCAACGTTAATTCAATTTAATACTTCGATTCCGTTCCTTGAGTATGCTTGTGATATTCCAGCTGCAATCATTATGACTGCAATATTAATTGGTTATATTCGCGTGTTCCCAAAGGATGCAGCTCGTAAAGTAAGCGTATTCCCATTTATTACTACTTTCATTACTACAGTAATTTCCGGTTGCATTTTTGCTCTTATTGCAGCTTTCTTTATTCTTCACTCTCCAAATATGGTAATGGTTATGTTGCCAATTATTTTGGGAACTGCAGTATTTAATGCAGTTGTTGTTGAAGTGCTTTACGCTCCAATTCGACTTGTTTTGCACAAGTAAAACAACATTGAAGAATAAGTAAATAAATTAACTTGAATAAACGCAAACAAATATAAACAAACATAAATGAATGTAAGTAAGCATAAATAAATATCAAAAGTCGATAATTAAAATTTGATTATCGCATTATGAAGGAGAAGATTATGAATCAGGAAATTAGCGAACATGCAGATAGCATGATTAATGCTGTAAGCATTAAAAAGCATGCTTTAGATATTACGTCTTTAGTGTTGGTTGCAGTTCTTTTTGCAGCAGGATGTATTCTTGACTTTACTGCTGCAAAAGCACTTTCAATTGGAAACATTAAACCAAACTTTTTAATCGCATCATTCTGTCTTGCAATCTTGCTTGTTCGTCCAAATGTTATTCAGGGCGCGATTATTGGTGCTTTGGCTGCAACTTTGATGCAATTTAACGCATCTATTCCTGGTCTTAATTATGTTTGCGATATTCCGGCAGCGATTGTTATGACTTTGATGATTATGGCTTATGTTCGCGTTTTCCCTAAGGATGCTGCTAGAAAGTTCAGTATTTTCCCACTTATAGCAACTTTTATAACTACAGTTGTTTCTGGTTTAATATTTGCTTCTACTGCATCTTTCTTTGTTCTTCATTCTCCTAAGACGATTTTTGTTATGCTTCCAATCATTTTTGGAACTGCTGTGTTTAATGCTGTTGTTGTTGAAGTGCTTTACACCCCAATTCGACTCGTTCTGCATAAGTAAGTGTTTGAATTTGTTTTGGATGATTTATTTTAGATGATATGTATTTTGGATAATATGTATTTGATGATTTTGTTGAATAGTTTGTGCTGGATAATATGCAGCAAGTCATATAATCATCAAAGAATATAATCGCAGAATAAATATAATCGTAAGATATCATTAGTAATTGTAATTGTTAGGTTTCTAAGAGTTAGGAATTATTGTGCCTTTGCTTGAGCTAAAAGATGTGTCTTTTAAGTATGTGAATCGGAATAAAGATGATTCTTTAGACTCTTCAGAGGCACAAGATTCCACTTTTGCACTAAAAGATGTAAGTCTTAGCGTAGAATCTGGCGAATTTGTGGGAATTATTGGTCCTTCTGGCTCTGGAAAAACAACTCTTGCTTCGCTTTTTTCTGGCGCGATTCCGCATCATTATTCTGGCGAACTTTTAGGAAGCGTTAAGATTGCGGGTCAAGACACTAACAATCTTGCTTTAACTAACATTGCTTGCTTGGTTGGATCTGTTATTCAAGATATTGATGCGCAAATGGTTGCCGCAAATGTTGAAGATGAGATTCTTTTTGGCTTAGAAAATTTTGGCGTTGCGCATAGCGAAATACCAAGTCGAATAGATGAAGCTTTGCAAATTGTTGGCATTAGTGATTTGCGTAACCGTGATTTAGACACTTTGTCTGGAGGTCAAAAGCAGAAGGTTGCAATTGCTGCTATTCTTGCGCTAAAGCCTAAAGTTATGGTGTTAGATGAGCCGACGTGCGCTTTAGATCCTGTTTCTTCTAAAATGATTTTTTCGATTCTTAAAGATTTGAATAAGAATTTTGGAATAACGGTTGTTGTAATTGAGCAAAAAGTTGCGCTTTTAAGCGAGTATTGCAAGCGTTTAGTTGTGCTTTCTAATGGCATTTTGTCGCTTGATTTGCCTGTTAGCCAAGCGTTGAAAAATATGGATTTGCTTTATTCTATTGGAATAAATTATCCGCGTACTACGCATTTGGTTAATGATTTACAGCGTGAGAATATTTGCTCTAAAAGCGATTTGCCTGTGTCTGTAGAAGATACAGTAAATACTATTGTTAATACGATCAACAGTGAAAAATCTTTGACTTCACATGTTGATTCACATAGTGAATTTGATAATCGTGAATGCGATTCAAATAAATCGGCGCTTGCTTGCGACTTTTCACACGAATCGCAAGTCTCTACACAATCTTACGCACAAAATAAATCGAAAAACGATTCACCATGTCTTTCGCTTAAAAACGTCAGTTTTTTGTATCAAAGTGGCGTTAGTGCGCTAAAAAACGTGTCTTTTGAAGCTTACGCTGGAGAGCTCGTAACTCTTGTTGGTAGAAATGGTGCTGGCAAAACAACTATTACCAAAATTATTAATGGTTTATTAAAACCAACAGAAGGCAACGTAACAATTGATGGCGTTGACACTAAGTCTCTTCGTATTAGTCAAATAGCAAAATATGTATCTACCTTATTTCAAAATCCTGACCGACAATTATGCAAAGAAACGGTACTTGAAGAAGTTACTTTAAGCTGTATTTTGATTGGTCAGAATGAGGACGAAGCTAAAGCTCACGCAATGGAAATTATTGATGAGTTGGAGCTGGATTCTGAAGCTAGCCCGTTTATGCTCTCTCGTGGCCAGCGTCAAATGGTTGCTTTAGCTGCAACAGTTGTAACAAATCCTAAGATTCTTCTTCTTGACGAGCCAACTTGCGGTCTTGATTACAAGGAATGCATGAGAATTATGCAAGTTGTAGAGCGTTTAAGAAAAAACGGTTGTTGCGTGATTATGGTTTGTCACGATATGGAAGTTGTGCTTGATTATGCAACTCGACTTATAACAATTAATGATGGAAAGCTTATTATTGATGGTTCAGCGTACGATGTGTTTGAAAAACCGGAAGTGTGCTCTGCTGCAGCATTGTATCCACCATTATTGTGTTCCGTTTCTCAAGGCTTGGTTGCGCATGGATTTAATAAGTGCAATGGCTTGTATGTGCGCGAAGAATTAGTAGAAGCGTTGCGCGGCGAAAAAATCACAAAACAGACTGTACAGAATCAGCAGAATTAACAGAAGCAATAGCAAATAAAAGTAGCAAATAAAAGTAGAAGTAAAGGCGTCTGATATTTATGAAAACGAGATTATTAACTTACCAGCCAGGTAACACTTTTCTTCATCGCACTAATCCTATTGCAAAACTAATTCTTGCTACGAGTGTTGTAATAAGCGTGTTTATTGCTAAACAGTATTCCGCGCTTATTGCGCTTGCAGCTATTATTTTTATTGGCATGGCTTTTACTCGTGTTGTTAAAACATTATCTGGTCTTATTAAAGCTATGTTAATAATTTCTTGCGTAATGTTTTTGCTGCAGACTGTTATTGCTCAAAGTGGCAACTATATTTTCTTGTGGTTCACATTGCACGGCATTGATATTGGTGCAAAAGCTGCTTTGAGATTGTTCTGCTTTGCTTTTCCTCTTGTTACCGTACTAACAGTAACTAAATTAAACGATCTTGCAAATGCTGTAGTCCAATATTTGCATATTCCATATTGTTACGCTTTTACTATAACTACTGCGGTTCGTTTTGTGCCTATTTTTGCGCAAGAAATGTCTCAAATCACAGAAGCTCAAATGGCTCGCGGAGTTGAATACGATAGTAAAAATCCATTTAAAAAATTAAAACTTATGATGCCTCTTATTGTGCCTCTTTTGGTTTCTTCAGTGCGTAAAGCAGATAGTTCTGCACTAGCAGCGGAAGAGCGCGGTTTTTATTTGCGCACACGCAAGTCTTCGTATTACAAATACCCATTCGGATGGCGTGGATTCTTGTCTCTAGTTATTTCTGCACTTATTATTGCTTTACCAATATGCACTTCAATCTTTTTGCCAAATTTAGTATAAAATATTTGTGTAAATCATAAATAAATAAATCATAAATAATTTATGAGGCTTTTGATGAAAAGTGTAAAAATTTGGCTTAAGGGTGCAAGAATTTACACGCTTCCAATAGGCTTAGTTCCTGTTGTTATGGCGTTTGCGGTTTCATTTAGAATGATACGATTTTCGTATTTTGAAGAACCAGTTATGCATCTAGAGCAATGTTTTATACAATTTTTCTTGTGCTGCATGGTTGCTGCGTTTATACAAATCGCCGTCAATTATGCCAATGATTATTGTGACGGATTGAATGGCTTGGATGAGAATCGTAGTTTGCGTGCTTTAAGTAGCAATAATTCAAAACCTTTGTGCGATGTATCTTGGCGCCTTGCAAATGCTGGAATTTCCGCGAAATCTGTGCTTAAAGCCGTAATAATTTCTGCTTTTATTTCTTGTATTTTTGGTTTGATTATTGTTTTGCGAACTGGAATATATTGGTTTATTTTACTTGGAATTGCGTGCTTTGCTGCAGCATGGTTTTATGCAGGAGGTAAACATCCTTACGGTTATAAGGGTTGGGGAGAAGTAAGTGCGTTTGTATTTTTCGGCCCTGTTCCTTTTATTGGTTCGTTATGCGCAATTACATATGGAATTGGTATTCCAGAAACTAGCATATTTATCAATAACAGGCAAAGGATTTTGGCTTGTGTGCTAATATCTTGCATTCCTGGTGCTTATTCGGCTTGCTTAATGATGGTAAACAATCTTCGAGATATTAAAAGCGATAAAGAACATGGAAAAATAACTGCTATGGTTAAAATTGGCGAGCGCAATGGCAGACGTTTATGTGCTGCTATGAGCATTGTTTCTGCTGTTCTTTTGATTGCATATTCTGTTTTGATTATTGCGTTACCTTCAGCAGTGCCGTCAATATGGCGCTTTTATAGTGTTGAAATTTTCCTCAGTTTTAGTGCAATTGTATGCAATTCTTCGTGGCATTTATTTTTTGCTACTTTTCAGTGGATTTTATTGTTAGTTATTATTATTAAAGCCTATAAATTTACTAAATGTGTGCTTATGGGTGACTATAAGGATGCTTTTCCTATGTGCGTTGCTCAGGCAATACTTGGTGCGTTGGCTGTATTATTATCTGCGATTATATAAAATAAGCAAAATAGTGCTAATTGTATGTGCTTGTTCGCGCGTCTTGCAATTCTTATGATATTATTAATTGACACGAACATGGTGCGCATGCGGTATTTTAATGACTTGCAGATTGTGTTATGATGCGCAATTTTCGCTAGTGTTTGTGAGTGTGCCGTTGCGCGAACGCCATGTTAAAGATGCATGGCGATGTTGCCCTGTGAATGTGTGGCAATGAAGTGAGGTTTTGGATATGCCAGGTATGGATGAAAATGAAGGGACAGAGCCAGCAATGCCTGAGGTACTTACTGATGATGAGCTGCGCAAAGCTGCAGATGATGAAGCTGTTCAGCGAGAAGCTAAAGAAAAAAAGGTCAATCATATTCGTACTGTAGTAGTTGCAGAAGATGAATCAGTTAATCGTATGGATTTAGTTGCAATGCTTGAAGATAACGGATATCAAGTTATAGGTCAGGCTGCTAACGGTCAAGAAGCTATTGAGTTGACTCGTGAAAATCATCCAGATGTTGTATGCATGGATGTTAAGATGCCTGTTATGGATGGCATTACTGCCGCTGCAACAATCTGTGATGAGAATATTGCTCCTGTAGTAATGCTCACTGCTTTTTCACAGTCAGATTTAGTAAAACAAGCAACTGGTGCTGGAGCGATGGCGTACGTTACTAAGCCATATGAAGAATCTAAACTTCTTCCTGCTTTGGAAGTTGCTATGGGTCGCTTTAGTGAAATCAACGATTTATTAGATAGTGTTGAGCGTGCAGAAAACAAGTTACACGATGCTGAAGATCAGTTGAAGAAAACAGAAGAAAAGTTGAAGAAAGCTGAAGATACTTTAGAAGAACGTAAGCTTGTAGACCGTGCTAAAGGTCTTCTTATGGATAAGGCTGGATTCTCTGAGCAGGGTGCTTTCCGCTGGATTCAAAAAACTTCTATGGATCAGCGTATCCCTAAGAAGCGTCTTGCAATGGCTATTATTGCAAAGTATAGCGATGATAAAGTAGAATCTTCATCTGAAAATTAGTAGGGTTATATTTATTCATTTTTATATAAGTGCATAGTTATTTATTAGTAATTTACGGAACGTGGGTGAGTAGTCAACAGTGAATACCGACATCGTTGAAGAACATTCTTCGGAACTTAAGAATGAGAAAGGAACGTTGTTGGTTGTCGATGGCCATTCTCTTGCGTTCCGTGCTTTTTTTGCAATATCTGCAGATAATTTTTCTACTCGCTCTGGGCAAGCAACAAATTCCATTTGGGGATTTATTACTATGCTTTCACAGGTTGTAAAAAAAGAGAAGCCTGACCGCTTAGCTATTGCTTTTGACGTTAAAGGTGGAACTTTTAGAAATACTATGCTGCCTCAATATAAAGGTACTCGTGATGCTGCTCCACAGGAGCTTCTTTCGCAGCTTCCTATCATTCAACAGATGCTTAAAGCTCTTGGTGTCACTTATATTGAGAAACCCGGTTATGAAGGTGATGATGTTATTGGCACTCTTGCAGTAATGGGTTCGAATGCCGGTTATAGAACTTTAGTACTTTCTGGCGATCGTGATGCATTCCAACTTATAGATGACAATATTACTGTTTTATATCCAGGACAGCATTTTAAAGACTTAAAAAAAATGGATAAGAATGCTGTTTATGAAAAATATCATGTTACGCCTAAGCAATATCCTGATCTAGCAGCGTTAAGAGGAGAAACTGCAGATAATATTCCAGGAGTTCCAGGTGTTGGAGATGGGTACGCTGCTAAATGGATTAATCAATTCGGCAGCCTAGAAAATATTATTGAACATTCGAATGAGATTAGCGGTAAAAAGGGAGAAGCTTTAAGAGAAAATATTGATCAAGTTCGTTTAAACCGTAAAGTTAATGCTTTAGTTTGCGATTTGGATCTAGGCGTAACTGTAGATGATTTGTGCTTTGGTGATGTTGATGCTGTAAAATTAGGAATCTTGCTGTCTCAACTTGAATTTGGCGAATTAAAAAAGAGAAAGATTCTCAAAACTTTTAGCAACGGTATGCAACAATCTATCGAAAATAATATGCGTATAATGTTTTCGTCTACGTATGAAGGTGACGCTAATAACGATAAGCTAGCTCAAAGTGCTCAATCAAATATTGACGCAGAAAATTTTCAAGAAATGCTAGCAGGCATTGACTTACATCATGTTAAAACTGTAGAGGACTTTATTGATTGGGAGAATTCAGTTTCTTCTTTGCTTTATACAAAAATAAAGAAAGATTCAAAAAATACTGAAGATACTTTTGAAGAATTAAATTCCGAAAAAATTATAAATAATTCTCGTAAATGTGCCGAACCTATACTGAAAAATCAAGAAGTTGTAATATACGCTCATGAGTGCAATAAGAATTCAAAACATCATTTTGAGTTGATTGCAGATTGTTTAATAATTCTTATTGCTAATAAAGCTGCAATATTATATACGACTGATTTGCAATCGTCAGATCAAGCTTTGCTTGAGATGTTACGAAAGTTCTTGCAAAAAAATTCCTCAATAACAGTATTGCATGATTATAAAAAGCATTTGGGATTGCTAAAATCGCTAAAATTATTCGATTTGAATAATTCATTTGGCACTCCACTTCTTGATACTCGATTGGCATCATATTTATTGGAGCCTGATTTTCGAGCTGAAACGTTAGAAAATATGGCTGAACATTATTTAGATATTCAGTCAGATGAAGATAATTTGGGTGAAAATGAAGCTAAGCAGGGTGAGCTTGATCTTCTTATTGACGATGGAATGCCAGCTAGTGAAGAAGAAACTAATGAAAAGCAAACTCAAGCGTGTGAAGCTAAATTCTTAAGAACTACGCTTCTTATTCGTCTTTTGGCTCTTCATTTTGCTTCAACACTTGATGATAGAAAACAAACTGGTTTGATGACTGATTTGGAAATGCCTATTTCGCGAGTTTTGCGTGGCATGGAAGACGTCGGTGCTGCAGTTGATATGCAACGTTTAAGTAGTATGCTTAAGCAATTTTCTGCAGATGCTGAGTTTGCGCAAAATATGGCTTGGAAAGTTGCAGGTAGTTCTGTTAATTTACAAAGCCCTAAGCAGTTGCAACAAATACTTTTTGAGCATTTTGGTCTTAAACCTACTCGTCGCACAAAGAATGGCTCGTACACGACTAATGCCGAAGCTTTGCAAGCTATGTACGTTAAACTCGATCCCGAAGAGCCTGCAAGTCAATTCTTGGGTGCTTTACTTAAACATCGCGAAACTAATAAATTGAAACAGATTGTGCAAAGTTTAATTGATGCGGCTCATTATGACGATAGGCGCATCCATACAACTTTTGAGCAGACTATTGCAGCAACTGGTCGTTTAAGTTCTGCTGATCCTAATCTTCAAAATATTCCTAATAGGAATGCTGCTGGTCGTGAAATTCGTGCTGCTTTTGTTCCAGGAGAAGAATTTGAATATTTAATGAGTTGTGATTATTCACAAGTTGAACTTCGTATTATGGCCCATGCATCTCATGATAAAACTCTTATTGAAGCATTCCGTTCCGGCGTAGATTTTCATAAATATGTTGCTAGCTTAGTTTATAAGATTCCTGTTGAACAAGTAAGTCCGGATCAACGTTCTCACGTAAAAGCTATGAGCTATGGATTGGCATATGGATTGAGTACTTATGGGCTGGCAAAACAGCTTTCTATTAGTCCGGCTGAAGCTGAAATGTTAAAAAATAAGTATTTTGATACTTTTGGCAATGTTCATGACTATTTGGAATCTCTTGTGTCGAAGGCAAAAGAACTTGGGTACACAGAAACTATGTTTGGTCGACGTAGGTATTTCCCGCAACTTTCTTCCAATAATCGTGCATCTCGTGAAGCTGCTGAGCGCGGAGCTCTTAATGCTCCAATACAAGGTACTGCCGCAGATATTATGAAACTTGCTATGCTTCGTGTTGATTTGGGATTGCGTGAAGCAAAAGTGCGCAGCCGCGTAATATTGCAAATACATGATGAATTGATTCTGGAAATTTCACATGGTGAGCAAGCGCAGGTAGAAAATATTGTGCGTAAAGCTATGGAAAATGCTGTGCATTTAGACGTTCCTCTTAATGTTTCTACTGGAGTTGGTGTAGATTGGCAACTAGCAGCGCATTAGCACTGCTTAAAGGTAGAAGAAATGATTAGATTAAGCAAAGTAATTGAAGCTATAGAAACATTGTACCCATTAAGCTTTGCTGAAGAGTGGGATGAGCCTGGTCTTATTGTTGGAGACTTGAATTCCCAAATTCAGCGAATCGTATGTGTTAGTGATCCTACGATTAGCGCAGTTGATCGAGCGTTATCAATGGGTGCAAACCTATTAGTGACTCATCATCCGCTATTTTTCAAAGCTGTGCATGGAGTTTCAAACGAAACTGTTCGTGGCGAAATTGTGCAACGCTTAATTAGTAATAATTGTGCGCTATGGGTTGGTCACACTAATGCGGATGTCGCGTGGCGCGGAGTTGCTCATGCTGCGGCAGAGTATTTTGGTCTTCATAATTTGCGTCCAATTGTTGTTTCTAAACAGATTGATTCTGCTGGACGTAACATTGGCTTAGGCAGAATTGGTGTTTTGGATGTGCCAATATCATTGCGTGATTTTGCGCAAAATGTTTTTAACGTTCTTCCTCATACAAAAGTTGGTGTTCAAGTTGCTGGAAATCTTGATGCGAAAGTTAGTACAGTAGCTGTTTTGCCTGGTTCTGGGGAAAGCTTGTTAGATGAAGTTCGCAAGGAAAAAGTTGACGTATATGTTACAAGCGATTTGCGTCATCATCCTGCACTTGATGCAATTGAGCGAGCTAAATATGAATCGAAACTGCGTCTTTCTTCTGGTGAAGATTACATTCAACACACATATCCTATGATTATTAACACTTCTCATAGTGCTATTGAATCATTGTGGTTTACTTATGCGATTAATGATATTGCTGATTGCATAGAAGAAATGTATGGAGAGCGTCCAGAAGTTGCTTGGTTAGGTGAAGCTTGCGATCCATGGAATTACGTTATTAATTGAGGCTTTCATTTAGATTCAATCTTTTTTTAAATAACGTCAACATGACGTGAAAACTACTCGAATATATGAGATACTTATATTATGCATATACGACCAGGTTCCATGTATCCGCTTGGCGCAAACTATGATGGCGCTGGCGTGAATTTTGCGCTGTTTTCCGAAGTTGCAAAGCGCGTTGAATTATGTTTATTCGATGAGCATGATAACGAAACACGTATTGATATGACTGAGCAGAACTCATACGTGTGGCATAACTATGTTTCAGGCATACAGCCTGGTCAGCGTTATGGTTATCGTGTTCACGGACCTTATGATCCTTCTCATGGTTTATGGTGTAATCCTCATAAGTTGTTGCTTGACCCATATGCCAAGGCGATTGAAGGAAATATAGACGGTGATGAGAGTCTTTTCTCGTATTGGTTTGATAATCCAGATGATATTTCAGCAATGAATACTTTAGATTCTGCGGATCATACGATGAAGGCTGCAGTTATTAATCCGTATTTTGATTGGGGTAATGATCAGCACCCTATGATTCCGTATCATGATTCCGTTATTTACGAAGCTCATGTTCGTGGAATGACTAATCTTGATAAACGTGTTCCTCCAGATATTAGAGGCACTTATGCTGGACTTGCACATCCAAGCGTTATTTCTTATTTAAGGAAGCTTGGTGTTACGGCAATAGAATTGATGCCTATTCATCAGTTTGTAAACGATTCTTTCTTGCAAAATAAAGGATTAAGTAACTACTGGGGATACAACACTATTGGTTTCTTCGCTCCTCAAAATTCTTACTCCAGTTCTGGTCAGCGCGGAGAGCAAGTTAACGAATTTAAATCAATGGTTAAGGCATATCATGCTGCAGGTATGGAAGTTATTCTAGACGTGGTTTACAATCACACTGCTGAAGGCAATGACCGTGGTCCTACTTTGAGTTTCCGTGGTATTGATAATCGCGCATATTATCGCCTTGTAGATAATGACCAGCGTCATTATTTTGATACTACCGGTACTGGTAATTCCTTACTTATGCGTTCTCCAAAAGCATTGCGGTTAATCACAGATAGTTTGCGTTATTGGGTAACTGAAATGCATGTTGATGGCTTCCGTTTCGATTTAGCAGCAACTCTTGCGCGTCAGTTCCAAGAAGTAGATAAACTTTCTGCATTCTTTGACATTATTGAGCAGGATCCTATTATTTCAAGTGTAAAACTTATCGCTGAGCCTTGGGATATTGGTGTTGGTGGATATCAAGTTGGTGGATTCCCTCCAAGTTGGTCCGAATGGAATGGAAGATATCGCGATTGTGTCCGCGACTTTTGGCGTTCACAACCATCTACATTACCTGAATTTGCCAGTAGACTTATGGGTAGCTCAGATTTATATGAGCAAAATGGACGAAAGCCTGTAGCTTCCGTGAACTTTATTACAGCTCACGATGGCTTCACTATGAACGATTTAGTTAGCTATAACGAAAAACATAATGAAGCTAATAAGGAAGGCAATTGCGATGGTGCGAACGACAATCGTTCGTGGAATTGCGGTGTTGAAGGACCTACTAATATTCACGATGTTAATGAATTGCGTGAACGTCAAATACGTAATTTGTTCTCAACTCTTTTGATGAGCCAGGGTATTCCTATGATATGCGCTGGTGATGAAGTCATGCGTACGCAGAAGGGCAATAACAATGCTTATTGTCAAGATAACGCTATTTCGTGGATAAGTTGGGATTATAACGAAACTCAACGAGATATGTTCGATTTCGTTTCCAAGCTTATTCACTTGCGATTAAAGCACCCTGTGTTGCATCGTCGTCGTTTCTTTACGGGTCGTTCTGCTGGAGATGATGTAAGCGATATTCCACAAGTTGAATGGCTTGATCATAACGGTACTGTTATGGATATGGAGGACTGGTCAAATACTCATGCTTTATCTGTGATGATTTATTTGAATGGTTCGGATATTCCAGAAACTGACTGGTATGGAACGAGAATGGTTGATAATGACTTTATTCTTATTTTTAATGCGCATTATGAACCTATTACTTTTACTTTGCCAGATAAACGTTATGGTGAGAAGTGGAAGTTGATTGTGGACACATATAATCCAAAGGGTCCAGAATTGTTATATGAGGCAGGATTTAATATTGTTGCACAATCTCGTAGTTTCTTGCTTCTTATGAGTGAGCATAAACCAGAACATTAAATATTATGCTTTATTTGTAAAGAATTTCGTGACTTGTAAAAACTAAAAGCAGCGCAGAAATTTAAGTTTCTACGCTGCTTTTGTTAGTTTAATTTATCTTTTGTTCTTATTCTATTTGTGCTTTTGAGCTTCTATTTAATACTAAAGCTTGATTTATTTTTGATTGAAGACGATCGCTTTGCATAGCCGCAACTTGTCGTGAAAATACAATAATCCATCCAAGAAATAGCAGACACGATAATGCTTCAACATTTGTAAGAGTATTATTTCCATGTATCCACTGATTTCCTGCCCACGCAGTAAGAATAACCGCTAAATCGGAAGCAATATAGAATGTGCGAGAAAGCTTAGGCGCAAGCCATGGAAGACATACAAGCATTGTGCAAATTAATCCTGTTACTCCTCGAGCACACAAATCATGTAAGAAAGGATGTGGTGTGTATCTAAAAGTTCCTATTCCAATAAACGATATTCCTCCAAGAATCAGCAAAGCTGCCATAACAGTTGTGCGCATCTTGAAGTGTTTAATTAGTTTTTGGCTATTGTGTTGCAGCATTTCATGCTGCGTTGCAACGAATTCAGTAATAGCAAAGTAGCTCGTTATGATAATGCAAATTCCTGACAAAACAAGTGTTGCATTAAACATACTAGCTGCAAATGTTGTGCGGTCTCCAAGTTGAGAGAAATTATTGTTATACCAGTACGGATCATCTGTCGTAAGACCTGCAGTTGCAGCTCCAGAAATAACGAATAATGGCAGGAGAGAAGCCACTGTTTTAGCTTCGAGAAGTTCAGCTTGAATAAGAGTTGCGTATCCAACAATTCCAGATAATGCTGAGCATAATACTGGTAAATAATTGTTCATTGCTGCTCTGCCAATAATACTATTAATAATAGATAGCAAAGCAAAAGACATAAGAAACATTGTCGCGCCGTAAATCGTAGAAAGTGCTGTTATTTCAAACGCATGCTTAGCTACTCGAATTAAGTGATGGCTGATAACTTTTTTATTTGTACGCAAGTATCCAACAATAAAAGCGCCTACGCTGCACAAAGACACAATAGTTGAAGCTGTAAGGAATAGTCGCTGACTAATTTGCCAAAACGCTGGCATTGTTACCATATACATTCTCATAATAATCATTCCACAAGCTGCGCAAACTATGAATGATATTAAGCCCATTGCCTCTGTTCGCTGGAAGCGTCCCATACTTAGCCCCTTTTTCTTCAAACTAATTCTATTGTATCGTTTGGTAGCTAGTAATGAGTTTTGCTAGTTGAATTTTGTAATGAAGAAAAAATTTTCATAATACGTGTGTCGTAATTTGCATTTGTCTGCAAAGTGCGCTATTGTAATTGATTGTGCTTGGAACTGGTAATCAGTTCAAAAGTCTCGGGGTGTAGCGCAGTTTGGTAGCGCGCCTGCTTTGGGAGCAGGATGTCGCAGGTTCGAATCCTGTCACCCCGACTTTTTATATCTAATGAAATATGCGTATTTTTGCTTTTTTATTCTTATTTAGCAGTACATGTTAATCGATAGTATTCATAGTATGAGTGATATTAACGATATTGCAGATTGCACTACTCCTTGGAAAGCACCGTATGCTAATCATCAATTAAAAGCTTATATTGAGGTTCCTGGCAGTAAATCTTTGTCGAATCGTTATTTAATTTTGGCAGCTTTGGGCACAAAATCAGTAGTTTTACAAGGATTATTGCGCTCGCGCGACACGGATCTTATGATTAACGCTTTATCTACATTTGGCGTTAGATGTGAGTCATTAAATGAAGATGGAACTAAGCTTCGTGTAATTCCTCCAGAAGACGGAGTTTTTAGAGTTCCAGATAATGCTGAAGTGTATTGCGGTTTAGCTGGAACTGTAATGCGTTTCGTTGCAGCTTTAGCTTTATTTGCAAATAAAGCTGTGCGATTTGATGGCGATAAGCAAGCTTATGCTCGTCCTATGAAGCCAGTTCTTGACGGTTTAGAGCAGCTTGGTGCTCGCGTAAAATATCACGAAGAAGAGGGTTTTTTACCTTTTACTATTACGCCACCTTCAGTCGAATTTAAAATAAATAATTTTTCTGAAAAAATCGTGCAAATTGATTCTTCTTCATCATCACAATTTATTTCTGCGCTGCTTCTGATTGGTTCACGTATTCCTGGTGGATTAGAGCTTAAACATATTGGTGACACATTGCCAAGTATGCCACATATTCGCATGACTATGGACGATATTTGCAAAGCGGGTGGGTCTGTAAATATGACTAGCAACGCAATGTGGCATGTTAAAGAGAGTAAAATAAATCTAGCTAACGTTGTTACTATAGAGCCTGATCTTTCTAATGCTGCGCCATTTTTAGGAGCATCATTGATTGCTGGAGGAAGTGTCAGTATACCTAATTGGCCGTTTTCTTCAACTCAACCTGGAGGATTGCTTCCTGGAATATTAGAAAAAATGTGTGCAAAAGTTAATTTTGAAAAAACAGGTGATGATGCTGGAATAATGCATGTGGAAAGCGATAGTGCGATTAAAGCAATTCCATATCTTGATTTGAGTGCAGCAGGGGAGATTGCTCCTAGTATTGCAGCTATTCTTGCTTTTGCGGACGGTCCAAGTGAACTTCATGGTATCGCGCATTTGAGAGGGCATGAAACGAATCGTTTGCAAGCGTTAGTTAATGAATTGAATCGAGTTGGGATTGGCGCTAAAGAGCTCGAAGATGGAATTCGTATTGAGCCAAGTAACCATATGCATGGGGAAGTAATGGAAACTTATGCGGATCACAGAATGGCAACTTTTGCTGCAATGCTTGGATTGCGCATAGAAAATATAAGAATCAAAAATATTTCTACTACTCGCAAAACGATTCCTGATTTTCCAGGCATGTGGCATAAAATGCTTGAATAACAAATAATCCCGAGCCTTTTTGACCCGGGATTATTTATATCTATTTATTTGTTTGTTCTACGCAGTTAAGCGCAAACAATTTAGTGCTTGAACTTGTTGCCGTAGCTATCTTCGCCAGCTTCAGCAATAGCTGCAGCCTTGCGTGCGATAGCCAACTCTTCGTTCGTTGGAATTACAGCAATAATCACAGAGCTGTCTGGAGTGGAAATAACGCGTGGCTCCTTAGAGCGAACCAAGTTCTTTTCCTTATCGAGCTTAACGCCGAATGGCTCAAGCTTTTCGCATACGCGAGCGCGCACGATTTCGTCGTTTTCGCCGACACCAGCTGTGAAGGTAATGACGTCAACGCCGCCCATTTGAGCAGTGTAGTTGCCAATGTATCCAACAATGCGGTGCACGTATACGCCGAGAGCGAGCTTAGCGTTTTCATCGCCTTCTGCGATGAGCTTGTGAATATCACGCAAATCGCCATGACCAGTCATACCCATCATGCCTGAACGCTTGTTGAAGAGAGTATCAAGTTCGTCCACGTTCATGTGAGCGTTGCGAATAAGGTGGAACACTACAGCTGGGTCAATATCGCCAGTGCGACCGCCCATCATTAAGCCTTCGAGTGGGGTTAAGCCCATAGAAGTTTCAACTGGCTTACCAGAAATCTGAGCAGAAGCAGAAGCACCGTTACCAATGTGCAAAACAATCTGCTTCAAACCTTCTGCAGGCTTACCGACAACGCTTGGAACAACAGAGCCAATGTATTCGTGAGAAGTGCCGTGAGCACCATAACGACGAATATGATAGCGATCTGCGATTTCCTTGTTCAAAGCATAAGTTGCTGCAACCTGTGGCAAAGCATGGAAGAATGAAGAATCGAATACCATAATTTGTGGAACATCTGGCAAAAGTTCAGTCATGACTTCAGCGCCAACAGCTTCTGGGCCGTTGTGAAGTGGAGCCAAAACTGCCAAATCCTTAACCTTATTGATTGTCTTTTCATTGACTAATGCAGGCTTAGGGAATGTTAAGCCACCCTGAACAACGCGGTGACCGACAGCAACAATGCCAGACTCTGAAAGCTTTGGACCATATTCTTCGAAGAATCCAAGTACGCGCTTCAAGCCCTGCTCGTGGTCGTGAACTGGCTCATTGAACTCATGCTTTTCGCCATTGAATACGTGCTTGTAGTGACCGTCAACTGGCTCGCCAATCTTCTCAACGATGCCGGAAGCGATACCTTCACCGCTTTCCAAGTCAACGAGTTGATACTTAATCGAACTGGAACCAGAATTGATAACAAGAACGGTTTTTGCCATGTGGGCATCCTCCATAAGTATTGATAAGGCTTATAAATTGCCACGCTCTAGTTTAGCGTTAAGTTCCTACAAACTTAAAGATATTGAGTGCAATGTAATATCTAAAGATAATGTATACACTGTGGTGCTGTTTTAGGAGCTTTATTATGTTTATTCTGATTGTGCTTCTAACGCGGTTAAAGCAACGGTATTAATAATATCTTGTACTAAAGCTCCTCTAGACAAATCATTTACAGGCTTATTTAATCCTTGCAAAATTGGACCAACAGCCAGTGCTCCGCTAGAGCGTTGCACGGCTTTATAAGCGATATTTCCTGCGCATAAATCAGGGAATACAAATACATTCACATGACCAGCAATACTATTATTTTTTGCTTTTGCTGCAGCAACTGTAGGAGACCATGCTGCATCAAACTGTATAGATCCAACAATTGCTAAATCAGGTGCCTTTTCTTTCGCAATGCGTGTTGCTTCTTCTACAGTATCAACATCTGGTCCTTTGCCGGAACCAAGCGTTGAGTAGGATAGCATTCCAACTTTAGGGTTGAGCCCGAAAGTCTCAGCAGTGTGTGCAGACTGAATAGCAATATCAGCAAGCTGTTCTGCACTAGGATTTGGGTTGATTGCACAATCTGCAAATACAGATACGTGATCTTTGAAGCACATAAGGAATGCTCCAGAAACCAGCTTAGAACCAGGCTTAGTTTTGATAACTTGAAGAGCAGGACGTACAGTGTTAGCGGTTGAATTAACTGAACCAGAAACAAGACCGTCTGCTTGACCTAGTACTACTAGCATGGTGCCGAAGTAGCTTGCATCTGTTAATTGTTCACGCGCTTGCTTTTCTGTCATTCCTTTCTTTGCTCTTAATTCGCAAAGTTTTGTAATCATATGGCTTAGCATTGCTTCATCGTGCATAGATTGGAAACTAGCTTTGCAAAGAGAATTGAGGTTTAGTTCTTCTGCTCGAGCAAGAATAGATTCGCGTTCTCCAATGATAATTAGATTTACAATATCACGTTCTAGCAAATAGTTTGCTGCTTTAAGAATGCGATCTTCTTCTCCTTCTGGAAGAACTATAGTTTTCTTATTTTCTTTTGCTTTTCCTAATAAACTGTATTGGAAAGCATAAGGTGTAGTTGGAGCTTTAAATGGTTGGTGGAGAGCATTAAGAACATCATTTTCTCGAACGCAATTTACGAATGTTTCTAATGAAGAATTTTTAGTTTCTTCATCTATTGGTGGCAAAACCCATAATGGAGTTTGGCTTACTCGGGATGCTTCGTCGTCTGAGTTTGCATAATTCCTAGAGCTATAGTCACGCATCAACTCAGCTCCAAGTTCTGGATCGCAGTTTGTAACAAATACTCCTAAAACCTGTGTGCATGATTTAAGAACGCAAGCATTAGCAGAATCTATAGTTTGTAAAATTTGTTGTGAGTTTCTGCCTTGAGCTGAAACTGTGAGAAAAACAGGTGATGCCAAGTCAGCTGCAACAGTTGCGTCGAAAGAAAACAGTTCTGGATCATATGCTGGGTTTGCGTCACTAGAAACAATAATAGAAGCTTGAGCAGAAGTGGATTGCAATAATTCGTTATAGCGTGCAACGATATCTCCGCGCACTGTATCTTTATTTGTTCTAACTATTTCTGGAGTTGTTGCAATAACTTGCTCTAATTTCGTTGAAGTATTTGCGATACCCAAAAGTTGTTTAGTAAAAGTGTCATTTGGTTGAGCGCATGGACGAAAAACAGTAGTGCTGTAGTTATTAGACAGAATATGTGTTATTCCGAATGCAACAGCATTTCTGCCGTACATATCTTCGTTGCCGATAATTGTTACATTAATATGCGACACGATGCGTTCTCCTTTGATACTTCGTGTTACTGCTAGGTTTATATTGTTAATGTAAGTTTTGCATTTTGCAATATAAACAAACTTTTTCTATTGTACGGCTTATCTATGTTGTACACGCACAAAATAGTAATTATAAATGTAATTTATTTTGCGTATAACTAGTTTTATTGCATTGTTTGTTTTAATACACAAAACGGGAGCCAATCTTTCGATTGACTCCCGAAATGTTTTAGCTAACCAGTTTTAACTTTATCAGCTTAAAACTACTCGTTATCGCCTGCGGTTGCAGCGGTAGCGGTGACAGCGCCTGGCTTGTCGGTCTTAACGCCTGGCCATACCCAATCGGTGTAGTCTGGGTGATCAAGACCCTTGTCGACTGCATACTGGAAGGCTTCGAGGCGGAAGTCCTCGAGCTTCTTGATTTCGTCGGCATACTTAGCGGCGTCAACCATGCGCAATGCTTCAGCGGTAAGCTCGTAACGATCCATGTCGTTCACACGAACCATATCGTATGGCGTTGTGGTGGAGCCCTGCTCCTTGTAGCCATGAACGTTGAAGTTATCGTGGTTTGGACGATCATAAATCAAGCCGCGAACGTCATGTGCATAGGAGTGATAAGCGAAGAGGACTGGCTTGTCAGCAGTGAAGAGCTCAGTGAACTCTTCGTCAGTCAAAGCTTCGTTGTTTTCCTTAGCGGACTGCAACTTGAGCAAGTCAACAACGTTAACAACCTTGAACTTAACGCCAAGCTTGTTCAACTTGTCGGCAGCTGCCATCAATTCCTGCTGTGGAACATCGCCAACACCAGCGAGAACAACCTGAACTTCGTCATTGTTCTTAGCGTTGGAAGCCCACTTCCACTCAGCAGCACCCTTCTCGAGCTCTTCGCGAGCTTCGTCGAGAGTCAACCAAGTAGCAGCTGGCTGCTTACCAGCGAAGATAGCATTAATCATGTTGGTGGACTTGTAAGCCTTTTCAGCAACAGCAAGCAACATGTTGGAATCTACTGGGAAGTAAATGCCGATTACGTGATCGTTGTTGAAGGTCTTGTTCAAGAGCACGGAGGTTACGCCTGGATCCTGGTGCGAGAAGCCGTTGTGATCCTGACGCCATACGTGAGAGGACACCAACAAGTTCACAGAGGAGATTGGCTTACGCCATGGGATCTCACGAACGGTAGCCTCAAGCCACTTTGCGTGCTGGTTCAACATGGAGTCGATAACGTGTACGAAGGACTCGTAAGAGCTCCAGATGCCGTGACGACCGGTGAGCAAGTAACCCTCGAGGAAGCCTTCCATCTGATGCTCGGAAAGCTGCTCGGTAACCTGACCGGTAACAGCCATGTGCTCATCAACTAAGCCGGAGAGATAGCCAGCATCCCACTGCTTATTGGTTACTTCGTAAGCAGCCTGCAAACGGTTGGAAGCAGTCTCATCTGGTCCGAAGATACGGAAGGAATCTGGGTTGTTCTTGATGATGTCACGAGTGTAAACACCAAGACGACGGGTAGCTTCGAGCTGACCCCAGCCGTGACCGAATTCCTTAACTTCCTTGACTTCGTAATCTTCAAGCTTTGGAAGCTTCAAGTCTTCACGAATACGACCACCATTGGCGTTTGGATTTTCGCCAATACGGAGTTCGCCCTTTGGCATGAAGGAAAGAACGTCTTCCTTAACAGCACCCTTTTCATCGAAGAGCTCTTCAGGCTTGTAGGACTTCATCCAGTTCTTCAAAACCTCGAAGTGAGCTTCGGTATCGCGAGCAGATGCCAGTGGCACCTGGTGTGCACGCCAAGAACCTTCGGTCTTCTTGCCATCGATGAACTTCGGGCAGGTCCAACCCTTTGGAGTGCGGAAGATAATCATTGGGTAGTAAGGACGAGTTACATCGTTAGTTTGAGCCTCAGCCTTAATATCGCAAATTTCATCGAAGATAGTTTCGAACATGTCAGCGAAGCGACGGTGGATGGACATATGATCCTCATCGTCGAAGCCAGCAACGAACTCGTATGGTTCGTAACCCATGCCATGGAAGAACTCATGAAGCTCTTCATCGGAAATACGGGAAAGAATTGTTGGGTTAGCAATCTTATAGCCATTCAAGTGCAAGATTGGAAGCACGATACCATCGGTACGTGGGTTCACAAGCTTGTTGGACTGCCAACCGGTAGCCAAAGGACCGGTCTCAGCTTCACCATCGCCAACGATTGCTGGAACGAACAAGCTTGGGTTGTTCATAACAGCGCCGTAAGCGTGGGAGAGTGCATAACCAAGCTCGCCACCTTCGTGGATGGAGCCTGGGGTTTCAGGAGCGAAGTGAGAAGGAATACCGCCTGGGTAAGAGAACTGGCGGAAGAACTTCTGCAAACCAGCTTCGTCCTTTGTAATCTTTGGATAGTACTCAGTGTAAGTACCGTCGAGGTAGGACTGAGCAGTACCAGCTGGGCCGCCGTGGCCTGGACCCATGATAATCACGGTATTCTGCTGGTGGTCAGCAATGAAACGGTTGATGTGGCCAATAAGGAAGTTAAGACCTGGAGTGGTGCCCCAGTGGCCCACCAGACGATGCTTAACATCTTCGCGAGTGAACGGCTCCTTCATTAGAGGGTTGCTGCGAAGATAAATTTGGCCAATTGCAAGATAGTTGGCAACGCGCCAGTACTTGTCTACGCCTTCGATAGCTGCCTCGGAAACTGGAGCGTTGAGCTTCTTCCAAGGTGTGCCAATAACAGGACTCGTCATGTGTACTCCTGTACTCAAGCACTTTTCAGTGCAATTTGATCATTACCATTTGGTTATAGAGACTGGAAAACAAATGTATTACAGCTCTTTTTCCATCCGTTTCAGTATAGTGCCAGCGTCTGACTTTTGTTCGTTTGGTTACTTCTTCGTGCATTTGTGTTGAAAAAATGTGTGATTATGTGCGTAAAAAATGAGCCATTTGTATAGATTATGTTATATTTAATGTTCATTTTATACTTTATAGTTAAGCGTTTCGCACAAAAATCTGTCAACGTTATTTTGCAGTGTTAGACTGTACGTGTAACTTTTGTGTTTAATTTTCGGCGTTTTGTAATTACGTAACGTCGCAAAGTTTCACTATTATAAGTTGAATCGTATTAGAACTTATATATAAGGAGAATCATGGCAAAAGGACCAGTGCTTGTCGTTGATTTTGGCGCTCAATACGCTCAGCTTATTGCTCGTCGAGTGCGCGAAGCAAATGTGTATTCAGAACTTGTTCCTCACTCTATGCCAGTTGACGAAATGCTTGCTAAGGATCCTCAAGCTATTATTCTTTCAGGTGGTCCTGCTTCTGTTTATGAACCAGGTGCTCCTGACATTGATCCAAAGATTTTTGAAGCAGGTGTACCGGTTCTTGGTATTTGCTATGGCTTCCAGGTAATGGCTCATGAGCTTGGTGGCGATGTCGATAAAGCTGCACTTGGTGAGTATGGCAAGACTGCTGCAACTATTGATGATTCTGAAGGTTTACTTTCCGGATCTCCATCTGCGCAGAATACTTGGATGAGTCACGGTGTTGCTGTTAAGCGTGCTCCAGAAGGTTTTACGGTCTTGGCTCACACAGAAGGTGCTCCAGTTGCAGCAATGCAAGACGAAAGTCGCAAACTTTACGGTGTGCAATGGCATCCAGAAGTTAAACACACTCCATTGGGTCAGGAACTTATATCTACATTCTTACATAAGTGTGCAGGACTGAATAATAATTGGAATCCTTCTAACATTATTGAGGATCAAGTTGCTAAGATTCGCGCAGAAGTTGGGAATGCACAAGTTATTTGTGGTCTTTCTGGTGGCGTAGATTCTGCTGTTGCTGCAGCATTGGTGCATAAAGCAATTGGCAATCAGCTTACTTGCGTTTTTGTTGACCACGGTTTGCTTCGTAAAGGCGAAGTTGAGCAGGTTAAGCATGATTTTGTTGAAGCAACAGGCATTAAACTTATTGCAGTTGATGCAGAAGATGACTTTTTGAACGCACTTAAAGGCGTGAGTGAGCCGGAGCGCAAGCGCAAGATTATTGGCGAAAAGTTTATACGCACTTTTGAAAAAGCTCAGCGTCAAGTTATTGAAGAAGCTGGTAAAACTGGAGCTGAAGTTAAGTTCCTTGTGCAAGGCACACTTTACCCGGATGTAGTTGAGTCCGGTGGTGGTGATGGTGCTGCAAATATCAAATCTCATCACAATGTTGGAGGTTTGCCAAAAGATTTGAAGTTTAAGCTTATTGAACCTTTGCGTACTTTGTTTAAGGATGAAGTTCGTGCTATTGGAACTGAGCTTGGACTTCCAGATGAAATTGTTTGGCGTCAGCCATTCCCGGGTCCTGGTTTAGGTATTCGTATTGTGGGTGAGATTACACGCGAACGCTTAGCTGTTCTTCGTGAAGCAGATGCTATTGCGCGCGAAGAGCTCTCTAAAGCTGGATTGGATCGCGATATTTGGCAATGCCCAGTTGTTTTGCTTGCTGATGTTCATTCTGTTGGTGTTCAGGGTGATGAGCGCACATATGGTTCTCCAATTGTTTTGCGTCCTGTGAGCTCTGAGGATGCCATGACAGCTGATTGGTCTCGTGTGCCTTACGATGTATTGGCAAATATTTCTACTCGAATCACGAATGAATGTCGTCAAATTAATCGTGTAGTGCTTGATGTAACTTCTAAGCCGCCTGCCACGATTGAGTGGGAGTGACCGTCAAAGTAAATATGTAATCTGTAACGATTATTTAAGTCTTCTTAAATTAAGATTATATAAATTAATTTGTTTATAACTGAAATAGATCGTCAATGACTTTCAAAAGTAGCATGCTTAATTTTAGAAGTTTTATTTTATGAGTCGCGTTTACTATTACCAGAGTGTTTTTAAAATGACGTGGATATGTGTGCCCCTTTCCTATAAATGTTTAGAAAAGGGGCACATGTAGTATCAGAGTGAGTTGCAGAAAGTATATCTGTTAATGATTTTGTATCGTAACTTTTTCATTTCTTATTTGATGTATCATGATTATAATTAGTTTTGTATTGGTAAAGATCTTGGATAATACGTATCAATTAATAGATATTTATCTATAATCTATAGATTGAATTATTGTTTATATTTGTTGTTTAAATATTATGATTCTTTGTTTGCTGTTTTGCAAAAGTAATATGAAAAGTTTTTTTATACTCTTATAAATGGGAGTTTTCAATAAAAGTTGTCTTTTGTCTGGTCCTCATCGAATTTTTTTTTCGCCTATAATCCGAGTTGTGTGCACGGCTCATTAATAGTTGGTGTTTTACTCTAGAGGTTTTTATTTTGCAAAGACATAGGCTATGACAAACTTAGCTATTCCTGTATTGTTTGAAGAGGATCCCTAACGT
Source organism: Gardnerella swidsinskii (assembly GCF_003397705.1). GTDB lineage: Bacteria > Actinomycetota > Actinomycetes > Actinomycetales > Bifidobacteriaceae > Bifidobacterium > Bifidobacterium swidsinskii. The sequence continues at coordinate 236,227 of NZ_QJVB01000003.1, forward strand.
TGTTGAGTGGTGAAGTTATTTGTAGATATGTTTTAAAAGCTATCATTTTAGTATGAGGAATGTTTATGATGCTGTGTATTCAATAGCTTAGGTGAGTTGCATGTATCAAAAACTAACATGAAGATATATATCTTATGCATAGAACTACATGTACCCTATAGTGGACAAAATATGCATGTTGATGGATAGGCACTTTTATATTTGTGATTATTAAATTGTCCTAAGTAACTAGGAATAGGTGAAGTTCTTCCTAATCTCTATTAACTACATTATTTTATTTGGATACCTCAAAGGAGACGAACATGAAAGATGTACTTGTTGAGATTACAGATGCTGAATTAGATGAAATTCTCGGTGCTGGAGATGGAGTCATGCATACATTGACTCATGAATGCCATATGAACACTTGGCAATTCTTGTTAACCTGCTGTTAAGACCATAAAGAAGTTAGGAAGGATTTCACCTAAAATGGTTACTGATGAAACCAATGAGCTATATCAGTTTAATGGTGTATTCGAAAAAGTTAGAAGTGCTGATATTCGTCTTATAGATACTTCTAATCTGGAGCTGGAGCATGTGCTTGGGCCAACGATAGTACTGTTCCTAGCGAACTATAAAGCCAAGAATGGGAAACCGTCTTTTGCTGATTTCATCAGTCGTTTAGAGCATGATGATACTTTCTTTTCAGAATTCATGCATTTAGCAAGGCATAGGCTAGAAAATGTAGCAAAACTAGAATTAAAAAAGAAAGAATATAAAAAATGGGTTACAGGTTGTTTGCATAGTGATGTTCATCAGATAAACAAGGTTTTCAATTATTCTTTCAATAAGAATAATAAAATATTAACTAAAGTTTGCGGTGATTTACATGAAACACCTCCTTCTTTCCTAGTAGAATCAAAAGACTTTAAGTTGTATTTGAAGCGTGGCTCAAATGGTAATTTACAAGTATTGGAAGTTCTATGGAGCTTAATATCTGAAGATGAGAAAATATTGGATTTGGTTTGGCCAAAAAGTTTAAATTTGGGGGATCATTCTTGGTATGAATCTATTGATCGCAAACCATTATCATCAAAAGAACAGGCTTCAAGATACTACCGGAGATTTGGACAAATTATGTGTTTGGCTTATGCGTTGCGTATGAGCGATTTGCATTATGAAAATATTATTGCTCATGGAGAATATCCTGTAATTATTGATTATGAGACACTAGGTGCGTTAAATATAAATGAAAGTTATCGCAAGAATGATGTTAGTTTTAATTATAAACTATTGAAGCGGATAAATAACAGTGTTCTTATGACAGGAATGCTTCCACTAGCTGCAAATCAATCTGAGCGTGATGATGTTGGTGCTATATCTTCAAAGAGAATACTTAGATCTGTTAAGGAACTGGTTGATATAGGAACTTTAGATATGAGGTTTGAGAGAAAAGATAGAATAGTCTCTACTAACACTGCCTCTCCCTTCTTAAGTAAATATGATGGTGAAGAAAATTTGGCATGGGAAGATTATTACGATGATATATTAGATGGTTTTCATTATACGTATACAGCTATTCTTAAAGTGCGTAAGGAGTTGATTGCTAAGTTAGAAAGTGTTGCTACATCTATAGAAAGTAGAATTTTATTACGTAATACCCGAGAATATGCTGCTGTTATAGAGGCGTTGAAATCATATCGTTTTCAAGAACGTAAGGAATATATTTGGAAGATTTTTTGCGAAAAGAAGTATGGTATTTTATCTTCAAATTTAGTTGACTACGAGCGTTCGGTTCTAGAAGTTGGACTTATTCCGTCTTTTTACTGTAGAGCAAATTCAAAAGATCTTTATGGTGGGAATAAACAGCTACTATGTGAGCTTTCTTTGACTCCTATGACTTTAATGAAACAACAACTTGAAAGGCTGAATACAAAAGATCTTAAATTTCAAGTTGATGTGATTGAGTTTTCTCTTAAAGGTGTAGCTACAGTGCAAAACACGCAATGGATAACCTATTGTGAGACTTGCAAAAAAAATAGTTTAATTGCGCTAAAGTCACAAACACAGATAGCTTCCGATTTATCTTTTAGTATTGAAGAATTCTTTACAAAGTATGCTGTAATTGATAAACATAATTCGAAGAATAGATATTGGTTTGGAGCCAATGTTGATGATCGGGACAATCTAGTTATTGATGTTGTTTCCAGTAATTTATATTCTGGAAGAGACGGTATTGAGACTGTTCTTAAAAATAGTCTTCCCGATGATAAGAATGGTCAATTTACATCTAGTTCAGTTTATTTGAGTTATATGTCTCGTTTGATTGTTGGTGAAGATCGTAATCGATTTTTATCGTGCAATATTAATGAAATCTTGAATTGTGTTCGAAAAGATAGTGTTCATGATGTTCTTGGAGGGAACGCGGGTTTTATTTTTTCTTTGGCTGATATGCACACTGATTATACGCATGTTCTTATTCAAGAAGCTGCATACAGTTTAAAGAAAAAAATGATCTGTGAAGAAGGGATTTTGCGATGGCCTATCGGAAATGAAGTAAGAAAAGCTAATGCCAGCTTTGCGCATGGTAATGCTGGCATAGGATTGTCGCTTCTTAAGGCTGGAATAGTTCTCCATAACGAAGAATACGTCGATCTTGGATTAAAAGCTATAAAGACAGATGATTCATTTATAAATGCAAGTGGTTTATGGGTGGATACGCGTCATATTCCATCAATTCCAACTGCTAACTGGTGTAATGGAACAACTGGTATGGTTCTTAGCCGATATTTATTATTGGAATTGGATAAAACAGTAGGATTTCTAGATTATTTTGAACGTCAAAAAGCTCGTGAAGAAATTCATTTAGGGATTCAACATATTCTTTCTAGCTTTTATTCATTAACAAGTTTTTCTATGTGCCATGGCATTTCAGGTAACCTTAAGTTGCTAATATTTCTTGATAAGCAAGGTCTTTTATCTGTAAATCAAAGTGTTGAATTGAGTCGTCAGATTAAACTATTCCTACGTTATATTGTTGATTTTGGATGTGGGTTCGGTAATAATCGTTTTCAATCTTTAGGACTTATGACAGGACTAGCAGGGATTAAATTGTTCCTCGATGAACTCTCTAATGACAAAGCAACTTTGTTTCCTCTTATTCCAGTAAGGAGTGATGCAAATGAAAATGATTAAACAACAGTCAGAAAAAGATTGTTTACTCGCATGTTTTGCCATGGTTTTGTCTGTTTATGGGATTAGCAGAGATCCATATTCGATTAATCCTGAACACTACCTATTTGAGTCTGATGGATTACGAGCATCTAGTTTGCGATCTTTATGTGAAAAATATGGTCTACTGTTAAAAGCATATCGTATTAATTCTTTAGAGTTGTTGGAATATGCCAAGCAAAGTGATTCAATCTTGATTTTACATTTGATCAACAATCATTATGTTGTGCTATCAAAAGTAAAAAAAGAGTTTTTAGTTATAAACGATCCAGCATACGGTATAAGACGTATTCGTATTGATGAACTTAGTAGAATTTTTTCAGGAACAGTGTTGTCGATTTCTAAAGATTCTTCATCAAAAGTGAAAATCGATAAAAAAGATCCTGTGAAAAAAACTAATGTTTTTTCTTTATTTTCAAAAACTGGTTTTTTGTGGATGCTGCTTTCTTTTATTTGTATTCAAGGTGTTTCATTATTATACGCTGCGTTATTGCGTTGTATAGTTGAGAAAAACAATAGTTTTAACTATTTGTTTATAGCAGTAGGGTGTATAGGGCTAATTACTGTATTGAATTATTTTGTGCAGGTAAAAGCATTAGAAAAAGGGGCTAGAGATTTTGATAGGGCTTATTCAAATCGTCTAATCAAATCAATGACACAACAGCCATTATCTTATTTCGAACGTTCCAGCATAGGTGCTTTAATCGAGAAGTTAGCTTTACGCACTACGGTGCGTGATACGCTACAAAAGGCAATCATTCCTCAACTGTTTTCAGCTATATCTTCTACTGTCCTTCTTGGATTCATAGCCTATTTTACCCCTATTATTTCAGTCGTTCTACTTTTAGGGTTAGCTTTTTTTGCAACCATTAACTATTTCATTGTTAATAGACAAAAAGAATTGACGTTTGATTTTATTCAATCTCAGCAAAACTTATCAACTAGAATTCAACATGATATTGAAGATATTGCTGTTCTTATTTCTACTCGTAAAACCAATTATATTGCAGATAAATGGATTCAATTAAATGATTCACTAACGTCTAGTTATCTATCGCTAACAAAACTAGTTACGTTAGCTCAGTCGTTCTCTTCTTTTTTCACATATGCTTCAAATATTTTTCTGGCCGTTTATCTAGCATTTTGTTTCAAAATGGGCAGTGTTAACCTGGGTGAAATGCTAATGATACAATCATGTGCAGCACTATCTGTATCAGGATTAAAAGATGTGCTTAACTCGTTTACTGGATATGTAACTGTACGACAAAATCTAGATAGGAATAATGACCTTACTGCTACGCAACCTAAACAATTATTTGTCGAAGATTCTTCTAGCTCTGAATTAGTTGCTACAAATTTGAGTGTAACTTTACCAGGAAATAAACATTTAGATTATGGGACTATTCATTTCACTCCTGGAGAGAAGGTATTTCTAATAGGCAGATCTGGTATTGGAAAAACAACCTTTATTAAGACTCTGCTTGGTTTAATACCTCATCAAGGTCTGTTGTATCAGCCGAGTAGTTTTAACGATAAAGTTGGAGTTTCGTTAGCTGATACACCTTTAGGCGGATCCACCATCCGAGAATTTCTTGTGGGTGAATATGATAAAAAAGATGCTAACTTACTTTGGTCGGCACTGGAAATAGTTTCTTTAGATCAACGTATAAAAGAATTTCCTTTAAAATTGGATTCCTTATTGTTGGAAAATGCTTCTAATTTGTCAAGTGGAGAAAAAAAGAGATTAGCTATTGCTCGCGCTCTTGTTTCGGCTCAAAACGGATGGGTTTTTTTGGATGAGCCTTATATTGGGTTAAATCAAGAACTTATAAAAACTATTCATTCGAATCTTAAAAACAACAAACAATTATCAATTATGTTAGTTACGCACAACTTGCGAATGTTGAAACCGCAAGACAAAGTTATATTTTTCAGTGATATTGCATCACCAGAAATTGGTACACATTCGCAGCTATTGAATAGTAGCGAAATGTATCGAAATTATTACAAATCACAAATGAATGGAGATATTAATGTCTAAGTACGCAATTGAAACTTGTAGACTATCAAAAGTCTATGGTGATCAGGCTGTAGTGCGGGATTTGTCTATTCATGTTCCACGTGGAAGCATCTATGGTTTTCTTGGACCAAATGGTGCTGGCAAATCAACAACTATGAAGATGTTGCTTGGTCTTGTTAAACCTTCAAGTGGTCAGATTGTAGAGTTTCGGAATTCTGCAAGTAATGGTAGCTCTAAGAAAGTGTTGCCGGGGTTATTGGTAGGATCGTTGATAGAAGGTCCGGCATTTTATCCTAATTTAAGTGCCTTAGAGAACGTTGATTTGGTTTGCGATTATCTTGGCATTGTTCGTGCTCAAGGTCGAGAAGCACTCGACATGGTTGGGCTTTCAGGTATAACTGGTAAAAAACCAGTGAAAGCGTTTTCTTTAGGAATGAAGCAGCGTCTAGGTATAGCGCTAGCTTTGGCAGCGAATCCACCTGTGTTGATTTTAGATGAGCCAACAAATGGTTTAGATCCTGCTGGTGTAGTAGAAATGCGTCAGCTAATTGTTAATTGGGCGCATAACCGTGGTACGACGGTGATGATTTCATCTCATATACTTTCTGAAATTGAACAGATGGCTGATTATGTGGGGATTATCTCAGCAGGAACTTTACGCTTTGAGGGGCGTATGCAGGATATTTGTTCTGCAGGGTACTTGCAACTACAAGTTTCTGATATGCAATCTGCAGTAGTTCTATTATCTAATTGTGGTATTGATTATAAAGTGGAAGAGGCTAGTAGATCCCTAATATTGCCAATTATATCTAATGAAGTAGTAGCAAATTTGGTTGCACATCTTGTGAATCAAAATGTGAAAGTATATAGGGTACAAATGGTTCGTCAATCTTTGGAAGAAGCATTCTTAGAACTAACAGATCCAATTTACACATCAAAGGTGGTCGCAAAATGAAGCAGTTTATTTTAACGCTAAAAAGTTTGCGTCATCGACAGATTTTGCTGATTACATTATTATTCATTGCTGTTGTTGGCTTATGGTTGGGTGCAGCGCTTGCTAAACGTGCTCGTGGCCCCAAAGAGATTCACCTTTATTTGCTAGCATTGAATGAGGTGATGATGTTAGCTATCTACGTGTTACCGATTATTGCTGCAATTGTCGCCTCTAGGGTGGTAACCACATCGCGTGATGGTGGTATGGATACTAAACTGCGTTCTATGGGAATTTCTGCTAGTCGCCAGTTTGGTGCAAATCTTGTTGTAACTATAATGATTACTACGCTAGTTGCTGTTTTCATTTTGGCATTAGCACTCGTATCATCGTTAATATATGGATTTAATAGACCAAACAACATTACAATAATATCATTATCTGCTTTACTTGCACTGGTAGGAGATGCGATTGCTGTAAGTGCTATACATACATGGGCTGCTACACAATTTTCACAACAAGGTGTGACTCTTGGAATGGCTGTGGTTGCTGCTATAGGTACATCTGCACTTCCATTTGCTGGTTTAAATTATTTATCTTGGATTTTGCCTTGGGGTATTGTTAGTGCTGCGAATCCGGTACTTGGTTCAACTGGTGGCGTGGTTACTATTAGCTCCGAAGCACTACTGTTTGGCGTAGTAGCAGTGATTGTTGGGATTTTCTGGTCTAGTGTGTGCATGTTTTTGATTAAAATTAGAAAGGTGGAACAATGATAAAAAAAACATTTGCTTGGGAATGTAGGAAAAATAACATTACTTGGTATTGGATTGCTTTATTGTGTACGTCTTTTCTTGGATTGCTTATGGGAATTAGTCAATATGAGTCATATGAAGCAGAGTTCAAGGCTCAAGGAGTTACCTATTTAGCAGTATGGGGTCAGTCTGCGTTGTTGCCAACGACATTATTCTTTCCTATATTGCTTGGTGCACTGCAAGCGCAGAAAATGTCTAATGAGCATAATGGTCGTAATATTGCTCGTTTAAAGGCTATTGGAGTTGTTAATAAGTATATTACAACATTGACGCTTCATTCCTTTGTTATTTCTATGTTTTCTGTATTGCTGTTTGGCACTTTACAACTTGTTGCTGGCATATTTCTTCATTTTCATATTTCTGATGTATTTTCTCTAGTTCCTCGTTTATTTGCGATTGCATTAGCGATGACAGCTTGGCAACTGATTGTAGTGGGTATTGGGGTTCGCCTTTCAGGATTTTCTTCAATTGTTACAGTTGTGTTGGTTTCATCACTCATAGGATTTGGAATGGCTATTGTTGCACCCGCATTATCTGTTGTTTATCCACCGGCTCTTCTTGCGTATGCAAGTGCTGTACGTTGTATAGGTGATTTTTATGCGGTAGGTTCGATTGTTATCTCTGTTATGATGAATCTAATGTGGATAATTTTGGGAATGATATTCATAAAGGTTCAATTCAAACGAGCAAGGCTATGAGCACTTATATGCGTGAGAAAGCTTTATTTCATCACGATTATAACGCTAGACGAATATCCTCAAGTAGTTACCGGCTTGGGTTCTTTGACCAAATATATGCAGCTTGGATAAATAACTCTGAGCCGGTATGGATTATTGGAATACTTTCGACTATCTATCAAATAATAATTGGATTACGTAGTGATGCTGATCCGATTATAGTGTGGATGACGGTTGTGCTAACTTCTATTGCAGTATTTGGTAGGCGCCGATATTGGCATATTTCTGTTGCTTTATCTCTTATGGCCGCTAGTATATCTGCCTATTGTGGAGATGTAAATATTGGATTGCTTACCATGTATATTCTGGCTTCTTCAGGTATATGTTTGCTTGATATGCGAAAAATGTTAATAGGTATATTAGCCTTAGGTGCTGGAGTTGTCTTATCAACTCTTTATGGATATGTAGTCTTCGGCAGGAAATTAATTATTCCTGCCATTTCTGTTTTTGTATTTACATCTCTAACTGCTGCTCTAATACGAATGAGAGCAAATCAGGTCAGAGAGAAACAACAAGAACAAGCCATATTATCTGAACTACATGAGAGTGAATCCCAAGCACGAGTTAATGAGAAAGCTACGAGAATGGCAACTGTGCTACACGATTCTGTTGGACATTGTCTTACCGCAATTATTAGCCTAACTGAGGGTCTGCAAGTAGATGATGATTTAGATGTGAAACAGCATGAAATAGTGAAACTTATCAACGAATATGCTAGAAGTGGCTTACGGCAAACGAGAACTCTAGTTAACTCGATATCTGGTGGAGAACAAGATAGTAATAAGGAACATTCTATTACCGATATTGAAGAACTGGTTGCAGGAATCAATAAACTTGGAATACGTGCACAGCTAGAAATAACACCAGTAGTTCCAGAAGTGGGGGTTCAAATTCAATGGGCATACAGGATTATTCGCGAATCTATAACGAATACTTTGAAACATGCTACACATGCTACAGAAATTAGTGTTCAAATCACCATAACGTTGAAAGGAGAACTCGAAGTTGTTGTAATTGATAATGGCAAACAGATGGGTATTCATGAACAGACTCCGTCTACTGGTTATGGTCTTGCTCATATCGCTGCTGATTTAGTCAGTATTGGAGGCTCTATTACTGCAGGGGTCTATGCTAGAGGTGGCTGGAGAGTGCATGCAATTATACCAAAGGAAAATATCTATGATTGATCGCAAAAAAATCCGAGTTATTATTGTCGATGATCAGAAAGCTATCCGTTATGGATTTTCAATGATAATTAACAAATCTGCTACATGTACTGTCATAGGATCTTGTGAAAACGGGCTAGTTGCATTAGATATGCTTGAAAGGTTATCTGCATCGGGTGAGCAGTTGCCGGAAATAATAATTATGGATATTAGGATGCCTGTTATGAATGGGATCATTGCGACAAAACATATTAAAACTAAATACAGAAATATTAAGATTCTTGCACTTACTACTTATGATTATGACGACTATGCATTTAAAATGCTAAGTTCTGGAGCTTCCGGTTTCCTACTAAAGGATGTGCGCGGACCGCAACTTATATCTGCTATTGAAGCTATTAATGCAGGAGATGCTGTGCTAACTCCAAGAATAACAGGAAAGATATTAGCTCGTCATGTTTCTCAAATCAGTGCAAGTCAAGATGTGCAAATAGCTAGAGCTAAATTTGATGCTCTAACAGAACATGAAATTGAAATAGTAAGCCTTGTGTCATGTGGTCTCAATAATGCAGAAATTGCTGAGAAGCTTTTTATTGAACCTGATTCAGCCAAAAAAGCTGTCTCTCGTATTCTTGCAAAACTGGGGATGCGTGATCGCGTGCAACTAGCTATAGAATGGATAAAAACTTCTAATTGAGTAAAAATAAAAGTCATACTCTAATTAGACATATGTAAGACAATTCACATTTACGAAATAAATCGAAAAATTTAATAGTTTTGCACTCAAAAACGATAAAAACAATTATGTGGTATGAACTGTGCTAAAAATTAAAAATATTTTACTCAGCAGTTTTATATGTATTGTATATTTGAAAAAGTGGGAGTGACAGTTTTTGATGAGAATTATTGACCGAAATATAAACATATGTTTATACAGTAAAACATATGTTTATTTTCATTAAAAACTGTAATAATTACTGATTTTATAAAGCACTTCGTGAAAATGGAGTGCTTTTTTCTGTATATTGGTGTGTCGAATTTTCTAAAAACAGGTAAAAATTTCGAATTTTATTGATATTTAATAAATATTTTAGTTATAAATAGTGTTATTTTAATTGTTTATAATGTTTAAACGATATAATGAATTTGACATGAAACAACAGTATGAGCTGTAACAGTAGTTGTTGGCTGGGTATAAAAACTACTGCTCGTAGTAGCTCTTACTACTTTGCTTCATTGCGGAACCGTGAATTTTGTATGTGTAGTTTTACTGTGCTACGAAACTAATCGTGTATTTCGAATAGTTTCACCTACGGTATCGTTTGCGAAGTTTGTAAGATATTTTTGCCGCCAATAATTGCGTAAGCCGCTCAAACTATATCGATTAATATGGTAAGGAGAGTTACGTGGACGGAATTCTGTCAGTACTGCTCGATATTTTCAGACAGCCATCTGTTATAGTTGCGCTTATTTCTTTTATTGGGCTTGCAGTGCAAAGAAAGAAATTCTCGGATATTTTGCAAGGATCAATCCGTACTCTTGTTGGTTTTCTTGTTTTAGCAGCTGGTTCTGGAGTTATTACTGAAGCGTTGAACCCCTTTGGCAAAATGTTTCAATACGCATTTCATGTGCAAGGCGTAGTGCCGAATAATGAAGCAATTATTGGAACTGTTTTATTGAAGTATGGCTCTGAATCTGCGCTTATTTTCTTCTTTGGAATGATTGTTAATATTATTCTTTCTATTACTTCTCGTTTTAAATTTATCTATTTAACGGGTCACGTAGCTTTCTATATGGCAAGTATGCTTGCAGTTATATTTAATGTTGCAGGATTTAGCATGTGGGAAGTTCTTTTATGGGGTTCAATTGCTCAAGGATTGTTTACGACAATTTCTCCAGCACTGGTGCAGCCGTTTATGAAGAAAGCTTCAGGCAAAGATGATGTTGCTTTAGGACATCCTGCTGGTACTGGTGTTGCTTTAGGTGCGTTAATTGCAAAGCTTACTGCTTCAAAAAAGCGTCCTTCTAAGTCAACTGAGGATATTAAATTCCCAGCAGCATTGGGATTCTTGCGTGATACAACAGTTCTTATCACGCTTTCTATGGCTGTTATTTATATAGTAGTGGCACTTTTTGCTGGATCTTCGTATGTCGAAACACATTTATCTAATGGTCAAAACTTCATTGTTTTCGTTATGTTGAAGGCTGCAACTTTTGCTGCAGGTGTTTATATTATTCTTGCAGGCGTGCAGATTGTTCTTGACGAAATTGTTCCAGCTTTTAAGGGAATATCGGAAAAGCTTGTTAAAAATGCGCGTCCTGCTTTAGATGCACCAATGACTTTTGGCTTTGCTCCTAATGCTGTTCTTATTGGTTTCTTAGCTAGTTTCTTTGGCGGTTTGCTTGGAATGACGCTTATGGCGATTTTGGGAACGACAATTATTATTCCTGGAATTGTTGCGCATTTCATGGCTGGTGGTGCTGCAGGAGTATTCGGTAATGGTCAAGGTGGAATACGTGGTTGCTTGACTGCATCATTTATTAATGGTCTTTTTATTACTTTCCTTCCGTTGTTCCTTTTGCCAGTGCTTGGCGATTTGGGAAGCGCAAATTCTACATATTCTGATGCGGATTATGGTGTATTTGGTGTAATACTTGGTCACGCAAATATTGTCGGTGGTCGTACTGTTTTAATTTCTGTAATACTTATTGCACTAATATTGTTCTATTCTGTTTCGATATTGATGAATAAACGCGATTCTAATAATTTTGAAAAGGTTGAAGAAATAAAATAAGTAAAGAAAATAAAAATACAATTAAATAATTGTATATACATATAAAAATTAAAAATTTTTTTACTCATTTTCTTATTTATTTGTACATTTTATTGTATGACTGGTAGGATAACAGAGTTATTAGTTTTGCATGAGCCGTTGTTACTATGCTGTGTTTTACACAAACTAGTATCAACGGCTTTTTCATATTAGCGTTTAGCTAGGGGAGAGTGATAATGGTCGAAGGTGTGCCTAAATACATTGCTGTGCGAGATAATCTACGCGCTCGCATTGATTCTATGGAAGCGAACGAACAATTACCTCCTGAAATTGAATTGTGCAAACAATACAATGTGAGCCGTATTACTTTGAGGCATGCAGTCGATAACCTTATTACTGAAGGATTACTTGTTCGTGAGCAGGGTAGAGGAACATTTCGAGCTTCTTCAATTATTCCTAGTTATAGTCAAGAAGTAATTTCTGATCGTGCGCAAGGATTTTACGAGCAGACTTATTCTAATGATGCAAAAATTAGAATAAAAGTTATTGAAAACGATGTTATTCATGATGAAGATGCTGCTGCTCGTTTAGGCCTTGATCCAGTAGATGAATTGATATGTTTGAAACGCTTGCGTTATGTTGACGATGTTTTATCGCGTTATAGTGTGCTCTATTTGCCTGCTTCTCGTTTTCCTAAAATTTTGACGCATGATTTTTCAGATGAGTCGTTATCTGATTTTTTGCTTAAAGCGTACGCTGTTCAACTTGTAGAAAATGAAGTGTCTGTGCATATAGAAAATCTATGTGACAGGCTTGCAGCAGTACTTAACCTTGAAGTTGGAACTCCTGCAATTACAGCTTATTCTACTGTAAAAGATAAGTTTGGTACGATTATTGCTTTTGGTGCATCTGTTTATGCGCCAAATTCTGGTGAGATTCGTTTCCACCTGCATTCAAATGCTGCTTAATTAAACTTTAGGGCTAACTAAGAATGTCTTAGCTAGCCCATTTTTGTGTTAAAAAACAATAAAACCTTGCTGGTTTTCCAGCAAGGTTTTTTCGTGTCCGGAGCGGGAGTTGAACCCGCACGCCTGTAACAAATAGGCACTAGCACCTCAAGCTAGCGCGTCTACCATTCCGCCACCCGGACAGGTGTTTTAGACAACAGATAAGACTATAACATCTTTTTTTCTTCTTCGCTTCGGCGTGTTGAAAAAATTACGAATTTTCAAAATATTTATATATGAAAATAGTAATAATAGTTTTAAATTATGCTATTTTCAGTATAAAAATCTCCTTTACTATCTTGTTTAAAATCAATAATATTCACTGACTTTTTTGCCAAGTTTCCATCAAAGTCAATGAACGAGTGTTGTGGCAATGAAGAAATATCATGTTTTGGATAGTCTCTTCTAAAGAAAGCACCTCTAGATTCATGTCTAGCAAGTGAAGATTGCAATGCTGCTTTTGCAAGTAGTGACATGTTCTTTATTTCCCATATTGCAGTAATTTCTTGGTTAAAAACTAAATTATTGCTATGGATGTGTAATGATTGAATTTTAGGATCTATAAATTCTTGTATGTCATTGAGTGCTTTTTTAATTGATTGTTCGTCACATGATATTGCAACAGCGTTTTCCATGATTTTTCCTAAATCTGCAAATAATTTATAAGGATTATCTTCTTCTATTTGTGAAGACTCGTCGTTATAGCTGTTGTTTGTAAAATCTGTAGCTTGCTTCGCACTTGTTTCCATAAGCTGATTAAGTTCATTATTTCTTTGTTTATATAAGACTTGTAGTGCAGTATTATTTGAGAAAGTTTTATTGGTTTCGTTGGTTTCGTTGGTTTTGTTACTGTTAGTTTCGTCATCCTTGTTTAAGTTTTTCAATTCTTTTGCTATTGTTGCTCCCGCGCGATTTCCAAAAAGGCATGCGTCAAGCAAGGAGTTTCCTCCTAATCGATTAGCTCCGTGCACTCCTACGCATGAGCATTCTCCGGCAGCGTATAAACCATAAACAATAGTTTGGTTGTTATTTTGCCATCTATATACTTTTCCATCCAAAGTTATCGGTATTCCGCCCATTGTGTAGTGAGCTGTAGGACGAATTGGGACTAAATCGCAAGTTGGGTCAAGATGAGCATATTTTTCAATAGTTTCTGTGACTTGTGGCAAGTATTCTAACATATTTTCTCGGCTGATATGTGTCATATCTAGCCAAACGCAATCGTTATGTGAATTGCTTTGTTGCGTAGTTGTTGAATCGTTTACACCTCTGCCTTCGCGAATTTCTTGGGCAATTGCACGAGAAACAACATCTCTTGGAGCTAAATCTGCATGTGCTTCATCGTATTTTTTCATAAAAGCTTCGCCATTTGAGTTCCTAAGCACGCCGCCTTCAGCTCTTGCTGCTTCTGAAAGCAGAATACCAGTATGAGCTAGTCCAGTAGGGTGGAATTGAATGAACTCGCAGTCTTCAAGTTGTAATCCTGCTTTTAAAGCTAAAGCCATGCCATCGCCTGTTAAATCCCACGAATTAGATGTTGTTGCAAATAATCTTCCCGATCCGCCTGTAGCTAAAAGTAGGAATCTAGACTTTATTGCTCGCAAGTCTCCTGCAGATAAATCAAATGCAACAATTCCTTCAACGCTCATAGTTTGATCGTTTATAGCAACATCTGTTACGTAACAATCTTCAGCAAATACAATATTCTCGGAAACACATTGTTGCCATAAGCTATGTAAAATTTGGTGACCAATACGATCTGCAGCAAAAGCTGCACGTTCAATTGGATTCTTTCCAAAATCAGCAGTATGTCCACCAAAACGGCGTTGGTTAATATATCCATTTTGTGTTCGAGAAAATGCTACGCCATCATGTTCAAGCTGAATAACTGTTTTTGGTGCTTCTTTTGCAAGTAGCTTTGCTGCATCTTGATCGCTTAGCCAATCTCCGCCATGAACTGTGTCATAATAATGCCATTGCCATTTGTCGTGCTCTACATTCCCAAGGCTTGCTGCTATACCTCCTTCAGCAGAACCCGTGTGTGAACGCAATGCTGGCACTTTAGAAATCACTAAAATTGATGGTGTTTTTCCTTCTTTTTTCATGCATGCGTATTCTTCGGATTTAATTAATCCTAGTGCTGCAGATAATCCTGCAGCTCCAGCGCCAACAATAATAACATCGTAGTATTCGCTTGATTGCATACTTTTATTTTCTCACATATCTTGTATTGAGCGCGTTATTTTACGCTACTTTTTGCTGTGATAATGTTAAATTTTCTTTATTTTGTACAATAATTCCTTCCAATTCTAGCAATGCAATTTTTCCAGAAATTTCAGCAATAGATGGTATGTAATCTAATTGTTTTTCTTTGTAAGAAGTTTTTATTATTTCGTATATTCTGTCAACATTTGCAAGTTCGTGTTTGCGTTTGCACGTTGTAATTGCGTCGATAATTAGTTTTTGTGTATTGTCATAATTTTTATAGTCTATACTTAATTTTTCTGGTTTAGGTTGAGAATAAGCAAAGTAGTGATGAGATTGAGGAAACAGAATATCTATATCTTGAGTTGAACACAATATTATAGCTTGTGAATCGTGTATTAGCTTGTTGCATCCCGCATTATTAGGCTGATTGATATCTCCTGGTATAGCGTATAGTTCGCGATTTAAATCCGTTGCCCATGTTGCAGTATTTAGCGCTCCGGATTGTAATCTTGCTTGAGCAACTATAATTTTTGATGCTAGAGCTGCAATAATTCTATTTCGCAATAAAAATCTGTGGCCTACTGGTGTTGTATCTGGGCATAGTTCGCTAATACACACTCCGCCTTTTGCAATAATTTGTTCAAAAAGCTGATAATTGCATCTGGGGCCCATATGATTTAATCCTCCTGCAAATACAGCAATGGTTTTTCCTGTAGGCTTATTTTCATCTATATCTTGTGCATCTAATGCGCCCCAATGTGCTGCTGCATCAATTCCGTACGCTCCACCAGAAATAACAGTATGACCTTTCGAAGCGCAATCATAAGCAAATTGATATGCGAGTTCTCTTCCGTAGTCTGTGCAAGAGCGTGAACCAACAATAGCAAGTGGATTATGACATTGTGTTAATGTTTGTGGATTCCCTACGCCCCACAAGCATAAAGGTGGTGAGAAATGACTCTGAAAAGCCAAATCTTGTAATTGTTTCGGCCAATATTTGCTGTGTGGTGCAATAATCCATTGCTTTCCGCCACAAGTGAACCATTGACATAGTGATTCACTATTCCATGTTGGCAAATGCAATAATCGAACGCACCATGTTGAAATAGAATTGTGTAGCACTTCTAAAGATTTAGGCGCATTATTGTTGTGATAACCCCACGCTGTTAAGCCCTTCTTGAAATAATTTTCTAAGAGAGCAAGCTCTTTATGTTTTTTTATGAAACTTAACATTGTAGATACTAATTCTTGATTTTTGTTACGTTTTCTTGAGGTAAAAGTTTTAGAATTGGCATCGTTTTCTTGATCTGCTACTTCACTAATAATTGGAAGTTGCATTTGTTGAGCTGAGCATGCTGATTGTTGTTTCGTATAATTTTTCACAATTGTTTTTAATAGAGAAACAATTTCTTTAGCGCTTTTAGATCCCAATAGTAGTGTGTACATAATTGCATCCGCTCCTTCAAGGCAGAATGTAAGTATTGCACGAGATATTGTTTCTTCGTCTGGTGAAGAAAAATCGCTAGATGTACTAATGGTTTCTTTAGTGTTATCCGTGTTGTTTATGCTCTTAGTATTCATATTCGTGTCCTTAAACTGATAGCTTGTGCAATGTCTGTCATGTCTGGTGAAGTGTGTCCAGAAAGATCAGCAAGCGTCCACGCGAGTCGCAATGCTCTATCTGCTCCGCGCAAACTCAGTTGATGCTTTTCTAATGCACGGTTGATAAGTCCTACAGCTTGCTGTGAAGTGTATTTTCTAAGCCATGTTCCAGATGCTTGTGCGTTGCAATCCCAGCCTTGTTTTATAAAACGGTCGCGAGCAATTTTACGAGCTTCTATTACGTTATCTCGCATTGTTTTGCTATTCAGATACGTGTTTTTAACTGAGTTTTGTGCATTGTCGTGATGATGGTTTGAAATAATAATTCGTTCTACTGGAGGCACATCCATTTGAATATCGATACGGTCAAGAATTGGACCTGAAAGGCGTGAAAAATATCGTGCTCTTTCGCGCTCTTTGCAAGTGCATCGTTCTCCATTTCCGTATGCGTATCCGCAAGGACAAGGATTTGCAGCAACAACAAGCTGGAATTTAGCTGGATAAAGAGTTGTCCCTTTTGAACGAGAAATAGCAATATGCCCTGATTCCAATGGTTCTCTTAGGGTTTGCAATACTCTAGGAGAAAACTCTGGAGCCTCATCCATAAACAGCACTCCGCAATGTGCTCTAGTAATAATCCCAGGTTTTGCAACTCCTGTTCCTCCTCCAATAAGAGAAGCTGCTGAAGCAGTATGGTGAGGTGCTTCAAATGGTGGAATATTGCTAATTCCGTAGTAGGGAAGTGTGCCACAAAGTGAACGAATTGAAGCAACCTCAAGCTGTTCTTGTTCGTTAAGTGGACACATAATGCTTGGTATTCGTGAAGCTAGCATGGTTTTTCCAGATCCTGGAGGTCCAATCATCATCACGTGATGTCCTCCAGCTGCAGCAACTTGTAGAGCCCATTTTGTATGTTCTTGCCCTATTACTTCAGACATATCTCCAATTTCATGTTTTGGTTCAATTTGTAGTGGGGAAGTGCTTTCTTCGTGAATTGACGGATTATAATCTTCTTCTCCATTGTTATAATTTCCATTTCGTTCAAGAACTTGCATATGTTTATACGCAGGGTCTTCTTCAATAAGCTTTAATGATTCCTCGCTCAAACTGCCATGCAATTGCGTCACTAAATCTAAAATATGGTGTATTCCAATAGATTCAATTCCATCTACAAGTTGTGCTTCGGCAAGATTTTCTTGTGGAATAATCATTCGTTTAAAATGCATCTTTTTTGCGTAAAGTGCAATAGGAAGAATGCCTTGAATAGGTAATACTGTCCCGTCAAGATTTAGTTCTCCTAAAATAATTGTATTTTCTAATTCTGTAAGTGGAATATACTTTTCTGCGCTTAGTATGCTTGCTGCGATAGCTAAATCGTATGATGCTCCGCTTTTTGGCATTGAAGCAGGTGATAAGTTTACTGTTACCCTTCCTTCAGGCCATTTGCAATGCAACGCAAAATGAGCTGATTTAACGCGCTCTCTTGCTTCGCTTAATGAAGTGTCAGGTAAGCCGATAATAGAAAAGTTTGGCATATTTCCAGATATAAAAGCTTGCAGCTGAATAGTAAAAGCTTTAAGACCAATAAGCCCTATTGACGTTGCGTTTCCAATATGCATTAGAATGCTCCTTGAACATGCTTGAATTGGATTGATGAATTATCTTCAATTTCTTCCAAAGATTGCAATTTATATGCAGAATCTGGATAAGTGTATTTGTTAATAATAAGAATTGATACAGCGTCAAATCGAATACGGTAATGAGGTATGTCGCTTCCGAATTCTTCCAGCCATTTCATACCAGTTGTACGTAATTTGCTACGTTTTTCTTGAGTAATTGCTTCAAGTGGAGTGCCACAACGTACGCTTCTTCGAGTTTTTACTTCCACGAATACCAATTTTTGTTCTGGAGTAATCATCACCAAATCTAGCTCTCCATTACGGCAATGCCAGTTTTGGTCAATAACGTGCCACCCTTTTTGTATGAGTCGCAAAGCGGCGTATGTTTCTCCCAGTTTTCCCAACTCTTTACTTTCAAGAGAATCATCTTGAAGCTCGTTGGACACTTGTTCAAGTTTTTCTTGCAAAAATACTTGAGCAGTCTCAGCGTCGTCAATCTCGTCAAGCGAGATAATTTCATCGTCAATAATGTGTTTTTGTGTAATCATGCTGCTATTTTCTGTGCTTATTGAGCAGTAATCCAGATTTTTTAAGCATTGTGGATAAAAGCTGCATACGGCGTGTTGTATTAGAAATTCAGTATATTTTCTGTATTTTTCTAAAACAGATTTCGCTATTTTTTGCAAACTGTTAATTCGTTATAGCTAATTTTGATAACCGCAGGTATGTACGAATGAACCATAGTGGCATATTGTCGTTATCACTTAAATAAATATGTAAACAGAAAACGGAAAAGTAAGTGGATGCGCAAAGTAAGCTGAAGCAAACTAATCTACTGTTTAAAAAGTCGCAAAACTGGAGGGGTATTATGAGCGATATTGAAGAAACGCAAGGAAAGTATCATTTTGAAACCTTGCAATTGCATGTTGGCCAAGAGCAGGCGGATCCGGCAACTGATTCTCGTGCAGTTCCTATTTATCAAACAACAAGCTACGTGTTCCATGATTTTGATCATGCTGCAGCTCGTTTTGATTTGCGTGACGCTGGGAACATTTATGGTCGTTTAACGAATTCTACTCAAGATGTTTTTGAGCGCAGAATTGCTGCTCTCGAAGGTGGAACTGCTGCTTTGGCTGTTGCTTCTGGCGCGGCCGCTGTAGACTATGCTATTCGTAACATTACGCAGCAGGGCGATCATATCGTGTCTTCAAAGAATGTGTATGGCGGCACTTATAACCTGCTTCGTCACACTCTTCCTAGAGATGGTGTAACAACCACTTTTGTTGATCCTAAGAATCCTCAAAACTTCGAGGATGCTATTCAACCAAATACAAAGCTTGTGTACTTTGAAACTTTTGGTAATCCTAATGCTGATTTGCCTGATTTTGAGGCTATTTCAGAGATTGCGCATCGACACAACATTCCTGTTTTTGTTGACAACACTTTTGCAACTCCATATCTTTTCCGTCCGCTTGAGCATGGTGCAGATATTGTAGTTGAGTCTGCTACGAAATTTATTGGTGGTCATGGTACAACTCTTGGTGGCATTATTGTTGAAGGCGGCAATTTTGATTGGGCTAAAGTCCCTGGAAAATTCCCAACTCTTACAGAAGCTGACCCAAGTTACCACGGTTTGAACTTCTATGAAGCTTTAGGACCTGTGGCTTTTGTGACGCGTATTCGTGCGATTATTTTGCGCGATACTGGTGCTTGCATTAGCCCATTTGCAGCATTCTTGCTTTTGCAAGGCACGGAAACCTTGAGCTTGCGTGTTGAGCGTCACGTTGATAATGCGTTGAAGGTTGTTCAATATTTGCAAACTGTGCCAGAGGTTGAATCTGTAAGTCATCCTTCTATTGAAGGTCGTTCTGATCACGAGCTTTATAAGCGTTACTTCCCGAATGGTGGAGGCTCTATTTTTACGTTTGATATTAAAGGTGGAAGGGATGCAGCTCGCGTATTTATTGACAATTTACAGCTTTTCTCATTGCTTGCAAATGTTGCTGACGTGAAGTCATTGGTTATTCATCCTGCATCTACTACGCACTCTCAGGAAACTCCTGAAGAATTGGAAGATCAAGGCATTCATGAAGGCACTATTCGTTTGTCTATTGGAACTGAACATATTGACGATATTCTTGCTGATTTACAGCGCGGGTTTGATGCAGTTCGTAAAGCAGGACTTGCTTAAATAGAAAAGAGAAAGCAAAGCAAAAATTATTAATTAAAAATATTCCTGAAGATCCATTATCGTTTTATTCGGAGCGCATATTGTATTTGTATGTGCTCCGATTTTTATACATTTTGTAAATTTGTGCATCATACTTTAGGATGAGATGCTGATTTTTTCTCAATAATTTCCGCCTTACGTACGATGGTAATCAGCTGTATTTTTCCGTAAATTTAAGTATTAGCAATAGATAACTATGCGATTACTACTTTTTAAGAAAAGGAGCAGTTATGAACAGTCCGTACGAAACAAGCTCATATGAGCAAGAAAATGCTTTAGATTTTAGAGCAGATTTTAATCAAAATTTGATTGGTGAGACTGCGGTTGCAGCTTTGCATGTTGTTAAAGATTTTGGCAAGGGTGCAGGCATTGTTCACGCTTTGCGAGATGTAAGCGTAAGTTTTGAACGCGGCAAGTTTACGGCGATTATGGGTCCTTCTGGTTCCGGAAAGTCAACTTTAATGCACTCTTTGGCTGGTCTTGACAGCGTTAATTCTGGAAAAGTTTTGGTAGATGGCCTAGATATTACAGGCATGAGCGATAAGCAGCTTACGCTTATGCGACGCGAAATGGTTGGATTTATTTTCCAAAGTTTTAATCTTCTTCCAATGTTTAGTGCTGAGCAAAATATTCTTATGCCTCTTACTTTGGCAGGCAAAAAGCCAGATAAGCAATGGTTTAATACTTTGGTTAATACTCTTGGCTTGCAAAATCGCTTAAAGCATAGGCCTGCTGAGCTTTCTGGAGGTCAGCGCCAACGCGTTGCGATTGCTCGAGCTTTAATCTCTAAGCCTTCCGTAGTTTTTGCAGACGAGCCTACCGGAAATCTTGACTCTGCTTCCAGCTCAGAAGTTTTGCATTTCTTGAAGAAGTCCGTAACTGAGCTTGGTCAAACTGTGATTATGGTTACTCACGACGCTGTTGCAGCCTCTTACGCGGATCGAGCAATCGTGTTTGCAGATGGCCAAATCGTTGAAGATGTGCAAAATCCTACTGCGGAAGGTATGAGCAAGATGCTTATGGAACGCAGCGAGGCTGGTATTAGTAATCAGTCTGCTCAATTGCAATAAAAGGTGGTGAAGTTAGAATGTGGAAAATCGCGCTAAAACTTATGCGTAAAAGCGTGCGCATGCTAATCGCCTCTGGAATTGCAATTCTTATAGGCAGCATGTTTATGAGCGCTACTTTGCTTTTTGTAAACAGTGTTGACGACTTGATGGTTCGCAATGCAACGGAAGAATTCCATAGCGCAAATTATGCAATCTCAGCTAAAAGCTCTAACAGTTCTCCGAATAGTGGAATTCATTATAAAGACCTTCATTTAGACGAAATATCGAAGATGCCTGGTGTCAACGGTATTCGTAGTGACGATGCGACTGCGCTTGTAGGAGTAGAAAAAGGTGATAAATCAGTTACAAGTATTGCTTGGTCTAGTGGTTTGTATGGAAATCTTCCTGTGTATAAATCAACAGAAGGTAGAGATCCGCAAAAAATAGGCGAAATTACGCTTATTAAAAGTATTGCTAAATCCATACATGCAAATATTGGCGATACTATAACCTTGGTTAAAGTAGATGAAGCTGGCGGAAATAAAGAAAAATCATACGATGTTCGTGTGGTTGGTCTTGTTGACGATGGAGAACATTCTCAAATACCAATTTCAAATCGCGGCACGTATCTTGGTGGCATAACGAATGATTTTTGTGCAAAACTCAACAATCTTAAAAATTTTGACAATCAAGTTGTGCAAAGCAAAGTATACATGAGTATTGATGAATCTAAAATAAACGATTTATCTCCTAAGATTAACGCTTTGCTTCCAGAGCAATTTTCTCTTATGTCTAGGCATGAAGTTGGTGTAAGAGCTGTTCGAAGTGTGTCAAACGGCACAAATTTTGTGACTATGTTCTTGCTATCGTTTGGTGTTCTAGCGTTGCTTATTTCTTCGCTTGTTATAGCAAACACATTCCAAGTTTTGGTTGCTCAACGCAGACGCACTCTTGCGCTTTTGCGCGTAATCGGTGCACAATCGCATCAGCTTTATACAGCAGTTTTGCTTGAAGCTGCAATACTTGGAGTTATTTCTGCGGCTATTGGCGTGCTTTGCGCAATCGGATTTATGGGCGCAATTAGTAACGTGAATATTAATTCTGGACCATTATCTAAAATTCCTTTGATTGTTTCACTTCCGGCGATTGTGTGGCCAATAGTAATTGGCGCGATTGTAACAGTTCTTGCATCTATGGGTGCTGCGCGATCTGCTACAAAAGTAACGCCTATGGAAGCGTTGCGACCAATGGATTTGATGAAAGATAAGCGTGCAAGCATTATTCGCGCTGTTTTTGGCGTTCTATTTATTGTTGTAGGTATTTTATTTACGGCTTTAAGTTCTACTTCTTTGGCAAGCATGATTGCTCAGCAGTCACCTAATGCTGGTGCTGACTCTTGGAGGACTTTGATTGGAGCAGTTTTTGGATGCGCGCTTGTGTTTATTGGAATTATTATTACAGCAACATTCTGGATGCCGTTTGCTATGAAGGCAACTGGCGCAGTTATGGCACTTTGTGGGCCTGCTTCTAAAGTTGCTAACGCAAACGTGCAACGAAACCCTAGAAGAGTTGCAGCAACTGGAACAGCTTTGCTTATTGGAGTAACGCTTGTTTCAACAGTAGTAACTGGCGCAATGTGCGGTAAAGCAACTCTTAAAGGTGTTGTTGATGACCGTTACAGTGTTGACATTATTATTCAAGGCAAGAATGTTGATGAGTCTTTAGCTGCAGATATTTCAAAGATTAGTGGAATAAAGCATACTGAGTTGCTTCCTGCAGTTCCTATGACTTTTAAGAACGCTAAGGGCAAAACTGAGTACGCTATGGCAGCTGGAGTTGATAATGTAAATCAACTTAGAAATGTAATGCACACTGACCTTGATGGCGTTAATATAAACAAAGATTCTGTGCTTTTGCCTAAGTTTAATGATGAAGGTGGAGAGCCTTTTGATCTTAAAAAAGGAAGTCTTAATCTGCAGGCTTATGTAGAAAAGTACAGTTCTGGTGAAACAGACAGTGATAATATTACGCCATTTACTGGCATGAATACAGACTCTAGTAATAACGATAAGAGCATTACTGTAAAGCAAGTTCAGTTTAAGACGTATCGAAATGTTGGTGTGTATTCAAATAATACTGCTTTTGTGAGCAAATCCTACTTCAATAACTACCTTAAGCCTACAACGCATATTTTGCTCATTTCGGTAGACTCTAGCAAAGCTAATCTTGTAGATATTGCTAAAAACATTCGAAATGTTACATCTAGTTATGCGGAGGTTATGTCTACTGGAAGCGTGTTTGAGCGAGCAAAGTGGGAGAGTACTATCGACGCAATGATGATGGCGCTTGTTGGCTTAATAGCAGTAGCTGTTGTGATTGCTTTAATAGGTGTTGCAAACACATTAAGCTTGTCTGTTATTGAGCGAACCAAAGAATCTGCAACTTTGCGCGCAATCGGCATGACAAGGGGACAGGTTAGAAGGTCTCTTGCATTGGAAGCAACGTTGATTTCCTTAACAAGCACTGTTTCAGGCTTGATTGTTGGAACAGCGTTTGGGTGGATTGGATCCTACATGGTGTTTAGCACAATTGGCAAAGTTCCGTTTGTAGTTGATTGGACTATTTACGCGGTTCTTGCTCTCATCGCTTTGCTTGCAGCGCTTCTTTCCAGCGTGCTTCCAGCTCGTAGAGCAGTGAAGTCTTCGCCAGTAGTTGCGCTCGCGGAGGACTAAATTTCGTAAGAACATATGTGAAAAGATAGTCTGTAGAAGTTAAGTTGCAGAAAAAATAGAGATAGTGCCGGTATGTAAATTTTACTTATCGGCATTATCTTTTTCTTAGGCTTTTTCGACACTCTGAAAAAATTTGTAATATTGTTATTATTTTTTTATTAAAACGTGCGTATAATTATGCGACTAGCATAATATTATGTAGAAAAAGAGCATTTTTTATTAGTAATATTCAAAAATAATACGATTATTATTCATCATGACAAGTTTTATCGGAAATATTCCGAATAAATGGCATTGAAAATGTATTTATTTCTTTGTTATGCTCAAAATGACTGCTGACATAAGTTAGACATGAAGGCCGCTACGAGCAAGGAGTAACAAATATGGTAACGGTCAAGAAAAAATCTGCCGCAGCAATCGCAGGATTTGTTTTGTTCCTGCAAGGTCCAATGCCAGCATGGGCGCAAGAAGCTGCTGAGGTTGTACAAAATACGCAAGCTCAAACAGAGGTGACTGCAAAAGCATCTACTGAAAATAAATTATTGCAAGTTGAGCATAACATTGAAGAATTAAAGTCTAAAATTGATGAGCAAACTAAAAATCTTGAAGATGTAGTAAATAAGTTAAATAAGACTATAGAGAATATTAATACTTTTACAAAAGGTATTGCTAAAAAAGAAAAAGAACTTGATGGAATAAATAAAGTTATTGGAACTGATTTAGCTCAAGCACAAGCTGTTCTAAAAGATCTTAAGAAGAAAAAGCAGCTAAAAGAAGTAGAACTTAAAAGTCTTGAGATTCAGAAAGAACAGTCTAAAGATAATTATGAAAAATCAAAAAATGAATTAGATTCTCTTATTTCTCTTGAGAGTGAAGAATCTTCTAAGAAAGATTCATACGAGAAAATATATAAAAACTATGAGAATAAGATGCAGAATCTTAATTCAGACATTAAAGTTCTTTCTGAAGAAATAGAAAAGGATAGAGCTGCTCTGCTAAAACTTAGTGCTAAAGTAGATGAAGATGCGAAAGCATTGGAAGATGCAGAGCATCAAGATAATGCAGATTTTGATAAATTGCGTTCTAATCTTGAAAATGCTGACAAAGAGTTTAATTCTTTAAATCAGGAAATTGGTGTAAAGAAACTTAAGCTTAGCGATATGAATTCTTCTTTAACTCAGCTTGAGCCTAAGTTTAATGAAGCTGTAAAGTCGTTCGAAGAACAATCTAAGCAGCTTGAAAGTATTAAGCAAGATTTAGACATTGCAAAACAAGATACAGAAGATAAGCTTAAAGATTTGAATGATAAGACTAGTTCTATTGAAAACATTAAAGAAGAGCTTTCTGCAATAGAAGTAGATATCAACAGTTATGAGCTTTCTAATAATGAATCTGAAAGAAATAAAAAGATTGAAGGTTTGCGAACAAATATTGCTGTACTTAAAGATCTTCTAAAAAATTTCCAAGTTCAAAAAGTAGACAATGAAAAAGCAAAGAAGAATTTAGAAGATACTTTGAATGATCTTAAGAATCAGCATAGTCTTGCATTAGCTGAACTTGACGCTTTGAAAGCTTCTCAATCGGAAAAGAAGAAGAAGAGCTCTGAAAGTGACTCTACTTCACCTGTTCCTAAAAGAAATAATTCTGATTCTCAAACACAATCTAATGATTCTGAAAGAAGAATTGCTCCTAATAATCCGCAATCTTCTGTAAATTCAAAAGATAATGCTGATTCTTCTATGCATCCTAAAGTTTCTACTCCTTCTGATGTAGAAACTTCGGGAGCGCCTTCTGTAAAGCATTCTGGAACTTCTTCTAAAACTCCTTCTGAAGCGCCTTCAAGTGCGACTAAAGAAACCTCTTCTTCTAGTGAAAGCTATGTTCCTCCGGTAACTGCTGTTGAAGAACAGAAACAGAATGAGAATATTTCTCAGGAGCAGCCTGCAGCTCAGTCTTCTAATCCTGTTCGTACTGTTGCAGTAAAGGATATTGTTTCTGAAGATGCTGCAGATAAGCAGTCAAAGCCTGTTGAAAGCAAGACTGTTGAATCTGCAAAGCCTTCTGCAAAGACTTCTGAATCTAATGTGGCTAAAGAAAACGCTAAAACTGCAGAAAGTACTGAAACTGCCGAAAATGATGATGTTCAGGATCGTCCTGCTAACGAAACTGACGAAAAGATTTCGGATACAGTAAGCGAAAAGCCAAAAACTCAAGCTAGTGCTACAAGCGAGAACAAGTCATCTGGCAATATGCTTAGCAATATAATGTTGGGTGTTTTGGGTGTGCTAACTATTTCTGGAGCTGCTGCTGCCGGCGTTACTGTTATGCGTCACCGTCGCCTTCCGAGAGCATAAATTAAAAAACTACTCGGTACGTTGATAATCTAAATTTGCGGCTATTTGTGTCTATGCATAAATAGCCGCAAATTTATATGCTTACGGCTTAACTAAGCCATTTTCATAAGCGAAAACTACAGCCTGCACGCGGTCTCGAGCACCGATTTTTCCTAAAATATGCGCAACATGAGTTTTAACTGTTGGCAAACTAATAAATAGTTTGTCAGCAATTTCCTGATTTGAAAGTCCGTGAGCAATTTCAACAAGAACTTCGCGTTCTCTATCAGTAAGTTCTGTAATAGCTGAATTTGTGTACGCGCAGCTTTGTGTTGCTTGCGCAGCCGGATTTGCTTGTACATCGTAACTTTCTTGTGCAGCGTAATTCGCAGTGTAATTCGCAGCACTGTTTTCTGTAGTATTTGTTGCTACTTTGCCTTGCTGAATCATATTTTCAATCAAACGCTTCGTAGCAGTCGGAGCAATAATTGCGTTTCCTTGATACACTGTTCGTATTGAATTAAGCAAAGTTTCAGGTTCAGTATCTTTCAAAAGGAACCCGGAAGCACCAGCATGAATTGCAGCCATAACATATTCATCTAAATCAAAAGTTGTTAGAATAATAATTTTAGTATTTTCGTTAGTTTTTTGCTGCAGAATTTTGCGAGTTGCTTCCAATCCGTCCATTACAGGCATGCGAACGTCCATAAGAATAATGTCTGGATTTTGGCTTTTAGAAAGCTCCACAATTTGTGATCCATTAGAAGCCTGAGATACAACGTGCATATCTTGCTGCGAATTTATTACCATCGCAAATCCTGCTCGCACAAGCTCCTGATCGTCTGCTATTGCAACGCGAATTACTTCATTGTTTTCCATATTTTCCATAGTATCAACTTACTATTGCTTATTTAATGCGTTGTGTTGAATTTGCTCATCAAGTGGGGCAGCAGGGCGAATAGCAATCTCAGTTACATTCGCAGCATTATTTGCTGAATGAACGCTTGAACCTGTTTCTCGCAAAACTCCAAGCAATTTTCGCATATATTTCAGTGCCGAACGACCTTCATCTCCAATATTTTTAAAGGCTTTACTAATTTCTTCACTTTGTTCCTGTGATTGCTTTGGTTCTGATAACTTTCGATTTTCTGCATTGCTATTTGTTTTTTCGTATTTATTTAGCATATCAATTCCGCTATTTGCGGCATCGATTACTTTATGCAATGTAATAGCAACTTTTTGCTGAATATTTGAGCTAAGTCGTTGCCTTTCTGCGTTAGCTGCAAGTACTTCTAGCTGTTTTTGCTCTTGCTCTAATTCTGTTCTGCGCGCTTTTAGAATCAGCAAATTATTGTCATCGTTTCTGCGGGAATAAGCAAATGCAATGGCCGCAAAACAAATTAACGCAACTATAAAACCAAAAACTAATCCAACGGACGCAAATTGCATAAAGTCATAAAAATTGGTTGTGGCAATATTTGATGTAAAGAATCGTATTGGAGTTTCAGTTTGTGGAATATTTTTTGATGAAATACCAATTTTTACGGCGAAAATAGCAGATTCGGCAAGCACTACTGCGCTAACCCATTGCCATGCGCGTTTTTTACCGTAGAGCACAGCAGCGTAAATAATATTTGGTATGAAAAAATTAGCGAATAAAATATTCGGCAAGAGTATAAGCTGTATTGCAGAAAATACTGCTGCAACAATTGCGCATGCGGTTGGAGCTTTTCTGCGAAACATGAATGGCACCATGGTTGTAAGAGTAAATACTTTATAAAGTATTTGTAATGAAAGCGAGTTGGAATATTGTGAAGACATTCCAACTCCAACAATAAAATCGTAGGTTGGCAGAAAGAGCATCATAACAACCCAAGGTGATGCATAAATAATGTCTCCAATAAGCCAATGTTGTTCAAACCATTGTGATACTTTCTCAATCCTATTTTTTGAAGTATTTGCTTCTGGTAAAACGTATGGCAAAACGTTTGTCGAAACTTCCGATGATGTTGAAACGTTTGCATTTTCCGGTTTTGTTTGTGCTTCTGCTTGATTATTAACTTTTGCATTCTTATGAGTAACGTTATGAATACTATTTAATACAGAAGCAGTACTGTTTGACTGGTCTGCGCTGTAGGAATATGGAATAAAAGCAACAATACTAAACGTTCCATCATTCATTTTTCCATAATCAAGCGTTCCGTGAAGATTTTCAATTCGCTCTTTCATGCCAATCAAACCATAACCGTTTTTATGTGACGCACCGCTATTTTGCTCTTGATTAGCTTCTAGCTTGTTTATTTCATTTGTAATTTTTAGTGTTAAGCCTTGGTTCTTCCACTGTTCGTGAATGTTTATTTTAATGCCATCTCCTGCATGCTTTCGAATATTAGTAAGAGACTCCTGAACAACGCGGTATGCAACGGTTTGTGCGTCCGCGTTAAGCCTATTTTGAGAATTTATGCCATCAACAGTGTGCCAAAAAATATTTTTAGGAGATGCAATTTTTGCTTGCTCAATAAGAGAAGGCACGTGATTGAAGTCCAATTGACCCGATGGAGCGTCTGTTAAAGCTTCTAGAAGTCGGCGCATATCGTGAACGGCTCGCTCGGCTTCGTTTTTAATAATATGCATTGTTTTTTTAGCAAGCGAAATATCTTTGGTTGCTGCATAACGACCACCATCTGCTTGCACAATAATAATAGAAAGCGTGTGAGCAACAATATCGTGCATATCTCTGGCAATTCTTGCGCGTTCTGCAGTAACAGCAATATGCTGAGCTTTTTTGCGGTATGCGCGAATAGAATTATTGTGATCTTGTAAAAGTTGAATAGTATGCACGTGAGTGCGCTGCCAGTAGCCAATAATAACCGTAATAGTGGTAGTAATAATCGCAAAAAT
The DNA here is from genome assembly GCF_003397705.1 of Gardnerella swidsinskii. GTDB lineage: Bacteria > Actinomycetota > Actinomycetes > Actinomycetales > Bifidobacteriaceae > Bifidobacterium > Bifidobacterium swidsinskii. The sequence continues at coordinate 265,558 of NZ_QJVB01000003.1, forward strand.
TATTGAAGGAATTGCAAAATTAAGTATATTTGAAACGCAATTTTTTATATTGCTGCTATCTATATTTCGTACACTGCAAGTATAACTAGATTTCGAATGATTATTGCCATATATTGGTCCCATTACAACATTCCACGATATTAATGCGCAAGATAATACGGTTGTTACGTAAGATGCAATAACAAAAGCTTTTGAATGTTCTGGATTTCCTCGCGCAATAGCGTTAACAAGCAGTACGAAACCAAAGAAATCAGCAAAAAGTTGAGTAGGACCAAAGATTACTTGCACAATGCAAATAACAATAAAAATAGTAGCCGTTTGTTCAGGCCATAGTTTTCGTACTGAAAGTAGTAGTGCAACAACAATATTTATAAGCGTTACTGTAATCAGAGAACTTTGTGTCAAAAAACCGTCAACATAGCTTATACTATATCTATCGCTTGAAAGTATAAAAAGAATAAATGGAATGATACCCCATAATATGTCGTTTAATGAGAGCTCTTTTCGTAAGCACTGTATAACACTTTGAAACATATTAGGTACTTTCATAATTACTAGGCTAGTGCATAGCACTTTATAGAACAATCGAACTTGAGTATGATTTATATAAGAGTGTGTAATTTGTAGTTGCAATGTAGCACGCGAGTACAGAAAGGCAGTATTAATATGGCATTACTTACAAGCTATTATGTTCCGGGATTGCATATCGAAGAACGCGCAATTGACGTGCCGCTTGATTGGGAAGGAAACACTCCTGGTGGTGCTATTAAAGGTGAAACAATTCGATTGTTTTGTAGAGTAGTTTGTGCTCCTGAGCATGTACATGATAATTTGCCTTTGTTAGTATTTTTGCAAGGAGGTCCTGGTGGGCAGTGTCCGCGACCACTTTCGCCTTCTAGTGATGGTTGGATTCAAGAAGCTATTAAACATTTTCGCGTAGTCTTGCCGGATCAGCGTGGTGTTGGGCGTTCTTCAAGAGTGGACGCTTCAACTATGAAGCGCATGGCAGATGACGGTGTAAGCGTTGAGCGACAAGCATGGTATTTAAAGCGTTTCTTGGCTGACTCTATTATTCGTGATTTTGAGCATTTGCGTCTTACTGAGTTTGATGCTAAGCCGTGGGTTTCTTTAGGGCAAAGTTATGGCGGATTCTTAACGCTTACTTATTTGTCGCTTTTCCCACAAGGCTTGATTGCAAGCTTTACAACTGGTGGTATTCCTCATGTTCCAGCAAATGCGCGTGAAGTATACGAGCATACTTTCCCACGCATGGCTCGAAAAACGGAGCAATTCTATGAGCGTTATCCGCAGGATGTTGCTCGTGCTGCTGCTATTGCAGATCGTATTGCGCAAGGTGATGTTGCGCTTCCAAATGGCGAGAAGCTTACGGTTGAACGATTCCAAATGTTGGGCTCTTCCTTTGGTATGAAACCAAGTTTTGAGCGAGTGCACTGGCTTCTTGATTCTGCGTTTGCAGATGGTGATGGTTCCTTGAAAGCATTTAAGCACGGCGGAGGAGCTTCTGCAGGTAGCTTAAGTGACGAATTTGTGTACGGTGTCATGGATTCTACAGCTTCTAGTCCACTTTATTGGCCGCTGCAAGAATTTATTTATGCTGACGGTGAATTGGAACACCCAATTTTGTGGGCTGCTCAACAGGTTCGAGAAACTATGCCAGAGTTTTCTGGTTCTGCTCGTCCTCTTCTTTTCACTGGCGAAGCAATGTTTCCTTGGATGTATGATCAAGAGCTTGCTTTGCAACCATTCCTTCCAGCTGTTGACTGCTTGATGAAAGATAAGCAGTTTGGCAAAATTTACGATCAAGATCAACTTGCTAATAACGAAGTTCCATTGCAATCTGCAGTTTACTTTGATGACATGTACGTAGATTCTGGTCTTCAGCTTGACACTCTTTCTCATATTGCCAACTCTCACTATTGGACGACGAACGAGTTTGAGCATGATGGTTTACATGGAGATATTGTTTTCCGTCATTTGTTTGATGAGGCGTTGAATCGCGGCGATTTAGAGGGAATTTACAAGAGATAAGCCGTATACAAAGGTAATAATTTTAATATGCGCAATGATTATAGTGCACTCTTTGCTATGCTATACATCTGTTTGCTTAGTAATGAGTGCACTACTGTTTTATCAATGCGCTAAAGGGGGTCATGTATGGGTACTTGTGTATCTGGAACTGTTGGTTTTATAGGCTATGGCAATATGGCACAAGCAATCGCTAAAGGTGCGCTGAATGCAGGAGTATTGCAAGGTGAAAATATTGTTGCGTGCGCGCATAATTTTGAAAAACTCGAGCGTAATACTTCACTAATTGGCGCTCGCGCTATGCGTACTGCTCAAGAAGTGTGTGAAGCAAGTGATGTGATTATTATTGCTGTAAAGCCGTATCAGGTTGCTGAAGTGCTTAAGCCAATTTGTGAAGTTATTAATGAACGAGGTATTGCTGTTATTTCCGTTGCAGCCGGTTGGACGCTTGAGCGTTACATGGAACTGCTTGGCAAGAATGCTCATGTTCAGTGCATTATTCCGAATACTCCTATTGCGGTCTGCCAAGGCGTGACTTTAGCTGAAACTACTCATACGCTTAGTGATAGTCAACTTTCAATGTTTAGTGCTTTATTTGAGCCAATTTCTTTGGTAGAGCGAGTGAATAGTGATCATATGAATATTGCAATGTGTATTTCTAGCTGTGCTCCAGCTTTTACAGCAATGTATATGGAAGCGTTGGGCGATGCTGGTGTGAAATATGGTTTGCAACGTGATTGTGCTTACCGTTTGGCTGCAAAAATGATTGAAGGAGTAGGTGCGTTATATATGGATTCGCGCACTCATCCAGGGATTATGAAAGATGCAGTGTGCTCTCCTGGAGGAACAACTATTCGTGGCGTTGCTGAGCTAGAATCTCGCGGATTTAGGGGAGATGTGATTGCTGCAGTTGATGCTATTGAAAATAAATAGTAAATAAAATCAAGTTGTGTCGGCTTTCCCGGCGCTGGTCTAAACTAGGTAAATATGTCTTTAACTATTGGAATTGTTGGATTGCCAAACGTTGGTAAGTCCACTATGTTTAATGCTTTAACTCGCAACAACGTTTTGGCGGAGAATTATCCGTTTGCAACTATTGAGCCTAATACTGGTATTGTTCCGCTTCCGGATCATCGTCTTCCAGTTTTAGCTAAATTAGTTAATACTGAAAAGATTGTTCCAGCAACAGTTACTTTCGTTGATATTGCAGGAATTGTTAAGGGTGCCTCCGAGGGTGAAGGCTTGGGCAATAAGTTCCTTGCTAATATTCGCGAAGCAGACGCTATTTGCGAAGTTGTTCGCGCGTTTAATGACGACGATATTGTGCATGTTAACGGAAAAGTAGATCCTGCTGACGATATTGACACGATTAATACTGAGCTAATTCTTGCCGATATGCAAACTATTGATAATGCTTTGCCAAAGCTTGAAAAAGATTTGCGCGGTAAGAAAGTTACGCAAGAATACGTAGACGCTGTAAATAAAGCTAAGGAAATTCTTGAATCTGGCAAAACTATTGACCAGGCTCATAACGAAAAGCTTATTGATAAAAACGACGTGTATGATTTGCACTTGCTCACTGCTAAGCCATTTATTTACGTGTTTAACGTGGATGATTCGGAGTTGGCTGATGAAGATTTAAAGTCTAAACTTTCTGCATCTGTCGCTCCTGCAAAAGCAATATTCCTTAATGCTCAATTTGAGTCCGAACTTACTGAGCTCGACGAAGCAGATGCTCGTGAAATGCTTGAAGATGCTGGTTTGAAGGAATCTGGTTTGGATCAGCTTGCTCGCGTAGGATTCGATATTTTAGGTCTTCAAACCTATTTAACTGCCGGTGTTAAGGAAGTTCACGCCTGGCAGATTCATAAAGGCTGGACTGCTCCACAAGCTGCTGGTGTGATTCACACTGATTTTGAGCGTGGATTTATTAAGGCAGAAATTGTGTCATATGATGATTTTGTTGCTGCTGACGGTTCTATGGCAAAAATTAAGGAAGAAGGAAAGCTTCGTCTTGAAGGTCGCGACTATGTGATGCAAGACGGCGATATTGTTGAATTTAAGTTCAACGTATGAGATTGTTTGCGAAAATAAAAGCAGTATGATTCATATTTAATATTGCTGAATTAATAAGTGAAAAATATTGCTTTTTGCGCGTTGCATCTAATAATTTCCTGCTAAACTATTGGATGCAACGCTTTTGCATTTATATAGGAGACATAATGCAGTTTATTCGTAACATAATGAATGACATTAAAAAGTGCATTCGCATTGCTGCGAAAATGCGCAACTGGTGGAGGAGAAGCTCTAAAGCTGCTCGTATTACGTCTTCTGTTTTATTAGCTTCTTTGCTGATTGCATGGTTGTGCTTTATTATTTTCGAAACTGTTAATATGGTTTCTTACTCGTCTAGATACAGCGCAAAATTGCAGAATTCTGTATTAATTCAGCGCGAAAAAAATGCTTATAGTGACAATCTTGGTAATAAAGACAATGAGGTTGCTGATAATAAGTCGTTTGAAAAATATTTCGATAAATATTGCAAACAAAAGTTAGATAAATCAACGGTTAATCATGTTTTTTGGAAACATCCTACTGGTGGTGAATATCCAAATCTTTCAGGGGTTAAAGTTTCTGACTTAAAAGTTAATGTGGACTTAAAAAAGCAACGAGTGCATATTCTTGCCAATGGTAAAACTGTATATACAATGATTATGAGTTCTGGAATGGATGATTCCACTCCTCATGGTGATTATCACATTAATATGCGCGGAAAACATTTCTTTAATCATGAGGAAAAAGTTGGTGCTGATTATTGGGTTGGTTTTATTGGTGGAGAATACTTATTCCATTCGGTTCCAACGCGCTACAACTTTGGTGAATATATTCCGTCGGAAGGCATGAAGCTTGGAAAGCCTGCATCGCATGGCTGTGTGCGTTTAAGTGTTGCGGATGCCAAATGGTTTTATAAAAATATTCCTGATGGAACGGCTGTGCATATTAGATAGATTTTTCAAGAATACACGAAAATAAATTATCGAGAATATAAAATGAGGGTCTTCAAACGAAGACCCTCATTTGTTAAGCAAAACTATTTTGTAATGTTTTATTTAGAAGAACAGTACTGCAGCTGCATAAGCCAAAGCAACTAAAACAATAGAAGCTAGGAAGCTTGCTGCAAATGCTGCGCGACCTTGCTTGAAAATGGCTCGGAAGTTTACGTTAATTCCAAGTGCAGCCATAGCCATGCCAAGGAAAACGTATCCTGCTTCTACAAGAGTTGATGCGTGTGCTGCTACGAAAGGAACGTAAGTTCCAATAACAGATGCTGCAATAAAGCCAAGCATAAACCATGGGAAGCTAATCTTATGCTTTCCGCCATTTTCAACTTTGCTATGACGAGCATTCCACCAAATTGCAATAAAGATGGAGGCTGGAACGAGCATAAGAACTCGCGAGAGCTTCATGATTGTTGCAACATCGATACTATTGAACGCTCCGCCAGCTGCAACAGCATGTGCAATTTCGTGAAGTGATGCACCTGCTGTAATGCCAAGCTGCTGCTTAGTCATGCCAAAGTTAGGCAGGATGAAGATTTCAGCAAGAGCGTAAATAGTGCCCATAATTGCAACTGTTGCAACAGCCATAACTTCGTTCTGTTCTTTCTCATCTTCCTCTTCTGGAAGAACTGGCATTGAGCCAGAAAGACCCATAACTGCAGCAGCTCCACAAATACTTGTGCCTCCTGCTGTAAGCATTGCAAGCTGAGGATTTACTTTCAAGAGTTTAGCAATGTTATAAGTTACGCAAACCATTATTGCAACTAACACAGCTGCAATAGGCAAGCATTTAATGCCCTTGGTAAACAAATCATGCAAATTCAGCTTAAATCCGAGGAGAATAATACCTAGGCGAAGAAGTTTGTTTGCAATCAAACCAGCAGCGCTTTTAACGCCTGCTCGCCTTGAATCATTATTCATTTTGTACACGTGCAATGGCAGCTGCAGAGCCATGCCAACAAGCAACGCAATAATAAGAGCACCAAGTAATTGGAAACCTGGGTACTGCTTAAGCCAGCTGCCAATAAAGGAAGCTAGAAGTGTCAATACAGCAATAAGAGCCATATCGATGGTGCAGATTTTCTTTTTCCATGTATCAAAGAAATTAACCATTTAGCCAAGTATTCTCCCATAATCGGACAAAAACGAACATAAATTAAAAAAATTAAGCAAATTTTATATAATTTTGCTGCAAATAAACGCGACACGCCGACATAAAATCACATAATCGAACATAATAACTCAATTTATATCGCAGATATCTTTTGCTAGTAAATAATTCCTTGAAAAAATAAATAAAGCTGCGATTATGGTAAACGTATAAAGGAGATTTTATGAACAAGTGCACTGTGAAGATTAAGCGTGTGTATGAAACGGTTAGTGAAGATGATGGTGTGAGAGTCTTGGTTGATAGACTTTGGCCGCGTGGTATAAGCAAAGAATATGCTCATATTGACAAATGGCTTAAAGATATTGCTCCTACTTCGCAGTTACGCAAGTGGTTTAATCATGACCCGGAGCATTTTGAAGAATTTTCACATCGTTATGTTGAAGAACTTGATTCAAATCATGAAGCTGTTGGTGTGATTATGGATTTGTTTAATAAGTATCAAACTATAACTTTGTTGTATGCTGCAAAAAATCCAAAAGTAAATCACGCATTAGTTTTGCAAGAATATTTACAAAAATTACTTGCTTGAGTATGTGTTTACTAATTTTGCGATTGTTTAACTTTGCCTAACTTTAATTATTTTATAAACATAAGTTAGTAAGTATCAACTTTCGTTGGTGTTCATTGCATTCTTTTCAACACGCCGACCTTGCTTGATATTCCAACAAAAATAAAAAACAAAACTGTAATTTTTTTCTTATGCTCGACACTTTCGTTTTGCGACATTAGAATGTCCCTTTGGCATATGGGTCGGTGGTGCAATGGACCTCCCAGAAGCTGCCATCCCAGCGCTCAATGAGTGCTTGTTTTTTAGCGACACTTGTTTTACACAACATTTTGCATAGCTTGTTTTTGCAAGGAGAAGAAATGAATTCATTATTCACGTGGCAGCTTCACGGTAATGGCAAAACGTTAAAGCCTGGTGAAGTTGTAGAGCCAGACGAGCGTTTGACTTGGACTCGTACTGCTGGAATTGGTGCTCAGCATGTTATTGCAATGTTTGGTGCTACGTTCTTGGTGCCTATTCTTACGGGCTTTGATCCATCAACAACATTGATGTTCACTGCTATTTCTACAGCACTGTTCTTACTTATTAACGCAAATAAGCTTCCTAGTTATCTGGGAAGCTCTTTTGGTCTTATAGCACCTGTTATGGCTGTAACAACAGCTCATAAAGGTATTGCAGTTGCAAGCTTTGGCATTATGTGCACAGGTTTGCTTCTTGCTCTTATAGGTGTGCTTGTACATTTTGCAGGAGCTAAGTGGATTGACATTATTATGCCACCTGTTGTAAACGGTGCAATCGTTGCAATTATTGGTTTTAATTTAGGACCTGCAGTTTGGACTAACTTCCAGAAAGCTCCAGATACAGCTCTTGTGACATTAGTTGCTGTAATGCTTATTGCTGTAGTATTTCGCGGTCTTCTTGGTCGTTTAAATATTCTTTTAGGTGTTCTCGTTGGTTACGCTTATGCATGCTTCCAAGGTCAAGTCGATTTTAAAAAGATTGAAGAAGCTTCTTGGATTGGTTTTCCTAAATTCCACACGCCACAAGTTGATTTCTCTGTTCTACTTATGTTCTTGCCGGTAGTACTTGTTCTCATTGCAGAAAATGTTGGTCACGTAAAGTCTGTAGCTCAAATGACTGGTCGCGACTATGACTCTAAGATTGGAACTGCATTATTCGCAGATGGTTTTGGTACAGCTATTGCTGGTTTATTTGGCGGCTGTGGTACCACCACGTACGGTGAAAATATCGGTGTTATGGCTGCAACAAAGGTTTATTCTACTGCAGCTTATTGGTGTGCTGCAGCTTTTGCTTTTATATTGAGCCTTTGCCCAAAGTTTGGCGCTGTTGTAAATTCAATCCCAGCTGGTGTTCTTGGTGGCGTGACCACTTTGCTTTACGGCATGATTGGCATGATTGGCGTAAGAATCTGGGTAGAAAACAAAGTTAACTTCGATAAGCCAGTGAATATTATGATTGCTGCAATCGTTATGATTATTGGTATTGCTAACTTCCAGTTCGCTATTTCTGGAATTCAGTTCAACGGTATTGCAATCGGAACCGTTGTGGTGTTGGTTGTATACCACTTACTGAAGGCTATTGGAAAGCTTACTGGTACGATTGCTAAAGATGATCCTGATGTTGCCTAGCTTAAATACTCCAATTTGATTTAATTTAATCGCTTTAAGCGCGTTCGCATTAACTTGCGGGTGCGCTTTTTGTAATTAATTTTGATTACATAATATATAGATTGGGAATAATTAGTATAGTATCATTAACCTTATGTTGAAGCTCATCATAGAAGTAATTATTGGCATTATGTGGGTTGTTGCTGGTGCATATATGGCTAAAAATAATAAAAATAGTAAGAGCAGTGCGAGCAATAAAAGTAACAAAAATGTACAGACTATATTCTCAATGATGATGAGAAAGATAACAACAATAAGCTTAAGAATGAAAGAAATTGTTCTATGAAAGTTAATCTGAATTTTGCAAAATTTACTTATACTGCAAAAAAGTGGAGGTGGATTCTTGCGATAGTAGTGTTAATTGTCGCGTTTGCTGTAGCTGCAATATTTGCTCTCGCAAGGTTCATAACTGATTGCATGTGGTATTCGCAGCTTGGATTTGAAAGTGTTATTTGGATTCAGCTTGCAGCAAAAGTGGGCGTTTGGGTGCTTTATGCAATATTAATGTCTGCTTTTGGATACTTGTCTGCAGCTTTGGCAATAAAAGCGCGTCCAAGCAATGCAGATGGAACTTATATTCGAATTAAAGGCAATGTTATTGATTTAAAGCAGGGAATTAGTTCAAAGCTTGCTTTGCATGTTGCAGGAATTTTTTCATTGATTGTAGGCGCAGTATTTGGATTTAAATTCTACAATCATTGGGCGCAAATTTTGTTAATGTTTAACGCCCAACCTTTTGGCATTAAAGATCCACAATTTGGAATTGACAATGGCTTCTATGTATTTGTGCTTCCAGGATTAAGGTTATTTATAAGCGCATTTGTGCTTTTATTGGTAATATCTCTTGTTTTCTCTATTATTACGCACATTCTTATGGGAGCAATTCGTTTTAGTATGCCTATCGATGGTAAAGGCATATTAAGTATTACAAAACGAGCACGTAGACAAATTTCTGTATGGTTTATGCTTGTGATTTTGACATGGGCACTTCAACAGATTTTAGACATGTTCGCTTTAGTAACTCTTGATGGATCTCGAATTACAGGCGGCTCATACACTGACATGAATGCTGGTGTTCCTGGAAGCATAGCAATGGCAGTGATAACAGTGTTAGTTGGTTCTGTTATTGCATTTTGGTTTATGAAATCTCATGCTTTATCTGTAGAAGCACCAATTTCAGTGCGTTTTAAAACAGCAATTAAGGCATGGAAAACACCAATTATTGCTTTAGCTTTTATGATTGTTTGCTCAATTGTTATATCTTTCGCTTGGCCGGCACTTGTGCAGCGATTTAAAGTTGCTCCTAATGCTCAGGAATTGGAAGCTACTTATATTCAGCGTAATATCGATGCAACAAAGTTTGCTTACGGGCTAAATAACGTAAAGAAAGAATCGTATAACGCTACTTCTAAAGGTAAATCAGGTGCATTATCAAAAGAAGCAGAGTCAACTGCGCAAATTCGTTTGTTAGATCCACAAGTTACGTCTCCAACGTTCCGTCAATTGCAGCAATCGAAGCAATATTACACTTTCGCAGATACGCTTTCAGTTGATAAATACGATATTGACGGTGTAAGTCAAGATACGGTTATTGCTGCGCGCGAGCTTGATTTAGCTGGCAACGATAATCGAAACTGGGTTAATGATCATACAGTTTATACGCATGGCTATGGAATTGTTGCAGCTTACGGAAATAAAGTAACAACAGATGGACAGCCACAATTTATGGAGTATGGTATTCCTGCTCAAGGCAAACTTACTAAGTCACAAAAGTATGAACCGCGTATTTACTTCTCACCAAATGCTCCTGAGTATTCTATCGTTGGTTCTCCAAAAGGGACATCTCCATGGGAATTTGATTATCCGACTGGCTCTCAAGGTGCTTTAACTACTTTCAAAGGCAATGGTGGTCCAAGTTTAGGAAACTTCTTCTCTAAACTTTTGCATGCAATTAGATTTGAGTCTGATCAGATTCTTTTTTCTGACCGTGTGACTTCTGAATCTCAAATTTTGTATGATCGTGATCCTAAGACACGCGTGTCTAAGGTTGCTCCTTACTTAACTTTGGATGGTCGAGTTTATCCTGCAGTAGTAGACGGTCGCGTTAAGTGGATTGTTGATGGCTATACTACTTCTGATTCTTACCCTTATTCTCAAATGACTGATTTTGGTAAGGTAACTCAAGATTCCACAACAACAACTTCTCATTCTATTAAAGGGTTGACAAATCAGCGCGCAAACTACATTCGTAATTCTGTGAAAGCTACAGTTGATGCTTATGATGGATCTGTTGATTTGTATGTGTGGGATACGAAAGACCCTGTGATTAAAGCATGGCGTTCAATTTTCCCAGGTCATTATCATGACATTTCTAAGATTTCTGGCGATTTGATGAAGCATTTGCGTTACCCAGAAAGCTTGTTTAAAGTTCAACGTCACTTATTAGCAAAGTATCACGTCGATACAGCAAGCCAATTCTTCTCTGGAGAAGACTTCTGGCAGATTCCTGTTGATCCAACTGAATCTCAAAAAGCACAAAAAGAAGATATTTTGCAACCTCCATACTATTTGACTTTGCAAACTGGAGACGCAAAGAAACCAGTATTTTCGCTTGTTTCTACTTATATTCCGGCAGGTAAAAGTACTCGTGAAATATTAACTGGTTTCTTGTCTGTTGATTCAGATGCGGGGGATACTCCTGGAAAGATTGGTCCAAATTACGGTAAGATTCGTTTGCAAGAATTACCTAAGATATCTAATGTTCCAGGACCTGGTCAAGCTCAGAATAATTTCAACGCTAATGCAAATGTTTCTAAAGAATTGAATTTGCTTGAATCCGGTTCTACTAAAGTTAAGCGCGGCAATTTGATTACATTGCCTCTTGGCGGTGGGCTGGTTTATGTAGAGCCTGTTTATGTGCAATCTAGCGGTTCTACTAGCTATCCTTTGCTTAAGAAGGTGTTAGTTGCGTTTGGAGATCAAGTTGGATTTGCAGATACGTTAGATGAAGCACTTAATCAAGTATTTGGCGGAAACTCAGGCGCTTTGGCTGGAGATGCTTCTAATAATTCTTCTTCAAACAATGCTGCTGAAAATAATGAATCTAAGGATGCTGATTCTAAAGAAGGTACTTCTAAGGAAAATGAGTCTACGAATTCAGAAAAATCTCATTCTATGAGCCAAAAAGCTAAAGAAGCGCTTAAACGTGCGGCTCAAGCATTAAAAGATTCTGATTCTGCTATGCGATCCGGAAACTGGGAAGCTTACGGAAAGGCACAAAAAGAGTTGAGCGATGCTATTAATGAAGCAATGAAAGAAGAATCAGGTAAGTAAGTAGGTTTTCGTTAATATATCAGTTTGTGAGTTACAAAAGTAGCGAATGTTACGTTATTTTCGTTACTTTTGTAGCTCACATGGGCTGTTTTAATTCATTTCACAATTGGTTATCTGGATCCTCATCTTCGTCTGCTGAGCCAAGCAGAATTCTTTCACAAACGTTAACGATGCACATAAGAAGCGCAGTAAGAATTATTATTACTATTGTTGCAGAAAAAATAAGTGGTGTTCTAAATGAGTTATAAGCGAATTGAAGCCAAATTCCTAGCCCATCTTTGGCTCCCAAATATTCTGCAGTTGAAGCAGTTCCAAAAACATAAGCTGCACTAATGCGTATGCCACCAAAAATCTGGCGAGCTGCAACCCTTAATTTAACATGCCACAAAGTCCAAGTTCTACTTGCTCCACAAGTTAAAGCAACATCTGTATAAAAACTTGGAACAGCGTCAAGACCTCGTATAGTTTGCACAGCAATAGGGAACATGCTGAAAACCATTACGATTACAATTTTCCCCGATATTTCAAAACCAAACCAAATCAAAAAAATTGGCGCAATAGAAATTAATGGCATAGTTTGCGCTGCGCATAAAAGCGGGAATAAAGCAGATTTAACAAGCTTACAAACATGGAAAATAACACCTAAAAGAATTCCAACTACTATTGCAATAGAAAAACCGATAACTGTTTCTTGTGTTGTAATTAATGCTGCAGGTAATAGAGTTGGCAAAGCGTCAGCTGTTGATTGAGCAATTGAAGATGGTGTTGGAATCAAATTTTCCGAAATTTTATAATATTCGCATGCATACTGCCAAAAAACAAGTAAAACTATTACAGAAAATACAGTTGGCAGATATTTAATTAGCATACGTTTAAAACGCGATTGCGTCATGAAAACTCGATTCCTTTCTGTAAACGACTTCGATTGCTGCCCCAATCGAATTATTTAAAACTACAAATAGCATGTACATTCTATTAGAAGCGCACAACTTCTGTGAGTTCAATAGTGTACGAGATTTTTTTATTTGTCTATTTAATCATGCATAATCTAAATGTTTCGTGAGTCAATGTGTGGCAAACTGTAGCAGGTTGAATCTGCGCAGGGGCATTGAACGGCGCGGGCTAGGCCCTTTGTTACCGTTTTCTGCCGAGTTCGTGTCACTTTCCCAGAAGAACGGTACAAGAAACAAAGTAGGGAACTCATGAATATGCGTATTGTAAAGCGTACTCTTGCGTTTGTTCTTTCTGCGTGCTGCGTATTTTCTTTCTCGGCATGTGGATTTGCAAGTAGTAGTAAGAATGCAAATCTTCGTAAAGTGTCGTTTATGCTATTTTGGGCACCGGATACTAATCATATTGGTATTTATGTTGCTAAGCATAAAGGATGGTTTAAAGATGCTGGATTAGATGTCAATATACTTGCTGTTGCTCAGACTGGTTCGGAACACGCAGTTGATAGTGGTGTTGCTGATTTTGCTCTTAGTACTTTGACAAATGCTGCTGATTTTTCAACAAAGGGAGCAAATCTTGAGCAAGTTATGCAAGTTCAGCAAAAGCCAAGTGCTATTTGGTGTTCACTTGCTTCGAACAATAAAATTCATTCTCCAAAAGATTTTGATGGTCGTACTTTTGCAACTTTTGGTTCAGCTGAAGGTGATGCTGTAATTCGTAGGATGATTCAACACGATGGTGGTCAAGGTAAGTTCGACAAAGTTACTGTTGGAACTTCAACTTTTAGAACTCTTGAATCTGGCAAAGCTGATTTTGGTGGCTTCTATGGCACTTGGGAAGGCGTGCAGTCTGAAATGTTCGGACCAAAGCTTCGCTGCTTCATGGAGGGCGACTACGGTGTGCCAGGTCAGCCAGATACTATTGGAATAATCGCAAATAAGCGTACTGTAGCTAAAGACCCTAAGCTTGTTCGAGCATTTGTTAAAGCTGCAAAGCGCGGATATGAATATGCTTATGAACATCCTGATGAGGCTTCTGAAATTCTTGTGAAAGAAGCAAAAGATGCTAATCTCGACATAAAGTTTGTTAAGCGTAGCATGAAGATGATTGTTGACGGTCAATATTGGGGCAATCGCGCGGATATTAAAAGCGGAAAATTTGTGTTCGGAACCACTGATGTTAAAGGCGCTCAAGCTTACTTTAACTTCTTAAGTAAGGAAGGTGCTTACACTGATTCTAAAGGCAAAGTAACTCATAAAACTCCGCAAGCAAAAGAATTGTCTACTGACGAATTTTTGAAATAAATAACATAATGACTTGAGTCTTGATAGAATAGGCTGAAGTATATAAGGGCGTATCGAGTAGTTGTGATTTTACGTTCAGCTACAATCGATGCGCCCGTTTTGTTGTTTTGCTAAATATTTGAATGGGGAGTGGTCTGCCATGGCATCGGATTTTTGGCTTATTGCTGGCTTGGGAAATCCTGGTACAAAATATGAGGGTACTCGACACAACATGGGTTTTATGGTTGCAGACGTTTTGGCACAACGTTGGTCAGTATCTCTTTCGGATCACAAAGGTTTAGCTAAACTTGGCAAAGGTGTTATGAATCTTGATGGTCGCGTAGCAAAGTTTTTCCTTGCTAAACCGTTGACTTTTATGAATGATTCTGGTGCTGCAGTATCTTCTATAAGCTCCTATTATCAAATAGAACCGGATCATATTGTGATAATTCACGATGATATGGATTTAGATTTTGGACGCATTAAAGTAAAAGCAGGAGGCTCTGCGGGAGGACATAACGGTATTCGTTCTATCGATCGCTCTCTTGGTACTCCTCAATATTCTCGAGTGAGAATGGGTGTTGGTCATGCGCAGCGTGGTGCTCATGCGCACGATAATACTGTCAATTGGGTTCTTGGAGGTTTTGCTGCAGCTCAAAAATCTGATCTTCCAAACTTTTTAGCAGATGGTGCTGATGCTGCAGAAAGTATTATTTTCCATGGATTAGCAGCAACTCAGGAGAAGTTTAATGGCCGCTGATAGCAGGTCTAATATCAAAAACAACAAGAATGATAAGACTGATGATATTTCAGTAATAAGCTTGAGAGATATTCTTAATGATTTATCAACTAAGGATTCACTTTTTAAAGCTTTATCTGAATATGATCTTGATTCGATATCTGATTATTGTTGCGAAAGTGCAAATAAAAATCGTAAAGATTTAGATTCAATAAGTGGAGATTTAACAATTTCTTCTCCTATTGGCATTCGTTCTGCTATTGTTGCTGCATTAGCTAAAAAAAAGCCGGTTGTTGTTATTGTTCCATCGAGTAGAGATGCTGAAGATTTTATTGCATCTGTACGTGATTGGTACGATGGTGATGCTCAAGACGTTGCTAAATTAGAAGCGTGGGAAACGTTACCTCATGAAAGGCTTTCGCCTAGAGCAGATACTGTTGCTAGCAGGATTGCAGTGTTTCGTAGGCTTTGCCATCCTGAAAATAACACATCACTTTTTGGTCCGATTCGCGTGTTGGTTATGCCTGTGCGATCGCTTATTCAGCCTGTAGTTGAAGGCATTGGTGATATAGATCCTTTGTTATTTGAGTGCGGAAAAGAATTAACTCTTGAATATGCTGTGAAACGTTTGGTAGAAAACGCATATACTCGTGTTGATTTGGTGATGGAACGCGGAGAGTTTGCTGTTCGCGGTGGAATTATTGACGTTTTTGCGCCAACGATGACACATCCTGTGAGAATTGAATTTTTTGGTGATGAAATTGATACTATAAAGCAATTTCATGCTTCTGATCAGCGCACTTATGGCAATAATATTGCAAGTATTTGGGCTACGCCTTGTCGTGAGCTTCAGATTACAGAAAAAATTTGCAAGCGTGCGCGTTCTCTTATTGGAGCAATTCCAAATGCTGACGATATGCTTGAATCAATCGCAAATTCTATACCTGTAGAAGGTATGGAGTCTTTGTTGCCTGCACTAGTGGATCGCATGGAATCAGTGCAAAATATGCTTCCAAAGGAATCTGTTATTATTCTATCTGATTCCGAAAAATGCCGTAGAGCTGCAGATGACGTAACTGCTACAGCTAACGAATTCTTAGCAGCTAGTTGGCATGTTGCTGCTTCTGGTCACGGTTCTGGAGCTCCAATAACATTCGATCAAGCTAATTTCTTGGATTTTGATGAAACGATTTCATCGTTAGAATTGTCTAATCATGACGTATGGAAATTAACATCTTTTGGTGTTGACAATCAAATTTATGGAAATATTGCTTTGCCAGCATCGGCGCCACAAGAGTTTCGAGGAGATGAATCGAAAGTTTCTGGCGGCATCACTTCTCTTGTTGACAATGGTTTTGCTGTAACTATTACTGCAGCGGCTTCTGGTACTCTTGCACGCTTGAGGCGCGCTATATATGCGACTGGTGTACATGAATTTACTACAGTGCGCTCAAGTATTTCGGATGGCTTCATTGATAATGTTGCGCGTATCGCGATTCTTACAGAGCGTGATCTGACAGGTAAATCTTCTGCATCAGCTCAACTAAAAACTCCAAAACGCAGGCGCAAAGCAATCGACCTAATGGAACTAAAGCCTGGTGATTTCGTTGTGCACGAGCAGCATGGTATTGGACGTTTTGTTGGCATGAAACAACGTAATATTGCTGTTTCGGGTGGTAGTGCAACTCGCGAATATTTAGTCATTGAATATGCTCCTAGCAAACGTAACGCTCCTAACGATAAGCTTTTTATTCCAACTGATCAGCTTGATTTAGTGAGTAAATATATAGGTGCAGAAATACCAAAGCTTAACAAGCTCGGAGGTTCTGACTGGGCTCAAACTAAAGCAAAGGCTAAAAAGCATGTTCATGAAATTGCTGAAAATCTTATTAAACTTTATTCAGCAAGGCAGCAATCTCGCGGATTTGCATTTAGTAAAGATACTCCTTGGCAAAAAGAGTTGGAAGACGCATTTCCTTATCAAGAAACTGCTGATCAGCTTACAACTATTGATGAAGTAAAAGCAGATATGGAAAACCCAATCCCAATGGATCGCTTAATTTGTGGAGATGTTGGTTTTGGTAAAACTGAAATTGCGTTACGTGCAGCTTTTAAAGCTGTGCAGGATTCCAAGCAAGTTGTTGTTTTAGTTCCAACGACCTTGCTTGTTCAGCAGCATTACGAGACTTTTACAAATCGCTTTGAAGGATTCCCTGTAAAAGTTGCTGCAATGAGTAGATTCCAAACTTCTAAAGAGATTGAAGAAACTTTAGCTGGATTGCAAGATGGAAGCATTGACGTTGTTATTGGAACGCATAAGCTTTTGAATCCTAGTATAAAGTTCAAAGATTTAGGTTTGGTTATTATTGACGAAGAGCAGCGTTTTGGTGTGGAACATAAGGAAACGCTTAAAGCTTTGCGCACAAACGTTGACGTATTAAGTCTTTCGGCAACGCCAATTCCTAGAACTCTTGAAATGGCTGTAACTGGTATTCGTGAAATGTCTACTCTTGCAACTCCTCCAGAAGATAGGCTTCCAGTGCTTACATACGTTGGTGCGTATGATAATTCTCAAGTTGCTGCATGCATTAAGCGTGAATTGTTGCGTGGGGGTCAGGTTTTTTACGTCCATAATCGCGTTGAAGATATTAGTTCTGTTGCAAGTAAGATTCAGGAGCTTGTGCCAGATGTTCGTGTTGCTATTGCTCATGGAAAAATGGGTGAGAAGCAGCTCGATGCTGTTATTCGTGATTTTTGGCATAGAGATATTGATGTGCTTGTTTGTACAACGATTATTGAAACAGGTCTTGATATTTCTAATGCGAATACACTTATTGTCGATCACGCAGATAGATTCGGTTTAAGCCAGTTGCATCAGCTTCGTGGTCGAGTAGGTAGAGGTCATGAGCGTGCTTACGCTTACTTTTTGTATGATCCGTCTAAGCCTATGACACAACAATCTCACGATAGGCTCTCAACAATTGCTCAGCATACTGCGCTTGGTTCTGGTTTTGATGTTGCGATGAAAGATTTGGAATTGCGCGGAACTGGAAATTTGCTTGGAGATGAGCAAAGTGGACACATTGAGGGTGTTGGATTTGATTTGTATGTTCGTATGGTTTCTGAAGCTGTTGAAAAATATAAGGAACCTGAAAGAGTTGAGCCTGTTTGTGTAACTATTGATCTTCCTGTTGAAGCTTCTCTTCCAGTTGATTATATTGCCTCTGACAAGCTTCGTTTGGAAGCGTACAGGAAGCTTGCTGCTGCTAAGGATAATAGTGATTTGCAAGAACTTCACGATGAGCTTCTTGATCGCTTTGGTAATCCACCTGAAGAGTTTGAGTCTTTGTGTGATGTTGCTCGTTTGCGTTTTAAAGCACGCGAGATTGGTATTACGCAAATCAGCTCTCAAGGAAAATCAGTGCGAGTTGTTGGCATCGATCCAAAAGAGTCTGTGATGATGCGTTTGAAGCGTATTTATAGAGGATTGCAGTATCGTCCTCTTACTCATATGCTTATTGTTCCAGCTCCTTTTGAATCTTCACTCGGTGCTGGTTCAATGAGTGAATCAGATATTCTTAAGTGGTCTAAGCAATTACTTGAAGACTTAGCGTGGTGATTTGTAATATCTGTTGCAATATAAGTGTTAAAAATATTTATTGCAATGCCATGCGTAGTTCATCTTCTATTTCAACGTGATTATTTGGACGCTTTTGTGCATCAAGTTGGCTTCGATCAATATTCCAGTTTTTCTCGATGATTCCGTCTTTAATCATAAGAATTCTGTCAGAAAGTCTTACTGCTTCGGAAATATCGTGCGTGACCATTATCGTGGTCCAGCCATGTTTCTGTCTTAGATTATCAAGCAAATCTTGCATGTCTAAACGAGTTAAAGCGTCTAATGCTCCGAAAGGCTCGTCTAAAAGTAGTAATTCAGGATTATGAACTAAAGCTCTAGCTAATGAGACTCGTTGTGCTTGACCACCTGAAAGTTCTGATGGCCATTTCGAACCGCAATTATTAAGTTGCATATCGTTAAGAGCTTTTTCTGCAATAGATTTTAGTTCTGATTTGTTTCCTTGCATGCCGAAAACTACGTTCTTACTTACTGTTAGCCATGGTATTAATCTTGCATCTTGGAAACCTATTGCTTGATGTTGTGTGACGTTTATTGTTCCAGAATCAGGTTTGATTAATCCTGAAATAACTTTAAGAAGAGTGGTTTTTCCGCATCCTGAGCGTCCTATTAGAGATACGAATTCGCCTTTTTTAATATTTAGATTTATATCTCGTAATATTTTAGCGTTATTTTTAAAAGTCACGCCAATATGTTCTAGAGTAACGCAGTAAGAGTTATCTTTAGTCTCATAGTTTTCTTCTATTTGAGTGTTCATATTTACTCCTACTGCGTTGCTCTAAATCATGTTTATATAATCTTGTTATATAACTTTGTTTTAATTTTGATTAATCAGTTATATATTATTTTATTTTGATATTTAATTTTGTTTTTTATGAATATGTGTTTTATGGATAAATGAATTAATTTACTTTGTGCAATCCATTACAGAATCTTTCAAATTCTTTGGAGCTTGCTTAATTAAACCATATTTCACGTATTCTTTAGCCTGAGTTTCCATCATTTTCAAACCTTTTTCATCGATTGGACGAATAGTTGGATTGTCAAACTTTTCAATTTGCTTAATAATAGTTTCGCTTGCTCCGAGCTGCTTGTATGCGTTTCCAATAACATTGTTTTCTTTATGAGACTTTTCTGCTTCGCGAACAAGAGCCTTGTACATCTTCTTAACAAGATCTGGATGCTTTTGTGCAAAGCTCTTAGAAACAATGTGAATAGTAACGTTCATATTGCCGTACTTTTTAGCATTTACAAGCAATTTTGCGCCTGGAGTTGTCATTGCTGCAGCAAGATTCTGATCAAATGAAGAAATGGCATCAATCTGCCCAGATGTAAATGCTGCTTGGAAGTTTTTAGGGCTCATCTCAACTTTGTTAACTTTAGAAACGTCTAAACCGCTTTTATCGAATGCACGGTGAAGCATGTAATCGCCAGTATCACCGTTGTGAATAATAGCAACTTTTTTGCCGTATAAGTCTTTTAGTGTTTTTACGCCGCTTTTTGCGGACGCAACGATTCCTTGAGAATCACCGTTGTAATATTCGAGTGCAAAAGCTACCCATGGCTGTCCTTCTGCAATCAAATCAATGAAGCGTCCAGTTCCAGTAGTTGTAGCATCTGCATTTCCGCTCATCACAGCAGTAAGACCGTCAACTGGAGTGTAAGGACCAGTGTAAACTACTTTAGATTTGCCAAATTCGTCTTGAAGGAATTTCTCATTTTTCAAAGTAGTTAAATAATTTGCTGTAGAAAGATAAGCAACTCTCATAGTTCCAGCATCTTCTTTTGAAGAAGCGTTTGATGATTTTTGTGAGCTTCCGCAAGCTGCAAGAGATACAGTTGCACAAGCAGCGCAGATTAATGCAATAATGCTCTTTTTAGAAAATCGCATTTTTAAATTAGCCATGATATACAGCTCCTTTTGTTTGTTGTTTTGTTTATCTGTTGTTTGTTTGGTTGTTATTATTTGGTTGTTGAATCTAAATATTGACTAATTCTTAAAAGCAATTTAATGCATTTTAAAAAGTAGTTAACTTTAGAAAAATGTTGATATTACTAGATTATTGGCGTGATTTTTTATCTAATCTGCGTTCAGGTATAAGAAGATACTCTAATATGTTTGCAGTAAGCTCAGATCCAAGACCTGCAATTGCGTACATAATAACGCATGCCATCATTTGATCTGGTCTAAAGAATTCTTGTGCTCTTGAAAGAATGTATCCAATTCCAATAGAAGAATTAACTGTTTCGCAAGTCACTAATGCAACCCATGCTACAGATATTGCAAATCGCAAACCTGTCATAAAACTTGGAAGTGTGCCGCGAAGCAAAATAGATATAAAAATAGTAGATTTTTTAACGTGATAAACCTGCGCTAATTCAAGAAGTTTTGAATCAATATTACGAACTCCGTCGCGAATATTAACGTACATAGGTCCAAAAACACCGACAGCTATAAGTGCTATTTTCATCGTTTCATCTATTCCGAGGAAAATTATTAATATTGGAGCTAAAGCCGGGAATGGAATTGACCTCAACATGTGGCTTGGTTTATCAACTACAATATTGCCAAGCTTACTGCCTCCTGCAAGTATTCCTGCTGGAACAGCAAAAATAATTCCTAACAAAAGTCCTAAAAGAACTCGTAAAATACTTATTCCTAAGGATTTTAATAATATGCCTTCGTTGTTTAAATCAATAAAAGCTTGTATTACTTCATATGGGGATGGCAAAGAACGGTCTTCGGTTGGAGAAAGAGTTGTGAAAAACCACAAAACCAAAATGAGGATAGTTGAAATCCACACTTTACATGAAGATACCGCTTTAAATGCAATCTTCAATATGTTCTTCGCTTTATTAGGCGAACTGTAAGTCATGCGACAATCCCTTCGATAGTTTTAGCTATATCAGGTTCAACGAGTGTATTCTCAGCGCAACACTATATGTATTGTTGTTTGGCACGATGTAGTTGCGCACCCCGTGTCTGAGGTCATTATCACTTAAGGGTATGGACAAGTATATTTTAAATCGATATTTATAAACGATATTACTTAAAAATATACAATTGGCTCATATGACTCGAGTTAAATCAAAATATTGTGAACGTTCACGGCATAAATACGCTGGTACTCAATATAACGTCCATAAAACGCACTAATCTTAAAAGAGTCATCACAACCCATAGGTATAAAGGAGTAGTTGTGGCAGCTATTGAAAGCGTATATGCACGCGAAATTTTGGATTCTCGTGGAAATCCTACTGTTCAGGTTTATTTGGAGACCGAAGATGGCGCTCAGGGTATTGGTTTAGTGCCTTCTGGTGCTTCTACTGGTGAGGCTGAAGCTTGGGAACGTCGCGATGGCGACAAGTCCCGTTATCAAGGTAAGGGCACGTTGGAAGCTGTTAAGGCTGTCAACGAGGTAATCGCACCTAAGGTTATTGGCATGGATGCCACCGATCAGCGCGCTCTTGATGAGACGATGATTGAGCTTGATGGCACGCCAAACAAGGGCAAGCTTGGTGCTAACGCAATTCTCGGCGTTTCCCTCGCTGCTCTCTACGCTGCTGCTGAGTCTGCTCAGCTTCCGTTGTACCGCTACATTGGCGGCACCAATGGTCACATTCTTCCAGTTCCAAACATGAACATCATGAACGGTGGTGCTCACGCTGATTTCGCAACCGATATTCAGGAGTACATGATTTCTCCTTACGGTTTCGCGACCTACAGCGATGCTTTGCGCGCTGGTGTTGAGGTTTATCACACCTTGAAGAATGTTTTGAAGAAGGAAGGTTTGGCTACTGGTCTTGGCGACGAAGGTGGCTTCGCTCCAAAGATGAAGTCCAATGAGGATTCCTTGAAGTACATCATGGATGCAATTGCAGCCGCTGGCTACGAGCCAGGCAAGCAGATTGGTATTTCTCTTGACGTTGCTTCTTCTGAGTTCTACAACAAGGAAACTGGTAAGTATCGTTTTGATGGCGAAGAGCGCGAATCTGCTTACATGCTTGATTACTACGAGAAGCTCATCAACGAGTATCCAATCGTTTCCATTGAAGATCCATTCCAGGAAGAAGGATGGGATGATTGGGCAGAAATCACCAAGCGTCTTGGTGATCGTTTGCAGTTCGTTGGCGATGACTTGCTTGTCACCAATCCAAAGCGTTTGGCTAAGGGTATTGAGCTTGGTGCAGCTAACTCCTTGCTCGTGAAGTTGAACCAGATTGGTTCCGTCACCGAAACCCTCGACGCTATTGAGCTTGCAACTAAGAACGGCTTCACTTCTATGGTTTCCCATCGTTCTGGCGAGACTCCAGATACCACCATTTCTGATCTTGCTGTTGCTAAGAACACTGGCCAAATCAAGACTGGTGCTCCTGCTCGTGGCGAGCGTATTGCTAAGTACAACCGCTTGCTTGAGATTGAGGAAGAGCTTGGTTCTACCGCTCAGTATGCTGGTTACAGCGCATTCAAGGCTTGCAAGAAGTATATGAAGTAACTTTTAGTTTTAAGTAACTTAGTGGCTTCTTGAGTCTTTGAGTTTTAACGGTCAGTCGTGTTTACGGCTGACCGTTTTTCGTATATTTTAGCGATTTTTTGAAAAAATATATAAATTTTTCTAACATTACTTTTATTCTCATCAAAATAGTGCTATTTTTTATGGAAAACTAAAAACGGAAGGAGATGTTTCATATGAGAAAAGTCGCAGTTATAGGCATGGGAAACGTTGGTGCAGCAGTAGCGCATCAACTTGTTGTTGGCGGTCACGCTGATGATTTGTACCTTTATGATACAAACGAGGCAAAGGTGAATGCCGACGCATTGGATTTTGAAGATTCAATGGATAATGTGCCTTTTAACGTTAATATTACGGTTAATGATTATGAAGCATTAAAAGACGTAGAGGTAATCGTAAGCGCCTTGGGTCACATAAAGCTTTTAGACGTTCCTCATCCAGATCGTTTTGCAGAGCTTAAGTATAATCGTAAGGAAGTTGCAGAAGTTGGTGCAAAGATTAAGGCTTCTGGATTCCACGGTGTTTTAATCGACATAACAAATCCTTGCGACGCTATTTGCCAGCTTTACAAGGAAGCTACTGGTCTTCCTTACGAAAAGATTATTGGAACTGGCACTTTGCTTGATTCTGCGCGCTTGCATCGTGCAGTAGGCAAGTTCTTTGGCGTGCATCCAAAGGCTGTTAAGGGATATAGCTTAGGAGAGCACGGTGATTCGCAATTCGTTGCGTGGTCTACTGTTAAAGTCTTTGAGCAGCCTATAACAGAGCTTATTAAAGAAAAGAACATGAATTTAGACGCTATTGATGAGGAAACTCGTGAAGGCGGTTTTACTGTGTTCTACGGAAAGAAGTACACAAACTACGGTATTGCTGCTGCTGCAGTTCGTTTAGTGGATGCAGTTCTTTCGGATTCTAAAGAGCAAATGCCTGTTTCAAACTATCGCGAAGAATACCATTCTTATCTTTCATACCCAGCAATTGTTGGTAGAGAAGGAATTGTTAAGCAATGCCAGCTTGATTTGACTCAAGAAGAGTTGCAAAAGTTGCAGCATTCTGCAGATACAATTTTGAGTAAAGCTCAAGCAGAATAGATAAGTCAAAAATAAAATAACTAAAAAATACTACTTTTGAATCTAAAATATTTTTACAGATTTTAGATAAAAGCGTATTGGAAAATGTCGTTGTAGGTTTGATTGCTCTTCAAGAGTATTGAATTTACAGCGACATTTTTGTTATAAAAATTTTTGATATTAGATTATTTATTGTTTGAATTCATAAAGTTGGCTAGTCCTAACTGTTCATGATATATACTTTTAACTATAAATTGAATTATTTTTTTTGGGGGAAATATGATTTCTAGTGCATACATAAGTGTTGGAAGTAATATAGGTGATAGATTACTTAATTTGCGTCAAGCTGTTTCGCTATTGAAGCAAAATTCGCATATAAGCAATATTATCGTTTCTTCAGTGTATGAAACTGAACCAGTTGGTGACGTAGTGCAAGACAGTTTTTATAACATTGCTTTACGCTTGGACACTGATTTAACAGCTTTTGAATTGCTTGATTTTATTCATGATATTGAACAGCGTCTTCACAGAAAGCGCATAGTTCGTTGGGGTCCTCGAACAATCGATTTGGATATTATTGATTTTGGTGGTCAAACTATAAAAAGTGAAAATCTTACGATTCCGCACAAAGAAAGAGATAATCGCAGATTTGTATTAGTTCCTTTGCTTGAAATAAGCGCAGACGATGCAAATTATCATGAACTTATACAAGATAAGCTTAATAAAACTAGCGACACTAATTGGATTAATATTATTGAAAGTAGCGAAGTTTTTAATTAGTTTGGAATATAAATTTAGTTTTAAATATGAGGTTTTAGAAAGAAAGAATACAAATGCGAATTATTGAAAGCAATTTGGAGAATGCGTCTTCTAAAAATATTGCAGATATAGCGTTACTGCAGGATCTTTGCGTAAATCAAAAAATTTTATGCACGTGGGAAAATATTAGTGAAAACGATTTAAACAAAGTAGCTGATTTTCTCGATCATTTTGATACAGCTATCAAAGTTTCCGAGTCTTCTATTGACTTTATTTTGCCGCTTATTGCTCTTAAACCTTTTATGCAAGAGTGCGAAAAAGCATGGTACGAAGATCAAGAATTACTTGCAAGTTTGCGCTCGCTATTAAAGCAAAAAGCAATTGTGTGGAATGCAGGGCGATTCTGCTTTGATACACTTGACAAGCCGATAGTTTACGCGATTTTGAATATTACTCCTGACTCATTCTATGATGGCGGCAAGTACCAAAGTGAAGACGAAGTAAATAGCCATATTAAAGAAATAGTTGAAGCTGGTGCTGATGTTATAGAAGTAGGCGGTCAAACTACAAAACCTGGCGGTTATTTAGAAATTACTCCAGAAGAGGAAATAAGTCGCGTTATACCTGCTATTAAGTATATTCACAAAAATTATCCTCAAATTGCTGTAGCAGTAGACACTTACAAGTTACCTGTAATGGAAGCTGCAATTGAAGCTGGCGTAGATATTATAAATGATGTTCGTGCGTTTGATTCTCCAGAAAAAGTAAAGCTTATGGCAGATTCTAACGTTGGATTAGTAACAATGCATAGCAATAGAGATACAGAATATGACAATTTAACAAAGGTTATGTGTCAATTCTTTAGCGATAATTTAAAAATGCTTGTTGATGGAGGAGTTGACTTAAATAGGATTATTCTTGATCAAGGAATTGGCTATGCAAAGGTTGCTGATGGTGAACAAGATTATGCAATGATGCGCAATATTAATCAATTGCATCGTTTTGGTCGACCAATACTGGTTGCGATTTCTAGAAAAGGCTTTGGTAAGAAGCTTTTTAATTTAGATAAAGAAGATCGTTTGCCTGTCACTTTAGTTGCAGAAACAGCGATGTTTATGGCTGGTGGACGTGTAATACGTGCTCATGATATTGCAGAAACAAAGCAATTAGTTGAAATGATCGATGTTATTAATAGAAATTACTGGTTTAAGTAGAAAAATTTGAATATTTTTTTTGCAGTTTTGTTCGTCAGTTTTTTTAATTTTAATAACGAATAAATGTGAGTTACTGTAAATGTAGCGTGACTGTAAATGTGGCACAACAGCATTTTGCATCTAAAGCACGTAAGATATTAGCGGAATACATGATGTTTTCACGTCGAATACATCAAGTAATTTAGAGAGTATGGTTATGAAAAAGCGTCGTAAAACAGCATTAGGTGAAGATGTAGCACCATTGCAACAGCGTCGACTACTTTCAGGACCGCTCGTGTTTTTATTTATGGTTTTTGTAGTTACCGTTAGTTCAATTGAATGCATTTCAACAGTTAGAAATTATGCGTTAAGCTTGTCTGAGCTTCATGCACTTCAGCGTGAAGAAAGTGATTTACGTGAACAAAAACGTACGTTGGATAATAATATTGACCGATGGAAAGACAAAGCATACGTTACCGCTCAAGCTAGAGATCGTCTCGGCTTTATTTTTCCCGGTGAGCAGGCTGTTCGCGTAGAGCATCCTGAAGCAGTAACTGGAAAAGTTCCGAATGAATTTGCTCAAGAAAATAGCGAAACTAAGACTCATTCAGTCTTGCCTTGGTATAGTGACTTAATGTATGCAATACATAAAGCAGACAAACCAGATACTGTGCCATCCTTATAACATATAAACTGATAAAATATATAAACTGATAAAGTAAAAGATTATTTATTTGTAAAACAGCTTTAACAGGAGTAGAAACGCATGGCTAACAGCCAAGAAAGTTCAGATAAAATGCAGAACAGTAATAAGAAATATATTCCAGAAGAAGCTGTGAAACGTTTATTTACTACACCTGCAAGTGATGCTGAGCGTACAATTGTTGAAAAGCAACTTGGAAGATTCCCTAGAGGAATGGTAGCTGTTGGTGCGCGTTGCGTTTGTGGTAGACCTCTTGCTGTTATTACTAGACCATGCTTAGAAGATGGCACACCATTCCCAACTACATGCTACCTTACCAGTCCTGAAGCTGTAAAAGCGGTGTCTCGCGTAGAAGCAGACGGTATTATGCGAGAATATAACGAGCTATTACAATCGGACGAAGATCTGAAGAAACAATATGAGCGTGCGCATAAGTATTATTTGGAATTCCGTCATGAATTAGCTGTGTCTTTGGGGGATAGTGAAGAGCATATTAGTCAGATGAGCGCTGGTGGAATGCCAGTTCGTGTTAAATGCTTGCATGCTTTGCTCGCGCAAACATTGGTAATGGGCAAAGGTGTAAATCCGATTGGTGACATGGTGCTAGAGCGCATTAAAGATGAGTTTGATCCTAACGTGTGCCGTTGTACTACTCCGTGGAGCGATGATGCATATGCTACTGAAACGGAAGTTGTTGTGGAAGACGAAACGATTGCAAAAGATAAAACTGCAGAGGGTGAAGCTGTGAAAAGCGACACGACTACTTGTGCAGAAAAAACAGTACAGGTTGCCGCAATTGACTGTGGTACGAATTCTATTCGACTAAAAATTGCGCAAGTTTCTGAGCATGGAATGAAAGATATTGTACCTCGTATGCTTCGCGTTGTTAGACTAGGTCAGGGAATTGACGAAACTCATCGTTTCGCAGATGACGCTTTGGAGCGAGTGAGGGATGCTGCGCACGAATTTGCGCAAGTTTTGAAAGAACATCCAGTTGATGCGATTCGTTTTGTGGCAACTTCAGCTACACGAGATGCTGAAAATCGTGAGATTTTTGAACAAATGATGATTGATGAGCTTGGTGTTCGTCCTGAAGTTATTAGTGGTACTGAAGAAGCAGCTCTTAGCTTCCTTGGTGCAACAAGCGTTGTGTCTCGCGATGAGTTGCAGCCACCGTATCTCGTAGTTGATTTAGGTGGAGGTTCTACTGAGTTAGTGCTTGGAGGGGATGGGGACTGCTTGCCGGCGCACAAGGTTTCTGCAGCATACTCCATGAATGTTGGTTCTGTTAGAATGACTGAAAGGCATTTGCATACTGATCCTCCTACGGAAGAGGAAATTCAAGCTGCGATTGAAGATATTGACAAGCATATTGATGATGCTTTCAAAGTTGTCCCTGCAGGGCGAGCTCGTACTATTATTGGCGTTTCTGGAACTGTGACAACTATGGCTGCTTTGACTATGGGATTGCAGCATTATGATCATACTGCTGTCGATGGTGTGCATATTGGATTAGAGCAGGCTTATGCTGTTAATAATCGCTTTTTGCGTATGCCTAGGGACTGCAGGCGCACGTATGCGACGATTCACCCAGGGCGTGTGGATGTTGTCGGCGGTGGAGCAGTGATTTGGAGCCGTGTGTTGGAG
Organism: Gardnerella swidsinskii; assembly: GCF_003397705.1. GTDB lineage: Bacteria > Actinomycetota > Actinomycetes > Actinomycetales > Bifidobacteriaceae > Bifidobacterium > Bifidobacterium swidsinskii. The sequence continues at coordinate 293,859 of NZ_QJVB01000003.1, forward strand.
AGATTAGCAAAAGCTGCGTATGAGGATCACGGTGGGGTTTTGGATACGTTTGTTGCAAGTGAGCATGGTTTGCTTGACGGAATTACGCTTGATTTGGGAAGAAAGTTACTCGCCACACGCTGAGCTTGTTCTTTGCTTAGATATATGGCATAATAAGTGATTGCTGCCTCTGTGGCGGAATTGGCATACGCATCAGACTTAAAATCTGACGCCCTTACGGGCTTGTGGGTCCGAGTCCCACCGGAGGCACAAACAAAGCGCTGCACAGTTTTTAGCTGTGTGGCGCCTTTTGCTTTTCTGTTGGTTTTACCTATAACCCATAATGCGTGCATGTCGACAGCTTGTGATTACATAGTTATAGACAAAGTAATTGATAATAGTGAACCCCGGCTTAGGCTGGGGTTCATTGCGTATAAGGCAAAATGCGAATGATATTGAGAAACGATATCGCCCAAATATTTTAATATTTTAGGAGGTTGGAAAGTGCATAATCATAACGATGTAATTCAAACTAACGGCACTGGTTCACGCTCAAGCAGTGTGAATGCAAATGTCAACTCTTCCGATACTAATTACAATAACGCCAACGCAGCTTCCCAAGCAGAAGCAATTCACGCAAGTCATGCACATCAGCATCGTTTGCTTCTTACGCTTTCTCTTACTGCAACTGTGTTCTTTGCTGAGGTAATTGGTTCTTTCATAACCAATTCCTTGTCGCTTCTTATAGACGCAGGTCATATGCTTACAGACATTTCGGTTCTTGCAGCTTCAACAGTTACTGCAATTCTTATGCGTCGTCGTCCAAATAGTAAGCGCACGTGGGGTTGGGCGCGTCTTGAGGTTATTACAGCTGCTGCGGGAGCTCTTATTTTACTGCTTGTAGGAGTGTATGCTCTTGTTGAAGCTGGAATGCGTCTTTTTGGTAGTGGCCATCAAGGCATTCACGATGTAAATCAGCTGCTATTCTTTGGTATCCTTGGTTTAGCTGCGAATTTAGGTTCTCTTGTAATTCTTATGTCTCAATCGCAAGACAATATGAATATGCGTGCTGCTTTTCTTGAGGTTATGAACGATGCTCTTGGATCTGTTGCAGTTGTAGTCTCAGCTATTGTAATGATGAGTACAGGTTGGGCAGGTTTTGATGCTTTAGCTGGCGGTATTATTGCGCTTCTTATGATTCCTCGTGCGTTAAAGCTTCTTAAGAATGCTGTTAAGGTTCTTCTTGAGCAGACTCCTGAAGGTCTTGATTTAAACAAAGTTCGTGAACATCTAGAGCATGTTCCTCATGTTCTTGCAGTTCATGATTTGCACGCTAGTACTGTCTCTACTGGTATGCCGATTTTTATGGCACATGTTGTTGTGGATCCTAATATGACAATGACTCAATGCTCTCAGGTGCTTTCCCAGCTTCAGGACTGCTTGCGCGAGCATTTTCCTGTTTCTGTCTCTCACACTACTTTCCAGCTTGAGCCTAAGGGTTATACCACTTCTAGTGCTTCAGAGCATCATGAATAGAGTTTATAAGGTTTTGCTTATAAGTCTTGTTGTAAAGAACGTGACAAGTTTGCATAAATACGTGAATGCGTATTTCCTGTGTCGTAATTGTTTTTGAAGTAAAGTTATATTTATGCCGTTAAAAGAACTAATTGATAATACTCACAGTGAGCGCGTGCGCAGACTCGTTTCTTTAGGTCGCGCAAAGTCGCATGATTTGCAGCGTTTTTTAGTTGAAGGTCCGCAAAGTGTGCGCGAAGCTGTACGTTATGTCACAGATTCGTTATGTGATATTTATGTTACTAAAGATGCTTGTGAAGGTAATGAAAAGGAAAGTTCCCAATTTTCTTCTTTGCGGGAAATAGTTAAAGAAGCTTTATCTCAATCTTGTTATGTTCATCCTGTTGAGTCGAATATTATGCAAAAAATTAGTGCTGATTCACAGGGAATTGTTGCGGTTGTTAATTCGAAATCTTTGGACGATATTTATTTTAGTGAGTTTAAAAATTTGCAACAATCAGCACAAGTGAAAGTAAAAAACGATTTTAAGCCTCTTCGTATTGCAGCTTGCTGGCAGGTAAGAGATCCTGGCAACGCTGGTGCTATTATTCGTGTTGCAGATGTTGCTGGATGCGATGCTGTTGTTTTTGTTGATGATTGCGTAAGTCGGTGGAATTCTAAGCTTGTGCGTTCGACTGCTGGCTCACTATTTCATCTTCCTGTAGTGCAATTAAGCGTTCAAGACTGGTTCGAATGCGCTGCAAAATCAAATATTCGAGTTATTGCAGCTGATATTTACGGAACTGACAAGATTAAACCTGTGCCATTTCCAAAAATTTTAGTCAATTCCGAGGTTATTAGCAGTTCTTTGGCTATTTTATTTGGCAATGAAGCTAGAGGCTTACCTAAAGAAGTATTGCAACAGGTTGACGATATTTCAATAATTCCAATATATGGAAAAGCGGAATCAATGAACCTTGCAACAAGTGCAGCAGTAATGCTTATGGGCTTGGCTATGTCGAGTCATGAGCGAAAAATATAACTTTGGGCAATATTTTGCAATATCGTATATAAACAATGAATATACGTATAACACAGATAGGAAGGGTGCTGTGACCGATAATAAGCCATTCGATATTAAAGCTGTAACTAAAGCAGTAAAAGAAGGTATTGCTAGCGTTACAGCTGCTCAAACTATGGAAGAGCTGAAGGCTGTTAAAACTAAGTATGCTGGCGCGCAGTCAGTGATGACTGTTGCAAGTAAAGCAATTGGTTCTTTGCCTGCGGATCAAAAGAAGGAAGTTGGCAAGGTGATGTCAACTTTGCGAGCTGATTTTGGTCGAGCTTTTGCAGAAGCTACAGAGCGAATTAAAGCTGTTGAAGAGGCTAACATGCTTTCTGCAGAAACTGTAGATATGACTCTTCCAATTAATCGTAAGCCTTTAGGTGCTCGTCATCCTATTGCTCGTATTATTGAGGATTTTGAAGACTTCTTTGTGTCTATGGGTTGGCAGATTTCTGCGGGTCCAGAAGTTGAAACTGAATGGTTTGATTTCGATGCATTGAACTTTGGTCCGGATCATCCTGCGCGTCAAATGCAAGATACTTTCTACGTTCAGGGTAATCAAGCTAAGGATGCTGCAGGCTTTGTCGGTTCAAATATGGTTTTGCGCACGCAAACTTCTTCTGATCAAGTACGTGCGTTAATTGAGCGTGGAGTTCCTCTGTATATTGCTTCTCCTGGTAGAGTGTTCCGCACTGATGAACTGGATGCAACGCATACTCCAGTTTTCCATCAATGTGAAGCTTTGGCTGTAGATAAGCATTTAACAATGGCTGATTTAAAGGGTGTTCTCGATCGTTTAGCTGTTGCGATGTTTGGTCCAGATGCAAAGAGCCGCTTGCGACCAAGCTACTTCCCATTTACTGAGCCTAGTGCTGAGCTGGATCTTTGGTTCCCAGATAAAAAGGGCGGTCCAGGCTGGATTGAATGGGGCGGTTGCGGAATGGTTAACCCTAATGTGTTGAAGTCTGCAGGTTTAGATCCACAAGTGTATACCGGTTTTGCTTTTGGTGTCGGCTTGGAGAGGACTCTGCTTCTTCGCCACGATATTAACGATATGCATGATTTGGTTGAAGGCGATAAGCGCTTCAGTGAACAGTTTGTAATGGGGGAGTAAAACTCATGCCAATGGTAGATATTGACTGGCTCAAAGATCATGTTGAAGTGCCAGAAGGTTTAACTTACGAACAGCTTGCTAAAGATTTAGTTCGTGTTGGTCTAGAGGAAGAAGAAATTCATACTTCTCAAGTTACCGGTCCAATTGTTGTCGGTTACGTAGTTGACGCTACTCCTGAACCGCAGAAAAATGGCAAAACTATTAATTGGTGCCATGTTGATGTTGGAGATAAATACAACGATGTTGACGAGAACGGCAAGAAAGTTCCTCGTGGCATTGTTTGCGGTGCTCCTAATATGGCTGCCGGTGAAAAGGTTGTTGTAACTCTTCCTGGTGCTGTTCTGCCTGGAGATTTTAAGATTGAGCCGCGTAAGACTTACGGTCATATTTCTGACGGTATGTGTGCTTCAGAGCGTGAGCTTGGTTTGGGAGATAGCCACAATGGCATTATTTTGTTGCGTGAATATGGCTTCTCTAAGGCTGAATACGATGAGTTGAAGCCTGGCGACGACGTAATGGAGTTGTTGCATCTTAATAAGCCGATTTTGGAGATTAACATAACGCCTGATCGTGGATATGCTTTCTCTTATCGTGGTGTTGCTCGCGAATATCATCATTCAACTGGTGCTGTTTATACGGATCCTGTTTCAAAGTTGAATGAGCAGGTATCGCAAATTAATGATGAAGGTCACAAGACTTCAGATATTGACGTGAGTATTGAAGATACTAATCCAATTCATGGTGTACCTGGTTGTGATCGATATTATGCGCGTGCTGTACACGGTTTTGACTCCACTTGTGCAAGCCCACGTTGGATGCAGCGTCGTTTAACGCGTGCAGGTATGCGCAGTATCTCTCTTGCTGTTGATATCACTAATTATGTCATGCTTGATTTGGGTCAACCTCTTCATGCTTATGATTTAGACAAAATTGAAGGTCCAATTGTAGTTCGTCGTGCACATGAGGGCGAACATCTTACGACTTTGGATGGCAAAGATCATGAATTGCATGTTGAGGATTTAGTTATTTGCGATTCTCCTCGTGGAAACCATGGTTCACGCGTGCTTGGCTTAGCAGGTGTTATGGGCGGCATGTATGGCGAAGTTACGAGTGAAACGAAAAATATTTTGATTGAGGCAGCGCACTTTGATCCCGTTTCAATTGCTCGTACTGCTCGTCGACATAAGATTCCTTCTGAGGCTTCTCGTCGTTTTGAGCGTGGCGTTGATACCCAATTGCAGCCAGCAGCTGCACAAATGGCTGCAAATCTTTTGGAACAGTTTGGTGGAGCTAAGCCATCTACATCGCCGTGTGATGTCAATAATACTCAGTCGCGAAATGTGATTGTGTTTAAAGCTAATGAAGTGCAGCGAGTTGCCGGTTTGGATGTTGATTTGAATCGCATTAGCGATATTCTTACCGATATTGGTTGCTCTGTTGCTGGTGGTGGAAATGGATCCTTCTCCGTTCTTCCTCCAACTTGGCGTCCTGATTTGAATGAGCCTTGCGATCTAGTAGAGGAAATTGCTCGACTTGTTGGATATGATGAGATTCCTGTTAAGGTTCCTGCTGTTCCTGTTACTGGTCGAACTGGCTTAACTGCGCAACAGCAAACTAGACGAGCTATTGCTTATGAGTTAGCGGAAACTGGTTTTGTTGAATCTTTAAGCTATCCATTTGTTGGTGAGGAAGATATTAAAGCTTTCCGTCAAAATGTGGATGAAGTTGCTGAAGTAAGTGTTCGTATTGCTAATCCTTTAGCTGGAGACAGGCCTTGGCTTCGTCGTTCTGTTTTGATGACTTTGGCTGGTACTGTTCGACGCAATCTTCATCGTGGTTTAACAGATATTTCCATGTATGAGCTTGGTCATGTGTACTTTAGCGATCCAAATGCTCCTGCAATTCCTGCATTACCTGGTTCTGTTAGACCTTCTAATGCTGAGCTTGCTGCGTTGGATGCTGGATTACCGGAACAACCTTTGCATGTTGCTGCTTTGCTAACTGGTCATGCTGAAGAAACTGGTTGGCTTGGTACTCATAGAGATGTTGATTGGAGCGATGCTGTTGAAGCACTCCAGCGAGTTGGTAAGAGAATTGGTGTTAAGTTCATTCTCGAACAGTTTAAAGCTCAAGATGCTCCATCTTCTTGGCATCCTGGTCGTAGTGCTCAAGTTTGTGTTCTTGCTGAAGATGGTTCAAGCGTCAATCTCGGTGTTGTTGGCGAATTGCATCCACATGTTTGTGAAGCGCTAGATTTACCTAAGCATTCTGCAGCATTCGAGCTTGATTTAACTGAATTGTTTAAGAATATGATTATGAAGCCTGTTCAAGCTAAACCAATTTCGACTTTCCCTCCTGTAAAGCAAGATTTCGCTTTCACTGCACCAATTGAGTTGAAAGCGAATGAATTGCAGTCTGCTATTGAAAAGTCTGCTGGAGATTTGCTTGAATCTGTTGAGTTGTTCGATGTGTATGAGGGTGAGCAGCTTGGAGAAGGTTTGCGTTCTCTTGCTTATTCCGTAACGTTCCGAGCAAATGATAGAACACTTTCTGGCGAAGAGATGGAAGAAGTTCGTAAGAAGATTACGGATGCTGCTGAAGTCTTGCACGCAACTTTGCGAGTGTAAAATATAATATATTTTAGTTAATGCGATTGTGCATACGTTCTAATAGTAGTATGCATAATCGCATTTATTGTATTATTAGCTCTTTTTCTTTTTATGTAAAGTAACATCTATTTTTTAAATAAAATATAGCATTTTCATGCATAATAGATATGTGTGACGAAGAACACATAAATAATTTTTTATGCATGTAGATATGTATACACATATTCGTATATATTTAATTGAAAATATGTTTATGAAAGGTTTTGATAAAATTATGATGAATCCAGAAACGGATGCAGAATCAAATAACGAAGTGTCAATAAAACAGCAACGTCCTGCAACAAAAGCAGCGCGTTTAAACGCTATTGAACAAGCGTTACTGGCAGAAGTGATTACTTCTCAATCTCAACTCGCTAAAGTGTTGGCGCGTCATGGTTTTAATGTTACTCAAGCTACTTTGAGCCGAGATTTAGATGAGTTAAATGCCGTTAAAATTCGATTAACGGATGGCAGGATTGCGTATGTGCTTGGCGATGGTACTGGCAATCGTCATGCTATGGATACTGTGCGAATTGATCAGCAAGTTGCTCGCACTTTAGCAGGTCTTGTCACTGAAGTTGGACATGCAAATAATATTGTTGTTATTCACACTCCATCAGGCGCTGCACAATATGTTGCAAGTGTTATAGATCGTCAGCCTTTGAAAGGTATTTTAGGATCAGTTGCTGGAGATGATACAGTTATTATGGTTTGCGTTTCAAATGAAGAAGCTGAAAATCGAGCAAATTGGATGCTTTCAGTAGCTTCTCGTTAAACAATTTATTAAAAAATATTGTGGCTATTTAATTAAATATTGCATTAAAAAAATAATTTTGCAGTAACGAAAAGATTTATACGCGTGCAGTGCATTGTTGAGCTGCGCGCGTTTTTATATGTATAACTATAATTGATATATTTTTTTATATTTTATAATAACTCTTCGAAGATGATAAAAATATAATAATTTTTTGGCGCATCTGTTGATTTTATTTTAGATGTATAATATGCTCTTTATTGTTTATTTATTCAATACATGACCTGGGAGGTCACAATGACTAATAAAAAACGTATTGTCTTGGCGTATTCAGGTGGCCTCGATACTTCGGTAGCAATTCCATACCTTAAAGAGCAAACAGGTCAAGACGTTGTAGCTGTGTCGCTAAACGTTGGTCAAGGCGGTGAAGCGCTTGAAGTAATTAAGAATCGTGCTTTGGCTTGTGGTGCAGTTGAGGCATATGTTGTCGATGCTCGCGAAGAATTCGCAGATAATTATTGCATGCTTGCATTAAAAGCTAACGCAATGTATGAAGACGTGTATCCATTGGTTTCTGCTCTTTCTAGGCCTTTGATTACTCGCCACTTAGTGAATGCAGCTCATCAATTTGATGCAGACACAATTGCGCATGGTTGCACCGGCAAAGGAAACGATCAGGTTCGTTTTGAAGTTGCAATCCAATCTTTGGATCCAGAATTAAAAGCTATTAGCCCAATTCGAGACTTGTCACTTACTCGTGATGTTGAAATAGAATTCGCTAATGAGCACAAGCTTCCAATTGAACAAAGCAAGAAAAGCCCATATTCGATTGACCAAAACGTGTGGGGTCGTGCAATTGAAACCGGTTTCCTAGAAGATCCATGGAATGCTCCGACTGAAGAGTGCTATTCTTATACGCAAAATCCTCTTGAATCTCAAGAACCGGATGAAGTTAGAATTACTTTTGAAAAAGGTATTCCAGTCGCAATTGACGGTCATAGTGTAACGCCTTTGCAAGCAATTGAAGAAATGAATGCAAGAGCTGGAGCGCAAGGAATTGGACGAATCGATATTATTGAAGATCGTCTTGTAGGAATTAAATCTCGTGAATTGTACGAAGTTCCAGGTGCTCAATCTCTAATTGTTGCACACCAAGAGCTTGAAAATTGCTGCCTGGAGCGTGAGCAGCATAGGTTAAAGCGTGCTCTTGATAAAAAGTGGGCTGAATTTGTCTATGATGGTCAGTGGTTCTCTCCAGTTGTGTGTTCTCTTAACGCATTTATTAATGAAACTCAAGAGCATGTTTCTGGAGAGATTCGAATGACTATGTATGCTGGCAAAGCTGTAGTTACTGGACGTCGTTCTGAGGAATCATTGTATGACTTTAATTTAGCAACGTATGATTCTTCAGATACATTTGATCAGCGTGCTTCCAATGGATTCATTGAAATCTACGGATTGTCTAGCAAGGTTGCAGCAGCAAGAGATATGCGCGTTGCAAACAACAACTAATACGATATATATAAAAAAGATATAAAGGTAATAAACTATGCACGATGCAACAAAAGCAGCAGCCGCAGAACTAGAAAATAATGAAAGTAATAATACTAATCACCCTATTGCATTGTGGGGTGGACGATTTAGTTCAGGTCCTTCAGCAGAGCTGGCGAAACTAAGCAAGTCCACACAATTTGATTGGCGATTAGCGGATGATGATATTGCTGGTTCTAGAGCTCATGCGCATGCGTTGCATCGTGCAGGTCTTCTTAACGAAAAAGAGTATGCTGATTTATCTTGTGCATTAGATGAATTGCAAAAGCGTGTAGATGATGAAACTTTTGCACCCATTGAGGAAGATGAAGATGAAGCTACAGCATTAGAGCGCGGTTTACTTGAAATTGCTGGAAATGAGCTTGGTGGAAAGCTTCGTGCAGGTCGATCTAGGAATGATCAAATTGCAGCTTTAATACGTATGTTTTTGCGTAGGCATGCGCGCGTTATTGCATCATTATTGTTGTCAGTTTGCCAAGCGTTGCTGAATCAATCAAAAAATGCAAAAGACGCAGTGATGCCTGGTCGCACTCACATGCAACATGCTCAACCAATTTTGCTTGCGCATCAGTTAATGGCACATGTTTGGCCGCTTTTACGAGATGTAAATCGCTTCATAGATTGGGATTTGCGTGCAGATGAAAGCCCTTATGGAGCAGGAGCTTTGGCAGGCAATACTCTTGGTCTTAATTCAGAAGAAGTAGCTAAAGAGCTTGGTTTTTCTAAAGTTTGCGCTAATTCTATAGACGCAACTGCAAGTAGAGACTTAGTCGCAGAATTTTCATTCATCGCAGCAATGATTGGCGTTGATATATCACGATTAAGTGAAGAAATTATTATTTGGAATACTCAAGAATTTGCATTTGTTCGTTTAGATGATGCTTATTCAACTGGCTCATCGATTATGCCTCAAAAAAAGAATCCAGATATTGCTGAACTTGCTCGCGGTAAAGCTGGTAGATTAATAGGCGATTTAACTGGTTTAATGGCAACTCTTAAAGGTCTTCCTACTGCTTATGCTCGCGATTTGCAAGAAGATAAAGAAGCTGTTTTTGATCAAATTGACACTTTAGAAGTGCTTCTTCCAGCCTTTGCTGGAATGGTAGAAACTATGAAATTTGATCTAAATAGACTTTATGAACAGTCTTCTACTGGTTTCGCTCTTGCTACAGATATTGCAGAATGGCTTGTAAAAAAGGGTGTTCCATTCCGTAATGCTCATACTTTGTCTGGTTTGTGTGTAAAGCGAGCTGAGGAAATTGGGGGAGATCTTGCTGATTTAAGCGATGATGATTTTTCAAATATTCTAAGCGGTTTTGTTGATAGCGCAGAAATTGCGAATATCAGAACAATATTGACTAGTGCTGGATCTGTGTCTGCCAGATGCGGTCGTGGCGGTACAGCCTTCGCGCGAGTTAAAGAGCAAATTGTAGAGGCTGAAAATGCAATGGATAATTATTATAAATTTGCAAATTCAAAAAGCGATGGTTCTGCTTATATCTCGCCTATAAAATAATTTTAAAATTAGATTATTAGCTGTCACGTTATAGTGCCAAATATTGTACTTTACAATATTTGGCACTTTTTTATTATGCGTGTCGCCATGTGCTGCAAAAATTGAAAGGCTTGTGGACGCGCAAAGCGCCCGATATTTATCGGTATTCTGTATTAAGGAGATACGAATGGCTCAGGTCAGGAACTACAAGGAAGCAGGTTTTGCTTCTTTGTTTGAAGAGCTTAAGTGGCGTGGATTAATTTCACAATCTACTGATGAGCAGCAGCTTGCTCAAGCGCTTGACGGAGAACCATTAACGTATTATTGCGGTTACGATCCTACTGCTGCTTCATTGCATATTGGTAATCTTGTGCAGCTTATTAATATGCGTCACTTGCAGGCTGCAGGTCATCATCCTATTGCTTTAGTTGGTGGTGCTACTGGTTTGATTGGTGACCCTCGTCAAAGCGGAGAACGCACTCTTAATTCTAAGGATATTGTGGCTGGCTGGGCTGAACGCTTGCGTAAGCAGATTGGTCGAATTTTGCCTCTTGATGGTGAAAATCCTGTTCGTTTTGTCAGCAATTACGACTGGGTTTCTAAGATGTCTGCTATCGACTTTTTGCGCGATGTTGGTAAGAACTTCCGAGTTGGAACAATGCTTTCTAAGGATATTGTGGCTCGTCGCTTAAATTCCGATGAAGGTATTTCTTTTGCTGAGTTTAGCTATCAAGTTTTGCAAGGCAACGACTTCTTGTACTTGTTTGATAATTACGACGTAACTTTGCAACTTGGCGGTTCGGATCAGTGGGGTAATCTCACTTCCGGCATGGATTTGATTCGTAAGGTTCGTGGCGCATCCGTAAACGTGTTTACTAGCCCAATTATTACAGATAATCAAGGTCGTAAGTTTGGTAAGTCAGAAGGTAATGCCATGTGGCTTGATCCTTCTATGCTTAGCCCTTATCGCTTCTACCAGTTCTGGTTCAATCAGCCTGATGATGAAGTTGTTAAGTTGCTTAAGGTGTTCACTTTCTTGCCAAAAGATGAAATTGAGCGTTTAGCTCAGCAAATTCAGGATGATCCTGGAAGTCGTGAAGCTCAGCGCGTGCTTGCGTGGGAAGTTACAAGTTTCGTTCACGGTGAAGATTTAACAAACCAGGCTATTGAAGCTTCTTCCGCTTTGTTTGGACGTGGTGATCTTTGCAATATTGATGAGCAGACTCTTGAAGCTGCTTTAGATGGTGTTAAGGTTAAGGCTGAAGACGGTAGTTTAGATTTCGCTAAGGCTAAAGTTGCAGATCGTGTTGTTGAGGCTGCAGTTGCCGCTGGTTTGTTCCGCACTGTTTCTGAAGCTCGTCGTGCTATTGAAGCAGGCGGTTTGTATCTGAATAATGAACGTGTAAGTGGTGTCGACGATGTGTTAAGTGAGGGCTCTTTCTTGCACGGTCGTTTCGCTTTGCTTCGCCGTGGCAAGAAAGCTATCGGTGCCGTAGAGCGCGCTTAATAAATGTTTGTGATGTATTAAAAAATACATCTGTTGTAAGCTTGCTGCTTGATGTATGCTATAGCTTGCTTCAGCAGATGTTTAGTTGTTTTATGAATATAATTAAAATGTGATTTTGTAATAAAATTGCACATAGATGAGAGGTATGCCAGAATGGGCGAAGAACGCGAACACTCGCGGAGTGGTAAGAAATCTTTTGGTGAACGTGGTGGATTTGGTCATCGCAATGGTGGTAAAAGTAGCGAGCGTCGCGGTGGTTTCCATAAGGATGGTTTCCATAAAGGCGGTTTTAAGAAGGGTGGTTTCCGCCGTAATGATGATGACCGTGAAGAGAGCTTCCACTCTGACGTAAAGCGTGATGGTGATCGTCGTTTTAACCGTCATGACGATCGTAAAGATGACCGTCGCGGTGGTTTTAAGAAGAATGGTTTTAAGAAGGACGGATTCCGCTCAGAGAATCGCGATAATGATCGTCGCTTTGATCGTAACCGTCATTTTGATCGTATAGATGATCGTCGCGATGATCGTCGCTCTAGAGATTTTGAACATTCTGGTGAAGAAGGTGGCAACCCACGCTACAAGAAGTTTGATGGTGAACATCGTTTTAACCATCGTGACGATCGCAGGGATAATCGTCGTGAGAACCATCGCAATGGCGATTTCCATAAAGGCTCTAAGGGTGGCTTCCGTGATGACCGCAGAGACGATCGTCGCGATGAGCGCAGAGATACTGAGCGTCGTTTTGATCGTCGTGACGATCGCAGAGATAATCGTAGCGCAAATTCGCGTAGTAACTTCCGCTTTGAAGATGGTCCACGCCGCAATTCTGACGGAACTGTTTCTTATCCATCTCAAAATCCTTATACAGCACGTCGCCCTGGTGAGCCTAAGATGCCAAAAGGTTTGGAATGGGCAATGCTTTCTAAAGAAGATCGCGAGCGTTTGCGCGGTCTTTCAAAGGAGCATGCTGAAAATATTGGTCTTCATATTCTTGCAGCTTATACTTTGCAAGAAGAAAATCCTGAACTTGCATTAGAACATGCAAAGTGGGCTGCTAAGCAAGCTTCTCGTATTGATTTTGCTCGCGAAACTTTAGCTTTTGTGGCCTATCGTCAGGGCGATTACAAGCTTGCTTCTAAGGAATTCCGCACTGCAATGCGAATGAATGGTTACCTTGATTATTTGCCATTTATTGCCGATTGCGAGCGCGGTATGGGAAATCTAGATAAGGCTTTAGAAATTTGCATGTCAGATGAAGCAAAAACCTTAAGGGGAGAAGTAAAAGCCGAAATGTTCCTCGTTTATGCAGGTGTTTTGGCTGATACTGGTCATGCTGATAAGGCTATTGAATTGGTTCATGCAATGGGTCGTTCAAAGGGTCTTCCTGGGGAGTATCGTATGCGTGCAGTTCAAGCAGAACAATACTTCTTGGAAGAAGCCGGGCGTAGTGACGAAGCAATTGAATTAGAGTCTTTGCTTGATAAGCTTGAGCAACAGTATGCTGATGTTGATGACGAAGATATAAATCCTGATGATATTGTTATCGACTATGATTTAGAGCATTTGAATGATGACATGATGGATGAAATTGGCATGAGTGAAGATGATGCTCAATTTGCTCCTGATGAAGAATCTGATGAATATGCTGGTGAAGAATCTGAAGCAACTGAAGATTCTGAAGATTTAGAAGACTCAGAAGACTCAGAAGAGACAAGTAACTCTGAGAATGCGGATAATACGGATACAATCGAGATGAGTGCTGTTCACGCTGACGAAGAGTAGTTCGTAACATTTGAATATTTGCGCCCGGCTGCTTTTAAGTAAGCCGGGCACTTGCTGCTTCGAGAGTTGATATTTATAAAATATATTTGAAAAATTTGAATCTAAATTAAGTGCAGTGTTTAGCAAACTTAAATGAGGTATAGTATGCAAGTTGAAACGAAAAAGAATTTTTCTTCATGTAATCGTCCGTTAAGCGATGCATTTCGTTTAGCACTGCTTGATTTAGATGGTGTTGTATATCGTGGTGGAAATGCTGTTGAATATGCGTCTGATTCCATTTTGTTTGCGCAAAAAAATGGAATGGCAATTGAATATACAACTAATAATTCTTCGCGTTTCCAATCTGTTGTTGCAAAACAACTGGAAAGTTTTGGCTTAAAAGTAGAACCATGGCAGATTATAACGTCTTCTGTTGTTGCAGCAAGGATGGTAGCTCACAATGTTGAGAAAGGATCTAAAGTTCTTGTTCTCGGCACTGAACATTTGCGTCAAGAAGTGCAACGCGTAGGATTACAACTCGTAGATTCGTGCGAAGATAATCCTAAAGCTGTTATTCAAGGCTGGTATCCTCAAATGACTTGGCAAGAAATGGCGGAAGTTTCTTTCGCTGTTGAGCATGGTGCAAAATATTTCGTTACTAACCGCGACTTAACTATTCCAAGAGAGCATGGTATTGCTCCTGGATGCGGTTCCATGATTCAAGCTGTTATTAATGCTACGGGTGTAGAGCCTATTTCGTCTGCTGGAAAACCAGAATCTGCAATGTATGATGAAGCAAGGTTTTTGGTTGCTGCTAATGCTAAGCATGATGATTCTGAATGTGAAGAATACACTGAAAAAGACGAGTATGGGAATCCTGTAATTAGTATTGAGTATTCATTAGCAGTTGGAGATCGTTTAGATACTGATATTGAGGCTGGAACAAGAGGAGGCTATGCTTCTCTACTTGTTCTTACTGGAGTTACAGATCCTCGCATGCTTATGCTTGCGCCAAAACATTTGCGTCCAAGTTTTGTTTCTAAAGACTTGCGAGGATTAAACGAATCTCACAACGCTCCTGAACGAGTTAACGGTAGTACTTTTACTTGTGAAGATGCTATAGCAAGAGTTGTGAATAATAATATTATTGAAGTTAACAACACTAACGATTGCAATGCTTTAAGAGCTGCTTGTGCGCTGGCATGGAGCTTGCAAGATTGCGGTGAAAATATGGAAAATTATACTCTTCCGGAGTTTTCCTTATGACTGTGAATGAGGATTTAAGTAAACTTTCAAATAGCAATATTTCACAACGCTTAGATTGCGCTTTGGTTAGTCGTGGTTTAGCAGAAAGTAGGACAACTGCTCAGCGTTTAATTCATGCTGGCGTAGTGAGTGTTGACAATCGAAATATTACGAAATCCTCATTTTTAGTAAACAATTCACATACAATAACAATCGACGAATCAAAAACTACGCAATTTTGTATTAGATACGTTTCTCGTGGAGCACTTAAGTTAGAAGGTGCTTTCGAAGCGTTTTCTAAAAATGGTTTAACTACTTCCAAATCAACTAAAGCTCTAGATATAGGTGCATCAACGGGCGGTTTTTGCGACGTTCTTTTGCAAAGAGGTGTTCATTCTGTAATAGCTTTAGATGTTGGTCATGGTCAATTGCATCCAAAAATAGCTAACAATTCACATGTAATTGAAATGAGTGGAGTAAATATTCGAGATGTGTACGAAGAGAACTTGCCATATAAGCCAAATCTTATAGTTTCGGATGTTTCTTTTATTTCTCTAACGCTTGTTATTCCAGTAATTTCTAGAATAGCTCAATTGCATGCAGATATTGTGCTTTTAGTTAAGCCGCAATTTGAAGTAGGAAAAGGAAACCTTGGAAAAGGTGGAATAGTAACTGACGAAACTTTAAGAATTAAAGCTTTAGAAACAATAAAAAGTTGTGCAAACCAAAACGGTCTAAAGGTTATCTCCTCTTGCGAATCTCCTATTGAAGGAACGCATGGCAATACGGAGTATCTTCTTTATGCGCGTTACGAGAAATAAATTAATCATTGAATGTTTAGCATTCTTCAATATGTATCCTAACAATTACAATAGTAGTAGTTGTGTTTAAACAGTACGAAGGGGCTGTATATGCAGGAACATTTCGATACTAATTCCGCTTCGGCGGCTCGTCGTGCTCTTGTAGTTACTCACGCTAGGATTGATGTTCACAGTGATGTGGTAAATCAAGTCAAGACTCAACTTATTAAAGCTGGATTCGTTGTTGATGTATTCAACAGTGCGTCTGTGTCTGATTTTGCTAAAAAAACTACTCGTATAGTTGACGAAAATACGGAAATAGTTGTGGTGCTTGGGGGAGATGGCACCATGCTTCAGGCTGCTGAGTTAGTGCATTGTACTACTGTTCCAATTATCGGCATAAATCTTGGTCATGTTGGTTTTTTGGCAGAATTTGAAAGTTTTCAAATTAACGATGCAATTCGTAGGATTGCAAACAAGGATTACACTATTGACAGGAGAATGGAAGCTCATGTAGATGTGTGGCTTCCTGGCGAAAGTAAGCCTTTAAGTGATTGGGCGTTGAACGATATAACTCTTGATCGCGAAGACAGAGGTCGAATGGTAGAACTTTCAATACGAGTAGACGATGTTGAAATGTCATCTTTTGGTTGCGATGGTATAATAGTTTCAACTCCTACTGGTTCCACAGCTTACGCATTTTCAGCAGGTGGATCAATCATGTGGCCAAATGTAGAAGCGTTACAACTAGTGCCATTAGCTGCTCATGCTCTTTTTGCGCGTCCTCTAATTATTGGTGCCGGTTCTACTTTTACTATTGATATTCTTAATGAATCGTCTTCTGGAGGTTGGATTTGTTGCGACGGTAGAAGACAGCGCGCTCTTCCTCAAGGATCAAGGATTCAAGTTCGTCAATCAAAAGATGACCTATTATTAGCTAGACTTTCTGGTGCTCCTTTTACGAAGCGTTTAGTTACAAAATTTGATTTGCCAATAGTTGGATGGCGTGAGCACAATAATAATTCTTTAAAATGAATTATTTAAGTAGAAAATAATATTAAATATAGCATTTATAAAACGAGGTACAGCGTGCTTGAAGAGTTAGAAATACGTAATCTTGGGCCAATTTCACATGCGCTTATTACTCCTTCGTCTCACATGACAGCTATTACGGGTGAAACAGGCGCTGGAAAGTCAATGCTTTTAAGTGCTATCAAGCTTATTTCTGGATCCAAAGCAGAAGTTGCAAGGATTTCTCCAAATGCTAAAGAAGCATGGGTTCAAGGCATATTTAGTATTCCTAAAACAAGTGAATTAGTAGATGCTGTTGGAAAATCCGGTATTGAATTAGAGCCTTCAGAAAATAACGAAAATAAATCAGATATGTATGTTTCTAGAACAGTACCGCAAGAAGGTCGTTCAAGAGCAACAATTTCTGGTTTCGCAGTACCAAAAACAGTTCTTGAACAAGTATGCTCTCGATTGATAGTTATTCATGGACAAAGTGACCAATTACGTATAGCAACAAATTCAAAACAACGCGAATTGCTTGATACTGTATCTAAAAATAGTGAATTACTTAAGCAATACGCATGTGCGTATCAAGCGTGGAAAGATGCTAAAGAAACATGTAATCGACTAGAAAATCAAGCGTCTTCTTCGCGGCAACGTGCAGATTACCTTAGAGAATCGTTAGCGCGAATACGAGATGTGAATCCGCTTCCTAATGAAGATAAGGAATTGCGTGCAAAAAGAGAAAGAATTGAGAATTCTGCTCAAATTGTTAAAGCAGTGAGCATTGCGCTCGCATCCCTTGATTCCAGTCAAATAGATTATGGTGCTTCAGAATCATCTGAAGATGCTTGTTTTCTTGTAGATAAAGCTTCTCAAGCATTACGAAATATTCGTGTAGATGATTCTTTCAATTCTATTGCAAATCAACTTGACGATATTCATGCTCAACTTGACGATATTGTAATGCAGCTTGCTCAACAGTTGGATATCGATGTAAGTGAAAAAGATTTAGATGATTTAAATTCTCGTATTCATGATCTTACTGATTTAACTCGTAGGTGGGGTCCAACATTAGATGACGTACTTGATTGGTCCGAAAAAGCTCAGTTTGAACTTGAAGATTTAGATGATTCTCCTGAAGCTATTGCCAAAGCGCGTGCTAAGTGTGCTCAACGATATGATGATGCTCTTAAACTTGCTGAAGAATTATATAAAACTCGTTTAAATGCAGCTCATGATTTTGGCACTTTAGTTAGTGAAGAATTACATTCTTTGGCTATGCCAGGTGCTCAATTAATTATCAGTGTAAATAGGCGTTGCGAAGATTTATCTGGTTCTATTCCGCTTGATTCTAACGGATGTGATGATGTAGAGTTTTTGTTCCGACCATTTCCTGCTTCTTCAGATTTGCCGATGAGCAAAAGTGCTTCTGGTGGTGAATTAAGTAGGCTTATGCTTGCAATTGAGCTTGTTGTTGCGAAGTTGACAGATTGCGACGAAGAAAATATGACATTTGTTTTCGACGAAGTAGATTCTGGTGTTGGTGGTGTTGCGGCAGTAGAACTCGGTAAACGTTTGGCTCAACTTTCTCAACATGCTCAAGTTATTGTTGTTACTCATTTAGCTCAGGTTGCTTCTTTTGCAGATGCACAATTTGCAGTACAAAAAAATCTTGTTGAGAATAGTGAGAATAGTTCTTCTGCTATAGTTGCGGATACTTCTGTTATTGAGCTTAATGATTTGATGCGTGAGCAAGAGATTGCTAGGATGCTTGATGGAAGTGAATCAAAAACTTCATTAGAACATGCTCGTGAGCTATTGAGTGCAAGTAGGAAGATCATTGATGGATTTACAAAATAATTCGTCTATTGTTGCAGCGATTTTTGATTTTGACGGCACATTACTTGATTCTTTAAGCGTTTGGGATGATATTGATCGAGTAAGTTTTGCGAAACGTGGTATGAACGTTCCTTCAATCTTTGCGAATACGACTGCAACAATGAATCCTAGACAAATTGCAGAATATGTTATTAAAAATTACGGATTTACTGATGCTCCTGAAGATTTGATGAAGGAGTGGTCAGATATGGCTTTTGACGCTTATGCTAATCATCTTCCGCTAAGAAAAGGCGCGTATGAATATGTGTATTATTTGCGTTCTAATGGTATAAAGCTTTTTCTTGTTACAACTCTTTCTAAACGCTTGTGTATTCCAGCTTTAAAAAGAGTTGGCATTTTTAATTGTTTTGATTTTATTCATTTTGGAGAAGATTTATCTGAAAAAGGTAAGCATAGTCCTAAAACGTATATCGATATTGCTAATCAACTTAAAGTAGATCCAGCTAAATGTGTAGTTTTTGAAGATTCTGCTACAGCTTTATGTTCAGCTCAGCAAGCTGGTATGCAAACATGTGGGGTAGTTGATAATTCAAACGTAAAAATTGATTTAGATTCGTCGTTTAATAAATGCTTAGCAGTATTTTCTGATTTTTCTTTCGCTCCAAGAATCAGCGATATAAGTTGAAAATATGCTATTGGTTGAGTTGATGAGGTTTCACATACCCCGGGTTTTGTCGCATACACAAGTGCATGCGGATGGCCATCCATCTCGATTTGACGTTACCGCCAAACTCTAGCAGTCTACCCGAAGACTTGAGCGAGCAGCTCTAAAGCGTCTTCTGCTTGACCTTGCTCCCAATGAGGCTTGCCATGCGGCTTACTGTTACCAGAAGTCCGGTGGTCTCTTACACCGCCGTTTCACCCTTACCCGAACGAAACGTTCAGGCGGTCTATTCTCTGTTGCGCTATCTCTCAGGTCGCCCTGGGCGGACGTTATCCGCCATTGCGCTCTGTGGAGCCCGGAAGTTCCTCAGCCACTCCGAATGAACATTGTGACCGCGGCCATCGTGAAACCTCAACCTTCCCAATTATAGCAGATGATATTAATATCGTAAAAAATTCGTTATTTTATAAGAAATTCCGTAATAAACGTTAATTTTTTTATTTTAATTTAATAAATCGCTAGGTTTGTATGGATTTAGCAGATATAATAGAAGAACCGACGGCATCGTGGCAGTCGGGTTGTACAAATCGAGCTTAAGGTTCGAGTCTATATGGGGAGGTTTCGCATGGAAATCGTCATTACTGGTCGTCATACGCAGATTAATCAAAGGTTCCGTGACGTTGTAGAAAGTAAGATGAATCGTGTGACCGCCATTGCGCCTGATGCGCAGCGCGTGCAAATCGTGTTGACTCATGAAGGCAATCCAAGGCAGGCTGACACAGCAAAGCGAGTTGAAATTACTGTTGTTGCAGGAAGCACAGTGATTCGCGCAGAAGCTTCTAGCACTGATCAATTTAGTGCATTAGATATGGCGCTTGATAAGTTGACGCTTCGTTTGCGTCGCACTCGCGATCGTCGTAAGGATCATCGTCGTGGATATACGGAAATGACTCCTGTAGACATGGGTGCTGTAGAGCCTGAGATTGAGACTACTGTTGAAGAGCCAGAAGAAAATGAGGTTAATAGCGCAGATGCTGCTGTTGCTTCCGATTTAGGTCCTGGTGAATCTGTGGAAGTAAGTGTTGGCGACACTCCTATTGTGATTCGTCGTAAGTTACATATTGCAGAGCCTATGAGCATAGATGAGGCTTTGTATGAGATGGAGCTTATCGGGCATGATTTCTTCTTGTTCGTAAACAAAGAAACTATGAGACCATCTGTAGTATATCGCAGACATGGTTGGAGCTATGGCGTATTTGAAATTGATACACCTGAAAATGTTGCTAAGCAAAAGTAATAATTAAAACACATCTAAAATGCGCGAATAAGTGCGCATGCCCGTCTAGCACAATGTTGGGCGGGCATTTTTATGTAGTAATCAGACTCGCTAACTTATAAAAATCGTAGCCGTCGCGTAATATAGGCACAGTTTACGTCTATGTTGGCTAGGCCGTCGTCATAGACATGACCTAAGGGAGCAAAACGTGGTAGATATCGTCGATAAAGCCTTGCGTATGGGTGAAGGCCATCAATTGAAGCGCCTTGAGAACGTAGCAAAGGCTGTGAATGCGTTGGAAGATGAAATTTCCGCGCTTTCCGATGAAGAATTGAAGGGTCAAACTGCTAAATTCAAGCAGCGTTTAGACAATGGTGCAAAGCTTGATGATTTGATGCCTGAAGCCTTCGCTACTGTGCGAGAGGTTTCAAAGCGTACGCTTGGCCAGCGTCATTTTGATGTGCAGCTTATGGGTGGCGCTGCATTGCATTGGGGCAATATTGCAGAAATGAAAACTGGTGAAGGTAAAACATTGGTTGCTACTTTGCCAAGCTATCTGAATGCTTTGGAAGGCAAAGGTGTGCACGTTGTCACAGTCAACGATTACCTTGCTAGCTACCAGAGCGAGCTTATGGGTCGTATTTATAGATTCCTTGGCATGAGTGTTGGATGCATTATTACAGACCAGCAGCCGCCAGAGCGTCGTAAGCAATACAATGCTGATATTACTTACGGTACAAATAATGAGTTTGGCTTCGATTACTTGCGTGATAACATGGCGTGGGAAAAGAGCGAGCTTGTGCAGCGCGGTCATCACTATGCAATTGTCGATGAGGTCGATTCCATTCTTATCGATGAGGCTCGTACGCCACTTATTATTTCAGGTCCTGCTGAAGGTGATGTAACTCATTGGTATCGTGAATTTGCAAAGCTTGTTTTGAAGCTTACTCGCGATGTTGATTACGAGATTGATGAAAAGAAGAAAACCGCAGGTATTCTTGATCCTGGCATCGCAAAAATTGAAGATTACTTGGGCATCGATAACCTTTATGAGCCAAGCAATACAGCTCTTATTGGTTATTTGAATAACGCTTTGAAAGCTAAGGAGCTTTTCCTTCTAGATCGTGACTATGTTGTTACAAACGGCGAAGTTTTGATTGTCGATGAGCATACTGGTCGTGTTCTTCCAGGTCGTCGTTATAGCGAGGGCTTGCATCAAGCAATTGAAGCTAAGGAAAACGTGGAAGTCAAGGCAGAAAATCAGACTTTTGCTACTATTACTTTGCAAAACTACTTCCGCATGTACGACAAGCTTGCTGGTATGACTGGTACTGCTGAGACTGAAGCTGCAGAGTTCATGGGAACTTACAAGCTTGGTGTTCTTCCAATCCCTTCCAACCGTCCAGTAATTCGTAAAGATAAGGACGATTTGATCTTCCGCACAAAGAAAGAAAAGCTTACTGCTATTGTGCGAGATGTTGCTGAGCGCCATGCAAAGGGTCAGCCTGTGTTGCTTGGTACAGCTTCTGTTGAATCTTCTGAGATTCTTTCTTCGCTTCTTGACGTTGCTCGCATTCCTCACCAGGTTTTGAATGCTAAGCAGAATGCTAAGGAAGCTGCTGTTGTTGCTGTTGCAGGTCGTAAGGGTGCTGTAACTGTTGCTACTAACATGGCAGGTCGTGGTACCGATATTATGCTTGGCGGCAATGTTGAGTTCCTTGCAGATGCTAAGTTGAAGGCTGAAGGATATTCTCCAGACGATACTCCTGAAGAGTATGAGAAGCGTTGGCCAGGCGTTTTAGCTGAAGTTAAAGAGCAAGTTAAGGACGAGCACGAAGAAGTTAAGAATCTTGGTGGCTTGTATGTGCTTGGTACTGAGCGTCACGAATCTCGTCGTATTGATAACCAGCTTCGAGGTCGTTCTGGTCGTCAGGGTGATCCTGGCGAGTCCCGCTTCTACTTAAGCTTGGAAGATGATTTGATGCGCCTGTTCAACACTCAGCTTGTTGCTCGTGTTATGGCTAAGGGATTGCCAGAAGGCGAACCAATTGAGTCTAAGTACGTTTCTAACGGTGTGCGCACGGCACAGAAGACTGTTGAAGCTCGTAACTTTGAAATGCGTAAGAACGTTTTGAAGTATGACGATGTTATGAATAAGCAGCGTACTGTGATTTATGCAGAGCGTCAGATGGTTCTTAAGGGTGAAGATATTCACGAGGACATCTTGAAGTTCATCAGTGACACCGTAGAAAGTTATGTGCGTGGCGCAATGAACGGTTCTGATAAGCCAAAGAATTGGGATTTGGACGGCTTAAAAGATGCTCTTAACTCTGTAATGCCTGTACTTCTTGATTGGGATCAGGTGCGTGAAACGATTATCAATCTTAAGGGCGAAAAAGCTGTTTCTGCTTTGCGTGATTTGATTGTCGACAGTGTAGTAAAGGTTTACTCTCTCATCGAAGATCGTCTCGGCGCTGATCCACTTCGTCAAATTGAACGTCGCGTTGTTCTTTCTGTTCTCGATCGCAAGTGGCGTGAACATCTTTATGAGATGGATTATTTGAAGGATGGTATTGGTCTGCGTGGTATGGGTCAGCGTGATCCGCTCGTTGAATATCAGCGTGAAGGCTACCAGATGTACAATTCGATGATTGAGGCAATTAAGGAAGAAAGCATTCAGCTTCTATTCCACATTGATATCAATCAGATTGCTTCTACTGAAGATATTTCTTCTGACGATGAGCTTGATGAAGATGTTGCACAAGCTTCGTCTGAGGTAGATGCTGAAGATCAGGCTGCTGGTATTGTTGGTCCTGCACCTTTGAGTCATGCTGAGGGAGATGTTCCGTTGAGCATGCGACCAAAGAATGAAGAATGGAAGACTCCATGGTCTGATGGTCGTACATTCCCAGGAACAAATAAGAATGAAGAGTGCCCATGTGGTTCTGGTCGTAAGTACAAGCTTTGCCATGGTCAAAACGAATCTGAAAATGAAGCTGAGTAACTTGAAAGCTGCTAAGTAAAATAAATAAAAGGCGGTGTGATTATAATCATGCCGCCTTTTATTATATTCGATTGATTATTAGCTATACTCGAGCACCATCTCCATAATCGCTGTAATCTTCTTTATACGGATCAGGTTTTTTGCGATTCATAAGTAATCCTGCTCCACTAAGTAGCATTAATAGGCCGCATATAATACCAACAATGTTTGCTATAGCAGGAATAAAAGCACTTACAATAACACCGAAGATACCTATAACAAATAGAATCCACAAAACTACATTAACTAAAGATACGTTATAAAATTGTGGATTTGGGGGCACAAAATCATCTCCATAGTCTTCCATAGTCTTATCTAAATCAAGCCAACTTGTGCGTGCGTTATCACGAGGACCTTTAGCAGTTATAATCGTGTGAGGGTCTTGCATTCTAGTAGGAATAATATAGGATTTATGGCTGCTTAGATTGTTTAAGCTAAATTTATTTTTTATAGCATTTTTTTGATTTTTAGAATTATTATCGCTTGCTATACTGTTGCGTTCTTTCTTTTTTTCTTCTTTCTGAGCGTGCTTTTCAAAGCTTTTTGCGCTACGTGAATTAGCAATATCATTCATATCGTCAGAATGCTCTGCAATAAAAGATGACCAATCATCATCAAAATTTCTATTGTTTTGTTTTTGATTATTCTTTAATGATTCTGACGTTAACTCGTCATCACGGCGAGGGTCGTTGGTATTCTTAGAAGAAGTCATGAACTATACTGTAGCAAGTCTTCCTGATTCTATGCTTAAAATGTTCGAAATTGGACTTGCAAGAAAGGATATGGTATGTTGTACTGGTTCTTCGTGAAGGGACTTGGGGGTATTGCCTGCATGAGGATTCATCCATCAGCGCAAGGTGTTAAAAATGTACCTAAAAAGGGTGGAGCTATTATTGCTGCAAATCATCTTGCTGTTATTGATGACGCGCTTCTGCCATTGACTTGTCCTCGTATGATTCACTTTATGGGTAAAGCAGAATATTTTGAAGGCAAAGGTTTAAAGGGTCGTTTCAAGAAGTGGTGGTTTACTTCTGTTGGCGTTTTTCCTGTAGATCGTTCTGGAGGCGCAAAATCGCTTGGCGCCTTGAATCATGCTCGTGAAATATTAGAAAAAGGTCAGCTTTTTGGTATTCATATTGAAGGTACAAGAAGTCCAGACGGTCGTTTATATCGCGGTCATACTGGTGCTGCACGTCTTGCTCTTGAAACAGGTTGCCCGATTATACCAGTTGCAATTATTGGAACTAGAGAATTGCAAGTGCATGGTCAAGTTATTCCTGCAAAAGGTAAAACTAAGGCAATTTATGGCGAGCCTATTCAAGTAGAGCGTGTTTGTGACGAAAGCGAGATTACCCACGAGCGTTTACGTGAAATTACAGATAAAGTAACTAAGTCTATTCAGCAAATGAGTGGTCAAGAATACGTTGATGAATATGCTCAAACTGTAAAAGAACGTATGCGTAAAAAACGTGAAGAAAGTAATGAAAATAAATAATATAATTCTAATGCTATTAGGCTAGCGTTATTAGATATTTAAATTTTATTTATATTCAAATATTTAAGCGGCGAAAGTTATTTAGCTTCCGCCGCTTTTATAATACTTAAAACACGCTTATATTACTGTAAGAGTGATAATAGAAGGATTTCCATTAGAATCCTTCAATGGTACTTCACTTCCAGCTCCAGGGGATTGGAAGCGCACTACGTGCATTAAATCACCAAGTGGAGCAGAAATACGAACTTTCAGTCCTAGATTTTCAATAATCCTTTTAGCTTCATCACTGTTCTTTCCGCAAACGTTTGGCAATGTAACAGTTTTTGGACCTTTAGAAACAACAACTTTAACACTATCGCCCCAATGTAAGTCAGAACCAGCTTCAACGGAAGCGCGGATAATCTTACCCTTTGCTACAGTATCGCTATTTTCTTCTTCGTACTTTACATCCAGCTTAGCGTCAGTTAAAGCTGAGTCAGCTTCACTCTTTGTTTTCCCAACAATATCTGGCATTTGCACAGGCTTAGGTCCCTTGGAAAGTAAAACACTTACTTCTTCGTTATGGTTCATGCGTGTGCCAGGTTTAGGGTTAATATCAATTAAGCTGCCAGCTGGTATGTCTATAGAATACGTGTCTCCTGACTTATCGTGAACAATGTTAGTAAATCCTGCTTTACGCAATGTTTTCAAAGGATTTTTGCCATTGTAAGTCTTTGGATCTGTAATATCGTCCGGGATTGTAGCCTTACGAATTCCACGCGAAATCACAACATTAAGAGTGCTATTATTGTGCTTTTGAATATGGCTGCCGACGACATCAGGATTTGTTGAAACTACTTTTCCTTCTGGCACATCGTCACTATAATCTTTTGAAACTTTGTAAGGAATTCCAGCAATTTTAAGCGTGTGCTCATATTGTTGCCAATTGACATCAGTTATTTTGCAAGATGCATAATTTTTGCATTGAAGGTCGTCGGGCTTAGGCAGCGTCCAATAACTGCCAGGACCTAAGAAATACCAAAAACCACCAATAGCAGCAATTGCTAATACTCCAGCTGTGCTTAAACCTGCAATAAGGAAAACACGCTTTTTAGAAGAACGATTAGGCTTGTTTCCTAAGTTTTTTTCCTTATCTGACATGCCAAACGGTTTTGCTGCATTTAAGTTGTTGTTAAAATTGCGAGAGCTAATAGCAATTGTTGGCATATTGCTATCGTCAAATTCTTCTAAAGAATTATCTTGCGAATTGTATGACACATCTTTTGCATTAGCAGCACTCCATTGCATAGCTTGTGTTTTTTGAAGATTATTCGCATCGAAAGCACTGTCGGACTTCGCTAGTGAATTGTCTATTGCTACATTATTGACTTCAGGATTATGTAAATCATTATTTTTGTGTGAATCGAGTTCACTTACAGAATTATTTCTAGGTATTGCAACAGTTTCGTCTGTAGCATTTTGCAATAAAGAGTTGGAATTAGCAGAAAAATTAGAGCCTGAAGTATTTATTGCTCGTGTAGCATCTGAGTCATTATTAGGATTCAATTTGTCCGAATAATTTGCTTCAGGGGAAACAAGCAAATTATTAATAGGAGAAAAGTCTGTTTCTTCTGAAAACTCTTGTGGTTCTTCTGCTTTGTATTGCCAATCTTCAGAGTTTAATTGTGTAGAAAGTGCACGTAATTTTGCTAATGCTTCACTTGCATCTTTAGGTCGTTCGTTCATGTCGCGAGCAGTGAGGTTTGCTATGAATTGTGCAACTTTTTCGCTAATTCCAGGGCAAGCTGTAGCAATTGAAGGAGTGTTTTCATGCACATGCTTGAAAACAAGCGTAACAGGATTATCTGCAGTAAAAGGCACTCTTCCTGCAAGCATTTCCCAAGCCATCATGCCTGCTGAATACAAATCACCTTGAGGAGTTGCAAGATTATGCTCAATAAGTTCAGGAGCAAGATAAGCTGCTGTGCCAAGAAGTAATCCTGTAGAAGATAGTGTTGCTTGCGAAATTGCTCTAGCTAAACCGAAATCAGTAATTTGAACATGACCTCGATCGTTAATTAAAATATTTTCCGGCTTAATATCTCTATGTACAACTCCAGCATTATGTGCAGAAGCGAGACCATCCAAAGTTTCTGCAAGTAGACGCAGCGTATCTCGCACACTGAATGTGCCTTGCATATTCATTTCATAACGCAAATTAACGCCATGAACATATTCCATTACGAGATAATCGAGCCCGTCATATTCGCCTGTATCATAAACTTGTACAATATGTGGATTTGCAATTGCTGCAGCAGAAGTTGCTTCTCTGCGGAATCTAGCAATAAATTGCTGGCGATGCACCCCTTGAGCAAGTTGAGTGTGCATGATTTTAATTGCTACAGGTCTATCAAGGCGTTCATCTTCTGCTTGATACACAGTAGCCATGCCACCCTGAGCTATTTTGCGCACAATGCGATAGCGATTTTCAATGCGCATACCTGGCTGCGCCTGCGTAGCTTCATCCATTGTCACAATCCTTATACGCGTAAAACCATTTTTACTACTTACGAGTGTACAAGCAAGATAGTAAAGAAAGCTAATTTCGAGCGTTATTTGCTAGATATTATTGTACATTACGCCATGCTTCAGGTATAAATCGTTTGCTAATTTCATGCAAAATAGCTTTTCCACTGTCGCTCAATGTACTTGATTCGATTGCTTGTTGTGAATCATTCCACAGATTCTCAATTCGCTTTTTTGATTTTTCAATAGCACCAGAAGTATGGTAAATCTGTATTATTTTATTTACATCATCTTCGCTTCGAGTACTACTCGTGTAAGCTTTTAATAGTATTTCTCTTTCGTTATCGTTTCCGTATTGCAAAGCATCTGCAAGAAGAACCGCACGCTTACCTTCTCTAATATCACCGCCAATAGGCTTACCTGTAATCTTGCTATCTGAAACAATATCAAGCAAATCATCAGCAATTTGGAAAGCAACACCTAACGAATTGCCAATAGAATTAGCAAGATTGTATGCTTCAGTTGGTTGCATATTTGCTGCAAGAAAGCCGAGAGTTAATGGAGCAACAGTAGTGTAACTGGCTGTTTTCCATCTAAAAACATTCAAAGATGATTCCGCAAGTTGTATTGGATTATCTAGTTGCATCATTTCTATTGACAAATCCAATACTTGACCAATACCAACATTTCTTTGCATAGACGCAAATGCTGCTAACAATTCCTCGCCATAAGTAAAATTCTTCGCACGATTTCTTGCAATATCGAAACTTTCTGTGGCAAGTAGATCTCCCAGCATTAAACCTAAGCCTGTGCCAATATGCTTATTATTGCAAACTTTACTTAATGCACAATACGCACTAGGCTTTCCACGTCTTAAATAAGATTCGTCAATAATATCATCATGAATTAATGCAGCTGTTTGAAATACTTCTAGAGCACAAGCTATGTCAAATACAGACTGTTCATGGATTTTTTGAATATTGGTTTCTTTTGATGCAGCGTAAAATGCTGAAATCGTAAGAAGAGCTCTAAGACGTTTTCCGCCTTCGCTTGAAACAATAGCTTGCTTTATTACTTGCTGTAGTATTTGCGCACATGTGGATGAAAGATTATTTTCTAATCCCGTATTAAATTGCTGAGAAATTAAAAAAGTAATTCTAGATTCAATATCGTTAAGACTGTAATTGTTGCCTATAAATGTGCTCATATTATGAAAGTTATCCACAGGGCTGAACATTACAAAACGCAGTTATTATTATGGTTTAATAAGCTTTTCACCGCGGAAATAGTTTTTTATTGAATGCTGACTCATATCTTGAGAAACTTCAATATATCAAAAATGCTATTGCATAGTTTGATTATCAAAATAAAGAATCATGTAAAAAATGAGGGGGAGTATGCATGGAAATTGTAGAGGATGATTTGAAAACGAAGATATCGCATAATTGTATTGATGACTTTGATATGCAAAGTCTTATGCAAATTTATGGTGAAAGTGCTAATTCTTTTAATGGTTGTTTAGATTTTGCAGGTTCAGAAGATTTTGAAAGTTTTGCTGGAAGAGAAATTTCAGATATTAATGGGACTATATATCCTTCCAAAGAGTGCAGTTTTTTTATGACTTTTTCTAAGGAATATATTTACAACAACTGTAGTGATAGTGCGCAATGGATTAAAGGATTAGAATATTGGGTTCCGGCAGTTTCGGAAGCTTTTATAGAAAATGTTGATCAAAATGGCAAGCAATATGCTATTAGAGATATTGCAAGCAGAGCACTTATGCGATGGTACAACATGTTTGCTTACGATGAAAAAATGTTTGGATATGATTTAGTAAATCTGCCAATAGCAATGTTGCATAATATTAATGTTCGTGATGCAATGCTTATTTCTATTCTGGATGAAAATCAAGAATGGTATGACGAAAAAACTTTGTCGGAATTTGCTTGGTGCCCTCATACACCTGAAGTATCTCGTAATTTGCGGCATTGTTTAGAAGCAAAATTCACTCAAACAAATAATAAGCCTGATATAAAGAGAGCTATTTTCGCGTGCAAAATTTTAAAATCTATGGCTATTATTACTAGAAGCATTCCAAAATTATCTGTGCAAGTTTACGCTTTGTTAGCTTATATCAGCTGGTGGTTTAGGCTCGGAGAAGTAAAATATTATTGTGATTGTGCATTGCGCATTGATCCTGATTGTTCTATGGCAAAAATAGTGTGTGGAGCATTCGAAAATGGTCTTGAGCCAGCATGGATTGAATAATTCGCCACGCCGCAAAAATTAGTTGTGGAATAATCGTCTTGCTTAAATGGTTTACTACTTAAGGTAAAACTTGCCCTTGCATGAACTATGCCTATATGCGTTACAAGGGGATAATACAGGAGGAACAGTTTGACGAGTGAAGTTGGATTAACGGTCGACAGCGACGAAATGCAAGATGATACTAAGCCTGTAAAAACTCGCAAGGCTAGCGCTGCGCGTAAAACCAGTACTCGAACTTCGTCAGCTGATAGCAAGACGCGCAGTTCTCGCTCAAAGAAAACTGAAGACAACAAGATTGATACTGAATCAGTATCGGCTGATGCTGAACATGACGAAACTGAAGATAGCGTAGACATTGAATCTCAAGATCAATTATCTATTGACGATTCTTTAGATGACGATTCACATCTTGATGTTGATGATGAACATTTGAATCTTGATGATTTGGACGATATTCAGCCAGAAGATATATCTGATGTTGACGATTTAAGCGATATTGACGTTGCAGATGATCTTGATGATGAAGAGTCTGAAGATCTTGATGAAATTGATGATCACGACGAAATTAAGCATGATGCTCCGCAAGTGCCACAAGCAAAAGGCGCATTTGTTGTACGTGATGATGACGATGACGATAATCTAACTCCATCTGGTAATCCTAAGCGTCGTGTAATTGCTACAGGTGCTACTGCGGATCCTGTTAAGGATTATCTAAAGCAGATAGGTAGAGTTAGCTTGCTTAATGCTGAGCAAGAAGTTGATTTGTCAGAGCGTATTGAAGCTGGATTGTATGCTCAGCATTTGCTTGATACTCAAATTGATCAAATGGAGTTTAAGCGTAAACGTGAGCTTAAGTGGGCTGCAGCAGATGGCAAGAAAGCTAAAGATCATCTTCTTGAAGCAAACTTGCGTCTTGTTGTTTCTCTTGCTAAGCGTTATACCGGTCGAGGCATGCTTTTCCTTGATTTAATTCAGGAAGGTAACCTTGGTTTGATTCGTGCAGTTGAAAAGTTCGACTGGAAGAAGGGCTTTAAGTTCTCAACCTACGCAACTTGGTGGATTCGCCAGGCTATTACGCGTGCTATGGCAGATCAGGCTCGTACTATTCGAGTTCCAGTGCATATGGTTGAGGTTATTAATAAGCTTTCTAGGGTTCAGCGTCAAATGCTTCAAGATTTAGGTCGTGAACCTACGCCGGATGAGCTTGCTCGCGAACTAGATATGCCAGTAGAAAAGGTTCAGGAAGTACAAAAATACGGTCGTGAGCCAATTTCTTTGCACACTCCTCTGGGCGAGGATGGTGATTCCGAGTTCGGTGATTTGATTGAAGATACTGACGCAATCGCACCGTCTGATGCTGTTGCGTTCTCGCTCCTTCAAGAACAGTTCAGGCAAGTTTTGGAAACTTTGGCTCCTAGGGAGGCTGGAGTTATTAAGATGCGCTACGGCTTGGAAGATGGTCAGCCAAAAACTTTAGACGATATTGGTCGCGTTTATGGTGTTACTCGTGAACGTATCCGTCAAATTGAGTCTAAAACAATGTCTAAGCTGCGTCATCCTTCTAGATCGCAAACTTTGCGTGACTTCTTAGATCAGTGATTGTGTGAAGTTATATTACAAAGTGTCGTATTGTTGCTTTTGCGATAGTACGACACTTATTGCTTAAAATAATCGGTTGTACGTTTAATAAGTGCAAGGGGTAGAAGTGGTCTCTCATAAAGAGCAATATGATGCTGATAGCTTGACTGTGCTTGAAGGCTTGGATGCTGTAAGAAAGCGTCCAGGCATGTATATTGGCACTACAGACAGTCAAGGCTTAATGCATTGCCTTTGGGAGATTATTGATAATGCGGTTGACGAGGCTTTGGCTGGTGCTTGTGACCATATTATTGTTACTCTTCACGATGATGGATCTATTGAAGTTGCAGATAACGGTCGTGGTATTCCAGTAGATGTTGAGCCAAAAACAAAGCTCACTGGCGTTGAAGTTGTTCTAACTAAGCTTCACGCTGGAGCAAAGTTTGGTAACGCTTCTTATAATGCTGCAGGCGGTTTGCATGGTGTTGGATCTTCTGTTGTAAACGCTTTAAGCTTGCGTTTAGATGTTGAAGTTGATAGAGACGGTAAAACGCATCATATGGCGTTCCATCAAGGGCATCCTGGTGTGTATAGCGATGCTGACCCAGAGCATCCATCTCCAGTCTCTCCATTTAAGCGTACGCGTAAGAACAAGCCTACTGAGCTTGAAATTATTGGCACTGTTTCGCCAAAAACTACCGGAACTCGTGTACGCTACTGGGCGGATCCAGAAATTTTTAATTCGACTGCGCATTTCAGCTATGAGCAGCTTATTGCTCGCGTGCGTCAAACAAGTTTCCTGGTTCCAGGCTTAAAAATTACTGTTATTGACGAGCATGTTCCTGAAGGTGAATCTGCAAATATTGAAGAAATTGATTCTACTAAAGATGATGTTGCAGAAAATAATATTGCAGAAAATAATATTGCAGAAGATAATATTGCGGAAAATAATCTTCTTGAAAATCAGCCTGATAATATCGATGACTCTGTGCCTGAATTTGAAGAATTAGAATCTGAAACAGCATTAGAAGATGAAGATAAGTCTGAGTATGTGTCTGAAGATAGCGAGTCTGAAGACAATAAATCTGAAGAATCAACAGCACAATCTATTGCAAATGCTGAGTCTGCTAACTCAGTGCAGAATAAGCGTCACCCTCGCGTTATTGAGTTTTTGCACAACGGTGGTGTTAAAGATTTCGTTGATTTTCTTTCAAAAGGTGAAGCAGTATCCGATATTTGGCGCATTTCTGGCGAAGATACTTATATAGAAGAAACGCAAGCCGTTGACTCTTCTGGTGAATTACACGCGCAGCAAGTAACTCGAAAATGCGGTGTTGATATTGCAATGCGCTGGGTAAACGGATACGATTCAACGATTATTAGTTTCGTAAACGTTGTTGAAACTTCTGGCGGAGGTATGCACGTTGACGGCTTTATGCAGGGATTAACTAAGCAAATTCGTAAAGCCGTGGAAGATAATGCTAGAAAGCTTAAAGTAAATCTTAAAGACGCCAACACAAAAATTGAGCGCGATGACATTATGGCAGGATTGGTAGCAGTCGTAACTGTTCGCATTGCTGAGCCTCAATTCCAAGGTCAAACTAAGGATGTTCTTGGAACTGCTCAAGTTAAGCCAATCGTTACCAAAATGACTGACGCTCAATTCGGTGAGATGATTACCGGTTCTAAGAGAGGATTCAAAGAGCAGTCTTCTAGAGTTTTGGAAAAAATAGTTTCCGAAATGCATGCGCGTATTCAAGCGCGTAAAACTAAGGAAGTTACCCGCAGAAAGAACGCTCTTGAGTCTGCTTCAATGCCGCCGAAACTTTCTGACTGCCAGCCTGGAAACGACGATGTTGCAGAACTTTTCATCGTCGAGGGCGATTCTGCACTTGGCACTGCAAAAGCTGCTAGAAACTCTGCTTTCCAAGCTCTTCTTCCAATTCGCGGTAAGATTTTGAACGTGCAAAAGGCAAGTCTTGCACAAATGCTTTCCAACAAAGAGTGCGCTGCAATTATTCAGGTTGTTGGAGCAGGATCTGGCGCAAGTTTCGATATTTCGCAAGCGCGTTATAACAAGATTGTTATGATGACCGATGCAGATGTTGACGGCGCGCATATTCGTATTTTGCTGCTAACGCTGTTCTATCGTTATATGCGTCCGCTTATTGAGCACGGCCATGTTTATGCTGCAGTGCCGCCTCTTCACAGGATTGCGCTCGCTGGAAAGCGCAAGGGCGAGTATATTTACACGTATTCAGACGACGAATTGGCTGGAAAGCTTGATGATTTGCAAGCTAAAGGCATTGATTTTAACAGCGATATTCAGCGTTACAAGGGCTTGGGTGAGATGGATGCAGATCAGCTTGCAGACACAACCATGGATCCTAGAACTCGTATGCTTCGAAGGATTCGTATGGAAGATGCTCAGCAGGCGAGTGAAGTATTTGATTTGCTAATGGGCGATGATGTTCCTCCGCGCAAGCAGTTTATTGTTGATAACGCAGACGACTTCGATCGTTCCAAAATCGATACCTGATATCGGTATGCCGCTCGCGTCGCTTTATGTCGCCTTGTATATTTGTATTCCTTTATATTGCTTTATAAAGTCGCGTTGGCATTACAAATATGAAGTACTAGTGTTGGGGAATTTTTATGGTTAACCTTCTTCTTGCTGTTATTTATCTTGCTTTTATAAGCTTGGGTTTGCCGGATGCTCTTCTTGGAGCTGCGTGGCCTACGATGAGTCATGATATTGGTGCGCAAATTTCTTGGGCTGGTGGAATATCAATGGTTATTTCTGCAGGAACAATTGTTTCTGCGCTGCTATCTAATAGGTTTACGCATAAGTTTGGCCCTGGGAAGGTTACGCTTATTTCAGTTGCTTTAACAGCTTTAGCGTTACTAGGTTTTTCTTTTGCTCCGAATTATCTTGTGCTTATTTTTCTAGCTATACCATACGGTTTAGGTGCTGGAGGAGTGGATGCGGCTCTTAATAATTACGTTGCAATTCACTATGAAAGCTGGCACATGAGCTGGCTTCACTGCATGTGGGGAATTGGTGCTTCCGCAGGTCCTTATGTTATGGGTTTCGCACTTTCTCACGGTCAGCGCTGGCCTGCAGGCTACCAGTATATTGCTGTTATACAAATTGCTCTCACTCTTGTGTTATTCATAAGTTTGCCGCTGTGGAAAAATAATAATAAAAAGGCAGAGACGCATAATCTTACTGAGGTAAAGAAACAATCTTCTGGGATGCTATCTTACGCAGAAGTTTTGCGCATTCCAGGAGCTAAGAATATTCTTATTATGTTCTTTTGCTATTGTGCGTTGGAGCAAACTGCAGGATTGTGGGCTAGTAGTTACATGGTTTTGCATGGAGGAGTTAGCCGCATTGTTGCGGCAGGTTGGGCAAGCTTGTTTTATGTTGGCATTACAGTTGGTCGTTTTGTAAGCGGATTTCTTACTATGCGTTTTAACGATGCAACGATGATTCGTATTGGGCAGTGCGTAATGCTTATGGGCATTCTGGTATTGTTGCTGCCTTTGCTGAATCATATTGAGCTTATTGCAGGATTTGTAATTATTGGACTAGGCTGCGCTCCAGTTTACCCATGCATTATTCATTCCACGCCGCATTATTTTGGTGCAGATAAGTCTCAAGCTATTGTTGGCATGCAAATGGCAAGCGCATATATTGGGTCTATGGTAATGCCTGCGATTTTTGGACTAATTGCGCAGAATGTTTCTATGGTGCTTCTTCCGGCTTATTTGCTTATTCTTCTCGCTGTAATGACTTTTATGCACGTGCGCTTGCTTCGAACTTGCGTAACTCGAGTCTGAAAGCATTTGTGTGCGCGATTGCTTATATTTTTTTGATGTAGACTTGTGTTAGATGTGTTATGTGTGCTAGGTGTGTTAGAACTTGTTGTATACGCATTATCTAGTAGATGTATTTCTAATAATGTTTTTACAAAAGGAGGGGTTATGAATGATATTAAGCAAGAAGTCTTTGACAAAGATAAGCTTGATTTTGCAATATTTTGTATTGAAAATGTTGCTAAGAAGCTTAATCAAAACCCTCGCGATACGTATGATGCTTTGACTAAGAAGAGTAATATTCTTATGTCTTATATTGTTCCATCTTATGACGTTTTGCACACTCAAGGCAAAGAGTATATTACAAACGATATTATTTCCTTCATGCGCGAAAAAGGTGTAAAAGTATGATTGTTTATCACGGTTCTTTTATGCCTGTTGAATTTCCAGATGTATTGCATTCGCGTAAAGATGTTGATTTTGGCGCAGGATTCTACGTTACATCAATACGTAGTCAGGCTGATAATTGGGCGAAGAAATTTATTCGCAAGGACAAAGATGCTTTTGTTTCTTCTTATAATTTTGACAATAATGTTCTTAATGAATTATCTGTTCTTAAGTTTGATTCATATTCTGAAGAATGGCTTAATTTCATACTTAATGCTCGTTCTGGAAATGATACAAGCAGTTTTGATGTAGTAATTGGCGGTGTAGCAAACGATAAGGTTTATAACACACTTGAATTGTTTTTTGATGATTTAATTACTAAGTCTGAAGCTTTAGGCAGACTAAAATATGAAAAACCTAATAATCAAATATGTTTTAGAAGTCAAAAAGCTATTGATTTGTGTCTTACATACATAAAAAGCGAGTGTGTAAATAGTAAGTTTTTAGGGGAGTGATGGATTTTGAAGGCGAATCCTATTTTGTTGCAAAAGAAGTATGCTAGGGTTGTAAGTCTTCTGGCTGAGCGTGCTGGGTTGAGTTATGAGCAGGCGCTTGACGTGTTTTACCATTCTGTTACTTACGATTTGATGCGTAATGGTATTTCGGATATGCATTGTATGAGCGACGGATATTTGGTTCAAGATTTGCTTGATGAGATGCATAATTCTAAAATGTGTGTTAATGCATGACTTTTGTAATAAATTAAACGATTGTGTGATATACCATGCTTGCATTTGTATTTCGACTATAAAGCGTACAATGTGTATACGTTTTTACATTATCTCGTTATCTATTTTTTAAGAGGGTAAATGAATAAGAGAACTGGTCTTATGTTGACTAGCACTATGATGGGTATTGCTACTGCTGCTTGTGCTTTCTGCATGGCACAAAGTGCGAATGCTGCCGAAACTTCAGCTTCTTCTGGTGTTAATACGACTGTAAATTCTTCTACCACAGCTTCTAATACAGAGAAACTTCCTCTACAGAAGGTTCTTCTTCCGTAACTTCTTATAACGCAGCTTCTAATACGCCCATTGGGGGGTCTGCTTTAGATAGCACTTCCGCAAAACCTTCTGGAAATACTGTATCTTCCAAGTCTAGCGAAACTGCAAAAACTGCCGAAACCACAAAATCTACTAAATCTTCTAAAGCTTCTGAATCTGTAATTGATGCTGAAAATTCTGAAAATGCTAGACTTACACAAACTCTTATAGATGTAAGCAATACTAATCTTCAAACAAATAATCGTGAAGATAGAAGCGTACACGCATCTGCAGAATCTAAAGCAGCATCAACTGATTCGGGTACTACAGATGATGCATCTTTAACTTGGACGAAGGACGACTTTAATATTTCTGCCGATGGTAAAACTGTTGGTGGCAGGAAAGATGTTTATCATCCTGAAACGAATCAAACAGTAAATGAATATGTGGATGGACTTAGCGCCAAAGGCAAGGAAAAGCTTAAGAAAAATCATCACATAGTTATTCCTGAAGGTATTGAAGTTATTCATGAATGTGCTTTTACTGGAAGTGCAAAGCAGGTTGGGAATAAGCATGAGCACATTGATGGCGAAACTTATATTGAGGGTGTAACTCTTCCGCAGTCTCTTAAAATCATAGAATACGGTGCGTTCGGTTGGAATAAGATTAAAGGAACCGTTGTTATTCCAAAAAATGTGGTTTCAGTAAGCGATGCAGCCTTTGTTGCTAATGAAATTGAAAAAGTTGTGTTTGAAGGCGTGCTTGATGATAAGGGAAAAGAGCACGATACAGATACTAATCCGTATTATCTTGCTGGAGTTGGTAGTGTTGCTTTCCAAGGTAATAAAATTTCTGATATTGTCGTAAAAGGTAATTTAGGACAATATAAGTTTCGCTCAGGGGAAAATGATTCACCGTTTGACAATCAAAATCCTGGACCTTTCACTATTGAAGTGGGAGAGGAATACAAAAGTCCTATCAAAATTACGCAAGAAAGCGCTGGTCATACAATCAGTGTTATGGAGGGTTTTGAGGAGAATGGAAATCCTGTAACGATTGACCTCTCACCATATTTTAAGAAAAATGCTGATGGCAAATATGTAGCTGTAAAAACTGGCACACTTGAAGGTCAGTGCATTTTTTATGACTTTGTTCAGCGTGTGCCTAGGATGATTGGTAGATCGCATTTTACGTACAACATTGTTCCTAAAGCTACGATTTACACAGTTACTTTTGTAAATGGCGCTAATTCTCATTATGCTTCTGTGCAAGTTAAGGAAGGCAAGAGCATAAACGATAAGAGTGTTGATAGTCAGTCGATGCCTAAAGATCCTACGAAGATTGGGTACACTTTTGAAGGGTGGAATGAAGATCAAGACGGTACTGGTGCAGTGTTCCTTGCCAGCACTAGTGTAAACAAAAATTTGAAAGTTTACTCCATTTTTAAGAATTACTTACCAGTTATTACAGTTCAGAATAAGACTATTACTGAGGGTGATTCACTCGATTTGAATAGTCTTGTTGTGTCTGTTAGTGATATTGAGGATAATTCTATAACAACTAAGGTTAGGCGTATTAGTGACGGTGGTTTTAATAACAATGTTCCAGGCGTTTACACTATCACGTTTAGCGTAACGGACAATGGCGGTGCTACTGCAACAGCAGTTGCAACAGTAACTGTTAATAAGAAGCCAACGCCTCCAACTCCACCAGCTCCTGCGCCGGAGCCGGAGCCAACTCCAACTCCTGTTCCAGTTCCTGAGTCGCCGACCCCTGTCGCTCCAGGTCCGATTCTGACACCCTCTGAGTCTGAGACAGAACCTGAGTCCGCTCCAGCTCTTTCGCAACCCGAGCAACCGGAAGCTAAGCGCGTTGTTAAGCATCTTCCTAAAACTGGCTCTTCAGTAGCTATGGTAATAAATTATTTGTTTGCATCTGTGACTGCAGGAATTTTTGCACTTGTAGAAGCTAGAAAATCACTTCGCAGATATTCCAAGCATGCTCGCAAAAACTAGCTTTAAAAAATGTAAAACTAGCAAGCAAAAACATTACTACCCAATATGTGCAATTGGGGAAACAAGCTCAGTTCCAGAAGCGTCCCTACGCATATCTGGTTTAGGTAACTCAACATTGCTTCCGCCTTCCGTAACTGCTTGCAATGGATAGTATCCAACATATGCGTGTATCAACGTATCTTGACCTTTAAGGAATCTTTGCGAGCGCACGCCACCAGTTGCGCGACCTTTTGTTGGGTACATGTCAAATGGAGTAATCTTTGCAGAACCGTTTTCGGTTCCAGGAAGAGCTTCACTGTCTCCAGCAACGGTGAATACAACTGTTCCAGAAGCGGAGAATAAACCATTTTCACCTTCTTCGTAATGCCACTCTATTGATTTTTCTGGCACTACTGCGAAGGTTGCAACTTTAGCACCTTCTGCTAAACGAATGCCTGCCATTCCGCCTGCTGTGCGTCCTTGTGGTCTAACTTGTTTAGCGTCAAAGGCAAGTAATGAAGAATCACTACTAATGAACACGAGTCTGTCGTTGTCTTTTGCTGGAGCTGCGGCAATAACGGTGTCGTCGTCTTTTAAGTCAATTATGCTCCATGAATCCATGGTAGTTGGAGCTTCAAAATTCCATCTTTTAACTACACCGTTTCGTGTTCCAATTGCAAGTGGAGTAGCGTTTTGTGAGGCATCAAATGCTATTGCTGAAACTACGCGTTCTCCTCTTACTGGATCCGTGCTTTGCGTGGAAGTTAGCAGTTCTTGTGCTTTTACTCCGTGGTTGAGCAGCGCAGGTTTTCCTTCTTCATAGTTAAGTTGTGGCAAATCTGCAACATGAGCTAGAACTAGTCGACCAGATGAAGTAACAAGAGCACAAGTTGAACGCGTTGTTGTTGCAAACATTGTTTTACAAGGAGTGTTAAATACGTTGTTGTTGTGCGAATTCCAATGTTCTAACACTGCAATGCTTGTTCTGGCAATTAACCCTGAAGTGCTTAATGCTACTGCGCAAGGTTCGTCACTTAATTGCATTGCAACAGAAGATGCGTCAGCTTCTCCAGTTTTACGAGCTGCATTAGCTGCTGCAGCCAAATCTGCTTGAGTTGAAGTAATTTTATTTGCTGATTGAACGGCTTTAATCGCAATATCCTCACTGTTTTTATTTATGCTGGAGGCTACTGGAGTAAAACTACCATCTTCATTTTCGTCAAGCAAAATTGTTCTGCGTGGAGTATCCCATTGTTTAACTGCAGAATCCATATCTGCTATTACGACGTTGTCGAGTTTAGCTTCAGAACTTAATATTTGATTTAGCTCTTCAATTTTTTTGAGCAAATCGTCGCGTTCAGCTTCGAGCTCTATTCGGCTCATTTTAGTAAGTCTGCGAAGACGTAAGTCAAGAATATACTGTGCTTGAATTTCATCAAGATCGAATACTTTAATTAACTTAGTTTTTGCACTATCTGCATCTTCAGATGAACGAATGACCTGAATTACTTCATCAATATCAAGAAGTGCAAGAAGCAAGCCATCAACCAAATGTAAGCGTTCTTGAGCTTTTTTGCGCCTAAATTCGCTGCGTCTGCGTACCACGGTTCTGCGGTGAGAAATCCAAACGTCTAATAGCTCTCGCAAGCCCATTGTGTGAGGTCTACCGTCAACAAGTGCAACATTGTTAATGGTAAAGCTCTCTTGCAAAGGAGTGTGCTTAAAAAGTTGAGCAAGCACAGCGTTAGGATCAAAACCTGTCTTAATCTCAATAACAATACGAGTTCCGTTATGTCGATCTGTTAAATCAATAGCACCTGAAATACCGTCTAATTTTCTTGATTTAACTCCTTGAGAAATTCTTTCCAAAACGCGCTCTGGGCCAACCATAAACGGAAGTTCTGTAACAATAATAGCTTTTTTGCGAGCAGTAATATTTTCGATATGTGTTGTAGATCTTGTAGTGAATGCTCCGCGACCTGTTGCGTAAGCTTCGCGAATGCCACTTCGACCAATGATAATTCCTCCGCTAGGCCAGTCAGGTCCTGGAACTAGTTTCATAAGATCATCTAGGGTTGCATCAGGATGTTTCATAACATATTTTGCTGCAGCAACTACTTCGCCTAGATTATGCGTTGCCATATTTGTTGCCATGCCTACAGCAATTCCAGAAGCGCCATTTACTAAAAGATTTGGAATAGCTGCAGGAAGCACAGTAGGTTCTTTTAGTTTATTGTCGTAATTTGGTACAAAATCAACTGTGTCTTCGTTGATATCCGCGTTCATACCTAGTGATGCAGGAGCTAAACGCGCTTCGGTGTATCGAGAAGCTGCTGGACCGTCGTCAAGAGAGCCAAAATTACCGTGTCCGTCAACAAGCGGCAAGCGTAGGGAAAATGGTTGAGCTAGACGAACCATTGCCTCATAGATTGCAGAATCACCGTGAGGATGAAGTTTACCCATTACTTCACCAACAACACGCGCTGATTTCATATAAGCATGATCAGGACTCAAATTCATATTGCCCATTTGATACACAATGCGTCGCTGCACTGGTTTCATTCCGTCTCGTGCGTCCGGTAAAGCTCGAGCATAAATAACTGAATAAGCATATTCCAAGAAGGATTTGCTCATTTCTTCGTTTAATGGTGTTTCAACAATATGCTCTTTAACTTTTCTTGGGTCGAAAGCTTGCTGTGTTGAGTGATGGCGTGAGGGCATATTTAGAACTCCTTGAATGACATTACGGCTATCAATCTTACCAATTTATATGCACAAACAGCATGTTTTTGCTGAATTTTTCAGCAATTTGACTAGTTATTTATATAAATATTTGTTATTCGCGTTTTGTTCAATGCAATATAAGTGGTTCAATAGTAAGTATGAGTGCTGAAATACCGTCTGAAAATGATCTTTTGCAATTTGTTGGTAATGTTAAGTACGGTGATTTTTCTAATTCCGCAGTTAATGAAAATTTTTCTTACGATTTTAATGAAAAAAATCTTGGTGGAGCGTTACATATATCTTCGGTTCTTCCAGCTTTAAGTGATGCAATAGATGCTCCTGTTAAAACAGCTATTCATAACGATCCACACGCTTTGCGAGAAAGTCTTGGTTTCCCTAAATCTAATTCTGCAATTGTAGTGTTAATAGATGGTTTAGGATACTGGAATATTCTTATGCGCAAAGGTCACGCTCCTTATTTACGATCCTTGCTTAACGAATCAATAAATCAACGACCAATTAGCACGTGCGTTCCAAGCACAACTGTTGCTGCAATGGCTACTTTTGGAACAGGCACATGTCCTGGTCTTACTTGCATGACCGGTTACACGCAAAAGAATTCTCAAACTGGTAAACTTGCGCAGCTTATTCAATTTAATGATGCGCCTGATCCGCTAGTTTTGCAGCAAGAGCCGACTATATTTGAAAGTTTAGTTTCTAATGGAGTCCGTGCAGATAGCGTGGGATTACCAAAGTTTGAAAATACTCCTCTTACCAAAGCTGCTTTTCGTGGAGCAAATTATATTACTGCTGGAACTCCTAGAGCTCGCATTCTTAAGGCTGCTAATAACAGTAAAACTCCAGGTTTAACTTATATGTATTTACGTGACGCTGATAAAACCGGTCATAATTATGGTTGGGATTCTCAGCAGTGGGTTTCTGTTTTTGAGCAAATTGACGAGCAGTTGCGTCTTTTGCGAGCAAATTGTGCTCCTGGAACATTAATTGTTATTACTGCAGATCATGGGATGATTAAATCCGATCCCAATAAGCGAATTGATATTGCTAAACATGATGAGCTGATAAAAGGCGTATCGATGGTTGGCGGTGAACCTCGTTCTGTAATGTTGTATGCTAACAGTGACGCAAATCCTGAAGATATTATTTACCGTTGGCGTGAATATTTTGGAACTAATGCAATTGTACGCAGTAAAAAACAAGCCATTGACGATGGTATTTTTGGTTTAGTAAACAACAGGGCAGAGGATGTTATTGGCGATGTTATTGTGCAAGCTTGTGGAGCTTACACAATTGTTGATTCTCGCATTCAATCTGATAAAGCTATGAGTTTACCTAGCGTTCATGGATCGATGACTCATATGGAAATGGATATTCCGTGCCTCATAGATTTAGTGTAAGCGATTTTTGCTTCTATTATTGAAAATATTTTATAAATCGTAACTTAGCAAATAAAATGTGTGACACTCAAATTTTACTAAGAGTGTCACACATATTGTTAATAAGCGAAAAATTTATTTTTAAACTTCTTATTTAGCTTTCGCCAAATAATATTTCATCCCAGCTTGGTACTGCTGCTCTTCCAGCTTTACGTTTATTGTGCTCAGAAGATGATTTTTCTTGGCCATTAGTATTAATTTCTTGATTATTTTTAGCAGAATTTTGATTACTTTCAGCAGCATTTTTTTGCAAATTCGTACTAACAATATCTGCTTTTTCAGCATTTTGAACTTTCGCAGCCAATGATTTTTGTGCTTCATTAGACGCATTGACGATTTTGCTATTCGTTTCGTTTCTATTAATAAATTCAGCATCTGGTTGTATTAGCGAAGTCTGCTGAGGATTATCTTCTTTAATAAATTGCGTATTTGTTTCAGTAGAACGCTTAGAATAGCCTTTTTCTAATACTTGCTGTATGTCAGAATTATTGTCCTGATTTTCGAAGGAAGATTGGGCTTGTGCATCTGCAAGTTTGTCACTGTTTCTAAGTTCCCATTGAGAAACAGCTCGTTCGATTCTGGCAGAACGAATAGAATTTCCTGGAAGCTCTTCAGTGTTGAATGGGAAATTAATGCTTACAGTATCTCTATAAGCTCCACCATATGGAGATTGTTTAGAAGTATCCGCTGCATTAACATCTTCACCAAGCAATAATCTAGACGAAGGGTTCGCGCATGTAACAGAGTTGTCATGCATGTTCCATGTCCACTCAGCTTTAATAGTGCGAGTAGCAGTTTTGAAAGTAGCAGTAATTCGCCATGGCTCTAATCCTCTGCGCGTTGCTTTCCATTGCACTGTTTCCATGCCAATATGTGCTTTAGCTAATGTTCTTTCAATTAAATCTGCAATAGTGCGCATATTGCTTTGTTTAGGAGCAGGTACTAGAAGGAACTGCTCAATTGCATACTGCTTTTCGGTTTCAACG
This sequence comes from Gardnerella swidsinskii, assembly GCF_003397705.1. Classification (GTDB taxonomy): domain Bacteria; phylum Actinomycetota; class Actinomycetes; order Actinomycetales; family Bifidobacteriaceae; genus Bifidobacterium; species Bifidobacterium swidsinskii. Next base: position 337,386 of record NZ_QJVB01000003.1, read on the forward strand.
CCTGCAGAAAAACGCCTAACTTGTGCTTCACTAACGTTGTATCTTTGCGCCACATGTGAAGGTGCAACTCCTGCGCGAATCAATGCCTGAATTTGCGAAATAGGCAATGTTGCATTAGATTGTATAGAATTTGTGCCAGCATCTGCTGAGTTATGTTCATCGCTGTTTTTACTCGTAATTTTATGTGAACCAGCGATGGCGCGTTCCAGCGTGTCGTCCACTTGAATACGTAACGGCGTGTTTTCACAAATGAAAATCAAATTACCGTCTGCGTCAATATGGTCGAAACTCGCCTCTTTTGGCGGATTTTCAAGCATTATGCACCACTTTCTTCGCTTTTAACAATACTATTTATATACTTTAGTCCATACACTGCATTCTTTACCATTTTATTTAAAATAAAAAATGTGTAATATACGGGGTAGCATTCGTGTATGCTATGCGCGTAAGTAGCTTTAAAAACGAAAGGACCATAATGGCACAGGATTATGATTCTCCTCGTAGCAAAGATGAGGACGAAGAGTCGTTGGAAGCTTTGAGTAAAGGTTCTCAAAATTCAAACAGCGATATTGACGATGATGAAAATGCTATTGCTGAAGACTACGAGTTGCCAGGTGCTGATTTAAGTAACGAAGATGCATCCGTAACTGTTATCCCTATGCAAGGCGATGAATTTATTTGTTCTGAATGCTTCTTAGTTAAGCATCGCAGCCAGTTAGCTGAAACTAATGCTGATGGTCAGCCTGTTTGCAAGGAGTGCGCAGCTTAAATGGCATATGACGAGACCTATACTGGCCCCGAACAGGTTGAGGTATTAATTAAGTATCTCGATGATGAAACATCTACATTACAGCCGCTTTGCTACGCGCATGCAGGTGATGCAGGTGCCGATTTAAGAACTACCCAAGATTTTACTTTGCGTCCTTTCCAGAGAGCGCTTGTTCCTACTGGAGTTGCTATAGCTTTACCTGCAGGTTATGTTGCTTTAGTGCATCCTCGTTCTGGTTTAGCAGCAAAACAGGGTGTGACTGTGCTAAATGCACCTGGAACAGTTGATGCCGGGTATCGTGGTGAAATTAAGGTTCCTCTTATTAATTTAGATCCTGAGAACACAGTGCAATTCCATAAAGGTGATCGTATCGCTCAAATGGTTATACAACGTTATGTAGAAGCACGATTTATTCCCGCATCTAAATTACCTGAATCTGATCGCTCTGATAAAGGTTTTGGCTCCACTGGCGTACAATAATCTTTTTATAAATATCCGACCGGTTTTTAAAACTGAGTCGGATTTATTGTATGTATTTTTTGTTTTGGTAGTGTATTGAGCGAATTGCAGGTAGGATAGTAAAAAGTACTAGGAGGTGCCAAATGGGTGAACTTCAAGAGGATATAAAAGGATCCAATAGGCTCGGATGTGAAATCAGCGAAGATTCTCAAAATCCATTATTGCCAATATTGAGCATGTGCAAATGGCATCATCCTAATGAGGATATGAGCATTCTTCATAGAGCTTATGATCGTGCTGTAAAGCAGCATACAGGTCAAAGACGCAAATCTGGTGAGCCATACATTATTCATCCTCTTGCTGTAGCTCAAATTCTTGCAGATCTTGGAATGGGACCAATTGTTGTTGCTTCAGGATTATTACACGACACTGTAGAAGATACAGATTACACGCTAGAAGAATGTCGAGCTGAATTTGGCGATACTGTAGCAGGTCTTGTAGATGGTGTTACAAAAATATCCAACATGGAATATGGCGAAAGTGCTCAAGCAGAAACTATTCGTAAGATGGTTGTTGCAATGAGCCGCGATGTGCGAGTGCTTGTAGTAAAGCTTGCGGATCGTTTGCATAATGCTCGTACTTGGAGGTATGTTAAGCCATCAAGTTCACATAAAAAAGCAAGAGAAACTCTTGACGTATATGCGCCTCTTGCTAACCGTTTAGGCATGAATGCAATTAAAACTGAACTTGAAGAGCTGAGTTTTAAAGTATTGTATCCAAAAATTTATAATGAAATTGTTGTTTTAGTTGCTCGTAGAGCAGGTCAGCGTGAAGTTTATTTACGACAAATTCTTGAAGAAATTAATGCAGATCTTGCAGAACAACATGTTAAAGCATCGGTAAAAGGTCGACCAAAAGATTATTTCTCTATTTACCAAAAGATGATCGTTCGAGGTCATGATTTTGCTAATATTTACGATTTAGTTGGTGTGAGAATAATAGTCGATTCTATTCGTGACTGTTATGCAGCATTAGGTGCAGTGCATGCTCGATGGAGCCCTGTTCCAGGACGTTTTAAGGATTACATTGCAACTCCAAAGTTGAATATGTATCAAAGCTTGCATACTACAGTTGTAGGCCCTGGTGGAAAGCCAGTAGAGATTCAAATACGCACATGGGATATGCATAGGCGTGCTGAATTCGGCATCGCAGCTCATTGGAAGTACAAAGCTAATGGTCAGGCTGGTCGCGCTTTAAGTAAGCCTGATAATGATGATTTAAAACGCGAAAATAATATTGATGACAAAAAAGAGCTTAGCGAAGCAGATAATCTTAAGTGGATTCAACAGCTTGCTGATTGGACTAGTGAGACTCCAGATTCAGATGAATTCTTAGGTTCATTAAAACAAGATCTTGGTGCTTCTGAAGTTTATGTTTTTACTCCAAAGGGGAGTATTGTTGCGCTTCCGCAGGATGCAACTCCTGTTGATTTTGCATATTCTGTGCATACTGAAGTTGGTCACCGCATGATGGGTGCGCGTGTAAATGGACGCTTGGTTCCTCTTGATACGAAACTTTCAAACGGTGACACTGTAGAGGTGCTTACTTCAAAGTCGGATACAGCTGGACCATCTCGCGATTGGCTGAGTTTTGTAAAATCTCCTCGTGCTCGAAATAAAATACGTCAATGGTTTAGCAAGGAACGCCGCTCTGAGGCGATTGAAGAGGGCAAGGATGAGCTAACTCGCGCTATGCGTAAACGTAACTTGCCTTTAACTACTTTGATGACGCAGCAGGCATTAATTGGCGTTGCTGATGAATTGAATTTGCCTACTAATGTTGAGTCTTTATATGCGGCTATTGGCGAAGGTCAAGTTTCTACACAGAATGTTATTTCGCGTTTAGTAAAAGATGCGGGCGCTGATGAAGTTGCAGAAGAAGTAGAACAAGAAGCATTGCCTTTACGCCATGTTGAGCGCAGCCATAAGTCTAACGGTGCTTTGGGAGTATCAGTTAAGGGTGTTGGAGACGTTTGGGTCAAGCTTGCAAAATGTTGCATGCCAGTTCCAGGAGATATGATTATTGGTTTTATAACACGAAACCAAGGTGTGTCTGTGCATAGGACTGACTGCCAGAACATGCTCGATTTGCAAAAAACTCAATCAGAGCGCGTTATTCCTGTTCAATGGACTAGCGATAAAGGCTTGTTCTTGGTTAAGGTCCAAGTTGAAGCATTGGATCGACAACATCTTCTTTCGGATGTTACTCGCGTTCTTTCAGATCATGGAGTAAATATTCTTTCCGGAACTATTGCTACAGGCGATGACCGTGTTGCAACAAGTCAATTTACCTTTGAAATGGCAGATCCTCAGCACTTAGCAACTCTACTTGCTGCTATCCGTAAAATTGAAGGCGTTTTTGACGTTTACCGCATTACGGGAGCAAAAGATAGCGCAGAGCCGCGTTTGCGAAAAATGGAACGAGGAAATCTATAAAAGATGGGCACCCCAGCTTTGGAGTGCCCATCTTTGTTTTTGCGCAAATAGTATTTGTTTAATGTAATAAATACGAAAAACGCTTAATTTCAGGCAGTAACAGCCTTCTTCAACAAGGAGCCAGCGGAAATACGTACACCGTAAGAAGCTGGAATCTTGATGGTTTCACCGGTACGCGGGTTGCGGCCAGTGCGCTCAGCACGCTTTACGCGTTCTGCGGAGAACAGACCAGTAAGCTTCAAACCTTCACCGGACTGTAAAGCCTCAACGAACACATCCTGGAATGCGTTGACGGCGGCTTCGGCCTGTGCCTTGGTCAGGTTGGACTTCTGTGCGATCTTAGAAACGAGATCAGACTTGTTGTATGCCATGCAGCATCCTTTGTGTCAGGGGACCTTCTCTTCAAAGGTCACGTTCATACTAGATATTAGTACATTTTCCCTACAAATGTAGCCATTTTTGCATTTTTTCTTAATATTTTTTATTTATTTTTTGCTGTTTTTTATTTAAAACGCACTTGCATAGAAACAGATACGATATTTGCTAATAAAAATACACAAATGTTTGTAAATCTCACTTATATAAGCTCATTATTGCTGAGCCACTTCATTGCAAACGCGCCTAACGGAATTCTCAACCAGTAGAACATAAGCCTATACAGAAGAGTGGCAGACAAAGCAACTGTTGGAGGAACACCTACAGATGTAAATGCGAAAGTAAGAGAAGCTTCAACAGCACCCAAGCCGCCTGGCGTAGGCACTGCCGATCCAGCAGCGTTAGCAAGTAAGAATAGTAAGATTGTTTCCCAAGGATTTGCGTAATATCCAAATGCAAGCAAAGAAATCCAATAACCCAATCCAATGCATGAAACAAGCACAATAGCACCAAAAGAGCCTGCAATAAGTTGCATAGGATGTGAAATAAGTTCCTTAATTTGATGGCCGTAATCAGATAATATTGGCAAATAATGCTTTCGAATTGCTTTACGAGCGGACGGAATAACCATTAAAACACAAACTATAAGTGTGATTATTCCAATGAAAGTAATGAGCATATGAGTAGGAATCATTCCAGAAAGCACATTTTTACCAGTGAAAACGCCTATAGAAAGTAATACTAAAGTTGTCATTAATGCTTGAATAAGCCATACTGCACTAGTAATTGCTGTAGCTTGAGCTGAAGTGTACCCGCTTTTCTTTAATAATTGCATATTTACAAATGCAGGACCAACACCAGCAGGCATAGAAACTGCTGTGAAACCAGTAGCTGCTTGAGATGCAAACAAAACATGTGCAGAAGGTTTTTGATCATCCATGAATGAGCCGAGAGTAATTGCAGATCCAATCCAAGCAAACATGCTGCAAGCAAAGCACATAAATACCATTACATTATCTGCGTGACGCAAGGCAGCAAATACTTCCTGAGGATGCCACTGTGTAGCAATAACAGCGACAGCAACAATCGAAAGAACCAAGCTAACAAAGAAACGTATATTGAAGCGCGCTAAACGCACAGTATCATAATCTTCTTCATCTGTGTGTAAAGCAACTATTTGACTTAACTTATTGCAAAGATTTTGGAAAACTTTTTTATTCCAAGATGGCAAAGATCTCGTGGAAGCAGGAATAGCAGCTTTCTGCATAAAAGGCAATAGTGCAGATAACTTTTCTGCACCCCATGTGTTAATAGCAGCTTTAAGAGCAGTGTCAATATCTGTGCAAGATGCAATAAGCGTTAAAAGCTGAACTTTATCAAGTGCAATATTTGTATCATCGCTGGCAACGTCGCCGTTTTGCCAACCTGCAATAACTGGTGTTCCGTCTTCAAGCCTAGCAATAGTTTCAGGAGTGATGCGTCTATGCGTAATACCGCGAGTGTTAGCAGCATCTACATAACGCATTAATTTTGCTGCATCATCAATAGTTAAAGTGTTCAAATTGCAAGGCAGTAGAGCGTTAGAAGCGTGAAAAACCATTATTGAAGATTTATCACTGTCGCTTACTCCATAAACATTCGCTGTTGGCAAATGCATATTTCGTAAAACAAGAAGCATAGAAAGGTGGTGATGAACAGAATGTCTAGCAGAACGATCTCTACGAGTTGGTATATCTACTAAACGCACCCACTGCCATAATTGATTTAAATAACCTGGTAAATGAACTTGATTATCTAATACTGAAATTACATAACGTATGCCGTGGATGTCTGTTGCATCATACAATCTTGAATTTTCAATTAAATCGTCATCAAGACTTGAACGAAGAACTCCAGTATGATCAGCTTGCTGAGTTCTACGAGTTAATTGAGTAAGATTATCTATGCCAATATTTTTTAAAGCAAGAACAATATCGTCACCCCAAGCACCCTTACTGCGTGTGCCTTTTGCGAAACGAATAAGCGTACCAATTGCTCTTCCTAAGCAACATGATACAAGAATAGCAGAGTAGGAATCCCAAGATGAAAATAGAAGTATTGCTGTAACAATGAATAAAGCATTCCAGCCCCACATTACATGCTTATATTCGCGTCTAGGACCACTAACTGTAAGAAAAGCAACCAGAACAGCATACATGTCTGGAAGCAAATCAGCCCAAGTGTTATTAGACCGCATTTGTAAAGATTCAATCAAAGCTATATTGTGTGTAGAAAATATCGCAATAGATAACAGCCATACTGAACCATAACTTATAAACAGCGTAATAACAGAAATAGCGGTATCAATCCAACGCCTGTCAGAAACCATGTGTGCAATAACTTCTGCAACAACAATAAGAGTAAGACCTTGCTGTATCAGAACAAATGAAAGATTATTAAAAGATAATCCTATAATTTGAGTAGCACTTCGTGCATCAATCTTCATAGCATCAGCCGTTGCTGATAAACACATTGACGACAACAAAGTAAAAACGCCAATTACAACTGATGATATTGCATACAACAAATCAGCCCAACTACGTACTAAGCTAGGCTGAGTATCTTCAATAACAAGATTTGGATTTATGCTAGATTGCATGGCTTTACCGTCTACTTAATCAATAAAGTCCACCAATTGTGAAGCAAATCCAGTGTAAGATTCTGGTGTCATTGCTTGCAAACGAGCTGCAGTATTGGCATCAAAGTTACGAGATTTAATGAATTCTTCTACGTCACTTTGTGAAATATGGTGACCACGCATTAATTCTTTTACTTGCTCATATGGTCGTTCCATACCAGGTACGCCAGCAATTTCTTCAGCACGCATTGCTGTTTGAATTGGCTCTCCAAGAACTTCCCAATTTTCGTCTAATTCTTTTGCCATAAATTCTTTATTAGGATGAATAGACTTCAAACCGCCTAAAAGATTATTCAAAGCAAGAAGAGCATAACCGAAAGCTGAGCCAACATTCCTTTGAGTAGTAGAATCTGTAAGATCACGCTGCCAGCGGCTTTCAGTAAGAGTTGCACATAATGTGTCAAACAGTGAGCAAGAAATCTCAAGATTAGCTTCAGCGTTCTCAAAACGAATAGGATTAACCTTATGAGGCATAGTAGAAGATCCTGTAGCTCCCTTCACAGGAACTTGCACAAAAATACCTCTAGAAATATACATCCATACGTCAACTGCAAGATTATGCAGAATATGGTTTATGTGACTTACAGTGCTATAAAGTTCAGCCTGCCAATCGTGGCTTTCAATTTGAGTTGTTAATGGATTCCATTGAATACCCATTCTATTTTCAACAAACTCTTGAGATACGCTAATCCAATCAACTTCTGGGAAAGCAGCTAAATGAGCTCCAAAAGTTCCTGTAGCACCATTCAACTTTCCTAAATACTCTTGATTATCAAGATGACGAAGTTGACGACGCAAACGATATGCAAACACTGCCAATTCCTTGCCTAAAGTAGTTGGAGTAGCAGGCTGGCCATGAGTTAACGAAAGCATAGATAAATCTCTATATTCGTTAGCATTCTTAACTAAATAATCAACTATCGCTTCTAAATTCGGACGATAAACGTTTAAAACAGCTTGCTTTACGCAACGCGCAATAGAAAGATTATTAATATCTTCACTTGTGCATGAAAAATGTACTAAAGTTTTTAAATTTGAAAGCTCAGTAGCACGACCAAGCTTATTTTCTGCTTCGTCTAACGCATCGTCAATGTAGTATTCAACAGCTTTAACATCGTGATGAGTAATAGCCTCATGCGCAGCATGACGAGCAATTCCTTCAGCATCAAAATTTTCAGGAATAGAACGCAAATATGAGCATTCTTCATCAGTTAAAGGATTAACACCCTTAACAATTGGCTGGAATTGATTAGCTTCATAACCATTTGCGAGAAGAATCATCCACTCAACTTCTACACGCATGCGCTCGCGATTTAACGCAGGTTCGCTTAAATATTCAACGAGTGCGGATGTTTGATTATGATAACGCCCATCGAGAGGAGTCAGAGCTATTGCAGGAGAAATATCGGTAAGCTTCATAGTTTTAAGGTTACATCATGCTGCGAATTAGCTTAATTTTACTCAATAAGAATTTAATTATTTTATTTTTTCATTACTCCTTGCCACAATGTAGTACTTTGCAATTTGCCATTAATAGTATTCTGAAAATGTCGATCTTGCTCGCGCACACTTTTAGATCCGAGTTGAAGAGCATCTTCATAAGCTGCAGTATGGTAATGCAAATCATGAGTTAAAGTTCCTTCTTCTGGAACGTCATTAACGAATATTCCGTCATTATCGAATTTTTTAGTCGAATATTGTTTGCCAGAAAAACGCGTGACTCCAGGAGGTAAAGAACACTTAGATTCTTTAACATGAATTGCATGACCGTGAATAGTCACCCAATTATTTCTACGAGGATTCTCTTTGCCATCTAAAGAAGGCACAATCTCATCGTCCATCTCAATACTGGTAACCCAAGTTTTCTTAGGAATTGGATGATTTGCAATAGGAGATCCAGCAGTAACAACATGCTGTATGTTGTATTGCTTAGCGTAATCGCTTGCAATGCTTGCTGCAACAATACCTCCTTGAGAATGTCCTACTAAAGCAACAGGCTCGTTAGATTTAATTCCAGAACGTTTCATAGCTTCTACAACCATTCGAGTGCTATCAGCTTGTTTTCTAACTAAAGAACTATGACTCATTACTTCTGCGTTTTGTGCCCAACCAAAAGGAGAGTGTGCTTTACCGTCAGTTCCTGGAATTATTACTAACCATGACGAACTGCCATCGCTGCGCCTAAAACGTTGAATTGCAATAGTAGCAGCATCTGGATTAACAAGTGGTGGTCTAACGCCCAAATTTTCGCTTCCAAGTTCCGTTAAATTTTCTAAAGTTTCAAGCAGATTACGTCCAGGTCTAGCAAGAACAGATCCAGGTTTTCTCCACATCTCATTTACTTTAGTGAGAAGTAAATTATTACCTTGCTTTCGATCATTAATAGGCGCGCTTACGAAGCTAAGAGCACTAGAAATAAATGGAATAGCTTGTGATAAATATTTTTGAGCATTGGATAAAAAGTTTAGTGAGGTTTCACGCTCTTTTTTATTTATGGGGCCTTTCGCATTTCCGGCAATAAATATTGGCAAACTTGTAATAGGATTTAAAATAAGGTGCTGCGATAAACCTCGAATAATTCCTTGTTGTATATTCTTAGTTGTGTAGGACCATCTAGCAAGATTTTGGAAACCTGAATGATTTTTATTATCTTGATTAACGGCGAGACCTGCGGACAATAAAACATGTAAAGCAAAAATAGGGTTTGCAAGAGCCAAGAAAGAAATTTTATTGTCTAACTCGTCTTTTGCACGAAATTCTGCATCTTCATACAAATTATTTGCTCTTGCAATAAGAAAAGCAAGATTTTCTAAATTTTGAGACATTAAATAACATTTATGAGCATATTCATGACATATGCTTTCAGTTAAAAATGATTGCGAAGAATCATGAATATATGCTCCTGATTCTTTTTGTATACCATAATTTTGACCGGCAATAACCATCGCTGCATTAAGCCATAAATTTTTTAGCGTAAGTAATTCTTTAGCAATATTATTGAGTTTTCTGGAAAAACTAATATACGCTTCTCTATCAGCAACGCTAAGCGTCATTCCACCTACAACAGAGGACTTAACTTTCCAAGACATACTATATTCCTCCGCGAATGTTATATAACGCATACGCTTGTGCAGAAATATTTTTCATACTATGACGAAAATGTTCGGCTGCAAGCCCTTGCCAATCTTCTAATTCAGTCGCTGCGGATTCTGCCATAACGCAGCGAGCGCACTCTTGAGTGCGTTGTATAAGCCATTGCCATTCGTAATATGTGTGCATAATCGTTATTACACACGTTTATTAATGAAAAGTCACTAAAAAATATTCAATGTGGTTAAAAGGTTATTAATGCTTATTGCTTCGCTTATAGATAATCGTTGAAGATTTAATTACCAAGGCTTATTGCTGCTTTCATCAGTTTTAGTACGTTTTTCTGTCTTTTCTAAACCTTGCTGGTCTTCTTGATTCTGTGAAGATTGAGAATCCACATGATCGTTCTGTTTTAGCAAGTTTTCAACTTTATTGCGCTGAGCATTGCTCAATTGAGGCTTAGACGAATCTGACTGCTTTTTATCTTTAGAAGAATTGTTAGAATTATCGTTTTTAAAATGATTGTTATGCTTTTTCGGTTTCTGTTGCTTATTAGTATTGTTTTGATTCTGCTTTAATTTTTCTGTTAACTTTCGTGATAATTCAGCATTTTTGTCAATACTATTTCGAAGTTGAGGAAGCAGTATCATTTCTTGAGATTTAGCATCATCAAATTGCGCATCAGTTTGCTGTTGCTGAGTTAAAAGCACATTCTTGTCGCTATCGATACTCTTAGCAGATTTTATGTTAGAAATAAGGCTATCCGTAGCAGTATTATACGCGTATTGTGCTCTCCAATTTACGATAGCAAAATACGCTACGAATATCGCAATAATCAAGAACAAGAATGTAACAATGCGAATAATTGTGCGACTAGACATGTGCTTCATACTAATTTCCTTGAAGTTATAAACCACGACATTAATTCCCAAATTAAAAGTATCGACGCAAATATTGCAAACGGCCAAATAATTGGTTCAGGTCTCAAACGAGGTTTTGCTGTCTCGTTCATTCTCCATTGGTGTGAAAGAATTGGTTTTGCTTCGTCTCCAAATGTTACGTTTAAAGATGAGTGCATATACTTGCCGCTAAGCTCATCGGCAATATTTCGCAAGTTCTTTTCATCAAGCTTTGAAATCCCAGGATTTCCTGTAGCAGGATCAATAACCCATTGATTAGAGGTATTGTCTTCGCTGTAGTCGTCAAGTTGCAGCTGTGTTTTTTCCAAAGGTATTTTAGCTCCTTTAGATGAGCCTATTCCAATAACAAATGCGTTAGTAATATAAGCTCTGAGCGATGAAAATGTGCGGCGCTTTCGTTGTGTTGTTTCCTCACCATCGCTTAAAACATACAAAACTGTTGTATCATCTGGATGAGCATCATGTATAGCTTTTGCAGTAAGCAAAGTTTGATCTATAGGAGCGTCAAGACTAGTTCCAGTAGCTACGCTAGTTGGTTCAGTTCGTAAAGTATTTATCCAATTGTCAACTGCTCTAGCATCAGGCGTTAATGGAACATCGACAGACGTAGAAGCACCAAAAGAAATAGCAGCAAAACTTGAGTTAGCATAGGATTTTGTTATTTGACGAATAATATTCCTTGCTGCATCAATACGCTCAATCTTACTATTTTTTGCATAATCAGCGTCTTTTGCTCTCATTGAACCTGTTATATCTAGAGCAATAATCACGTTTGTTGCATTTACTGCTCTTTGTAAAGTTGAACGCATAATACTTGGAGATAGCACGCAAATTATTAGCATTATGCATATGCCAATACGTCTTAATCTCATGCAAAAAGTTTCATCACTTGATCCTGGTTTCCTACGTATAGGCACAATTTCAAAAAACATTGCTGCCAACAAAACTAATATTGCAATAATCGCAATAATCCAGCCATATGATGGAGAAAAAACCAACTGACCTGCTTGAGAAGTGTCAGAAGCTTCAATTTTAGCGTGTGCAAACAGTAGGGTAGTAGCAGAAAATAGTGTTGTTGTCATCGCTTCATCCTCTTTGCAATAGCTAACCAAATCACAACGCTAAACACAGTAAGCAAAACCCAAAGACCAGGATCGTCGCTAAATGCAGACTGAGCAGTGCCTTGAGGAATTGCAGTATGTCTTTTTTCAATTTCTTTTACTAAATTAATAACAGAATCAGAATTGCGTTGAGAAAGGAAAATTCCACCATGAGATTCAATAAGCTGTTTCATTTCTAACGTAGCATCATCATTCTCATTCTGTTTTGCGCCGGAATATAACCCGTCGACAGTAATTTTAGCTTGCTTTGTTAAATCTAAAGCTTGCTTTAATGAGTAAGTTTGTTTTCCAGAAACAACATTATCTGTAGCAAGAACAATGGAAGCACTTCTATTAAAACGGCTTTGTATTTTATGGTTATTATGAGCAGAACCATAAATAAAACCTGGAAGCATTGCTGCGCAACTAACTAAACCGTCTCCAATAAGAGATGTTGCGTTTTTGCGATTTTGAGTTCCTTCAAGCCAGTCAGAAATTTCCTGATATTGGCGTTGTTGTAAACGATTAATACGACTTTGCGATTGAACTCCGCCAAGCAAATTTGCAGCATATTGCAATTGTTTTTTAGCTAGTCGATAATCGTCAGTCAGTGGAAAAACTGTTCTAGATGTGGAGTTAAAAATGCTTAATCCAATGCGTTCACCCTGAAAATGCTCAATAAAATTAAGATACGCTTGAATTACTTCGCGATCATATGGTAAAGCAGAACCTGAAACGTCTAAGCATAAAACAATGTCTCTAGAACTAACTTGCTCGTTCGCATTAAACACTCGGGCTGGTCTAGAAGCAACAGCAAGCGAACTGCATAAAGATACTACCAATGCAGCCGCAGCAAACCTTCTAAACATTCGCCACATATACCATGAATGACTAGTAGTAGTTCCTTGTAGATCATTGTCAAAAGTAAAAGTATAGAATTTTCGCGTAATATTACTAGTTTGACTCTTATACTTCTTTTTTAAAATATTGCTACGAATGGAATCTAAAATTAGTAAGATAGCAAAAATTGCTACAGAAATAACAACGCCTGCAACAAAAAGCAAAGGCCATTGCCATCTCCATGGCCATATGTATTCCCAAACATTATTACTCATCAACGTTTGTCCTTCGTTTGCCAGCCTTCAAGCAATACTAAAACCCATTCAGCAGCCTGCTCAACAGTAGTATTTCGCGCTTGCTCGTTTGCTTTGCGATCAGCAAATTCTGGAGGATACAAAGCAGATATTGTTTGGCGTAACATATCAGCACCTTTTTTATTGCGCCATTTCAAACGCAAAGAAGCCAATTCTCCCAAAGTGTGAGTTTGAATATCTTCACCGCTCATCTTCGAAACATAAGATCTAGCAATAGAAGCCAATTCTGCACAAGCCTGATCTTTAGTAAGTTCATTGTTATGATACTTCTCAACAATCGCATCAATATCTTTACGCCAAGCTTGTTTGTTTACATTATGAACGTGAACTGCTTCTGTAGAGTTGCTACTTTCAGTTAATTTTTTTGGCTTTTTAAAAGAAAAATATAAAACCGCAAAAGCAATAAAGATAACAACAAGCGATGCAGAAAGTAGTATTAAAAAAAGCGTTTCATCATGTAAAGGCTTTTGAATATCTTCCAGGCTCATTCTATTCAACCTCCTTGTTAAATGAGTCAGCAAGATAATTTGTACGGCTCACTTTTTGTGCAGAAATATGGAAAACTTCTTCACTTGAAGAACCATAAATTATTGAAGATTGAACACCAAGCAGCATATCGTATAAAGCGTTTATTCTAAAATTTCTACGAGCTTCGACTTCATTTTTATTTGATTCTTTTTTCAAAAACGCCGGTACTTTACGTAAAGTAATTCCATCAAATATTTGCAAATCAATTGCAGAATCAAAAGGATTAATAGGAGAGACAACAATAACTACAAGCTTATGATTTTGCGTAATTTTACGCAAAGATTCAGAGTTATGAGCTTGTAATGCATACTCATCAGTTATTAAAACTACCAGACCATTATTGTCAATATTTTTTAGTAACGAAGTAAGCAACGCATCAATGTCTCTGGTATTCCTACGAGTATTAAGCAACGTATAATCTAGATTTCGCTCAAAATCAGAAAGATTACTAGCAGAATGAACATTGATAACGTTTTTTCCATCTGCACACAACAAAGAAACAGCATCATGACGTTTTAAACTCAAAGATGCAAAAAAGCATGCAGAGTTAGACGCAACTTCATACAGAGATTCTCCAGAAACACAAGCTCCATTCATATTGATGCTTGTATCTAAAGCAATCCAAGTATGAGAAGACGAAGTACGCTCTCTAGAAGACACCATAGGTTGTCCAGTTCGAGCACTCGCAGACCAATTCATCATGCGAGCTTCATCTCCTGGCTGCCACGCGTGTATGTCAATAACATCACCTGTGCCAAAACGTCTGTGCGAAGGATGGTCTCCCTCTAATAAGCCTAAAGCTTTACGCGCAATAGGCAAATCAATTCGCTGATCCAAAAGCTCAATTTTGCGACGCACGGCTTTAGCAGGTTCAGATAATACTAACCGCTTCGTACGCATCATGGCACAGGAACCGTCTTAACTAATGCATCAATTACTTGATCTGTAGTAATAGAATCAGCTAAAGCTTCAAAAGTTAAAAGTATGCGATGCCTTAACACTTCATGCGCAAACAATTTAATATCTTCAGGTATCACATAATCGCGTCCAGAAAGTAAAGCGTGAGCTTGAGCAATACGAATAAGTGCAATTGATGCACGAGGGCTAGCTCCCATACGAACCAATGAATTAATCGTAGGAAGTGGATGCGTACCTTCACCGCGAGAAGTGGCAACAAGATCAACTACATACTTCATAACTGCTTCAGAAACGTGTATGTGACGCGCTGCAGTACGCATAAAAACAACATCTTGCAAACTTATGCGTTGAGTATTTAGCTTTGAAGGATCAACGACATCCGATCCTCGTTGAGTAAGTAATTGCAGCATACGAACTTCCTCGTCAGGATTAGGGTAAGTCATAACTGCTTTTACCATAAAACGATCCATCTGGGCTTCTGGAAGATTAAATGTTCCTTCTTCCTCAATTGGATTTTGCGTAGCAATAACCATAAATGGTTGAGGCAGAGGAATTCTTTCGCCTCCAATAGTTGTTGCTCCTTCTGCCATAGCTTCAAGCATTGCAGATTGAGTTTTTGCGTTTGAACGATTAATCTCATCCAACAAAATAACATTTGCATGGATAGGACCAATTTGCGTAGTAAAATGTTGGGAAGCAAAATCAAAAACTTGAGTACCAACTAAATCTGCTGGCATTAAATCCGGAGTACACTGCACACGACGGAAACTACCTGACATAGCTGTTGCAAGAGTTTGAGCAGCAGTAGTTTTTGCGAGACCTGGTACTGATTCAATAAGAATGTGTCCGCCTGCAATAAGAGTAAGAATAAGAGACTCTCGTAAAGCGTCTTGACCGACTAAGGTTTGTGCAAAACGTGCGCGCAAAATATTTGCAATTTGTTGGCAACGACGTATGTCATCACTCGAAATAGTTGCAGTGACTTGCGCACTTGTATTAGAAACAGCAGACGGCTGAGGTACAGCTGATCCAATGCCAAGCTTAGAAGCAATTGAAGTTTTATCGGTTAACGGTTTCTTCTGTGGTTGCGGTGGAAATAATGCCATAAGAGACATTTTAACCGATATGCAGTACTGACATGTTCAAAAATGGCATTTTTATTGTCTTTATAAGATAATTTGCAATATTTAAGACAATTAGATTTCTTGAGAATCTAGGGACCAATTAATTGGCGAAACTCCCATATTAATTAAGGCCTGATTAGCTCTTGAAAATGGATGCGATCCAAAGAATCCTCGCATTGCAGAAAGAGGGCTTGGGTGCGCTGATGTAATAAGAGTTGCATTCGTCAGCAAAGGAGCCAAACTTTGCGCATTACGACCCCATAAAATAGCTACAAGCGGCAATGGATTACCATTGCAATCAGTTCTATTGTTTAATGCTCGAATAGCTGCATCGGTTACAGGCTCCCAACCTTTTCCTTGGTGGCTATTTGCCTTACCGGCCTCAACAGTTAAACATCTGTTAAGAAGCATCACACCCTGCCTGGTCCACGGTGTTAGATCTCCACTTTTTGGAGTTTCTACACCTAAATCGTTTACTAATTCTTTATAAATGTTTATGAGACTTTTTGGCAGTGGGCGCACTTTTGCAGCTGTGCAAAAACTTAAGCCTACTGGATGGCCCGGCGTTGGATATGGATCCTGGCCAACAATTAAAACTTTAATGCTTTTTAGTGGAATAGAAAAAGCACGCAAAATGTTGTGGCTAGCAGGAAGAATATGATGTCCGCTTTCTATCTGCTCTCGCAAAAATACTCCCATTGCGCGTATTTGTGGCTCAACTGGCTTTAATGCTTCAGCCCAATCAGGATCCATTAGCTCGTTTAAGGGTTTAATATTTTGAGGATTCATATTGCTACTGTATGTCAAGGCATACCATAAAAGGAAATCAATCAAATTTTCTAAATTTGTGCTTTGTGCTAAGCATTAGATAGTATAGATTCATTATTGTTTAAATGATTTTATAAGGAGTGCAATTATGGCGCGAAATAATCAGAACGTGTCGTATACGCCTGATGCTTTTGATGAGCCACCAGAGGGACCGATTGGAGTTCATCGTGGAAATCCTGCGTGGTATGCCGTAATACTTCCTTATTTTGTTGCATTAATTGTTGCAGCGGTTGTTGGTGTTTTAGTTTGGGCTATCGCTTCTGGCGAAATCTCACATCTTCCGTTGCCTTGGAATCATCAGCAACAATCATCTCAATCAGCATCGCCTTCTAAGACTTCTGAAAACAAAAAGTCAGTTAAAAGCGACGAAGATAAATCTTCTGAAGGCGAAGATGACGACGATAATCAATCTGAAGAAAATAAATCAGATAGGAAAGATGCTGGTGACTCTAAGGATAATTCAGCAAATGATTCTAAGACGCAAACTTCACTAGATAAATCAGTTGCTGTGAAAGTTCTTAACGCAACCAAGATAAGCGGTCATGCTGCTGCTGGAGCAGATAAGTTAAAGCAAGCGGGATACGCAAATGTGACAGCTGGGAATCCAACTGGTAAAGTCCCAGGCGAGTCTGTTGTTTGGTATAAAGACGATTCACAAAAAGCTGCAGCTGAAGATATTGCAAAGACTTTAGGTATTAGTGCTGTCGAAAATGAAAAACAAATCGTTTCTCCGATTGTAGTTGTGCTTTGCAAGTAATATTTTTAGCATAAAAATAACCGGTTAGAATTATTTTCTAACCGGTTTTTATGTATAAACGCCAAAAAAGTTGGCACTCGGGTACATAGAGTGCTAATCTTCAAATTAGCACTCAAGCCTTGAGAGTGATAATAAGCAGCTGACGGCTTATTACTCAAGATTGCAGTGAAAAGTTCATAAATAACGTATGTGGAGGAACTATGGCAAAGATTATTGCCTACCAGGAAGACGCCCGTCAGGGTATGCTCGCCGGTTTGGATAAGCTTGCAGACACTGTTAAAGTTACACTTGGTCCAAAGGGTCGCAACGTTGTATTAGATAAGACTTACGGTGCACCAACTATCACAAATGATGGCGTTTCTATCGCTAAGGAAATCGATCTTGAAGATCCATACGAGCGTATTGGCGCCGAACTTGTTAAGGAAGTAGCTAAGAAGACTGATGATGTTGCAGGCGACGGTACTACAACTGCTACTGTTTTGGCACAGTCTTTGGTGCATGAAGGTTTGAAGAATGTTGTTGCAGGAAGCAACCCAATCGCTCTTCGCCGCGGCATCGAAAAGGCTGCTGAAGCAATCGTCAAGGAATTGCTTGCTTCTGCAAAGGATGTTGAGACCAAGGAACAGATTGCTGCTACTGCTACGATTTCTGCAGCTGATCCTGAAGTTGGCGAAAAGATTGCTGAAGCTTTGGATAAGGTCGGTCAGGATGGTGTTGTCACAGTTGAAGACAACAACAAGTTTGGTCTTGACTTGGACTTCACTGAAGGTATGCGCTTTGATAAGGGCTATATTTCCCCTTACTTCGTCACTAACGCTGACGATCAAACTGCTGTTCTTGAAGATCCATACATTTTGCTCACTTCTGGCAAGGTTTCAAGCCAGCAGGATATCGTCCACATCGCTGAGCTTGTTATGAAGTCTGGCAAGCCATTGCTTATTATTGCTGAAGATGTTGATGGTGAAGCATTGCCAACACTTGTTTTGAACAAGATTCGTGGCACTTTCAACACTGTTGCTGTTAAGGCTCCAGGATTCGGCGATCGTCGTAAGGCTATGCTTCAAGATATGGCTATTTTGACCGGTGCACAGGTTGTTTCTGACGACCTTGGCTTAAAGCTCGATTCTATCGACGCTTCTGTGTTTGGTCACGCAGCTAAGGTTATTGTTTCTAAGGATGAAACAACTATCGTTTCTGGTGCTGGATCTAAGGAAGATGTTGATGCTCGCGTGGCTCAGATTCGCGCAGAAATCGAGAACACTGATTCCGATTACGATCGCGAAAAGCTTCAGGAGCGTCTTGCTAAGCTTGCTGGCGGCGTTGCTGTTATTAAGGTTGGCGCTGCTACTGAAGTTGAAGCTAAGGAGCGTAAGCATCGTATTGAAGATGCAGTTCGTAACGCTAAGGCTGCTATTGAGGAAGGTTTGCTTCCAGGCGGTGGCGTAGCTTTGGTTCAGGCTGCTGCAAAGATTGAAAAGTCTCAAGCAATCACAGAGCTTAAGGGCGAAGAAGCGACGGGTGCTGCAATCGTGTTCCGCGCTGTAGAAGCTCCAATCAAGCAGATTGCTCAGAACTCTGGCGTTTCTGGAGATGTTGTGCTCAACAAGGTGCGTGAGCTTCCAGAAGGCGAAGGCTTCAACGCTGCAACCAACACTTACGAAGATTTGATGGCTGCTGGCGTTACTGACCCAGTTAAGGTAACTCGTTCTGCTCTACAGAACGCTGCTTCTATTGCAGGTTTGTTCTTAACCACTGAAGCTGTGGTTGCTAACAAGCCAGAAAAACCAGCTGCAGCACCACAAGCTGGTGCCGACATGGGCTACTAAATTAAAAGTTGTAAAAATTTTATAGCTGAATAGCTCATAGTAAATGGCGGTATGCTCACAAGTAAAGTATACCGCCATTTATATTTCATTAGATTATTCAGACTATTCAGCCCATTCCAAATAGGGAAGTAGCTTGAGCTTCCGCATCAAGATACACTCCTGACGCATGTTGCATAGCTTGCTGAATTGCTTCTAATGATTGTTCCATTTGTTGTTGCGCCGCTCGCCACTGCTGAGCGGTCGACGCAAATTGTGTAGCCGCCGATCCAGTCCACACGCTCTGCAATTGCTGTAAATTGGTATACATCCCGTTGACTGCATCTCTAATTGCACTAACCGAGGTTCCAACGGCTGCCGCAGCCTGCTGAATTTGCTCTGAATCAACTCGAAATTGTGCCATATTTCCCCTCCATTTGTTTTGCGTCTAAATAAACGCTTTTTATAAATTATTTTGCGAAACATTCCAAATAAATTAAGCAAGGATTTTTATAATGCTACTTTTACTTGTGTGATGTCACGCTATTATGAATATATGCCATCAAAAAACTACGAAAAAGATTCATGCACCAATGTGGTTAAAAGCTTAACTTGCACGCGTATTGCAAATTTTAACTACCAGCATTCTCATTCAAAACTATTTTTAGCTAAACGCGTATTGCTTTTATTAATGGCATTTTTATTTAGTTTTTCTTTTATTCTTCCAACTCTTCCAATAAATTCGCTCATATTTTTACCTTTAAATAGAGTAAATACAATTAATGCATATGCTGAAAGTAATGAGCAAAATTCTGGAATAGTTGCAACAGACTCAATAACAGACACAGAAAATTTGCTTGGGGATTCTGTCAGTAAAGTTGCTGACATGATTGAGACAACAAAAAAGCGTACAGGAGTAAATGTTAGGCTCTTATATTTGTCTACTTTTGGAAATACAAAAAATCCATCAAAATGGGCTAGTGATTTGTTGATTAGTACGCTTCCAGCTAAAAATACTGTGCTGCTTGCAGTAGCAACTCATGATGGAAGATTAGTTGTAGCTGTTTCGCCTAATTCCGATGAATGGCTCAAAAATAAAAATACTGTAGACTCGTTATCCGATGCAGCTTATAAGCCATTAGTAAGCACAACTGGAACGCATTGGGATCAATCTGCAATAATGATGATGAAACAAATAATGCGTGCAAAACGTACGTCAACAACTTCTTCTGCAAGTCTTATTTCTACAATTATTATGCTATTAATATTGTTGGCATTATTCTCAATAGTCGCGATTATTCTGTTTAGAAAGAATCGCATACAACGTCAAATACTTGCTGGTGTTAGAAAAGCTCGTAGAAGGCACGCTCGTCACAGGTAGACAAAAATATTCGATAACTTGTTTTATTTTCAGCAATTATTCAGGAAACATTCAGCTTGATAAGTGATGCTAATCAATATGAGTAAGAACGTTGAAGCATCTATTGTCGTGGTCGATGACGAGCCATCAATCCGTGAACTTTTGGTAGCATCTTTGCATTTTGCTGGGTTTGAAGTAGAAACTGCTGCATCCGGCTCAGAAGCTGTTGAAGTAATTGAACGAGTAAATCCAAATCTTATCGTTATGGATGTTATGCTCCCAGATATTGATGGTTTTACTGTTACGAGGCGTATTCGTCAAAATGGAATTAAAGTTCCTGTATTGTTCCTAACTGCAAGAGACGATACACAAGATAAAATTATGGGTCTAACCGTTGGTGGAGATGACTACGTTACAAAGCCATTCAGCTTGGAAGAAGTAGTGGCAAGAATACGAGCAATTCTTCGCAGAACACAAGAACCTGATGAAGAAACTCATATTATAAAAGTTGCGGATCTTGAGATTAACGAGGATTCTCATGACGTAACTCGATGTGGCGTGCCAATCGAACTTAGCCCAACTGAATACAAACTACTTCATTATCTTATGGACAATGAAGGTCGAGTTCTGTCAAAAAGCCAGATTTTGAATCACGTATGGCAGTACGATTGGGGCGGAGACGCAGCAATCGTTGAATCTTATATTTCTTATTTAAGAAAGAAGATTGATGGCATTGAAATTACTGATGATTCAGGAAAACAGCAAAAAGTAGTTCCTCTTATTGAAACTAAACGTGGCATCGGTTATATGATTCGAGAGCCTAAGGCAGGTCAAGCCTGATCATGCAATCTAGTAATAATAACTACAATAACGCTGAATCAACTATTAGCAACAGCACAAATAATAACTCTAAAGATGATTCAGATGTTAGAACTGCTGGAAAAAGTGTTGCGATAGAGCTAAGTGAAAATAACAAAAAAAACAAAAAGCCTCGTAAAACCTGCTGGCTACGTCGTCGCATAAATGCAATACCACTGAGTACGCGTTTAGTTGCATGTACTCTCGCTATTTTAACTGTAGCCGCTTTTTGCATATCACTATCAATTCAGCAGCTCGTAGGAAATTATTTGCTAGAAAAAACTGATGTACAATTAGCAAGTCAAGCGCAATTTGTTTATGACAATGTTGATTCATTGCGCATGAAAAACTCAAATCAATCTTCAGTAGGTCCAAATAATTACTTTATGCAAGTTAGAGATACGCATAATAAAATTATTTCTACTCCATTAATACCAATTAAAGGATCGGTTGTTTCGGTTCCTAAACTTCCTGCAGACGGTTTTGATAGTAAAAAAATTGTTACCCACAAGCCTTACACAGCACCTGCAATCGTCAAGGGGAATACTAATAAAGTCGATGCAATCACTAAAAAGGCTGCAACAGCTCCATGGAGAGTTTTAGTATTAACGTGGGGTCAAAAAAATAGCTATAATTCAGAGTTAAGTGTTAGCGGTTATGTCTATATTGCTTTATCTCTTAGCGATCAAATTGATACCGTTAGCACACTTACTCGTTACTGTATAATGGTGAGTATTGCAGTTATTTTGTTTGGAGCAGTATTTTCAGCAATTATTATTCAATCAGCTTTAAGACCGTTAAAACGAATTGAAAAAACAGCTTCAAAAATTGCTTCTGGAGATTTAAGCAAACGAGTTCCATCTGCTCCTGAAAATACTGAGGTTGGATCTTTAGCAGCTTCTCTTAACTCTATGCTTGCTCGTATTGAAAGAGGATTTAATGAGCAAGAAGATATGACAGAAAAAATGAAGCGATTCGTTTCAGATGCAAGTCATGAATTACGTACTCCATTAGCTGCAATTCATGGATATGCTGAGTTATATACAATGTGGCGCAACATGCCAGGAGAGCAGGAGAGAGCAGATGACTCTATTGCCCACATTAAGGCTTCTAGCGAGAGAATGACTGAACTAGTAGAAGATTTGCTTTCTTTGGCGCGTTTTGATGAGGGTCGTGGAATTAATATTTCACAGCAAGTTAGCTTATCTCCAATACTTTCTGACGCGGCTAATGATCTACATGCTCTTGATCCTGCTAGATCCGTTCAACAAGGCTATTTAACTATTTCGGATGAGTGGAAGCTTATGAGTTGCACAAATTGCGATTTTGAGCGTAAGCTCCAATTCCATGTTGGTACACTTCCAACTGTTACGCTACTCGGTGATGGTGCTAGATTACGCCAAGTAATGACAAATATCGTAGGAAATATTCATAGATACACCCCTGTTGATTCTCCTGTAGAAATTGCAGTAGGAGTTATGAAGGCGTCTATAACTCCAAATGAATTATCTAAATTACCTTCTGTAAAAGAATCACTGAAGGAGTTTTTGGAAGCAGCGGAAGTCAGCCAATCTACTGATACGGGTCATAAGTATGCTGTAATTCGAGTTGTTGACCATGGCCCTGGAGTTCCAGAAGAATCATTGTCTAGAATTTTCGAGCGTTTCTATATTGCTGACCCATCAAGAGCTAGAGAAAAAGGTGGAACTGGCTTGGGCATGGCAATTGCGCAATCTGTAGTAAAAGCACATCATGGTTTTATTTGCGCAACTATATCTTCTCCATTAGAAGCATCGACCAATTCTAAAACTAATCTTGATGACACTATGGATGGGTCTGAGCAAATAGATGTTAAAGCTCATGGCCTAACTCTTACTGTAGTTCTGCCAGTTAATGAAATCGATGAGCCTTCTAAAATTGTTAGCGATTAAAATATTGGCATTAGCAACACTTGCGTAGGTTAAAAAAATTTTATTGCCCGCGTGTATGCGCTACAATGTAATAAGGAAACAAGTAATAACAATATTTGGTACACTATCTATAAACCTATCGCATATGCTGATACTTTATGCCTTGTGCACTTCAGCGTGCGAAATGAGAATTATTTGGAGTGAGGTGTGTTATGCCCAATGGGCGCGTGCGTTGGTACGATACGCAGAAGGGGTACGGCTTTATTGTTGGAGATGATGGTAAGGATGTTTTCTTGCCAGCAGCAGCATTGCCAGTTACTGTAAAAAGTTTACACAAGGGTACACGAGTTGAGTTTTCTGTAATTGAAGGTCGCAAAGGACCACAGGCTATGGGCTTGAATGTTATTGCAACAGCACCATCGCTTGTAAAGGCTACTCGTCCTAAAGCCGAAGATATGGCAGCTATTGTAGAAGATCTTATTAAGCTTCTTGATTCTGCTGGTAATGGTTTGCGTCGACGTCATTACCCATCAACTGCTGAAAGCAAAAAACTTGCTACATTGTTGCGTGCAGTGGCAGATAATTTTGACGTTCAGGAATAGTGTCTGGAATATTATTTATGACTGATGAAGTGATGGATCCACAAGAACTAGCTAGAAGTATAGCTGTGGAAACTTCAGAACGTACTGATGCAGTAGGAGATTTTGTATCTTCTATAGAGCTTGGCAACGGAGTTACAGACTTTCGTTTCGTAAGCAATTTAGTTGGGTATGAAGGCTGGCAGTGGTCAGTTACGTTGTATCATGA
Source organism: Gardnerella swidsinskii (assembly GCF_003397705.1). GTDB lineage: Bacteria > Actinomycetota > Actinomycetes > Actinomycetales > Bifidobacteriaceae > Bifidobacterium > Bifidobacterium swidsinskii. The sequence continues at coordinate 361,317 of NZ_QJVB01000003.1, forward strand.
TGAAGAAACGCAACGTTGGACCGTGAACGAATCAACGCTTGTTCCTACTGAAAATTCTTTGCTTTCACCACCATGGATTCCGTGGAAAGACCGCTTGAAACCAAGTGATCTTTCTGTAATGGACTCTATTGGCACATCTGAAGACGATTCTCGACTAGAAGATGGCTTCCGCCAAGTAAATAATATTGATGATAATAATTCTGAAAAGAATATAGAATCAACAAATTCAGATGATCATTCTGAGTCTAAAACTGAAGATGACGCTAAAGCTAATACTAGCGAAGAAGATGCAGACACAAACGCAAACGCAGAAAAAGATATTAATCAAAATCAAGAATCTTGCGATGCAAATAATGATTTTGACGAAGATCTTGAAGAAGCTGTTTCAACGCTAAGACTGTCTCGCAGACGAGTAATGACTGCGGAAGCAATTTCACAAACAGCTAAACGCTGGTACGCAGGTCAACATGGCCCAAAGTCGTTATCTACAAAAATTGCCGATGGCAAAGCATGTTCATCATGCGGATTCCTCATTCCTCTAGCTGGAAGTTTAGGCTCTATGTTTGGCGTATGCGCAAACATGTGGAGCCCAGACGATGGGCGAGTTGTATCGCTTGATCATGCTTGTGGTGAGCATTCTGACATTGAACCACCTGAGCCATCGCAGCTTTGGATTCAATCTGAACCTGCATACGACGATTATCATATTGACATTTTGCAACAAGCTCCACGAGATGAGCGAGCAGACGTTGAGCTTATTGAGGAAGCAATCGAAGACAGTAAGATGCATCGTCGTAAGCGCAGAAAATTAGATTCAAAATTGCGCAACAAAAAAGAAGCCTCAACAGACAAAGATGAACAAAATAATTTATCTGAATCTGATTTAATAGACAATTCAACTATTGACGAAAAATCATATGAAAATAATGATGACAAAAATCGCGAAATTGAAGTTGAAAATCAAACTGAAAAAATTGAAGAGACTGTAGCTAATGAATCTGAAAAATTTGAAAAATCCCAAAAAGATACAGATTATCCTGATTCTTCAGAAGTAAACTTAGTAGACGAAAATTCTGTTACAGAAGAAATACCGTTAACAGGAAAAGTGGAAGAGTCACAAGAATCTGAAGACACTTCAAAAACTACAGCATCCACATCAATGCGATTATATAAAAGAAAATCTCGCAGACAACATAAGTAATTATGCAAGAAACGAGAATATGAATATTTAGGTTCATCATTCATGATTATTGTGATGCTATGGAATGCTGTACGAATGAATAAATATATACGACGCTTCGCGTCATGGCGACTCGTTACCATGGAATGAAAGAAAAGAACGGAAGGTAGTTATGTTTGAACGGTTCACTGATCGCGCACGACGCGTGATTGTGCTAGCTCAGGAAGAGGCTCGCTCACTTCAGCACAATTATATTGGTACTGAGCATATTTTGCTCGGGCTTATTCGCGAAGGTGAGGGCATTGCCGCGAAAGCGTTAAGCTCAAAAGGCGTAGGCCTAGAAGGCACTCGCAAACAGGTTGAAGAGATGATCGGCAAAGGCACTGTTTCGCCTGCTGGTCATATTCCTTTTACGCCTCACGCTAAGCAAGTGCTTGAACTGAGTTTGCGCGAAGCTCTTCAGCTTGGTCACAGTTATATTGGTACTGAGCATATTTTGCTAGGGCTTATACGCGAAGGCGAAGGTGTGGGCACGCAAGTACTTATAAAGATGGAAGTTGATCTTGGAGACTTGCGAAGCACTACTGTTGATTTAATTCGTGGAGATAATGCTCCTAATGGTAGCGAGAAGGGCGAGTTAGCTAATGCTGGAAGTGTGCAAGATAAGCGAAATCAATCCGGCTCTGCTCTTCTTGATCAATTTGGACGCAATTTAACATTTGAAGCTCAAGAAGGAAAGCTTGATCCTGTTATAGGTCGTTCTGAAGAAATTGAACGCGTTATGGTTGTACTTAGCCGACGCACGAAGAATAATCCTGTGCTTATTGGAGAGCCTGGAGTTGGTAAGACTGCAGTTGTAGAAGGTCTCGCACAGAAAATCGTTGAAGGCGATGTGCCGGAAACGTTAAAAAATAAGCAAGTTTATTCTCTAGACTTAGGTTCAATGATTGCAGGATCTCGCTACCGTGGCGATTTCGAAGAGCGCTTGAAAAAAGTGCTTAAAGAAATTAAAACACGCGGCGATATTGTGCTTTTTATTGATGAGATTCACACTATTGTTGGAGCAGGTTCTGCTGATGGAGCTCTTGGTGCATCCGATATGCTTAAACCAATGCTTGCGCGTGGAGAGCTACAGACAATTGGTGCTACTACTACTGACGAGTATCGCAAGTATATTGAAAAAGATGCTGCTTTGGAGCGTCGTTTCCAGCCGATTCAAGTTCCAGAACCTACAATTGCTGAAACTATCGAGATTCTTAAAGGATTGCGTTCTCGCTACGAAAATCACCATCATGTAACTATTACCGATGGAGCTTTACAGTCTTCTGCTGAGCTTTCTGATCGTTACATTCAAGATCGTCACCTTCCAGATAAGGCTATTGATCTTATTGATGAAGCTGGTGCGCGCTTGCGTATTAAGCGCTTGACTCAGCCGCCTGAGCTCAAAGAATTAAACCATAAGATTGCTAAGATTTCTGAAAAGAAAGATGAAGCAATCAAGCAGCAAGATTTTGAAGAAGCTGCCAATCTTCGCGACGATCAAGAAAAGCTTGAGAATGAAGCTGCAGAGAAGGAAAAGGCTTGGCGAGAAGGCGAGTCTAATGTCAAGATGGTTGTTGATGAAGACATGATTGCTTCCGTTGTTTCAAGCACTACAGGCATTCCTGTAGTAAAGCTTACTCAAGCGGAATCACAGAAGCTTCTTCAAATGGAATCTGAACTTCACAAGCGTATTGTTGGTCAAGATGAAGCTGTGTCTGCTTTAGCTCGCTCGATTCGTCGTGCTCGAGTTGGTTTGAAGGACCCTAAACGTCCTTCTGGATCGTTTATTTTTGCTGGTCCTACTGGAGTTGGTAAAACTGAGCTTGCCAAGGCGCTTGCAAACTTCTTGTTTGATGACGATAATGCCTTAATCAGAGTTGACATGTCAGAGTTTGCAGAAAAGTATGCTGCGTCTAGGCTTTTCGGTGCTCCTCCTGGATATGTTGGATATGAAGAAGGTGGCGAGCTTACTGAAAAAGTTCGCAGAAAGCCATTCTCTGTGGTGCTTTTCGACGAGATTGAAAAAGCTCATCCAGATATTTTCAACACGCTTTTGCAAGTACTCGATGACGGTCACTTAACAGACGGTCAGGGTAGAAAAGTGGACTTTAAGAATACGATTATTATTCTTACCACCAATCTTGGTACTCGCGATATTGCGAAGGCTGCAAACACTGGCTTTACACTTGGAAATAACGCTGATTCCACGTATCAGCGTATGAAAGATCAGGTTAATTCTGAGCTTAAGCGTCATTTCCGTCCAGAGTTCTTAAACCGTTTGGACGACACTATTGTGTTCCGTCAGCTTACGGAGCCAGAAGTTCGTCAAATTGTTGACATGGACGTGAAGTTGCTTAACGACAGGCTGTTTGATCGTCACATGTCTCTAGAAATTACGGATGCCGCTAAGAATTTGCTTGCACAGAAAGGCTTCGATCCTTTGCTTGGTGCACGTCCGTTGCGTCGCGTAATTCAGCGAGATATTGAGGATACTATTTCTGAAAAGATTTTGCTTGGTGAACTTTCTGACGGCGAACACATTAAGGTGGATGCTGAAGGCGAAGGATTGCTGGGGGAGTTCACAATTAAAGGCGAAAAGTTTGAGACAATAGACACAACTGCTGCTGTTGCTACTGAAGAAAATAAATCTGAGGATAATAAGTCTGAAGATAGCGCAGCTAAAGAAGATAGCAATAAGAATAAGTAAAGTTACACAATAACTAACTGAATACACTAAAAGCCCGGCGCGTAAACTCGTCGGGCTTTTTGTTTGAATAAATTTTATAAAAATGCTATTGCAAGAAGTCTGTATGGAGGAAATACGCTTCTTGCCCATGTGGTAGGCAGTGGCAAGACCTTTGAAATGGTGGCTTCTGCAATGGAATCTAAAAGGCTTGGGATCTGTTCCAAGTCTTTATTTGTAGTACCGAATCACTTAACAGGTCAAATCGGCAGAGAGTTTATGCAGCTTTACCCGTCGGCAAATATTGTGATAACAGATAAGAAAGACTTTGAGCCGAAAAACAGAAAAAGATTTATCGGAAGAATTGCCACAGGAGAGTATGATGCCGTTGTAATCGGGCATACACAGTTTGAAAAGATCCCGATGAGTAAGGAATATCAGGAGAAGCATATCCAAGATCAGATTGATGAAATTATAAACTATGCGGAGGAATATAAGCATGACAGAAATCAGAACTTTACGGTAAAGCAGCTTGAAAAAACGAAAAAGAAGCTGGAAACAAGGCTTGAAAAGTTAAACGATGATTTTAAAAAAGACGATGTCATTACCTTTGAAGAATTAGGTGTAGATAAGCTCTTTATTGACGAGGCACATAATTACAAAAATCTCTACCTTTATACAAAAATGAGAAATGTAGCAGGTATTGGGCAGTCTGAAGCTTTTAAGTCCTCCAATATGTTTATGAAGTGCAGATACATGGATGAAATGACAGGTGGAAAAGGTATTGTCTTTGCCACAGGAACGTCTGTCAGTAACTCGATGACAGAGCTTTATACTATGCAGCGTTATCTTTAGTATGAAAGCCTTAAAAAGAATAATTTGGAGCATTTTGATAGCTGGGCTTCTACCTTTGGTGAAACGCAGTCAGCTTTTGAATTATCTTCGGAGGGAACAGAGTACAGAGTAAAGACAAGATTTTCCAAGTTCTATAACCTTCCTGAACTAATGAGTATGTTTAAAGAAGTTGCGGATATTCAGACAGCAGATATGCTAAATCTTCCAACACCTGAAGCACACTATGAAGTTATTAAAACTTTGCCAAGTGAAGAGTAAAAGGAAATCCTAAAGAGCTTATCGGAAAGAGCTGATGATGTGAGAAACATGGTAGTAGAGCCTGACGAAGATAATATGCTTAAAATTACCAATGACGGTAAGAAACTCGCCTTAGATCAGCGTTTAATCAATCCTTTACTTCCTGACAATCCTGACAGCAAGGTCAATGTGTGCGTGAAAAATGTCTTTTCCATTTGGGATAAGACAAGAGAAAATAAGTCCACACAGCTTCTTTTCTCCGATATGTCAACTCCAAAAGGAAATGGAGAGTTTAATATTTATGATGATATTAGAGAAAAACTTGTGGCAATGGGAATACCGAAAGAAGAAATAGCCTTTATCCATGAAGCAAATTCTGATAAGCAAAAGGATGAACTCTTTGCAAAGGTAAGAAAAGGTGAGATTCGTATTTTAATGGGTTCTACACAGAAAATGGGAGCCGGAACGAATGTGCAAAACAAGCTGATTGCACTTCATGATTTAGATGTCCCATGGCGTCCTGCCGACCTTGAGCAGAGAGCTGGAAGAATTGTAAGACAGGGAAATGAAAACAAAGAAGTCAGCATATACAGATATGTAACGGAGAATACCTTTGATGCGTACCTTTGGCAGACCATCGAGAATAAACAGAAGTTCATTTCTCAGATTATGACAAGTAAAACTCCTGTAAGAGTGGCGGAAGATGTGGACGAAAGCAGCTTAAACTATGCAGAGATTAAAGCCCTTGCTACAGGTGATCCGAAAATCAAGGAAAAGATGGATTTGGATAATGAGGTTACAAAACTTAAAATGCTTGAAGCAAACTATAAGTCCAACCGTTACAGATTAGAGGATAAGGTTGCTAAAAACTATCCGGAAGAAATTTCAAGAACAGAAAAGCTTATTGAGACTGTAAAGAAAGATATTAAAGATGTAGAAGCAAAAGCTGAAGGAGAGGAAAAGTTTGCTTCTATTACTATCGGTGGTGAGAAGATATTAGACAAAAAGTTAGCCGGAGAAAAGCTGCTTGAAGCTATTTCTAAAGTAAAGATCAATGAAAGCAAAGTTATCGGTAAGTATAGAAACATGGATTTAGAGGTAAGTTACAACTTCTTCACCAATGAGCATAACTTCAGCTTAAACGGTGCCGCAAAGCATTCAGGAGAGCTTGGAACGAGTGCGGACGGTAATATATTACAAGGCTTGATAATGCTCTTGAGAAAATGCCTGAGAAATTAAAGAGGCTTGAAGAAAAGCTCTTCAGCACAAAAGAACAGCTTGAAAATGCCAAAGAGGAATTACAAAAGCCTTTTGAAAAAGCTGATGAACTAAAGAATAAGGTGCTTCGCTTGGCAGAACTGAATAAGCTCCTTGATATGGGAGAAGTGGAAGAAAAGAGAAATGATAATCCCCTTGTAGAAGATGTAAAACGAGCCATCATTGACTTCTGCAACAGAGAGTATGAAGAAAATCATAGTTATGATGAGTTTGACGCTCTATATCCTGATTTAAAGCACATAGGAATTGCTTGTACTGATACACCGGATGAAAGACATGGCATAGAGTTTGAGTTAGACCTTGAGAATTATACAGCAACTCAATATGTAAATGATGTTGTAGTAAGTCATTATGATTATGTAAAGGAAAATGGAAGTGTTGAAAAGGCTCTTGATGTCATAAAATTTGAAATGGAAAATGGAGAGTTTAATACCTTTGTTTCGGTAGATGAAGAAGAATTAAAGCAAGCAATTGGACTTGAAATTGATGATGAAGGTAACTTCTATGATCCACTTTCTAAAGAACTTGATAATGATGGAATTGTTGACGGATATGACAATGACTTTAAGGACAGCGATTATTTTGAGTCAACCTATGATGTTGAAGATAATTTGCATACCAAAGAGGAAGCCGCACAGAAAACGGGTGATAAATCATCTATCTTAGGACAGATAAGAGCCTATCAGGAAGAAAGTAAAACAGAAGAAAAACAAACTGCAAAAGAACAGGAATATGTACGATAAGGGAGGGAAACCTCCCTTTTACCATGAAAGGAGAAAAAACATGGATTACAAAACAATGAGAAATCAGATAGAAGATATGGTAAGTGATAATCACAAGGACTTTGTTAAGGCGGTTATCAGCATGGAAAAAAGGTATCAACGATGAAAGTGCTTTGGATAAGCTCTATGAGGCTTATATGGACAATGACACCGTTAATTTACTGCATGAGGAATTTGATTACATGATTGAAGATTTAAGAGAACAGGGGCAGATTAAAGATCTTCCTTATGTTCAAGAGGAGAAAGATAATCTTGTCAATATCGTTGGAAATATTGTAGGAAAGATCGATGTAGTTGAAAGAGAAAATAAGAACGGCGAAGCCTTTTAAGTGGTAAACTTCTCTGTGGCATCTAAAGATGATGAGGGCAATAAGGTATATCATAATTGCTCCGCATACGGAGAAAAGGGTGATATTCCAAAAGACTTTAAGCAGGGAGATTTTGTAAAACTCTTTGGACAGATCAGAACTTCCGTTGACGATAACGGCAAGGAACATACTAACATTAGAATACTTTCTTCAAAACTCTTAAAGGCAAAAGAACAGATGAAAAGACAAGAAGAAAAGAAAGAATCTGTACTTGGAGCTATCAAAAAATATCAGGCTGAAGATAAGGAAAAGCCTAAAGAAAAGAAAGAAACATCAAAAGGAGCTGAGAGATAAACTTATGGTCGGTGTGGTCTTAGGACTGCACCGGCTCTTTTTTACTTGTGAAAGTTCGATTAAAGAGAATATTTTTATGAATGAAGTATATTTCATGGTATAATATAATAAAATAGTTTTCTCGAACGGAGGTTGCTGAATGAAAAAATTTGATAATGAAAAATATCAAATATTAGCAAAAGATTTAATGGGGGATATTTTTTATTCAGAGACATCTAATCGGAATAAAATTGCTACTATTCGCCAATACGCAGAAGTAATAGTGAGAAAAATTTTAGATATTGATTCAAGTGAAAAAGTGACAGTTGGAGCGAAAAAAATATCTGAAAAAATTGAGGAGCTTAACAATAGTAAGTTTTTAAAAGAAGCATTAGAGGATATTAAACAAGATGGCAACCAATGTACTCACACTGAGTATTTAGGAGATGTTACATCTGATGAATTTGACAAAATTGTGGATAAGCTTTTGGATATGCTTTCATTTATGCTTATAAATTATTTTGAAACTTATGAATTTGGATCAAGAAGTGATGTTTTACGCTCATTTTCATTGTTACCTCCAATAGTGCGATACAAGGTGTTAATATTTTTATATAAAAAATATCACAATAACATTCATGTTATTGATAGATTGGCATTAGCTATTGTTAAAGCATTTGATAAAGAAGAAGCAATCAGATGGGTTGAAGAAGAAAAAAACAACTTGATTAATTTAGACACAATGTCAGATAAAGTATTTGCTGAGGTTGCAAAAAATAAAGGGATAGAAATCGCAGAATTTATTAGATTTAGTTCACCCAATATGTATGAGTTGTGTATTGATAAAATTATGAAAATCGGAAATGAAATAGATTTGAAAGGTCATTTATATATTGATTTTGAAAGTGCATTGCCGTATTACAAGCAATATGGAATTATAGATGAGGATAGTGAAGAAATAAAAGAATTTAATGATATTATGGACTTTTTATATCTTGGAAGAAGAACAAAATTAGACGATTTTATTAAACTAAAAGAGCCATATGTGGTTCTAAATGCAATTATAGAGGATGATAATACAAATGAGGGTATTTAGCTATAAAAGACTGTTCAAAAAACTCATTGATTTAGAGATGAAAAACAATGAGCTGATGAAAAAAGCGAAGGTAAGTAAAAGTACATTTTATAAAATGAAGAATGGGCAAAATGTAACTACAGATGTTTTACTTAGAATTTGCAATGCTTTAGATTGTGACATTGATGAAATAGTGGAGTGCATTAAGATACAAAGTGAGTTTGATACAGAAAATAATAATGATATTTAGAAAAGGAAAATATATATGAAATTTGATTTACATATCCATTCCATTGCTAGTAAATATAAAGAGAGTGATGGTATTGTGGGTAATTCTACCATAGATAATGCAGAAGTTTTATTAAACAAGTTAGATGAAAATGAAGTCGGATTATTTTCTATCACAGACCACAACAGATTTAATGTTGAGTTATGTAATAAGTTAGACAGTAAAATAAAAACTGGAAGGTATAAGAATGTACACTTTAGGGTCGAGTGCACAGGATGTTAACGTTAAAAGGTGCACCCACTTTGCACACACCTGGTGAAGTGGGAAATGTTAATTAAGCACGATTAATGCACAGTATGATGAAATACTAGTTCGCTAATTAGTGAGTTTTCTCTATTTATTGATCGCAAAACATAGGGAAATTAGGCAAGAAAAAAGACGATAGATTTTTTCTTTTTTCTATCGTCTTACAAATTTAGTATTCAATTTTTCAGTTCGTCAAACTGTAATTTGGCAAATCGTCTACATTTGTGGATTAATTGCAAAATCGCTGAAATGACATCCATCTACTTTCCCAGCAAGAAGATTACTTGTTGTGTTATCAAAATGCACGGTTTGTTGTAGTTTAAAATTCTTTTTGTTAAGAAAATACAATGTAGATTGTGGTGTCTTTTCTCCATTTGCGTTATCTAAAATTGCTATAGCATTTTTAGTGGTTTGCATCCAATATCTTTTTGGATTGAACTTGCTTGAAGTATTTACTGGGATGGTAAATGTAATTTGCGTTTTCCCAGTAATTGTATTAATTTTATACAGCACGCCTGTGCCTTGGTCGAGTGCTAAGAGCTCGCGATCATTGAGCATTGTCCTATTCCCATATGAAATATTTTCAAAATCGTGTTTTTCCCCATAGTTATAGGCTATGCGCTTATTTTGCAAGGTTAGCGGTATAAAATCGAATTTTCCTGATTGCGTATTCCACCGATTAATACCGTACGTGGTGAAAGTGAATTCAGGATTGTCTTTTTTATATTCCGTTGTGTCTCCAATCGAAATGATGGTGTTGCGAATGCAAGGAGCTGTGTCGTTTCCTATCGTAGAAAAACTATGTACCGTCGTTTCAGAATTTTTGAGTATATGTTTTATGGGTATTGAATCTTGGAGTTTTTTTATTACGAATCCATTTGTTCCATTAAAACTATTAGTTCCATTGTCGCTGGGGCTAATGGTGTACGTGCCACTCCCGCAAGCGCTCGATACATCATATATACGTGATTGCATAATATCTGTATTTCGCGGTTTGCCAAGGGTAATACTATTGAATTCGAGTTGATTTTTCCTAGTGCGAGTAAAACCGTGGTCAAGAACACTAATAACTTCGTGCTGATTATTTTCAAAAATTCCAGCTTGTGCAGCAGGTAATTTTTTGTGATGTTTAATTGCAATACGCATGTTACTTTTTTGGGCAAGGAAATAGTCAAATTTAGCGTCTACGAAATACAAACCATCAGTGTTCCATAATATGTTAGGAGATTCAATGGCATAAGTGGTAATAGTTTGAGAAGTTCCATCGTTGTTGAGTAATACGATGAATCCATCTCGCTTCTTCTCTTTGCCGGCAGTCATGTCACCTATTGCCACAGCGCCAACGGCATGTGAAAGATTTGCTTGTTTATAACTAATTTGTGTAGGCATCTGCTGCCAAAACAGTAGAAACAATATAGCTGATGCGATGACGGCGGCAGAAAAGCATAGTAAAACAATAATTATCTTCTTGCTTAATTGTTTCATCTTGTCATCAAAGCTTTCTGTATGTTGTGGCTTTTGTTGTTTTTTCAAGATCCCAAGGCCAGACGAGTTCATCGTTGCCATCGTCAATGTCTATTCCAGCGCCATATTTATAAGAAGCCCAGACTAATTGCGCGCAATGTAGTCCTCCCCAGTCGTTTTTATTCGGTTGCCAGAAAGCATCATTATATCCACGACCGATATAAGTTCGAGCTCGATCTGCAGCTTTTGCTCTATTGGCATTAGATGTATTAACAGAACGTATTATTGCTCCTGGAGCTACAAGAGTCTTGAAAGCTAGTTTTTCTCTAGCTACTTCTCCTGATCCTACTGCCTCAACAATTTTATTTTTTTGCGAGTAAATGCCTGTGTGACCATGTAGTCCTGCAGGAGTGAAATAAAAATCACCACGATGTTGAGCGTTTGGTAGCGCTATAGTTGCTGGGCTGGAAGATTTATCTTGTTGGTATTTATTGATATTTGGATTTTGCAATAATTCCATTTCTGCATCGAGCACTTTTTCTTTGCTCCAATGATGATATTGAGCTATTTCTTGCACGCTTTTATCTAGCTTTTCTTTATTTACGTAATAAGGTAACGCATTTGCAAAATTTGATAATTTATCATCATATGATTCTTTGGCAAAAGCGGAAGATGTAGGCCATAGTACGCATAAAACAGCTGCAATTGTAATTGTTTTGAAAAGTTTCTTATTCATAATAGCCTCATTGTTATTGTGGATAATTTTACCTGTAATATGTCGCCGACGACATATTTATATTGTATATTATTTGCAGAAGTCAGTCTATAAAATATTCGTAAAACATTGCAATTTCACCTTAAATATGCAACATGTGATTGATTTTAGGAAATAGCCCTTAATCTTGATTTCAAAACTTGAGTCTAGTACACTCAAGTTTTAGGAATAAAGTTATAGGAAAATCTGTTATACGTATCAGATACATGAAAGTGAAAGCTCGTTAGAACTCGAAAGTATCGTCAAAAAGCTTGAAATTGCAACGAGAGTTGCAATAAAGGTTGCAACAAAAGTTGCAGCGATTTGACTTAACTGAAATGTGTTTTACAGCTTTCGTGGAAGTGAGGTAGATATGGAACAAAAGTTTACAACCTTAGCGCAAGACGCATTAGCTTGGATGTGAGTGACTCTGCTCGCGCTTGGCTTGCGGAGCATGGCTACGATCCAGTTTATGGTGCTCGTCCGTTACGCAGATTGGTTCAAACAGAAATTGGCGACCAGCTTGCGCAGTTGCTGCTTTCTGGAAAGATGCATGATGGCGCTCGCGTAATCGCGGATTGTGAGAATACTAGCGACCATGTGACCCTAAAGATTGCGTAGTGCCTGCATTCTTTAATGTAGTCAAATAAAACAAAGCGTGCTGTTTATTGGATTATTCCCCAGTAGACAGCACGCTATTTTTATATCTGAATAATTGAAAACAAAAAGATTTGTGCAAATTACATTCTTTTTTATTTGAAAAATAAATTAAGACCTTTACGCCAAGTAATGAAATGATGCAAAGTACTACGCATGCTACGTCATAACTGCCGACATAAGGATAATTAAGAAAAGCTAGTACTCCCAAAATTAAGCTTGATATAGCAAGATTGTTATTATATAATAAGCATCACGTATTCAGGGCTGAATACGTTATTAAGCAGATTGAAAATGGAGATACGAATATGTTCGCAAAGAAAGGATTTGCAATAGTTGCGCTTGCTGCTATTGTTTATGCTATGCCAATGTCAGCTTATGCTCAGATGAGTGGTTCTGTAGTTGGAATAGACAGAGAAAGTATACCTTGTACGGCTAGTGTTCATAATAATCAAGCAAAGTTGGTATGCCATCATTCTCCAAAATTTGTGCGTGCGAGAATAGCTTGCCGTTTTTGGCCAGATCAACTTACTAATTGGATAAAAGATGGCGTTGAATATTCTGGTGGCTGTATTTTTGGGGTTAATGATACTCCTAGTGGCAACCCTGTCACCATGGAAGTTGGAAGTAATTAGTCTAGTTGGTATAAATATCAAATTGCTATAACGTTAAGTGGGGAGATATGCAAGAATCATATACGGGCTCAGATGTGCAACTTGTTAATGTGAATTTTTCGTATGGGAAAAAACAAATTTTGCATAATCTTTCTATAGATTTATCTTTTGGCATATGTGGTCTTTTGGGGCCAAATGGTGCTGGGAAAACTACTCTGCTTAACGTTATAGCGACGATTTGTGCTCCCTCTAGTGGGAAACTTTTTGTTCATGGCTTTGACGTAACTGATTGTGCGGAAAGGGCTAAAGCTCGGTCAAATATTGGTTATTTGCCACAATCATTTGAACTTATGAATGCATCGAGTGTGTTAAAAAATGTTCAATATGCCGCATGGGCGCGAGGTTTATCGTGGAGTGCTGCGTATCAAGCTGCTTGGAATGCTCTCAAACAGGTTGGCTTGGAAAAACAAGCACATCGCATCGTTGCTAAAATATCAGGAGGTCAGCGTCAGCGTGCTGGTATTGCTTGTGTGATTGCTAGTCAGCCTGCAGTACTAATACTTGATGAGCCTACTGTTGGTTTAGATCCTGAGCAGCGTATTGATATTCGTAATTTTCTTAAGTCTTATTCGCAAAAGCATACTGTTATTGTCAGTACACATTTAGTAGAAGATTTAGCAGTAATTGCGGATCGGGTTATAGTTCTTAATGAAGGAATTATATTGCTTGATGGGAAAATGGATAATCTTCTTCAATATGCTAATCGTGAAGATCTTATGGTAACTCCATGGGAATCAGGGTATAGACATTTGCTATCTAAATTTCATAAAAATTAGTAATAGCAGTAACTGGATATGTATAGTTTCTTATTTCGTTAATGTGGTAGCAAGTAGGGGTGTGATTAAATATGCGTCAATATTCTAACTTTTTAACTGAATTCGGATTTTTTACGAAAAGTCATAAGAAGTGCACAATTGTTTCACATATTATGTCCCCATTATCTCTAGTAAGCAGTTGTATTTTTAGCTTATTTTTGATTGCATATCCTATTTTTTTGGGTGTGGCAAATTTTTTAGCGCATAATAATAATTATGCGCTTTGGTTAAGAATTGATGTCACATGGATGCATTGTTTGTCTGATATTGTTGCTTGCATTTTTGGCGCATGGTGTTCATGTAAAGCTTGCTCGCCTAGATGTTTGGTTAATCCTGCGTGGTGTGCAGGAAAATCAACCAGTCGTTACGCTATTCCTATACTAAAAGGCGCTATACTGTGCAGTTTGTTATATTGCGTAAGTATATTGCCAACAGTAATTCAGAGTGATGTAAATATTACAAATTTTCCGTATTTTCCACTATTATGTGGAGGTGTGACGCCAAGTGCATTTTTTGCAATTGGTTTTACTTTAGGAGTAATTATTGGCAATCGTTGGGCAATTGTATTCTCAGCTTTATTATCTTTTGCAATAATTTGGTGCTGTATTTATGGCGTCATAATAATGCGTAATGGCGCCATACCTCAGGGAGATATTTTTCCTAGATATTGGGGTAGTAGTTTATATGCAATACTTCCAGTGTCGGATGCTGGTATTGGTGCTGAGCCTGGTTTGCGTATGAACCCATGGTTGGTGGGTTTGCGCATATTCTTTGTGTGTGTTGTTATTGTTTCATGCATTCTTTGTTGCGCGCATATTAGATATTTTTGGCAAAAGGGATCTTATTGGTGCATAAAAGCAATAAGTATTTCTTTAATTATGCCAATAGTATGCGCTTGTTGTATAGCTATGTGGGGTCCAAAACCTTGGATTCGCTCTGGACCTTTTGTGCCTCAGTGTACGACGTTTAAAGATACTGCTTTTTCTGTTTGTGTACATCCTGAAGAAGCTTATATTCGTAAACTTCGTGCTGTTAAACATCTGAAAACTGTTGCTTCTTGGTTTCCTAAGAATCAGAGAGATTCGCAAGGCAAAGGAATTGTGCTTGTGCTTGGAAATGCGTTTACTCCAACAAATACTGAAAAATCTTGGAATCTTACTAATAGTGGTTTAATAAAGTTACGTAATCTTAAAGCTACTGTTATTCAACAACAAACAGATACATTTGTTAGGCGTTCTGAGAAATATGGTGATATGACTGGTATCGCTCAAGAAGTGTTACAAAGATTTGTGCCTGCAAAATGTGCATCAAGCGCTATGAAAGAAGTATATGTAAAAAAGAATCTTGATTCAAACGCTTCTGTTACAGCATTTTTGCTTGCTCAGCTTCCTTCTCGTATAAGTAATGATGTGTATGGGTCATATGGATTTATTACAGGTGAAGCAAACGATAAAGTGGCTATGAGTATTAATAATGCTGATGATGCTAAGCTGAAACAATTTGTAAAAAATCATGTTAAAGAACTTAATCAATGCCTCATAACTCCACAACAAGTCTTATCGGAACTTGGTGATAAGCATGAAAAATAATTTTCGCGCTTGGCTTGAAGGTAGGCATTATATTGTTGCAATCGTTGCAATTTTATTGTCCGTAGTCCTTCCCTCTTTAATGCTTGTTATATTCAGATCATTTGTAACGCAGTTGCCAGTTTATGTTGGTTATATTTGTTTGCCAGATTCTGCTAATGTGCATAATGCGGTAGAAGGTATAACGTTCCAATGTCAATCTGGTAGTAGTGTTGTTAATTTTGTTGTTCCTCTGTATGAAGTTATTGTAGTTGGGCTTATTACCGCGGCATTCGTTTGCCTTGCTCCGATTATGGTATCGTGGGAACGTTTCGTGATGAAAAGGCTGCGAATATATGCATTGAGTGCTGCTTTATTGTGTTTGTTTGTTTCATTCGGCGCTTCAGTGTTAATTGTTCGTATAATTGACTTGCAGTTATTGAGTACATTGCAGATGATTTTAGGTAATGCTTGGATTGATATTGTGCTCATAATGATTGGATTAGCCTGTTTTGGAAGGTTTTACGGCCTTGCATTTGGTGTCTTTTTAGCGGTGATGAACATTGCCACACAAGGTTTGCAAAGTAAAATTGGATTGATTTTGCGATGGTATCCTTCTGGAACTTTGCCTGTAATTCCTGGACAATCCATATTGTTATACGTCATTGTTGTGCTTACTATAATTGCAGTTTGCCTATGGAGCGGCACGTGTGGACGTGGATTGCTTTATTTTGAACGCGCTTAAAAGACGTGTCTAATTATATTTCAAAAGTCAACTCAATAGTGTTTAACAGAACGTATGTTCGATAATATTGTGATGCTTGTTTTAATGGTGGTTGCTGTAGCAATAACCGCTGTTATTGTGTTGACTATTGTTAAGCACAACTCTGGAACGCAAGGCGCTAATGGCGTAAGTCAACGCGAATTTAACGAATTGCGCTCGCAGTATGAACAAGCGCGCGCTCAAGCGCAAGAAAATGGCAATCAGGCTATACGATATCGCAGCAAGCAGAACAATTGCGAGTGAATCGCGAAGAACAATTGCGTGCAGAGCGAGAAGAACGCGAACGGTTAAATCGTGAAAAAACTTTGAAAAAGCAAGGTAAAGTCTTGGAAGCGCTTGCTCCAGTAAAAGACAATTTTTCTATGCTTGGTAATCAAGCGTATGAAGGATCGGTTTTGCCTTCTATTATTATTGTGGGTTTGCCGGCTTGGGTGATTGGTTTTCGTAAGACTTTTATGACGGTTGCCGATTTTCTTTCGCCATGCTCTGGTTGGATTG
>NZ_QJVB01000004.1 GCF_003397705.1 Gardnerella swidsinskii
TAAGCGCTCACTGCTGAGCTTGCACGGAAAGTCCACTGGACTTTCCGTCTGAGCAAGCTCACGCTCCGAATTGCTTTCGCGCGCGCAATGCTGCGCTCAAGCAGGTCGTCGCGCAAACGCGAGGAAAACTTACGGCAAATGTAGTTAAAAACAGACAACAGAGACATGCGCGCAGAAACCGTACTGCACCAGTAACGAAAAATCCCCGGCAAACGTTTTGTAGCATCATTTGCCGCAAGGTAGTGATTAAATGATGATAGTCGGTGCAGAAGCAAGTGAGCTTTGAGTATTCTTTGAATATTAAGGTATTGCGCCGATTGCAATTGGGCCAGCAATTGAGTTGATAATTGGGCTATCAATTGAAATAAAATCAAGCAATTAAGAATGCGGAATATTGTAACTAAAGCGATTATGCTATTGCAGTAGAGCTATTTGCAATAATGCTGTTAGCAGTAATGCTATTTGCGATTATTCTGTAAATTTCATACAAGGAGTAGGTATGAATAAAGCCCTTATTAACATTGATTATACGAATGATTTTGTGACAAGCGATGGCTCTCTGACTGTAGGTGAGCCTGCGCAAAAGCTTGAGAAGCGTATTACTGAGATTTCGCAGGAATTTCTTGACGCTGGAGAGTTCGTGGTTTTTGCGATTGATACGCATCATTTGAACGATCCGTATCATCCTGAAACTAAACTTTTCCCACCTCACAATATCGCCGGAACTCACGGTCAGAAGCTGTACGGCGCGCTTGGTGATTTTTACGAGGAAAATAAAGATAAAAGCAATGTGTATTACATTCATAAAACTCGCTACTCGTCGTTTAATGGCACGGATTTGCTGATTAAGCTGCGCGAACGTCATATTGAGGAGTTGCACTTGGTGGGTGTTTGCACGGATATTTGCGTGCTTCACACTGCTGTTGATGCGTATAATCTTGGCTTCAAAATCGTAGTTCACAAAGATGCAGTCGCAAGCTTTGATCCGCAAGGTCACGAATGGGCTTTGCGCCACTTTAAGACTTGCCTTAATGCGGATATTGTAGAAGGCTGAGAATTTTAGCTAAAAATATTTAAATAAGTATTCAATAGTTATTGAGAATAATAGACGCTGGTTGCTTTAAGCTACCAGCGTTTTTGTTTATTCGGAGTGTCGACTTGCTATTAATGAGAATCATTATTATTATTAATAGACGTTGTTAAAAATCTTCCATAATTATTTGCGAAAAGAAGAGCGCATATAACGATAAGAAGATGAAGTGTAGAGAGCGAAATAGTAATTATGACTCAGGTCATTAGGGATATTGTGAAACGTGCTTTTGCAATGGCAAGTGTTGCAATACTTGCCATTGCCGTGCTCGCATCAGGATTTAGTGCAGCTTTACCGGCAGTTGCATTAGAAAATAGTAATCCTGGCGAAAAATACGATCCTACAAAAAAGGAAGTGCTAAGTCACGGCCATACGGACGTATTTTACCCAATTCAATACAACGGTAAATTCATTATGGCCGTCGAAAAAGACGGTGCCACTTTCTTAAAGCCTGAAAACACTACTTTGCGTGTAGCAAAAAACACGTATACTACAAAATCGCAGCTTCCTGCGCTCGCTACTGAATACTACTATCTCGATGGTTCCGGAAATCAAAAAGGAAACCCCCTCTTCCCGGGTTGGGACACAGGTTATGCTGCAACTTTAGTTGGCGCACCTCATGCAGATGACGCAACAGCAGATATTGCAATTCAGCAAGTTACTGGACCAATGAACGGGCGCATTCTGCTTTGGACTACCGATGGTGCTGGTAAAAATTCGAAGAAATTATCGTTTGAAGAGAACGATTTAGACGACGAACCTGATACTGATGGCAGTCGATTTATGCTACCTGGCGTAATTCACCAACATACTGCTGGCCACGTGCATGCAAACTGGGGATTTACGCAGCCTGGCGTTTACAAACTAAAAGTAGCAGCAACTATTACAAATAAGAACACTAAGAAGCAGATTACAACCGAACCTGCAGAATACACTTTTGAAGTAGAAGATACATATTCAGGCGAAGTACCTGCTGGCATTACGGAAACGCTTGATTTGCACCGTCGCGGTGATTCTATTAATCCTGACGATGATGAAGAAGCACACGAAGCTTCCAAAGATCATAAAGACACGGATAAAGACGATGGCGGCGATATGCGCATCGGCAATATTCGTGATTCCGGACCTCATCCGCATTATCATTCATACGAAGGTTATGGTGGTTTAGACTTAAAAGTAGTTAACAAACCAAAGGGTGCTCGTATTGAGTGGAGATATGTGCGTGCTGACGAAGGTCCTGACGCGTATGGAACCACTCTTTTTGCTGAGAGATTGCAGCTTCCAGCTGAGCCTGCAATGAACAAGATGAAAGTGTATGCTCACGCAACTGAAGGTGAAACGCAAGTTGGCAAAGATACTGCGTCTGCAACCATCGCCGTTGAAGATCACGGTGCTGACGGACATCCTGTAGTAAAAGCAATTGCTCCTTATAAGCGTTTCAAACCAGGGGATACTTTACACGCGAAAACAGTATTGCTTAACCCTCATGTTGCAACCGACGGTGTTACCGGTGTGCCAATTGACGATCCGACAAGTCCAGTAACTTCCATAGTCAAAGATTATGTTTGGTTGATAAAAAAGGAAGGAGAAAGCGAATTTAAGCGCATTTCTGGTGCCGTGAACAGCAAGTTGGAGCTAAAACTTGATGCGTCAATGCAAGGTGCAACGATTCGTCCTTCCTTAGTTTTAAAGAACGGTGAACTTTACCGTAATAAAATGTTTGATGAGTTTTGCGATTATGTTATTGAGATGAAAGGTGTTCCTCACTCTCATAACCATGATGGCGATGATGATCAAAGTGGTTCTGATTCTGAAGATGATGAGAACTCTCACGGGAAAAAGCACCATGAGAAGCGTCGTAATAAGCGCAAAAATAAGACTAAGCATTTTGTTGGTGGAAAGAACTTTTTGAAAGGTGTATTCGGCGGCACTGCAAATTCGGGACTATTTGGATCTAGTTCTAATGGTGGATTCCAATTCGAATCTAATTTCTTTAAGAAATCCAACAGAAAATTCAAGCGCACAAAGAAGAATCGCAATAAGACTAACCGCACTAATCGTAAGAATAATTCTAAAAATAATACGCAAAGTGGTGCTAGTTCTGGTTCTAGTTCTTTTACAAGAACAGAAAATTCAAGCGGAACATCGTTACATAATTCATCGCGACGAACTTCTGGCGGAACTCATACTAAGAACAAGAGCTCTAAGAAAAGTGGACAGACTATTCGTAATTTCGTAAGAACAGATAATAATTCTGGCAATAAGTCTAAAAATAGTTCTGTCAATAACTCTGATTTTGTTAAGAATACTGAACGTCATGCTTTGCAAGGTGCAAGGCAATACAACGAAGAATCTGATGAAGCGTATGAAGATGATTCAGATGATACAAAAGGTGATGGTTCCTCGACTAAGTGGGTTGCGGTTGCAGCTTCAGGTGCGAGCGTCGGCTTATGCACAATAACTGGCGCATGCGGAGCATTGATACGTTCTAAATTGAAATTGTTGTAAATGGTATTCGTATTATTACTAGAAAGTTTAAATAATGAATTACAAACAAAATGAAACATTGCAAGTAAAACGAAAGCATGTATATTCTACTGCGCTGCTTGCGCTCATATTTTCTTTAGTAACTTTGGTTGCATCTTTATGTGCACCAAATCCAATGCAGGAAACTGCTTATGCTAATGAAGGCAATCAGCCAGTTATGATTCAAGCAGGTCATGCTGATTTTGGACCAACGCTAATCGACGGCAAATGGAAATTGAAGATTCGTGATGATACTGGTGACGAACCAGTGTGGCGAGACCCAGAAAATGTGGTATTTAAATTAGGTGGCAATTCAATAATTCCTATGCCTGATGATGCTGCCTACAGTTTTATTGGCGAAAAGCCTGGAACCAAGCTTTACGTAATTCCACAAACTCAAAATCCTGATGTGCCGTGGCTTGGTTGGAATACGCAGGAAGGTGGCGTGCTTAACGAGCTCGATCGCGGTGCAAACCTTTCTCTTGAAGGAGTAAGCGGCCCGGGTAAACTGCATGTTTACTTAGAAAATGGCAACAACAATCCACAGCAACTTTGGGATAGTACTAAAGGATATCCGCAAAACAGCTGGATTGAAGCCAACGCTCATACTCACGTGAATTGGGTGTTTTCTAAGCCTGGAATTTATCATGTGAAGCTTACTTTTTCAGGAAAGCTTAAAAATGGACGCGCAGTAAGCGATACGCGTGTTCTTAATTTTGCAGTTGGAGATAATACCGATCCTAATGCTGCTTTAGGTGCGGGTGCTGCTGGAGCAAGTGGCAACGAGGGCGACGAAGAGGGTCAAGATGAAGAAGATAACGATGAATCCGAAAAAGATGAAGCTAATCATCATCACGAACTCCTTCACAACAAGCATAAGCATTCTCACAAAGTATCTGAAAAAAGTGACGATACAGCTTTAGTTCTTCAAATTGTAGGTATTTTTGTGGCTATTATTGCCGTAATTATTGTGATTTTTGTACTAATAGCTGTAGTTAAAAGCAAGAAAGCACGAAATCTTGCGCTTGCTAAGCAAGTTTCTGCACAAGCTAATCAACAGTATGCAAATAATGCAAATTCTGTGAATAATGCAAATGGTGACAATACCTTGCCAAATCTAGTGCGTGATCAAGAAACGACAGTAATGTCACCAATTAATAATTCTCAATATTCTCAATCAGACAATGTGCAATCTGATGGCACTCAGTGGAAATAATGGTGTGACGAAAATGGTTCGTAATAGTATAAAGAAATTATCTCGCGCTTTGTTGGTGGGCGTGTGCTTGTGTGGCATGATGATGGGAACTCCCACGGCTTTTGCTGACAATGGCAGTGACGCAACTGTTGTAAGCGGAAAGAAATCTTCTAAAGATTTTACTGCCATAAAAAAAGCCAATTTTGCAGCGTGTACTGCTGCTAGATTAGATAAAACTGCTTCACAACCTGCGGCTGATAGTAAAGTTGCAATGTGCCACGCAT
Source organism: Gardnerella swidsinskii (assembly GCF_003397705.1). Classification (GTDB taxonomy): domain Bacteria; phylum Actinomycetota; class Actinomycetes; order Actinomycetales; family Bifidobacteriaceae; genus Bifidobacterium; species Bifidobacterium swidsinskii. The sequence goes on from NZ_QJVB01000004.1 coordinate 5,096, forward strand.
ATAAAGGTCATGCTGATGTTTTTGCAACTTTCTTTGATAGTGCAAGCAGGCGCATGGTATTAGGAACCTTGGGAGATGCGTTTGAAAGTGAAGATCATAATGGCACTCGTTACGATACGAATCGGCTTATTTTTGAAGTCGGTTCTAAAAATATCATGCAGTTTTCCAAAGATGAGAACGATCCGATAATAAAAGAAATCTACGCAACAACTCGCGAAGGTGTAGTCTGGTTCTTTGATCAATCTGGAGCTGGAAATACTGGTGCATTATGGCCTGGTTTAGATACTAGACCGTTATATAAGGGAGCTGGTTCTACAACAAAAGTTAATCCAACAGTTAAATTGTCGCTAACTGGTATCGAAGCACCCCACAACGGCGAAGTTTTTATGTACACTCGCAGCGGTGACGATTATGAGAAAATGCTTGGTTCTGTTGACGGATGGCCGAAAGATGTTGACATCACTGAGACTGGTGGCAAGCATTCGCACATGTATTGGTCTTTTAACCGTCCTGGTGTGTACAAGTTAAAAATGAAGGCTACTACTACCGTTGGTGACGAGGAGCAAAGTTCTGAGCAAGTCTATACATTCCACGTCACTAATCATGATGTAACAGCTGGGGATTTTGCTGATTATGATGGCGTATCTTTTGACGGTGATGACGGTGATGAAGATGGTGAAGATGACGAAGAAGATTCAGATGATAATGATGATTCTCAAGGTGAGGATCACAGCATTAATGTGCAACAAAGTAACGGATCTTTCTTCATTAACGGTAACAACAACACTGTGTATGTGACTCCATGGTCTGGAGCAAAAATGCAACAACAAGGACTTTTTGGGAGTAATAACGGTGGTCTTATTCATGGGGAACATAACGCGAAAAGCGGAAAGCAAGATTCTCAAAGTCAGCAATCTGCTGCGACAAAGTTCAAAGACATCAAGGGTGACAAACTCGTTATAGACCACGGTCATGTTGATATTGCTGTATATACTGGCGATTCAAATAAAGTTGATATGGCTGTGCAAGAAGATGTGACAGGAAGTCACGTATTTAGAGACACAGATACAGTTGTGTTCGCAGTTGGTGATGCTGGCAAAACTAACGGCGTGTATCGTATACCTCAAACTCAAATTGATGGTGTGCCATGGATGGGTTGGAATAATCAGTCTATGAATCCGCATAAGCCAACTCAATTGAGCCTAACAGGAGTTGAAGGTCCTGGAAACGTACGCGTTTGGATGTTCGGCGGCTTGGGCGGTGGAGATCAAGAGATTTTCTCCACTCAAGGAGCAACAGATTATACGATACCTGCGAATACGCATGCTCATGCGAATTGGGATTTCGACGAACCGGGATATTACACATTGCAATTCCAAGCTTCTGACGGAAATTCTACAGTAACTCGCAATATTCATGTTGCTGTTGGTGTTGATCCACAAGAAACGCCAATGGGGTATGCTGGCGGCCGCGAAGATAATGTAAAAAAGGATCCACGAGGCAGAAAAGGTGATCCTTTTGTACCTTATAATCCACCAAAACCTGCTGATTTGTCTCGTTTTGGCGGAAATCCTTTTGTTGGTGGTCGTGGTTTAGGATTGAACAATTCACACTCTGGAAAACAATTGCCAAGAAAAGCTAAAAAGCATAAAGGTCTTGTTTCAAAAATTAGTAACAAGAGGCTCGCTAAAAGTTTGTACCGACAGAAATTGAACGATAATGACGATGTTGCGAAGTCTGAAGCAAAAGGTGTAACAGGATTATTTAAGCGAAATCCTTTACTTGCTTATTCGCTTCTTGCTGGTGGAATTATTGCTGTGCTTGGCGTTTTGGGTGCAGGAATTTGGTATCTGTACAAGCGCGGACTTATTAACTTCAACTGGCTGTTGCGCTATTAGTAGTAGGAGTGTGTAAGGGTGATTCATAAGCCCAGAAAAGTAAAGCAAACTTTATTTTCTTCGATTGGTGCAATTGCAGTCGTCGCGTTTATTTTGCCGCTTTCTGCTTGTGGTAGTGCTAACGGGAATCGTGCAGGACATCGCGATGGTCGCATTAATGTAGTTACAACTACAGGCGTTTTGCGCGATATGGTGGCGAATGTAGCAGGGGATGCCGCAAATGTGAGTTCAATCGTACCTGATAATGCAGATCCGCACTCTTACGAGCCGCGATTGCGTTCAATTCGAGACGTTGTGTATGCGGATGTGGCTTTTAGTAATTACATGATGCTTGAGGAGCATGGTGTTATTACTGCTTTAGACGCAAATTTGCGAAAAGGCGTGCCAAATGTGCAACTTGCTGAAGAAAGCGTGAAACATGCGGCGGATATTATTCCAATGATCGAAGATGTGTCGTTGGACACTATTTGGCTTGGTCTTGCTACAGAACGTCAAACTTTGCAGCAGGTTGAGGAAACTAAAGGTGCTAGAGAGCAACAAAAATCTCAAGAGAAATCTGATAAGTCGCAGTCTTCTCAGGTTTCTCAATCTTCACAATCAAACGCGCCTTCAACTGTAACGAAAGAAGGACGCGCTACTGTAATAAAGCCAAAAGCATACAACATGAAGCGTTCGGACAGGATCCGCTTAACTGCAACTAAAGTAACCGGTCCTGGTTCGCTTTTTGCTTACCTTACTGGCACTTTTGGAAGCGTAGAAACTTACGTTAATTCAGCAAACGGAATTAACGATGAAGATCATGTGGATTTGCCTGCGGACGCGCACACGCATTTAAGTTGGGCTTTTAGTAAGCCAGGAGAATATACCCTCGGTTTTCACGCAGATATGCTCAATGCTCAAAACGAAAGAGTTGCAAGTTTAGGAAACGCAACTATGCGTTTTGCTGTTGGCATTAACGCGCAGAAATTAGCGAAAAAGCGTGGAGCTAGCGTAGTTTTGAATCAAGGTCATGCAGATTTGGCTTACGATTTAGCTAAACGCGGATTTTTGTACAGAGTTGACACTTTGCAAGAAAAGCGGTCAGTTGCGCCAAAGCGCGTATACTATGAGCCGCGAGACGTAGTAGTAGAAGTGCCGACTAATGCTTTAAAAGAAATTCCAGCTGAACAAGGCTATAGATTCCTTGGATTTGCAAGGCAGAAAATTTATCAACTTCCTCAAGCTGTTCTTGGAAAACATGTTCATGGAGATATTGATCCGCATTTATGGCAGTCAGTGAAAAACGGAATTGCTTATGTGCGCACAATAGCTGACCGCTTGTGCGAAGTTGATCCTAAAAATGCTCGCAAATATCGCGCAAATGCGGATCGATATATTAATAAACTTCTCGACGTAGACGCTTATATGCGTAAAAAAGTTGCGTCAATTCCAAAAGAGCGTCGCAACTTGGTTACAACGCATGACGCTTTTGCATACTTAGGTAAAGCTTATGGCGTAAATATAGCAGGATTTGTAACAATCAACCCTTCAAGCGAGCCAAGCGTGCAAGATAGGCGCAGACTTTCGCAAATTTTGCGCGACTTGGAAATCCCTGCAGTGTTTTTGGAGCCGAATTTGATTTCTCGCTCGTCTGTGCTTAAAGAGCTTGCGTCTGAAGCACATGTGAAAGTTTGTCCAATTTATGGTGACGCTTTCGACGCGAATGTGCGAACTTACGCGGATATGATGCGAGCTAACGCGGATTCTTTAGCGAAATGTTTGAAGTGAAAGTGTTAAAGGTAATAAATATGGAAGAAAATGCAGTAATTTGCGCACAAAATTTGAATATTTCGTACGGGAATCGCGCTGTTGTAAAAGATGTTTCTTTTACCATTAATAGTGGCGAATTCGTGGGATTACTTGGCGCAAACGGTGCCGGTAAAACAACGCTATTTCGTGCAATTATGGGTTTGATTCCGCATACTGGAAAACTCGAAGTGCGTGCTCCTCATATGGAAGGTGCGAAACTTAATTCTCGCGTATCTTACGTTGGATACGTGCCTCAACGTCACGATATTGCGTGGGATTTCCCACTTTCTGTTTTAGATGTAGTGATGATGGGTAGGATTCGTCATATTGGTTACGTTCGTCGCGCTAAAAAAGAAGATTACGAGATCGCATTAAACTCGCTTGAACGCACAGGAATGGCTGATTTCCAAGATCGCACGATTGGTGAACTTTCTGGAGGTCAGCGGCAACGCGTTCTTGTTGCGCGAGCATTGGCTGGAGAGCCGCGTTTACTTTTGCTAGACGAACCGTTTACTGGACTTGATATGCCTACTCAGGAACTGCTTACCGATTTGTTCTTAAAATTGTCTGCTTCTGGTGAAGCAATTCTCATGAGCTCGCACGATATTATTGGTTCAATTAACTCATGCTCGAGAATAATGCTATTTGATGGCACTATTGTGGGCGACGATGAGCCGCAACATTTGCAAACAGAACAGTGGGTACGAACCTTCCACGTAGCTCCGCAAAATCCGCTTATTAAAGCAGTTGAGCGCGTAATTGGTAAGGAAAGTGTGGTGAAAGAGTAATGTTATCTCCAATAGAATTTATACAAGATTTAACAAATCCAGACCTTTGGTTTTTGCTAAAAGCGCTTATTGTAGCGTGCCTTTCTAGCGTAATTTGCGGTGTAGTTGGATGCTACGTAGTACTTAGAGGAATGGCGTTTATTGGAGATGCTGTAGCTCACTCAGTATTCCCAGGACTTGCTATAGCCTTCGTATTGCAAGGAAATCTGCTATTTGGAGGAGCGCTCGCAGGAGTTGCAACTGCGCTAATCGTATCTATTTTTAGCCAAAATCGCAGGCTTCGCGAAGACTCATTTATTGGCGTATTTTTCGTATCTGCTTTCGCTCTTGGAATTGTGATTATTTCTAAAGCATCTGGCTACGCCGGCTCTTTGGAATCCTTCTTGTTTGGCTCGATTACAGGTATTCCTGATTCAGATATTGCTGTTGTTGCTTTTACTGGTTTGATTATTTTGGCTATATTATGCATGTTCCACAAAGAGCTTGTGTGCGTATCGATGGATCGAGAAACTTCGCGCGCAATGGGATTGCCAGTTGCATGGTTAGATGGAATGTTGTACGTGTTAGTGGCTATCGCTGTAGTTGTTTCCGTGCAAATTATTGGAAACGTGCTTGTGCTTGCTCTGCTTGTGACTCCTGCTGCAACTGCGCGACTGCTTACCGATCGGCTATCTAGGATGATGATTTTAGCTCCTGTTATTGGTTGCGTTTCTTCGATTATTGGAATGTATATTTCGTGGAGCTTTGATACAGCAACAGGCGGAACAATTGTGCTCGTAGCAACCGCTCTATTCGTGCTCGCTTGGGCGTGCTCTCCTAAACATGGGTTGATTGCAAAAGTAGGTCGTAGCGTAGGTTTATAGCATGCTGCACAATAGAAAGCATGGTATCAAAAGGAAAACCTTCGCCAAGAAGTGCAGTAAAACCACTCAGTGATGAGCAAGTAAAGCTTTTAGCAAGTAAACACAATTTAGTTGATCCAACGTATTACTATCCAACAGGAAAACGTAAGCCAAATCAGGCAGAAATTGACGCGCAAAATCCTAAAGCCGCAGAAAGGTTGCTCGAAGGAACGTCGCGCGTATTGCGTTCGCGTTGCAAAGTAAAGGCGTGGGGATTAGAAAACGTGCCAGAAGAAGGCGTGTTTATTACCGCTTGCACACACGTGACGATGTTTGATGTTTTCATACCTATGACTGCACTATTCCACCAAGGTCGTCGTCCGCGCTACATGGCAAAAGCGGAACTCGCTCACTGGCCAATCTTAGGCAAATGGTTCCAGCTTGTAGGCATGCAGCCGGTTCCTCGCAGAAGCGGAAAAGCGCGAGAAATAGAAGAAGAATCTATTAAAATCCTCACCAATGGCAGACCTTTAAGTGTATGGCCTGAAGGAACAGTTACGCGCGATCCTAAAAAATGGCCTATGAGCATGAAGCCCGGAATTGGTATAATTGCTCTCGAAGCATCGCGCAGACTCGGACATCAGATTCCGCTATTTTGCGCGGTTACATGGGGCGCGGCAAGCATTAACCACTGGTGGCCATGGCCAAAGAAAAATGTTGTAATGTGCTACGATACTCAACTTGATTATGCTGACTTGCTAAAGGGGAGTGAAAATTGGGGAGAGCTACCTCCTCTTGAATCTGCTGAAGAGTTGGCTCGTCGCGTGCGTGTGCGTATGACGCAGATTATGGAAGAAATTCGTGGAGAAAAATCTCCTGCAGGATACTTTGATTACAGGCAGATGAAACGCGTTACGGAAGAATAAAAAATATACAGAAGAATAAAATAAAGTATCTTTTAAAAATCCCGTAAAGCGGCATGTGTAGAATTATGTAATAGTGTGATTACAAATAAATAGCTATACAGTAGCTTATAAAACTCACAACCGAAAGGCAGGACGTAAAACATGAACATTACGGTGTTGGGTGCTGGTGCTTGGGGAACTGCGTTTGGACAAGTACTTGCGGATGCAGGAAATCAAGTGACAATGTGGGCAATAGAGCCAGAAATTGTTGAAGGAATTCGCGATCATCATCATAATGGCGTGCGTCTGCCTAGCGTAGAAAAACTTCCAGAAAACATGACTGCAACTGGGGACCGAGCAGAGGCTGTTGCAAATGCGGATATTGTAGTCGTGGCGATTGCGGCACAGTTTGCTCGCGTTGCGTTGGAAGGTTTTGTGGGTTTGATTCCACAAAATGCGATCGTTGTTTCGCTGATGAAAGGCATTGAGCGCACAACCGGCAAACGTATGGATGAAGTTGTGTGCGAAGCTTTGAACTTACCGCGTAACCGTTTTGCTGCACTTTCCGGACCAAACTTGAGCAAGGAAGTTGCATCTCGCCACCCGGCTGCAGCAGTAGTTGCTTGCGCAGAAAAATCTCAGGCAGAAGTAGTTGCAAAAGCATGCTCAAACAGCTACTTTAAAGCATTTGTGTCAACAGACGTAATCGGCGTAGAAATGTGTGGCTCGCTTAAAAACGTGGTTGCGCTCGCAGTTGGTATGGCTCGAGGTGCAGGATATGGCGAAAACACGGCGGCTATGATTGAAACGCGCGGTTTGGCAGAATTGACGGCATTGGGCGTAGCAGAAGGCGCGGATTCGCGCACTTTTGCAGGTCTTGCTGGCTTTGGTGATTTAGTTGCAACTTGTGGATCTCCTCTAAGCCGCAACTATACTTTCGGTGCAAATCTTGGAAAAGGCATGAGCGTTGAAGAAGCAACTGCCGTGAGCAATGGTGTTGCAGAAGGCGTGCCAACCACAAGCGCAGTAGTTGCAATGGGCAAGCGTTTGGGTGTTGCAACTCCGCTTGCAAGTGCAATGGCTCGCGTGCTTGAAGAAGGAATTTCCTGCCAAGAAATGCTCGCAATGCTTTTCGACGACGACGTTTGCGAAGAGTAAGTAGCGTTTGCGAAAATAATCAAAACTAGTCCAAAATAATTAGAATAATTCAAAATATATAAAGGAAAAAAATGACGAAAAAGCGTGTAGTGTTCTTGTATGGCGGTAAGGCAGACGAACATTCGATTTCTTGCATATCTGCTGCTGGAGTGCTCAGTGCTGTAGACGAAAATCGTTTTGACATTGTGCGGATCGCAATCACAAAACAAGGCGAATGGATTGTTGGCGGCGAAGATCCGCGAAACTTCCGTATGGAAGAAGGAGAGCTTCCGGTAATAACAAAAACTGCTGGAACGCGCGATGTTGTGCTAGACCCTGCCAAAGGCGCAGACGGATTTTTAGCCCGCGAAAATGACGGTACACTTACAAGTTTGGGTCATATTGACGCTGTTTTCCCAGTTCTTCACGGTCCGAACGGTGAAGATGGCACTTTGCAAGGCTTGCTAGAAATGATGCAAGTTCCATACGTTGGTTGTGGAGTATTGGCTTCGGCTGCGTGCATGGATAAATACTATGCAAAGCAACTGTTTAAAGCTGCTGGAATTAATGTTGCTCCTGGAATTGCACTTGATGCGCGCAAGTTTGCAAGCGACGCGGAAAATCGCTTTGATGCATACGCAGAAGAAATTCTTACTCAAGTTGAAGCAGCAAAACTCGAGTATCCGCTTTTTGTAAAGCCAAGCCGCGCAGGTTCCAGTTTTGGAGTTACAAAAGTTGAATCGCGCGATGCTAAAGCCTTAGCAGAAGCTATTTTTGAGGCTTCAGAGCACGATTGGCGAGTGTTGGTAGAGCAGGGAATTGATGCACGAGAAATTGAGTGCGCGGTTCTTGCAGCTCGCGACGGCGAAGAACCGAAAGCAAGCTGGCCTGGAGAAGTTGTGCTAGACAAGCGCGAGGCTGGTGAAGACCAGTTCTACGATTTTGACAGCAAATACATGGATTCCGCAGCTTCGCACGTTGAAGTTCCAGCAAACTTGCCAGCGGAAACTTTAGAGCGCGTTCGCAAAACGGCGCTTGCAGCGTTCAAAGCGGCAGATGGGCGGGGACTAAGTCGCGTAGATTCTTTTGTAACTAAAGATGGTCGCGTAATTCTTAACGAAATCAACACGATGCCTGGATTTACGCCAATCTCCATGTATCCAAAAGCTTGGGAAGCAACTGGAATAAGCTACAACGATTTAATCACAAAGCTTATTGAAGGCGTTTTGAAATAATTTAATCAACTGTAAAGCAGAAACAAAAAGCAGCAATAAAAAGGAATAAGTATGCAAGATTTGCAAAATTCATGGCGCGACGACACTTATTTGTTAGCGCGCAAACGTCAAGGAACTATTGGCATGTCTTTATGCGTATTCCTCGTAGTTTGGATTGCTGTTGCCTATGTTCTTGGAGTTCTTTCTTCACAGTTTGTGCCTAAGAGCATGCTAAGCGACTCTCTTAACACATTACTTGTGTCGGATATTTCGCAGTGTTTAGTCGCTTTACCAATCGCAATGCTTATTATGCGCACTGTTCCTGCGGCAAAAACCCGACAATTCTCTATGAAATTTAGCCAATTTGGCGGATTCTTTGCTGTGTGCATACCGATTATGTACATTGGTAATATAGTTGGCGTTTTCCTAGCAACAGTTCTTAGCGGTGGCAAAGCAGAAAATCGCGTATCAGACACTATTGCAGCGGGAAATATGTGGGAAACCTTCATATTCGTGGTAATTCTTGCGCCAATTGTGGAAGAATGGCTTTTTAGAAAACAGCTGCTTTCTCGTTTGCGCGCGTACGGAGAAAAGCGAGCTATTGTATTTTCTGCACTTGCTTTCGCGCTTTTCCATATGAACATTTTCCAATTCTTCTACGCATTTGGACTTGGACTTGTTTTTGGCTACATTTATATTCGTACGTCCAAGTTGAGCTACAGCATATTTCTCCATATGATTGTGAATTTCCAAGGAAGCATAGTTGCAATGTGGTTGGAAAAGCAGCTGGTTGATGCAAGCGGAAATATGATTGACGTAGAAAAGATGTCTCGTCAGGAATTAACTAGACTGCCAACCGGTTTTATTCTAGCTGGAATTTATGGGATGTTTATGATTGCCATGCTTATAGTAGGCGTGGTTTTGCTAGTTCGCCGCCGCAAGTATCTTGTATTCTTCAATGCTCCGCAAGAACTTCCGAATAAAGCTGGCAACAAAGCATTGTACGGAACTGTTGGAGTAATAGCATTTTTGATTATTTCAATACTTCTTAATTTGCTAATGTTATTTGTGTAAAAGCGAGTAAAAAATAATCGCATAAAAATAAAATATAAAATAAATCAACGAAGGAGGCGAAAGTTATGCAAAGCAATCAGTCGACTAAAACTATTCGCGTAGGCCTACTTGGGGCTGGAACTGTTGGGTCTCAAACAGCGCGACTAATAGTTGAACAGTTCAATGAGCTTAAGAAGCGAACTGACGCTGAAATTGAGCTTGCAGCAGTTGCATGCTTACGCCCGGAAGAAGTTGATGCGCCTTGGATTAAGCGTGATTTGCTAACTACAGACACTGCCTCTTTGTGCGCTCGCGAAGACATTGATATTATAGTCGAGCTTATTGGCGGACTTGAGCCAGCTCATACTTTTGTAAAAAGTGCGTTATGCCACGGAAAATCTGTTGTTACTGCAAATAAAGCGTTGCTTGCGAAGTTTGGTCCGGAATTATACGAGTGTGCAGAAAGTCATGGAGTTGACTTGTACTTTGAGGCGGCTGTAGCAGGAGCGATTCCTATTGTTCGACCGCTTCGAGAGTCACTTATTGGCGACGAAATTACGCAAATTTTCGGGATTGTAAACGGAACTACCAACTATATTCTTGACGAAATGACTGTGCGCGGACTTGATTTTGATTTGGCTTTGCACGCGGCTCAAGAAAAGGGTTATGCTGAGGCAGATCCGACCGGAGATGTTGAAGGTTTCGATGCTGCAAATAAAGCTGCGATTCTTGCAACTCTTGCATTCCAAATGCCAGTAAGTATTGACGACGTATCCGTTGAAGGAATTAGCGCGATTACTGCTGAAGATATTGCTGCAGCGAGCGCGGAAAAGCGTGTAATTAAGCTACTTGCAGCAGTCGAAAGGCATTGCGACGGTAAGTCAAAATCGGATGGCGGAGTAAGCGTTAATGTGTATCCGGCGCTTGTTAGTGCGGAGCACCCTTTGGCGTCGGTTCACGGCAGTTTTAATGCTGTGTTTGTGAAGGCGCAGGCTGCAGACGATTTGATGTTCTACGGACGCGGTGCCGGCGGCGCTCCAACTGCAAGTGCTGTTGTTGGAGATGTTGTTAGTGCTGCTCGAAATCTTGTGCGTGGATGCGCAGGTTTTGGCGTGCCAATGTACAACAAGTATGTGCCGGCTTCTAGCGAGCAGACTAGAGCGGATTTTGTGATTCGTTGCAATATGGAAGATACTTCTTTGGCTTTGTGCAGCGAAGTTATGGATGTTTTTGTAGATCATGGCGTTGCGGCTGAACGTTTGGCTTCGGCGTGCCAAGCTAAGTATGCGCAAACTGAAGCTGATTCGGATTGCCCACAGTGCGGTCTTGGTGGACCTGGCAGTGTGCGCGTGCTTGTGCGCGAATGTTCGGAAGCTGCAGTTCAAGCTATTTGTGAGGATTTGCAGAAGTTGGATGTTGTGTGTGGAAAGCCGCTAGTTTTGCGCGTTATAAAGTAGAGAAGCTGCAGGTGGTCGTATGAAGCCAGTGTGTAACAGTGTTTCCGTGCGCGTGCCAGCGACTAGCGCAAATCTTGGTTCTGGTTTTGATACAGCCGGTATTGCGCTTGATTATGCGGATTCTTTAGTTTTTACTCTGGATGATAATCATTCTAAAAATTCGCTTGATTATGCTGGAAACGTGCGCGTAATTATTCACGGCGAAGGCGAGGATACGCTTCCAAAAGATGAAACGCATCTAGTTGTAGCGACTTTTCGCAAAGCTTGCAAAATATTTGGTCTGCCAAACTTGCGATTTACGTTAGAAGCGCATAATCGGATTCCGCAAGCGCGCGGTATGGGCTCTTCTGCAGAAGCGATTGTTGCTGCAGTTGCTGCTGCTTGGGCTTTTGCGCACGAAGGTGAGCTTAATCGCGAAGCAATTTTCGAAATCGCGGCCGCAATTGAAGGCCATCCAGACAATGTTGCTCCTGCAGTTTTTGGCGGTTTAACGATGAGCTGGAAGCTTGATGCTGGGGAAGGCAAAGGTTCTGTGCGCGTGGCTGGAGATTGTGAAACTCCGCTTTCTACCGGTTTTCATACTGTGCGATACAAAGTTTCGCAAGATATTTCCGTGTCTGTATTTGTTCCTGATTTCGAGCTTTCTACAGAGCTTGCTAGGCGCGCGCTTCCAGCAAAAGTGCCGTATGGTGACGCAATATTTAACGTGTCGCGAGTTGCAATGCTACCGGTTGCTTTTGGTGAGTTAAATAGCGATTCTGAAAATGAATTAGGCACAATAAAATCTGATATTTCGAGAAATGCGTTACTTTTTGCAGCAACTCAAGATGCTCTTCATCAACCGTATCGTGCAAATCTTATGAAAGATTCATGGAAGCTAGTGGAAACGTTGCGCGAGCATGGTTTTGCTGCAGCGATTTCGGGAGCAGGATCGTGCGTTGCTGTATTTTATGCAGGAGACGCTGAGTGCAATAAGAGTGCGGTTCAAAAAATCGACGCGATTGCTGAGCCGTGGCTTTCGCGTGCTGGCTGGCGTGTTTTGCATGTGCAGGTTGATTCTATTGGCGTTGCAATAACTCGCGAATAACCTATGTGAAGTTGTAAAAGGGAAGGGTAAGGTATGACAGTTTCGTTGATTTTGGCCTCACAGTCTCCAGCGCGTAGGGCTGTTTTGGCGGCCGCTGGCGTGATTCCGGTAATTCACGTAAGCGAAGTGGATGAGCCGGCGGCTTTGCGTGATGCCGCTAGTGAGCGAGGTACGAGCGTTGAGCAGTTGAACGTTGAGCAGCGAGTTTCTATTTTGGCTCGTGCAAAAGCTCAAGCTGTGTACCATGCGTGGAAGTGTGTGGCGGATGCGGCTGCTTCGGCTAGTGGCGATTTAGTTGTGGGGTATCCGCTGGAAGCTGAACCTGCGGGATCTGAATCTTCTGAATCTGCTGGTAATGCTTTAGCAAGCGATTCGCAATCAGACGTAACGCATAACGTAGATACGGCGCAAACTCGCGATTTTTCAGGCGTTACTGTTCCTACAAAAACTTTCGATATTCACGATTTTGCATATACGAGTAAATCTTCTCATGATTGTAGCGGTGTGCTGATTGTTGGCTGCGATTCCATGTTCTTACTCGATGGTGAGTGCTACGGAAAGCCGCATACTCCTGAAGTGGCATTTGAGAGAATCAAGCAGATGAGTGGAAAAACAGGACAATTGTGGACTGGTCACTGCTTAATCGACGCAAAAACCGGCAAAACTATTTGCAAAACAAGTCATGCAAGCGTAACTTTTGCGCAAATGAATGACGCGGAAATTCGCGCGTATGTAGCAACTGGTGAGCCTCTGGAAGTGGCAGGATCCTTTACGCTAGAAGGTTTTGGCGGAGCTTTTATTGAAAGCATTAATGGAGATCCTCACGGTGTTCTTGGAATCAGCTTGCCGCTGCTGAGACAAATGGTTTCGGAGCTTGGATACGCTTGGCCGGATTTGTGGAATAAGGAAAGCTTGGAAGAAACTGGCGAAAAGAATGATCCGACTTCCACGGAAGTGCCTAAAGAAAATGTGCATCAGCCGGGAGATGGCTGGGTGCATTGCGATTGTGGCCGCAGACATTGGGGTCATAACGGAGCTGCTGGAGTGCTGCTTGCTAGGCGAGATGCTGAAACTGGTCGCGTGACGCACGTTGTGATGCAACATCGTGCTCTTTGGAGCGCTGAAGGTGGCACTTGGGGCATCCCTGGTGGCGCAATTTCCGACGGAGAAAGCGCGATTGAGGGCGCGCTGCGTGAGTCTTTCGAGGAAGCAAATATCACTTCGGGAGATATTGAAGTTGTTGGAGCTTACCGCGAAGATCATGGAAATTGGTGTTATACAACGGTTTTTGCGTTTGAAAAGCTGGGGCATAGTGTGAATCCTTGCGCGCACGACGACGAGAGTATGGAAATTAAGTGGGTGCCGATTGACGACGTGCCTAAGCTGAAGCTGCTTACGGCAATGCGCACGGATTGGCCGTCATTCCGCGCTCGTCTCGATTCTCTTGCCTCGATTCGCTAGTTGAGCAAAGGTAGTTGCGCAAAGTTAGCTTCAATTTGGAAGTAGACTTCCAAGTATGAGTTAGTTTTGCGGAATTTGGAAGTAGACTTCCAACTTTTGCCATTTTGCACTAAACTTGGAAGTAGATTTCCAACTTGCGAAATTTTATTTAGAGTATTGTTTTGGGAATTAACTTTTTTATTTTATCTACGTGTTTGCGTTGCTTTTAATCTATGAAATCTTATAAAATACTACTTATGCGCTGATGCATGCTAGTTTTCTGCTAGTTGTTAGATGTTTTGTGGCTTGTGCTTGATTTTGTAATTTTGCTTGTGATTCATGGGTTTTGTGTCAAGCGCATAGAAATAAAGTAAACAAATCAAATAAAGCAACTAATTGCGTAAATTTGCGTAAATATTAGGGGGCAATTATGTCTAATGCATCAAATATTAAAAAAGATATTATTACGGCAAAAGGCTTTACAATTCAGGTTTATACGGAAGATTTTAGGAATGATTACGTTAGTTTAACCGATATTGCGAGATATAAAAACAAAGAAGAGCCTAAAGATGTTGTTAAAAACTGGCTGAGAGTAAAGAATACTATTGAATTCTTGGGATTGTGGGAGAGTATTAACAATCCGAATTTTAAAGGGGTCGAATTCGATTCCTTTAAGAATGAGGCTGGTTCTAATGCTTTTACTTTATCTCCTAAAAGATGGGTAGAATCAACAAATGCTATTGGCATAGTTTCCAAATCTGGTAAGAATGGCGGAACTTACGCTCATAAAGATATAGCATTTAAGTTTGCGGCTTGGATCTCAGCAGAATTTGAACTATATATTATCAAAGATTATCAAAGACTTAAATCTGATGAGGGTTCCAGGCTTTCGTTGAATTGGAATTTGAACCGTGAGATTTCGAAGATTAATTACAAGATTCATACGGATGCTATTAAAGAATATTTGTTGAAGGATTTGACTTCTGAGCAGTTGATGTATAAGTATGCAAATGAAGCAGATTTGTTAAATGTTGCATTGTTTAATAAGACTGCTAAGCAATGGAGAGACGCAAATCCTAAGTCAAAAGGAAACATTCGAGACGAGGCGAGTATTAATGAACTTCTGGTATTGGCGAATATGGAAAGCTATAACGCTGTTTTGATCTCTAAGGGTTTGCCACAGGCTGATCGAATGGCGGAACTTAGAAATTTGGCGCGAACGCAGATTTTATCTCTTGAGAATTTGAATAATCCTGGAATAAAGAGTTTGGATTCCGTGCTAAAAAATTGAGTCTAATCACTTTTTAATTCTGCACTTAATGCTGATATTTACCTCGTCTTCTGGTACGTGTGCAGTACAGTTTCCGCGCGTGTCTTGATTCTCTTGCCTCGACTCGTTAGCTGTGCAAAGGTAGTTGCGCAAAGTTAGCTTCAATTTGGAAGTAGACTTCCAAGTATGAGTTAGTTTTGCGGAATCTGAAAGCAGACTTCCAACTTTTGCCAATTTGCATTAGGCTTTTTGCATGCTTTTATTAGTTCGATTAGCCATATTTTGATAATCTCTGGCACAATGTGATAATATTTCGTATACGAAAGTATTGAGAGTTGGGAGATAATATTTATGAAGGTTTTAGTGCATCCTAGAGTTATTCGAAAACGACCTTGGTTCAGCGAAACTGAAGTAATAAATATGTGGAACTCATCTTGTAGAGAGCTTCCCAGGCAAGGTGAATATGAGCCTAGTCAGATGCTTTCATTTGCTTGGGATTCTCGCGGAGTTATTACGGAACTTATTGCATATAAGGGCGAAGATGGGGAATGGATTATTTTTCATGTAGTGCCTGCAACTAAAAAGTTTCTTGCTGAAATGGGATTTAGTCAAGAAGAAATTAGACAAATTTTTGGTAGAAGATAGGTAGGAGTGATTATGGCTAATTTTCGTGGTGAAGGTGGCATTGATGTCACTGATGAAATGCTTGATAAATGGGAAAGTGATGCTGAAAAAGGCAAATATCACGGTAAAGCTGGTAATTTGCGTATTAAAAAGCCGCTCGGCAGACCGCCTCTTTACAAAGAAGCTATGTTGCCTATAACTTTTCGTATATCTGCTGAAGATGCTGATGCTCTAAAGGCTTCTGCCGATAAGCAGGGTGTGAAAGTTGGGGACGTTGTGCGCGAAGCATGCAAACTGCTTCTTGCTCAAAAAGCAAGATGATTACAAAGTGTTGTGATTACAAAGTTCTACGATTGCGCGCGGATTAATCACCCCAAAATAGCGGCGATTACTGCTATGCAAATTGGGCTAGTGACAGTAGAAAACAGTATGCCGTCGCGCGCAAAACTTAAGCCGACGTTGTAGCGCGCAGCATAATTGTAAACGTTTTGACCGGTTGGAAGCGCAGCCAGCACAACGCACGCGTACAAAGTTGCCCCGCGAAAACCCATAACAAAATAAGCTAGCAAAAATGCAATTGCAGGCATAATAAGATTTTTTAGCACAGCAACAGTGGCAATAGCAGCGCGATTGGAATCTTTTCGTAAAGGTTTGCTTCCGTAAAGCGACATTCCAAAAGCCATTAAAATCATTGGAACTGCAGAATCGCCAATCATCTTAATTGGATCGTAAAGAAAATTAGGAACAGGGAAGTAGCCAACTTTTGCGGAAATTGCAGAAATAATAATTCCACCAAGCGAACCAATTAAAAGTGGCTGTTTTAAAGGCTGCTGAGCGATGCGTTTAAGCGAACATTTTCCAGTAGTTGTAATGTCGAGAACCGTCAAACCAACAGGAGTAAATACAGCCTGTTGCATAACTAAAATCGGAGCAACAAGCGCAGGATTTCCCAAAATATAAGTCGCAACCGGCAAGCCAATATTGTTTGAATTTAAATAAAGAGAATTGAGAGCACCTATAGTGCAGTCGGCTGCAGGAAGATGGAAGCAAAAGCGATTAAGCAGCACGAACGCAACTCCAACAATCATTGCAGAAAAGAATGCAACAAAAATCGAAGAGTGAAAAATCTCAAAAATAGGCTCTTTAGAAAGTATTGCAAACATTAAGCAAGGGCTGGAAACGAAAAAACTTACGCGATTTAGGACCATTTGAGCCTGTGAACCGCCAACGTGCATGCGAGCAGTAACGTAGCCTGCAGCAATAACAATGCCAATTACGCAAAAGCCTTGCATTGCGCTGATTAAGCCCATTTCTTGCCTCCAAAATTCGTTAATTGCACGCAAATTGCATGCGTGCGAACCTATGTTGTAACTATAGGAGAGATACGCAACTTTTATGTGCGTTATGGATGAGTTTGAAATTATTGGAATTTTTAGTAACTGCTAATTGGCTTAAAACAGCGATGCAAATTTTAATATTCAACGAGTCATATATTTGACTCGGCAATATGGCATACTAGAGAGCGGTGGCACTGCAAGCCGCCAGGCAATCGATGGCGTCGATCCCCTCGTGAGCGTTTTCCGAGGCTGGCGTCCGCTGTCGCGCAGCTAGACTTTGTAAAGAGCTTTGGGGTGGCTCGCGCACGTGCGTGCTCAACTTAAAGCCAGGGATGCGAGACGATGCAGCGTCTCGTGAGGAGCATAGTGCCCAGAATAATAAGAGAACGCTTCAATGAATTTGAAGCTGAAAATAGTAGAACTGTGTCTAAAACCGCTACTTCTGCGGAAATGTCCGGAATAATGCAATCTACAGATTTTGCGAAAAGTAATATAGCTGCCGGCGATACTTTGCAGCAAAGCTCTGGCGTTACGCGTCGCCGTCGCGGTCGACGAGTTACTCGTGGTGCCGGTGCGGCTGGAGAAGCAATGGAACTAAAAGTTGAGGATTCTAGTACGAAGGATTCTGAGCCGCATGTTGTTAAATCGCGCCCGATAACTTCGCTCCTATTCCAGGAGCCAGTTCTTCCTAAGGTAGTGAACAATCGTAGTGAAGAAAGCAGCAGTTCTCGTAATGACTTGCGTGACAACTCGCGTGATGTCTTGAATGATGATTTGCGTGATGATTTACGTGATATTTCTCGCGGAAGGCGCAACAGCCGCAACGGCCGCGATAGCCGTGATAGTCGCGATAGTCGCGATAGTCATGATAGCCGTGATAGTAGCGAACGCAAGTCACGTTCTGAAAGACGTGAGAATTCAAGCGAAATAAAGCGTGATAGTGGCAGAGGGAATAGTCGTGAAACATCGCGTGAAACAAGTCATTCTATGTATTCTCAAGATTCTGGGTACGCTAAGAATTTTCAGGATTCGCAAGATGATCGCGATGAAAAAACTCGCAAAAGCCAGCGTTCTCGCCGTTCTCGCAGATTGAATGCTGTTGAGCGACGTGCTGCAGCTGAAGTTGAGCAAATTGAAGAGGATCTTGCATACGACAATATTGTTTATGCTCCCATTGATACGCGCATCGATGAAACTCTTGATATTAGCGATATTTTATCTGCGGAAAATGCTTCAAATAGGCGTTCTAATCGTCGCAATATGTCGAATAACATCTCTAATGATGATGACGCTCGAAATGAAAATGGTGCAGTAGGCAGCAGAGATGGTAGCAATATCAGAGATAACAGAGATAGCCGCAATAGCAGTGACGAAGGCGATAACAGAGGTATAAACGACGATTATAATGCGAATAATGGCAACGATGACGATGAAATAATGATTACGCGTCGCCGTCGTCGCCGTCGTAGCTCTCGCGCTGATCGCAACGAAAGTCGCAACGAAAGCCGCGATTTTGACATCGATATTTCTAATGATATTGACGATGACGCGAATTCTCGCACAAAACGCGCAAGAATAGATGAAGTTTCTCAAGAAGATCGCGATTTAATTCCAGATCCAGAAGAACTTCGTGAGCAAGATGAGGAAGAAACTCTTTATACGCGTCGCCGTCGTCGCCGCCGTTCTAAATCCTCCGATGACGCAAATTCCGCGTCTTCTCAGGAAGAGTCATCCGACTACACTAATGCGAACGAGGATGACTTAACTTCTCGCCGCTCGCGCAAGCAGCAGTATATAGACGAAATTACGGATATTGAAGGCTCTACGCGACTTGAGGCAAAGCGCCAACGACGTAGAGATAATAGACGTGAGCGTAGCCGTCAGAACCTTCTTATGGAGCAAGATTTCCTTGCTCGTCGCGAAAATGTTGAACGATTAATGGTTGTTCGTGAGCGCGATCGCCACACGCAAATTTCCGTTATTGAAGACAATATTCTTGTAGAACATTATGTTTCTGATATTCAAGAAGTTGCTACTGTTGGAAATATTTATCTTGGGCGCATTCAAAACGTGCTTCCAAGCATGGAAGCGGCATTCGTAGATATTGGTCAAGCCAGGAATGGCGTGCTTTATGCAGGCGAAGTTAATTGGGATATGGCTCGTCTTGAAGGTCAGCCTCGTAGGATTGAGCTTGCGTTTAAGTCTGGTGATCCTGTGCTTGTGCAGGTTACTAAGGATCCAATTGGGCATAAGGGTGCTCGATTGACTTCGCAAGTAACTCTTGCAGGGCGTTTCTTAGTGCTTGTGCCATCTGGCGGCATGACCGGTGTGAGTCGCAAGCTTTCGGATCGAGAGCGCTCGCGTTTGCGTGCTATTGTGTCGAAGATTGCACCAAAAGATATGGGCGTTATTATTCGTACTGCTGCTGACGGCGCAAGCGAGGAGTCGATTGAAAAAGATTTAGATTCGCTTGTTAAGCAGTGGGAGCGCATTGAAGCTAAGCGCGAAGAATACTTGCATGGAAAGCGCCCTAAGCTGTTACAGGGTGAGCCTGATGTGGCAATTCGTGTCGTGCGCGATATTTTCAACGATGACTTCCAAAAGCTTATTGTTGAAGGCGAGGGAGTGCGTCAGCGAATTGATGAATATCTTGAGATGATGGCTCCAGATTTGCGCAGCAAGGTTGAATATTGGGATCCTGCTGAGCATGAAGGCAAGGACGTTTTCGATAAGTGGCAGATTGATAGTCAACTTCGTAAGGGTATGGAGCGTCAGGTTTATTTGCCGGCTGGTGGCTCTATCGTGATTGACCGTACGGAAGCAATGACTACGATCGATGTGAATACTGGACGATTTATTGGGCGTGGTAAGTCTTTGGAAGAAACGGTTACTCGTTGTAATTTGGAGGCTTCTGAAGAGATTGCGCGCCAGCTTCGTTTGCGCGATATTGGTGGCATGGTCATGATCGATTATGTCGATATGGTTATGCCAGCGAACCGCGATTTAGTTTTGCGTAGGCTTTTGGAATGCTTGGCTAGGGATCGCACGAAGCATCAAGTTGCTGAAGTTACGTCTCTTGGTCTTGTGCAAATGACGCGTAAACGCGTTGGTCAAGGCTTAGTTGAAGCGTTCTCTGAAGAGTGTCCAACGTGCAAGGGACGTGGGTTTATTTTGCACGATGAGCCTACTGTTTCTTCGGAATATGCAGATCCTTACGCGCTTAAGGGCGGAGATCCTTTTGTTAAAACAAACAAGTATGGTCACGGAAGCGCAACGGAACAGCCTGCGCCTGTTAAGCAGCAGGGTTCTAGTGCGGAAGTGAGAGCTAAGTTAGCGCGTATAGCTGCCGCGTCTGTAATTACTGACGCAGCTCATAAATCTGAAGAAGAAACGCAGTATAGCAATTTTTTGAATTCTGATGAAGAGTCTGTATCTTCTAAGGCGGATGAAACTAGCGAAGTTGCGGATGCTGGCGAAACCGCGGAAACTAGTGAAGTGGATAAAACTTCTGAAGACTTAGTTGAAAATAATTTAGAGGATACTACGCAAGAGATTGCTGAGTATACTGCGGAGCAACCTACGCAAGAAACTATGCAGGAAACTGCGCAAGATAATACGCAGGAAATTATGCAAGAAACTACAGAAAGTGATGATTGAGCCTCTGAATAGTGACTAAGTATATGCCTTGAGTACAATATTGAATATTGTCTGCATTGACTCATGAATCTAGCGACTTGACGTTAGTACATGGGTAGGTGTATTTTTGATAGTCGGTGTCTTGCCGCGCGTGTTTTGCTGTGCGCAAGGCAAAAGTAAGCTTTCAATTGAGCTAAGGAACGAATTATGTACGCGATTGTGAAGGCCGGTGGCCATCAAGAGAAGGTCGAGGTTGGCGACGCCATTCTCGTGAACCGTCTCGATGCAAAGAAGGGCGATACCGTGGAATTCCCGGTCGCGCTCGTTGTTGACGGTGCTAAGGTAACCTTGAGTGCCAAGGATCTTGCTAAGATCACGGTGAAGGCAGAAGTCTTGAACGACGAAGCCAAAGGTCCAAAGATTAGCATTATGAAGTATAAGAACAAGACTGGTGTGGCTCGTCGCAAGGGTCATCGTCAGAAGTTGACTCTCGTCAAGATCACGGCCATCGCCTGATTGACGGTGTTATAAACCTGAAAGGACAGTGAGATGGCACATAAGAAGGGTGCGTCTAGCTCGCGCAACGGTCGCGACTCACAAGCGCAATATCTTGGTGTTAAGAAGTTTGGCGGTGAAGCTGTAGTGGCTGGCAACATTATCGTTCGTCAGCGCGGCACTAAGTTCCACGCAGGTCAGAACGTTGCTTTGGGCAAGGATCACACGCTGTACGCTTTGGTGGACGGCAATGTGAAGTTCGGTATTCGTCGCGACCGCAAGGTTGTTGACGTTGTTACCGCCTGAATCTTAGCTAAGCCTAAACAGATTCGACAATAAGTCGACAATAAAACGTTTAAGCCGCACCCCCGTTCGGTGCGGCTTTTTTGTTCTCGCATGTTCCCGAGAATTTAAGTGTTTATCTTCGAGTAAGGTAGCAGTATGAGTGATTTTGTAGACCGAGTAACAGTGCATGTAAAAGGCGGAGATGGTGGAAACGGATCTGCCGGAGTTCGTCGCGAAAAGTACAAGCCATTAGCAGGTCCAAATGGCGGTAATGGCGGTGACGGTGGTTCCGTTATTTTTGTAGCTGATCGTAACGCAAACAGCTTACTTGACTACCGCTTCATGCCTCACCGTACTGCAGAAAACGGTACGATGGGCTTAGGTGACACTAAAGACGGTTCAAAAGGTGCAGACTTAGTGCTTCCGGTGCCTGTTGGAACTGTTGTTTTTACAGCACGCGGTGCCGCAGGCTCTCAAAAGCGACCTGGCGAAGTTTTGGCGGATTTGCAACATGTTGGAGACAAATTCGTTGTGGCGCAGGGGGGTGCCGGCGGTCTTGGCAACGCAGCACTCGCAAACAAAACTCGTCGTGCCCCAGGATTCGCGCTTTTAGGCGAGCCTGGCGAAGAACGCGATGTAATTTTGGAACTCAAGTCTATCGCAGACGTAGCTTTAGTTGGATTCCCTTCTGCAGGAAAATCAAGCTTAGTTGCTTCAATTAGTGCAGCTAAGCCGAAAATTGCTGACTATCCGTTTACTACTTTGGTGCCAAACCTAGGTGTTGTAAGCTTCGGCAACTATCGCTACACAATTGCAGACGTTCCAGGCTTAATTCCAGGAGCTTCCGAAGGAAAAGGCTTAGGTCTTGAGTTTTTGCGTCATATTGAGCGCACAGAAATTATTGCGCATGTAATCGATTGCGCAACGCTGGAGCCAAATCGCGATCCAATTAGCGATTACCACGCTCTTGAGCATGAGCTTGCGCAATACGCTGATAAGCTTGAGCTTCCGTTGGGTGCAATCCCAATTCCAGAGCGTCCGCGCATTATTGTGCTAAATAAAGTCGATGTGCCTGAAGCTAAAGAATTGGCTGATTTTGTACGCGGTGAATTTGAAAAAATGGGATTGACTGTATTTGAGATTTCTACCGCGTCTCACGAAGGCTTGAAAGAGCTCGGTTTTGCGCTTGGACGATTGGTTGAAAAGATGCGCGAGAAGCTCGCTGCCGAGGAAGCAGCGCGTGAAGAAGAGCGTGTTGTCATTCAGCCTCTTGAGCAGCAGACTTCAGCTTTGCGTCGTCGCCGCGATGATGGACGTGGAAATAGTGCAGACTTTGAAATTAAGCGCGAGGAAGACAGGAATGGTGATTTTTGGTTCACTGTTACTGGCGCAAAACCTGAGCGCTGGGTTATACAAACGAATTTCGACAACGACGAAGCCGTTGGTTATTTGGCGGATCGCTTGGCAAAGCTTGGCGTTGAGGATGAATTGCGCAAGAAGGGCGCGCGTCCAGGAGACGAAATTCGTATTGGCACTAGGAATCATATGGTTTGCTTCGACTGGGATCCAAGTATCGCTGCCGGTGCAGAAGGATTGGACGGCGCTAACTTGGGTGCGCGTGGCAAGGATTTGCGAATCGAAGCGAACGATCCTCGCGGAGCAAGGCGCACGAATGCTGAGCGTAGACGAGATTATCACAGCATGATGGATGCAAAGAGCGCAGTTCGAGACGCGATGATGGCTGAGCGAAAGTCGGGTCACTGGGCGGATCCTTCTGTGGATGACGATCGCCATGATGAAAATAGTTTGTTTGGTCGTGGAGAAGAGCAGAAAAACTAGAAAAATCAAGGTCAAGGGGAATCTTATGAATAATCCAGAAATTGAGCTTACCGAAGATGGGGTTCGGTGTTCAATTCGTGAGGCGCGCACAATCGTTGTAAAAGTTGGCTCAAGCTCACTTACGAGCGCGTCTGGGCAGCTGGATGTGCAAAAGTTGCGCGCTCTTGTGACTGCAATAAGTCACGCGCAAATGCAAGGTGCTCGCATTGTGCTTGTGTCTTCTGGTGCAATTGCAGCTGGATTTGGTTTGCTCGGCTTTAATGAGCGTCCTAAAGATGTGCCAACTCAGCAGGCAACAGCTTCAGTTGGTCAAGGATTGCTTATGGCTCAATACGAAGCAGCATTTTCGCAATTTGGTTTCAGAGTCGGGCAAATGCTTCTTACTGCGGACGTTACTATTTCGCCGTCTCGCTACCGTAACGCTCAGCGCACAATGCTGCGGCTTCTTGAACTTGGCGTAATTCCAATCGTAAACGAAAATGATGCGCTTTCTAGCAACGAAATTCGATTCGGTGACAACGACAGACTTGCAGCATTAGTTGCGAATATTGTGCGTGCAGAAGCGCTTGTGCTGCTTACAGATGTGGATTCGCTTTATACTGCGCCGCCTAGCGAACCTGGCGCAAAACGAGTGAGCTTTGTGCCAGATGTGACGCGTGCTTTAGAAGAAGTGAAAGTTGGCGCAAGCGTTTCGGGTGTAGGTACTGGGGGTATGGTGACGAAGCTGGAAGCCGCGCATGTGGCGGCAGTTTCGGGTATTCCAACCGTGCTTACTTGCGCTGGAAATGCTGGTCCGGCACTGGCTGGAGATGCTGTTGGCACTGTGTTTGCGCCGGTGCATACGCGCGATTCTTCTAGGCGACTTTGGATTGGGTTTGCGTCTAATCCGCACGGAACTTTGGTGGTTGATTCTGGTGCTGCTAAAGCTGTGCGCGGCGGACGTGCGAGCCTTCTTGCGGCTGGTATTGTTGGTGTGCGCGGCGAGTTTTCGGCGACGGATCCTGTGTGGATTGACGATGAGCAGGGTAACCATTTGGCTAAGGGTTTAGTGGCTTTTGATGCGGAGGAAATTCCGGAGATTATGGGGCGTACGAGCGATGAGCTTGAAGAATCACTCGGCCGTCAGTATGCGCATCCGGTGGTTCATCGCGATAATCTCGTGCTTGTGTAATTGCTAGCGGCTTGTGTTTTGTCGATTTCATCGGTTGGTTTGGTGTTTTCGACAGTTTCGCTTGTTTCGCCCGTTTCGCGGCTTAAGGTTACACTGTAAATCATGGCAGAGAATATTGCAGAAACTTCATCCTCAGAAAATTGGCGCGTATTAAGCGAGCGTATTAACCGAGTCGCTCCGAGCGCAACTTTGGCAGTAGACGGCAAGGCAAAAGCTATGAAAGCTGACGGAATTGACGTCGTAAGCTTTGGTGCAGGAGAGCCAGATTTTCCTACTCCTTCTTACATTGTTGATGCTGCAACACAAGCGTGTAAAGATCCGCGCAACTATCGTTATACTGCTACTGCAGGTTTATCTGAGCTTAGAGAAGCAATTGCTCGTAAAGTGCAGCGAGATTCCGGATACGAAGTTTCCTCAAATCAAGTCGTAGTTACAAACGGCGGAAAGCAAGCTGTGTACGAAGCTTGCCAAATTCTTTTAAATGATGGCGACGAAGTTATTATTCCAGCTCCGTATTGGACGAGTTATCCGGAAGCAGTAAAGCTTGCAGGCGGCGTGCCTGTGCCGGTTTTGGCAGGTGCAGATCGCGGTTTTGAGCCAGATGTTGAGACAGTTGAGTCCGCTCGCACTTCACGCACGCGCGCAATTATCGTAACTTCGCCTTCGAATCCTACAGGTGCTATTTGGAGCGCGCAAACTATTCGCGCAATCGGCGAGTGGGCTGTAAAACACCATATTTGGGTTATTTCTGATGAGATTTACGAGCACTTGCATTACGACGGCATTTCGACTTCGTATATTGGCGTCGAGGTGCCGGAAATTCGCGAGCAGCTGCTGATTTTGAATGGTGTTGCTAAAACTTACGCAATGCCTGGCTGGCGTGTTGGCTGGATGGTGGCGCCGGAAGATGTTGCTAAAGCTGCAATTAAGCTTCAAAGCCATATGACTTCTAATGTTTCTAATATTTCACAGCGCGCAGCAATTGCTGCAGTCGGCGGTTCGCTGGATGTGGTCGCCACTATGCGTGAGGCTTTTGATGCTAGACGCAAAGCAATTGTGGAAGCGTTGAACAATATTGACGGCGTTACTTGCCCTCTTCCTCACGGCGCTTTTTATGCGTTTGCTAACATTGAGGCGTTGCTTGAGCGTCCGCTTGGCGAGAAGCGCGAACTGCCGCATACTTCTTCTCGATTTGCTGAAATGTTGCTTGACGAAGCGCATGTTGCTGCGGTTCCGGGAGAAGCTTTTGGTGCTCCTGGCTATTTGCGATTCTCTTGCGCTCTTGCTGACGACCAGCTTGCTGAGGGCATGCGTCGCATGAAGAAGTGGGTTGAAGCTTAAGCAAGTATGTATTGCAAAATAAGAACTTGCTTGCCGTTGCACAATGCGACACTCGCTTTTTGTGCGACGATATAACGAAATCATGCCCATGAGATAGTATGTCTATCTGGCGGTTTGCTATTTCGTTCCTTTTGGGGTATGATGAGCAAGTTCACCTTAGGGATGTGGCGCAATTGGTAGCGCAACGGTCTCCAAAACCGTAGGTTGTGGGTTCGAGTCCCGCCGTCCCTGCCAGTTTTTTGTTCAAGTTTTTACACGAAGGATTCAAGCATGGCGCAGGCACGCAGTACTAAGAAAGCAGTAAAGCATAACTTGTTCGTGCGTATTGGCATGTTCGTTAAGCAAACTATTGACGAGACGCGCAAGGTTATTGCACCTCATGGCAAAGAGTTGTTTGCTTGGTCGTCTGCAGTTTTCATATTTGTTGTGTTTTTGATGGCTTTCGTCACCTGCATGGACTTCGGTTTGGGTAAGTCCGTAATGTGGCTGTTCGGCTGAGTTGAAATTGGCTGAGTTGAAATTTTGAAGGTGTATGCAAGATGACTGATGAATTCAATTTCGAAGAAGCGAGTGAAGCTGATGAGGCTTTTGCTTCTCATGATGCTGACGAAGCAAACGAATCAGCTGTGAATAATGAAGTTGCTGCTTCTAGCGAGTCCGTTGAAGCTGATGTGGATGAGGAATCTGCTGATGTTGCAGCTGATGTAGCTGATGGCGCTGCTGCTGACAGTGTTGCTGATGCTTCTAACGAAACTGGCGAAACTAGCGATGCTGAT
This sequence comes from Gardnerella swidsinskii, assembly GCF_003397705.1. Taxonomy (GTDB): domain Bacteria; phylum Actinomycetota; class Actinomycetes; order Actinomycetales; family Bifidobacteriaceae; genus Bifidobacterium; species Bifidobacterium swidsinskii. The sequence goes on from NZ_QJVB01000004.1 coordinate 31,479, forward strand.
GAAACTACTGATGCTGACGATGCGAACGAAGCCGACCCAACTGATGCCGGCGCAATCGCTGTAGCAGAGTTTTCTAAGAAACTTCGCACTTTGGAAGGCAAGTGGTACGTTCTTCACACGTATTCTGGTTACGAAAAGCGCGTAAAAACTAACGTTGAATCCCGCGTGCAGAACTTTGGTTTGGAAGATAAGATTTTCCAGATTGAAGTTCCTATGGAAGAAGTCGAGAAGCATACGGAAAAGGGTAAGAAGGTTATTACTCGCGTGCGTGTGCCAGGCTATGTGTTGATTCGCATGTGGCCGGATGAGAACGCTCGCCGTATTGTGCGCGAGACTGAGGGCGTGACTGGTTTCGTTGGTCCTTCTAGAGAGCCTGCACCATTGAGCCGCAAAGAAGTTGTGTCAATGATGGCTCCGATGATTGCTTCTGAAGCTTTGAAGAATGCTGGCGATAAGCCGGCTGCAGCACGTAAGCGTAAGGTTGAGGTTGCTTACAAGGTTGGCGATCAGGTAACAGTTACCGACGGTCCATTCTCAACGATGGCAGCTGTGGTTTCGGATGTGGAGCCTACAACTCAGAAGCTTACGGTGTTGGTTTCCATCTTTGGACGTGAAACTCCTGTGGAGCTTGGATTCAACCAAGTGGAGCCGATTGTTTGAGCTGAAAGCCTAGGCTTTTGTAGCTAGCTTTTGTAGATTTTACAAACCGGGGTGCGTATTGCACTCCGGTTTTTTGTTTAGTTTTTGTTTAGTTTAGTTTTTTTGGTTTTGCTTGGTTTTTCGTTTTAGTTAGTTCGCTTATTTACTACGACACGCCATAAAATGGGGAAATAATCCTAAATTTTCTTGCAATTACAGTGCTTTTATCAATGTAAATAATAAATATTTCCAAATATTTAGTTTGGCTTGCAAATAGGCGTGGGGGGGGGGGTATAGTGCTGAGTGTTTGGGAAGAGCGTTTTTAGCAGAGAATTTTAGCGAGAATTCGAGTTTTTCAGTGCCGTTGTAATAACGACATTATGATATAAGAGGGCGAATTAGAAGGTAGGTGTATATGTTTAATTCGCATATATTTAGCCGTTTCCTTCGACTAGTGCGCTCAATTCGCCGTTCGTTATTTGCTTTTTTTGTGGCGATTGCAATATTGCTTGCTACTTTTGTGATTGCTCCAACTTATGCGTTGAGTGCTGGCGAAAGTGCTACTTCTACTGAGAAGGCTGAGGGTGCGAAGGCTGGTTCTACTAAGTCTGAGGGGGAGAAGCAACCTCAAAATGGATCTAGTAATACTGAGCCTAATAAGAAAAATACTGATACTTCAAGTACTTTAAATAAAGATAATAAGGAATCGCAGTATGTTGAAAAGCGGCAGAAGTCTGATAGTAACAATGGTGTTGATAAGGCTAAGTTAGCTGAGACTGCTGTAAAGAAAAGCGTTAAAAAGAAAGACATTGATTCTGCGGAAGCTGTTAACGGCACTGACAGAAGCCCTAATGAAGAGACGCAGCTTCCTCCAGCTTGCAAGGGTAAGAAAAACTATAATACTCCTGAAAGATGCTACAGCATTACTTATAGTAAGGAGTTAATTATTAAAGGTACTGATAGTGAGCCTTATAATAGGGTTCCTCAGATTCTTACTCCAACAATAAAAGTTGCAGGTAAAGTGCAGCAAACATTACCTGATGGCGTTTGGCTTGGGTTGGAAAAGTATGTTAAAAGTGATGATTCTGTAAAGTATGCTTTTTTCAAGGATAATAGTGGCAGTTATACTGTTAAATCTACGTATAGTGTATCTAATAGCGATGGTTCTATACGTTTTTTTGTAAGCAAATGGATGGCAGCTAAGACGTATAAGTTTAAGTTTGTAATACATTATCCAGATGGTTCTAAATCCAGACCTAAGAGCATTAGCGAGAAACTTGATGAAAAGGATTTACCTAAGGCTCAGCCCGGTGATTTGTCGCTTAGCTTATACGATTTTGGGAATGCGCAGGATGGTGTTGCGGTAAGTGGTAATAAAATTATTATAAAACCAAAGTCTAAAGGTTCAGCTCCTAGCGGAGGTGCTGACGGCAGTACTACTGACAGTACTGATAAGAAAGATACTTACGATTCTATTAATAAGCTTTTTATTGAATCGAAATCGAAAGATAAGCTTGGTTTTATTTATCACCATATGATTTGCCATAAAGAGGGTAGTGGTGATAATGCTGATAGTTATGAGTTAGACAGAGTTAATGGTTTGAGCTTTAGTACGCAGCAGTTCAAGCATATGGAAAATCAGAATCGACCTGATAAAAATGCAGAGAATTCTGCTGTGTATGAGAATGATGATTATACTGAGCGCTCTCAAAGCTGGATTAGTGGCACGCCTAAAGAGGCTGGCACTTTTGAGTGCAAAGTGTTTGCTATTAAGGATGTTGACTTAAAACAAGACTTATCAACTCATAAAAAGCCACAATCGTTTAAATTGGCAGAAGAGTTTGGCAAAAGAGTCAAAACTAATACAGATATGAAGTTATTGTTCGATAATCCAGAACGAAACATTGTTGAAGATAAGTGGGACAATAAAATATCTATTGCGAAAGGCGTTGACTGGGATTATAAGACTGTAATAATCCAGTTTGGAGATAAGCCAAAGCCAAAAATTAGTGATAATGATCTTACGCTGAAAGTGTATCCGTTTAAAACCAGCGATGGTTCGTTGCCGGCGGCATTGTCTAGCAGCAATAACAATATTTCTGCGATACTCGGCATGAGTCTTAAGCCGTTTGTTGATGCTACTTCTGCGGCGGATAGCACGAATAAGATTACGTTGCGCGTGCTGTGCTCGAAGGGCGAGAAGAAGAATAAGTCTCTTGAATACAATACTTGGAGCAGAAATCTTGACGAGCTTGGGTTGAGTGTGCCTGGGGATAAGGATCAAACTAGATGCAATAAAGCAGGAAAAGGCGATAACGAATGTACTGCGGATAAGATTGCGTCTCAAGCTTCTATGGAAGTGAGCATAAAGCCGACTAAGGTTGGCGATTACAGTTGTGTTGTATACGCGCTGAAGCCTGAAGCTCTAAATAAGTTTGATGCTTTAACAGGTACCTTAACTCCTGATTCAATAAAATCTGCGCTAACTTCTGCAACTCCTACTGCTTTTAAAGAAAAGAAGGAGTTTGCTGCTTTTACGTTCAATATTCACTTGGCGAGTAATTTTACTTTGCCGAATACGGGCGGTCAGAGTTGGAATTTGCAGTTTGGTATTCTTTCTGCTCTGTTGGTAAATCTGCTGGCGGCTGGCTTCGTGGTAAGTCAAAGTGAGTGCGCTCGCAAATTAATTTTTGGAAGGCGGCGAGGCTTATGCAATCACGTATGAAGCAGTTGTATATGCATTTACTCGCCGTGCTTCGCATAAGGCGACTACGTACGCATTTGCGCATCAAGCCTTCCTGTTTCGCGCATTGTTTTATTGCGTATTGTTTTATTGCGCAGTCTTTCGGGATTCGGGAGCGTGATAACACAAGGTAAATGCCAAAAATTTTAAAACTCTACTCGTCAAGAGCATTATCAATGCAAACTAATTCTCTACTTGCCGTAAAACGGCATACGAAAGGAGTGAACATGAAAAAGTTCACTAATAAATTCGTGGCGGCGGTTGCGTCGCTTGCGATGGCTGGCACGCTGTGCGTCGCCGGCGCTGTAACTGTGGCTGGAGTTGCGTGGGCTAGTAAGCCGGGTGTTCCACAACCTTCTGTTAAAATGGGTCCTAAGGCTCCATGGGAGAGTGAAGCTCCGACAACCGGTAGTTTAACTATTGTTAAGTGCAAGAAAAAGGATGTCTCTACAACTACTACTACCGTTGCTTCGTCTAGTACTGCTAATGCGTCCGCATCTAATGAGATAGGCAAAACGCAAGATACATCTTGCCCTGCTGGTTTTGAACCTCTTAAAGATGTTAGTTTCACTGTAACTAAAGTTGCATCCATTAAGGAAGGAACTAATGATGTTACTTTGAATCTTGCGGAGTATGTTTCTTGGCAGAAGATTGCTGGTATTGTTTCTAAGTTAAATGCTCATCCGGAAGAAGCTGGAGTTGTAACTCTTGGAACTGGAACTGATGTGCACAATATGACTGCTACAGACAAGGATGGTAAGTCTACACTTAATAATCTTGCTGTTGGTTTGTATAAGATTGTTGAGAAGGTTCCTGATGGTTATGGTGCTTACGATTTTAGTAGTTTCTACATGACTTTGCCTTTGATTGAACAGAAGACTGATAATGGCAAGACCACAACTGTGTATGAGTATAATCCTGTAGTTAAGCCAAAGAATATTGATCTTTCTTCTGCAATTAAGAAGAATGTTGATAAATCTCACATTTTTGCTGGTGTAAAAGATAAAATTTACTACACAATTACCGCGAAGGTGAACAAGACTAAGATTGACAAGGATTTGACTGAGAAGAATCTTAAGGATTACGCGGTATTCGATGATGCTCCAACCTCAGCGTTTACAGAACCTAATAATCAGGGACTTGATGCTGCTGTGCAGTCTGTAAAGTTCGGTACAGGTAGTGATTCTACCTTTACTAAGGGTGAGAACAACGACTACACCGTTACTGCAATGGCTAATTCTGATAATGCTGAGATTACTACAGCTGGAGATACTAAAGGTCTTGCTGCTGGTCACACTCGCATTCTTGTGAAGTTCACTGAAGCAGGTTTGAAGAAAATTGCTTCTAAGTTGAATAACGTTGCTGCTGGATCTGAGGCTCCTCAAGTTGAGGTTGAGCTTGCGTTTGACATAAGTAAAGCCTTCAAGGATTCTACTACAGATAAGACTATTACTAATAAGTCTGGCTTCTTCCCAGCTCATGATGAGGGTACTACTGCACCGAATCCTATAATTCCTAATGTTGATGGCAGTAAGCCTACAGTCAAGTTTGGTTATTTGCAGGTTGATAAGTACAATTCTGAAGATGAGAGTAAAAAGCTTTCTGGTGCTGAATTCAAGATATTTACCGACAAAAATAAAGCAGATTTGTGCACCAAGTCTCTTAAGGAAAATACAGCAGTAGATGCGGAAGATAGTCCTTGCAAGGCCGCTTCTGCATTTGATGAAACTACTGTTGAAGGCGGTAAATTCTCTAATCCTTACAAGGCTGAAGCTGGTTCAACGCTGTATGTTGTTGAGGTTAAGGCTCCTGAAGGATTTGCTTTGTCTCCTGTGGTTAAGGAAATAACTGTTAAGGATACAACTACCAACGATAATCCTGATACTTTGGAATTCCCTAACATTCCATTGCATGGTGAAAAAGGCGGTAACAAGTTCTGGTTCAATCTTCCTGCAACTGGTGCTGCTGGCGTGATTCTGTTTGCGCTTGCTGGCATAGGCTTGATTGCAGCAAGCGTGTTCCTCTACATGCGCAATCGCAAAGAAGAGGAACAGCAGCAGAACGCCTGATCCGCTTTCTAAAGCTGGTCTTGTAGTCTAATAGCAAAGTGTGAGTCTAGGGTTTACTGAACTAAAATCCTAGACTCACTTGCTCTAAAAACGTGTGTTTTCACGCGTAATTTGAAACAAAATTTACGTGTATAAACGTTACAAGGAAGAAGCATGAAATTAAACGACGCTGTTGTTAAAGTATATGCTTTCTTCAAGCAACTCAAAGCAAAACCCGTCGCTCAAGCAAAACCCGTCGCTTCCGCAACCGAAACAACACCAGCCTCCACAGCAGCGCAAACCGCAGCCTCCGCAACTGCAACAAAACCCGCTAAAAAACCCAAATCCAAACTCCGCCGCACTCTCGAGCCAATTGCCCTCGCACTTGCAGCAATTTTGTGCTTCACGTACCCGGTTGCGTCAACGTTGTGGAATAACAAGGTGTCGAAGGAGATTTCTACCGCGTATGATCGTTTGAATCGTAAGCAGATTGCGAGTGCTCGCGAGAAGATTTTGAACGCGGCTCGTCGTTATAATGCGCGCCACAAGTCGATTATTACGGCTGATCCGTACAATGGCACGACGGATTATATGAAGACGCCGGAGTATAAGGAGTATGCGAAGCAGCTGGATGAGCCGATGGGGATTATGGGTATTGTGAAAATCCCGAAGATTGGCGTTAAGCTGCCGATTTACCACGGTAGTTCGCAGGAGGTTTTGGCGTATGGCGCTGGACACTTGTATGGCACAGATTTGCCGGTTGGGGGTAAAACGCGTCACGCTGTTGTGACGGCGCATACGGGTTTGCCAAATGCGACCATGTTTGATGATTTAGTGGAGTTGAAGAAGGGTGATTTCTTCTACTTTGACGTGCAGGGGGAGACGCTGCGTTACAGGGTATTCCGCATTAGCGTGGTCGATCCGCATGATATTAGGTTACTTCAACGCGAGAATGGGCGTGATCTGGCGACGCTGCTTACCTGTACGCCGTATGGTGTTAATACGCAGAGATTGCTGGTGACAGGCTATCGCGTGCTGCCGGATCCTGTTTCCGTGCCGGGCGATAAGTTGCAGTGGCCGCTTTGGATGACGATGTTTGTGCTCGCGCTTATTGGTTGCGCTGTGATTCTTACGACGATGATTATTGCCGCGGTTCGCAAGCGCCACCGCCGTGCTGCTTCACTTGCTCATGCCAAACATATAACTGCTTAGAATTGCTGTAATGCAGCGTGTCGCGAAGATTTAGAGAAATAACACCTTGATTTTCGTGAAAATTCGGCATATATTTACCCCTGATTTCGTGAAAATTTAGCATAAATTGACATTGATTTTCGTGAAATATATACTATAAAACAATAGTATTTTCAACGGTTTTGTGGTAATTAAGAGTGGTGTTATATGTTAAGGCGAAAATTTTATCAAAAAATGCTCGATTGGAAGAATGCTGATCGCGGTTCAACAGCGCTTTTAGTAACAGGTGCTCGAAGAGTTGGGAAAAGTACTATAGTTGAAGAGTTTGCAAGAAACGAATACAAGTCTTATATTCTTATTGATTTTTCGCAAGCATCAAAAGATGCGCTTCGGCTATTTGAAGATTATCGTTCAGATTTAAGCACTTTCTTTACATACATATCTGCACTATATGGTGTGAAACTTTATAACCGTGAATCGGTAATGGTTTTTGACGAAGTGCAATTTTTCCCACAGGCTAGAGAATTTGTAAAACAACTAGTTGCAGATGGCAGATACGACTATATAGAGACTGGCTCGTTATTGTCTATTAAACACAATGTTGAAACAATATTGATTCCATCTGAAGAACAAGAAGAACGCATGTATCCTCTTGATTTTGAAGAATTTTTGTGGGCTTTTGGAGAAGAAAATCTATCGAAAGTTATTAAAGATTCATTTGATGAGTTAAATCCTTTGCCAGATGTTTTACATAAAAAAGCGATGCGACTTTTTAGAGAATATATGCTAGTTGGTGGCATGCCGCAGTCTGTAAATGAATATGTTGATTCGAGAGATTTTGCTCGAGTAGATAGGGTTAAGCGTCGTATTCTTTCGCTCTATAGGCAGGATGCTGCAAAGTTTGCAAAAGGTTATGAAATGAAAGTTATGTCTGTGTTTGATGGAATACCAGCACAGCTTTCCAGACATGAAAAAAGATATAGGATTACTTCCTTAGGTAAGAATGCTCGTATGCGTGACTATAAGGATGCGTTTTTTTGGCTTTCGGATGCGAGTATTACAAATAATTGCTACAAATCTACAGATCCAAATGTGGGATTGAATCTTAATGCAGATGATGCGTTAGTAAAATGTTATATGGCTGATACCGGTTTGTTGACTTCTATGATACTTTCAGATAGTAGTATTGCGTCTAATGATCTGTATAAAGAAATTTTATTTGGAAAAATCTCAATTAATGAAGGAATGCTAGTTGAAAACGTTGTTGCGCAACAGCTAATAGCATCTGGACATCGCCTATTCTTCTATTCAAATAGAGACAAAGAAAATTCGGAAAATACTATGGAAATAGATTTTTTGATTTCTAAAGCTTTTCAGGATTCTGCTGGCAAAATGCGTATATCTCCTATTGAAGTTAAATCTGGGAATGTGTTTAAAACAGTTTCTCTTGATAAATTTAAGAACAAGTTTTCAAAAAGAATTGGAACTAGTTATGTATTTGCTCCTAAACAGCTTAGCGTTAGAAAAGATTTGAATCTCGTAATATTACCACTTTATATGTGTGGATTGGTGTAGCGTTCCGACCTGCCTTCGCGCTGCTATGTAGTGCACTTATTCCTCACGGCTTAGCCGTTTGGCTGATTTGGCATGACATGCCGTAAATCAGGTACAAGCGCACTACATAAATGTGCTGTGCGTTTGTATTAAAACCGATTTTTTTTGTTGCTTTTTATTTGTGGAATCTTATAGAATTATATTTATGCGCTGATGCATGCTAGTTTTGCTAGTTGTTAGATGTTTTATGGCTTGTGATTGATTTTTGGGAATAACCCTGATTGCTTGCGATTCATGGGTTTTGTGTTAGAAATGTAGTTTTTGTTGTACAGCGCTAGGTTTTACGCACATTTTTTAGGAGTGATCTTATGGTAGAGGGGAATAAAAATCTAATTATCGCTGACTCTAAAAACGCGTCTGTTGGAATGATAATAGACGCTGAAACAATAAAAGAGAAAATCTACAACATTCGTAATCAAAAAGTCATGCTTGATTTTGAGCTTGCTGAAATATATGGGTATGAAACGAAAAATTTCAATAGACAGATTAAGAATAATATTGAAAAGTTTGAGGGCGAAGATTTTATGTTTCGGCTAACTGCTGACGAGTTCAAAAACTTGAGGTGCAAAAATTTCACCTCAAGTTGGGGTGGCTCTCGATATTTGCCTTATGCTTTTACGGAGCAGGGTATTTATATGCTCATGACTGTGTTAAGAGGTGATCTTGCTGTTAAACAGAGTAGGGCATTAGTTAGAACCTTTAAGCAAATGAAGGATTATATTGTTGAAAATAAGGATTTTATTGGCGCGAAGGAATTAGCTAAGCTTGCGATTCAAACGAATCAGAATACTAATGATATAGCGGAAATAAAATCTCAAATGGCAACGAAGGAAGATTTTAATAAGGTAATGGATAATTTTATTAATCCAGATTCGTATAAACATTTTCTTCTTATGGACGGCAATAAAATAGAAGCGGATCTTGCGTATTGCAAAATATATAAGTCAGCTAAGAAAAGCATTTACGTTGTTGATAATTATATTGGTCTTAAAACATTGGAACTATTACGGTTTGCTGGTGAAGGGGTTGAAATCGTAGTTTTTAGTGATAACGCTAGGAGCAAGAATATGCTTACGGAAAGCATGTTGGGTGATTTTGTAAGCGATTGTCCTGGTGTTGATTTGAAGTTTAAGACTGCTGGCAGAAAGTATCACGATAGGTATGTGGTTATAGATTATGGAACGGATGATGAGGCTGTTTACGTTTGTGGCGCTTCGTCGAAAGATGCTGGCGGCAAAATTTCGACTATTACGCGAATAGAGTCTTTGAATTTGCGCTTGTATCATGCGATGTTTGATGAGTTGTTAAAGAATCCTGAGTTAGAGTTTTAACATTTTATAATGTTCTAGTGTTTTGCGCTCAACTTGGAAGTAGACTTCCAACTTTTGCTGTTGCGCAAATGTAGTTGCGCAAAGGGAGGTGCGTATGACAACAATCTTTAACGTGGCATCGTACATCCTTGATATTGCTGGAACTATTACTACTATGAAGCTTCAGAAGTTAGCTTACTATTCGCAAGCGTATTTACTGGATATCCATTATTTAACGAGGATTTTCAGGCATGGAGAAATGGTCCTGTTTGCCCAGAATTATTTGCATTGCATCGCGGTAAGTTTTTGATTCGTAAAGGGGAGCTTGTGCTTCCTAGCACTGATAAGTTGAATGATGATTCTTTAACAGATGGTCAAAAGCTTCTTGTGGAAAAAGTGTGCAAAAAGTTTGCTGAGTGTTCTGGTAGTGATTTGAGTGCTATGACACATCGTGAGGATCCATGGAAGAATGCTTATGATGCTACTAATAGTTCGGCAATATGCGTTCAAAAAATTACTAAGGATTCTTTGAAAGAGTACTGTTCAGTTCATAATTTGCTTAAGTAAATGTGATATTCTCTTGTTCTCTTATTTGCTCTGAGTTAGTTATAGCGTTGCTCGAGATTTGTGGAGTTTGTATTAAGAGCATAGAAGTAAAGCATGATATGGTAGCTTGAAAACAACGCAATACTTATAATTCATGCAAATCGTCTTACAAAGGGATTTTTACAAGAGATAAGGGATGCGAGATGACTAGGGATACGTATACTGCGGAAAACGGATTCGTTATTACGGACGATATTGTTGATAAGTGGGCTGAGGAAGCAGAAGATAATTTTTCTGGTGCCACTATTACACAGTTTGCCGGAAGAGCTTGGGAAGATGAAACTCAGCCGTTGAAACCGCGTACTGTTAGGTTAAGTGATACCGTTTGGCATTTAATCGAAGCCGATGCGAAGCGTAGAAAGATGACTGTAAGTGCGTGGACTAGAAACGCTATACTTAACGAATTATCTAGTGAGATAGTTACGCAAAAATAGCTATGTAAAAATAGCCGCAGTTTTCGTAATGATGCGTGTCGCGAAGATGTGGCATAATAGGAAGGCTTGTGACTGGAGGAGGAATCCGCTAGCACAGCACAGCAATACAAGATGCGGGAGGAAGCTGCAAAACGGCTTTATACCAGCGTTTGCAACAACCGTTTGAACCGCTTGTACAAGAAAGAAGAACCATATTATGGCTCCGAAAAAGAAAGTCTCCGCGCTTATTAAGCTCGAGATTCAGGCTGGTAAGGCAAATCCAGCCCCACCACTGGGTCCAGCATTAGGCTCCCACGGCGTGAACATCATGGACTTCTGCAAGGCGTATAACGACCAGACGAAGGACAAGATAGGCCAGATCGTCCCAGTTGAGATCACCGTTTACGAAGATCGTTCCTTCACCTTCATTTTGAAGACCCCACCAGCCGCTGCTTTGTTGCTTAAGGCTGCTGGCATTCAGAAGGGCACCGAGAATCCATTGACTCACAAGGTTGGTTCTGTGACCAAGGCTCAGGTGCGCGAGATCGCCGAAATTAAGATGCCTGACCTCTCCGCACGTGACGTCGAGGCCGGTATGAAGATCATCGCGGGCACCGCTCGCTCGATGGGTATTACCGTTACCGACTGAAAGGGAGTGTAGAAATGGCTAAGCGTTCTAAGAAGTATCGTGAAGCGGCTGAGAAGATCGACCGCAATAACCTGTACACCCCAGCTGAAGCTATCGCTTTGTTGCAGAGCATGCCAAAGCACGCTTTCGACGAGTCCGTTGAGGCTGTTATGCGCCTTAACGTGGATCCTCGCAAGGCTGATCAGTTGGTTCGTGGCGTAGTTAACTTGCCAAACGGCACCGGTAAAACCGCTAAGGTTTTGGTGTTCGCTCGTGGCCCAAAGGCTACTGAGGCCCAGGAAGCTGGCGCCGACATTGTTGGTGATGACGAGCTTATCGAAAAGGTTGCCGGTGGCTTCCTTGACTTCGATGCAGTCGTTGCAACCCCAGACATGATGGGTAAGGTTGGTCGCTTGGGTCGTGTTCTCGGTCCTCGTAGCTTGATGCCAAACCCAAAGACTGGCACCGTGACTATGGATGTAGCCAAGGCTGTTGCTGATATTAAGGGCGGTAAGATTGAGTTCCGCGTGGATCGCCAGGGCAACCTGTCCTTCCTCTTCGGCAAGCTCTCCTTCGATGCTAAGGCTCTTGAAGAGAACTTCAAGGCTGTCGCAGACGAAATCCGCCGCTTGAAGCCAAGCACCATCAAGGGTCGTTACATTACTAAGGTAACTGTGACTTCTACGATGGCTCCTGGTGTTCCAGTGGATATTGCAAGCATCGCTGCCTGATTTATTGCCTGCGTAGCTTATGCGAAAGCATGGCTGGTAAGTAGTAAATTAAGTTTAGAACTTATAAACGCTGAAAATGTACTCTTTTGAGTCATGTTTTCAGCGTTTTTGTTACTTGCGTTACTGCATTTCTGCGTTAATAACGAATAATTGATGTTTTGCGTTACTGGCGCAGTACGCTATCTGCATTAATAACGAATAGGTGATGGGAGAGGTTACGCCTCTAGAGAGTTCGCGGCGCATGTAGGCGCGCGGCGTGTCGTCCAGGAATGGCTGTTTTGCAACGTTTTGCGGCGCGACGGCCTGCTTGAGTGTAGCATTGCGCGCACGAAAGCAATTCGGAGTGCCGAGCTTGCTCAAAGTTGAAAGTCCAGTGGACTTTCAACGCAAGCGAGGACTGCCTGAGTCAGTAAAGACGAAGGCAGGGTAGATTTGTGTGGTATTGCATTGGGAATTCGGTCGCGCTTACGCAAATGTAGTTTCGGCGTGTCGCACAAGAGTGGCTATATTGCAACGGTTTTGCGGCTGGTTGGGGGAGTATTCAGGAGTTTTCTGAGAGTTTTCTGGGAAAAATCTTTAAAAACCTTGAAATTGATATTTTTACGAAAAGTAACGCATAATACTGTATTTTTTATTCTTAAAAATAGTTTGACTGAAATATTTCCGTAAAAATATAAATGTTTTCTGTTAATGAGTTGTGCGTCTGCTCTTGACTTTTTCGAACGGGGGGGGGTATGTTAATAACAGCTTTCAGCTAGATGCTCTATCTGAAAGTTATCCACAAGAGATTGATTTTGTGGGTTTATGTTTTTCACCATGTGTTTTAAGCGTGGTGGAGAAGAAGAAAGGAAAATATTATGTTGAATAAGAAGGCTATCGCCGCATTCGCTGCTGGCGCAACTTTGCTTTCCGGTCTCGCTTTCGCGGCTCCAGCTTTCGCTGAGGGTGCCGGTGATCAGACTACTCCAAAGACTGATCAGACTACTCCAAAGAATGATCAGACTGCTCCAAAGAATGATCAGACTGCTAACGATGATGATAATTGGCTCTATGAGACTGAGGACCCTGGTGCTCTTGCTGATCGTTTGAATGCTGAGAAGGCTGCTAAGGTTGCGGCTGACGAGAAAGATAAGTATGAGCATACTCCATTTGGCAATATGGACACGGATTACAAGAAGTGTGTGAAGCTTTACGGTGAAGATGCTCTCGAGTGCAAAGCTGTCGCTGACTACCTCAAGCGTCATGGTCAGAAGGTTGATGACAAGGCTAACGACAAGAAGTCTGATAAGAAGTCTGAAGCTAAGAAGTCTTCCGAGAAGAAGGCTGCTCCATTGGCTAAGACCGGTGCTGCTGTAGCTTTGGCTGCTGTTGCTGCTTCTGTGCTTGCTGGCATGGGTGTTGCTCTTCGCAAGATCCGTCACTAAGCTTTTAGCACATTAAGTGTGTTGATTGTTTAATGATTTGTGAGCGCACTGTATGTGAGTATGGTGCGCTCACTTGTTAAATCTTTCACTCAACGTGCTGCGAATGCTGTTTAGTGTTTTGTGGCGGGTTTGCTTTCGGGCTTTTGCATGATTCTACTGTTTTGCCAAATCTCTTTCTTCACGGTAGTGTTGTGCGCTGGTTTTCGGGGGCGTGACTGTTGAGTGTTTGGCTGGCTTGTTTGTTAGGGAAACGAGTCGGTTTTGTTAAAGGGCTTGGGTTTGGTGCTACTAGGGGCATCAGTCTCCAAGCCCTTTCTTCGTATGTGTCTGCTTGCTGACTGTACTATTGCTAGATGTTGTTGTTGCGATGCGACCAAAACGACTCAGCTGTGAGTAGTTTATGTCGCCTGCGCTTTTAGTGACCAACTTGTCTAGCGGTTCACTTGCTTACTCATCTGCTCACTAATCTACACATCTATCTACTTATATAATTAACCATCCTCCAACAAGCATATTTACTCTTCCTGCTTCTCATGTTCTTTTTTATACTTGAATCATTAAATAAAAAATAAATAGTTTTGTTAAATTTGTGTTGGGCTATTTTGGTTGTGGATGGGGGTGTTTTATGTTAAAGACAGAGCAACTTATAGATAAACTAAAAAGTAAGGGTGTTGCTTTTCAAGAATGTACAGTTGAGGATGCTGTTTCATTTTTGAATGAGCATAATTATTATGTTAAAGTTACTGCCTATAAGGCAAATTTTCATAAGCATAATGGTAAATATGTGGGTCTTGATTTTATGGCTCTAAAAGATTTATCTACTATTGATATGTATTTACGACGTTGGATTATTAGTGCAAGTCTTAGCATGGAACATTCTTTAAAAGTCAATATATTAAAAGATATACAAGAAAAAAATATTGATGAATTCAATATAGTAAGTGAATATATTGCAAAATATCCTCGTATTATAACAGAGCTTGATAATAGACGATCTACTGCGTATGTGAAAACCCTATTGGGTAAGTATAATCACCCTAATTATCCTATATATGTTTTTCTAGAAGTGATTCCATTTGGAGAATTCGTTAATTTTTATAAGTATTACTGTGCAAAGTATGAATATGATGGATTTAATTGTACATTGCTGGACAATATAAGAAATATACGGAATGCTGCAGCTCATAGCAATTGTGTTATTCATGATTTAACAAATAAAGCTGGGTTTTACAATAATTATTTAGTTTCTCGAGTTGTTAAGTTGTTGGCAGGTGTGAAAAAGAGAACTATTCAAGACAGGTTGAAAAATAAATGCGTGCAAGATTTTATTTCGCTGCTTATTGCGGTGGATGATGTTATAAAGAGTGAGGATTTAAAGAATCATTGTTTACAGGAAATCAAGGAATTGTTTGACGGTAGGATGGTTAGGAATAAGGATTTGTACAAGTCGTCTACGTCATTGCAGCAGATGTATATTTTTTGTAAAGAGATTGTACATAATGTACAGCCATCATAGTAATTTATTAAATACGATTTGAAAACGAAAGTTTTGCGGGCGATGCATTTATGCGTCGCCCGATTTTTTTCTGATTACATCTGAATTAGTTAGTGGTATTTTTGCTGGAGGTGCGTATGACAACAATCTTTAATGTGGCAGCGTACATCCTTGATATTACTGGAACTATTACCACTATGAAGCTGCAGAAGCTAGCTTACTATTCGCAAGCGTATTCTTTGGCTGCTACTGGGCATCCGTTATTTAACGAGGATTTTCAGGCATGGAGGAATGGTCCTGTTTGCCCAGAATTATTTGCATTGCATCGCGGTAAGTTTTTGATTCGTAAAGGTGAGCTTGTACTTCCCAATACTGAGAAACTTCAGGATAATTCTTTAACAGATGTCCAAAAGATTCTTGTGGAAAAGGTATGCGAAAAGTTTGCTGGATATTCTGGTAGTGATTTGAGTGCTATGACACATAGTGAAGATCCATGGAAGAATGCTTATGATGCTACTAATAGTTCGGCAATATGCGTTCAAAAAATTACTAAAGATTCTTTGAAAGATTACTATTCAACTCATAATTTTTTGCGGTAAGCGCTGCGTAGTAGGAGATGTGCAGTAAGAGCTGCATTTTCGATATGTAATACACTTCTACTTATGTGTTGTCTAAGCGACCAAAACAGCACGTGCGTGAGTAGTTTAGGTCGCCTACGCAAGAAAATCCGGTCTAAACATCACGCGCGCGAGTAGTTTAGGCCGCGCGTCTTTATTGTCGTGCACTTCGTCTTAGTGCGAATCACGAATTCTGCCAATTGTTATAGCTGTTTGCAGCACATAAGCGGCGCGCGGATCCGTAGCATCCCATCCTGTAGTTTGCGCAACTTTACGTAAACGGTAACGAACAGTATTTGGATGCACATTAAGTTCGTGTGCTGTTTGGTCAAGAGCTCCACCAAAGCGTAAGAACATGTCAATAGTTTCCAGAGTCGGATCGTCATGATTGTAAGGAGCCAAACTTTGATACACCTTGTTGTAAAGAGTATCAAAAGCTGTGGCATCGCCAATAAGCGCTCGTTCTGGAAGCAAATCATCTGTGTGAATGATTTGCGGCAAATGCTTTACTGCTGGAGCAACAGCAATCGCGGCAAGAGTAGCAGTAAGAGCGGAAGAAATCTGCTCAACGCCTTCAACCATGCTGCTAACACAAATCGTCTTATGAGAATTCTCAAAAACTTTGCACAGCTTCTCTAAAGCCTGATCGCTAGGATTTTCGCGCACAGCAAGCAGAATAATATGAGAAGGCGCTGCAAAAGTAGAAGAATTTTTCGTAGATGCTGATATCAGTGCTTGCGTTTTTTGCCAAGCTCCCGTAATGCGCTGCAAAGCACTACTTTGTGTGCGCTCAACTATTGCATCATACGCATTGCAACTACCAAGCTGTGGCCAAATATTTCGACGCAAAGTGTCAGTGTTATCAGGTGGAATATCTGGTGCTGGCTTGCGATTTGGTCCGTCATCTGGCTTAATTGCAGTGCCGAAAGTTCCTGCAATAACAATAACTTTTGGCGAATCTGACCATTGAAGTAAATGCATGAAAGCGTCAATACGAGCGTCTGCAATACCATTCATTAAACACGTGGCAATAATCGAGTGTAATTGCAAGCGCATCGCCGCGTCAAAAACTTGGCCATCACGATTGTCGAAAATTCTAAGCGGTTCCGAGCTAGTTGATTTTTGCGCGCTGGGCAATGGAGTAAAACTCGGTGAATTATTACCTTTAGTATTTTCAGAAGATTGACTTGAATGACTCGAACGACTTTGATTTGATGAAAGACGATGCCACAAGTGGTGTTTGTGCTTTTCTTCGTTTTCTTGCTCTGCTTTAGATTGCTTTGCTGTAGAAGAGCTTTCTTGATCATTTGATACAGCGTTTACTTGCGTTTTGTTTAACTGTTGATTTTCAAGAGAATTGGCAATATTAGAATCCTCCGCGTGCTTTTCTGCTGCCTGTACGCTTGCTAGTATCGAAAGAAAATCGTTACTAAGTAAGCTGTTTCCTGCAAGTTTATCTTCATAATTTTCTTCGGACATAACAGAAGAAGCAGCGCTGCTATCTTGCGCAAACTGAGGTGTATTCTTCTCGTCCATCTTATGCCTTTGATCCTAACATTCTCTACTATTATAGCGCGATTGAGTAAAAGTATCTCGCCAAAAAGTAAGTGCTACAAAGCAGAAAACAAAAGCTAACGGTAGCATGTGTCGCTCAAAATTATTAGCTGGAGCAAGAATCATAACTCCAACCAGCAAGGCAAGTGGAATGTGCCATAACAATGTGCGCCAACGGCGAAGAATAATTTCTGCAACACCAATAAGTAGTGTAAAAATAACGAAAGTATTTCCGTGAATTGGCCAACTTAAAACAGGAATATCACTAAACGTGCTAATATCTTCTGCAAATTTAGTTCGCCACTTAGGATTCCAATATTTAATCCAATCAGATTTGTGTATGCTGTCAGTGTCTATGTAATATTCTGGCCCAACATACGGGCGGTCAAAAATATCAAAGTATCCGTAAGTCTTCGCAAGAAAAGCGTCAGTTGCAACGAGTGGACTATGCGTAATCATTTGCCACCAAGCGAAATCTAATTTACGAATATTATCTTTAGTAACGTATCGCCAACGATAACTCACTTTTTTAGACTGCAATCCGGAAGATTTCACAGGGTCTGCGTCATAAGGTTTGTATGCTTCTGCAGTTTGATCCAGATTAAAAATTGGTGCAATAATGCGCTTTGCACTACGCGGTATGCTATGCGGATCGAGCTTAGCTATACGTGCAATTTGTTGTAACTGAATGCCGCGACTCTCAATAGGATCGCCGCTAATAATAGCACCGCTCGAAATAAGCATAATTAACGAGCCGTGAATCACAACGATTGGAAGCAAAATTCCGCAAACCCACAAACGCCAGCGTTTGCGCTCAAAAATAATCAAAAGCACGAATTGAACAACCAGAATATACCAAGCGTATTTTGCAGCAATAAGCATTACGCACACTGAAACAATTAATTCCAAAACAGTGTGAAGTCTAGGCTTTTGCGCATTTGGCTTTGTGCTAGGTGTATTTTTAGTGTCCTTCGCATGATAGCAATTAGTTAACTCGTAATTTATACCAAACCACCAAACAAAAGCGAACGCAAAAAGCGGAGATTTTGTAAGCGCAATAGTTGAGCACAACACAAGCGGATTAAGTAAAAACATAAGCAGAATAACGAATCTTGCAAAAGTTGTTGTGCTGCAATTTGTTGAGCTAGATTCTGCATCAAGCCAAGGTTTGTTTAAGAAGCGGTGTGCTGTTGCAGAAACGCACCATGCTGCAAATACAAATTGTGCAAAGGCAAGAAGTGCAATTCCAGCGTCGTTTGAGTCGGTAAAGTATCTGGAGACTGCTGTTGTTGCGCCATAAATAACAGTTAGAACAATGTTGTGCTGATCTGTTAAATAAGTTGGATAAGTTGGCCACAAGTAGTGCGCAGTTGGGTAAATATCCATTGGGACAAAGCTAAAGAAGCCGATATAAGGCTGATCTAAGCCTGTAATTTTATTCCAAGTCCAACTGTACTCGCGAATTTGCGAGCATATATCTGCACCGTATGCGGCAAGTAACGTAGCTGGAACCCAAATCCAGCCCACGAAAAAAGTAAGAAGTAGGTTTCTTCTGTTGCGAGTGGAGTGGTTAATGAACCATTTAGCGCAATTAAAAAATAGTTTTGCAAATTTTAAAAGAAAATGCGAAATATTGCGGAAAATAGTGTGTTTAGTAGTAAATTTTTGTAATTTTGACTGTTTTTTATTTTCGCTATTTTTTCTTAACGCAATTGATTTTATTAATTTCGTAAAACGTTGATATTTAGGCAAAAACTTTTTATTTTTACCGTAGTAAATAAGCGCAGTCAGTATTAATGCGTATATTATGAAGGCAGCAACGAAAATAAAAGCATTAACCAACGAAAAATCAGCGATTGATCCTAAATGAACTTTAATATCTTGACTGCGGAAAATTGGTCCCAAGCTAGTGCAAAAAGCAAGTACAAAGCATAGCAAAGCAGCAAGAGTGTAATCTAAAAAACGTGCTACAACTGCACGCAATTTGCGCGGCTTTTCGTACTGCGTTTTGCGACGTATGCGCTCCATGTGTTAACACCTGCTTAATTGATGCTCAGCTACTTTGTTTGCTATTGCGCGCAAAACATGCAATGACGCGCGCAAAAATATAATCTGATGTAAATTATACATATGACTATTTTTTCTTCGCAAAGTGTGGCATTGATGCCGCAGACCTCAGAAGTAGCAGATCTGGTAAAATATTTCGCAATTACAGATTCTACGCAAAATATTGCGCGAGAAATGATACAAAAAGGCGAAATAATCGCGCGAGATGACGGAAAGCCAGCAATAGTTGCGATTGTGGCAGACGAGCAAACAGCAGGAAGAGGACGATTAGGGCGTGCGTGGGTAAGCCGTGCGGGAGAAAGCTTTTTAGTTTCATTCGTAACGTTGCTGCCGAAGTCAATTGTTATGGACGCAAGTCACAATGGGTGGCTGCCTATTATTGCAGGGCTTGCAGCGCGTGACGCACTTCTAGAAACGTTTAAAGAGTGCGGAAGCTCGCCGATGCACGGTGATGCTTGCGCGATAAAACTTAAATGGCCTAACGACGTGTTTTTGCACGATTGTAAAGAAGGCGGAATATTAACAGAAATTGTAGCTGATCCAAGCAAAGATGATGTTGTTGGAGTAATTTTTGGAATCGGATTGAACTTGTGTGTGCCTAAAGAAGTGCTGCCAATTAAAATGGCAACTTCGCTGCAAATGCATATGACTGATTTGCCGGAAGCTAAAGAATTGCGTGATACGATTGCTGCGAAAATCGTTACTGGATTGCGTTCTAGACTTGGTGATTTTATGCGCGATTATCCAAGCAACGCTGCAGATTTGCTTCAAGAAGTAAATGGTGTGTGTTGGACTCTTGGGCGCGAAGTTAACGTGCATCCAGTTGACGGAAGCGTGGTGACAGGAACTGCTGTGCGGCTTGGAGAAGATGCGTCGCTTACGATTCGTGAGGCATCTGGCGAGGAAATTGTGGTAAAAAGTGGCGATGTGCACGCGGTTGCGTATGAAGCGCGACGACATGCTTGAGCGCTGCGATTTAGCGCGCGAAAGCAACTCGGAGCGCCGAGCTTGCTTAGAGTTGAAAGCACGGTGTGCTTTCAACGCAAGCGAGGTCTGCCTTCGTCTCGATTGACGAAGGCAGGGCAGATTCGCGTGGTAGTTCATTAGTAATTCGGCTGTGATTGGCGTGCGCTGACGACATGCTTGAGCTCAGCAGCGAGCGCTTAAAGCGCAAGCGTCAGCTGTTTGCTAGTTATCTCAGTCAAAGAGCAAGTGCGCGGCAATCTTATACAAAACGGCATTCCTTTTACAGTCGTGTAAAGGAAATGCCGTTTTTCTGCAATATAACGTTTCTGTTACGCGCGCTTTTTGTTAAGTGCGTTGTACAAGCCGGAGCAAGCTGCGCTCGCAACAAAAGCCTTAATCAAATCGCCAATCATGAAGATAATCAAGGTTGCGGCGGCAGTTGAAAGTGGCATGCCAGTTAGGTAGCTTTGACCGAAAATGCCGAATGCGTAAATCACGATCGTGCCGATTATAGAAGCTACAGAGTAAGTGCAGAAGCGTGCGAAAGTCTTCTTAAAGGAGTTTTCTGGCATCATTGCGTCAAGAGCTACGTCAAATACGCGCTTCAAAGCTGCGGTTGCAGCAACGCCAAAAATGAAACCAGCTAAGAATCCTGCAGTAGGGCCAACAAAAACAGCCCAGCCGCCCTTAAAGCCAGCAAACACAGGCAAACCTGCTGCGCCAACAGCAAGATACATAACCACAGAAGCTACGCCTTCGCGCCAGCTCAACGTTAAACCAATAATGCACAAAACAAGAGTTTGCAACGTAATAGGCACAGGAGTAATAGGAAGATAAATTGCGCCTGCCATAGTAGAAAGAGCCAAAAGCACAGTGAGAAGCGCTGGCTTTGCAAGCCATGCTGCAGCTACTTTCAACTTATTCGCAACGTTTGAATTTGCTGATGCTGTTGTTGCATTATTTTGATTTATGTTAGTCATGAAAACCTTCTTTTGGTTATTTCCGGTTCGCCGTTTGCAGCTAATAGGTTGTCAATTAAACGGTTTTGCCGGTTGTTTTCCGTTTCGCTAATCACATTACGTGTTATAAAAATCATGTGCATTGGAGAAGTGTACAAAATTTTGCTCTAGCTTTTGTGTATGTCGACTCATCCGTAAACGCAACTTTTCTAATATCTTGTAACGTATGGTTACGAATATCAAAAAAATCCTCATCGCAAACCGCGGTGAAATTGCCTTGCGAGTTATTCGCACGGCTCACGAAATGGGCATTTCTACCGTTGCTATTTACGCACCGACTGATCGCAACGCGCAGTTTGTAGAAATGGCAGACGAAGCGTACGCACTTTCCGGAGACACATATCGCGATACTTATTTAAACGAAGATGCGATTCTTGACATTATTAAAAGAAGCGGCACGGATGCTGTGCATCCGGGTTACGGTTTCCTTTCGGAAGTTGCGTCTTTTGCGAAAAAAGTTAACGATGCTGGAGTTATTTGGATTGGTCCTCGTCCGGAAGCGCTTATTGATTTGGGAGATAAGATTACGGCTCGTCGCGTGGCAGTTCGCGCGAAAGTGCCGCCAGTTCCAGGAATTTCGGAGCCTGTGAAAGATATTCGAGAACTTTTAACTTTTGCGCAAACTCACGGCTATCCAGTGATGATGAAGCGCACGGATGGCGGCGGCGGACGCGGAATTACAGTCGTTCGTAACGATGACGAGTTGCGAGGCTTTTATATGAATCACGACGCTCTTCAGGGCGGCGACTTAGACGAATATTTTATTGAGCGTTTTATTGATAAAGCTCGCCACGTAGAAACGCAGTGCGGCCGCGACGCTCACGGAAATTTCACCGTATATTCCACGCGCGATTGCTCGGTGCAGCGCCGAAACCAAAAGCTGGTTGAGGAAGCTCCTGCACCGTTCTTGACTGACGATGAAAAGGATCAGCTTTACAGATATTCTCGTAACCTATTTGAAGCTGTTGATTACGTTGGTCTTGGCACGTGCGAATATATGGTGACTTCTCAGCATAAAGTCTACTTCTTGGAAGTTAATCCGCGATTGCAAGTTGAGCACACGGTTAGTGAGGAAGTTAGTGGACTTGATTTAGTGCGAGAACAGCTCAATATTGCTGACGGCGGCGAGTTGATTAAGGATCCAGAACCTCGCGGACACAGCTTCGAGCTTCGCATTACTTCGGAAGATCCTGCTACGAATTTGACTCCAAGTTCCGGCACTTTGACGAAAATAAAGTGGCCTTCCGGTCCTGGTATTCGCGTCGATTTTGGTGTTGAAGTTGGCGATAATATTTCGCCAAAATTCGATTCGATGATGGGCAAGCTTATTATTACTGCGCAAAGTCGTGAAACTGCTGTCGCTCGTGTGCGTCGCGCTTTGAAGGAACTTTGTATTGAGGGCGTGCCAACTCCAGCAAAACTTTTTGAGCAGATTTTTAACGACCCTGAGTTTACTGCGGAAAATCACAGTTTTGACGTGTCTACTAAGTGGATGGAACGCAAGTATTTGAACCGCGTTCCTGCAGCTTCTTTGGGTGGCCAGCCGGCTTCGCTTGTTTCTGGAAAGTCTGCGGATGAATCCGAAAATAAGCAGCCTGCAATGGAATCCTTCATTATTGAGGTTGATAATAAGCGCGTAAAGCTTACGATTCCGCAAGATATTGTTGACAATTTGACCGGCTCTGCGCGAGTTCGTAGCGTTTCTAGAGCTTCGCAGCCTTTGCGTGGACGTTCGCTTCGCGGAAGTACTCATAAATCTGAAGAACAAAAGCAGATTCCTGGCGTAATCGCAGCGCCTATGCAAGCTGTTATTACGCGCGTGAATGTGGCTGAAGGTCAGCAGGTTGCCAAGGGTGATTTGCTTGTGGTGCTTGAGTCTATGAAAATGGAAAATTACGTTTACGCTCCTGCAGCTGGTACTGTTACTGGAATTTTTGTGGGTCCTGGTGACGGCGTGGAATCGGGTGCAAAGCTTGTGACGATTGATCTTGCTGGAGATAAAAGCGCGGATAAGAGCGCAGATAAGTCTTCTGAATCTTCTGAAAAGTCTTCTGAAAAGCCGGAAGGAGAGCAGAAATGAGTACTTTAGCAAAAGAAAAGTCTGAAATCTCTGAAACTTCAGCGAAAACAGTTAATAACTCTTCTGTTAATAGCTCTGCTGACGATACAAACTTGCAGCCTCGTCGCGGGAAAGCTGCAGTTCAGCACGCAGCACAACTTGCTCGT
This sequence comes from Gardnerella swidsinskii, assembly GCF_003397705.1. Taxonomy (GTDB): domain Bacteria; phylum Actinomycetota; class Actinomycetes; order Actinomycetales; family Bifidobacteriaceae; genus Bifidobacterium; species Bifidobacterium swidsinskii. The sequence goes on from NZ_QJVB01000004.1 coordinate 54,770, forward strand.
GACGCAGAACAAAAAGCTTTAGAGCGTCAGCACGCAAAAGGTAAAAGCACTGCTCGCGAGCGTCTTGACTTGCTTTTTGACACCGGCTCATTCGTGGAAATCGGACGTTTTAACGGCGGTGACATAAATAACGACGTTGCCGGATGCGCTGTAATCACCGGCTTTGGCGAAGTTTATGGCAGAAAAGTTGCAGTTTACGCACAAGACTTTTCCGTGCGCGGCGGAACTTTAGGCAAAGCTGAGGGCGAGAAAATCTGCCATCTTTTAGATATGGCTGTTGAACTTCGCGTGCCAGTTGTTGCCGTAATTGATTCCGGCGGCGCTCGCATTCAAGAAGGCGTGAGCGCGCTTATGCAATACGGGCGTATCTTCAAAAAAACTTGCGAAGCGAGCGGCTTGATTCCGCAAATCTCAATTATTCTAGGTCCTTGCGCTGGTGGTGCTGTGTATTGCCCTGCATTGACAGATTTGATTATTATGACTCGCGAGCACTCAAATATGTTCGTAACTGGTCCGGATGTTGTTAAAGCTGCAACCGGCGAGGCTATTAGCATGGACGATTTGGGCGGCGGTCTTGTGCATAACGCAACTTCCGGCGTCGCTCACTATTTGGGAGAGGATGAAGCTGACGCAATCGACTACGCGCGCACAGTTTTGGCTTATTTGCCATCTAGCTGTGAGGTAGAGCCTCCAACTTTTGCCTACGCTGCAACGCGCGCGGATCGCGAAACTGCGCGCGAGTTGGTGAATATTGTGCCGGATAACGACCGTCAGCCTTACGATGTGCTCGACGTGATTCGCAGAATAGTTGACTACGGTGAGTTCGTGCAAGTGCAGGAATTGTATGCTGCTTCTGCAGTGGTTGGTTTTGCTTGCATTGAGGGTCATCCTGTTGGAATCGTAGCAAATCAGCCGAAGGTGAACGCTGGTATTTTGGATGTAAATTCTTCCGAAAAAGTCGCGCGATTTGTGCGATTGTGCGACGCGTTTAATTTGCCTGTGGTGACTCTAGTAGATACTCCTGGTTATAAGCCTGGTTCAGATCAAGAGCACGCAGGAATTATTCGCCGAGGTGCGAAAGTGATTTATGCGTACGCGAACGCGCAAGTTCCGCTGGTTACGGTGATTTTGCGCAAAGCTTTCGGTGGAGCTTATATCGTTATGGGTTCCAAGTCGATGGGTGCGGACGTAAATTACGCGTGGCCAACCAGCCAGATTGCAGTTTTGGGTGCGCAAGGTGCCGTAAATATTATTCACCGCAAGGATTTGCAAAAAGCTAAAGAGCGTGGGCAAGACGTTGCAGCTCTTAGAAAGCAGCTGGTTGACGAGTATGAGGCGACTACTGTGAACGCAAATCTTTCGTTGGAAACTGGTCAGATTGACGCAATGATTGACCCGGAGCAGACTCGCGATATGATTGCCGGCTCATTGAAGCTTTTGCGCAGTAAAAAGCGGGTTTCCAGAACTGGAAAGCATCACGGAAATCAGCCAATGTAAGTGATTTATAAAAATTATAGGGGTTATCAAACTTATAACTAAAAACTATAGAACTTACAAAACTTATAAACCTTACAAAACTTACAGAATTTATAAAACTTATCCAAATCAACGAGAAGGAAACATCATGACAACATACTTTTTCGACCAACTCGCTAATAATCCGCACGCACTCGTGTTTGCAGGTCAGTCGACTCCGTGGGTTGAAGCTTTGCGCGAGCTTGGTTCAGACGAAGAATTAAACGCAGAACTTCACGAGTACGAAGTAGGCGCAAAAGCTTTGCTATCGCCAATTTATTCTGAGCTTTTAGCAAATGCAGGCGGCGACATAAACGTGTTTGACGCGCTAGAAAATAAGCATATTAACGCTGCAAACGCGCTTCTTAGTGTGCCTGGAATTACGCTTGCACAGTTCGGTGCAGTGCGCGACTTAACAAATCTTGGATACAACTTTGAAGTAAACAAGCCGTGCGCAGTTTTGGGTCATTCTCAAGGCGTAATCGCAGCAGAAATGGTAAAAGCTCGCATAAAAGCAAAGTCTTGGCAAAAAGCTCGCGCGCAAATCGAAGAATTACTTGCAATTGCCTACTTAATTGGAGCTGCAGGAGATCGTGAATCTCGAATGCTTGAAATTACTGGTGACGGCGAGCACACGCCAATGCTGTCACTTAAAGGAGTTACTAAAAAGCAGGCAGAAGCGTTAATTTCACGCGTAGAGCGCACGCGCGGTGAAGTGTCAATTGCTGTTAAAAACGCTTACAATCACGTGGTTATTGCAGGATACCCGGAAGATATGGAAGCTGTTGCAAACGAAGCGCAAAAAGAAACAAAGCGTTCGAAAAAATTGCGCGAAATGAAAGTTCGCGGTGGAGCTGTATTTGCGCCAGTTGCTGAATATTTGGATGTTACAGTGCCATTCCATTCGCCAATGCTTCAATCTGCAGTTGAGCAGGTAGTAGAGTGGGCGAGCGAGGCTGGCTTGAACACTACAGTTGCTCGCGAATTGGCGGATGCAGTGCTTGTAACTCCTGTTGATTGGGCTACGCAAATTGGTGAAGTTTTGGAGCAAAACGACGCGCGCTCTCTTTGGATTTTAGACATGGGTCCTAGCGAAGTGCTCGGAAAGCTTACTGGAGTGCTTGTGCAAGGAACCAGTGCTGGAATAGTAGAGGCTGCTACCTTGCGCTCTCGCGCTGAGCTTTCAACAGCTGACTCTGCTTCTGAGCCAGAGCGTATGGGCTGCTGGGCTGATTTTGCTCCTCGAGTAATCGACACGCCTGCAGGACGCAAAGTGCTTACCAAATTTAGCAAGCTTACAGGCAAAGCTCCTGTGCTTCTTGCAGGAATGACACCAACGACAGTAGAGCCGGAAATCGTTGCTGCAGCAGCAAATGCGGGCTACTGGGCTGAGCTTGCTGGCGGTGGTCAAGTAACTGCAGAAGTTTTCGATCGTCATATGAAGTCGCTTGAAAATCAGCTTCGCGAAGGCGCAACTATTGAATTTAACGCCATGTTTATGGATCGCTACCTGTGGAATTTGCAATTTGGTTCGAAGCGAATCGTGCCAAAAAAGAGGCAGTCGGGAGCTCCTATTGATGGTGTAGTTATTTCTGCAGGCATTCCAGAACTTGACGAAGCCAAGGAATTAGTAGCATCTTTGCAAGCTGATGGATTCCCTTACGTAACGTTTAAGCCTGGAACAGTTGACCAAATTCGTCAAGTTGTGCGAATTGCTAAGGCTGTTGCTCCAGCCACGATTATTGTACAGGTTGAGGGCGGTGCTGCAGGTGGTCACCATTCGTGGGAATCTCTTGACGATTTGCTTATGACAACTTACGCGCAAGTGCGCGAGTGCGAAAATTTGGTGCTTGTTGCAGGCGGTGGTATTGGCACTCCTGAGCGTGCTGCAGACTACATTTCTGGCGAATGGGCGAATGAATACGGTTTGCCAAATATGCCAGTTGATGCTGTAATGATTGGCACAGCTGCAATGACAGCTAAGGAAGCACATACAAGTCCTGAAGTAAAGCGTATGCTTGTGGAAACTCCGGGTATTGCGATGCCGAAATCTTCTAGCATTGAAGGTTTTGATGAGGATCCGTTCGCACCTTTGGGTGAGCGTTGGGTGCCTTCTGGCAAAGTGATTGGCGGTGTGACGAGTGGTTTAAGCCATTTGCACGCAGATATTTACGAGTTAGAAAACGCTTCTGCTCGCTGCGGTCGATTGCTCGTTCATATGATGAAACATCCTGAAGAGCTTGAAGTGCGTCGCGATGAAGTAATCGAAGCACTTAACTCTACTGCAAAACCATATTTTGGTGACGTAGAAAGCATGACTTACGCACAATTTGCTCAACGTTTCCTAGATTTGGCATACCCTTGGGTGGATCCGACTTACGTAGATCGCTACATGCATTTGTTGCAGCGTATTGAAGCGCGTTTAATTAATCAAGATTCAGGCGAATTTACTTCTATTCTGCCTTCTATCGAAGAAGTTTCTAAGCACCCTCAAGCTGCTTTATATACGCTGATTGACGTGTTGCCTCAAGCTCGCGAGATGAACGTTGTGCCAATGGATGCCGCTTGGTTCCCAACTTTGGTGCGCGAATATCCTAAGCCAATGCCATTCGTGCCAGTTATTGACAACGATTTGTTGCGTTGGTGGGGTCAAGATCAGCTTTGGCAGTCGGAAGATTCGCGTTACTCAGCAGACGCTGTGCGCGTAATTCCAGGACCGATTTCCGTGGCTGGAATTACGACTATGGATGAGCCGATTGCCGATATTCTGGGACGTTTTGAAGCAGCTATGCTCAATCGTGCAGAATTTGGCTCGGAAACTGGAGTAGAAGCAGAAAATAAGGAAAATGCTGCAAGCAAGTCTTCAAAATCTGCTTTTAGTCAGATTGCTGATGCTAAAAACGTTGAAGCTTACGTGCGCGCATGCCCGAATATTTCTTGGGTTGGTCATGTAACTGCAAACCCTGCTTACGGAACGTCTTTAGGAGACGAAAATTACGTAATTACAGTAACTTCTAGTAATAATGACGTAATTTCGCTTGATTTAGATATTAAGCTAGATACATTCTGGGATAATCAAGAAAATCAGGAAGCACAGAATGCTGCTAAACACTCTACAAAAAACGCTGCAAACTCGCTAAAACGCAAGCACGCGGTACGAGATATTGTAATTCCGCTAACTGTTGATGCAAGTCAAGCTGGAATCATACCAGTAGTTGACCGCGAACGTTTGCCAAAGCACGTGTACGAAATGCTTGCAGCAACCGCAGGTATTGGAAATACTGCGATTACTGGCGATGTGCTTGATGCTATGCCTAAGGTTGAAACAGTAAAAGAAGATGGCAGTTTGGCAAAATTGCCGGAAGATTTGCTTGCAGAAGGTTATAGAGATTTCCCGTTTGGATTGGTTCATTCTTCCTATACTTTCTCAAGAAATCTTGGAATTGACCACGAGTCTGCTACTGCTGGAAGACTTCCAGATGGATTGCTTGCTTCTCGCATTGTGCCAGACGCGTTAGTAGGTCCTGCTTGGCCAACTATTTACTCAGCTTTGGGTTCCGTAATGGTTGATGGCTACCCGATTATTGAGGGTCTGCTTAACGCTGTTCACCTAGATCATTTAGTAGAGCTTGACGTCGATGCTGAAGATTTTAAAAAGTACGTCGACAAGCGAATTAATTTGCTCGGCTGGGCTGAGCCGTATGCAGAATCTGCTTCCGGACGCGTGGTAACTATTCACGTTGTGCACACTGCAGCTGACGGCACGCGACTTGCGCACGAAACTGAGCGTTTCGCTATTCGTGGACGAAGCTTCAGCAACGCGCTTCCTGCTCCAGCTGCGCAATATGGCGAAGCTGCAGGATTGCATGGATATGAAATTGAAGACACGCCTCGCAGAGCTTTGCGCAGAGTAGTAGTTCGCGCTCCTCACGATATGACCGCTTTTGCGCGTACTTCTGGAGATTTCAACCCAATCCACACTTCTAAGCGAGGTGCTGCAATTTCCGGTCTTTCTGCTCCTTTGGTACACGGTATGTGGCTTTCTGCAACAGCTCAACATGTGGCTCAAGCAGTTGATGAAAAAGGTGCTCGCTACGAGCTCATTGGCTGGTCCTACAACATGTACGGCATGGTTCAGCTTGATGACGAAGTAGAAATCACAGTTGAGCGCGTTGGAAAAGTTCGTCGCGGCGGACTTGCTTTGGAAGTTACGTGCAGAGTTGATGGGCAAATCGTGTCTAAAGCAAGCGCGCTTACACGCGCTCCACGTGCAGCATTCGTATACCCAGGTCAGGGTATCCAAAAGCAAGGAATGTCGCTGGATGAGCGCGCAAAGTCGCCTGCTGTGCGCGATACTTGGGAGCGAGCAGACAAGCTTACTCGCGAAAAGCTTGGATTCTCAATCCTCGCAGTCGTGCGCGATAATCCAAAGGAGCTTACTGCTCACGGCGTAACTTATCACCATCCTGAAGGATTGCTTAACTTAACACAATTTACGCAAGTTGCGCTCGCAACAGTTGCCTTTGCGCAAACCGCGCGTTTGCGTGAAGCAGGATGCGATATTTGGCCTGCTTACTTTGCAGGACACTCGCTTGGCGAATACAATGCTTTGAGCTCCTTCGCGCAAATTATTCCACTCGAAACTGTGCTTGAATTGGTGTTCCACCGCGGATCTACAATGCATCACTTGATTGAGCGCGATGCACAAGGTCGCTCGAACTACCGCATGGGTGCGCTTCGACCAAACCAGTTTGGAGTGTCAGACGAAGGCGTGAATGCTTACGTTGAGGGCATTTCCAAGGCTACTGGCGAATTCTTGCAAATTGTAAACTACAACTTGGCAGGTCAGCAGTACGCAATTGCTGGAACTATTAAAGGTTTGAAGGCATTGGCTGCAGACGCTTCTAAGCGCGCTAAGGAGTATGGCGGCAAGCCTCCATTCATGTTTGTTCCAGGAATTGACGTGCCGTTCCACTCTCGAATTCTTCGAAAGGGAGTGCCGGAATTCCGCGACAAGCTCGATTCGCTGCTGCCGAAGCATATTGATTACTCTGTGCTTATAGACCGTTACATTCCAAACCTCGTGGCTTGCCCGTTTGAGCTTACGCGAGAATTTGCGCAAAAGATTTTGGATGTTGTGCCATCTGAGCGCATTGAAGCAGCTTTGGAAGATGAAACTACATGGAAATCTTATGCAGAGGATGAGCAGAAGCTCGGTAGATTGCTTCTTACGGAGCTTCTTTCATGGCAATTTGCTTCTCCAGTTCGCTGGATTGAAACGCAGGCTCTTATGTTTGCCGATCGCGCTCGCGGCGGTCTTGGCGTTGAAGAGTACGTTGAAGTTGGTTTAGGAAACGCGCCAACTTTGGCAAATCTTGGCGCTAAAACTCTTGCTTTGCCGGAGTTTAGTGGCGAAAAAGTGACTGTTTACAACGTTGGTCGTGACGAAGGTCGCGTTTATATGACTGACACGGATTCGCTTGTGCCTGAAGTGTTTACTGAGGAAGATAGTCAAGAAGCAAGTAGCACTGCTGATGCGACTGCTGATCCTGCAGCTCCTGCAGCAAATGTTGTTTCTGCTGCTCCTGCGGCTGCTCCTTCTGCTCAAGTTGCTAACGCAGCAGCAAGCGGACCTGTAGCAGACTTGCCGTTCAAAGCATCCGACGCAATCTCAATGCTGATTGCGTATAGTGCAAAAATCCGTCTTGACCAAATCGGCGACACTGACACAACTGATACGCTTACAAACGGCGTATCTTCGCGCAGAAATCAGCTTCTTATGGATATTAGTTCCGAGCTTGGCGTGGCTAGCGTGGACGGTGCTGCAGAAGCTCCAATGAGTGCGCTTAAAAAGTTAGTTGATTCGGTTGCTCCACGCTACAAGGCTTTTGGTGCAGTGCTTTCCGATATTGTGCGCGAACGTTTGCGTGCACTTTTCGGTGCAGCCGGTGTGAAACCAGCGCAAATTGACAAGCGTATTTCGGAAGTCTGGCAGCTTGGCGAAGGCTGGCGTGCGCACGTGCTTGCGGCTTTGGTTTTGCAAACGCGTGAAGGTGCTAGCGTGCGCGGTGAAAATCTTGCGCAACTTTCAACTGATCCTGCAAAGAATACTGCTGCAGCTGACGCTTTAATCGACGCAGCAATTCAGCAAGTTGCACAAGCTCACGGCGTTAGCGTTTCTCAGCCTGGTGCTGCTGGCGCAGCCGGTGGTGCTGTTGTTGATTCTGCAGCTCTTGACGCTTTTGCGCAGCAAGTTGTTGGCGCAGACGGCGTACTTGCTGCAACTGCTAAGTTTGTGCTAGCAAAGCTTGGTGTTGAAGCTCCTAAAGCAGAAACTGAAAGTGACGAAAATGCTGCTGTTGTAGCTGCTGTTGAAGCAGAATTAGGTGCGGATTGGCCAAAGCAAGTGGCTCCTCGATTTGATGAGCGAAAAGCGATTCTTTTCGACGACCGCTGGGCTTCGGCTCGCGAAGACGTTGCTCGCTTGTACTACAAGTATGCCGGAAAGAATGTTGATATTCAGGTAAATGAAGTTTCTGAAATCTTAAATGATTTTGGTAGTTTCCTCGGTGCCGGGGAAGCAGTAGCTTCGGAAGCTGAGTGGTTTGCAAGTCTTTCTAAATCTCGCGAATTAAACAATCTTGCAACAATATTTAATGGTATTGCTCGCGATTCTCGCACTAAACTTGCACAAAACAACGCCGATACTGCTCAAGCAACTCGTTTTGCAGGAGAAGTTGCAGTAGTTACAGGCGTTGCTCCTAACTCGATTGCTGCTCGCGTAGTAACGGGTTTGCTTAAGGGTGGAGCTACGGTTATTGCAACTTCGCACAGTTTCAAGCCGAGCGTTAAGTCTTGGGCGAAGAAAGCGTATCGCGAAAACGCTCAAATGGGCGCAAAGTTGTGGCTTGTGCCAGCAAACTTGTCTAGTTATCGCGATGTCGATGCGCTTGTAAAGTGGGTTGGCACGGTTTCAAAGAAAGTAAGTGGCGCAACTACTACTATTTTGAAGCCTGCTTATGAGCCGAGCATGTTCTTCCCGTTTGCAGCTCCTCCAGTTCACGGTACTTTGTCTGATTCTGGTTCGCTTTTTGAATCGCAATCGCGCTTAATGCTGTGGGGAGTGGAGCGTGCAATCGCTGGATTTGCGCAGATTGGAGCAGATACAGATGTACAACATCGTATGCACGTTGTGTTACCTGGCTCTCCAAACCGCGGTATGTTCGGCGGCGACGGTGCTTACGGCGAAGTCAAGAGTGCTTTCGACGCGATTGTGAACCGTGCGCATGCGGAAAGCGTGTGGTCGGATCGCGTGACTTTCGCGCATCCTAAGATTGGATGGGTGCGTGGAACCGGCTTAATGGGCGGAAATGATCCGCTTGTGGCTGTAGTTGAGCGTCACGGATTAACTACCTACTCTACGCAAGAAATGGCAGATCGTTTGCTCGATTTGTGCACGAAGGAAGCGCGAGAGCAGGCAGCAATTGCGCCTTTGGATGTTGATTTTACGGGCGGATTAGGCAAGGAGCCTCTTGATTTGAACGCGCTTCGTGCAGAAGCGTTGGAAGATCAGAAGCGTGCTGAAGTTGCGGAAGAAGCGGTGGAAGCTGTAGAAGAAGCTGCAGAATCTTCTGCTAAATCAACCAACAAAGCACTTCCAACTCCTTACGTGCCAACTCAGCCGCGAGTCAACTTGGCTGATTGGAAGAACGTAACAGCGCGTCCAGAAGACGAAATTGTGATCGTCTCCGTTGGCGAGCTTGGACCATGGGGTTCCGGACGTACTCGTTTCGAAGCAGAACTTGGAATTCGCGAAGACGGTTCCGTGGAGCTTTCTGCAGGAGCAGTACTGGAATTGGCTTGGAATATGGGCTTGCTTACTTGGCAGGATTCGCCAAAGCCAGGCTGGTATGATGCGGACGGCACGCTTGTTCCAGAAGAAGATATTGCAGAGAAATATCGCGATGAAGTAGTAGCACGTTCCGGTATTCGACCATTCGAAACCGGTATGGGCGGCGATTACAAGGATGGAGCAAACGAAGAAGAAGCAGAAATCTTCCTCGATCACGACGTGAGTTTCAGCGTTCCAACAGAAACAATTGCGCGCGAATACGTGGCACTTGACGAATCGCACACTGAGATTGCTCGCGATGCAGAATCTGGCGAATGGACTGTTACGCGCAAGGCAGGTTCTATGATTCGCGTGCCGCGTAGGGCTGCAATGACCAGAACCGTCGGTGGACAATTCCCTAAGGGCTTCGATCCGCTGAAGTGGGGTATTCCAGCTTCAATGGTTGGAAGTGTTGACACGATTGCGCTGTGGAATATTGTCACAACTGTAGACGCTTATATTTCTGCTGGTTTCACGCCTTCGGAGATTTTGCAATCTGTGCATCCGTCGATGGTTGCTTCCACGCAAGGAACCGGTTTCGGCGGCATGAGTTCAATGCGAAAACTGTATTTGGATCGCTTCCTTAACCACGAAATTCCTACGGACGTATTGCAAGAGGCGCTTCCAAACGTTGTTGCAGCTCACGTAATGCAAACCTATATCGGCGGCTACGGAAATATGGTTCAGCCGGTGTCGGCATGCGCAACTGCGGCGGTTTCGCTCGAAGAAGGCGTCGACAAGATTGCTCTCGGCAAAGCTGATTTCGTAGTAACTGGCGCAATTGACGATATCGGCGTGGAATCTGTAGTTGGCTTCGGCAATATGAACGCAACTGCCAATAGCGAAGAAATGTATGCGAAGGGCATCAATCCACGATTCTTCTCTCGCGCAAACGATCGCAGACGTGGAGGCTTCCTTGAAGCACAAGGCGGCGGTACGATTTTGGTTACGCGCGGCGATATTGCTTTGAAGCTTGGCTTGCCTGTTGCTGGTGTGGTTGGTTTCATTCACTCCTACGCTGATGGCATTCACACTTCTATTCCTGCTCCGGGCTTGGGTGCTTTGGCTGCGGGCATGGGTGGAGCTAAGTCTAAGCTCGTGCGTGATTTGGCAGCTCTCGGCGTTACTCCGGACGATATTGCTGTGGTTTCTAAGCATGATACGTCTACGAATGCAAACGATCCGAACGAATCTGAGCTGCACAATACTCTTGCGCACGCAATCGGACGCACGGACGGAAATCCGCTGTTCGTAATCAGCCAAAAGACGCTGACTGGACATGCAAAGGGCGGCGCGTGCATCTTCCAAATCAACGGTTTGACTCAACTGTTTAGAAGTGGCGTAATCCCTGGAAACGCATCACTTGACTGCGTGGATCCTAAGCTTGCGCGCGACGACCACATGGTTTGGTTGCGTGAGCCGATGCGCATTGGCGATGGTGCAGGTTCTTGTGCAGTGAAGGCTGCTCTCGCAACTTCGCTCGGCTTCGGTCATGTTAGCGGATTTGTGGCATTGGTTCATCCTGGTGCTTTTGAAGCTGCTGTAGCTGCTAGCGCAGGTGTTAATGTGCTTAAGAATTGGCGTACCAAGGCGAATGCGCGTTTGGCTGCGGGCCAGAGGCGATTTGAGGAAGGCATGATGGGTCGATCTGTACTGTTCGAGCCTGTTGAGAATCGTCACTTGCTGAAGGATGGCACGCGCCTTCCGGATGGCACTCGCTACGATGGTCACGAAGCAGAAAAGGCGATGTTACTTAATCCTGAAGCTCGCCTTAATGCGAACGGATACTACTGCTGAGTCGCTGCTTTAGCTGCTAATGTATCGATGCTTAATTGCGGATGTATTGACGCATTGAAATAAGTGCGAAACCAGAGCGGAAACATTTGCTGTGAATATTCCCGGCATTTGTTTTCGCTCTGGCTTTATTTGACCACATTTGCAGGAAAAATGTAAGGCGATTGGAGTTGCGTTAACAATCACGTAAGTAGCTCTGTAGTTCAGTATGCCATATTTAGTACGTGTAGCATTGCGTATGTCGCCTGATATTACTTAATGTCAAGTACGCTGTCATTATCGCAGTGGTGTGCTATCTCGCTACCAGTACCCAGATCATTTAATGGCATCTATGTATCGCACCTATACCTCTGTAGTCTATGTCTCTATAGTCTATGCCTCTATGGCCTATAGCTCTACAGATTTACTACAGATATAACAATGCTCCGTGGTTGAAGGGTTGTCGTAAATTTCGCGAACCCTTTTATCACGGAGCATATGTATATTATTTATTCAATTTTAATATTTGTTGCAACACCAACGTTTAGTCGCGCTTCTTCCTGCGAATAATGACTGCGAGTGCAGCACCTATTGCGGCTGCGAGTGCAGCAACAGCACCTGCTGCAGCAATTGCAGAGCCTGTGTTGGTTAACTTTGATTGCGCAACCTGGCCGGAGGAGTGACGTGCAGGAGACTTAGGAGCTTGTAACTGAGTGTTATTGCTCTTATTCCTGTTGTTTTCACTGTTGCCAGTGTGTTCATCAGAATCATGAGAACCAGATTCATGTTCTGGGGTTGGAGCAGGGGTCGGTGCAGGTGTTGGTTCTGGTTTCTTGGTTGGGTTGTTTCCGACTTTACCGTTTGCCGTGTTGGATGGTTGACCATTCTTCTTGGCTTGCGCGGTAATCGTACTACCATCCTTGATTTGGGTTGCAGGGATGGTGACTTTACCAGTCTTAGGATCAACAGTCACGCCGGTTGGAGTGTTACCGTTAATAGTCCAGTTACCATTCTTATCTTTCTTCACGGTAATTGTTACAGGAGTCGTTGTATCGCCTTCTGGAGTATACGTGATTTCGAGAGTATCAGCGTCTGCTGGTGGGGTAACAGTTGCGGAACCTTGCTCAACACCATCTTGTGGCGTGAGTATAGTCGGCTCACCCGCAGGCGTTGGTGTTGGTTCTGGTGCAGGCTTCTCCTCTTCGCCAACTTTAGCAGTTACCACTTCTGACTTGCTCTTGCCAGTCTTATCGCTACTGTCTTCTGATTGCGCAGTAATAGTGCTACCGTGCTTAATCTTGTCTGCTGGAATCGTAACAACGCCAGTTTGCGGATCAACGGTTACGCCTTCTGGAGCGTCTCCGTCAATCTTCCACTCATGCTTGTCGCCTTCAGCAACAACAGTAATCGTTGCGGTTGTTTCACTGCCTTCTGGAGTGTAAGTAACTACAACCTTGTTCACGCGCGTATCCGTGAGATCAGGCGTCACGCTAGCGCCACCCTCGGCTGGAGTGTCAATCTTTGGCTTAGTTATATTTCCGCTGACAGTAATATTTACGCTATCGCCTGTCTTTGCACCATCACCCTTACCGTTGGTTGGTGTGAGGGTGACGATGGCACCAGGCTTTTGCTTGTCGATAGTAATAGTGAAGTCGCCATGAGCATCTGCAGTACCAGTTCCGATTTGCTTTCCATCTTTGTCGGTAACAGTTACTGTTGCGCCCGGAAGAGTCTTTCCAGTGATGATTTGTTTAGTAGAATCATCTGGATTGTCTTTTAGCGTTTGCTCACTAATCTGTGGAGTCTTAAAGCCAGTTACAGCAGTAGCAGGATCAGATGGTTTGTCCGTCTTGTTCTTAGATACTGCAGTAATAGTGCTGCCGTCTTCCAAATTCTTTGTTGGAATAGTAACAACGCCAGTATCTGGATTAACGATTACGCCTTCTGGAGCGTCTCCGTCAATCTTCCACTTACCATCGTTATCCTTCTTAGCAATAATTGTGCGAACTGGCTGTTCTGGACCATTGATTGAATTTGGCTTAGCATTGATTTCAATTTTCACAACCGTTGTGTCATCAGTTGGCGGAGTTACAGTTACGTTTCCGTCGTTCTTCTGGTTGTCGGTTGGTACCGTAATCGTTGGCTTTTGTGGCTTAGCTGTGACGGTTACAGTAGTTGCGTCACCATCAACTCCACCCTTGTTTGGAACAAGTTTGAGTGTTGTTCCAGGGGTCTGATGAGGAACATCAACGGTAAAGCTGCCATCTTTATCTACAGTGACAGTTATTTCTTTATCGCCATCCGTCAATGCGGTGCCATTACTGTTTTGAACCTTGATAGTGGCTTCAGGAGTTCCCTTACCAGTAATAGTTGTCTTGCCATTATCTGCAGAACCTTTATCGCCAGGCTTGTTTTCGGCTTTACCATCGTTGATAACTGGCTTGTTCTGTGCCACAACGTTTACTGTTACTGGTACGTTCACAGGATTTGTGATACCCGGAATAGTTACCACGACAGTGCCGCTCTTATTGTTTCCAGCTGTCTTGGTATCTGGAGTACCGTTAGTTGCCCAAGCAAACTTGGTTCCGTTAGGTAACTCATCCTTATTGGCAATGCTGTTTTCTGCGCTTGGAGAATCACCAACATGTACGCTCACCGTTTTACCGGCTGGATTTGGCACAACGAGCACGTTGACTGGAATGTCAACATCTGGCTCGCCTGGCACCTTAACGGTCACAACGCCTGGTTGGTTGCCAGTCTTTGAGGTATCAGGCTTCTTCTTCCAAGAAATACTAGCATCCTTAGGTAGATCCTTATGATTCTTAATAACATCCTCTGGCTTAGGAGTAGTGTCAGTTGTGTCACCATTCTTCTTTTGCAACACAGTTACGTCGTTTGCAACAGGTGCTGGTGTCACAGTAATTGTTACTGGCACTTCTTGAGGTGCTTGCCCTGGAATCTTGACAATCACTGTGCCACTAGCAGTGCCTGGCTTGTCGGTCTTTGGAGCAGCATCCTTCTTCCACTCGAATGTGGTTCCCTTAGGGAGCTTGTTGTTGTTATCAATGCTGTTCTTAGGATCAGGATTGCTGTTCTGTGCAACGGTGGTTTCCTTCGCGATAGGCGCAGGATTTACGTTCACAGTAACTATGACTTCCGCTGGATCTTTCACACCTGGAATATGAACGAGCACAGTGCCGTTAGTGGTGCCTGGCTTGTCGGTCTTTGGAGCAGCATCTTTCTTCCACTCAAAGGTGGTTCCCTCAGGGAACTTATCTTTATTAGCGATACCCTTCGATGCGTCTGGAAGGTTGTCGCCAACCTTCACGTTAACAACATTCGCTTCTGGCTTTGGCAAGACGTTCACTGTTACAGGCACCTCTACAGGGGATTGACCTGGGAGGGTAACAATAATCTTGCCATTCTTTGCGCCAGGATTGTTAGTATCTGGTTTATCTTCAGGTTTCCACTCGAACTTAGTGCCATTAGGGAACTTACTCTTATCGCTAGAATCCTTAATAACATCCTTAGCTTCTGGCAAATCCTTGCCCTGTGGCACGTTGACTTCAGATGCACTTGGGTCAACAACGTTAACCGTTACTTCAACTTCTTGAGGAGTATCAGATCCAGGAATAGTAATCTTTACTTTGCCTTTTACGCTGTTACCTTCCTTAGATGTGTCTGGTTTTCCGTTGTTATCCCACTCGAACTTAGTGCCATCAGGGAACTTATCCTTATTGACAATGCTGTCCTCTGGCTTAGGCTCCACGCCCTTTGGCACAGTCACAACTTTAGCTGTAGCAGTTGGAGCCTTGATAGTTACAGGTACGTTAATAACAGTTGTTGATCCATCCGGATACGTAACTGTTACAGGCACTTCAAACTTGCCAGCCTTATCTCCATTAGGGATTTTAGACTTATCTCCCTCAGCAATAGAGTAAGTTGGCTTATTTGTTTCGTTCGTTGGCCAGGTAGGAACACTTACTTTGCCGATAATTTCGTCGTCCGAAGGCTTTTGACCATTATCTTTTTCAAGATTATCTGCCTTAGGTGGGTAAAGTTCAGACTGCTTATCGCTAATAGTTACTGGCACGTCAACAATGTCAGTCGTGCCATCTGGGTAGGTGACTTTAACCTTAACAGTAGAGTTTCCAGGAGTCTTACCATCTGGAAGCTTTGTGTTAGGCTCGTTCAACTCAATCTTTGGTTGTTCCTTTGAATCTTTTGACCAATTAGGAACAGTTACATTGCCTGTTACATCATCAGATGTAACCTGCTTGCCAAACGGCTTAACAACAGGTGTTACCTTTGGCTCGAAAGTATCCGACTGCTTGTTCTTAATAGTCACATCAACAGTAACTTCATCAGTTGTGTTATCTGGGTACGTGACCTTAACCTTAACGTGATAAGTGCCAGGCTTTGTGCCGTCTGGAATATCCTTATCGTCGCTTGTAATGGCGACTGTTGGCTTATCGCCGTCCTTCTTTGGCTTAAAATCAGGAACAGTTACAGCCTTCTTAACAGCTTCCTTGGTCTTTTCTTTACCAGTGCCATACGGCTCTTCCACAGGGTCAACTGCAGGAGTGTTCGCAGTGGCATCAGTGTCTGTAACTACTACAGGCACTTGCACAACAGTGCTGGAACCATCTGGGTATGTTACCTTAACAGGTACGTTAGTTGTGCCAGTCTTATCTGTAGTTGGTAGAGGAGTTTTTGGATCTACAAGTTCTACTTTTGTTTCCTTTGGAGCAGTCTTGTCCTTAACTGTAGAAGTCTTTACAGCCTTCTTGATTTCATCAGCATCAGGAGCTTTCTCGTTACGCTTCTTGTTGATAGCTTCTGCGCCTGGTTTGTAGGTTTCGTTATCTGGATTGCCAACTGTTACAGGAACTTCCACGTGATCCTCAGAACCGTCAGGATACTTAACAGTAACCTTAACGTTTACGGTTCCAGGAGTCTTAGTGTCGATAGGTGTTTGACCTTTATCAACCGTAATTCTTGTACCGTCTGGTTGGTTTGGAACAGTGACTTTAGTAATGATGTCACTGTCAGAAGGACCACTTTCTCCATACTTCTTAGTGATTCCGCCGTCAACCTTTGGCGTATGAGTTTCACTCTGAGGCTTTCCTACAGTAACCTTTACTGTTGCGTGATCTTTAGAACCATCCTTATATGTAATGGTTACAGGAATATCGAAAGTACCAGGCTGAGTGCCATCTGGAACAGTCTTAGCTTTGTCGTCAATAGCAATACTTGCGCCTTCTGGAAGAGAAGTAAGTTCTTTATCTCCCTGCTTTAGCTTAATGCCATTGCCGTTTCCAATTCCAGTAATCTTGTTTTCAATGGTAGTATTCGGCGTCTTATTGTAGTCAATGTTAATTGTTTGACCTTCTGGCGTATAAGTTTCGCTTTGTGGCTTCAGCACTTTAACAGTTACTGTTGCAACGTCACTAGAGCCATCCTTATACGTAACTTTAACTTGTACTTGTCTCTCGCCAGGCTTATCGGTGCTTGGAACGTCTTTCGTGTTGACGATTTCTACTGTTGGATCTTGCTTTGGAGAGTTGCCGTTCCACTTCAAGCCATTGCCACTGCCAAACGACTTAATTTTCTTAGTCAATTCTTCTGGCTTAGTGTTCCATGGAACTTCAACTGTTTGACCCTTTGGATCATAATCCTTAGCATCCTTATGAATCAACACAGGAACATTAACTATTGTAGTTGAATGATCCGGGTATGTAATTGTTACAGGAACAGTGTGAACACCATCATCTTGAGGAATATTTCCAACTGTGAAAGTCAAATCTTTCTTATCAATTGGGGTCTTCTTCGGGTCATCCTTCTTGGTAATAGTAATTGCGTTGGTAATTGCGTTTTGGTCAGGATTCTTTGGTGTAGCATTAGGAGCAGCAGTATGCTCTTCAGCATCCGTGTATACGGAAATCTGAACCTTAAGCTTAGACTCGTTGCCAGCTTCGTCTGTAACAACAAGCTCACGAGACCACTTATTGTCTGACGAATTGGTTATATTCGCATCTCGCTGAGCAGTGCCTTTAATATGAATAGTCGCAGGCTTTTCTGCAGAATTCCCGTTTTGATTGTCAATAGTGATTTTTCCGTCATGACCTGGGAATGTTGCTATTGTTGCACTCTTAATCTTTCCGCTGTTGTCATAAGCGTTGATATCAATGCTGAACGGTTTGCCATTATGTACCTTGAACTGGTAGTACTCAGGTGTTTTATCGGTATCTGCTCTCTTTGCCTTATTGGTACTAGGTGTGTTAATAACAGGCGCGATATCGTCCTTAACGGTAACGGTTGTAGTAACGTCTTTAGTTGAACCGTCCTTAAATGTTATGCGAACTTTAGCATCTTTCTGCTCGCCAGGCTTATTCCAATCTGGTTCCTTAGCCCAAGAGTAGGTAGCGTCGCTAGGTAGTTTCTTTAGATCATCTGCATTAATACCGCTCTTAGGATCTGGATGCTTTGTGCCGCTGCCCATGTTGTACGTAACAGGCCTGCCTTTAACATCACCATATTTGTCGGATTGCGGCTTAACAATAAACTTAACAGTTACTTCATTAAGATTGCCCGAAGGATCCACCGCTTTTAAGGTACGCGTATACTCGCCAGGCTTAGTGTTGAGCGGAGTAGTGCCATCAAGCGTCAAAGTCTTAGGATCTGTAGTTGTGCCAGTTCCGGTAGGAGCTTTTTCTGTTTCTCCTGGAGTTTTAGGCGTTAAAGTAAGAGTTGTAACGTTGCCACTGTTGTCTGTTGCAGTAATCTTAATATCGTTCTTATCACCGCGGTATGTAGTAATAGTTGCTGTTTTAGTAACGACTTTTTGTGAACTATCAACAGTAATCGGAACATTGTTATAGTTGCCATCATTGCCTTTTTGCTTAATCGTAACTTCAGGCTCTTTATGATCCTTAACAGTTACCTTAACGTCAACAGTTTCAACGCGCGGATTCTTTGGATCGTTAGTAGGAATAGTTACAATAACTTTTCCAGTCTTTTCCTTGCCAACAGTGGAAGTGTCTGGAGTTCCGCCAGTTTCAGTGCTCCACTTGAAGGTTGCGCCTGCTTTTTTAAGCTTTCTTCCGTTGGCAATAGCTTTTTCGGCGTCTTTTTCGGTGAGCTTGTGACCTAAGTCAACAGCAATATTCTTTGACTTAATGTCTTCTTTTTTCTCCACTTTTACAGTCACAGTTTTTTCTGTTTTGTGACCAGCAGCATCAGTTGCGGAGAACGTAAGAGTATAAGTGCCAACTTCTTCAGGCTTAAAGCCGGAGAAGCTATAAGTGAAAACCTTTTCCTTATCACTATTCTTCGTGTAATCAGTTTTTGCACGCGCTGCGACAGCCATCATCTTACTGAAATCATTTCGAGCAAAAGCCATCGTTGCTGTTGCTGTGTCAATAGACTCAATCTTTACATCATCTTTTGCAGTAAGCTGAATCTTCAGATCTTCGCCAACTTTTACGGTAATGCTATCTTTATCGGCAGTAAGCGTTGGAGCTTTGTCATCCTTAGTAGCCTTCTTAGCGTCGCTTGCGTCAGAGCTTACGGAATCTGCAGTAGTAGTTACTGCAGTAATGCTTCCTTCAGGAATGCCATTAGCAACTGTAATCGTAACTTTGCCATCGTTGCCAACTTTTCCAGTTCCAATTTGATTGCCCTTGCTATCTTTAAGCGTTACAGTGCTTCCTTCGGTGCCGGGGCCTGCATTAACTACAACTTCCTTGCCCTTTACGCCTGCAACACCAGTCAAATCAGTTTCAATTGTAGGTTTCTTAGGGCG
The DNA here is from genome assembly GCF_003397705.1 of Gardnerella swidsinskii. Classification (GTDB taxonomy): domain Bacteria; phylum Actinomycetota; class Actinomycetes; order Actinomycetales; family Bifidobacteriaceae; genus Bifidobacterium; species Bifidobacterium swidsinskii. The sequence continues at coordinate 73,753 of NZ_QJVB01000004.1, forward strand.
AACTGTGAAAGTAACCTTTTCTTCTGCAGTACTGCCGTCGCTAAATGTGACTTTAGCAGTGTAAGTCTTTTTTCCCGCAACGTTTGTGGAAGGTTCGCCGTTCACCCACTCTGCGCTCTTAATTTTATCTTTAACATTCTTATCGGTTATGCCAAGATATTCCTTAGCGTCAACCTTGTTTCCTGTTTTAGTAAGAGTGTCGCCAACATTTACTTTAACTTCGTGATCTTTCAGCTCGCTTTTGTGTTGCAATGCGAGCGGCTTTCTGACAATTACAGGAATCGTAACAATATGGTACGAATTGTCTGAATATATTACTTTTGCTGATGTGGATATTGTAGCAGTGTCTTTCCCATTAAAAGCTATATCTGGTAGTTTAGTCTCTGGGAAAGTATTGAAATCTAGTTGTCCACCGCCTTCAATATTAGAAACATGTTTCTTTAATTCTTCATTAGTTGCCTTATGTCCCCAATCAACAGTAATCGGTGTAGTGGTTGGAGCCTTGTACTTCTGGTTCAGATTTTTAAGATGTACTGTAACTTTCTTTTCTACTTTGTTTCCAGAAGCGTCGGTTGCAGAGACAGTAACCGTGTAGTCAGTATTTGCTGGCGTGTTGCCGTTCTTATATTCAAACTTAACTCTATTAACAACATGGTTGTGATGCTTAGCTTCAGTTGCTTCCATGTCGTTACTGTTTTCAGTGACATCTCCATTACCGTTAGGAAGACCCTTAACTGAGAAGCTATTAACCTTTCCGCTGTCATCTGATGTGCCGAAAGTGATTGTAGGAATATCTCCCTGATATACGGTTATGCTGTTGTTGGAGTCGTCAATCTCCTTGCCGTTTAAATACAGCTTTGGAGGGATTTTATCGCTTTTTGTAGGTGGCACATTTTCGTCTTTTGTGCGACCAGAAATAAACGTGTATGCAGAATGAGTAGTTCTTCCATAAGAGCTGCTATTTGCCCAAGTAAAGGCATTTTTGATTTCTTCATCGGTTACACCTGGTCGAAGCTTTAACTCGCAATGCATTCGTACAGCGTAATCAACGTGAGTTGTTGTTATACCAATACCATAGTTGTAGCTGTTATAAGGTCTTTGGTTTGGTGGGAGAGCCTTTTTGATAGCGGAATCCAAAGCATCTGGGTTAACATGGAAGTTGTCTTTTATATCTTGAGCACCAGATCCGCCAGGGCGTACGCCTATAGAGTAATGATATGTTGAGTTATTGTGATCCTGACTATCTTTCAAGAAGTCTTGATTGAAAGATTTGCTTGCATCGTGTTCAAACAAGCCAATATCGTGTGAAAGATTTGCAGGTGTTTGAGGTGATTTGTTATTGCGCTTGTAGAAGTCAAAACTAAGATTGCGCATAGTGTCACCCTTGTAGCCGCCGTTGCTTAAATCGGCAATTGCATAAGGAATTTGCCACACGTATTGATGCTTTGTTGATGCGGAAACCATGGATTTGCCGTCATTGTTAAAGAACACGTCGAAAACCAAGTACTTGTTATTGCCTTCGCCTTGAACGTGTGCATACATGTCGGTTTTGTTGATGATTCTATCCCAGTCGCCAACTTTGTCGTCTCCAACGTAGCCAAATTCGCCTCTACTGTTTAAGTAACGGTAGCGCTGATACTCAAGAATGTTTGGTGTATGCAGCCAAGGATTAGGGTCGTTCTTACGCACTTCTTCCGCAAATGCCGCAGTAGTTGGAGGAAGAAGAATATTAGAGGATGCGAGGATCGGCTGACCGCCCAAGCAAGTGGCTGCAGTAAGAACTGTGGCAAGTGTGCTCAATGACACCTTTCGCATGGTTGCATACGCAGAAGATGAATCAACGTTTTTAAACGAGCTCTCAACTTGCTCGTGTGCGTGCTTTTTGCGAGTGTTATTTGCCATAATAATCTGTAATCCTTTATTCTTGTGCTTTTTAATTTAGCGTTCCCTAATGTGCGTCGTATATAAACGTGTGTCTAGTTCTTCTTCAAATACTAATTCTGTGTTTACATAAAGCAACGGTAGACAATAAGTACGCTTATACACATGCTGCATAATATTATATCGTATTTTTGCTATTTTGTCGTAATTTTTTTATTGTTAAGTATTCCATAACTGTAAAATTTCCTGCCGGGGGGGGGGGTGCTCTATGTATAAAATATTGTCATAACGACGAATTATTTAAAATTATCTAAAAGTTTATCGTTTTATAGTAATTTATTCGTATATGAATTAATCACGCTTGTAGCGTTTCTTGTGCACATGCTTAAGCAGGTCGTAGCGTGCGTAATTTTCTGGCGTTTGCTGTCGTTTTTGTAGTTTTGGAAAACATTTGCCGGTGATTTTTCGGCGTTTGCTACTGCAGTAAAAGCGCGTAAGTGATTGTTGATTTAAATATATTTTATATAAGATTTTATATAGTATTTTTGCGTAGAACATAAAAAAGTATGTATATGTACTAAAAGTAGGTGTGTATGATTGCAGGAATAGGGCACGACTTGGTAAACGTTGCGCAGTTTGCTGAGCAGATGCAGGATGGCAATGGTTGGCGTGCGCTGTTTTCTGTGCGAGAGCTTCGACAATGTGATCTTCGTGCGCAAGTGAAGAATGATGAGAGAGCTTTACATATTGCAGCACGCTGGGCTGGCAAAGAAGCTGTGATTAAAGCGTGGTCCGAGGCATTATGCACAATAAATAACCCTTATCCATATACTCTGGATAACATGCCATGGGCGAGTATTGAGATTCTTAACGATTCCCATGGTTGCCCACGCATTATTCTCAGCTCAGATGTGCATTCGCAACTTGTAAAATCGCTTTTCAGTGCGTCCAGCGAGTGTGTAGATAGTAGTGAGCACATAGATAATATTCGTTGGCATATTTCGCTTAGTCATGACGGATTATTAGACGATAATTCAGCTTTTGCATCAGCTGTTGTAATGCTTGAAGTCTTATAAGAAAAGCTACATTATAAGAAAAATATGTTTTGTGCACTTGTGTCGATGTCACAAGCATCTGTATACTTGAACGAGTCGATATTTGTGCGTGAATATTTCGTGCAAATATGGTGCGTAATTGCGGACGTAGCTCAATGGTAGAGTCTCAGTCTTCCAAACTGATTACGCGGGTCCGATTCCCGTCGTCCGCTCCATTTTTTATTTTTGCTTTACGTTTTGCAATTTTCTTTTTAATGGTTTATTTATTTCAGTTTTTTGTGAAAATCACATGTTTTGCATATTATTTTCACATTTTCATTGAATTTATGCTTGCTATTAGGGTGCTATTGCTATGGTAATAGCGGAGAGACACGTAAAAAACATGTCTGGAGGACTCGTGGGACAGATTATCGTACGTGTATTAGCTGGATTAGTGTCGGCTGCTACTGCTTTCACTATGAATGTCGTTGCGCCGCAAAAATCTTCATCGATTGAACATGTGCATGCAAATGTGCGTGCTAATGTGCATACCAATGTGCATACCAAAAGTGTTGTTAAGCCTATTATTCAATCACATTCTGGCACTGTGTATCAAAGCTCGTTTATTGATAATGAGTATGGTGCGCATTGGAGTGATGCTGATGGCACTACGGCTTTTATTGATGGAAATGATGATGTGTTCGTTAATAACGCTAAGGCGGTTATTGATGTTTCTGAGCATCAAAAAGAAATTGATTGGGAAGCTGTAAAATCTTCTGGCGTAGATGGTGCGATTATTCGTATTAGCTACGGTTGGGATAACGGTTACGATAAGCAAGCTCTTCGTAATATTAGCGAATGTAAGCGTCTTGGTATTCCGTTTGGTATTTACATGTACTCTTATGCTGAAAAAGCTGAAGATGGTGCCGCTGAGGGTGCCGATATTGTGAAGCTTTTGAAGGGTGCTGGAGTAAGCCCTGACGATTTAACGTATCCTGTTTATTACGATTTGGAAAAGTGGAGCTGGAGTGGTCATAAACCACCAACATCACCATACGTTTACCAGGATATTGTTGCTTCCTGGTGGAATCAGTTAGTTTCTGCAGGCTACCATAAGCTCGGCGTTTACTCTTATGCAAATTATTTGAGAGGACCATTAAATTCTCAGTATATTCACGAGCGTACAAGCTGGGTTGCTAGCTACGGTTCTCGCGTAGGCTTCCCTATTTCTACAGCATTGCGCGGATGGCAGTACACTTCCGACGGCAGCGTTGACGGAATTGATGGTCGCGTCGATTTGAACGCATTCGGCATGGCTGGTGGCGGCGAAATCAATGGTGTTTCTGAGTTTGGTAGCACTATTACTAAGCCTAATTCGTCTAAGCCTTCTGGAGAAACCCGCAACTATGGTGGCTGGACTGTAAAGAGTTCTGGTCGTCGTGAAGTATGGACTAGTGGAGACAAGAAGTTTGCGCTCCAGTATGAGCTTCGCGATTCATACTATGCTCATGGCGGTCCTGGTCGTCTTGGCGCTCCTGTTGCCGATGAGGAGAATATGGGTGCTGGCTGGTGGCGTCAGCGTTGCCAGAATGGTGATGTTTGGACGCATGGTAAGGATAAGAAGTTTGTTATCATGTTTGCTCTTCGTGATTCTTACTATAGGCATCGCGGTGCTGCTTGGCTTGGCGCTCCTGTTGCCGATGAGGAGAATATGGGTGCTGGCTGGTGGCGTCAGCGTTGCCAGAATGGTGATGTTTGGACGCATGGTAAGGATAAGAAGTTCGTTATCATGTTTGCTCTTCGTGATTCTTACTATAGGCATCGCGGTGCTGCTTGGCTTGGCGCTCCTGTTGCCGATGAGGAGAATATGGGTGCTGGCTGGTGGCGTCAGCGTTGCCAGAATGGTGATGTTTGGACGCATGGTAAGGATAAGAAGTTCGTTATCATGTTCAATCTTCGCAAGGATTATTATGCGCGCGGTGACTTTAAGAAGCTCGGCGCGCCTATTGAAGATGAACACAATGATGGCAATGGCTTATGGCATCAAAAGTGCCAGAATGTTGTGTTAGAAGCCCACTGATAGCATTTGGCTCCATGCAATAAAAGCATCTGGATTTGTGTATTGTATTTCATTCGCAGCTTCTGTGTGATTTGCAAATACAAGCAAGAATCCTAATACTATCGTTAATGTAGTGCATGCAACGATTAGAGTTTGAGTAGACATTTGGTTCCTATTCAATTCGATATTGTTGCATGCATTTTCTTTATCTAATTGCAACTGCGCATCTTGATTAGCTGAGCAATTTCTTCTAGCAAAACCAATAGATGCAATAATCATAAGAATTATTATTGAATCGCAATAATAACGGTAAAGGCTGCCGCCTAAGCAGTAGTTTACGTAGATTAACATAATCGAGAATGTTATTCCGCTTAAGCACATTATGTATTCGATTTTTTGCATGTACTTGCGTCTTATTAAGAAAATGCCCCAAATAAGTGGTATTGATAGCAGACCAAATGTCATGTGATTAAAGAAACTATTTCCATAATCCGAAATGTTTGAGCTGGTTATTGTAATATACGGGAATTCCGTATCTATGCTTGGTGGCTTTATAAAGAAGTTTATTAACAAGTCTTTGATTTTTAGAGGGTCAAATGCTATACGATTAAATCGCAAGTCAAAATTTGTTAATTGTTCTTCGTTACCAAAGTTAAAGAATGAACCAAAACGCAAGTAGTTATATACTAAGATTCCGGCAAACCCAGCTATTGCAGGAGTTAGGAAGCTTAAAGCTGCAGATACTTTATTTACTACGCTTCTGGAGTTGTTAAGCAGTAAAGCAATAAACAGTGGAGCTATAAACGCAACTGTGGAAATGCAAGAATTTGGTCTACAACCGCATTGCAAAGCTAAGCTTAATCCAGCTAAAGCAAATAATGCATACTGAGTAAATTTAGTCTTAAGCCTTACGGCTTTCAGTGATGCGTAAACAAATAATGTTCCGAAAAATATAGCGCTTACCATAGGAATGTAGTAAATCGATGCAGATGCTTGCAGATAAAAAACAAGGCATCCAAATGGTAAGGCTGCTCCTATAAGCAGCATTGAGCAGTAGTTTATTCGTATTTCAAAGAATGTTATTATTTCTTTCCACAATGCAAATAATGCTGGTATTGTAATTGCTGCAAATAATGTTGTGACCATTATTGCGCTCGGCATCCAAGCTGGGAACAAAGCGTTAAACGGCAAATAAGTTAAAATAAACGGTACTATTCCAAAGTAGCAATAATATTTGCCATTATGCAGCACAACATCCCATATTGCAGGAGTTCCCTCGCGCACTAATTGCATTCTTTTGCCAATGCTAAATGGGTTTGTTGAATGCAATAAGCCATTTGGTGGGTCTTGTAGCAAAGATAGCGATCCTTGTTTCCAGGCTTTTAACTGCTCTGTATATGGGTTTCCGTCTATAAAATCGTATTTATCGTAGGAGAGTGGAACGCGTATTCGATTATAAGTGTTTAATCGGAGCCAAATATACAGTGAGAATCCGGTTACTATTGCGCACAAAGCCCAAAAAATTATAGTTTGAACTCGATCTCCTTGAATATAGGCTATTTTGTGCCATTTTTTCTTACGTATAGTTATAATCGCGGATCCAAAAACGAATAATATAGCCCATTTCGCATAGTTTATGTGCAACTTGTATTTTGGATTAATTGTTATATTTTTAACAACGATTCCGTTTGGCGTTTCATTAAAGTGTAATTTTATTTTGTTTAGTTTTCCGTGACTTTCTAAACGTACTTTAGTTGTATTGAATTTTCCTGTTGTTATTTTAAATTGGCTAGCTAAAGCGTATCCAGGAGCTACACCAAAGTCTTCTAATTCTACGCTTCCAGTTACGTAATAAACTGGTTTTGTTTGTTGTAGCGAAATCTCTAATGTTTTGCTGTACGTGTTTAAGTTTGTGAATTCTACATCTGCGCCATTTTTAGATATATGTACGCCGTCATTTTTGTATTTTGCATATATTTCATCACGGCTTGCGTTTGTAGAGTCTTCTGCTTGTTCAGCTTTTACTTCTTTTACTGTGCTTAAATTTATGCTTTGTGTTTTAAATCCTAATTCGGATGCTTGAAATAAGTTACTAAAAAACATTAGTGTTATTAGTCCGCTTATAACAAAGCACACTATATATGGCAAATAAGTTTTTAGTTTAAGATTGTTTTTTATGACGGCTCGCACAGGTTGCTACTTTCTATTTCTTTTTATGTAATCAAAAAGGTTTACTTGTTCTATAAAACGTTTGCGCTCATTTTTGGCTAAAATCTCAAGAATAATTCCGGAAATAAAGAATAGTAATCCTGTAATAATTAGCATTACAGCACCAATTAGAGTAGGGAAGCGTGTTACTAGGTGTGTGCGCCAAAATTCTATGAATGGAAGCATGCATGCTCCTACTCCGCACAGTGTTATTATTACGCCAAGTGTTCCAAAGAAAGGCATTGGTTTGTATTCGCGAATCATGTGAAAAATGGTTGAAAGCACTCGAATACCGTCTCCAACTGTGTCTAGCTTGCTAACTGATCCTTCTGGGCGGTCACGATACTGAATTGGCATTTCGTACAGTTTTATATTGTTGTTGAGTGAATGAATAGTCATTTCTGTTTCAACTTCAAATCCGCGCGAAAGTACAGGATAAGTCTTTACGAATGAAAAAGAAAAAGCGCGATAGCCTGTCATAATATCAGTTACTTTTGCGTGGAAAAGCGTGTTGATTGCGCCTCTAACTAAACGATTTCCAAAATTGTGGAATGGTCGCTTATTCTCTTGGAAATACGTAGAACTTAGACGGTCGCCAATAACCATGTCGTAGCCTTCAATAACTTTGGCGACCATGTTTGGTGCCGCTTCAGCGGGATATGTGTCGTCGCCGTCTGCCATTACGTAAACATCTGCGTCTATGTCTTGGAACATTGCACGAATCACATTGCCTTTGCCTTGTCTAGGTTCTTTGCGAACTACAGCACCTGCTTCTTTGGCTATTTTTGCAGTATTGTCCGTTGAGTTGTTGTCGTACACGTATATTGTTGCTTCTGGAAGTGCCGCCTTAAAGTCTTTAACAACTTTTTCAATAGTGATTGCCTCGTTATAGCACGGCAGCAGCACTGCGACAGAAGTCATAATATGTCCCTTCATAATGGCGAATGGTGCGCATGGAATGAGCAGTAATGTTCTTATACTATGTGCATATCACTGTTATCTTACCTATTGTTGTGGATTGTAGTGCAACAATCTATTTGCGTTTATGTGGCAGTGTGCAGTACTGTGCGTAGTACTTGCGCATATAGTCTGCTATACTGCGTGGCAAGTGTTATGTAATTTTTTCAAGTTATGTAATGAATGTGAGTATTAAGAATAGTTATGGTGCCATGCAATACGTATAAAAGTGTATGCTGCAAACAGTGTCAAATGTTCAAAATAAACTAATAATAATTATTTTTGAACACCTTTGTGCATACTATACTAATGCAACAAAATGTATAGAGTCATCATTATGCACCTCGGCTAGTGCATGGAGACACTGTTATGGAAGCATATTCAGCATTAACTCATAACGAATTTGCTGTAATATCAGCATTGCAACGTTTGCCAGGAAGTAATCAACGTACTATAGCTGAGCATACGAAGCTTTCATTAGGCACAGTAAATAGTGCGTTACGCGATGCTATTCAGCATGGGTTTGTTGTTAATGGTGAAGTTACATCAAAAGGTCTTACCGCACTCGAACCGCATCGCGTCCACAATGCGGTGATTATGGCAGCTGGCCTTTCCTCCCGCTTTTCCCCGATTTCTTACGAATTGCCAAAAGGTTTACTCACTGTGCGCGGCGAAGTGCTTATTGAACGACAAATTCGTCAATTACAAGCGGCAGGAATTAACGATATTAGCGTAGTAGTTGGATACAAGCAGGAACGTTTCTTCTATTTGGAAGACAAGTTTACTAAAGGCGATTTTTGCGTAAAAATCGTGCCAAATAAGGAATATCGTGAGCGCAACAACAACAGTTCAATCATGGCTGTTGCTCACCTTTTAAGTAACACGTATATTTGTTCTTCTGACAATTATTTCGACGAAAATCCTTTTGAACCATACGTGTGGAAGGCTTACTATTCTGCGCAATATCAGCAGGGCCGCACTAAAGAGTGGTGTATGAGTGTAGGTGCGCACAATCGCATTACTTCGGTAACTATTGGTGGCAGTGATGCGTGGTACATGATTGGTCACGTATATTTTGACAGCGAATTTTCGGCTAAGTTTGTGCGAATTTTGCATGCTGAATATGATTGGCCGCAGACTGCTGGCAAGCTGTGGGAAGATATTTTGATTGAGCATTTAGATGAGCTTGATATGCGCATGCGCCGCTACGATCCGCCGATTATTCACGAGTTTGATTCGTTAGATGAGCTTCGCGAGTTTGATCCGCTGTTTTTGGAAAATGTTGACAGTGAAGTTTTTGACCGCATCGTTAAGGTGCTTGGTTGCAAAAAGTCGGATATTTGCGACGTTTACCCGTTGAAAAATGGTTTGACGAATCTTTCTTGCCATTTTATGGTTGGTTCTAACGAGTATGTGTACCGTCATCCGGGAGTTGGCACGGATGTGTTGGTGAATCGCCAGGCTGAGGATGAGGCTTTGCGTGCGGCGCAGCACCTTGGCTTGGACGGTACGTTGGTTGCGGATGATCCGAAGTATGGCTGGAAAATTTCGCATTTTTTGAAAGGTTGTCGTACCGCTGATTTTCACGATTCTTGCGATTTGCGCGAAGGTATGCGTCTGATTCGTAAGCTTCACAACAGTGGTGCTACGGTGAGTAGGTGCTTCGATTTTTATGAGGAATCTCAGCGTTATTTGCGCGATTTGCGCGCCCGCCGTGTTGCGTTGCCTGAGGGCGCTGACGCTTTGCTTCATAAGGTTGATTGTTTGCATGAGTGCGTGAGTAAAGATGCTTGTCAAAAAATTTGCTTGGCGCACAACGATATATTGGGTGCGAATGTGCTTGTGGATGTTGCTGGACGCTACCATCTGATTGATTGGGAGTATGCGGGGATGTCGGATTATGCGCAGGATTTGGGTACGTTGTGCGTGTCTGACGCGCTTAATGAGCAGGAATTTGACGCGGTTCTAGCGGAGTATTTTGAGCGCAATCCTACTTGTGCTGAGCGTCGTCATTGCATGGCGTACGTTGGTTTTGCGGGGTGGTGTTGGTATTTGTGGTCGTTGGTAAAAGAGGCTGAGGGGGAGCCTGTAGGTGACTGTCGTTATTTGTATTACCGTTATGCGAAACGTTATGTCGACCGCGCTTCGAGCGAATATGGTGCCGTATCCGCTGAATCCTCTGAATCTGCTGGTTGTGACGGGTCTGCAGGCTCTGTAGCAAAGGTGTGATTTTATGAAATATTCCTTAATAAGCGGCCTTTTTTGGGGAGTCGACACTGCTTTGCTTGCGGTATTGGTTGCGTTATCTGTTCATGGTTTAACACCTTCTGCAGTATGGTATGTGGGCGTTGTGGGCGCTTGCGTTCACGACGTTGTGTGCGCTGTAATATTGTGGATTTATATGGCTTGTCGTTCAAAGTTGCGCGAAACTGTTGCTCTTTGCAAACGTACGAAATTGATTGTGCCTATTGTGTTGAGTTCGCTTCTTGGAGGCCCAATTGGTATGACCGGTTACGCTATTGCGGCAAGCAATATTGGTGCCGGTTACGCTGCTGCGATTTCCGCACTGTACCCGGCCTTTGGCATAGTACTTTCTTCTATTGTGTTGCGCGAACGCTTAAGTGCGTTGAAATATTGTGCTTTTGCTGTAACGCTTATTGCGGTAGGAGTGCTTGGCTACTGTTCTTGCGTGGAATCTTCAACCGCAACTGTCTTCTCTCCGGGCAGCATAGTCTTAGGTTTGATTGCGGCTATTTTCAGTGTTATTGGTTGGGGAAGTGAAGCCGTTGCTTGCGCGTGGGCTACCAGAAAGCAAAGCGTGGACGACGAAGTAATGCTGCACGTGCGCGAAACTGTTTCCGCACTGTCGTACGCCTTACTCATTGTGCCGTTGTGTACGATACTGCCGGTTTTTAGTGTAAAGATTATGCAATCAGCCGGCTTTATTGCGTTAGCTATATTTATAGCGTTACTTGGTACTGCTTCCTACTTGTGCTACTACCGCGGTATTGCTCAGGTTGGTGCGACGCGCGCTATGGCTGGAAATATTACGTACGCGGTGTGGAGCATGATTGCAGCAGCGTTACTTTCTCAAACGATTCCGCCGCTTATTGCGTGGGTTTGTTGCGTGGTGATAATTGCGGGGACGGTAGTGGTGGCTTCCGAAAAATAATCGCAACGGAGTATGATAAACCTGTATTGCATTGTGGCAACAGTTTATAGCAGTACGCTATAGCAAGTATGTTTTTAAATAATGAGGGAGTAATGAACTTATGGTTTCGCAGTTACGTCGCATAGTGAGTTGGATAATAGGCAGACTCCCTTCGTCAAAACGCTCTATTGTGGAAGTGCGCGAGCAGCTGAGCACTATTCAAACGCAAATTTCTCGATTGCAAGAATGTGTCGACGCTCGCTGCGCTCATCTTGAGGTTGGACAGTATAACGTTGAGAAGTCGTTGCGTGCGGAGATTTTGACGAATCGTGAGCAGTCTTCGATTATGGCTTGGTCAAACTATAGGAAAGATGGCGAAAGTAGCGTGGATGCACATAAGCGTTTCTTCCTTAGTTTGCCGAAAGCTACAGGTTCTATGCGCGTTATACAACGTGGTTGCGCGTCGCTGCTGAGCGAGTTTACGCAGATTGCGCAGCAGCATAATCTTCAGTATTGGGCTGATTTTGGTACGCTGCTCGGTTGCGTGCGTCATCGTGGGTTTATTCCTTGGGATGACGATGTTGACTTGGGTATGATGCGAGAGGATATCGATAAGCTGTTAACGATGTTGCGTGAGGATGCCGCGTTGTGCGCGCGCTACCGTGCGGTGCTCGTGTACGATCCGTACGTGTGCTGCCGTCAGTTGCGGTTCCGTTACGCGAATAATAGTAATCCTTGTTTTTTGGATATTTTCTTCTACGATTACGCGCCTGATTTGACGTCTGAACAGCAGCAGAGTTTTGTGTCTTTGCGTAAGGATTTGCAGCAAGAGTTGCGTTCGCAGACTTTTTTCAACACATGGCTTGACCGCGGTTATGTTGAGCAGGGCGGCGAATACACTGCTGATATTGAACAGATTTTTCAGAGTTTCCAAAAGAAGGCTGTAAACCAGGGGCTTGTGGTGAGTAAGTCTTGCGCGCGCAACGTGGTGTACGGTTTGGATAATGTTGATGCTGAGAATTTGTATATTGCACGATGTGCCGAAATGTTTCCAGTAAAAATGGCAACTTTTGAAGATTTTTCTGTTGCTATACCGCAGTTATCGGAAGATATTTTGGAACGCGTGTATGGTGATATTTATCAGCTGCCGTCGGATATTATTACGCACTTCCGTCATGTTGACTGTGAATCCTTGCATAGCAGTCATACTGACGATGTAATCGAGCAGGATATTCGTTCAAATCCGTATGCGATCGATTGTGGCAGACTTGAGTGAGTTATGTAATGCTACAAAACGGTAACTCTACAAAACAGTAACGTTAAGAATGGCAATAGTACGAAGGAATTAACAGGTGTGCATATGGGCGATACGAGCAATAGTAACGGTAATGCGACTGCTGTAAATGATGTGGCGGCAGAAAGAAACGTAACGATGGTTGGTAGTGCAGTAAGTAGCACAATAAGTGGTGCAATAAGCAGTGCGATACAGTGCAGTCGCGATTGTGCTCGCGCTATGCGTTCTGTTTTACGACGCATATCGCTAATTATGCCGCTTATTATTGTGCTTCTGCTGGAACTTGTATGGTTCAACTTTCCGGCAATCGAATCGTCAGGATTCAATCCAACTCCTGTTCAGAGAGTTTCAACCGGTGCAGGTTTGACGCGTCACGGCGACGTGTATACAGTTACCGGCAAAAACGATCAATACATACAATTGCATTACGCTCAGCCTTCTCAAATAAATAACATTTACATCGATACGCGTTCGCCTCATACTCGCACACTCGATATTGCTGTGTATGTGTTGGATGGCGGCAATAGTACTTCCTATATTCAAGTTGCGTCTCAGCCAGTTACGTCGAATGTGAACGATACGAAGTATGTGCGCGTGCATGCGGTTGATAAAGTTGCGGGCTTGCGTTTGAGTACGAAGCTTCAGAAAGGCGATTCTTTTACAATTGCTAATTTTGCGTTGAACCAGCGTAGACCGTTACATATTTCACTTATTCGTGTCGTGATGTTGTTGCTGATTGCTTACGCGATATACGCGTTGGCTCCGCGTTCGCGCATTTATAAAGAAGCACTTGATTTGCGTGTGCGCAAGCAGCAGTTGTGGCTTGTTGCGTTAATGCTAGTGCAGTGCGCAATACTTATTGGAGTAACGAAAGTTACTGGTACTCAACACATGTTTACAGCTGGTGTGTGTAATAACGGCGGCTTTATATGTGACGCCAACCAGTACAATCACCTCGCCAACAGTCTGCTCAAAGGTCACCTGTACTTGGATCTGCCGGTTCCTGACTGGCTGCCGAATATGAGCAACCCTTACGATGCAGGCGCGCGCTACGCCATGTCGATAAAAACTGGTCAACCAACTTACTGGGATTATGCGTTCCACGGAAGCCACTACTTTACTTACTTCGGCGCACTTCCTGCACTGTTACTTTTTGTGCCGTTCAAAGTACTTACCGGCCACGATTTGCGTACAGATTACGCCGTCGCCTTCTTTGCTGTCGCTTTCGCAATTGCTTCTATCTATCTTATGGTGCAATTACTTCGACGCTTCTTCCCAAAGCGATCCTTCGGCTTCCTTGTGCTGTCGCATCTCGTTATGCTCATGTCCAGCGGAGTGCTAATTCAGGTGTATCTGCCGCAAATCTACTCGCTTCCTATGCTGTCATCATTGTGTTTCACCTGCTTAGGACTGGGATTGTGGCTACAAGCGCGAACTACTCAAGATGCTCTTTCTGAAACCCCGTACTTACGGAAGTCGCTACTCATTCTGGGAGCAGTATGTATTGCACTAAACCTATGGTGTAGACCGCAATTTATTCTGGCGTCACTGTTTGCTTTCGTAATTTTTAAGGAAGAAATCGTAAAGTACCGTCTATTTTTTGCCTTCAAACGAAGCAGCATAATCAATACTATATGCGTAATCGCACCAATGATTCTTATAGGCTTAGCTGCCTGCTGGTACAACTACGCGCGTTTCGGTTCTCCACTCGATTTTGGTGCAACCTACAATCTCACCGGTTTTGACATGGTTCACCGCTCCTACTCTTGGGCGCGAATCCCATGGGGAGTATGGATGTACTTGTTCCAGCCTATTACTATTACGCCAGTTTTTCCGTTTATGGAACAATCCGTGCTGCCGTCAATGTTCCACGGGCAAATCATTATGGAGCCATTCTTTGGCGGCCTACTCGCTTACTCTCCTGTATGCGCAGCCGTAGTACTGTACCCGGTAGTAAAGCAACAATTACGCAAAAAGCAGCTTGCTGGATTCTTTACGCTCGGCTTAACATTGTCGATACTGCTTATGGTATTAGACGCGGAAGTAGTAGGAATTTCCAGCAGGTACTTTAGTGATTTCGGCTGGCTGCTAGCGTTGTGTGCAATTATGGTGATTGCAAGTCTTGTAGACAAAGTCTCGTCTTGCGTGCACACGGTTGACGTTCCTTCTGGTTGCGTCAACGAAACAGGCGAGGAGCCGCCTTCTAAAGCCAACTTTAAGTTAATGCACAAAGTTTTGATTATTCTGGTGATTTCCAGCGTTGGCTTGTGTTCCTTAAACCTCCTTGCCAACGGACGATACTCAGACCTTCAAGGCACTAGGCCGAGTATATACAGAAGTATCGAATCCTGGTTCTCGCCACTTACGTAACAGACGAATCAGTTGCAATTTGGTTACTATTAGTAAATTACAATTCAGATAATTTGAATAAAAAAATTTTGAAGAAGAAAATATGGTAGTAGAACAGAAACAATCAGCGCAAAAAGTAGCGTCTTCTGCACAAGCTCAAGCGGTATTACAATCGACCAAAGACCTGCAAAATGGCACACAAAAAGACCTGCAAGTTGAAGTCTTGCGAATTATTGCAATGCTTATGATTGTGGCCTGCCACATGATCATACATTTGAACATTCGCGAGCACAGTTTCAATATGGAACTTTTGCCGGCTCCAGGCTTGCGTTCAGCACTTAAATTCTTAGTCGTACAATACGGTCAAGTTGGTGTCTCAACCTTCTTTATTATTTCCGGCTACTTTTTATGTCGCAAAACCTTCCGCCACCGACGCGTTTTTGCAGCGTGGGCGCAAATGTTCTTCTACTGCATTATCGTGCTGGCAGTAACCTTCGTAGCAGACTGCTTTGGCTTACTTCCGGAAAATTTGAGCAACTTACTTCACGGAAAAGAACTTGTCTACACGCTGTTGTGGAATGTGACGCCATTTACTTACCGAAGCTATTGGTTCATGAGCGCGTACTTAATCATGCTCATGTTCATGCCTTTTATCAACATTCTTATAAGTCACATGACTCAGCGCAATCATGCTATGCTGCTGGTACTTCTTGCGTCAATCTCACTTATTCCGCTATATTTTGGCAAAAATTATACTTGGAACGATATTATTTACGCAATTTTTGGATATTTAGCCGGAGCTTTTATTGCGCAGTACGGTAGCGGAATAAAAAAACTTACTACGAAGCGACTTTGTGCGTGCGTAGCAATATCTACTGTTCTTATGCTCGCTTTCGACTATGTTGCTTCGTCCGGGAATAAGTTTGTGCGAGTTCTTACGTGGGATCAGCAGGTCCACAGCGGCATTGGAATACTGCCAATGATTATTGCAATGTGTATTTTCATTCTCGTACACCGAATAAATATGCTGCGAATTAAAGGACTAGCAAGAACCGTAATTTTGCGCGTTTCCAAAGCAACTTTCGGAGTGTACCTTCTTCACGAGCACATGTTTATTTTCATAGCGTTGTGGACGTTCGTGGCGTGGATGCTTCCTACAACTTCCTCAAGCGCACTCATAGTGCTACTTTACGCAATTACTTTAATTTGTACGTACGCAGCACTTTCAGTTGTTGCAGTTGTAATAGATCTCGTTATCAAACCAATTTCCAACCGAATTGCGCTAACTTTGGAGCATGTCGCCAATTGCGTATGTTCTGTGCACAAAACGGATTCGCAATCCAAAATGGAGTAAGTAACTGGTAAACTATATATCTTGTGAAAAACATTGTAGATAAGTTGCGCGCAAGATACCACTATTCGTGGGTGGTTCTTAAAGAGCTGGTGAAAACTGATTTCAAATTGCGCTACCAAGGGTCTTTCTTGGGAGTTGCGTGGTCGGTTTTACGACCGCTTATGCTGTTTTGCGTAATGTATGCAGTGTTTGCAAAGTTTTTGCGAATGTCGGATGGCACGCCCACCTATCCAGTTGTGCTTTTGCTTGGCATTAGCGCATGGCAGTTCTTTGGCGAGGCTACTTCGATTGGTTTACGTGCGGTGGTAGACCGTGGAGATTTGCTGCGTAAAATCCATTTTCCTAACTATATTGTGGTGGTTTCGGCAACTGTTGGCGCGTTAATCAGTTTTGCAATAAATCTTGTGGTAGTAATCATTTTTGCCATCTGCTCAGGCGTGCAATTTACGTGGTGGGTGCTATTAGTTCCTTTGAATTGTATACAGTTGTACGCATTAGCATTAGGCGTAACGCTGCTGCTAGCAACTATGTACGTGTATTTTCGCGACATTGCGCACTTGTGGGACGTGGCGCAACAAGTACTGTTTTACGCAATGCCAATCATTTACCCTCTAAGCATGGTGATTGGTAATAATTCTTTAGGAAGATGGGGAACGGTTATTGCAAAAGTGCAGTTACTTAACCCTATTGCACAATGTATTCAAGATTTGCGCCACAATCTTGTAGCACCTCTTACTCAGCCTACTGTGTGGAATTTAGTAGGGTCTCCTTTGCTGATGATGGTTCCGGTAGTATTAACCGTAATCTTGTGTGTGCTCGGCGTCGCAGTGTTCCGCAAGTGCAATCGTAAGTTTGCTGAGGTGATGTAATGAGCGAGATTGAGTTGACAAATACTGAAAAAGAAGAGTTGCAACCAGTCGTACTTTCAGTAGAACACGTAGGCAAATACTTTAAGCTACCAACTGAGCAAGCAAGCGGTTTGAAACAGGCGTTTATTAATTGGACGCGTGGTATCAAAGGCTACAAAGAACAGCACGTTCTGCGTGATATCAACTTTGAAGTACGCAAAGGCGACTTCTTCGGCATCGTAGGACGCAACGGAAGCGGCAAATCAACCCTACTCAAACTCATCTCTGGAATCTACGTACCAGACTCCGGACGCATACACGTCAACGGAAAACTCGTGCCATTCATTGAGCTTGGCGTAGGCTTCAACCCAGAACTAACCGGTCGCGAAAACGTGTTTTTAAATGGAGCACTATTAGGTTTTACGCGCTCGCAAATTGAAAACATGTATGACGATATAGTGCATTTTGCAGAACTTGAAGAGTTTATGGATCAAAAACTTAAAAACTACTCTTCTGGTATGCAAGTGCGTCTTGCATTTTCAGTTGCAATTCAAGCTCAGGGAGATATTCTAGTACTTGATGAAGTTCTTGCAGTTGGAGATGAAGCTTTTCAAAGAAAATGCGATGAATATTTTGCAAAGGTTAAAAAAGACGTAAGTAAAACAGTTATTCTCGTTACGCACGATATGAACGCAGTAAAGCGTTATTGCAATAAAGCTATTCTTATTAAGAATGGCGAAGTGATTGTTAACGGAGATAAAGACGATGTTGCAAATCGTTATACTCTAGAAAATCTTTCTAGCCAAAATGGCGGAGAAAGTGAAGATAGTTATGCTGTTGGCTTGAATGAGCGAGTGCCATTTATGCGCATTGTTCCTTTGAGTAAGCAGTTGCTTAATTGTAAAGAAAAATTCCGTTTTGCTATTGAATATGAATTCAATGAGCCTGGGAAATATTTTATAGCTGTAGCAATGCACGACATAAAACGTGGAGGAATCACGTATGATTCTGGAGCAGATAAAATTGAGCTCGAAGGAACAGGAAGACAAAAAGTTGAATTTGAGGTGCCTCTTAAAATCTTAAATAATGGCGAATTTAAGCTTGTTGCCTCTCTTCGTACTAGAAGCAAAACTGATCCTGAATTAACAGATATGGTTGCGTTTACTAACGACAGTAATTCGTGCATGTTTGCTGTAAGAGATAGTCAAAACCGTGAGTATGCGCTCTTAAATGACAATGCAATGACTTTTACTTGCTTAAAGCATTATAAATGCTAGCTTTATTTATTGCTGGTTTTATATGTGCTAAAGGCTAAAAATAAGGGTGTTTTAGTAATGAATTTCTTTAATCTAGATGTTAATGCAAAAACTTATATAGACTCTTTAAGCGAGCGTCAACGCAGGCTTATTGTGGGCGCTATAAACTATCATTCATTAACTGCACCGTCTAGAACTTTGCAATATCAAGTTTACATGGGTCAAAAATGGCAGTATCCTCGTTTAGCTGATTTCTCAGTTTTTGACGGTGCTTGTACAAAAAACGAAGGATTGAAACCAATCGCAACTTTTAGTGCACAATCAACTGTTAAAACTAATAGCGAATACACAAAAGAATTTTGGAATGAAGGCAAACTGTTTAAAGATAATGGCGTTAGGTATTTGTTGCTGACACCAGATGATGCAACCGACGATGATGTGATGTCTCACTGGGCTTCTGATACGTTAAAGCAGCACATTTACAAAGAGTGTGAATTACACGCACCTTCTATGTTTGATGTTGTTAGGGAAGTAATGCGCAAAAAACGCGAGTGTGATTCGAAGAAACTTGTTGAAGCGTATTGTCCTTGGAATAAAAAGAAGTTTGATTATGTTGCAAATGCTCACCAAAGAGAAATTGCAAAACAAGAAAATTGGGATTTATCAAATATAAAAGATGCTAGATTGGACTGTGTTTCTCCTGCTAAAAGAGTTGAAGGAGCTAAAAAAGCTATTATTATAGGTTTGCATTGGCTGCAAGCTGGTGGTGCAGAAAGATGGGCTGTAGAAACAATAAAACTTGCCAAAAAAGCTGGTTTTGTGCCAATTGTTATCACAGATAGAGACGGTCACCAGCCGTGGATTACGAAAGATTTCTGTGATGATGCTCTTGTATTACCACTTACTCCACCAATTAGAGAATATTGGGCGGATGTTCCACTTTTAAGATCTTTGTTTGAGCAATTTGACATTAAAGCAATAGCAATACACCATTGCCAATGGCTTTACGACCATATTTGGTGGGCTAAACAATTCTCCCCAGAAACACATATTATTGATTCGCTGCATATTGTTGAATACATAAATTGTGGAGGATATCCGCATGAAGCTGTAACACACGATAAGTGGATTGATTTGCACCATGTTATTTCTCCACAACTTGAAAATTGGTTGCATGATGTGCATGGTATTGAATCTTCCAAGATTGTTGACGCTCCACTTATTGGTCTTACTGCTGGAATTGGAAACGATTGCGTATCGCCGAGAAAAAATAAAAATGTTCTGAATGTTGCTTTTGTTGGAAGGATTGCAAGACAAAAACGTCCAGAAGCGTTTGTTCTTGTTGCAAAAGCTTTAAACAAAAAATATCCAGGAAAATTCCACTTCATTTTGCATGGAGATGGCGAATTAGACACATATGTTTCAGAACTTATATCTAGGTATGGTCTTGAAAACGTTATTGAGCGCAGATCTATGAAAATTCCAGCTCAAAAAACGTATGATGATGCGGACGTGCTACTTATTAGCTCTGTAAACGAGGGTATTACGCTTACAACTATTGAAGCGCTTTCTAATGGAGTTCCAGTAATTTCATCGGATGTTGGATCGCAAAAAACTGTTATAGCAAAAAGTGCGTTATTGCCAAGAATGACTTCTAGTTTTGTTAAAGCGTCTGTAAAGGAATTGTTTAAGATTATGGAGAATGATTCATATCGTTCATTATTGTTAAAAGAAGAAGTTGAAAAATTGCGCAATTTTGCAAAACTCGAATCTGCAGAAACGTTATTTACTAAGTTATTTGAAGAATGGAGCAAGTAATGTCAAATGCTCAAGTAGTGGATGCTAATAAATCAAAAGATAGCGTTAATGTTGCGGCTGTTGTAGTAACTTTTAACAGGTTAGAGAAACTAAAAACCGTATTGGCTTCGTTAGAATCTCAAACGCGACTTCCAAATCAACTAATCATTGTCAACAATGCTTCAACTGATGGCACGGATAAATATTTGGAAGAGTACACTCGCGATTTTGCGAATGGTCATTTGGAGAATCGAGTAAATCTTACTGTTGTAAATTTGCCAGAAAACGTTGGCGGTGCAGGCGGTTTTAGTGCTGGTATGCGTAAAGGGTACGAGCTTGGCGCAGATTTCGTGTGGATTTTTGACGACGATGGCTATCCTCAGCCACAAGCTTTGGAAAAGCTTCTAGATGGATTTAATGCTGCCGTAGGTGAGCTTGGTGCGGATGTTCCGTATGCTTGCTCAATGGTGAAGTTCGTGGACGGATCGATTTGCGAAATGAACAATCCAGTACCAACGTGGGATTGGGGAAGGCTTATTGCTAAAGGATTTAACAATCTCGTTATGGTTACAAGCTGTTCGTTTGTGTCGGTGCTTATTCCTCGTTGGGTTATAGAAAAGTACGGATTGCCATTTAAAGAATACTTTATTTGGTTCGATGATGCCGAATATACACTTCGTATTACGCGTGTATGCCCGGGCGTGCAGGTTCTCGATAGTGTAATTATGCATGACATGGGAGCAAACAAGGGTGTGAACTTTACAATGATTGACAAAAAGAATGCTTGGAAATTCGCATACGGCGTGCGTAATCAAGCATCTTACCGTTTGCATCACGAAGGTAAAGCAAAATACTTGCTTTTCTGCGCAAATGTAGTTCGTCAAATGCGAAGAGGGCATGTTGAGAGAAAGTTGCGCCGCAAAATGATTGGTCAAATGCTAAAAGCGATTAGATTTAATCCAAAAGTTGATTTTCCTAAAAATAAGTAGCGCAACAAGCGAAATGCTAGGTTAATAACTGGAATAGCTTAATAACGGGAATATATAAAGCATAATTTCAAAATAGACGTATCTTATAAAGGAATAAAATGTACGAAAAAGCAAAATCAGCAACTTACCCAGATTTAGTAGTTGTTGGAGCAGGATTGTTCGGCTTAACTGTAGCTCAGCAAGCAGTGGAGCATACGGGCGCTCGCGTTGAAATTATTGACGTTCGAAATCACATCGGTGGAAACGCTTACTCGTATTTTGACGAGCGCACAGGAATCGAAATTCACAAGTACGGAGCGCATCTTTTCCACACAAGCAACAAGCGCGTGTGGGATTATGTGAATCGTTTTACGTCGTTTACTAACTACGTACATCGCGTGTACGCAACGCACGACGGCGAAGTGTATCCGCTGCCAATCAACTTGGGTACAATTAACCAGTTCTTCCACGCGCACTACACGCCAGAGGAAGCAAAGGCTTTGATTGCAAGCCAAGCGGGGGAGTTGGCTGGCAAAGATCCGCAAAATTTGAACGATAAGGGCATTAGCTTAATTGGTCGTCCGCTTTATGAAGCGTTTATTAAAAACTACACGGCAAAGCAGTGGCAGACGGATCCTTCCGAGCTTCCTGCTGGAATTATTAAGCGCTTGCCTGTGAGATTTAACTATAATAATCGCTACTTTAAGGACACTTGGGAAGGCTTGCCTACGGACGGCTACACGGCTTGGATGCAGCGCATGATTGACGATCCGCGTATTCACGTTTCGCTTGGTGTAGACTTCTTCGACGAATCTCAGCCGTTTAATAAGCGCGCGCTGGCGGAAGCTGGAGTGCCGGTTGTTTATACCGGTCCGGTTGATAGGTATTTTGACTACGCTCTTGGCGAGTTGAAGTGGAGGACTGTGGACTTTAAGGAAGTGCGTTACGAGGAGAGTGACCACTTTGGCTGCCCAGTTATGAACTATTCGGATGCTGACGTGCCGTTTACGCGCGCGATTGAGTTTAAGAACTTTAATCCAGAGCGCGAGGAAGTTGGCGGAGAGGCTAGTGGCGATGCTGACGATTGCGCAACTTTCGTGCCGAGCAAAAGCGTGAAAGCTGGGGAAACTGTGGTTTGGCAGGAGTATTCGCGAGCTGCTAGTCGAGAAGATGAGCCGTACTATCCTGTGAATACTGAGGCAGACAAAGCCTTGTACGCGCGCTATGCGGAGCTTGCTGCGGCTGAGCCTCGCACAGTTTTCGGCGGTCGCTTGGGAACTTACAGCTATTACGACATGCACAACGTAATCGACATGGCTTTGCGCGCTTACGAATCTCAAGTAGCGCCGTTGCTGGCTTAGGTGGTTTGGTGGGCGTTCTTGCGATTAGCCGCCGCGCGCGTAACCTGAAAGCACGTAACCTGAGCGCGCGCTAAAACGGCAATCAGGGACACGGATGCAGTTTGCTGACTGCGCGAGTGTCCCAAAACAAGCAAAATCCGGCCCTAATGCAGAACGCGATCTGCGCGAGTGTCCCCAAAAAGGTTGTCGGCGCGCGCGAGTTTGCAATATCCGCGATTCGTGGTATTCTATTTAAGTTGTTTGCTTGGCAAGCAGTTTGATTGCTAAGTTAGCAGTTTGGAGAATTCGCCTAGTGGTCTATGGCGCACGCTTGGAAAGCGTGTTGGTGTAACAGCCTCACGAGTTCGAATCTCGTATTCTCCGCGCCTAGGGTTTCTAGCCAATCGCTAGAAGCCCTTTTTTCATGCCGAAAACCCGATTGCCGCTTACCCGACGTCGCGCATGTTACGCTCTAATCACTCATGCAGGTCGTCGAGCGCAATTTCGTCACGCAAATTCAGTGCCCTAATTCAGCGTAATGCTGCTCGACTTGCGCTTTAATAGGCTTCCATAAATCAGTGTGAGAGTCGTACCACGATATTGTTTCTTGCAATTCTTGCTTCAAATTATCGTGCTTAGGCTCCCATTTTAATTGTGTTCGAATTTTCGTAGTATCTAGTGCGTAACGCCTATCCTCGCCTATTCTGGGATTTACATACGTTATATTTGATTCTGGCACGCCCATGAGTTGCATCAAAATCCGCAAAATATTTATGTTGTTAACTTCACAGTTAGCGCCAATATTATATGTTTCACCGATTGTTCCACGCGTTAGAACATGCCATATTGCGTCGCAATTATCTTCAACGTGAATCCAATCGCGTATCGAATCTCCTACGCCGTACAATTTTGCTGGCATATTGCACATAATATTTGTAATTTGGCGAGGAATAAACTTTTCAATATGCTGTCGTGGCCCGTAATTATTGCTGCTATTCGAAATAGTTGCGCGCAAACCGTAAGTTCTACACCATGCTTTTACCAAGAGATCGCCTGCAGCTTTGCTTGCAGAATATGGACTAGATGGACAATATGGGCTTGACTCGTCGAATTTAAGCACGCTGTCAATAGGAAAATCTCCGTAAATTTCATCGGTGCTTACTTGATGGAAGCGAATATTATATTTGTGTGCGAATTTAATGAGTGTATGCGTTCCTAAAATATTTGTGCTTATAAACGGGTCAGAAAACTCGATTGCATTATCGTTGTGTGATTCTGCAGCAAAATTTACGATTGCGTCTATAGCAGGAAGTGTTGTTCCTTCTGCAGTTTTAATTGGATTATGCGGATCTAATAGCTGATCAACTATATTTTCGTCTCGAATATCTCCGCGAATAAAAGCGTATCGGTTGTTTGCAAAATCTTGAGGTAAGTCGTAAAGATTTGCCATATTCCCAGCGTAAGTAAGCAAATCAAGTACCGTAACAGCAACCGTTACATGATATTTAGCTATGTAATGCACAAAATTAGATCCAATAAAGCCTGCGCCGCCAGTAACTAAAATGTGGTGTGGTTGAAAAATATTACTGTTTGATGCGTAGTTGTGCATGTTTCCGCCTTCATATGACTAGTGCGTTGGTTTATGGCTTAAGTCACGTTGTTATTTTGGTTTATTTCGTTGATTTTATTGTTTAATGCGCGCGTTTTGAATTGTAATTTTTTAATACTATACATTTCTTTCGTGTGTGCAAGTAGAGTATGTTTTTCTAAAGTGTTGTTTACCAGCAAATTAGTTGAGTAGATGTGCAATAATTACTGCATGTTTGCTTGTTTTGGGGATGCGAGGTGAATCTAATAATGGTTAAGTTTTCTTGGCGTAGCAGTGCGCATGATTTGGATTCATCAAATATTGATTCCTCTTCAACAAAAAAGCAACAATCTTCAAAATTGCAATCAACAGGTTCAAAGACTTTTGACACATCAAAATCTGCAACAAAAGCAATCGAAGGTACTCCAAATAAACCTAATCCAGCGTTAAATCATTCTACAAACGCTATTCTTGTAGGAATATTTTTAACTCTTTTAGGTGGCGCATTTTGGGGTGCAAACGCAACAGTTTCGAAAATCCTCATGTCGACGTATCGCGTATCTCCTTTGCAAATCGCTTGCGTTCGTCAAATTGCTGCTGGCATGTTATTTGTCATTACTGCTGCAGCTTGCACTCCTAAGCAGTTAAGTGGTGCTGTGAAAACTGGTCGCACGTGGATTTCGATGGCGGTTACAGGCGTAGTTTGCGTGCTTCTTACGCAAGTTTCGTACTTGTGCACAATCGACTGGACTAATTCCGGCACTGCAACTGTGCTTCAGAGCCTTAATCTTCTGTTCGTGCTGGTTTACGCATGCTTGCACACGCGCCGCGTGCCAACTATGCGCGAAACTATTGGAGTTGTGCTAGCTTTTGCAGGAACTGCTTTAATGGCTACAGGTGGTAATCTTTCTTCACTGTCTTTGCCTGTTATGGGTTTGCTTTGGGGTCTTGCAGATGCTGCGTCTACAGCGGCGCTTGCTATTATGCCTGTGAAATTGATTGCAAAATGGGGAAATCTGACTGTTAATGGCATTACGTTTATTATTTCTGGTTGTATTATGCTCCCGTTTGTGCGACCGTGGGAAACGATGCCTGCATTAGATTTGCGCGCTATGCTGCTTTTTACTTTTACTGTTATTGCTGGAACTTTTGGAGCATATTGGCTGTTCTTAGAGGGCATTATGCGAGTAGGCTCTGTTCGTGGCACTTTGCTTGGAGCTAGCGAGCCTGTTACTGCTGCAATTACTGCTGTTATGTTTACTGGAGCTGTTTTTTCATGGGCAGATTTTGTGGGATTCGGGCTTATTTTCGTAATGATGATTTTGCTTTGCAAGCGTAGTTCTTAATGATTTTAAAGTAACGCGCTAAAATAAAACGCTTGTTGTGTCGTACGAGGCGCACAAGCTGCTAAAATAGAAAGCGACTATGTCGCGCAACACCAGTTTGCAAACGGGAAGGCAATTATGTCAACAATTCTTGAAGGCAATCCAAAAAAGCAGATGATGTTAGTTACGGGTCGCGCATACCCAGAACTTGCTAATGAGACTGCACAGTATCTTGGTATTGATGTGCTTGAGACTACTGCCTACGATTTTGCGAATGGCGAAATGTATGTGCGCTTTACTCAGCCTGTTCGTGGTTCGGATGTGTTTGTGCTTCAGGCACACACGAATCCTATTAACAATTGGATTATGGAACAGCTGCTTATGGTCGATTCTTTGCGACGCGCATCTGCTCGCAGTATTAACGTGGTTGCACCGTTCTTTGGATATTCTCGCCAAGATAAGAAGCATCAGGGACGTGAGCCTATTACTGCTCGACTCATGTTTGACTTATTCCGCGCTGCTGGTGCCACGCGCATTTTGACTGTTGACATGCACGCAACTCAGGAGCAGGGTTTCTTTGACGGGCCTGTTGACCATTTGACTGCGATGCCTGTGCTTATTGATTATGTGCGAAACTCTATGAAGCTCGATAATGCAACTATTGTGTCTCCTGATGCTGGTCGCATCAAAGTCTCTGAGCAATGGGCTGCAAAACTCGGAGATTTACCTCTTGCTTTTATTCATAAAACGCGCGATATTACGCGCCCTAACCATGCTGAAGCTCACGGCATCATTGGTGAGATTAAAGGACGCGATTGCATTGTTGTAGACGATATGATCGATACTGCTGGCACTATTTGCGAAGCTGTACGTACTTTGCGTGAGGCTGGAGCAAAATCTGTTACTTTGGTTGCAACGCATGCTTTGCTTTCTGGACCTGCTGTTGAGCGTTTGAAAGCTGCTGGAGTTCGCGAGATTATTGTGACGGATACAGTTCCTGTGCCTGAAGAGAAGCGTCTTGATAATATGACGGTTCTTTCGATTGCGCCGCTTCTTGCTGCTGGCATTCGTTCCGTGTTCCGCTCTGGATCGCTTGTGTCGCTTCGCAATGCACTTCCGGAAGATATGAAGCAGCATAATATTTACGCATAAAAAATGTATAAAAGCGCATAAAGCGCATAAAAACGTATGATGTGTAAAATTGAAACAAATAACCGCATAATTTGCGTTAATGCATAAACTTTATGCATTAACATGCGGGTTCAAAACGGCAGGAGGCAAATATGGTCGCCAATAACACAACAGCAGTTGCAGAGAATAATGAATCGCAAGAAGCGTTGCAATCTGATGCTTTCAGGGCGATTATTACCGTTGTCGGCTGCGATACCGTTGGTATTATTGCAAAAGTTACTTCACATGCTGCCGAGCATAATGTAAATATTTTGAATATTTCTCAAACAATTGTCGACGGATTCTTCAACATGATGATGATTGTTGACGTGTCTACTGTTGATTGCGAATTTGGCAATTTTGCTGCAGGATTAGAAACGCTAGGAGACGAAATTGGCGTGCGTATTCGCTGCCAGCGTAGCAATATTTTCACTGCAATGCACAGAATCTAAAATCCGCAGCAATCTAAGTAAACGTAAGGAAGTACATAATGCTCAACCTGATGGAAGTAAGCGAAACTAATTCGATGATTGAGCAAGAACAGCTCGACGTTCGCACAATCACCATGGGAATCAACCTACTAGATTGCGCTTGCGAAAACGTGCAGGACGTTTGTTGTAAAGTTGAAGCAAAAATCACACGTCTTGCGAAAGATTTAGTAAAAACCGGTAACGATATTTCGCGCGACTACGGAATTCCAATTGTAAACAAGCGAATTACTGTAACTCCGATTTCGCTTGTTGGAGCGTCATCTTGTAAAAAGTCTGAAGATTTTGTGCAAATTGCGCACGCATTAGACAGAGCAGCACACACTGTTGGAGTTGATTTAATTGGTGGGTATTCTGCGCTTCCTGCAAAGTCGATGACTGCAGCAGACCGCATGCTTATTGAGTCGCTTCCGCAAGCCTTAAGCGAGACGGAAATTGTGTGCTCGTCTGTGAATGTTGGCTCAACACGAACCGGTATAGACATGGATTGCGTAGAGCTGCTCGGACGTACGATTAAAAAGATTGCTGAAGCTACAGCTGGAAACGATTCTTACGGTTGCGTTAAATTCGTGGCTTTTTGCAATGCTCCGGACGACAATCCGTTCATGGCAGGCGGCTTCCATGGTGTAACTGAAGGCGATGCTGTGATCAATGTTGGCGTGTCTGGTCCTGGCGTTGTTTCGAGTGCACTCGATGCTGCTAGAGGAAAAGACTTTGCTTTTCTGTGCGAAACTATTAAACGCACTGCGTTTAAAATTACTCGCGTAGGTCAGTTGGTTGCGCAAGAGGCTTCTCGCAGGCTTGGTGTGCCGTTTGGAATTATAGACTTGTCGCTTGCTCCAACTCCTGCAGTTGGCGATTCTGTTGGCGAAGTGCTTGAGAAAATCGGTTTGGATCAGGTTGGTGCTCCCGGCACAACTGCAGCGCTCGCTATGCTGAACGATCAAGTTAAGAAGGGCGGCATTATGGCAAGTAGCTATGTTGGCGGTCTTTCTGGAGCGTTTATACCCGTTTCGGAAGATGCAAATATGATTGCTGCTGCGAAGTCTGGCTGCTTGACTATTGAAAAGCTTGAAGCAATGACTTGCGTTTGCTCAGTCGGTCTTGACATGATTGCAATTCCTGGAAACACTTCCGCTGCAACGATTTCTGGCATGATTGCGGATGAATCTGCAATCGGCATGATTAATCAAAAAACTACCGCTGTGCGAATTATTCCAGTAATTGGAAAAGGTGTAGGCGAAATGGCGAACTTCGGCGGATTAATGGGATATGCGCCGATTATGCCAGTAAACCAAACAAGCTGCGAAGCTTTCGTAACTCGCGGTGGACGTATTCCTGCTCCAGTACACAGCTTCAAGAATTAGCGTGCGCTTTGACCGAGCTTGAAATCACAGGATTTCAAGCTCCTTCAAAGCGGAAACTCGCTTAAGTTGGAAGTCCGGGGGACTTCCAACGCGAGTTTCGTAGCGAGCGCGTTACCCGCGCGAGCGTCACCGTTTTTTCGTTACTGGTGCAGTCGTCAGCGCAAATGCCGGAGAACATGCGCGCAATTGGGGACTTACACCCCACATAAGTCCACAAAAACGAGCGCAGCGCTTCGGCAGGTCGTCGCACGCATAAATCCTACTGCACATTAATGATCACTGGCTCGCTGTGAAGCCCTGGCACGCGCTTATGCTCAAGCCGCGCAACGTATGTGCCGCGATCCACCTTCGGTAAATCGTCATCTGCAACACAGCCTTTTCCGACGGTAGTATTGGTATTCCAAGTGATTTTCTTTTCGAAATGATCACCCTTCGCCATAAGCAGCGGCTTTAATGCAGTGTCACAACTATCAGAACGCCATACTGCATGTGATAAGTAGTCAACGCTCTTACTTGCGTCTTTAAAGTCTTTGTTGTCTTTATTATCTTTCTTTTTATTATCTTTAGTTTCTTGCTTACCTTGCGTAACTTCTTCACTACTATTAATAGTTAGAACAGCATTCATATCCGATGCGTCAATAAGGCAAGAAGAGTTTCCTTCGTGCACAAATCGTTCTGTCAACTCAACACTACCGCCCATAGGAACAGTTTGTGACTTAGTAGAAAGCTCAAGACGAATATCTTTATCAGTGCAATGAGGTGTTAATCCAACAGGACGGGGGTCTGGCACTGAATGACGAACAATGGTAACTTCATGACCAGCAATCGCTTTACTAATAGCGGCAATACCCTTGCTCAAGCTAATAACACAAAATATTGCCAACATAATCAAAAGCAACAAAGCAATACCGACAACAATTCTGCGACGACGATACATTCTTCGTTTTGCTGCGCTCATGTTACGTACGGTCTTACGCACGGGTTTGCGCATCGGGTTGCGAACCGATGTTGCACTCGCATTGCGATGCGGCTCACGTGGTGACGTAGTTGGCATTGACATATTTACCATTGTAATACATAAGTCGATGAGATGAACTGTACTCACTACACAAGGTAGACTCTCATACAAAGTAATTAAGCTGTTAATTAAAGAGTTACAAAAGCAGCGTAATGAGTTAGTTACTTAAGGTAATGTTAAAGTGCCATCTGGCAATATAGTGATAAGACTGTCATGATCGAGCGAAGCAATGCATTCGCCAAGTTGTGTTTGATTCGACCATAAATTGTTGATCTCGCAACGTTGCAATACCTGCTGTTTTTTATGTGCTTCACGCAATGCCTGCAAAATAATGCCGCGCACTTGCCGATTAGTGCCGGCAAAATGCTGCTGGGGGCGGGTATGGCGGCCAAGACCTGGAAATCCAGCAGCTTTGAAACGGCACCATGTTTGCAAAGGACATGCAGTGCATTGCGGAGATCGTGCTGTGCAAATGGTAGCACCAATTTCCATAATTGCCTGATTCCAAACGGATGAAGTGCAGGTAGTGTTGGTGGTGTTAGTAGCGTTAGCAGTGGCAGTAGTAACATGATTATCTTCTGGCAATACTGCGGCAGCAAGCTCGCGGTCAGATTGCGTTGTGCTGCCACCATGCGATTCAGTTCCAGTAAAAGCGCGCATAAGTACGCGGCGAATATTTGTATCAATCACCGCAATGTGCTTGCCATAAGCAAAGCTGAGTATTGCACTTGCTGTGTAATCGCCTACACCTGGCAAGGCAATAAGTTCTTCATAGGTGCATGGCAGCTTATTGCGATATCTTGTTGCTACAACTTGAGCACAAGATTGTAAACGTAACGCGCGTCGAGGGTAGCCGAGGCGACCCCAAGCTGTAATAATTTCAGCACTCGTAGCGTGAGCTAGTGATTGTGCATCTGGCCAAGTTTGCATCCAAGTGAGCCAATAGGGTACAACACGGCTCATTTGCGTTTGCTGGCTCATTACTTCACACACAAGCACACCCCAAGGGGTAGTGTGCCCAAATCTCCAAGGCAAATCGCGTGCACAACTATGCCAAAAAAGTGCAACATTATCGCGCGTAAGTGTTGCCAATTCGCGCAATGGCTGAGAAGTTTCTTCGGTGAGATGTTCTTCGGGGAGAGATTGTGAATCTTGTTGCATGCTTAATTATGTAAACGTCGTATACTTTTGTGATTACTTTCCGCCTGTAAAACCGAGTTGTCTCCACGCTTCATACACTGCAATAGAAGCGCAATTTGTAAGATTCAAACTACGAAGTGACGGGCGCATAGGAAGACGCACCTGCTCTGCCACGTGCGGGCCTGCCATAACATCCATTGGATCAGGAATATCTCCTGGTTCTGGTCCAAAAAGCAGAATATCGTTCGGCTTATATTCAATTTCAGTGTAAAGTTTCGTAGCATTCGCAGTAAACGCAATAATTCGCGAATTTGGCATTGACTCAACTAAATTCTCAAAATTTGGGTGCAAAACAACGTGAGCCATATCGTGATAATCCAAGCCTGCGCGACGTAATTTAGTATCGTGCAAATTAAAACCAAGCGGCTCAACCAAGTGCAAAATAGTGCCAGTTACAGCGCAAAGTCGAATTGCGGAACCTGTATTTCCTGGAATACGAGGGGAGTAGAAGCAAAGGTGAGGAGTGTGCGTTTCTGCGCGCGCTGCGTCGTCGGCGCTGAGCATTGCGTCCATAACGCTAATTGGATTTCCGTGAGCGTCGGTTACAAGCTCGTCTGGGCCATAATTTGATTTGCGGTAGCCGTACTCGTACATTTGCTCTACGCGGCTTGCTGCTGCTTTGTGTGCTTCTGTTTGCTTTTCGGTTTTGGCTGCGGCTTCTTGCGTATTCTCGCTGTTATTCATGCTATTCCTTAGCTTTTTAAGTATCTTTACGTAACTTCGTAATCGTAACGTATTTAGTTTACTCGCAACTTGTATCGTTTGCCGTGGCGCGAGTTTTGGGGGATTTCTCTCTTCGCATGTGCTACGACCTGCTTGAGCGCAGCATTGTGCGCGCGAAAGCAACTCGGAGCGTGAGCTTGCTCAAGTTGAAAGCACGGTGTGCTTTCAACGCAAGCTCAGTAGCGAGCGCGCTTTGCGCGTGAGCGTTCCTTCGTCGCTCTATTCTTAAACTTTTTTAACGATAAGCTCGCGTTTTATTACGCTCGCTTGCGAAACTCGCGTTGGAAGTCCACTGGACTTCCAACTTAAGCGAGTTTCCGCATTGAAGTGCCTCCGCGCACTACGCTTTAAGCGCTCCGGCAAGTCAATGCGCAGTCCTCTTTTAGTGCTCGTAAAGAAATCCCCCAAACTCTGCATGCTAATTCGTTAATAACCGTGCCTTATCGCAGAGATTTTTCGATTTTTCTTCTTCACTCGGCGAATCAGCAGCCTACGGCTCTGACGTTCGCCTCGCTCAGTGCGAAAAATCTCAAATCTCACCACACGAATATTCGTTCCACTGAAGTAGAGAATATTAAGCATCCCAGAAATTGCAAGCGCTAGAGCGGACTTTTTTTATTAATAAGGAAGTCTTTAGTTTTTGGTAAAGTAGAGGTTCTGTGTAAGGTGTGTCATATAGCGGGCATGCTCATGGAACCGAAGAAGGCGCCCGCGCATCGCAACTTGCTTATTTGGCAGTTTCGTTTGCCGCGATTTTCTTTAGTTTTTCAAAGATTAAATAGTTAACTAGCGAGTGATAAAGGAACGTCCATTGGCTGCTGAACAAGCTATGACGAGCACCACGAAAGTCATCGCACGTGCTGACGAACATGATATTAAGTTGCATAAAGCGTCAGATCGTGTGAATTTTGGCTCCATTTGTGAGCCTATTGATGTGCCATACCTCCTCGGCGTGCAAACCGACAGCTTTGATTGGTTGATCGGCTCTGAACGCTGGAAGAAGCGCGTTGCAGAAGATGAAGCAAACGGAACTCACACCGTGCCTCATGTTTCTGGTCTCGATGAAGTCTTCCAGGAGATTTCCCCAATTGAGAACTTTGCTGAGACAATGAGTCTCACATTCTCTGATCCATACTTTGAAGAGCCACGCCACACTGTGCTCGAGTGCAAGGAAAAGGATTACACCTATTCTGCTCCACTTTATGTGAATGCTGAGTTTGAAAACGGCGAAACCGGTGAAATTAAGAGCCAAACTGTTTTCATGGGTGATTTCCCACTTCAAACTCCACACGGTACTTTTATTATTGGCGGCACCGAGCGAGTAATTGTTTCGCAGCTTGTGCGCTCTCCAGGCGTGTATTTTGATCGCACGCAGGATCGCACTTCCGACAAGGATGTTTTCGGTGCGAAGATTATTCCAAGCCGCGGTGCATGGCTGGAATTTGAGATCGACAAGCGTGACGTTTTAGGCGTTCGCGTTGACCGCAAGCGTAAGCAGTCTGCAATCGTATTCCTTATGGCTATTGGCATGACGAAAGACGAAATTGCCGATGCTTTCCAAGGATACCCACTTGTTTTGGATGCGCTCGCAAAAGAGCCTATCGAAACGCAAGACGATGCACTTACCGATTTGTACCGTAAGATTCGCCCTGCAGATACTGCAACTCCAGAAGCTGGTCGCAACCTTCTCGATTCCTTCTACTTCAACACAAAGCGTTACGATTTGGCTCGCGTTGGTCGCTATAAGATCAACCGCAAGCTCGGCATTGAAGCAGATTACAGCGATCGTAGCTTGAACCGCGAAGATATTATCGCAACTATTAAGTACTTGGTAACGTTGCATTCCGGCGAAAAAACCTTCCCAGGTAAGCGCGACGGTCAAGACGTGCAGTTGCGCGTTGACGTTGACGATATCGATCATTTCGGCAACCGTCGTATTCGTCAGGTTGGCGAGCTTGTGCAGAATCAGCTTCGTACCGGCTTAAGCCGCATGGAGCGCGTTGTGCGCGAACGTATGACAACTCAGGATGCAGAGGCAATTACTCCTCAGTCCTTGATTAACATTCGTCCAGTAAACGCAACTATTAAGGAATTCTTCGGAACTTCCCAGCTCAGCCAGTTTATGGATCAAAACAATCCTTTGGCAGGAGTTACGAACAAGCGTCGTCTTTCCGCACTTGGTCCTGGTGGTCTTTCTCGCGATCGCGCTTCTATGGAAGTTCGAGACGTGCACCCATCCCACTTCGGACGTATGTGCCCAATCGAATCCCCAGAAGGTCCAAACATCGGTCTTATCGGTTCTTTGGCAACCTTCGGACGCATCAACCCATTCGGCTTCATCGAAACCCCATACCGCAAGGTTGTGAATGGTCACGTAACTAACGAAGTTGAATACATGACTGCAGACCGCGAAGCCGAGCACGTTATTGCTCAAGCAAACCAGGAACTCGACGAAAACGGCAACTTCGTTGGCACTCAAGCACTTGCTCGCGTGGACGAAGAAGAAGCAGTCGATGTGCCTGTAAGCACTGTAGATTACATGGATGTTTCCCCACGTCAGATGGTTTCCCTTGGTGCTTCCTTGATTCCATTCTTGGAGCACGATGAAGGTCACCGTGCATTGATGGGTACGAACATGCAGCGTCAGGCTGTGCCGCTTATTAAGTCGGAGCGACCACTTGTTGGTACCGGTTCTGAATGGCGTGCAGCAGTTGATTCTGGCGACGTAATCTTGGCTGAAAAGCCGGGCGTAGTAACTTACGTTTCTGCAGATATTATTCGCGTTATGAACGACGATGGAACTCAGTCCAGCTACAAGCTTTCAAAGTTCCAGCGTTCTAACCAGACTACTTGCTACAACCAAGTGCCGCTTATTAAAGATGGTGAGCGTGTTGAAGCTGGTACTGTTTTGGCAGACGGTCCTGCAACCGAAAAGGGCGAACTTGCATTGGGTAAGAACTTGCTCGTTGCATTCATGCCTTGGAACGGTTACAACTACGAGGATGCTGTGATTATTTCCCAGCGTCTTGTGCAAGA
This sequence comes from Gardnerella swidsinskii, assembly GCF_003397705.1. Classification (GTDB taxonomy): domain Bacteria; phylum Actinomycetota; class Actinomycetes; order Actinomycetales; family Bifidobacteriaceae; genus Bifidobacterium; species Bifidobacterium swidsinskii. Next base: position 108,164 of record NZ_QJVB01000004.1, read on the forward strand.
TGATACGCTTTCTTCTATTCACATTGAAGAATACGAAATCGACGCTCGTGAAACCAAGCTTGGTTCCGAAGAGATTACTCGTGACTTGCCAAACGTTGGTGAAGATGCGATTGCAAATCTTGACGAGCGCGGCATTATTCGCATCGGCGCTGAAGTCGAAGCCGGCGATATTTTGGTTGGTAAGGTAACTCCTAAGGGCGAAACCGAGCTTACTCCAGAAGAGCGTTTGCTTCGTGCAATCTTCGGTGAAAAGAGCCGCGAAGTGCGCGATACTTCTTTGCGCGTGCCACACGGTGAGACTGGTACTGTGATTGCAGTTAAGGAAATCACTCGTGAAGACGCTGAAGACGACGGTGACGAGCTTCCAAACGGCGTGAACCAAATGATTCGCGTTTACATTGCTCAGCATCGTAAGATTACGCAAGGCGATAAGCTTTCCGGTCGTCACGGCAACAAGGGTGTTATTTCCCGCATTTTGCCAGAAGAAGATATGCCATTCTTGGCTGATGGTACTCCAGTTGACATCATGCTTAACCCGTTGGGTGTGCCTTCTCGAATGAACTTGGGTCAGGTGCTCGAGCTTCACTTGGGTTGGATTGCTCACGCTGGCTGGGATATTAACTTGGATCCAGACTTGGAAGCAGCTTGGAAGAAGTACGTGCCGCAAGGTGCTGAGCATGGCGATCCATGCACTCCAGTTGCAACACCAGTATTCGACGGCGTGCGCCCAGAAACTTTGAAGGGCTTGCTTTCTACAACACTCGCAAATCGCGATGGTGACAAGCTTGTTGGCTCCGACGGTAAGGCAACCTTATTCGACGGTCGTACTGGTGAGCCATTCCCGAAGCCAATTTCTGTGGGCTACATGTACATTTTGAAGCTGCATCACTTGGTTGATGATAAGATTCACGCACGTTCCACTGGTCCTTACTCCATGATTACCCAGCAGCCGTTGGGTGGTAAGGCTCAGTTCGGCGGTCAGCGCTTCGGCGAAATGGAAGTGTGGGCGCTCGAGGCTTATGGTGCTGCTTACACATTGCACGAAATGATGACTACGAAGTCTGATGACGTCGACGGTCGCGTGCGCGTGTATGGTGCTATCGTCAAGGGCGATAACCTGCCACCAGCTGGCATTCCTGAATCCTTCAAGGTGTTGCTTAAGGAAATGCAGTCGCTTTCCCTTAATGTTGAAGTGTTGAACGCTGAAGGCGTTGCAATCGACATGAAGGATGAAGAGGACGACCCAGTTTCATCTTCCGACGATCTTGGCTTCAATATTGGCGCTCGACCAGATTCGTCCGCCAAGGAAGATCAGATTGCTGTTGAACCTGAATACCAGTGATTCGGTAACGAACACACTTTAAGAAATTAAGAAACATTAGAAAACAATTTCATGAGACAGGACGATAAGAGTGCTGGACGTCAACGCATTTGACAAACTGAGGATTGGACTGGCCACCGCCGAAGATATCCGTAGCTGGAGCCACGGCGAAGTAAAGAAGCCAGAAACCATTAATTACCGTACCCTAAAGCCAGAGAAGGACGGTCTGTTCGGTGAGCAGATCTTCGGTCCAACTCGCGATTGGGAGTGCGCGTGTGGTAAGTATAAGCGCGTGCGCTTTAAGGGAATCGTGTGCGAGCGATGCGGCGTGGAAGTTACCCGCAGCCGCGTTCGCCGCGAACGCATGGGTCATATTGAGCTTGCAGCTCCGGTAACGCACATTTGGTTCTTCAAGGGTGTGCCAAGCCGTTTGGGCTACTTGCTCGACATTGCACCTAAGGATCTTGAAAAAGTAATCTACTTCGCAGCCTACATGGTTACGAAAGTCGACGAAGAACAGCGTCATCAAGATCTTCCAGATTTGCAAGACGAATTCGATACCGAAATCGGCAACCTTCGCAAGCGCCGCGATAACGAAATTGAAGCGCGCGCAAAGAAAGTTGAAGAAGACTTGCACGAGCTGGAAGAATCTGGCGAAAGCAAAGGTGCTGCAAAATCTAAGCTGCGCGCTAGTGCAGAACGCGAAATGTCTGCTATTCGCACCCGTTACGACGAGCAGATTCAGCGTTTGAATGCCGTGTTCGACCGCTTCAAGGGCTTGCGTGCCGGAGACATGGAAGGCGACGTTGACTTGTGGCGCGAGATGGAAGATCGCTACGGTGACTACTTCGAAGGCTGCATGGGTGCTGAAGCTATTAAGAAGCGTTTGCAGGACTTCGATTTGAAGTCTGCCGCAGAGGAGCTTCGCGCAGAAATCGACAACGGAACCGGTCAGCGCAAGGCTCGCGCTTTGAAGCGACTGAAGGTTGTAAACGCATTCTTGACTACTGGAAACAAGCCAGAAGCTATGGTTTTGGACGTAATTCCAGTAATCCCACCAGATTTGCGACCAATGGTTCAGCTCGATGGTGGTCGTTTTGCAACTTCCGATTTGAACGATTTGTACCGTCGCGTAATCAACCGTAACAACCGTTTGAAGCGACTTATTGAGCTCGGCGCTCCTGAAATCATGCTTAATAACGAAAAGCGCATGCTTCAGGAAGCAGTCGATTCGCTCTTCGACAACGGTCGCCGCGGACGCCCAGTAACCGGCGCATCCAACCGACCATTAAAGTCGCTTTCCGACATGCTTAAGGGTAAGCAAGGTCGATTCCGTCAGAACTTGCTCGGTAAGCGTGTTGATTACTCCGGCCGTTCCGTAATCGTCGTTGGTCCAAGTCTTCGCATGCATCAGTGCGGTTTGCCAAAGCCAATGGCATTGGAGCTGTTTAAGCCGTTCGTTATTAAGCGTTTGGTAGATCAGGGCTTTGCTCAGAATATGAAGAGCGCAAAGCGTTTGGTTGACCGCGGCGACTCCGAAGTTTGGGGCGTCTTGGAGGAAGTTATTTCCGAGCATCCTGTGCTTCTTAACCGCGCACCTACACTTCACCGCTTGGGTATTCAAGCATTTGAGCCAATTTTGGTTGAAGGTAAAGCAATCCACCTGCCACCACTTGCCTGCGCAGCATTCAACGCAGACTTCGATGGTGACCAGATGGCAGTGCATCTTCCGCTTTCTGCAGAAGCTCAAGCCGAAGCACGCACTTTGATGATGGCTTCCGACAATATCTTGAAGCCAGCAGACGGTCACACCGTTACAATGCCTTCTCAGGATATGATTCTGGGTCTTTACTACTTGTCTACCGTAATTGACGGAGCAAAGGGTCAGGGTCGTATTTTCTCCTCGCTTGCTGAAGCTGAAATGGCTCTCGACAAGCATGAGATTGACATGCAAGCTAAGGTGCTGATTCGAGTTCCTGCAGACTTCGTATTGCCAAAGAATTGGGAGCCTGCTGAGCTTAAGGTTGTCGACCCTGAGCCAGGCAGCCCGGACGTTGTGCGCGAAGAGCGTTTTAAGGACGGAACTGTACTGTTTGCAACTTCTTGCGGACGCATTTTGTTCAACGGAACTTTGCCAGTCGACTATCCGTTCGTAAACGAGCAGGTGCCAAAGGGCGTACTTTCTAAGATCGTCGACGAAATTGCAACCCGCTATTCTACAGCTCAAGTTGCAGCAACACTCGACGCTTTGAAGGATCTCGGCTTTACTCGCGCTCCTTGGTCTGGCGTAACGATGGCATTCTCCGACATTGTGCTTCCTCCAAATCGCGAACAAATCGCGCAAGATTACGAGGATCAGGCTGCAAAAATCAACTCCCAGTACGATATGGGTCTTCTTACCGACGAAGAACGTCGTCAAGAGTTGATTAACTTGTGGACTGAATGCACCGACAAGGTTGCAGACGCAATGCGCGAAAACTTCCACGACGACAACAACGTGAACATCATGGTTCAGTCAGGCGCACGTGGTAACTGGATGCAGATTCGCCAGATTGCTGGTATGCGAGGCCTCGTGGCAAACCCTAAGGGCGAGATTATTCCTCGACCTGTTAAGTCAAACTACCGCGACGGCTTGTCTGTGTTGGAGTACTTCATCTCCCAGCACGGCGCTCGTAAGGGCCTGGCAGATACCGCACTTCGTACGGCAGAATCTGGCTACTTGACTCGTCGTCTTGTGGACGTTTCGCAGGAAGTAATCGTTCGCGAAGAAGATTGTGGCACTAAGCGCGGTCTTATGATGAAGATTGCTGATCGCGACGAAAACGGCAATTTGACGCTTGTTAAGGCTGCTGATGGCGGTCCATACTCGCGCTTGCTTGCTGCAGACGTGCTCGATCCTGCTGACGGCACTACAGTTTTGGCAAAGTGCGGAGATGCGCTTTCTATGGACGTTTTGCGCGATTTGGTTGCGCACGGCGTTGAGGAAGTTAAGGCGCGTTCTGTGCTTACTTGCGAATCTAAGCGCGGCGTTTGCGCAAAGTGCTACGGATGGTCCTTGGCTACGAGCCGACTCGTGGATGTTGGCGAGGCTGTTGGTATTGTTGCAGCACAGTCCATTGGTGAGCCTGGTACGCAGCTTACGCTTCGTTCCTTCCACTCTGGTGGCGTCGCTTCGGCTTCTGATATTACTCAGGGTCTTCCTCGTGTTACGGAGCTTTTCGAGGCTCGTACTCCTAAGGGTGAGGCTCCAATCGCTGAGTTCCCAGGCGTTGTGAAGGTTGAGGATACTGACCATGGTCGTCAGGTGACTTTGACTCCAGACGACACTACGGTTGAGCCAATCGTTTACCCTGTGACGCGTCGTGCGCCAATGCTGGTAAAGGATGGCGAGCATGTTGACGTTGGTACGCAGCTGATTGAGGGTTCTGTGGATCCTAAGAAGATTTTGCGAATCCTTGGTCCGCGCGCAGCTCAGGTGAATATTGTGGAAGAAGTTCACAACGTTTACCGTTCTCAGGGCGTTGATATTCACGACAAGCACATTGAAGTTATTGTGCACCAGATGCTTCGCCGTATTACGGTGATCGATTCTGGCGATACGGATCTTCTTCCAGGTGAGCTTGTGGATCAGGCAAAGTTCCGTGAGGCAAACTTGGCTGCCGTTAAGAACGGTGGCAAGCCTGCTGCTGGTCGACCAGAGCTTATGGGTATTACCAAGGCTTCTTTGGCTACGGATTCTTGGCTTTCTGCAGCATCGTTCCAGGAGACTACGCGCGTGCTTACTGAGGCCGCCTTAAGCCAGAAGGAAGATGACCTCAAGGGCTTGAAGGAGAACGTGATTATCGGTAAGCTCATCCCAGCTGGTACCGGTTTGGCGCGTTACCGCAACGCTAACGTGGAGCCGGATCCTCAGGTGCGTGACTCTATTTATCCGAACTTTGGTTTGGGTGGTGCAGATAGCACGCCTTCGAACTTCGGTGAGAGCGATATGGGCGATGTTGACTTCTCCAACATTGATTTTGGCGACATGAAGCTCGGCGACGACTTTAATCCAGATGATTACCTTGATGATCAGGGTGGTCAGGGTGATTACGGCGACGAAGCTGAGTGACGCTAGTCTGATATAAAAATGGGGCTTCAAGCTTTCGGGCTTGAAGCCCCATTTTGTTACTGGCACAGTATGCTTTCTGCGTTAATAACGTATAATGCCGTTTTTTCGTTACTGGGCAGCGTGACGACCTGCTTTCGCGCATAGAGCGTAGCGCGCGAAAGCAATTCGGAGCGGAAACTCGCTTAAGTTGAAAGCACAGTGTGCTTTCAACGCGAGTTTCGCAAGCGAGCGCGCAATCTGCGCGAGCATTAACTGCGTGCGTGTCTGATTTTGCTTGTTTTGGGACACTAGTGCAGTACTGTTTCTGCGTGCGTGTCTGATTTTGCCTACTTTCGGACACTGGCGCAGTCGGCTTACTGCATGAGTAACACATGAATCGTACTACAACACCTTTTAACCACAATGTTATAAATTTATTGTCTATTCATCGTATTCTCAAATAACTTCAGTAGTATGCCTAAAACTAACAACGAAATGATACGTATGATAAGAGACGCTGAAATAGAGCATAGATGCATCCTACCTATTAATTCAGCTCAAAAACTAATAAATCTACGCACGATGTTGTTTATTTGTTGCTGGCGCAGTTGATTTAAAAAAGTTACGCAGTAAAAGTTACGCAGTACGTGGCGTATTGGGAAAGATATTTAGATAATGTTGGGGGCATTATGGCAGAAGAGAAGAAAGAGATTGTGATAATAGATGAAACTACGATTAAAAGTAAGATTCACTATATAAGAAATCAAAAAGTTATGCTTGATTCGGATTTAGCTGAAATTTATGGATACTCTACAAAAAGATTTAACGAACAGGTTAAAAGGAATATTGAAAAATTTGATGACGATTTTATGTTTCAATTAACCGGTGAAGAAGTATATGAACTTTCAAGGTACCGTTTTGGCACCTTGAACGATGGGCAAGTATATGAACGTTCAAGGTCGCATTTTGCGACCTTGAACAAAGCGCAAGGCAGAGGCAGTAACATTAAATACAAGCCATATGTTTTCACAGAACAGGGCATCTATATGCTTATGACTGTATTAAGGGGAGAACTGGCAGTTAAACAGAGCAAGGCTTTAATACGAATGTTCAAGCAGATGAAAGACTTCATTGTTGAAAATAGAGACTTTCTTAGTTCAAAAGAAATGACGCAACTGTTATTGCAAACAAGCCAAAATACAAATGATATAATGCAGCATTCAAAAGAAATAGCAAATATAAACGATAAAATTAGCACTTTGGCAACAAAAGAAGATTTGAAAAAGGTAATGGATAATTTTATAGATAGTAACACCTACAAGCATTTTCTTTTGCTGAATGGAGATAAGATAGAAGCAGATGTTGCCTATACAAAAATATATAAGTCAGCAAAGAAAAGCATTTATGTTATAGATAACTATATAGGGCTTAAAACTTTGGAACTTTTAAGGGCTGCAAGAGATAACATACAAATCATAGTTTTTAGCGATAATGTAAGAAATAAAGATATGCTTACAAAAAATATTTTAGATGATTTTAGAAAAGATTATCCTAATATAGACCTGAATCTGAAGGTATCCGATAAAAAATACCACGATAAATATATTGCACTAGATTTTGGGACAGAAAATGAAGTCTTTTATCTTTGTGGAGCATCATCAAAGGATGCGGGAAATAAAATATCAAGTATTACTCAAATAGAAGAATCATCTAAGGATATGTATCATACAATGTTTGCTGGAATGTTAAACAATAAGAATTTGAAAATTTAATACACAAAGAGCAAAGTAGGAAGTTGTATGAACTTTAAAAGGCGGTAGAAGCGAAAATCTATCGTCTTTTTAATTACTGCAAATTAGAGAGCGCGTGTTTTCTGCGTTAGTGTCTGATTTTGCTTGTTTTGGGACACTGGCGCAGTACTGTTTCTGCGTTAGGGTTGCTGGTTGCTTGTTTTGACAAGATGTATACAAGCGATTATGCTATATATAACATAAGCAGGGGGTTGTGGAATTGTTTGATGTGATTTTTTACAGTGATAAGGATGGTGATAAGCCAGTACGCGAGTTTATTAAAAGTTTAGATGTCAAGTTGCGCGCGAAGGTGGTTTCTGATTTGCATCGCTTGGAGATGTTGGGAAACGATGCGAGGGAGCCGCTTAGTAAGCATGTTGGCAACCATATTTTTGAGCTTCGCACTATTTTAGGTAGCAACATAGTGCGTATTTTATACTTTTTTGATGCGGATAAGATCATTGTTGCCACCAACGGATTCGTTAAAAAGCAGCAGAAAACTCCGCGTAGTGAAATATTGGTCGCTATGCAGAGAAGGGCTGAATATTTTAATAGAAAGATGGGCTTGTGATGGAAAAGCAAGAGTTGCAGGGAACGTGCGTAGTGCAGGAAAAGCAAGAGTTGCAGGGAACGTGCGTAGTGCGAGGAACGCGAGTAATGCAGAGAAAGCAAGAGTTGCTGCGAACGTGCGCAGTGCAGGAAATGCACGTAGTGCGGGGAACACGAGTAATGCAGAGAAAGCAAGAGTTGCGGCGAATGCGCGCAGTGCAGGGAGCGCGTGCAGTGCAGGAAACGCGAATGAATGATTTGCATGAACTCACGGACGAGCTTATGAAGGATCCCGAGTTCAAGAAAGAGTATGATGCGCTTCAGCCGGAAAGAGACTTGACTATGTCGCTTGTGATGGCGAGAAAAAGGGCTGGTTTGACTCAGGCTGAGCTGTCGGAGAAGACGGGTATAAGTCAGTCGGATATTAGCAGGTTGGAAAATGGTTCGAGGAATCCGACTATTGCGCTTTTGAATCGTATTGCAAATGCTTTGAACGCGACTTGTAGGATTGAGTTTGTGCCGAATGCGCGTTGACGTGTTTTAGCGCTGCGATTTAGCGCTCAACTTGCCTTGTACTTTCCAAACGAACTTGTTGGAAATTCCGACAGGTTGACTTTTCGTTAGGAATATAAAGAAAGCACAATCGTGTGCGCGCTTGCGTGGAAAGCCCAGCATAATTTCTAAAGCACAGCCACACTAGCCTGCCCTGCCTTCGTCTTTGTTGACGAAGGCAGACCTCGCTTGCGTTGAAAGCACACTGTGCTTTCAACTCTGAGCAAGCTCGGCGTTCCGAGTTGCTTTCGCGCGCTAAATCGCTGCGCTCAAGCAGGTCGTCGCGCGTGGAAAGCCCAGTGGGCTTTCCGCATTATGCAAGCGCTACCGCATTGAGCTTGCTTGAAGCGCGCAATGCAGCTTCAAGCAAGGGCAATGCGACACGCCGATGGTTTGAGTTTTGAGAAAAAATAAAAAACGCAAAAAACAAAAAGAGCTGGTTATTTGACACCCCTCAAACCCGTTGTTTTTCAACGATTTTTGTACCGGGGGGGGGGTAGATGCTCAGAAACATAAACATTTGACTGTGTTATACTACATCTCATTTTTCGTTTAAATATCGATTAATATTATATGTACTCACGGTTGAGCGTTATCGCGCAATTTGCGAAAAATAGCTAAATGATGAAAGTTTGCAGTTGTATTTCTGCGTTCGCATCTGTGTGTTTGCACTGATGCTGTCGTCAATGCAATTGTCAGTATGTCATAACGACACAATTGTTAATATGTCATAACCTTTTGTTTAGCTTGTAACCTGCTGTTGAGCCTAAATAAAGATGTAAGACGATTAGTTTACTTATTGAAGAGAGGAAATATGCGTCTACAGACTTCAAAGTTAAAACGCGCCGTGGCACTCGTAGCTGCCTCCTGCACGCTCGGTACCTGCTGCATCGCTGGATCCATCGCATGGGCGAATAGTGAACAGGGTAAAGATGGTGCAAATGTTGGAAACATCGATGATACTAAAAAAGACAATGGTACTTCTATAACCATTCACAAGTACCAAAGTCCTGCAACTGATACTAGATCTGATGGATCTGATCAGAGTAATCTTGTTAAGGATAAGAAGCCAGTTAAGGGTGTTGAGTTCAAAGTTTGCAAGGTCACTCTTAAGGAAGGCAAAGATGCTGATGCCAAGAAGATTGATTTGTCTACAGCTGAAGGCTGGAAGAAAATCAAAGACATCCAGGAGCTTGACCCTTCTTCTGCTACGAAGAATGCAGCTTCATTCCTCAAAGGTGATAATGCTAAATTCGTAACGGTCGATACTGATTGCAAAAAACAAACAACTGGTGAAGATGGTTCCACAAAGTTTGATAAGCTTGCCGAATCGCTTTACTACGTTGAAGAATCTGACACAAAGGGTGCTCAAATTAAGGATGCTCAGGGAGTGTGGAAGCCTGTAACTGTTACCGGTAAGGTTGATCCATTCTTCATCACAACGCCTTTGCCTCACAAGACTGCAAATACATGGGAATGGTTGTACGACGTCAATGTGTATCCAAAGAACGACACCAGTGACGACGTTGCTCGTAAGACGCCAAAGACTCCAACCAAGCTTTATACTGATGATGGAGACGCTATTATTCCATGGGATATTTCTATGCCTTTGACTCCTCCTTCTGACAATAAAGCTTATAAGAAGATTGGATTCGTCGATTCTCTTCCTGAAGGTTTGACGTATGATAGCTTAGCTGAAGTTAAGCTTGTTAAGAAAGGGAAAGCGACTGGTTCTACAGCAAGTGATGTATCTCTTACCGAAAATACTGACTACAAGGTTGAGACTGGTACCGATAAGAAAAAAGTAACGTTTAGTCTTTCTGACTCTAGGCTGAATACGCTCTCTGAAGATTTCAGTAGAAGTACTTATGTTCTGAAAGTTACTTTAAAGACGAAGGTCGCTAAGGATACCAAGAACGTTACCAACTCGATTAACGGCTGGATTGATGACAGCAAGATTGGTGATGACGGTGATCCGGAGCATCCATGTGTTCCAACTAAGGAAGATCCGAAGAAGTGCGATAAGAACCCTCACGGTACTTCGCATTTTGCTACCTTGAAGATCACCAAGGTTAATGATGCTGCTGATAAAGCTAAGGGCAAGAAGCCATTAAAGGGTGCAGAGTTCACTGTTTACCCAGTTAAAGAAGGTACAAAGTTTACCGATGTTTCAGGTAAAAATGTAACTAAGGAAACTATTGATGGAAAGCTTGATAAAGGTACAAACGATGCCAACGCTATCAAGCTTAAAGCAACTGATGATAATGGTGTAACCACTGCAAACTTGTTCATTGGTACTAATGATGTTGCTTCCAAGATTTACTGCGTTGTTGAGACCAAGGCTCCTGCTGGCTTCAAACTGAATGAAACCCCAACTTGCTACGAGGTTAAAGTAGAAGCCAAAGAACAGGCAGCAGCAGGTCTTAATAATAACAACGCTCACGAGATTGTCAACTCCCAGGCAACCGAACTCGACAAAATCCTTAGCAACTTGCCAATGACCGGTGCTCGCGGCTTGGTGATTTTGACAGTTTGCGGCATTGTTGGCATCGCTGGCACGCTCTTCTACGTTGTGATGAAGCGTCGCAAGGAGCAGGAGCAAGAGTAAAACTCGCTCGTTGGCTGAGTGTTTTGAACGATTGTTCCAGCTGATTTGCTCTGCCGGTTGCGCAGTTTGGTTTCGAAACAAGCTGTGCAGCCGGTTTGAGCTGATTAGCTGCGCGGTCAGGTGTAGCGCAAACGCAAGAAATTCTCCGGCAAATGTTCCCAAACAACGCAAAAACGACAACAAACGCCGGAAATTCCTCAGCAAATGTTTCCGAAGCTTTGCATCAGTGCTCTGCTGAAGTTGCTTCTGTAGCTTTGCGCCAATGCTTTGCAAACGTCGATTATTTATTGATTAGCGAACTTTAGCATTAATGCTCTGCGGACGTTGAGTATTTATTGCTTAAAGAACACTAGCGTCATTGCTACTGCGCACATCACATCAAACACACTCACCATCAACCCATCCGCAGCTTAATTGCGCGACTCTAGTTGCACTTAGTAAACCACGCAGTTGCGTAACTTTTGCACGAGTCTATGAGTTTTGTGTTGGCATTTAGTATGTTGAGAGGCTGGAAAAATTGTGTTCAGCAATAAAAGAGGACTGAGGAAGCTACGTTCTTTTAAGAACAAAGCAGACAGTAAAGCCTTTAACAGCCAAAGCGACGAAGGACGGGAGCTTGCGCAAACACAAATTTTCCAGCCTCATCAAGCCCAAAGAACAAGAACATCAGCCAAAACTCATAGACGATACCCAAGAATATCGAAAATAAACTCGTGCAACAACGACAAAAACTGGCACTTCTCTAAATCCTGCATAGTCCCTGCTTTGCTGTTGCTTGCATCGTTTGCGTCGCTTATTTATCCGCACGCCGCCATGTGGCTAAGCCAATACCACATGTCGGAAGTTGCTGCTGAGTACGCGAAGCTTATAACTCATGCTGTTCCTGCTCCGCATGAGCAGCTCCGCCGCGCTCGTGAGTATAACAGTCAGCTTTCGTCGGGTGCTATTTACGAAGCAAATACTAACATACCGACTTCTCACGGAGTTACTTCCGATGCGAGTCAGGATTATTGGGATCAGTTGAAAGTGAACGACGACGGGTTGATGGCTCGTTTGCGAATCAAAAAAATTGATCTTGATTTGCCTGTGTATCACGGCACAGAAGATGCCACTCTTCTGAAAGGTCTTGGTCATTTGCGTGGAACTTCGCTTCCGGTTGGCGGCAAGGGCGCGCGCTCTGTGATTACGGGGCATCGCGGTTTGGCAAGTGCGGAAATGTTCACAAGGCTGGACGAAGTTGGAAAAGGTGACACTTTTACAATTGAGGTTTTCGACGAGATTCTCACCTACAAGGTAGTTGACAAAATCGTTGTGAACCCTGATGAGACGAAGAAGATTGCAGCTGTTCCTGGCAAGGATTTGGTGACACTTATTACTTGCACGCCGCTCGGCATTAACACGCAGCGCATTTTGGTGACTGGTGAGCGAGTTGTGCCAACGCCTGCGGCGGATAAGGCACTTCGTGGCAAGAAGCCGGATGTTCCGCGATTTCCGTGGTGGGTTTTGGGCTGCTTTGGTAGTTTGTGCGTTGTGGGCGGCTACGTTTGGTGGGCTGGTCTGCCGGTTAAGAAGAAAAAGAAGGAAGACGAAGAAGATAGTGCGAAAGATAGCGCGAAAGATAGTGCGAAGGATAGCGAGTCAAGTAGTGCTGCAAGTAGCGAAGAAGATAGAGAGTTAAGTAGCGCGAAAGATAGTACTGTACGCAGAGAAGATCTTGCGCGTGAGGAAGCTAAGGCGATTAAAAATCGTCCGAAAAAACGACCGAAAGTCAAAAAGTCTAGTTCACGCAAGAAATGCAAGCGGAGTGGTCACGGCGAAAAGACTTTCGACTGGCTTATAAGCATCCTTGGTTTATGAGCGATTGCTTATAGGCAATAACAAAACTTAATAGAAAAACTTAATAACAAACTTGTGGTGCCGTGGGGGCGACGCAAAGCAGTTTAAAACAATGCAAAACAGGTGGAAACAATGAAGAGTATTTGGACGATTATGCTAAACGTTCTTGTTCGTATAGGTCAATTGACTCAATGCGCAACTCGTGTAGCTAAACGTACGACTCAGAATATGTACCGTGTGGCTAAGAGCGCGGCTGAGCGTTTAGCTAGTCGTGTGTCTAATCGTTTGGATGATCGTATAGCTAATTGCGTGAATAAACGCTCATCTAAACGCGAGTCTGTTTTTGCATATCGTGCGTTCAGTAGCTCTTTTGCCACTGCTCTTAAAACTGTTCTTGTTTGTTCTCTTTCGGTAGCAATGTTGCTACCTATTTGCATTACTGCTGAAACCGCAGTTGCTTTGGATAGTGCTAATAATTCCGCAAATAATTCCACAAAGTCTGATCCAAAGTCTGATTCTAACTCTAATTCTAATAATCCAGACTCTAATCCAGACTTATCTGCATCATCTCAGTCTTCTGCGTTACAGAGTTTCGACAATTCACAAGGATCTGTAGATTCAGGGAATCTACTCTCTCGATCTTTTAATCCTTCTGCAGGCTCTGGCGCAGGCGTGCCGTTTGCTTCTCCGTTTGCTTCTCAATTTGATTCTCCATTTGGTTCTCCGTTCGGATCTCAACCAAAGTCACTTTTTGAGCGCGCTGCAGAAGAAGAAAGAGCAAAAGCGCAAAACCGCGACGCTAAGAATTACTCAGCTCGTGAATCTTACGAAGTGTATCGCCCTGGATGTAACAAGGATTACGCTTTAGGCGCATGCATTACTACTGACGGCGATGGTGCTGGTTTGCGCGCTACGAACGGTCACGATTTGGATGTTAATAGCCTTGGATACAACTTGGAATCTAGCGACCAATTTGCTAGTGCAGCAACGAGACCTCGCGGCCACTACGAAAACGGTTCTGTACCTGAAGATCCTTCTGGCACGGATCATTACGGCGCAACTTACTTCACTCCGTATCCTAAGGGCACTTTTATTATGGGTCGTTTACGCAACATGGCCTTTAACTATAAGGGTTCCGGCGTCGACAGAATTAACTTGCCTATAGATGACACTGCAGATTTCGTGTTTGTAAAGCGCACCCCTAAGCTTTCCGGTGGCGGCTTCGTGTGGGATATTATTTTTAACGCTGGCGGACGCACTCAAGGCGCTGGTGCTGCTCTTGATTACTTTACGATTCCAAAAGGTCAGATTCTAGACAAGGGTAGCGAAGGCGGAAGGCAGTATATTCAGCGTGTTCTTTACAGTGGCAGGGAAGCTACTGCTTTGTATAAGAAGAATCAAGGCAATAATAATCCTCCTCGCGAAACCTGCTCATTCTCGTGGGATAATCCTAACGGTTTATGCAGCATTAAAACTGACGGTAACGATTTTGATTCTGGAGATGACTTAGTCGCAGCTTGGAATAAGATGCGCGGCACTGACGACAGTAAGAATGGCAATTATTCTAGGATCCTTCCGGATGCTGTAACAACTGAGGATTTGGGTAGTTCTGACGCTATTGGTTGGTGCCGTGATGGTCAAGGTTTGGACTGCATTAGATCCAGTAGCTATGGTGCTTTGGATGAAGGCGATCTTAAAGTTGTTCCTAAAGTTGAAGGAAGCTATAACAGAGGCTATAGTCCTGCTTATGTTGCTCTCGTGCAAAATCTTTATAGATCTATAAAAGATGACACGCAGCGCGTATTTAGTTTTGTGAACAATATTAAGTCTGGCGAGATTGCTTATACGTATAAGATTCACTTCACTACTACAACTTCTACGACTAAAAACAACTCATATTGCTCTTCTAATAACGTGGGTGATGGCACGGGTTGCGAAAACTTTTCATTCTTCTACGCTGCAGGATCTTACTATGGTAAGAGACAGAGCAAAGGTTTTTATGGTGCTACTGACCCGTTTGGTGTTACTAAAGCCAGTAAATATTCCATGACTAATTTTGGTCGTGACGCTAACTTCTACATGTACACTGTAATGCATCAGCAGTGGTATGGTGCGCCGCGAATTATGGATATTCAGGCTCCTAGATACCACTTCCTTAAGGGTACTGGTTTAGGACCGTATAACAGTGACAGTGGTAATTATCTTGAGCACAGGCATATTTCATTCTCTAGTGTGTTGCTTGGAATAGTAAATCAGCCTTTGGGAACTTCATATCTTATGAACGAGAACCAAGATATACGCTTATTGCCTGATTATTATTCCCCGAATAACGGCTATGCTCGAGGTAATCAGTGGTTCCGTAATCCTGGTATGAACGACCATAATACGAAGGATTCAGAGCCTGGTAGGCATAAGCTTGAGCTTAGATATAACGATAGAACGTATCATATGAGTGAAACTCAGGATTTGTGGTATAGGGTTATTACGCAAGCAGACGTGTTTAAGCCTTTGCAAACTGAGGAATATGACGAAAATAACAAGACTCCTAAGTATTATTCTTACGATCAGCCGCTTCCTAATCCTCTTATTATTGATAATCGTGATAATAATGCTGGGTTTGTGAATTTTGTTGGCAAACGTTCTGATTTGTATAGGCAGGTAATGGCTTTCGATCCTAACTTGTTCCCGCCTGTTAATAAAGATGAGTATGGTTCAAGGCATAGGTATGGTTCCATAAAGCAGAAGAAGGGCTCTAAGACAAACGATTATCCGCTTGATGCTAACTATTTGACTAATAATCCGGATGGAGATTCTAATACTCCGCTTAAGAATCTTGCTGTTTATAAAGCTGAGTGGACGAATAAGTGGGGTGATGAGTCTCGCTCGAACACTCTTCAGGATGCTGATTTAAGCGTTGCTGCTAAAGTGCCTATTGTTAGCGTTGTAAATCCTTGCGGTCATTCTAAGATTCTTGACGAATACAAGGATAAAATTAACGGTCAGTCTAGGTCTTCTATTTCATTTAGATCCATAGATAGTGACGATAATTCCGCTGCAAACAACGATCGTGCAGCTATGGGTGAGGATCGTGAAGACAGCATGCCTGAATGCTGGCCTAAAGCGCAAAATGCTACTAAGCGTAATGTTTGGTTTGTAAAAGATGCTCCTAAGACGGGCGATGACGGTAAGGAGTTGAAGCCTGGAGATCCTGTAAAGAAAGACTTGCAAGACAAAGTCTTGGCTAAAATCAAGCGTATTTACAGAACTTGGATGCGCAACAAGTATAGTGCTCAGCTGCAAGATGGCAAGAATCCTAAAGTTTTGCCAAATTACGTGTTTGTAAAGTACGTAAAGATTACGTTCTGGGATAACTCGACTACTGTTATACCTGTTGTATTCCCGTATGTTGATTACGAGAAGCCAACGTTGGATGTAAAAGTGAGCGTGAATAATGGAAATCCTGTTGATGCTCCAGCTGATGGTTTGAAGATTCCTGTTAATAGCAAAATTAAGTTCTGGGTTAAAGGTCATGACGATAAGAGGATTTTGCTTGGCGTAAAGCCGCAGGAAGCTACCGACTACTTTACTAACGATAAAAATAAGAGATTCTTTGATAGTAAAAAAGTTGTTGTGCGCAATGATTTCGATATGATTACCACTCCGCGTGACAAAAAGAATGATTGCGATACTCGCGGTTGCGGCGATTTTACTACAATAAGCTACGATCAATTCATTCATAAAAATGGTGAATCTGATAGTAAGACGGATCAAGTTGGCTGGGTTACTAACAGCAAAAATTCTAAAGATGATGGTTCTCCTACAGTATTAGTGGGCGATCAGAATAGAAATCACGGTGTGCATGATTTGATATTCCATGGTTGGGATGCTGCAGGTAATTCCGTAATAAAGAAAATTAAGCTGATTATTGTATCTCCTGGCTATGGTTTGCCAAACGTTTGGTGGGATAAGAAGCCGAATGGACATTATGTTGGGCGAGTGAATCCTTGGGATGAAGATAAGCGCGTGCGCTCGATTATGGTTAGGATTTGGGCGCGCGGTAAGGAAAAGCCTAGGAAGGATCATAACTACGATAAGCTGTGTCCAAATGATGGCAGTTGCTACGGCATTGTTATTCAGCGAGACGGTAATAAGAAGACTGATCTTTGGCATCAGGTTAATACTTTTAATCACAATAATGATGCTGCAAGCCCGGATGGGTCTAGAGCTGCTGAGGATAGAGCTGCTTTAGAGGACAGAGATGCAGTTGATGACAAGGCAGCTGACGGCAAGTCGGCTGACGGTAAGGCGGCTGACGGTAAGGCGAAAGTTGACAATAAAGCTAAAGCTGATAGCGAAAAAACTGATAATGCCAAACCAAGGGAGAACTCTACCCAAAATCAGCAGGATGAGCAAGCTAATAAGCCTCAAACTAGCAACAAGCCTGCTTCCTTGAAGATTTCAAAAGCAACCAAGAAGGATACTAAGAAGAATTCTAAGAATAAGACAGCTAAGAATAGTTCTAAGAAGAATTCTAAAAAGCGCAATGCTCCTGGAAAGCGCAGTAAAGTAAGATTTGCTGTGCTAAACGAAGGTGATTCTTCTAAGAATGCGAATACTCAGAAATCTGAAGTACAAAAATCTGAAGTAAGTAATGGTAAAAAACAGAGTGATGCTGCTAATACTGCAGAAAACGGTAGCGCAAGCAAAGATAATAAAGGCAGTAACGATAGCAAGGACTCTAAGAACGTCAAGGATTCTGAAGATGCTAAGTCAGAAGAATCTAAGGGTCAGGATCGAGATGCTGAAGGAGAAGATCGTTCTGCTAAAAAAACTGCGAAAAGTAACGATGATTGGCGTAAAGAATTTAGTAAGCGCATTCTTACAGCAAAGCTTGGAGATCATATCAAGGGTTGCACTGCTAACGGCGGCGATAAATGCGAAATTACTTTTGATCCTGTAACTGGAAATATTACGATTCCGGAATACTTTGCAGAAATTGGTTCCAGAATTTACGTAGACACTTACTCTGTGCCGGAAAATAATCCAGATTGGCGTCAAGATAAACTTTGGAAGCTTATGGAGCCAGGCAATCTTCAGGATTACGAAGAATCTGACCCGCTTCCGCTCGATATTGCGTGGCCAAACGGCTTAGTGCAAGTGAACCCGTTTGAGCTTAATAATAACGAAATCGTGGCAATGCTTTCTTGGATGAGACACGATAAGCGTAACGAGCGAATTTTCGGTTACCGCAAGGAAGAAATTGGCGTTAAAGGGCAAAAGAAGTACGATACTTACGACCAGTACGACAGTGGCTTTAAGCCGAAAACTACTCAAGCAAAGTATGCTTATGGTGACGATAAGCCTCAATATTCATGCGAGTCGAAGACGGATCAGCAGTGGAAGCTGTGCTTAGATGGCGTTACTGGTATTGGCAAGCTAGATGAGAAACATAAACTTAACGAAATGCTGTACGCTATAAAGACTCTTTCTTTCCAAAAGTTGGAAGCTGATGACGAGACTACGCTTAACCCGATTGAGCATAAGGTGACGCGCTTCGTTGATATGCGCAAGGACTATACGTGGGGATTAGTAGACAACAACAAGAAAAGTGTTGACGGGCGAAACGATCCTGGATTTGACGGGCTGCAAAACGGCTTGCATGGAAATCAGAAGTTTGGCACGCAATACTTTGTGTACAAGTGGAACATAAACTCATACCGTAAGGGCGGCAATGGTAAGGCGTTAAACCTTCAGGATGTGCTAAAGCTTGTAAAAGGTACGCCGAACATAAATACGCAAGAGGAAAGTAAGCCGCAGCCTTCGCTAACTCCTATGAGTGCGGCGGATAATAAGCAATTTGACGCATGGAATGGTTCGTACCCTATGGCTGTTGCTGGTGGATTAGGTTACGCTGTGCGTGACAATACATGCGCTGCGTCTATTGCTGCTCATAACGGTGTTGCGCAAGAAGGTAAGTGTCAGTGGCGAAATAAGCTTAATTTAGTGAAGTACACGCCTAAAGAATTTATTATGGATTCTTCTTCATTCTCTTACAATGCTTCTGTAAATATGAAAAACGGAAGTGAAGTACATATTACAGATAAGCTTATTGAAAATAAGGGTAGTCAGCATGCTGGCGAAGATAAGTATGTTAGTGAATATGCTATTCACAAGGACTTCCTTATGCCTGGCGGTGAAGATCTGAACGGTCAAGCAGACGGCGAAAATATTGGCGACATTATAACTAAGAATATTGATGTTGACACTATGAACGACTATGACGCGTACGGTGAAGGTACTTCGAAGCCTGAGGGATACGCAAATAACAGGCCATTCATGCATGCGCAACTTTATGTGAATAATGGTCAGGTTACGAACGATCTTCTGCTTCGTGAGCCTAGTAAGACGCCAGATAACACAACGAACGTGATAAACGTGTGGTTTATGCCGGTTGATAATGAGAAGCCGACGATTAGTGCGAAGAGTTATCAGGAGTGGGACGGTAAGCCATGGGATATTCACGGAAAATGCATGATTAACGGCGATGTGAATAACTGCAATACAGTTGATGATGATGTTATTACTCTTGATAAGAAAATTTATGCAGGTAATAAAGCTTGGTATGAGGCTGATAATGCAACGATTAATTTACCTGCAGCACTAAAACTAGACGATGATTTCAATGCTTACGAATCTGGCAAATGCACAAGAGAGTGGAAACATGGCGGTATATTTAATAAGCAATACGTCACTTTGTGCCCGAATAGTATAAACAGTAAAGTGCTGGTTAATAATCTGAATGTGTATATTCAAGCGAATAATATTCAGGATTCTAGTGGTAAAACTTCTAGTCCGATGGTGAAGTTTGTTAGTAACGGCGTTACAAATAAACATTTGCTTAGAAGGTTTGTTGAAAAATACAGAAGCACAGATTTAGAAAATCCAAGTGTAAATAAGCAAACTGTATTTACAATGTATGCTGAAACTACGGATAGTGCTGGAAAGCAAAGTGCAAAAACTGTTGTTGGATGCTTTAAGGCTACGTGGACAGACATGGTGAAACCATCTGTTGTTGCGTACGATGGTAAAAGCAATGAATTTGCAAAGTATGATGACTGGCTCAGCAAAGATGGTTCTTCACAAAACCGCGATTATAAAGTTGTCGTTAAATCAGGCTATGGAGCTAAAAGAATGGTAGTTTACTATCACCCTGCTTCAGAGCTTGAGAAACCTGTTACTAGTAATGGTCTTTTTGGCTCTGCTGCAAACTCAAATGAGACTAACTTGGAAACCAGCATTGGTAAAACAATTTCCGTATGCTGGAATGGATCGTGGAGTGTATGCGCTGGTACTTTCAAGCCGAATGAAGTAACGCTTAATCACGATAATGATGGTAATGCTGTTATAACATTCCCTAGTGGTTTCTTAGCTCCAGGAAGCGTGGTTCGAGCACGCAGTCGTCTTGAAGTTGGTCCATGGACGTATATGCCTGGTGTTAGAAGCCCTGAAGATCTTTCCGATGATTCGCTTAATAGAGACGGAAATAAGACTGCAAGAAGCGGTGGAAGTAATCGAAGCGGCGGAAATAGCAGAAACAGCGGAAATACGCGTGCTGCAAAAGGTCGCACTGCAAAAGGTAAAAACTCTTACAAAGACGACGCTAGTTCAGAAGATACTCTTGACGTGCTGCCAATGGCTTACGCAAAAGAAAAGCCTAGCGAAGTATGCCGTCCGGATTACTGGAGCGCAGACAACTGGTCTGGTTTGAAGAAGCCGTCCGACTGTGTGTACTTCGGTGTTACTATGAAGCGTCAAATAGTGCAAATACACCCAATGCTGCTAAGCGGTCACGAGGAGCGCGCAATACGAATGGATTTGCACAGTGAAAACAACTTTGCGGGCGAACCAAAGAAGGGAATTTGGCTTCAAAACGATAGCGAAATCGTTACGAATGAGGATCCAAGGCTTGAGCCTGGTAAAACTATGGTGACTTTTAGGAAGTATGACTATAGTGCTATGGACGATGAGCATAAGCCTTTGAATCCGCCTACCTATAGTGGCCGCCAAGTAGGGAATATACAAGACGTAGCTGTTATGACTCGAGGCTGGAGAAGTCGCGTGCTTGTGCCAAATCCGCGAGAAAATAAGATTACGCGATTTGTGCGATTGCGCGCGCCTGAAAACGTAGATAGTGAGCATGGTGGCGATAGTAAGGGTGCTGCAGACTACTTAGCTGATGCGCCTACCAGCTTCGAAGAAACTAAAGATAATAGTAAGGCTCTGCGCGTAGCTGGGCGTTCGTATGATCCAGGATTCGTTCTTTCGAAAGATAAGAAGTCTCTTCTGTATCTGTATAATGCTTCAACTAAGCGCAACTTTACGCTTAATGATTTGCAATATGCGTTGAAGCTTAAGCGTAACAGTACTTTGCACCCAGCAAACGAGTGTGGAAACTATGTTGATGGAAGTCAATGGGCGTTTGCTGATTGTCAGCCATCCTTGCTGCCAGAAGTAAGAGGTAGCGATAAGGTTGATGGTGAGAAAGGTCGAAACGGCTTCAGCTTTGATTGGAATACGCACTTCTATACGTATAATCCGTCTGAAGACCATAGGTCTGGTGCTGCTTCTGCTGCTAACGGCGCTGATAACGACAATGGTGGTACTACTGAAGAAACTTGGTATGTAAACGTCATAGATATGATTTCAAAGGGTGGTACCGGCGGTGGATATTCTATTCCTAATAGCTCTGGCGTAACGTCTGAAAGTAGTAATACTGGTCTTTCGCTTACCGACTTCGCTAATATTGGCGCATGGGGTAGGTCTGGCAGTATTGGATCTGACTTAATTGGTCATAAGGTTCTTAAGAATCCAGATAATGGTTTGTCGGTTATTATGACATATGGCGATAGCTGGGTTGGAGATACTCATAAAACGCGAGGCAAAGAAGGCGGCTGGAATAACGATGCCAACTACGAATTCGTAATGCCTGTGTACCTGGTGCCTGTTGATAACGTTAAGCCAACTTTTGCTGCAACTGCAGGATCGCTTCTCAGTGGTCACGCGGATGCTAATAATCCTTACGTTGTAACGATGGAGGAGAAGGACTACGCTAAGCTCACGGTTAAGGGTAATCCTGTAGAATACAAGGACGGAAAAGTTTCGAAGTCTCAAAGCAAGGAGAGTGGAAAGACTCTGTTTGCGGATGTCCACGACGATTACGACAGTTTCGGTGATCTCAGCAACTTTAGCCTGGTTGCATGCAAAGTCAAGAAGGCTGGCGGCGCAACTGATTTTGACAGCTGTAAGTCAATAATGGGCAAAGATGGCTCCGTGGATACTGCGGCGTTCAAGAAGTTAAAGACTGACGGTGACGGAGTTGAGTACGCTTTGTACGGACGTGCAAAAGATAAGTCCAGCAATGAAAGCGACGGCTTTGGTGATAACGGTAACAGAGGCCACTTAGTCGGATACTTCAGCTTTGGTTACTTGGTTCGTCCGGTTGCTCTGCCTCACAGCGGCGGTCAAGCTGCAATATGGTTCAGCTTCATATTTGGCGTGCTGTTGGCGTTGTTCTTGGCATCCGGCGCGTTCGGTAGGCGCGGATGGCTTGGGTCGGTTCTTAGTGGTCACGGATTCGGCGCACTCACTGACAGCAAGCATTGCGACGCTTCTGCAGAAGTGCTTCGAAGCGGCAAGCCGTTCTTCAAACTCAAGTCAAAGTTCAAGTTCAAGTGGCTTCGACGCTGACGCGTAAAATGCGTATGAGTTTGGACTTATAGCGTTTGCGTAAGTCCAAACTCACCCGCGAAACATATTTGCCTGCGACGCAATAGGTTATATACATCTTAATTGCGCGTTATTCAGTCGCGTGGATATTAGTGTGGTAGAGATTTGAGATTTTTCGCACTGAACGAGGTGAACGTCAGAGCCGCAGGCTGCTGATTCACCGAGTGAAGAAGAAAAATCGAAAAATCTCTGCGATAAGGCACGGTTATTAAACATTAAGCACGCAGAGTTTGGGGGATTTCTCTACGAGCACTAAAAGAGGACTGAGAAGCTACATTCTTTAAAGATAGGCGAACACACTAAACTCTTTTAGCAGCCAGAGCGCACGAAGGACGGGACGTGCGAGGAGAGAGATCCCCCGAAACTCGCGCCACGTTAAACAAAATGTAATATAAACTATACTTTCTCATGAAACTATATTCGCCTGCGACGCAATATAATAAAAGTATGACGCTAGTATCAAGCAAACAGCATGACTTGCAGCATGCGCAATCGTCCGCGCAATCGCCTATACAGCTTTCGCAATCGCCTATGCAGCAATCAGACCCAATCATTCCGCGCGTGCTAAGCATAGCTGGCACAGACCCAACAGGTGGAGCCGGAATACAGGCAGATCTCAAGTCAATTATGGCGGCAGGCGGTTATGGCATGTGCATACCAACTAATTTGGTTGCGCAAAACACGTGCGAAGTGCGCGAAGTATTCACGCCGCCAGTAAGCTTTTTCCGCACTCAACTTTCATGCGTGTACGACGACGTTACAGTTGACGCACTAAAAATCGGCATGCTTGGATGCACAGAATATATTGAAGCAATGCGAGACTGGATGTGTGATAACCCGGTTCCTGTAAGTGTTCTAGACCCGGTGATGATATCAACTTCCGGGAAGCGCTTGCTTGAGGCGAGTGCTGAAAATGCGATGCGAAACTTTATAAGCTGCGTTGATGTAGTGACGCCAAACGTGCCGGAATTGGCGGCTTTGTGCGAATCGCGCGTTGCGGAAAACTTTGAGGAAGCTTGCAACCAGGCGCGCAAGTTGGCTGCAAAAAACAGTGTTGTTGTAATCGTAAAAGGTGGGCACTTAACTAGCGAAGACGTTGGAAATACTGCGGTTTTCCCGGATGGTGACGCGCGGCACGTACCAAGCGAACGAGTTGAAACAAGCACAACTCACGGAACTGGTTGCTCGCTTTCTTCTGCGCTTGCTACGAAAATTGGGCTTGCTTTGCGCGAGGAAAAGAATTTGAGCGATCACGATACTGTACTTTGCGCACTTGAATGGTCAACGGCGTGGCTTCGAGAGGCGATTGCGGCTGGAAGTGAATTACATGTTGGGCGCGGCGGCGAGCGCGGTCATGGACCTGTAAACCACTCCGTACGAATCTTGCGGCAAACTGCGTGAGCGCGCGCTTATAGTGCGAGCGTTGTCTCGCGTTGGCGCGACGACATGCTTGAGCGCAGCACAGTGCGCGCGAAAGCAACTCGGAGCGTCCGATTTACTCAGTAATCACGCTTTTAAGCTCGCGCGCAACTTTCCCAGCATCCTCAGCGCACATAAGCGCCGACACTGTGCAAACTCCGTCAAGCTCAAGACCTCGAATAGGGAACACTGTGTTCTCGTGAATTCCGCCAATTGCCAACGTTTTTACGCCCATAGAGTGCGCAACTTTCGCCACTTCGTTCACTCCGTCAACTCCCAGCGGCGGCACGTCGTGCGCTTTCGTATGCGTTTCAAAAGCTGCACCAATGCCAATCACATCCGGCAGCGGAACGTCATTTTCTTTGCACTCGCGGTAAGCTTTCTCCATCAAATCCGGTCGAGCGCAAGAAAGCCCAACCATCCACTCTGCCGGCATCGCTTTTCGCGCCTCAACAAACGGCGTATCCTTTTGCCCAACGTGCAAGTTGAAACCAAGCTGAGCTGCGCAATCAACATGATCGTCTATGAATACAGGCACATCGCCGTGCTCAGAATCAATAAGCGCATGACGCAACTTCTTCGCCTTTGCTGAAATTTCAGCGTCGTCGGAATACTTATCGCGCAATTGCACAACTGTAACTCCGCCTTCAACTGACTCTACTGCAACTTCTTCTTCCGGGCGATTTCCCATGCGCGGATCCGTTACCAAATACAGTGTCCAATCAACAGGCTCCACCGTAAACTCAATATTTGTCAAACTAAACATGTCGTTTACGCTAAGAGTTGAAAGCGCATCCATCCACAGTGTGCGGAAAGTGCCGGGAGCTGTGGTTTGACGAGCTGCCCAAGTTCCAGCCGCTGCTGCGTGCACGTGTGCTGCAACAGTTGCTGCGAGCGGACGTTCTGGGTTTGCGCCAACGTATGCTGCAACCAACGCTCCCAAAGCGCAACCGGTTCCAACTACTTTAGTCATAGTTTTATGTCCGCCGGTTACGCGAGCTAAGCAACCGTGAGCGTAAATCGCGTCTTTTTCGCCAGAAATTGCCACTACTGAGCCGTACTTTTTTGCTAATTCGCGCGCGGCTTGAAGAGCATCGTTCACGTTATCGTGAGAATCCACACCTTTGCCGTTGCTTTCTTTGCCTGCAAGTGCCATTATTTCGGAAGCGTTTGCGCGAATTACGGTAGGGTGGTGCTTAATAATTTCGTGTATAAAGCGCGCGCGTGGAGCAAGTGCTGGAACGCCGATTCCAACCGGGTCAAGCACCCACGGAGTATCGGCTTTTTCGCATCCTTCAACAGCTGCGCGCATGTATTCGGAAGTTTCTGGCTGATGGAATGTGCCAACGTTTATGAGCACGCCTGTGGCAATTTGCGCAAGTGCATGCGCTTCTTCTGGGTCGGTTACCATGATCGGCGACGCTCCTGCAGCGAGTAGTGCGTTGGCTGTAATGTCTTGCACGATTACGTTCGTGATGCAATGGGTGAGTGGCTGCTGTGTGCGCACGCGTTCGATGCATTGACGCACGTCGTTAAGAAACATGCGGCGGCGTGCGCGTACAGAGAAGCATGTGTCGACTTGCGTTGTTGAGCTTGTGCAGTATTCGTTTGCTTCGTTGCAGTTAGTTGTTTTTTCAGTGTTGCATGTTGTCATAATGTTTCCCTTCGCTAGCACTATCTAGATCAGGTTTTACGGATGTAATCTCAGCGCCGCCCGCGATTTTGCGGCAAATGCGCACTCCGAACCATCCTTCGACTATATCTTTTGTTCGTGACTTACTTTCTTCTGCGTGAGTGTCTGATTTTGCTTGTTTTGGGACACTGGTGCAGTTTGTGTTCTGCGTTCGTGTCTCTGGTTGGTAGTTTCGTGGAGCATTTGCTGGAAAATTCTCGACGTTTCGCAGCACTTGCAGGAATCTACAAAAATCGCGCCGCATTTTTGCAACTTCTTCTACATATTTTCGCTTGCAACTGTGTAACCATAAGTATGGTAAACATAAATATAAGTAAACAATAAGTAGATTATAGAAGTTACGAAAGCGAGATAACATGGCAAACGATTCCATGCTAGAACAAAAGACTCCGCTCACAGCGCGCGAATACGCGACGCGCACAGCAATACGCACGATTGCAATCATCGCATCTGTTTATGGTATGGCTGCTTCGTGGGAAGGCTTGATGACCTTTACTTATTTTACGAATCTTTCTAACCTGATGATTTGCGTAGCTCTTGCTGGATCGCTTTTGCTTGATACAGCTGCGTTTATGCGTGCTCGTAATTCTGTAGATTCAGCAGCGCAGCAAGATTCCGCAGCATCTTGCGCATGGTTCGACTCAAAATCCAACGCTTGGTACATTTTCAAATTCATGATGACTATCTCAATTGCTGTCACATTCACTTTGTACCTGTGTTTCTTAGCACCTACCAATAAGCTTGGTTTCGTTGGCGCTTACATGAATAACGGATGCAGCAGCCTTTGCGTTCACGCAGTTGCGCCGCTTCTTGCAATCGCTGATTTTGTGCTTTTTGATTATCGTTTCCGCTCTACTCGCGCACATTTGTATGTTTCTACTGTTCCGCCTCTTGCTTATGTTGCTTATGCTGCTATGCTTAGCGAGTTTGCTGGTGTTCGTTGGGGTGTTCATGCAATGCGCGCGCCTTATAATTTCCTCAATTATGGTGCTCCTGCTGGCTGGTTCGGCTTCGCACCGCAAACTTTTAATGCCACTACTTTGGGCGTTGGAGTTGCGTATTTGTTAATTGTGTTTACTCTTATTTTTATTGGTGTCGGCAGTGTATTTCTTGCGCTTAAGGATGCTCGCGCTCGTGCAATATTAAAAGAATAGTATTGTTGCGCGCCACTATTGCCTAATTGCTAGAATTAAACGTATGAGTGAGGATACTGCATTACAAGCATTATTTGACGGTACGTTACGCAATTCTTCTGGCAATGTGACTAATGCGTTGCTTGTGTATGGTGCGCCGAATACTGGTAAAACGCAGTTTGCTGTGCGCGCAGCAATTTCCGGCTATAAGCGTTGGTCGCATAATGTTACTGCGATGGCTGTGCAAAATCGTGTTCTTGCTTCAAAAATTGACAATATTATTATTCGCCAAATTGGTGTAAGTAAGCAGTCTCGTCCAGTTGGCACTTTGGCTTCTTTGGCTTTTACTATCATTTCTGCTTGCTGTAAGTTAAAGAATAATCCTTCGCCTAAGCTGCTAAATGGTGCTGAGCAGGATTCTTTGCTTCGTAAAGTTTTGCGCGCACACATTGAGCATGTTATGCGTGGAGATAATGGTGATTGCAATATATGTGCGCTTTTTAAGGATTATTTTGAAACGTCTCAATGGGTTGTTCCATTAACTTGCGCAGTTTCCGCCGCTTCAGTGCCTTCTGCGCCTTCCGCAACTCCGGTTGCTCAAGCAGCTTCTTCGTCTCCAGAATTTTTGGCAGATAGATTCGATATTAACAACGCTTTTATGCATCAATTGCGCGATATGCTCGCTCGTTTAGATGAGCTTGGTATTAGCGATTTTGAAAGCGAAAATTCAGTTCTTCGCGCTCTTAGTGACGAGCAATCTTACGCCAATAATAGTGATATTTTACAAACGTCTGTGCTTATTAAACGTAGATTAACTCAATGGCGTTTGGCGTTTGCTTTGCGTGCTGAATATCGAAAAATAATTGCCGACACTTATAAGTCTTCTTTCCGACTTGACGCTTCGCAACTGTTGGTTGAGGGTGCAAAATCTGCGCGCGAATTAGGAGAGCATGGTTTAGTAAATTCTTCTGAAATTCCAGCTCTTCTTGTAGTCGATGATTATCAAGATATTACTTTGGCTGGTTTGAGTTTTATTGAGACTTTGTCGAAGATTGGCACGCGTTTAGTTTTGCTTGCGAATCCGGATGAATCTGTGCAATCGTTTAGAGGAGCGTACCCGGATTATGCAATTTCTGCAGCTTTGGATGAGTTGAATGCTGCTGAGCAAACTTTAGAATATACGGGTCTTGCTGATTCTTGCGAAAATTCTTCCGACGATTCTGCCGATTCTTCTAAAAATTATTCTGCAGATCTAACTTTTGCAAATCATACTCAAGCACCTTCGATGCGTGAATTGCTCGCTTCACGCGTTTCTCTTTCGCTTACTTCGCAATATAAAACAGATGTTGCGCTCCCAAATCGCCCTTGGAAAATGCCAAAATTTGTAGGCTCCTTACCGATTGAGCCTATAGAAACCCTCCAAAATTCTAATCTCAATTCAGACGACACTGTTTTTACAGCGTTATATCGTTCACAGCGCGAGGAATTAGATGCTGTTATTTGGCAAATGAAGCAATCTCACGTAAATAATAAGCGCAAGTGGAGCGATATGGCGTTAATTGCGCACGACAATTCTACTGTTCGTCTTTTTGGCGAGCAGCTTCGCGCTTCTGGGGTTCCTGTGCGATACTCGTCAGTGACTCGCCCATTAAAAGATGAGCCGTTTGTGCAAGGTTTATTTGCGCTTATTGAACTTGCTCAATTTGCGCAGCACGGTTTTTCTGGAATTGTTGAGCAAGTAAAACATGGTAGAAGTTTGCAAAATTTGGCTTCGTGGGTGCGTTTGCGAGTTCAGAATATTATGGATAGTCCGCTTTCCGCGATTACTAAAAGTGATTCTGGATTTTACGGTGATTTAGACGTTGAAATACCTGCGAAGTTATATTCTGTAGATTCGCTTATGCGTTCTCTTTCTTCTCTTTCGGCTGTTTTAATTGAGCAAAATGGTGAAAAGAACAAGAACTTTGAGTCTAATGCTCCTTTGCAAAATCTTGTTCATAACTGGGATTTGTTGCAAAATTCGCTTCATGATGCGCAAAGCAAAGCGTACGTTGAATCTCAAATTTTGGTTGATAATAGTTGTATTGATGGCAGTTCAAATGATCTTATGCCATTATCTCTCGATGCGTGCTATTTGCTTTGTGTAGCAGATGTTGCACGTTCTATAGATGATGATTCTACTGTATTGCAAATATTGCAGAATATGGCTCCTCGAAATCCGCACGTTGCAGCTTTTGTAAAACTGTGGAAAAACGTGCAAATTCTCGCTTCTCGTATGCACAATAATCCTGATTTGAGTAATGCTCAATACGCTCTTGGTGAGGCTTGGAATATTTGTCATGTTGCTGAGCGTTGGCAGCGTATGTCTTTACAGCATAATTCGGAAGGTTATCGAGCTAATGATCGCTTGGATGCTGCAATGCGTCTTTTTGATTATGTTTCTTCATATGTTTCTTCTGATATTTCTTCAATGAATACGTTTGACGATACTTTTAGACAAGAAAATGTTGTAAGTATTGCAGATTTTATAGCTCAAGTTCGTGGCATGGAAATTGAAGCTGATTCTCTTGCTAAAGTAGCACCTGTTCCAGATGCTGTAACGCTTACTACTCCTGCTGGTTCTGTTGGAAAACATTGGAATCTTGTGTGGATGCCTACTTTGCAACAACGTGTGTGGCCAAATCTTGCTTCTCGTAGCACTATGTTTGGCGCAGAAAGTTTAGCGAATATTATTTTACATTCTAAGATTTCTGCTTCTAAATTGACTGTGAATGCGTCACTTCTTTCGAATAATGATAAATCTGCAGTTTTTGCTTCGGAACAGCGCAGTTTTTTGTTAGCTATTACGCGCGCAACAGAGCGTTTATATATAAGCGCGCAATATAGCGATAGTGCTGTGCCAAGCGACTTTCTTTATTATTATTTGCCTGAAAGATACTACAATAATGAAAATTCGCGCACGCCTTTTACGGAATTTACTACACCTTTTGCTGGTTTAGATATGGATGCTCGTGGACTAGTGTGTGCTGCTCGTTCGCAAATTTTGCGTGCTTCTTCTATGAAAGAAGAGTTTGGCAATAGTGCATGTAGTGCAGATAATGCAGGTAATGCAAGTAGTCCCGATATTGCAAATAGTTCCAATAGTGAGAATAGTAAGTCTAGAAATGCGATTATTGACGCTGCTCAAACGTTGCAATTACTTAAAGAAAATGGAGTATTTTGCGCTGATCCTTTTGAGTGGGATTTTATGAGCGATATCGATGACTATGTTGATAAAAAATCTTCTGTTGAAAAAGACAATGAAAAAAACAATGAAAAAGCTGGCTCTGCTAAAAAAGCTAGTTCTGTTGTAAGCTTGTCTCCTTCAGCTGTAGATAGTTTGTGGGCATGCCCTGTGTGCGGATTGCTAAATCGTCAGCTTTTAGGTCCTCAACCCGGCAGTGCAGCAACGTATTTTGGCACGCTCATTCACGAAACTGCAAGATGGGCAAGCGAAAATCAGCATTACGATATGCCTGAAACTGAAGTTGATGAAACTGAAACAGCGAATAATTCAGCCGAAGTTGCGAATAATTCAGCCGACTATTCTCCCTACTCTCCGCTTGTGCGCCGCAGTAACGCAATCGCAAATCTTATGGAAAAGTATTACCTAAGTATTGCGCCTGAACTTGCAGATATTCGAGATAGTAAGGAGCATTATTCGGCTCTTGCGCGTGAGAAGAATATTAAACGTGCGTTACATGCAATTGCGCAATATTTTGTCACTTCTTACGATCAATCAACATATGCGCTTAACTCAAAAAAGTCAGAAAACGGCATATTAGAATCTCTTACAAAAAGCGAAAAATCTTTAGAAAGTAGCATAGGTAGATTGCAACAAGCGTATTGCGAATTGCAAACAAGCGCGCATTTTGGATTTAATGATATTGCTCGCGTATTGAACAATACTTTTAAGAATGCAAATTTGCAAACCGTTACTACGCATGATTGCTACGAATTGATGGGTGCTTTAGTTGGAGGATGGCCGGATGGCGCAAGTGAAGATATGCAAGTACATATTCACGGTCGAATTGATCGCATGGAAAAGCGCATCAATTCAGATGGTTCCGAGCATATTCGCTTACTGGACTACAAAACAGGAAAGCCTTTAACAGCAAGCGGAGTTTTTAACGATTTGCAGCTAGTTTGTTACCAGCTTGCTTTACTTTTTTCTGATGAGAATCCGCTTATTGATGCGTCGAATGCGCCGATTATTTCGCGAAGTATTCTATTTCACGTTGCTAAGAACGATTATCCTGCTCAAGATCATAACGTTGCTGAAAACGTGTATCAGCCGCCGCTTTGCGTAAAAAATGCTTTCAATAATAATCCGCTTGAGTTACGAGTTGGATTCAAAAATATGGCAAGATTGTTAGATTGTCCGCATCTTGACGATATTGCGAAGAATTGTCCAGAAAATGTAAGCGAAAGCGCTTGGCAGTCGTTTACATCATTAAACCAAAGTGCAAAATGGTCTCTTACTATGATTTCGCGCGTTTGCTATGCTGCTGCGGCAGTTCGTTCGCATAAGATTATTGCGCACCCAACTTCTGAACACTTGAAGTATTGCAACGGAAAACAAGTATGCCCAGCATGCGCAGGTTGTATAGACACTGTATATGAGGTGTTGTAGTTATGATTGATAAAACAAATAAGCAATTTACTCGCAAGAACACCGATAGTGCGGAGCAAGCTGCAGCAATTCAAGCGCCAACAAATAAGAACATGATTATTGTTGCAGGAGCTGGAAGCGGCAAAACGTATACGATGACTCGTCGAGTTATCGACCTTATTGAGCGCGGAGTTGCTCCTGAAAGTATTTTGGGTTTGACTTTTACTAATAAAGCAGCTTCTGAGCTGCTTGCAAGAGTTGCTCAAGCTGTAAGTCAGCATAGTAGCGAAATAAATAAGCTTATCAATAATGCAAATTCCGCATCTTCAAGTGGCTTTTTGAAGCCAGAAGTAATGACATACGATGCTTTTTTCCAGTCAATTGTGCGCCAATATGGTTTGCTTGTTGGATTTGATCAAAATACGCAACCTTTAAGCGATGCAGGTGCGCGCGAATTAATAAAACCGCTAGTAAACGATTATGTTACTAATCATGCGGAAGTGCTGTCTTGGTATAGTTTTGATGCGCTTATTGACGACGTGCTTGCGCTCGCAGCAGATATTTCATGCTCGATGATTGGCATAAATAGCAGGGGAGAGTCTATAGATAGCACGTCTAAAGCTGTTTTAGAAATTCAAAAGTGGAATAACGCTTGGATTGAGCATTTGCAAAAAGCAATTAATTGTGCTGAAACTACTGAAATAATTGCAAAAAAGCCTAGCTCTATTAAATTGCGTCGCGGAAAAAACGATTCAGATGAAAAATATTTCGAAAAGTGCGAAAATTACGGAAAAGAATACGTAGAATACCTGAATATTACATTAAAAAATAAGTGTTATGAATCTTGTAATAACTTGCTTGAAGCTGCTGAGAAGCGCAATGTATTACTTGAATTAGTTTTGGCTTTTGACGCAGCAAAGCAGCGCGCAAATATGGCGCAATTTAGCGATTTTACTATTGCTGCATACCGTTTGGTGACGCATTTTCCTTCTATTGCAGAGCAGTATCGCCGCCAATACAGCCAAGTTTTGCTTGATGAATATCAAGATACTTCTACAACTCAAGCAATGCTGATTGCAACGCTGTTTCATAAAAAAACTAGCGGTGTGGAAGAAGCTAGTGTTGCTGCGAAAACTAGCGAAAATCAAGACTTTTTAACTACTCAACAAACGAATATTGCTGCAGTAGGTGATCCGTTCCAAGCTATTTACTCGTTTAGAGGAGCTAGTTCCGGAGCTTTCAGAAAGCTTGAGCAAGCACTAAATATCGACCAGTCAAGTGAGTTTTCTCTTACTAGAACGCGACGCAATTCGCAGCTTATTTTAAAAGCTGCAAATTCTATTACGAAACCTTTGCGAGTGCCTGCGCTTCGCCATAGTAGTTCACTTGCTACAGAAGTAGAAGTGAAAAACTTGCAATACTTAGATAATGCACCAAAAGGTACTTTTAGTGTGTTAAATATGCCTACGCAATATCAAGAAGTAGAAGCCGTTGTGCGTTTTGTAAAATATGTAAAACATAATGCGCTATCTGAAAACGACGATACTAATTCTGCATCTGCTCGAGTTGCAGTTCTTTTCCGTAGCAAAAATAATATTCCGTTATATGAAGAAGCATTACAAAAAGCAGGTTTACGCACTCTTACTGTTGGGTATTCTGCATTGCTTGAAAAACCAGAAATTCGAGATGTTTTAGCTCTTCTTTCTGTTGTTGCAGATCACACAAATACTCAAGCTTTGATGAGATTGCTTGCAACTCCTCGTTTTGCGCTTAATACTGACGATTTGGCTGCTATAGCTAATATTGCAACATCAAAGAATATCGAATATGTTTTTCGTGCTTTAGTGCAAGCAGGTTTAGTAAACGCTGAAACTCCTCGCTCTAAGTGGTCGCAAGTTGTTCGAGAACAGCAATCTCAAGCTTCGCAAACCAATAGTATTCATGGTGGAGTTTTTGTGGCGGATGTTTTGCTTGAAGCATACGAAACGCAACTAAGCGAAGAAGCAAAAAATAACGACAACAATAACAATAATTTGCTTTTTGAGCTAAAAAATAATTTAAGCTCTAAAGCTTATGTAGCAGTGTTAAGAATAGGGCAAATGATTCATGCAATACAACGTGCTCAATCTGGCTCTTTGCAAGATATTATGCGCGTTGCTGTAGAAACGCTTAACGTTGATATTGACGTTGCGCTATCTCGTGCGCTTATGAATGATACTTCCTCTAATGCAACGCTTCTTGACGATATGCACTCTACTGTCGATTCTATTTGTTTACTAGCAGACGCGTATTTGCAAGAAATGAGCGATTTTACAACTCCTACTTTGCATGGGTTTATGTCTTGGATTTTCAATATAGACAAAATTAACGATCAACCTTCTTCAGTGGATGAGGCTGCGGATGTCGTATTAATGACTATTCACCAATCGAAAGGTTTGGAATGGCCTGCCGTAGCGATAGTTGGGCTTAATGAAGGCGCGTTCCCAAGTAATCAAGGCGATAATTTGCGCGTAATAGCAACGCAACAAAGTGGCGTGTACAGGGAAAGGGCATACGCAACGCTCGAAGTTGCTGCAAAAGTGCCTGTTTCTATGAGAGTGGATGCAAACATATTGCCAAGATTCCCTCACGATGTTGATCTTGAAACTAGCATGGAACCTCAAAAATCTTTGAAAAATATGTTAACTGTAGACGATATCGACGCAGAAGTTTATGGATCAAGAGCTAGAGAAATGTTTGATTTGGCAGAAAAATTCCATGAGCATGAGCAGGCTCCAGTAGAAGCGATTCCTTCAGAAGCTAGCAAAGTGTATGACGCTGTGATGAAAACTGGCACATTGCCTCTTTCACAAGTCGAAGAGCGTGGGCGCGCTTTGCATATTGACGAGCGTCACCTTATGTATGTTGCTTTGACGCGTGCTAAATTCGCAGCATTGCTCACTTGCAGCCAGTCTAATGCTATGAGCGTTGTTGAGAATAAAGAAAATTTTGCCAATAGTGCAGCTTCTTCTGTAGATGAATCTTCAAATATTTCAACTTCTAGAGTTAAAAAACCTTCTGTTTTTTGGCAGGAAATGTATGATTCAATGCGCGAATCTGAAGAATCTCCGGTTCAGGCCACAGCTAAGGTTTCAGATTCTTCAAATCAAGTAGGTTATGTTGTAGGGGAGTCAGCTTCGCAACTTGCGCAATTATTTAGCGAGGAAAGCACTATTCCAACTGAAGATAATGAGAAACAATTATCTTGGCCGAGTGCATCTAGTGAAGCTATACGTAGTGTATTGCAAAAATCTGCGCAAGACGTTGTAAATTCAAAAATGAGTAATCAAATTTCTGGTATTTCAAAAGATAATTCTTTGCTTTACAAAGCTCAAGCTTTGCTACAAGATGCAGATTTAATGCCGAAAATTGATTGGTATCACAACATTCAAGAGTTAAAAAACAGAGCAGAGCAGCTTTCTAATGTTGAAAATGTCAATGTGACTGCTGTGCAAAGGCGCGCTATGTTTCGTAATGATTATTCGCGCGCGAATGAAGATTTTAATGATGCGGATGCTAAGCGTTTGCGGAAGGAATGGATGGCAATTATTCGCCCTATTCCTAGCGTTTCTTCGCCTGCTTCTGATTTGGGAACGCGTTTTCATGCTTGGGCTGAACAGTTTGTAAAAGCTGGTTGCGTGAATAAAAATTCTATTCAGTATGACGTTGATGAAAACGTTGATGAGAATGCTGTTGAGAACGTTGCTGAAACTTGCGAGAATATTTCGCAAAATGCAAAATCTTCGGAGCGCAAATTGTTGATATGGAAGCAGCGTTTAATAACATCAAAATGGGCGCATCGCCGTCCTATAGCAGCAGAGCAGCCGATTGTAGCTCATGTTCCAGAATTAGGCGATCAAATTATTAATGGCAAAATCGACGCAATATTTGCAGGTGGTTTAAATCCAGAAGATCCAAGCAAATTGTACACGATAGTCGATTGGAAAACCGGAAGAAAACCAACCAAACCACAAGATATTGCGCTTAAACTTGGCCAGCTTGACTGGTATCGTCTGCTTTTGTCTCTTATGACTAAGGTTCCGCTTGATGCTATCGATGCCACCCTTTATTATGTGAACATATCGGATGAATGTGAACGGGAAATTCATGCCGAGCAAAAAACGAAAGATGAGATCCTTGCCGAGTTACACTCTGACACGTTAATCTCCCTCGATGATGATGACGCATAAATGTTGCTATTGCAATCATTTTGTCGCAATTTATTTGCTGCAATTTTTGTTTGCTGTAACGTATTTTGCGCCGCGATTGAAACGCATCGTGCATCACTTCGAAAACGTGCAGATTCCTCGTGCAGTGTGTGTGGGCGGGCATACGCACAACATCGATTTGAGTATGAAGTAAGGAAGAATCATGACTGTTGAATTTCGTTCTGTAAAACTCAGTGATATTGATGCAATGGTTAAAGAATATGAACGTACTTGGGGTATTGCGCAAAAAGTTGGGAAAGATGCTTCGTTAAGTCTTTCTCGAAGATGTGTGTTGCATTACTTAGAACCTTCAACGCATGGTACTATTGCTGAAATAGACGGTAAGTTTATGGGTCTGCTTTTGGCGCGAGTTTTTGACGCACCTGTTTTATTTCCAGAAGTAGGGAGAATGCTTCGCGAGCAAGAAGCCGCAATGAAAGAAAATTGTGACAAAAACTATGCTCTCGCTTTAGAAGAAGCGTACGGCATGCGCGCGTTGGAAACTAAACTTGAAGCGAAATCTCATATCAATAATTTAACTCAAGCGGAATTGGAGCTTTTCCTTGTTTCTCCAGATGCTCGTGGGCATGGTGTCGGTGGAGGCTTGTGGAAGCGAACAATGCATATGCTAAGAAATAACGGAGTAAATCGTTACTATTTGCATACTGATTCAGCGTGTGACGTAAGCTTTTACGATTATCACGGGCTTAGAAGAGATGCTTCTTTTATGCGCTCGGATCATCCTTATGAAGCTAAGAACGTGAAATCTTTGGTGGATGACTTGTATATTTACTCAGGTGAGCCGAGAGTTCGTTCAAAGCAAGCAAATGCTCGTTCTAAAACGCGTTAATAAAAATATGCAAATGTATAACGTTGCGTGACTTGCTTGACAAAAAGGAGCAAAGAAATATATGTCGTCCCAAAAGGCAACTAAGAAAGCATCGGTATTTTCTCAATATTCTAGATTATTTTCATTTAATGGAGCTAAAGCGTTTTGTGTAGCAGGCGCGACTGCGCGTTTGCCAATGTCTATGATTGCGTTGGGAATTGTTCTTGCATTAAACCATTTGTATAACAACTGGACTATTGCTGGAGCAATGTCTGCGTCGTATGTGCTTGCACAAGCTGCGGTAACTCCTGTGTATGCTAAGCTTTTTGACCGTTTTGGTCAGCGTAAAGTTGGAGTTATTGCGCTAAGTGCACAAGTAATCGCTATGATTTCTTTTGCATTTGCAGCTTTATTTAAGGTTCCTCTTGTTTTGCTTTTTGTGTTAGCAATTGTGATGGGCGTAACTCAGTTTGCTTTTGGCGCGTTGGTGCGTACTCGTTGGGCTTATACATTGCGTGCAGAAGATGACGATTCTTTATTAAACGTTGCTTATGCGTTGGAATCTGGTATCGATGAAATTGTGTTTATATTAGGACCTATTTTGGCTGCGTGGTTAGCAACTTCTGTGCACCCTGTTTCGCAATTATTCGTGCCAGTATTTGCAAGTGGATTGGGCGGAGCTTGGTTCTTTTCTCTAAAAAATACTCAACCTGCTGTGCTCAAAGTAGTGGAAGTTCCAACTGCTGCAGCTGAAGATGTTGATGTATTAATCGCTTCTCAAAAAGAAGATGAAATTTCCAAAGATTATGTGGCATCTCAAAAGCAAGAAGCGAAACGCTCATTTGTAGACAAATTTAGTCTTAAGCAATTGCATAATCATCGCTCAAAAAAGCGCGGTAAAAACGTGCTGCTTTACCGCGGCATTATCCCGCTTGTGCTCATGTTTGTTGTATTTAATATGAGTTTTAGTGCATTTGACGTGTCTGTAACAGCTGCAATGAAAGCTCAGGGGCTTGATCATTTCATTGGTATGCAGTTGGCATTGTTTGCATGTGGTTCGCTTGTGGGAGCGATTATTTTTGGATCGCATAAATTCCGCGGTTCTAATTGGTCGCATCTGATTGTATTTTTGACTGTTTTAACTGTCGGATTTATGCTTATGAGTCTTAATATAGACAGACTTGTGCTTATGAGCGTTTTTGAAGTGCTTTCCGGCTTATGTGTTTCGCCAATTTTTGCTACTGGAAATCTTATTGTGAAAGCAACTGTTCCTGAAGAATCGCTTACGGAAGGTCTTTCATGGCTACCAACTGCGTCTGCTGTCGGCTGTTCTTTAGGTTCGATGGCTGCTGGAGCTGCAATCGACTCGTGGAATTCGCATGCCGGAATGATGGTTCCATGGATCTCAACAATGGCAGCTATACCTATCGCCACGCTTGGCTGGTTTATTGTAATGGTGCTTAAAAAGCGACATTAACTGCGCACGTGTGTAAAGTTTCTGCCGTTTTCTCGCTTTAATCCGATCGAAATTTTACAGCTGCGTAAAGTTTCTGCCGCTTCAGTGACAAAAGCTGAGTTGAGTCCTAACGGTACACTAGAAAGAAGTGCGCAATATCGCAAGATGTAGTGAGATGAATATGAAAATAGAATATGATGAACGTACTGAGGAAATTCTTGCTGAAGTAGTACGCGATGCGTTGCAATCTGACGCTGATAATATGCGTTCTCTTAATAACCAAGAATCTTCTGCGTCGTCTAAGCAAATTCGACAGTCGGTGAAAAAAGTGAATAAAAAAATGTCTGCTGATACTTCAACTAAATCAGTATCTACTAAAGATGTAAAAACTGCTAAAACTAAATCAACTAAAAAAGCTAAATTCAACAAAGAAACTAAAACAGAAAATGCAAAGTCATCAACTCGTAGAACAGGAAATGTTCTTCCTCCTGTAGTTAACGATCAAAGAGAAGGTGCTCTTATTGCGCCGCCAAAGTATCGTAAAGGATCAATGCGAATCGTTCCACTCGGCGGTTTGGGTGAAATCGGCCGCAATATGAACGTAATTGAATATAACGGTCATATTTTGCTTATCGATTGCGGTGTGCTGTTTCCGGAAGAAGAGCAGCCAGGCGTTGATTTGATTTTGCCTGATTTCCACTATATTCAGGATCGACTTGATAAGGTTGAAGCTTTAGTTTTGACGCACGGTCACGAAGATCATATTGGTGGTGTGCCGTATCTTCTTAAGATGCGTCCGGATATTCCGCTGATTGGTTCTAAGCTTAC
The DNA here is from genome assembly GCF_003397705.1 of Gardnerella swidsinskii. GTDB lineage: Bacteria > Actinomycetota > Actinomycetes > Actinomycetales > Bifidobacteriaceae > Bifidobacterium > Bifidobacterium swidsinskii. Next base: position 146,952 of record NZ_QJVB01000004.1, read on the forward strand.
TTTGGCTTTTGTTGAAGCAAAGTGCCAGGAGCATCATATTGAGCCGAAACTTACTCGCGTTGAAGGCCGCGATAAGATGAAAGTAGGTCCGTTTAATCTTGAGTTTATTACGGTGACGCACTCGATTCCGGACGCGCTTGCTGTTTGTGTTAAAACGCCTGCTGGAACTTTGATTGATACTGGCGATATTAAGCTCGATCAGCTTCCTCTTGACCATCGTATTACTGATTTAGTTGAGTTTGGTCGCTTAGGTGAGCAGGGCATAGATTTGCTTATGGCTGATTCCACTAATGCTGAAGTTCCAGGATTTGTAAAGCCTGAAACTTCGATTGGTCCGGCTTTGGATCGCGCTTTTGCTGAAGCTACGCGCAAGATTATTGTTGCTAGTTTCTCAAGCCACGTGCATCGCGTGCAGCAAGTGGTTGACGCAGCTCACAAGTTTGGCAGAAAAGTGGTGTTTGTTGGGCGATCAATGGTTAGAAATATGTCAATTGCTGCGGATTTAGGCTACTTGCATATTCCTGAAAACACGGTTGTGGACTTAAAGCAGGCCAAGGATGTTCAAGACGACAAGCTCGTATACATGTGCACTGGTTCACAAGGCGAGCCTATGGCTGCACTCGGGCGTATTGCAGATGGCAATCACCGAGATATTACTGTTAATGAGTTCGACACTGTTATTCTTGCAAGTTCGCTTATTCCAGGAAATGAGCACGAAGTTTATAAGGTTATTAACAAGCTTGTGCAGTTGGGTGCGCGTGTAATCAACAAAGATAACGCTGCAATTCACGTGTCTGGTCATTGCAATGAAGGCGAGCTTTTGTACTTGTACAACATTGTGAAGCCAAAGTGCGCCATGCCAATTCATGGTGAGCATCGTCACTTGGTTGCAAACGGATTGATTGCAGTAAAAACTGGCGTTGATCCAAATAACGTTGTGCTTGCTGAAGACGGCGATGTTGTGGATTTGTATCATGGCAATGCTGCAGTTGTTGGTTCTGTACCATGCGGTTACGTGTATGTTGATGGTGATTCTGTTGGTGAGCTTACAGATGAAGAGCTTGAAAAGCGCAGAATTTTGGGCACGGAAGGTTTCGTATCGAGCTTTGTTGTAGTTGATACAGAGCACGCTGACGTTGTTTCTGGTCCAAAGATTTTCTTGAATGCTGTTGCTGAAGACGAGGCTGATTTTGAGAAGGTTCGTCATCAAATTGTTGAACAGTTGCAGGATGCGATGATGCGCGGTGAGCACGATACTCATAAGTTGCAGCAGATTATGCGACGAACTTTGGGTAGTTGGGTTGCTCGCGCTTTGCGCAGGAAGCCTATGCTCGTGCCGGTAGTTGCGGATATTGCAAAAAATAATCAAGAATAATCAAAAATAAAGAAAATATTCGCAATTATTTGTAAATAGCTAAAAATAATCGTAAATATAATCAAAAATAAGAAAAATATAAGGAAGGTACAAAATATGCCAGGAGCAAATCTGACTCGCGTAGAAGCTCAAGAGCGTTTCGACGCTATCCAAATGCCAATTCACTACGATGTTGCGCTCGATTTAGGAAAAGGCGGACGCGATTTTACTTCGCGCACGAAGATTGAGTTCGATGCTAAAGCTGGTAGCGCAAGCTTCCTCGATTTAATTGCAAACAGCGTAGAATCTGTGGTGTTAAACGGTACCGCTCTTGACGTTTCTAAAGTTTTTGCAGACAGTCGAATTGAGCTTGCAAATTTGCTTGAGCATAATACCGTAGAAGTTGTAGCAAACTGCCAGTATTCCAACACGGGCGAAGGTTTGCACAGAAGCGTGGATCCTTCCGACGGAAACGTTTATTTGTATACTCAGTTCGAAGTGCCGGATGCTCGCCGCGTTTATGCTGTGTTTGATCAGCCGGATTTAAAGGCTGTTTTTGACTTTACGGTGGACGCTCCAGAAAGTTGGATTGTGACTTCCAATATGCCAGTTAAAAGCGAAACCGCGTTGGAAGGCCGCGAAACTGAAGCAGGCACTTTGGAAAATGGCGCTGTAGAAGGCATGAAGCGTTGGGTATTCGAGTCAACTCCAAAGATGAGCTCCTACTTAACTGCTATCTGCGCAGGCCCTTACGCGCAGTGGCACACAACTTACAACAATGAAGACGGTCGCGTAGTTCCAATGGCAATGTACTGCCGTCAGGCACTTAAAGACGCTTTTGCAAAAGACGTTGACTACTTGTTCGATATTACGAAGAAAGGTTTTGCTTTCTACGCTAAGACTTGGGGAGTGCCGTATCCGTACGCAAAGTACGATCAGATTTACGTTCCAGAATATAACGCTGGAGCTATGGAAAACATTGGTATGGTCACGATTCGCGACCAGTACGTGTTTGAATCCAAAGTCACGGACGCTTATGCTGAGCGCCGCGTTGTAACAGTTTTGCATGAGCTTGCACACATGTGGTTCGGCGACTACGTGACCATGAAGTGGTGGAATGATTTGTGGCTTAACGAATCCTTCGCAGAATTCACTTCTACTCTTGCAACTGCTGAAGCAACCGAATGGCATGACGCTTGGAGCACTTTCAATTCCGGCGAAAAAAGCTGGGCACTTAATCAAGATCAGCTTCCAACAACGCACCCAATCGTGGCTCCAATCAACGATTTGAATGACACTTCCGTCAACTTCGACGGCATCACTTATGCAAAGGGTGCTTCTGTATTGAAGCAACTCGTAGCGTATGTTGGTCGCGAAAAGTTCTTTGAAGGAATCCACAACTATTTGAGCAAGCATGCATACAGCAACGCAACTTTGGCTGATTTGTTGCACGAGTTAGAGCTTACAAGCGGACGCGATTTGAAGGC
>NZ_QJVB01000005.1 GCF_003397705.1 Gardnerella swidsinskii
TAAGCGCTCACTGCTGAGCTTGCACGGAAAGTCCACTGGACTTTCCGTCTGAGCAAGCTCACGCTCCGAATTGCTTTCGCGCGCGCAATGCTGCGCTCAAGCAGGTCGTCGCGCAAACGCGAGGAAAGTACTGCGTGCGTATTTGGTGCGATATACTAAAAGCATGACTACACAAACTTTTGAAGTACTCGCAAAGTCGCGATTTTCTGCACGTGATTTTCTAAATAAGCCAGTCGATTCTAAAATACTTGAAACTATTTTGCAAACAGCTGCACAATCGCCGAGCTGGTCTAACACTCGTGGCTACATGCTCGCTATTGCTCAAGGAGAACGCAAGCAGCAGCTTATTGATGCTTATACGCAAAAATGCAAAGCAATGTTTCGTACTAAAGACGCTACCCTTAGCGAAGACGAGCGCATGATAGCCCAGAAAATGAGCCAGCCGGATGGAGATTTTCCTGTAATGGCTCCGTATCCGCAATCGCTTAAAGAGCGCAGTGCGCGTTTAGGGTTGGCGTTGTATAAACATTTAAATATTGATCGTAAAGATTTTCCTGCTCGAAATGCTCACACTTTGCGCAACTTCCAGGCGTTTGGTGCGCCAGTTATGGGATTTGTGCTTGTACGCCGTGATTTTCTACCATTTGCTGCGCTGGATGCTGGAATTATGCTGCAAACGTTACTGTTGGCTGCCAAAGAGCAAGGCGTAGATTCATGCCCGCTTGGCGTTCTTGCTACATGGCGTTCGCCGCTTGACGAAGTATTCGACATTCCGCCGGAGTATGCGCTGATTACTGGTTTTGCGTTAGGGTATGCGTCTGAAGCGCACGTAAATGCTTTCCGCGCGGAGCATCCGCCAATCGAGCTTGCGCAGGAAAAGTAACTTCGCACAAACCAATCTATTTTGCAAAATCCAAAGTACTTTGGAAAATATCAGATAGAAGTGCCGGAAATACCAGGATTGTTTACTCAAGTACGTAGACTTGATCAGGTTGCAGCAATGGTAAAAGACGCTGCTGCAACTTTAAATGTTAAAGTCAATGGCGTGAAAGTAACTCCGAAACTTAGTGAGCAAGATGAGCCTATGCTTCAGCGCATGCTAGATGCAAAATCTGCAGCTATAAAAACTCAGCAAGAGGCATCTATGCTTATGCGTGAAACGGTTCGCATACTAAGGAATCAGGGCTTGACGGTTCGTGATGTTGCAGAGCTTACGGGGGTTACTCCGCAGCGAATAAGTTCGCTTAAAGCTTAGTGATTCAAATCAATGTGGTTGAGACTATGCGCAAGTAAGTTGCTCAGTAGTGTATAAACTCTATGCAGAACAAATCAATAGCGGATAAATAAGTAAAGGTCAAGCTGTAGGATGTGTGGCTACAACTTGACCTTTGAAAATTGCGATATGTTTTTAAGTTAAAATCGTAGTCTAATGCTTTTATTTATTCTTGGCAATTCCAAGAGCTTTTGAACTTTCATCCTTGTCAAGGCCTATAAATAAAAGCACGATTATGCCAATAATCAGCGGAACATAACCGTATCCAGATCCGTGGATTATGCCGAATATTTCCATAAGCCCATTTGCTATTACGACTAGTGAAGATACTATAAAATATAGCTGCGCGCACCACGGTTTTTTAATGAGAAACATGGTTGCAAGTCCAAATAATCCAGCGATAATTTGAGGCACTCCCCATAGATAATCATTACGCATTACAATCAGCGCAATTCCGCTAGCAAGAAATACGCCATTGGCTATTGTCCAAAATACGGATGGAATTTGTGCTTTTGTATATTCTGAATTACTCATATTTTTCCTACTATAGCAGCATCATAATTGCTTTTGTTACAACCCAAGCCATCCAATCTGGCATCCCTGCTGATTTGCAGGCATTATAAATTCCGTCTTCAATCTTTCCAGTCCAATGCTCCAAAAATTTTATAAGCTCATTTAATCCTAAATGACTTTTAATGAATTGTTTAACTTGCTTAGGTAGTTTATGATAAATAGTTTTAATTGTTTTAACTACAAGACTAATTTTTCCACGTTCTTGTAATATGTTACGAAGCTCTGCTTGCGTTGGTTCTGCGTTAGATGCTGGAATTTTAATGAGATATCCATTAACTACATACACGCGGTAACCATCTTTTGTTGTGATGTGTTCGCATGCTATGTTTTTTTCAACGGTGCTATCTGTTGGCTCAAGAGCGAGTGCAGTAGAAGAAGGAACAACAATACTGCTAAAAATTAATGAAGCAGATAATACGCATGCTATAGCTAACTTCTTCATAATATGCCTTTCTGTACGAGAAGTAACTGTTTATGCCAAAAATCTTGACAATTTATAAATTAATGGCGTGCTAAAAGGTAAACAATATCTTGTATATGAAAACCTTTACAAATAATTACTATCTAAAACTGTTTAAGATTCATTAATCTTTTAAACTGAATCAGTAAGGCATACTATCTATATAGTTATGTTTATTTTTTAAAGGTATAACTGCATTACATTCCCAATACTTACCAAAGGCTCGAAAATAGAGTGAACCGCCTAAATGCTTTATGGTATCGCGATGAAGCAGAAGTCCTTTTTGAGATACTGAGCGAATTGCATCTTTACTTTTTCCGCCCAAAAATCGAACATTGAACTGTTTTATAACAATTTGTTTTTTACGTATCGAAATTCTGATGTAATAAACTAAAGAAGCATATTTTCGCATGTTCAAATATAGTTCTTCGATTAATTCAATAACTTCACAGATGATTTCATCGCTAATGTCTTCAGGAATATCGTTACTAGATATATTGCATATGGATCTTCCTTTTAATCCACAAGATGTATTGATTGAGTCGTTCATTTGTAGTGTATCTTCAATGTGCTGAATGAACTCGCTTCGAGCATCTTGCTTAGCAGTATTTCCACGTAGAATGTCGATAATATTATGTCCTTCTTCAAAAGCCTGATCTGCCAAATCATTTATTGCCTCAATAGCACTTCGCTGTTTTTTAGAAATAGACTTGTCAAGTAATGCTATTTTACTTTGTAGTGCAATATCTGCAATCTTATTAGTTAATCTATCGTGCATTCGCACAGCCAGATGAAGATTATTAATTGTTTGCTTATCTTTTTCATAAAGAACCATTTTTTGGTGAGAAATACGCAAAATAATACCAGTGCAAACGCAAAATATATTTATTAAAAGGTAAGCAATAAGATACTTGAAAGATAAAGTTGATAGGTATCGGTATGCAACGTAGTGTAATGCGTCTATTACTAAGAATAAAGGTAGTGTAAATTGAATCGGATATAAATACGAAATAAAAACAAATGATATGATGAGCCCGAAAGTTACTGGTGGAAGATTCAGACTAGGAATAGCAAGAATGCTGAGATGCACAAAAATATAGCACATGCTCATAAAATGCGGAAGCAAGCAAAGGAACAGATTTATAGCAGCAAGAATCATGTAAACTATAACAAGTTGTATTGTGCTATTGTCGCTATTCGAGTAAATATACGCATCCATTGCGCTCGACAAACATCCCAATAGTAAAAATGTTTTATTGTCAATAAGCTTTTCTCGTAAACGACGCATTAAGAAAATAATCATTGTGTATCATTTCCTAAATATTCATCATGCAGCCATGTAGTAATAAGTTGTGAACGATTCGTCACATTCAGTTTTTTGAACACGCGACGAAGGATAGTTTCCACAGTACAAGTTTCAACAAATAAACGTTTAGCGATTTGCGCATTAGTCATTCCTCTACTGCACAACTTTACAATTTCAGTCTCATGATCCGTTAAAGCAAGGCGTCCATTTTTTGGCTTATTTTGCAAACGTTGAAATGCTGTCGTCGTGTCGTCAAAATGAAGATTGCCTATTATTTGTGGCTTGAATGTGCCATGGGCAATACTGCTAAGCATGGCGCAAATAGTTTCTGGGTGGTTCTTTCCAACAATGCCTTGTGCGCCTGCTGTTGATGCTTTTAAAGCATAATCGTTTATAGGGAATGAAGTTATAGCAATTATTATTGGGAGTGAGTATCTTCTTCGCAATTCGTATAATATTTTAATTCCCGAAACCCCAGACATATACATGTCAATTAGCAGCACGTCTGGGCATTGATTTTGACAAAATTGAATTGCTTGATTGGCGTACGCGGATAACCAGCAAATACTGCAGGACGGAACAACCTGCTCAATATATGTTTTTAGGCCGTGTAGACAAAAACAATCATCATCAACAATGCCAACAGTAATATGCTTTGCTATCATATTGCTCCTTTAGAAAAGCATTATTTAAGTAATAATAGTACTTGAATTTGTATGATGAATATCTTGTCTAGGAAAACCTTTACAAAGCAGATTGTATAAAGGTAGTTACTGGAGCTTACGGGGGGTTACTCCGCAGCGAATAAGTTCGATTAAAGCTTAGTGATTTAATCACAATGTGGTTGCGTCTATGCGCAAGCAAGTTGCTCAGTAGTGTATAAACTCTATGCAAAATAAATCATTCTCTGGTATTACGCAAGCTCCAATAATCATAAATAAAATCATCATTTAGTATGATGCAAACTCTTTACGGCGATTATAAGCTATTAACCAAGAGCTGAAATTCTAAATGAAGTGGTAATCATAAAAGCGTTAATTGCAGCATTGCCGAGCCTTTTATTTATTTTGGATCAGTTTGAGAGGCTTGTTTCGACGCATCCTATGTGTCTACGAGTTTGGAGAGTAAGGAACTTTGTGTTATGCGTAAGTTTACGAAAGTATTCTTGTTAGCTGCTCTGCCAGCGTGTTTGCTTACTGCATGCGCTGGTAGAGTAGTTGATGATAGTCAACAGCAGGCATCGCATGATTCAGTTCCACTTATTTCAGTCAAAAAACAGCCTTTAACACAAGTTGTGTCGGGTAAAGCAACAATAGAACAATCGTCTACCTTTGTTATCACTGCTGTAAGTAGAGGGAATTTTTCTCCATCGGTAAAAGCAGGAAGTGCTGTAAAAGCTGGAAGTATTTTAGGCTACAATGCTGATAACAAAGTTATTGCTCCAGTAGACGCTAAAGTTGTGTCAGTGGCTGAATCATCTGCGGACGTGCCTAAATCTTTCCCGCTATTTACTCTTAAATATGAAGGTTTTTCAATAAGCCTTAACGCAAAAGCTTTACTTCGTTCTGCGGATATTGCAGATATTAAAGGTCGCTTCCAAGTTGAAGATGGTGTTGGGCCAACCAATTGTTTGCAAATAGTACAAAGCGGTGGAACTTCTACAGATGTTGCAGCTTCGGGTAGTAGCAAGAATGATAATGCTGATTCAACTCAAACAGATGAGTCGAGTGCGCAAAGTACGCCTAGTGTATCGTCAAAAGTTTTAACGTGTTTAATAGATAAAAGCACAGAAGTAGAATCAGGCCAAAATGCGACGCTTGTTTTTAATGGCAAGCATAAACAATCGGTTCTAACTCTGCCTGTTAGTGCAGTTGCTGGAAGAGTCCAAAAAGGATTAGTCTCATACAAGAAAGGCGATAATTGGGAGCGTAAAGAAGTTGGTCTTGGAATCAGTGACGGCGCTAATATTGAAATTACGTCTGGTTTGCATGAGGGTGATGTTGTAGCAGGTGTTTCTCCTGATCTCATTCCAGGAGTGCAATGATTATGGAGAACAATCCTGTTCCACTGGTTGAACTACAAGACGTGTCAGCGCGTGTAAAACTAGGCAATGGCGAATGGCTTACCACTGTCAACTCTGCTTCTATGTTACTTAATCAAGGTGAAACATACGCGGTAGTTGGCAGGTCTGGCTCCGGCAAAACAAGTCTTATTTCTATTATTGGATTTTTGAATAAAAATTTTACTGGAAAATACTATTATTCTGGCAAATCAATCCAAAAGTGTAGTGATGCTACAGTATCGCATATGCGCGCTCGAAATATTGGTTTTGTTTTTCAAAACTATTCGCTTATTAAGCATTTAAGCATTAGAGAAAATGTTGAGTTGCCGCTTTTATACGCAGGACTACAACAAAGCAAGCAGACAAGAAGAAAAACGATAGAAGAAGCATTATGTGCTGTTGGATTGCAAGATAAACTAAATGAATACCCTGGAAGGCTATCAGGCGGTGAACAGCAGAGAGTCGCGATAGCGCGTGCTCTCGTCACTAATCCCGAATTACTTATTTGCGATGAGCCAACTGGTGCGCTCGATAGTAGCACGGGAGAAAAAGTGCTTCAAGTGTTGCATGATCGTGTTCAAGAATCTGGAACAACATTACTATTAGTCACTCATGATATGAAAGTGGCTCGTTCTTGCTCTCACATTTTTACTATGGAAGGCGGTGTTCTTTATGATCATGCTGCTTAAAGATTTGCGCCTGTCTCCTATGAGATCCTTCCTTACAGGTTTTTCAATGTTTATCGGCATCATTGCCGTTATTGCGTCAGTGCTTATTGGCACGGTTGGTAAGGACTATCTTATTGCAACTAACGAACAGCTAAACGGTCGTAGACCAACATACGAGATTACTTTTTCAGCACAAAATTTTGACGAATATTCAGTATTTAACAAATTCTTAAATCGCATTGAATCCGCAAATCGTAACGCTAACGTTATGCTACAACCAAACACTGGGCTACTGTTTAGCGCTTCTATGCCAGCTTTGAAGAGCGTAAAAATAAGCGAAGAATATAAAACTAGCAATCTTCAATATGTTGATGCTGTTTACACTACGTCAGGATACAATAAAGTTTATAACTTACCTATTGTAAGTGGAAGATGGTTTAGTAATAGCGCTAAAAGCAACGCATTAGAAATGGTAGTAAACCAATCTGCTAGCAAAAGATACAAGATTGGTGAAGTAGCATTTATTACTTCTCGCAAAACAACACAAATGAGTCCTATAAGGATTGTTGGAGTTGTGAACGATGGCGTAGACTCAGCAAAAGCATACGTGAATATTCTAGGCTTGTTACGTTACGCTCCAACTCTTTGGGAATATTCTGAAAAAGAAACTCACGGCTCAATCTACTGGTTAAATAAAGAAAATCGTTCTCAAAAATCAATTAAATCTTATGTTTCAGATGCTCTTTATGACTGTTGTGGTGGGCAAGTAAACGAAATTAGAAGACATGATAATAGTGATGATTACGAGAATGTGATAACAGTATTGCAATTAAGTTTTGCTATCGTAGCAGCATTATTGCTTTTTGTTTCCGCGCTAGGTTTAATCAATATTGGTTTAGCATCGTTGGAGCAGCGCACACATGAACTTCTTATACGCAGAGCTTTGGGTGCTACTAGATGGTCGATTGCTTCACTCGTGTTAGGCAGTGCGATTATTTTAGCACTAATAGTCTCGATTGCTGCCGTCGCTGTTTCTTTTGGTCTTGTGTCTATAGCATCAAGTTTTTGGGATGCATCAAGCCCAGTTAGTCCGCCAGTTTACCCATATGAAGCCGCTATTGGAGCTGTTATTGCGGCTTTTATCACAGCACTTGCTGGAAGTGTGGTGCCGGCAATAAAAGCATCGCGTTTACAACCAGCATTAGCATTGCGATAATTTTCAAAAAATAAGAAAGAAGGAATAATGAATAATCATACTATTAGTAAAACAACTCTTATTATTGGTGTGCTTAGTGCGCTTCTTATGTTTAATGCGTGTGGAGGAGTAGGTAACAATAATACGAGTGGTATGGGTGGCGCGCGCTCGCAAAATAGTTCGCCTAGAGAGATTGTTGATTTTGCTCATATAGAGAAGGAATATCAGGAATCTGTGGCAAAGCTTAGTTGGCCTGAAAAATATAAAGCTCCTGCAAACTTGGTTGGAGAAGAAAAAGACAGTCAGTTCCAGAGTGGATATGGCGATACGCAAGCATCTAATTATTATCAGTGTGCTTGGGAACGGCAATGGTTAGACACGTATGCTAGTGATGAACAAGCGGCAAGTAAAGCTTTGCATGAGCTTGAAAAAGTGCCTAGCATGCCGTTTATGGGTCCAGATCGTTGTGATGATGCAACGCGAAACTTTTTCAAAGAGCACATGCGTAAAGCAAAACTTGGAGATCCATCAGGATTCCAACAGGATGTGCAAACTAATTGCCCTGTGATGTAATTGCATTTGTATAGCTTTATTGTGCTTTCGCACTAAATGGCTTGTTATATGCTTCTTTTTACCCATGTTGATGGTGTCCAATAATCTTTGGTAAGCATTGATGGGTATGTTTGTTTACGAGCTTGAATAATCCATAAGGCTATACCTGTTGAAATAAGTATTACGCCAGAAGCAATCATTATGAATAATGATGAATTTAGATTTCCCCATGCTAGTACGCTTGCATACCCTACGATAATGCCGCATTGCTCCATAATAGAAGTAAAAGTAGTAGTTGCGCCGAGAATGCGTGTTGGTATGCCGTCGAGAAGAGCTGTTTGCCCATAGACAATAGTGGCGTCAAAAATAATACCTGCAATGAAAGCAGAGCAAAGAAAAAGAGCAATCCAATTATTAAGTGCGAAAATAAGTAAAGGAATAGAAAGGAATCCAGGTAATAAAATGGAGTATAAAATCTCATAATGTAGCACAATATATTTGCATAATACTGAACCTACAATCATGCCAATGTTAAATATGCTGACTATTGATCCCCATGTGGATGCCGAATGAAAAAGCGTGAGACAATGGTGTGCTCCCATTAGTCTAAATGCAGCAAGCCATGATCCAGATTGTAATGCTGATACTGCTCCTAAGACTATTAACCATGGTGTAGATTTCATATAGTGTAGAGAGGCTGCAAAACCAGCAGTTTTATTGCTTCCTGTTTTCGTATTGTTTGCGCTATTTTGTGCTTGCTGGTTTAGATTAACTAACAGTAGAGGTAGCGCCGCTAATATCATCACAATAGCAATGCTCGTAAAGAAAATGAGAGGATTGCATATATCAACAAATATGCCAGTGATTGCAGGTGCAGCAAGCCTGCTGAGATTAATCCACATGCGCATGCTTGCTAAAAATTTGGTTTTTTCGCCAGTTGGTACACTATACGCCATCAATACTTTTTGATTAGGTGAAGAAAATGCAGTAAAGAACCCGAATATTATGCCGAGTAGCGTAACCATAATAGCAATAAGGTTATGCTGTGCTACTAAAGCGAAACCATATCCAGTGCACAGCAAGGCAAAGCAGAACGTTAGAGCTATAAACAATCTAGTTGGTGGATATTTATCTGCGATAATGCCGCCAAGTGGTGCTGCTATGCAGGTCATAAGTGCTACGGACACTGCGTTAAGTGCTGCGTGAGATAAGTCAACATGCATTAAAAGATATAGACTCACGCCAAATCTACAGCTTGTTAAAAGAAAAGCATTAAGCGATAAAACGTATATAATCAAACCCGATCGTACTCGTGCTACAGCGCTCATTGCTTACTCTTCTTACTTTTCTTTCTTTCATATTAAGAATGATATGTGTCTTTTGATATGTACACCTTTATTTACACCTTTTTATGGACGGTGAGCGAAATGAGTGTTTTGTTGCGGTGTTTTACTCTTAACTACTTCGAACTACCCTTAACTACTCCGGAATGTACGTACTTTTGCGCTTTGTTGTTTGTGTCGTGACTCGCATCGCTGCGGTTTGCAAACAAGATATATATAACTACTGGCGATAGTAGGAGAGGAAGTTAGAGAGTTTGCTCATTGCGTCGCGAGTTTGCAAGCGTGGCAAGTAGATAACATGTAATTATTTTAAGGGATTGACGTTTGTTTAACAATGTAGTAAATTGATTTACAAGAGTTTAACATTACGGTTCAAAGGAGACTGAAATGAACTCTCGAGCGATGAAGTTTAGCGCATTTATGCGTAGGATTTTATTTTTTATAGTTTCATTTTTTATTAGTGTAATGTTACTTTTTAATTCATCTACTTCTGCTTTTGCGAACACTGCTCATAGTGTGCGACCATTGGAAGAAGGTGATGTTATTTATCAAGTCTTAGTTGATAGATTTGCGGATGGTGATTCATCCAACAATGATTTTGGTCATGGTGAATATAACCCTAATGATTTAGGTTTTTATCATGGTGGCGACTGGAAAGGTCTAACTAATCATTTGGACTATATAGCAGGGTTGGGTGTTACTGCAATTTGGATTTCTCCTGTGTCTGAACAAGAACCGTTGTCAAAAGACGGTAAAGAAGCAAGCTATCATGGTTATTTCACTAAAGATTTTGCAACACCAAATAAACATTTTGGTAGTAGAGCTGATTTGCAAAGGCTTATTAATGAAGCTCATAATCGTGGATTAAAGATGATTCTCGATGTTGTGCCAAATCACACGTCAGACTATCTTGATGCTTATGCTCGTAAATATAATGGGGCATATCATCCAGAAGGGTTTTTGAATAATCCAGCATTTTATCATCATTTTGGTGATTGTAAATTCGATAATACTGAATCGCAGTCTGATATAGAGCAATGTGATCTTGGTGGTTTAGATGATCTTGATCAGTCTAATCCGCAAGTCTCTAAATATCTTATTAAGACATATAAAGATTGGATTGATATGGGCTTTGATGGAATGAGAGTAGATGCTGCTCGTTCTATCCCGAAACCTTGGTTAAAGAAATTTGAGAAAGAAGTTGGGGTTCCATCATTTGGAGAAATATTTGTTGGTGATGTTGATTATGTTGCTGATTACCAAAACTACGAATGGGGTGCATTAGATTTTCCTTATTTCTTCACTGTGCGTAGAACTTTTTCAGCAGACACGGATATGCGTGACTTAGGGAAGCTATTTTCGCAGGATACGAAATATAGGAATCCAAACCAATTAGAGACATTTATTGATAATCATGACAGAGCAAGGTTTTTGACTTGGGCAAATGATGATTATCAACGTTTACGTTCTGCCTTGTCGTTTATGATGACTACCCGTGGTTTGCCAATTATTTATTATGGCACTGAACAGGCTGATGACGGTAATGGCAATGGTTCAGAAGTCCCTATTGCAAATAAGGATAATCGTAAAGATATGAAATCGTTTAACACTAAATCTCCGTTATACCAGCATATTAAACGATTAACAGAGATTCGTCGTAAGCACACTTCATTGAGGACAGGTCGTCAACTTGAGATGTGGTCTGCCAAAGATGTGTATGCTTTCTCTCGTATGGCCAAGGATAATAGCGATGAGGTTATTACAGTTGCTCATAATACTTGGGGTGAAAAGATGGTTACTATACCTCTTAGAGCAGAAAGTCATATCTCTGTAGGAACTGTTTTGACAGATATGATGAATACGAATCGTAAAGCAACTGTTGTGCCAGGAGGGGTAACCGGTAAACAGATTAAGGTGCTATTATCTTCGCATGATGTCGCTATTTTTGACGCAGAGACGTCTACTTCTGAGTATCACCCAGTTCGTCGGAATCTTACGAAGATTATGGTTCATGCGAATGTTCCTTTAGGTCATTCGCTAACTGTAAGAGGAGATACTTATCCACTTTCTTGGAATTATGGTCGTGCATGTCATTATTTGGGTAACGACATATGGGAATTTGAAATGGAAAGAATACCTAAAGGTAAAAAGTTCCAATTTAAGGCATTGCTTGATGACAAACAGTGGGTGTCTAAAGATAATGCCTTCGGAGTTGGAGGGGAGGAGGTAGAAACAAGCATGCATTTTTGATTTTGGTGTTTGTATGAACATGACATGTAGATTTATATGAGCCAGTGTTTGTGGCAATTAAAAAACTGTTTGCTTGTTATGTAGTCATACAACAAAGAATAAAAAAATTATTAGTTTGTTTTCTGATGCTTTAGAGAATCGTTCGTCATCCATTTTCTAAATGCAAAATGAGTGCAAGTTAACGTATGAATATAAAAAGAAGGTTACAATGAAGAAACTTACAAAAATATGTGCACTGATTGGTGCTGCTGCAATGATTGTTAGCGTAAGTGCGTGCGGTAGTACGAAATCGTCCGACGCTAATGGTGCAACATCGCTTACCATTTGGCATTATTGGGATGGCGCTAACGCCGATACCTTTGATGCAATGGTGAAGGATTTTAATGCTTCGCATAAAAATATTAAGATTAAGACTGCGAGCGTCCCGAATTCTGATTTTATGACGAAGCTTCGTGCATCGGCTTCGTCGAAGAGCTTGCCAGATATTTCTATAAGTGATTTGGTATGGGTGCCACAGATTGCAAAAATGGGCAATTTGACTGATCTTTCTAAGGTTATCAGCTCGAAAACGCTCGATGATGTGACTCCTGCATTGATTGACTATGGTCATATTGACGGCAAACAAGTTTCTGTGCCAGTGACTGCCAATAATCTTGCGTACATGTACAACAAGGATGTTTATAAAGAAGCTGGGTTAGATCCTAACAAGCCACCGCAAACATGGGATGAGTTGAAGAAAGTTGCCAAGACAATCAAGGAAAAGACGGGCAAGCCAGGGTATGATTTGCTTACTCAAGCAGGAGATAACGGCGAAGGTTTAACTTGGAACTTCCAGGTCAACTTGTGGCAAGCTGGTGGCGAATTCTTGACGAAGGATAATTCTAAGGCTGCATTCAATACGCCAGAAGGCAAGAAGGCTATGAACTTCTGGATGGATCTTATCAAGAGCGGCGTGAGCCCATATGCTAAGTGGGGCGAATTTGAAAAGGGCAAGGGTGGTTCTGCTCAGGAAGGTAGCTGGATGGTTGGCATCTGGGCGCCAGATCCACCATTTGATTTCGGTGTAGCAAAAGCCCCTCATCCAAAGGATGGTAAGGAGGCAACCAATCTCGGTGGTGAACAAGCAATCGTCTTCCACAATTCTGACGCTCGTGCCAAGGCTGCTGGCGAGTTCTTGAATTGGTTCTTGCAGCCAGAACAGGTGATCAAGTGGTCGCAAAAGACTGGCATGCTTCCTGTAACGAAGAGTGTTGCAAAGTCTGATAAGTATTTGGATTGGGTTAAGAAGGAACAGCCTCGTTTAATTCCGTTTGTGGAACAAATGGAGATTGCTCATACACGTCCAAATACGCCATTGTATCCAAAGATTTCCTTCGAATTTGCAAAGGCTGTGGAGAAGGCTTTCGCTGGAGAGCAGAGTGTTGACGAAGCGCTTGCGAATGCTGAAAAGGCAGTAAACGACGTGATTGCCAAAGGCTGATTGCATAAATACTGTGCCGATAGCTGGGTCGAATGAAATAAAGTTGGCTCAGCTATCGGAGTTCTTTGCATCAAGGAGTATGTAATGAAAAAACGTCATTTTCTCAAGTCTGCGCACAGGCACTACCAGAAAGATCAGGTAATTTGTGCTGCGGTATTCTTGTTGCCAGCAGTGCTTATTATTGGTGGTTTCGTGCTGTACCCTGTGTTGTCTGCTGTATATATTTCACTAACATCGTGGGATGGATTCTCTCCAGAAAAGAAATTTATTGGCTTGGAAAACTATGCTCGTCTTTTCCAAGATCCTGAGTTTTTCAACAGCTTAATGGTAACAATTATTTATGCTGCTGGTGTATGTGTATTAAGTGTGCTGACTGGATTGTTGCTCGCGCTTTTGCTTGATGCACCTATACGAGGTAGGAGTATTTATCGTAGTATTTACTTCCTTCCAGTGGTTACATCTTCTGTGGCTGCAGCCATTGTGTGGAAATATATGCTCGATCCTTCTGGATTCGTGAACAGTGTGTTGATGAAATTCAATATACACGGACCAGATTGGTTACAAAATCGCTGGCTTGCGCTTATTGCATTAATTCTTTTGACCGTGTGGAAAAATATTGGTTTTAACGCTATTTTGTATTTAACTGCGTTACAAGCATTGCCAAAAAGTGTGTATGAAGCGGCTGCATTAGATGGAGCTACTGGGTGGCAAAAATTATGGAAGATTACTTTCCCATTGCTGTCTCCAATGACGTTTTTTGTAGTAGTTCAGGCATTGGTGACGAGCTTCCAATCCTTCGACCTTGCATACATGCTCACGGGTGGTGGGCCTCGCGGAGGCACGGAAGTGCTTGGCATGATGATGTATCGGGATGCGTTCAAGCTTGGTGATTTTGGCTATGGAACAGCAATAGCGTTTATTACACTTGCGCTAGTGCTAGGCGTGACGATGGTTCAATGGAAAGTTTCTGGAGCACAAGGAGAAGAATAATGAAATCATCATTATGGTCGCGTTTGGCGCGTCATGCGATTCTGATTTTAGGTTCAGCAACAGTAATCATTCCATTTTTGTGGATGTTCACTACTTCTTTGCAAATGCGTGCTGAAACATACACGAATACTTCAATTTTTCCTACATCATGGCATTGGGAAAACTATATTCACGCTTGGCAAGCTGCGCCGTTTGCACAATATTACTGGAATACGCTATTGATGACGGTAGGAATTGTTGTAGGACATTTAATATTTGATGCCTTTGCTGCCTACGCTTTTGCGCGCTTAGAATTTCCTTTGAAGAAAACAATATTCATTCTGCTGCTTTCTGCATTGATGATTCCTAATTTTGTGATTGTTATTCCGTCCTATGAGATAGTCGCTAATTTGGGGTGGGTTGATACGCTGTATGCTTTGGTTGTTCCTAGACTTGCAGATGTGTTTGGCATTATTTTACTTCGCCAATATTTTGCAACAATTCCTCGAGAGCTTGATGAGGCAGCGCGCATTGACGGTTGTGGCAGGTTTGGAATATTCTTCAAACTGATTGTTCCATTGTCATATCCAGCGTTTGCGACGCTTGGTATTTTCAGTTTTCTCTTTGCGTGGAATGATTTCCTTTGGCCGTTATTGGTTACGAATACGGATGAAACTCGTACAATCCAGATTGGTTTAGCATCCTTCGTAGGGCGTTATGGAACCTCTTGGAATTATTTGATGGCAGGAACTTTGACTGCAACAATACCAAGTATCATTGTGTTCCTTTTCTTCCAACGTGCGCTCGTTAGAGGAATTGCAAATACGGGTATGAAAGATTAGAAATTGTAGAAATATTAAGGATGGGGTTTATTATGTCTATACCACAGTGGTTGCCTGATGCAAGATTTTATCAGATTTTTCCTGATCGTTTCCATCGTTGTGAAGGCTACGGTATGCTAACTGAAGGTCATGTGCCGCTTGATCCATGGGATGCTGAGCCTACGCGTGAGAATTTCTTAGGCGGTAATATTGCTGGAATTACAGAAAAACTTGATTATATTCATGATTTAGGTTGCAATGCGCTCTATTTGAATCCAATTTTTTCTGCTGCAACAAATCATCGTTATGATGCAAACGATTATTTTAAAATCGATCCACTTTTAGGAACTCTTGAAGATTTCCATACATTAGTAGATGAAGCGCATAAGCGGAATATACGTATAGTACTAGATGCAGTTTTAAATCATTGTGGTAAAACTCATTGGATGTTTCAAGATGTTGTTAAAAATGAAGAGAATTCAGAATATGTGAATTATTTTTCAGTGAAAAACTTTCCAGTTAAGTCATTGCCTGTGCCTAATTATAAAACCTGTTCTGGTTGTGAATATCTACCGAAGTGGAATGTGTTTAATCCAAAGGTGCGTGAGCATCATTTTAATGTTGCAAGATATTGGATTGATCAAGGTATCGATGGTTATCGTCTTGACGTTCCATATTTTATTTATCCAGAATTTTGGCAGGACTTTAGGCAAGTTGTTAAAGCAAAAAATTCGGAATTATGTTTGATAGCTGAAGAGTGGAGAGACCCTGCTCAATGGTTGCAAGGAGACACTACTGATAGCACAATGAATTATACTCTGCGTGATTTAGTTTTAGGTTTTACTGCGACAAAGCGATTCAATGCATACGATTTTGTTAACGGTATTAACCGTTTGCAGGAGCGCATACCGTATGGATATCACCATGGAATGATGAATTTGTTGGGTAGCCACGATACTGAGCGTGTTTTAACTGCGCATCAAAATAATACTGAGGATTGCATAACCGCGTACTATTGCATGTTTGCCTGCGAAGGTGCTCCAATGATTTATTACGGTGATGAGCTTGGTATGGTTGGCGATAATGATCCAGGGTGCCGTTCTGGTATGCAGTGGGATAGTCTTGATGCAAATGCTGAAATATTCCGTACAATTGTTCAATTAAATGCATTGCGGCGTGATCATATTGCGTTGCGAAGAGGCACGCAAAGTTGTTACGCTGTTGACGAAGATACTGTCATTATTTCTCGAGAGCATAAGGAAGAATCTCTTTTGATGATTATTTCACGTAATAATTTGGTAGAATATAATTCATCGAAGCTACCTCAACAATTGCAAAATCATAATTGGCGAATTATAAATGGTGTAACTGTTGGAAATAGTTGGCGCCCCAATAAAGATAATTCTATGATTGTATTGCAAGCTCAACAGTAAAAATAATGTAGAAGTAAGAAGTGTGAGACATGGGAAAGAAAATTACAATGCAGGATATTGCTGATGCAGCGCGTGTCTCTAAATCTGCTGTCTCCTTTGCGTATAATACTCCTGATCGCTTATCATCAGAAACTGTAGAACACATATTTTCAGTTGCAAAGGAACTAGGATATGTGCGTAATCCTGTTGCTTATATGCTGCGAACTCAAAAGACAAATAGTTTGGGATTGTTACTACCACAGCAATTAGGGCGAGTGCTAGAAAATCCATACTATTCGGAATTTATTCAAGGTATTGGGCAAATCTGTGAGCGAGAGGGACTGACGCTTCTTTTAGTGCCTCCACTTCGTAATTCTATGTTAAAAGCAATTCCTTATGCTGCAGTTGACGGTTTTATAGTAACTGGTTTAGAAGAAGATCGTGGTGAAGTTGAAGCTCTTATGCAGCAAGGAAAGCCATTTGTTATTGTTGACAGTGAGGTGCATAGTCAGGCTCCAAGTATCAATATTGATGAGACGCGCGCTATGAAGGAATTAACTGAGCATCTTATTTCATTGGGCCATCGCAATTTTGTGGTGATTTCTCCAGAATCAGGCAATGATGATGGGTATCTTTCTTGGCATGGAACAATTCGTCGCCGTATTGATGGTGTGATTTCTGCTTTAGAAGAGAATGGAATAGCCCCACTGGTCGATAAGAAAAATGTTATTGAAGTGCCATGCACTCGTGCTGGAGGAAAAGAAGCTTTTGCACAAATAACTAAACAAAATAATTCTGCATTCCCAACTGCGTTCATCTGCTTTAGTGATGTTATTGCGTTTGGAGTAATGGATGCTGCTAGACAGTTTGGTTTGCAAATCCCACGTGATATTTCTGTTACAGGTTTTGATGATCTAGATGAGTCTGCATGTAGTAATCCACCGTTGACAACAGTTAAACAGCCTGTTACAACTAAAGGACGTTTAGCTGCTGAATATATAGTAGAGACTTTGAATGCTGGGTATGAACGAGCATCATCCCGTCACGTATGTCTACCTATTACTGTGCTGCTGCGTGAGTCAATTGGCCCAGCAGCATCTATAAGAGAATAGGCTGCGTAGTAAATACTTTGATTCCTTCCTCCTATGAAAAATATAGTGCCACGTTAAGTTTTTTTTAGCGTGGCACTATATGCATAATTTTTTTGTTTATATAAAATTATTTTTTCTACTGGCGATAGTAGGAGAGGAAGTTAGAGAGTTTGCTCATTGCGTCGCGAAGCGTTTGCAAGCGCGGCAAGTAGACTACGCGGAAGTAGCCTGGAGTCTGCCAATTAAAGCCTTTGCCGTGCACAATCAGCAACTTCTGATCGCGTAGCAAATCAAGAGCAAACTGTTCATCGTCGTGAATGTTGTATCGACTTGGATCGAGCTTTACAAACATGTAGAAAGCAGCGTCTGGCCGCTCAACGCTTACGCCATCCATCTCTTGAAGCGCGTTATAGCAATACTCGCGCTGCTCATACACGCGTCCGCCTGGCTCCAAATACTTTTCAACGCTCTGGTATCCGCCCAAAGCAGTCTGAATAATCGACTGCGCAGGAACGTTCGAGCACAAGCGCATATTAGACAGCATATTAAGACCCATAATGTAGTCGCGAGCCTTGGATTTATCTCCCGAAAGACTCATCCAACCAATACGGAAGCCAGCAATCATATGCGACTTAGAAAGTCCGCTGAAAGTTACGCAGAATATGTCTGGAGCAAGAGAAGCAATCGAAATATGCTTCTTGCCATCCATAACAAGACGGTCGTAAATCTCGTCTGCAAAAATAATCAAATTAAACTCGCGCGCAATCTTAACAATCTCTTCCAAAACTTCGCGACTATACAGCACACCCGTAGGATTATTTGGGTTAATAATCACGATTGCTTTAGTGCGAGACGTGATTTTAGAGCGAATATCGGCAATATCTGGGTACCAATGCGACTTTTCGTCACACATGTAGTGCACAGGAGTACCGCCGGCCAGGCTCGCGCACGCAGTCCACAGAGGATAGTCCGGGCTTGGGATAAGAATCTCGTCGCCGCAATCAAGCAGCGCTTGCATAGAAAGATTAATCAGCTCGGAAACTCCGTTTCCAGTGTAAATATCTTCCATTTGCACGCCTGGAATGCCCTTAAGCTGATCGTATTGCATAATCGCCTTGCGAGCGGAGAAAAGCCCACGACTATCCGAGTAGCCTTCGCAGTCAATAAGCTGCTGTTGCATGTCGTAAATCACTTCGTCTGGAGCGCGGAATCCAAAAGGCGCAGGATTTCCAATGTTGAGCTTTAGAATATGCGTTCCGTTCGCTTCCATGCGGTTTGCTTCTTCAACAACTGGGCCGCGAACGTCATAAAGCACGTGCTCGAGTTTGGTTGATTTGTTGAAGGTTCTATGTTTGAGTGTTTGGGAAAGTTCAGCTTCCGTAAGCTGTGGCTGATTTAATTGTGGTTCTTCTGCAGACTGGCAGTTCTGCTCGATTTTTGCACAAGAATGACCGCCTTTGATTCCGTCGCCGCTGATTCCAAGAATTTCAGCTAGCATGTTACGTACGTCTTTGCGAGGCTCGGTTTTGCCGCTTAAATACTGGCTTAACTGGCTTTTGCCAAGCTTATGACCGTTTTTTGCTGCAAGCTCGATTACGTCAATCTGCTTGTACCCCTTACGCTTCATAGCTTTTTTAAGCTCATCAGCAAAATTCTGTGCCATAATCTGTCTTTCTTGTAAAATCGGCATTTATAAATTGAACAAGTTTATAGCAAAGTTCAAAATATAAGTATTAAATTGAACTATTTATATTTTTAGTGATGATTTTACGCGCAAATTTGTATTTTGCAAAGTAAAAATTGAATTTATTTTGAATTTATATTGAACTTTTGAACAAGTTCCTCTTTATTTTTAAATTATTTTGCATTTCAATAGATTTTATATTAGTTGCCATGTTTCGATAAGCTGAAAAATAAGGTAAATAAATAGAGGAAGTTATAATAGTATGCCAGTTTTTGAGCTAATTCTGTACATCATGGCGGTTGTAGTGCTGTCATCATTCTTGGAACGTTTTATACCGAGAGTTTCAGTGCCGCTTGTGCAGATAACCATGGGTGTTATAGCTTCAGAACTGCCTTTCTTCCCAAACGTTACTCTCGATCCAGAGCTTTTTATGATCGTAATTGTTGCGCCTTTAATTTATTTTGAATCGCGTGAGATAAATAAGTTAGCGTTATTGTCTTCATTTAAATACTCAGCAACTCTTGCTGTTGGTTTAGTACTGGCAACTATGGTCGCAGTTGCTGTGCTTTTACCTGCAATATGGTCATTTATACCGATTGCCGCTGCAGCTGTGTTAGGGGCAGCTTTGGGACCGACTGACGCTGTGGCAGTAAGTGCGTTAAGTCATGAAGTATCGCTTACTGACAAACAATTTAGCGTACTACAGGGTGAATCACTGTTTAATGATGCGTCCGGAATCGTAGGCTTCCAGTTTGCAGTTCTTGTTGCTGCGTCTGGTGTTTTCGATATCACGCCAGCACTAAGCAGTTTTGCATCAAAATTCTTTGGTGGAATTGCAATTGGCGTATTTGTAGGATTAGCTGCAAACTGGCTTTTTGAAAAGATTAGATCTTTAGGTTGGGAAACTACAAAAACAAGAATATTAATGGAACTATTTTTGCCGTTCCTGCTCTACATGGGTGCTGAAGGTGTTGGCGCTTCTGGAATGCTAGCGTTAGTTACCGCAGGATTACTAGCAAGATTTGATCGTTCTGGAGTAGGTCCGAATGTTTCGCGCACTAATATTGTTGCCAATAGCGTGTGGAGTGTTCTTTCGTTTGGGCTGAATGGTGCAGTTTTTGTTCTTCTTGGCATTGCTTTGCCAAAAGTTGTAAGTTCAAGTTGGAATGATTATGGTGTTAATAACCTGTTGCTTGTGGCTATTATTGCTGTAACGTTGCTTGCGGTTGTTGGCATGAGGTTCTTATGGATGGTCACCATGGTTCGCATCGCAAGATCTTCTCAATTCCAATTAACAGGCGGATTAAAATCTGCTGTAATTATGACTTTAGGTGGAGCAAAAGGAACCTTAACTTTAGCGTTAATGTTCACATTACCGGTGAAGTTTCCACTTAGGAATGAACTTATTTTTATATCGGGAGTAGTGATCGTGGTTACGCTACTTATGGCGAACTTCTTGTTACCCATGATTTCTCCCAAAAAGAACGATACTGAACTTGAGGAAGTTACTCCTATTGCCATTGAAGTGCTTAGACGTACGGTTGAAGAATTAACCTCTAGTATTACTAACGAAAATCGTCGTGCAGTATTGTCTGTTGTTGACTCTTATACCGAACGAATTGAACGTTTAAAGCAAAATATTGGGCATAGAGACTCCAAAGAATATTTGGATTTGCGCATTGAAACTCTTAACTGGGAAAAAGATTATATTAAGCAGCGTTTGCGTAAGCTGAAGCAAGCTTGTTCTTTATCGAAACAGGAATTGCTGGAGGTTGAAGCTTGTGAGCGTCTGTTGGATCAAATTATGAATTCTTTACGTCACATTCACACTGATAGGCAGTTGGGAACCCTCATGTGGCATGTTCGCGGAAGGTTAAGAGCATTACAGCGTCGTATTGGAACAGTCATAATGCGAGTAAGTAATATGATTCGCAGAACAGCTCCACTCTTACAAGAAGACGTTATTTTTGTGCATATTCGTCAGTTGCATATTGAAGTTATTCAGCACGTTATTGAACGACTATATAATGTCATGAGCAATCAGGAATACGCAGCTGAGTACTGTTCTGCACTTTTGCGCGAGTACAGGAGTGTTGAACGATTGTTGCGTTCTAGACCTAATGTGAGCTTGAGCGTGCGTTTAATCGAAAATATTGAAGAAGTAAAGCGTGAAAGTTACGCAATAGAGTTACGTATAATTCATGACATGTACGAAGATGGGGATATTACGCGAATGCAAGAGCGGCAATTGCGCAATAACGTGTACGTTATGAACGTTGATGCTAACGTGGATATGTAATTATTGGACGTATCATAAACTGTTAAGCGGTTTGCTACCATAAAAGCTATGTATTTCTTTACTCCGAGGCGCTGCGAATCTACCCAAAAAATCATGTACAAGAATAAAGGGCAGGCTCTTATGGCAGCGGAGCAAAGTTTGCGAGAGCGTGGAACACAGTTATGGGTTTATGCTTGTGAATATTGTGGTTGCTGGCATTTGACACATAAAAACCCGGTAAATCGCATGTATTCCGATATGCGCTCGCCATCCGCAAGCACGAAGCCTAAATCTAGAAAGCGCGGGTACAAGCCAAGACGGCGTTAAGTTAAAACGGCACTAAATTAAAACGGTGTTAAATCTTATGCGACATTAAAACCTTGCCTTGCAACCTGCTCAACATCTTCTGCTTCGTGTTTTTTGGCAATATCGTCTGCTGCTATAGCAAGAATTTGCGCGCTGAAAGCGTCAACCGGTCTGCTAGTATTTCGCAAATCGTAATATTGATGCACGCGATTGTCGAAATCGGCAAGATTCTCTAGTAATTCAGCATCGTCAGCAGGGTAAGTGTTTTCAAAAATCTGCATGCTAGTACTCATGCGCGGCTTTAATTCCGGATTTTGTGCAGGCTTACCAATTGCCAAGCCGAGCACGGGATACGTGTATTCAGGCAAATTCAAAATATCAATAAGCTGAGTTCTACTGTTCAAAATTGAACCGAGGATTACGCAACCAAGACCCAAAGATTCCGCGGCAGTTTCCATGGTGTGAAGTGCCAAAATGACGTCGTTTTGAGCTTGAGTAAAGCGGTAACGAGTTTTAAGCATAAATTCGTCGCTGCCTGTATCGATGCCATTTTTTTGTGCAATTGCAGCGTTTCTGTGCTGGTCAATAATAAAAACGTACAACAGCGGAGCTGTAGCAATATATGTTTGATTGCCAATTTCGGAAAGCTTCTGCTTAATTGAGCTATTCGTAATTTTAATCGCTGACCAGTCGTTCAAAAACTGGCTGCAAGCAGCGCGTTGAGCCACGGTTTCAAGAGTCGCGACTGTATCTTCGTCAATTGCTTCGTTGCAAAAAGCGCGAATAGATCGGCGGTTCAGTAGAGTATCAATAGTTTCGTTGTGACGTAAGTTTTGCACGTTATTCTTATTCCTTACTTTCCTTATTCTTCGATTATTTCTGCATTTAGTTTCATTTGTTCAAAATTAGAATTTATTTTTTCGAAACTGTCGCTTTCTTTGCCTTCGCGCAACATAAGACAAGGTTCCGTGACTTACTAAGCGACCAACAAGCGTAGTAAGAATCGCAGAAAATACTGCAAACCCAAGAGACATTAGCAATGGTTCTTCTTGCTTAACACGTTGCTTTTGTGTGATTTTTTCTTTAGAAAGATTGTTAGGACGATTATTAGAGTTTAAATTGATTTTTCTAGTATCAACATGTTTTTCCCATATTAAGTGCGCAATCTGCCCAGCTATAAACGTTGCAAAAGACGGAAGTGCGGCTTTAAGCAACGAATCTCCTAAAGTATTTGGATTTTTTAATCGGCGCTCGCGAAGCGCATCAATCTTACGATTCGCTGCATTCAGTCGTTGTACGGTAGCTTGAGTCGCACGATGGTTTCGTTGAGTTTTAGTATTAGCCGATGATAATTGCGTCATATTTTCTATGTTAGTGGTAACGAAATACCAATTTTGGCGGTACCATGGAACAGTAATCTTGATTTGCGGCAAAGTGGCTGCAAGTTAAGAAATGCTTACGTAAAGCAATCGTGCTGCTAGGCGTCCAGTGCGATGTGTGTACATGGCGCTGGTGAGGAATGTGAAGACTATGCAAAATAACGGCACTAAAGAATCCTCTCAGAAAGAATGCTCGAAGCAGGGTTGCTTGGTGTTACTTCGTCACGGTCAAACCGCTTGGAGTGTGTCTGGTCAGCATACTGGGCGCACGGATTTGTCTCTTACTGAAGTTGGTGTTGAGCAAGCAAAAGAGGCTGGTGCTAGATTGCAGTGTGTGTTCACAAAAGGTTTTGATGAGGATTGTGTGCTTGTAAGCCCGCTTCGTCGCGCGCAGCAAACAGCTCAGTTTGCTGGATTTGCTTCGTATACAATTTGTGATAGCGCGCTGGAGTGGGATTATGGTGCTGCTGAGGGTCGCACGCGCGCTGATATTTCTAAACTAAGTGGAGTTGAGGCGTGGGATGTGTGGAAACATGGTCCTAAAGTTCTTCCTTCTCACATGGTTAGTGATGCTAAAGAAGTGCTTCCTAGTGGAGAGACAGTGGATGTGCACAGGACTTCTGGAGAAAGCTTGCAAGAGGTTTCGGATCGTACTCAAAAGATTATTGATATGGCAATGCCTAAATTGAAATTAGGTAAGGACGTGCTTGTTGTTGCGCATGCTCATGTGTTGCGTATTCTTACTGCGCGCTGGCTTGGAGTAAACCCAGATTTTGCGCGACTTCTTCGTATGGATACCGCGCATTATTCTGTGTTGGGCACGTATAAAGGCGACAATGTAATTGTGCATTGGAATTGTTGAAATACGGTTTAAAATTTCAGATATTTCCATATATTTTAGTGCGATTTGCGCAAATTTTTTGCAAAGATATTTATATATTTGAGTCTTGCGTTTGCTGTAATATTAGTTCACTACGGTGATTTAAATAGTATTCAATAGCAGTAATTAGTTAGTTCGTAAGAGATTAGCAGTATATGGAAAGGTTCGATGATGAGTCGTTCGGTTAAGTCGATTATTGCGCTAGTGGTTTGCGCTGTTTTGGCGGCTTGTGCGTTTACTGCTTTTGGTTTTTCTCAGTCTTTTGGCGCAAATGCCGATAGGTCTGCTAATGGGAAGGTTATTTTCTTCAACTTGAAGCCTGAAGCTACTGCTATGTGGGAAGAAGTTGCTAAAGAATACACAAAACAGACTGGTGTTACAGTAAGCATAGTTACGCCAACTGGCGGTCAGTATGAAAAGAGACTTAAAACCGAAGTTGAGAAATATAAAGATAATCCAGATAGCATGCCTACGTTATTCCAGATTAACGGTCCTGTTGGCTACGCTAACTGGAAGGATTACACTGCTGATTTAACTAATTCCCCTCTTTATACGCAACTTAGCAATAAAAATCTTGCTTTTATGGATAACGGTAAGCCGGTTGCTGTGCCATATGTTACTGAAAATTACGGCTTGATTTACAACAAGGCTTTGCTTGCTAGGTATGCGGATCTTAAAGATGCAAAGTTGCAGCCAGAAGAAAACGGCAAATCTTTTGAAGATCAAATAACTAATTTCGCTGCGTTGAAGGCTGTTGCAGACGATTTGCAAAAGCGCAAGGATGAGCTTGGTATTGACGGTGCTTTTGCGTCCGCAGGTTTTGATTTAAGCTCCGACTGGCGTTTTAAGACGCATCTTGCAAATATGCCTTTGTATTATCAATTCGTTAAGAATAACGTTAATGGTCAGCCTCAGTCAATTAATTACGACTATGTTGATAATTTCAGGAAGATTTTTGACCTTTATATTTCTGATTCCACAACTCCTGTAAGCCAGTTAAGTACTAAAACTGGCGAGGATGCTGTTTATGAGTTTGCTCTTGGTAAAGCTGTGTTCTACCAGAATGGTACTTGGGCTTGGGGTGATCTTTCAAAAGCTGGCATAAAGCCTGACGATGTTGGCATGCTACCAATTTATATTGGTGCTAAGGGCGAAGAGAAACAAGGCATGGCTACCGGTTCGGAAAATTATTGGTGCATTAATAAAAAGACTTCAAGGCGGAATCAGGAAGCAACTAATGCCTTCCTTAATTGGTTACTTACTACAAATTATGGTAAGGATGCTTTAGCTAATAAAATGGGCTTTGCTGCTCCTTTCAAAGGTTTCCCTAAAGCAGAAAATCCTCTAGTTCAGGCTGCTGTTGATTACACTGCTAAGCCTGGCAAATTGCCTGTTAAGTGGGTGTTTGTTACTATGCCATCTAACGGTTGGAAAGACGATGTTGGCTCTGATTTGCTTACATACGCTCAAGCAACAAAAGACGGTATGACTTCTATTGGCGCTAATAAGGCATGGGCTACTCTTAAATCCGCGTTTGTTGATGGCTGGGCTAAGGAATATAAGATTGCTCATGGGCAGAGTTAGTTTAATTAAATAATTTGTTTTGAACTATAATCCTCAAGGGGTTGCACAATCGTTTGCTAAATTGTTGTGCAATCCCTTTAATTATTGCCAAAAATACGTGCTAATTTTATCGAATATATTAGTGGGTGGTGTTTTTATAATGACACGCGTCAATTTACTTATGCTATCGTTTGCAATATTGCAGCAGTTGAGGCATAATAAATATTGTCGATAAGGACACCGAGAGGTGTGGCAGTCCAATGACGGGATTGTCGGCATAGGAGAAAGGTTCGATGATGAATCGTACAATTAAATCAACAATTGCACTGGTAGCTTGCTCGGCAATGGCTTTTGGCGCGCTTGCAGCTTGCGGATCCTCCTCAAGTGACAGCTCTGCTAAAGGTAAGGTTTACTTCTTGAACTTTAAGCCAGAAGCTGCAGATCAGTGGAAGGAAGTAGCTAAGGCATACACCAAGAAAACAGGTGTTGAGGTTAAGGTTCAAACTGCTGCTTCCGGAACTTATGAGCAGTCTTTGAAGAGTGAAATCAGCAAGGGTAATGAAGCTCCTACACTCTTCCAGATCAACGGTCCAGTTGGTTACGCAAGCTGGAAGGATTACACTGCTGATTTGAAGGATACTGAGCTTTATAGCCAACTTCAGAACAAGGATATTGCTTTGAAGGATGGAGATAAGGTTGTTGGTATTCCATATGCAATGGAAACCTACGGCTTGATTTACAACAAGGCTTTGCTTAAGAAGTACACCGAGCTTAAGGATGCTAAGGTAAAGTCTGCTGAAGAAATCAACTCCTTCGATAAGTTGAAGGCTGTTGCAGATGATATTCAAAAGCACAAGTCAGATCTTGGCGTTGAAGGCGCCTTTACTTCTGCTGGTTTTGATTCCAGCTCTGATTGGCGTTTTAAGACCCACCTTGCAAATCTTCCTTTGTACTATGAGTTCAAGGAAGATCATGTTACCAAGCAGCCTGCAAAGGTAAAGGGTAGCTTCCTTGACGGTTATAAGAAGATTTTCGATCTTTACATTACTGATTCCACTACACCAGCAACAAAAATTGGTTCCAAGACTGGTGAAGATGCTAATGCTGAGTTCTCCCAGGGTAAAGCTGTGTTCTACCAGAATGGTACTTGGGCTTGGGGTGACCTCTCCAAGGCTGGTATGAAGGCTGAAGACCTTGGTATGCTTCCAATTTATATTGGTGCTAAGGGCGAAGAGAAGCAAGGCTTGGCAACTGGTTCTGAGAACTATTGGTGCATCAACGAGAAGACGTCTGACGCTAACAAGAAGGCAACTAAGGACTTCTTGAAGTGGTTGCTTACTTCCGATGCTGGTAAGGATGCTTTGTCTAAGAAGATGGGCTTCACTACTCCATTCAAGAGCTTCGCAGATATCAAGTCTGACAACCCATTGACTCAGGCAGCTGTTGAAGATGCTAAGTCTGGTAAGACTCCAGTAAGCTGGAACTTCACCGTAATGCCATCTGATAACTGGAAGAACGACCTCGGCTCTGCTTTGCTTGAGTACGCTCAGGGCACTGGCAAGTGGGATAAGGTTAAGACAGCGTTTGTGGATGGTTGGGCTAAAGAATATTCTCAAGCTCACGAAGATGACTAATAAACAAACAGACGTTACACCTGCTGACGTAAGCAAGCAAAGGTGACGTAAGAAAATCCGCTAGGATACTGGCACATCACAGTGCTAAGTCCTAGCGGATTTTGTTATTTCGATATTTTGTTATTTCGATATTTTCTAGAAAACTATAAAAGGTCTATTCTTTTAATAATGCAGCTGTGCTTGAACGCACAATAAGTTGCGCTGGAACAATGCGATACTGATCTTCAACTTTCTCTGCGTTTATAAGCGCAAGCGTGATATTTGCCGCAGTAGAAGCAATATCAACTGGATCCTGTCTAATAGTAGTTAAGCCAGTTTCATGCGCGTAAAAACTATCGTCAAAACCAATAATTGACACATCTTTTGGAGTAGAATACCCGCTGCGTGCAAGCTGAAACATAAGCGGTATTGCAATACCATCTTCTTGGCATGCAATTGCTGTTGGCATAATTGAACTTCCAAGAAGCATAGAAACTATGGCACTTATGCGATCAGAATTAGCAGGTGCCACAATTTCTGTAGGTGTGATCCCGCTATTTTGGCATTCATCAATAAAAGAATGGTAACGTTGCAATACGCTGAAATGTAGTGAAACGTCACGAGTTGTGCGCACATATGCAATATTGCGATGCCCTAAACCGATTAAGTGGCGTGCCATAAGTCTTGCACCTTGGTCATCGTCAATATTGATAGTCGCGTCAAAATCGCATTTTTGTGGATATAAGCAGTTTATGCCAACAATTGGCACGCCTGTTGATTTAAGTTGTGCGATTTCGTTGGTATTTACGTCAAAGGAGCACACAACAACGGCGTCAGCATTACGTCTAGTTGGGAGCATTGTGAAAAATTCACTACGCTCTTTACTGCTGGAAATCTGAAAAATAGACAAATCATATCCAGCTGTGTGGAATACTTGATTCAATCCTTGAATAATAGATGCAGAAAACCATAGACGAATTTGATCGCTAATCAATAAAGCGATGCGCAAGGTTTTACCAGATTTTAGTGCTGCTGCAGATTTCGAAATAGAAAAATTCAATTGTTCGGCAATGGCCAATACTTTATTGCGAGTGGATGCAGATACTAAGTTTGGTCGTGTAAATGAACGCGACACAGTAGAAACTGACACATGAGCTTTATTCGCTACATCTTGAATATTTGCCGACATGTGAACTCCTTTATTCGCGTATAACAAACGTGTAGCACAGCCTTGTGTTTAATTGTTTAGTGCGAACTTTTATAGTTCGAAACAAACAAACGTTTGCAGACATTTCTATTTTAGCAAATTTTGCTGGAATGCCAACGATAATAAGCAATTTTTTTAAAACTAAATTCTGATATTTGTTTGAAGTGACATATCGAAAATGACAACGTTTGACATAGCTAATTCATGTAGTAGAATGAAGTTATTGGTTCGGGACAGCGATGTCTACGTGGATGTCGCGCTCAAGGAGGAGAAAGTGACGAGTCATGATTAGTATGAGCGGAAAAGCAATACGTAAATGGTGGTGGTTATTTGCGCTGCCAACGTTTGCTGCGTTTATTGTTGGCTTCTTAGTGCCATTTATTATGGGTGTGTACTTGAGCTTTAGAAAATTCACTACTGTGACTGATGGTAAGTTTGTGGGTTTTCGTAACTACTATAGAGCTTTAAAAGATCCGCATCTTGTTTATTCGTTTTTGTTCACAACGCTTTTTGCAGTTATTACAACAATAATTATTAATGTTATTGCTTTTGCAATTGCGTACATGCTTACTAAGAAGTTCAAGGGCACGACGATATTCAGAGCCGTGTTCTTTATGCCAAATCTTATTGGCGGTATCGTTTTAAGCTATATTTGGCAGCTCTTGTTAAATGGTATACTCGGCTACTTCAATCGTACGATTACGTTCTCTGAAGTATTCGGTTTCTGGGGCCTTGTGATTGTTGTTTGCTGGCAGCAAATTGGCTATATGATGATTATTTATATCGCAGGAATGCAGGCTCTTCCAGGAGATGTTATGGAAGCAGCTGCTGTCGATGGTGCAAGCCCAAGGCAGACTTTATTCAAGATTACTATTCCATTGATGATGCCTTCTATTACTGTTTGCACATTCTTAACAATTACCAACGGCTTCAAGCTTTTCGATCAGAACTTCGCATTAACTAACGGTGGTCCGTCAAGGAAAACAGAGATGTTAGCTCTTAATATTTATAGAACTTTCACTACTCCAAGATGTGAAGGCGTTGGCCAGGCTCAGGCAGTCATGTTCTTCATTGTCGTGGCTGTTATTGCTATGGTTCAGAATATGCTCACTAGGTCGAAGGAGGTAGCGGCATGAACGAGAAAACAAAGCATCCTGCGTTATGGACTGTGCTGTTCACTCTTATAAGCTTGTTATGGATTTTCCCTATAGCTTTAGTGGTACTGAATTCTTTCAAGTCTAAGGTTGATATTGCAAGCAATCCTTTTACTTTTAGTTCAAAATCGTTTGTTGGAATGTCTAACTACGTATTAGGTTCAAATCGTACTGATTTTCCGATGAGTTTCCTCTGGACCATTGTTGTAACTGTTGGTTCTGTGATTCTCATTCTTCTGTGCACGTCAATGTGTGCATGGTGGATTGTTCGTGTGAACAATTGGGCAGCAAAACTTCTATACGTTTTGTTCCTGTTTAACATGATTGTGCCATTCCAGATGGTTATGTACACCCTTGCTTACATTACGAACACTTTGAAGTTGAATACTCCATGGGGATTGTGGATTATTTACTTAGGCTTTGGTGCAGGACTTGCAGTGTTTATTTTCACTGGTGTGATTAAGGGTATTCCGCAAGAACTCGAAGAGTCTGCAATGATTGATGGTGCTTCTGTGCCACGTATATTCTTCCAGATTATTGTGCCGATTATGCGACCTGCTATTATTTCGGTTTCAATCTTGCAGGCAATGTGGATTTGGAATGACTTCCTGCTTCCATTCTTGACGCTCGATCTCAACAAGTATAAGACTATTTCTATAGCTGTTCAGTATTTGAAGGGCGGCTATGGATCTGTCGAGATGGGCGCAATGATGGGCTGCTTGGTTATGGCAATTGTTCCAATCATAATCTTCTACCTCATCTGCCAGAAGTACATTATTAAAGGTGTTATGTC
This sequence comes from Gardnerella swidsinskii, assembly GCF_003397705.1. Classification (GTDB taxonomy): domain Bacteria; phylum Actinomycetota; class Actinomycetes; order Actinomycetales; family Bifidobacteriaceae; genus Bifidobacterium; species Bifidobacterium swidsinskii. The sequence goes on from NZ_QJVB01000005.1 coordinate 30,313, forward strand.
TGGTGCAGTAAAGGGATAAATTAATTCTCCTCCAAAATTCAAGTGGCAGTGAAAGCGGCGGTGTGTGCATACTATTACGTTTGTGCACACCGTCATTATTTTTAATAGTTACGTTAGTTTGTAATTAGGTGGTAGAGTTCGTTATTAGAGTATCTATAGATAGTAAAGCATAGGAATTGCGTCATAAAACCAGGAGATAGTATAGAATGATTTTCTCGTTTGGAAGCCCAGATTCAAAGTTTGCGCAAAGCATGGAAACATTTGCTGATGCCGTGTGGCTTACAATATTGATGATTTTAACAAGCATTCCTTTAATTACTATCGGTGCTTCTCTTTGTGCCGGTCATGATGCTGCAAGACGTACAGAGCAAGGTGAAGGACATATTACTGCAGCTTATTTTCGCGCGTTTGCTAGCAATTTTTTGGAATCTACTATTATTTGGGCTGTAATGGGACCAGTTTTGCTTGCTATTATTTGGCTATGGCTTTGCGTGTGGTTTACTCCACTTTTAATTATTAAATTTATTCTGAGCATATTGTGGGTTATTGTTGCCGAATGGGTGTTTGCATTACAAGCGCGTTTTAAAAATTCAATTGATAAAACAGTGGCTAATTCTCTTATTTTTGGTATTTCGTATTGGAAAGAAACTCTTATAATGACACTGCTAGATATAGTGTTTATTGTGTTAATATTTGCATCAATCGTATATTTGCCGCAGGGTTTGCCTTTGTTGGTATTCATTGGTTGGGGATCGCTTATTATGCTGCATACTCCGATTTTAGAGCGTGTATTTGCAAAGTATATTAAGAAGTAATTTCTGCGTTATGGCGTGACGACCTGCTTGAGCGCAGCATTGTGCGCGCGAAAGCAACTCGGAATGCCGAGCTTGCTTAGGGTTGAAAGCACGGTGTGCTTTCAACGCAAGCGGGGTCTGCCTTCGTCAATAAAGACGAAGGCAGGGCAGGTTTGTGTGGCTGTGCTTTAGAAATTAGGTTGTGACTGGTGTGCGCTGATGACCTGCTTGAGCGCTGCGATTTAGCGCGCGAGTGTTGCTGCTTATTTGTGTTATTGACGCAGATTACGTACTGCGCGAGTAACGGTGTTGAGGCAGGGGGTTTGCTTCTTACTCCATAACCCCCATAACCCCATAATTAATGAGGCGAGCACTATTATAGATGCTCGCCTCACATAGGACATCATGTAAGAAATATTTTGATTTGCTACTATGCAAATCATATTCCTTACGAGAGGGGGGGAATAGAGTCAGTTCATCGGTAAACCAACTATTAAATTATACATGCTTCCGTGTATTTTCGCCGCGCATAACTGCCGTCATAGATAGCACTCGTGGTGACTTAAATACTTCATCGGTGTGAACTACACGACCATCAGCATCAGCAAGTGGAATACGCCAGTTTGGATACTCTGTACTAGTTCCAGGCTGATTCTGTGAACGCCTCTCGCCGACAGCATCAACCAAAGCTACTTGCAAAAGCAAAGATGGGGAAGTGAGCATAATTGCATGCATAGCTTCCACAATCTCTTGTACATGACCTTCAACATCCTCAGCAGCATCTTTGCTAATCCAACCGTTCTCAAGAAGCATCTTCATCATTGCATCGCGTTCAGCTTGAGCAGCCTCCTGGAACGTTTCTACGGAGTCTGTAAGCAGATGAAGTTGCTCGCGAAGCTTGACATGCTCAAAGGCAAGATAACCAGCTGTAGGTGGCATATCGTGCGTAGTAACGGAAGCAAGAGCATACTCTCGATATGTAGACGGATTAGCAAAAATAATTTGCTTCTTTCCAGCCTTCTTAGTAGTGGCTTCAGCTTCGTCGTCGTGGGTGAACCACTCAACAACAGTGCCAAGCACGCCATGAGATGCAAGAACCTTAGAAACATACTTCGGCACAGTGCCCAAATCTTCGCCAATAACAACACCGCCTGCGCGAGTTGCTTCAATAGTGAGAACTGCGAGCATTGCATCTACGTTGTAGTACACATACGCGCCGTTTCTAGCACCCTGTCCTTGTGGAATCCACCATAAGCGGAACAATCCAAGAACGTGATCAATACGAGCAGCTCCTGCATGCAAGAACACGTTATGAACCATGTCTCGGTAAGCAATATAGCCAGTTTCATCCAAATAATTTGGATCGAATGGAGGTTGACCCCAATCCTGACCTTGCTGGTTGTAGAAATCAGGAGGAGCACCGACGCTTACACCATTAGCAAATCGTTCCGGACTCCACCAAACGTCAGCACCGTAGCCGTGTACGCCAACTGCCATGTCTTGCATAAGACCAATTGCCATACCAGCAGCTTTAGCTTCAGCGTGAGCTGCAGCAACTTGCTCATCAGCAATCCACTGAAGCCAACGATGGAACTCAAACAAGTCAGCATGTTCGCGCTTAAGTCGCTCAATTTGCGGAGTGCCTTTGCCTGTAGTGTCAAACCACAAATTCTCGCCCCAAGGAGCACCCCAAACCTCAAACGCAACACACCAAGTTGCAAAAGCGTCAAGATCTTCACCAGAACGATGCTTAAACTCACTAAACTCGCGCTCGCGCTCGGTAGAACGAGGTTGCTTGAAAATAATACGCAACGCAGGAAGCTTGGCATCCCATGCAGCGTTGATATCTATAGGATTTGGATTATTGTTTTGAGGAGCAATAGACTCATGTAATTGCTCTACTTTAGCAAGATCTTCGCCACTTAATTCAGCATATTCCGGAATATCTTGCGGACGAATATAAGTGACATTCAAGAACCTACGAGACTCAGGCAAGTACGGTGAAGGCTCAAGAGGTGTTACTGGAGCGCACGCATGAATTGGATTAATCAGCATAAAATCAGCCTTGCCGATTTCTCCAGCATCCTTAAGTAGGCGACGCAAATCGCCATAATCGCCAATTCCCCAAGAATCTTTTGAACGCACAGAATACATTTGCGTCATGAATCCCCAACGGTGCTTTTGCTTAACGCTTTCAGGCAATGGAATACGCGCAGGTGCGGCAATCAATGTGACATCAGCATGTTGAGCCGTCTCGCCATTCGCGCTGATTACTTTGGCATGCAAAGTGTGGTAGCCCATTGGCAAATCATCCGGAAGCTCAATGAACAAATCTCCATTGTCTTCGGATTGAATATCGCCTAACGAGCCTTCATAATCTGTTCCATCTTCGAGTGTAAGAGAAATATGAATTTGCTCTTTTTTGGCATCTCCTGCGTGAATTGGTACGCAAGTTTTTGCGCCATTAAACGAAACGACAGTTGGTGGCAATAACTCGCTAGAGCGTTTGCGCTGAACCTTCTCGTATGAAATTGCAATATTGTCTTGAGTGTCGGCAGGCATGCCTAATGCATCAAGTACTCCAACTAATGCTTCATCTGTAATTTCGGTGTAGCTTCCTTGCTGATCAATATAAAAAGTGGCAACGCCGCACGCCTTAGCAAGCTTAATAAGTGGACGTGCAAGACGTTCTGCGCTTTCTTCCATAGGCTTATCAGCATCAGCTTTGCCAGTAGCTGTTGTTGTCATGGTGCTCCTTCTACTTTATGATTTGGCACATTCCTAACATCGTCGTAAGCGTGCCAAATGTGCAACTATGGCGATAGCGTGTAAATCAATACATCTCTGGATTGAAATACACCCTGCCTGTCAATTATATAAATACCTGACATCGTTTGCAAATTAGCGTTGCGACATATTTGCTAGTTTTTATAAGTAATTGCAACTAAACACAAGTGTTGTGATTACTCATGTTTAGTTGCAATCGTCTGACAGTTTATTATTTTTTTTTTACTTACTAAAACGCAATTACTTGTTGCTAAGCACAACAAAAGTTCTGATAGGCAAGTGTAGGGTAGCAGCGCTTTTTTCAGTTGTAATATTTACCGCGGTGTCAGGTTGTTTTCCAGTCCACTTAGCAAAATAATCACTTGAATTAAGTACGCAATGCCACTCTTGAGCCTTTGCGCTATGAATAGCAGGTAGCTGAATAGTTGCATCTTCATGATACATAGGATTTGCGCAAACAATTAAATTATTGCCAATGCGCGTAGCCAAAACAGTATGGTTAGACGTTTCAAGTTGTTTGCGTTTGCCATCATACAATGAGCTATATTCAGCGCGAAGCTTTATAAGTGCACGATACCATTGAACAAGCGGATTGAAACGTTCAGCGCGCGCCCAGTCAAGCTGGTTCATTAGTACACCGCGATTATAAGAATTATCGCAACCGTGCTTAGTACGTCCAAACTCTTCTCCGCTTAGCATAAACGGCGTGCCTGCAGAGCACAAAACAATTCCAGCTGCAAACATATTAGCGTTCAAAATATCCGCAACTTGTTGTGCATCTTGAGCGTCAAACTCAAAATCGCTAGCATTCTCGCGCATAGAGATACAAAGCTTATCCCAGAAAGTCAAATCGTCGTGAGCAGAAGTATATTGAACAATCTGTCCAACTTCTTTACCTGCAGAAGGAGTATCACGCCATGCATTAAGAGTTTGGCGAGCCGCATCTGAGCACCAGAGCTCATTGCCATTTACATACCCGCGGTCGAGATGGTTCATGACGTTGCCTTTGAGGGAATCGCGAGACTCGTCACTAAACCAGCCTATGCGCTCGTTAAGAGTGCTTCTGCCGTCTTTATCTCCCATCGGAACTTTTTCATCAACAGCAGGATCCGAAGCACTCCACGGTTCTCCATACATAACAATATCTTTACCGCCAGGAAGCTCATCTAATGCAGCTCGTGCCTGATTTAAGGTTTCAGTATCAGTCAATCCCATAAGATCAAAACGGAAACCATCAATGTGATAGCAGCGTGCCCAATGCAGCAAAGATTCAATAATAAACCTGCGGAACATAGGATGTTCAGAAGCCATTTCATTTCCACAGCCAGAGCCGTTAGCAAAAGATCCGTCAGAGTCTCGCCTGCAGAAATACCCAGGAGCCATGCATTCGAAAGCGTTTTCTGCAGACTTGTACATGTGATTATAAACAACATCCATAATTACGCGTTGGCCATTAGCATGTAATGCCGCAATCATTGCTTTGCATTCGCGAATTCGCGCAGTGCCGTCGTAAGGATTGCTAGAATAAGCACCTTCAGGAACGTTGTAAGCGTGAGGATCATAACCCCAGTTGTATAGAGAATCTAATTCTTCTGCTGAAGCACCGTTTTTGCGCGCATTGTCGATTGCGGATTCGTCAACTGTTGCAAAATCGTAAATAGGTTCGAGTTGCACATGAGTAATGCCAAGCTGCTTTAAATAATCCAAGCCAGTAGGGAAGTTGCATTCAGAAGAATCTGGATTTTGCAAAGATGTATGTTCATCAGTAAAAGCGAGATATTGGCCTCTATGCTCTGGCTTAAAGCCGCCATTAGGATTGCTGCTGAAATCTGCAACATGCGTTTCCCACACAACCATTGCATGACGCACAAACTTAGGAGACTTATCTTTATGCCAATTGGCAGGAGACACTCGCTCATCGTCTATGACAAGGCTGCGCTCACCATTTACACCGCTCGCTACACCCCAAGGGTCACTAGTTCGATTTACTGTGCCATCTTGGAAAGTAACAAGATAATCGTAGTATATGCCGTCTAAACGCTTACGGAAATTAATCCGCCAAGCTCCGTCATGCAACGGTTTCAATTCGTGTGTTTGAATTGGCTCACTGTTGTTTCCGGTTTCAAAAAGTCTTAACGTCACATTCTGTGCAGTTGGTGCCCATACAGTAAATGTTGTAGATTTAGCGTTTAAAGTAAATCCAAGAGGTCCTTCGTATACAGGCCATGTTGCCGAAGATGGAGTCGTCATATAGGGTATCCTTCTTCCTTCGCTATTTTGCGAATTGTCTAAATTTTCTAAATTATTTAATCGTATTAGTAATTATACAGTTTTTAAATTTTATTATTTACTTATTGTTCTGTTATCAAGTTTTTTTATGTTTTGCGGCACTATTTGGCTAAACACGGTAGGGTTTATGCGATAGCCATTATCGTATTAAGTCAAACGGCGAGTGTGTTAAGTTATTTTTTATTTTTACGTGTTCGTGTTGTCTAGCGAAAGAGAAGGCTGAAACGCTCGAAAGCGTCTCAGCCTTCAGTAGATTTATATCCTGTAAATTATCAGCCTTTAACGGAGCCAGACATGGACTCTTCGTAGAAGCGCTGCATAATAATGAACAGGATTACGATTGGTATGGAAATGCACACAGCGCCTGCCGCGAATGCAGCGTACCAATCAGGTAGATACTTTTTGGTAAGCATCTCCATTAATCCGTAAGCAACTGTGTAGTTTTCCTTATTGTCTCTCACTACTGTCTTCACCATAACGAAGTCTAGCCATGGTCCCAAGAATCCAGTAATTGCTTGGAACACAATCATAGGCTTGCAGATTGGAACAATAATCTTCCAGAATACTTGCCACTTTGTGCATCCATCCAAGTATGCAGCTTCATCCAAAGACTTTGGAATAGTATCCATGTAGCCCTTCATAATGTAGAAGCCGGCACCGCTACCTGCAGAATAAACGATAATAAGTGCGATTAATACAATCGAACCTTTTGTTAAACCAAGAGCCTTCAAAATGAAGTAGATAGCAATAACAGCCATGATACCTGGGAACATACCAAGAATCAGAGCAAGATTCATGAATGTCTTACGTCCTTTGAAACGGAGACGAGACATGCAGAAGGACACCGCTAACACAAACACCAAAGAAATAATGCACACGAAAATTGACACAATCAAAGTGTTGAGGAACATTCGTGGGAAATTAATGTCATCGGTATCGGTAAATAACTTTATATAGTTATTTAGTGAGTATTCAGTTGGGAAGAAGGTTTTCTGATAGGAACCAGTGTTCTTGTTGAAGCTTTCTAACAAAACCCACAAGATTGGAATCAGCCAAATAACTGACAACACCAGCAAGAACAAATGTGAGAAAGTATCTCCAATTACTCTTCTGACATGTTGATCTTTAAGGAAAGAAACACTACGAGTGCTCTTTACAACAGCTTCTTCGTTCTTAGTTGTAGTTTTATCACTCACCGGAATCCCTCCTCATTCTTGTAAGATCCAGAGTTGCGATACGTAATCAGTGCTACGACAGCAAGCACAATGAACGTCAAAATACCAATTACTGCACCTGCGTTGTAGTTTTGCTGGTCAACAGTCAACTTGTAGAGCCATGTGATAAGCAAGTCGGTGCCGCCTGCACTGTTGACTTTGCTACTTGCTGGACCACCTTTTGTTAAGAGGTAAATAACGTTGAAGTTATTGATGTTGCCAGTAAAGGTAGTAATCAAATATGGAGTCATAACAAAGATGATGTACGGCATTGTGACGTTCATGAAACGTTGCCACCAACCTGCGCCATCGAGCTCTGCAGCTTCGTAAAGTTCTGCAGGAACGTTTTGCAAGATACCTGTAATCTGCATGATGGTGAATGGAATACCAACCCAAAGATTGATAAGAATTACCGTCACTCGAGCCCAAGTTACATCCGTAAGGAAAGGAAGCTCCTGATGTATCCAACCGTTTTGCTTAAAGACAATGTTAATAACACCGTTCTGGCTAAGCATATTGTTCATAATAAGCAATGAAACAAACTGTGGAACTGCAATTGTAAGGGAGAAGCAAGTTCGCCACAATCCCTTAAGACGAGTGGACTTTCTATTGATTATCATTGCAATGAACATGCCGAGGAAGAAGTTCAGGAAGGTTGCAAGGAATGCCCAAACAAGAGTCCAGATTAATACGTCAAAGAATACGTCAGCTTTAATTAAATCACTTTTTCCGGTTAAGAATTGAGAAAAAACGTCTAACCCAATCCAACTGAATTTTTGTTGATGATTCTCGTCATAGCTTGTGAAAGCCATAGAAATCATGAAGAACAATGGCAAAATTGTGAATAACACAATGCCAGCAGTTGGAAGAGTCATAAAACCGACGTGTGCTTTTTCGTCAAGAAGAGTCTTCGCATCATCAATGAAATTAAGTGGCTTCTTGCCGTCTGCCATTACAGATTGCGCTTTGTACGCGCTGCGAAGAGCGAGAGTTGCCAGATATACAAGCAATACAATCGCTAATATCGACATAACTCCATACAGTAAAATTTCTACAGAATTATCGCCTGCACTGTATCGCCAGAATCCGTTGACTTTAACTCTGCCCTGTTCTACTGTGCCAAGAGTGTTGAGTTTTGGAAGATAATCCAATCCAATTGTAAATAAGAATACGAATAAAGTTGCTTCGCACGCTAAGAATATAACGCCTTTGATGTATTGCTTGCGGACAAAATTGCCAAAGCCAAATATGACAACAGAAATCCATGAAAGAATGTCCGCATGTTTTGCAGCCTCTTTCAGTGAATAAGGTGAAGGAGCAAAGCGTTCTGCAGTTGACGTCTTCTTCTGGCGTCTTTCTCGCTTTGTGGATGTCGTGCCAGTCATGACATGCCTTTCATGTAAACAAAATTATTTTGTAGAAGATAAACAATGCGCCCCACCCCTTGCCGGAGCGGGGGCTGGGGCGCATTGTTTTACTCAAAGTGCATAAAACACTGCTTATGCATCTATTTAGATTTGTTGGCTAGAGTAAGTTTTGTTTACTTACTTCTCTAAGCCCTTAGCAAATTCTGCGGTCTGCGCGGCAGCATTATCGCCAGTAATCTTACCGGTGGAGATAGAAGTGCCGAATGCTTGAACTGGATCCCAGAACTTACCCATTTCAGGAATTGCTGGCTGCAAGACAGAAGTCTTAGCAATGGTTTCCATCTGAGCAACAGCAGCTGGCTCTGCCTTTACGCTGTCAGCAAGGGACTTGTCAGAAGGAATTGCACCTTCCTTTTCGAAAGCAATCTGCTGGGACTTCTTGGAGCCCAAGAATGCAGCGAACTTAGCAGCCATCTCTGGAGACTTGGTGTTGGTGTTGTAAGCAACAGCCTTAGAACCAGCGAAGGACTTCATCTGGTGCTCGCCAGACTCAGTCTTGAAGGTTGGAAGAGCAGCTGCAGCATAGTTATCCTTCAAGGCGTCCTTAACCTTGGCTGCATCCCAAGAACCGGAGAACATTGCATCAACGGAGCCGTCCTTCAAGCCAGCCAAGCCGCGACCATTTCCATCAAGTACGAAGTGCTTTTCGTTTCCAACGAGCTTTGTTGCAATGTACTTGGTAACTTCAGCAGCCTTATCACTGAGCTTCATGCCAGCCTTAGCATCGTTTCCATTTTCGCCGAAGAGCGTCATATTGCCATCGAGGTAGAAGCCTGGGAGATACCAAGCATTAGCAAGATCGAATGAAACCTTGCCCTTTTCAAGCATCTTGTCGAGGGACTTAACGTCATCAGCGGAGAACTTGGACTTGTTGTAGTACATGAACCAAGTGTTGCCGGTGTAAGGAACGCCGTAAAGTTTACCGTCCTGAGCGGTAACAGACTTGATCAAAGTATCTTCGTTCTGTTCCTTAACTTGCTTTGTGGCGTCATCGCTTAATTCGCCGATTGCTCCAGCCTTTACCAAGTCGCCGAGCTGATCGTTAGGGAAGAGGAACACATCAGCAGCAGCCTTAGCATCCTGCTTAACAGCCTTAGCAGCGTCTGGTGGCTCAACAACAGCGTTCTTGAAAGTAACGTTTGGATTTTCCTTCTTGAATTCTGCTTCAACAGTCTTAATCCAGCCGCCATCTTTCTGATCGTCAGCAGAACCCCAAACGGTGAGCTGAACAGGTGCTGAATCAGCAGCCTTCTTAGCGCTATTGTTAGTGCTTGAACCGCAAGCTGCAAATCCAAACAAAGTAGCAACTGCAAGACCTGCACCCAGCATCTTCTTAATATTCGTCATCCTTGACCTCCTATATCATGCCAAAAACTGGCATATCATTTGGTGGCGTAGTAACGGACTCCGTTGTGGCGCAACATCGCGATTGCTGCGTAGAGCAGCGTCACAAGTCTCACAAATCCGTTCGTAAGCACTGTGTAGTATACACGGATATCGTGTCGTTTGCAAATGAGTGGCGGGTTAATCTGTATATTTCGCCCTATAAATTTTTTCAAGTGGTTGCGTGTAAACTAAATAGCACAACGCTAGAAGGGTGAAATAATGGCATTATACGATCATGCTCAGTGGCTTAAAGACGCGGTTTTTTACGAAATCTATCCGCAAAGTTTTTGTGATTCCAATGGCGATGGCATAGGTGACATTCAAGGAATTATCAAAAAGTTAGACTATGTAAAATCGCTTGGCTGCAACGCAATTTGGCTTAATCCTTGCTATGACTCGCCTTTTAAAGATGCGGGCTATGACGTGCGCGACTACAAAAAAGTAGCTGCTCGCTATGGCACTAACGAAGACTTGCAGCAGCTTTTTAGTGAAGCTCACAATCAAGGAATCCGCATGTTGCTTGACTTAGTGCCGGGTCATACGAGTGAAGAACACGAGTGGTTTAAGGAAAGTTCGAAAGCTGAAGAAAACGAGTTTAGCAAGCGATATATTTGGACAGACAGTGCGTTTAGCGGCTATTCTATGCCGTTTATTGGCGGTGAAACTGAGCGTGACGCCACTTATATTCTAAACTTCTTCAAATGTCAGCCTGCATTAAACTACGGTTTTGCACATAGGGATCGAGCTTGGCAATCCGCTCCAGATTCCAAAGAAGCGGCAGAAACTCGCGCTGCAATGGTTGATATTATGCGATTTTGGCTTTCGCTTGGTGCGGATGGATTCCGAGTTGATATGGCTGATTCGCTTGTAAAAAACGATGACAATAATGGCGAAGGAAGTCTTGGAAAAGACAATACAATTCGCGCATGGCAGGAAATGCTTGGCACTGTAAAAGAAGAGTATCCGCAGGCTGCTTTTGTGTCCGAATGGGGCAGACCGCGTCAGGCTCTTGCTGCCGGATTCGACATGGACTTCTATTTGAATTGGCGCTGGGATGGCAATCCTAATGGTTATGCGCGTTTACTTCGTGACGTTGATAACGCTTTAGATAACAATTCTGAGCGCGATCACAGCTACTTTAATGCGCACGGTGGCGGAAGCATTTGCCCATTCTTGGACGACTACTGCCCGCAGTATGAATCAACCTGTAATCAAGGCTACTTTAGTTTCATCACATGCAATCACGATACGCCGCGTCTTGCTCCGCGTCTTGACGATCGTGAGCGTCGCGTGGCTTTCGGCATGATACTCACTATGCCAGGCGTGCCATTCGTGTATTATGGCGACGAAATTGGCATGAAATATCGCGATATCCCAACAAAAGAAGGCGGCTACGCTCGTACGGGCACTCGTACGCCAATGCAATGGGACGATGCAAAGAATTTTGGCTTCTCAATGGCTGCAAAATCTAAATTATACTTGCCTGTTGAAGCGCGAGCAGACGGAAGAACTTGCGCAAATTCTCGAAAACAAGCAGTGGGGAGTGGTGAAATTCCAACTGTTTCTGCGCAAATTAATTGCGAAGATTCCTTCCTTTCGTGGGTGCGCTCGCTTATTGCGCTTCGTCATAGCCGCAAATCTTTGCAAGCTGACGCTTCTTGGAGAGTGCTGTATGCTCCTGTTGACGGGCGCGGCTTTGCTTACGAGCGTTGCGCAAAAGGTGACGCAGGAGAATCAGCTGTGGAACGAAGCATTGTGGTTATGAACCCAGGTGTAAATAGTGAAACAGTTTCATTAGAAGCATTAGCGAATCTTACGCAAGAATCTGCTTACAATCCATTACTGAAAATTGGAGAAATATCAGTTGATGGTGATTGCTTAACACTCGGCGCTCAAAGTTTTGCAGTGTTTGGAATGTAAATTACAGGTTAGGTAGATACGCGACTACGGATAAAGTTTATATAAACTAGGTATGCGCAAATAAACAAGGACGTGCAATGAGTATTAATAGTGGTAAAGCAATAATGCGTGATAGCGGTAACGCGAATAAGGAAATGCTTGATGCAAACGGCAAACCAATTCGTGCTGACCGTAACATAAAAACTGGAATCACGCTCAATAAACTCAAAATGCTCGGCGCTTTTATGCTTATGCTAGGTGCATTTAGTAACACAGTAATTGCACGAATGTTCGGCGGAACAGTAACCAATAATATGTTTGCATTGACAGTCATATTAGTTTGTGAATTTATAAGCTGGACTGCAGTGCCATGGTATGCGTGGATACTAGTACGCGGATACCATAACACGCATAATTTGAATCTTTACATGTTGAGATTGCTGATTTTAGCAGTGGTTTGCGAAGTTCCATACGATTTGGTGAATTCAAAATGTTTGTTCGACATGCGTTCGCAAAATCCTGTATTTGCAATGGTTATTTCCCTATTCGTACTTTCGAGTATAGATACAATTAGGGAACGTTTAAGCGGATTTAGTAAAGGTTTTGCTATTACCGTGCTTATCATTGCGGGTCTTCTTTGGAATTTGATAGGAAAAGTTTTTGTGCAGCATGGAATTTTCTTCGGCGGCGTAACTTTGCTTATTTTCGTACTTCTTTTTGAATTATTAAAAAAGCGCGAAATTACTATGGAGATGACTGCAGGAATGTTCGGCGCTATGTCGATGCTTACACCTGGTATTGGTGTAGCTGTGTTGCATTATCGTAGCCCTTATGGTGATGGTCCTAAAAACTCGACGACGTTCCGTTGTGTTATGTATGCGTGGTATCCGCTGATGTTGATCATTGCGTCAGTGTTTGCAGTATACATTCATTAAAGTTATAAGTTGTAAGCAAACAAAATAATACATAAAATAATACATAAAATTGTTAATAAGCAAAGTTGCAAGGTAACAGCAGAGATGTGCAGTAGTATGGACTCTTCCAAGTTGGGAATTTTTTATAAGTACGCAACTGATTCAAATGCAAAGGCGCAGGATAGTCAGGTAATTAAGGGCGAAAAGTGGCGAATTACGGTTATTACAGATTCGCTTATTCGTCTTGAATGGAGCGATGATGGAAAGTTTGTTGACAATCCTACGCAAACTGTAATCTGCCGCAATTTTGCTCACAAAAGCGCGGACGCTCAGCCGCAATTTAGTGCGCGCACAAACGAAAATGAATGGCTGGAAGTCGAAACTGAAAAGCTGCATCTTACTTATAATTGCGAAGCTTTTAGCAAAGAAGGTTTAAGTATTGTTGTGCGCGGAGTGCCGTGCACGCAGTTTAATACGTGGCATTACGGCGACGCGTGCCCGGGAAATCTTCTTGGAACTTTTAGAACTTTGGATCAGGCGAATGGCCCGGTAAAACTTGGTAAAGGAATACTTTCGCGCGACGGATGGTCTATTTTAGACGATTCTGCAACTTGCGAAATTGCTCCGGCTGAGGAAATAAATGGCAAACCAAACCCGTATGGGGCTTGGGTTAAGTCGCGTGCGCAAAAAGTTAGCGAGCAATCAGGTAGATACAAGGACTTGTATTTCTTCGGTTACGGACACCGCTATATTCAAGCAATTCAAGACTTTTATAAGCTTACGGGCGCTCAGCCGCTGCTGCCACGTTTTGCGCTAAGCAATTGGTGGAGCCGCTACTATCGCTACCGTCAAGACGAATATTTGCAATTGCATAATCGTTTTAAGCGCGAAGGCATACCTTTTAGCACGGCTGTTATTGACATGGATTGGCATGTTACTGATGTTGATCCGAAGTATGGATCCGGTTGGACGGGCTATACGTGGAACGAGGAACTTTTCCCGGATCATCGTGCTTTTTTGCGTAAACTTAACGCTGCTGGATTGTCTCCAACTTTGAACTTGCATCCGCGCGACGGCGTGCGTGCGTTTGAAAAAGATTATCCGCAAGTTGCGCAAGATGCTGGCATTGATCCGGCAAGCGGCAAAGCTGTGGAATTTGATTTAACGAATCCGCAGTTTGTGAAGGCTTACTTCAACATGCATCATCGTATGGAAGATGAAGGCGTGCGATTTTGGTGGATTGACTGGCAGCAGGGGGGAGTTACGCGCGAGCCTGGCTTGGATCCTCTTTGGATGCTGAACCACATGCATTATGAGGACGCTGCGCGCGAAGGTCGATGGCCTATTACGTTCTCTCGTTATGCTGGCCCTGGTTCGCATCGCTACCCAGTTGGATTCTCGGGAGATACCGTTACTACTTGGGATTCGCTTGCTTTCCAAACTTACTTCACTTCTACAGCTTCCAATATTGGCTACGGATGGTGGAGTCACGATATTGGCGGACACATGCTTGGCGTTAGAAATAACGAGTTGGAAGCGCGATGGTACGCTTTCGGCGCGTTTAGTCCTATTAATCGTTTGCACTCTACTTGCTCGCCATTCGCTGGAAAAGAGCCGTGGAATTTCCCTCGGGAGACTCGCGAAGCAATGGTGAAAATGCTTCGTTTGCGCGCGGAACTTTTGCCATACGTTTATACGATGAATTATCGCGCGGCTTTTGATGGCAGGCCGATTATTGAGCCAATGTACTGGCAGTCGCCGGAAGTTGGAATGGCTTACGAAATTCCTAACGAGTACCGTTTTGGAAGCGAGCTTATAGTATCGCCGATTGTTTCGCCTAACGACGCGGCTGCTTTGCGCGGATGTGCTGGAGTTTGGTTGCCGGAAGGCGATTGGTACGATTTGTTTGACGGACGCAGGTATGTGTCTCGCGGCTGGAATGGCCGCAGATTTGAAGCGTGGCGCTCACTTGACCGCGTGCCGGCTTTTGCGCGCGCTGGAGCGATTGTGCCTCTGCAAGTTTTGCCGGAAGTTGCAGATTGCGAGCGTAGTGCTGAGACCGCTGAATCTGTTAATAGCATTGAAAATCCGCGGGCTTTGCGAGTTCTTGCATTCCCTGGAGCTGACGGCGAATTTGTGATGCGAGAAGATAACGGCGATTTTGCTGCCGCGTCTGCTGGAAATACTGCTAATACACGTATGAATTTTGTGTGGCGAGACGGCAATGGTTCTTCGCAATTTATTATTTCCGGTGTTGCAGGATGTGATGCTGCCGTAGAATCTGTGCCGCAAAAACGCAACTGGAACGTTGTATTTAGAGGAGTTGCTTGCATAGATTTTGCTCACGCGCGCGTGTTTGTTGGGAGCCGAGAGCTTAACACAAGCGAGTTTGCGGTTTCTTACGAAGGCGAAGAGGCGACTTTGAGCTTGTCGGTTTCTGTGAAAGACGTGCCAGCTCGTTCGGAAGTTTGCGTAATTGTTGACGGTGGATTGCAAATCGCTGCCGACCCTAAAGTTGGCGACGCTTACCGATTCCTGCTTCAAGCGCAAGTGCCGTACAGAGGCAAGGAAATGGCTTTTGATGCAGTGCGAGATGCTGGCGGAAGTGCAAGCGCTATTGCTGCAATCTCAACTCTTGAATACGAAAACGAATCGGAAGCAGAAAAGTATCGCAACAGCGTTGATATGCTTAACGCTTACGCAACTGATCAGCCTTCCGTAGTGAAGTGGGCGCAATGGCGTTGCGCACTGCCGGTTTCGGTAAAGCATGCGCTTGAGGAGATTTTGCTGCGCTCGGTTGAGTAATTCCGTCAGCGCGAGCGCGACGACCTGCCTGAGCGCATAGAGCGTAGCGCGCGAAGGCAACTCGGAGCGGAAACTCGCTTAAGTTGGAAGTCCAGTGGACTTCCAACGCGAGTTTCGCGCGCGAGCGTAATCCGCGCGAGCGCTGTCTGCGCCAGTAACGAAAAAACGGAGTTATACGTTACTCGCGCAGAAACCGTACTGCGTCAGTAGCGAAATTGCTTAGTTTTGCGATTTGACATGCCATCTCAATTAACCAATTTTTCACAGAAGTGCTAGAATACTACACGGTAGTGTGACGAAAATCACATATTTTCGTTGCGTCTATCTGTAGCGTTTGTAATATCGCTAAAGTTGGCAATATTACAGCTTTACAATCGCAGTTTTGAAAGTCAAAGCTACGAAACGCGGGAGCTTGTTCTATACAGGCTGAGAGGGCGAAAGCCGACCGTAAACCTGATGCGGGTAATGCCGCCGTAGGGAAGGAGTATTATGCGAAATATTCGTATTATTGGTGCAGGTATTATTGGTTTAGCAACAGCGTGGAGACTTACGGAAGCTGGCGTAAAAGTTAGCATAATTGATCCAGATCCAGTCTCGGGCGCTTCTCACCATGCTGCTGGCATGTTAGCTCCTACCGCAGAAATGCAATATCAGCAAGAAGCGTTGTATCCTCTTATGTTTGAGTCTGCAACTATGTATAAGGAATTGGTTGATTCGGTTGCAAAGTACACCGATAAGCCAACTGGCTACTTAGAGTGCGGCTCTTACGTAATTGGCGGTGACGCTGCAGATAACGAGCACGTAAACGAGTTGCTAAACTTGCAGCATCGTTACGGCCGTAGAGCTGAGCATATTTCTGTGAGTAAGCTTCGTGAGATTGAGCCTGCTCTTTCGCCAACTATTGCTGGCGCTGTAAGCGTGCCGGACGACCATCAAATCAACCCTCGTCTTTTCACTGCAGCAATGATTGATGCACTCGAAAAGCGCGGTGTTGTTATTGAGCGTCGCGCAAGCACTCCAGACGATTTGGGTCCAGACACAGTTTTGGCATCCGGCTTGGGTGCTAAGGATATGCTTCCTCAGCTTAAGCTTCGCGCTGTGTGGGGCGATATGATTCGTATGACTATTCCAGAGCCTTTGCGCCCAATTTTGAGCTCTGTGGTTCGTGGATTTGTGCATGATCGTCCAGTTTATTTGGTTCCTCGCGCTAAGGAAACAGGCGAGCTTGTGCTCGGTGCTACTTCTCGCGAAGATGACCGCGATATTCCAAAGGTCGGTGGCGTGCTTGACTTGCTTCGCGATGCCGCAAGCGTGCTTCCTGGCATTCAGGAATGCTCGATTACTGAGGTTACTGCTGGCGGTCGTCCTGGAACTCCAGATGATTTGCCATTCATTGGCATTGATCCTAAGACGCACACCACGATTTCCACCGGTTACTTCCGTCACGGCATTTTGCTCACCGCTTTAGGCTCTTCTTTGACTACAAAACTTGTGCTTGAGCAAGAGTTGACTGAGAAGGAAAAGGGCTTCTTGGAGAGCTGCAATCCTGCACGCTTCTAATCGCTAATTTCAGTGAATTCGCTAGATTTCGCCGCGAATTGTGTGAAGTGTTCCAATATAGACGTAAGTGTGATGCAGAAAGTACTTTTAGTAATTCAGCTTTTAGTTAGTAAAGGTTAGATTATGCAAATCGTAGTCAATGGTGAAACTGTTGAAGTGCAAGACGGATTGACTGTTGCTCAGCTTATTGCGCAACGTTATGGTTCGGATGCAGGACCTGGTATAGCGGTCGCAATTGGCGACGATGTGCTTTCTCGCGCGCAATGGGAATCAGCAGTCATATGTGATGGGAATCAAGTCGAAATTCTTAGCGCAGTTCAAGGCGGCTGAAACACCACAAAATTAAGCGTGAAATTAGTGCGCTTAATTATTTAATTTTAATTAGGTTTAAATATAAATATTAAATAAAAGGCTTAAAATGACAGAAAATAATACAGAAGAAAGTGCCGATACTTGGCAGCTTTGCGGTAAGACTTTACATTCAAGGCTTTTGCTTGGCACTGGCGGCATGACGAGCATTGACATTATGGAAAAGTCACTTGTAGCTTCAGGTGCGGAAGTGGCTACGGTTGCAATGCGCCGTCACGCAAAAACAGGCGTGGATATTTACGGCATGTTGCAGCGTCACAATATTAACGTTTTGCCAAATACTGCTGGTTGCAAAACTGCGCATGACGCTGTGCTTACAGCAAAAATGGCTCGTGAATCGCTTGGAACTGATTGGATTAAGCTCGAAGTGATTGCAGACGACGATACTTTACTTCCAGATACTCGTGAAGTATTACTTGCTGCAGAAAAGCTTATTGAAGAAGGCTTTAGCGTTCTTTGCTACACGAATGACGACCCGATTGTGGCTCGTCGCTTGGTTTCGCTTGGTGTGAAGGCTGTTATGCCTGGTGGTGCTCCAATTGGAACTGGTCTTGGTATTTTGAATCCTCGAAATATTGAGCTGATTGTCCAAGAATGCAAGGAAGCTGGCGTTCCTGTGATTTTGGATGCCGGCGTTGGCACTGCTTCCGATGTTGTTAAAGCTTTCGAAATTGGCTGCTCTGGTGTGCTTCTTGCAAGCGCTGTAACTCGCTGTCCAGACCCAGTGAAGATGGGTCGTGCAATGGCTGCTGCTGTAACTGCTGGAAAGCTTGCTCACGATGCTGGCCGTATTCCTAAGCGTGAACATGCGCTCGCTTCTTCGCCTGTTGAAGGTCGCGCTTGGGCTGATTCTGTACTGTAAATTTTGTACTGTAATTTTTCGGCATATTATTCAACATGACGATTAATAAAATTTACGACAACCTGCAGGAGCTTGAGGTGGAACGCACTAGCCGCCACTTGCTCCTGCCGGGCTTTACGCATGAACATCAGCAGTTACTTCGCGATGCGAAAATCTGCATGGTCGGAGCAGGTGGACTTGGTTCGCCATGCTTGCTTTCGCTTGCTGCAGCAGGAGTTGGCGAAATTACGATTTGTGATGACGATGTTGTTGAGCTTTCTAATTTGCAAAGGCAGACTTTATATACTGTCGATCAGTGTGGCAAATCTAAAGCGCAACTTGCGGCTAAGCGTCTGCAAGCGTTATCTCCGGGTTTAAAAATCAACCTTGTAGATAGATTTAATGAAGACAACGCAAAGCAACTTGTAGAAAGTCACGACTTAATAATTGATGGTTGCGATAATTTTGCTACTCGCTTTTTGATTGCGGATGCTGCTTGGAGTGCTGGTACGCCAGAAGTTTACGGATCGGTGCTTTATTATGAAGGTCAAGTAAGCGTTTTTATGCCTGGGGAGGGACCAGGATTGCGCGACTTGTACCCTTGTCCTCCGCCTAAAGAAAAAGTGCCAAAATCGGCAGTATTGGGCGCGACTGCAGCTATTGTTGGCGCAATGATGGCAACTGAAGCAATCAAACTCATAACCGGTATTGGCACGCCGCTTATTGGTGTTTTGGCGCGCTACAATGCTCTGGATAATTCTTTGCGTCGTTTTAAGTTCAGCGCGTGAATGCTACTGAATTTTGCAGAATTTCCCCTTAATTTTGCTTAAATTGCAAAACTTGAGTCTAGTTGTATAAAGTTTTTTGTAATTTTTGGGAATAAAAGTTGACTTTTACAAGTTGAGTGTAGTAGGCTCAAGTTTTGGAAAGTAAAAAAGCTGGTGATTTACCTAGTTTCCAATAAGGAATCTAAATAAAGCTCAGCTCACGTAACTGCAAAACTTGAAGGAAAGCGTAATTGCACAAAAGGTGCAATACCTAGTTAAGGAGAAATTATGGGACGCGCAGTAGGTATTGATTTGGGAACAACCAACTCTTGCATCGCTACTCTTGAAGGTGGCAGCCCAACCGTTATTGTGAACGCTGAAGGCGCACGTACCACGCCATCTGTTGTGGCATTCAGCAAATCCGGCGAAATCTTGGTTGGTGAAGTTGCTAAGCGTCAGGCTGTAACAAACGTTGATCGCACGATTAGCTCAGTAAAGCGTCATATGGGCACTGATTGGACTGTTGATATCGACGGCAAGAAGTGGACTCCACAAGAGATTTCTGCACAGGTTTTAATGAAGTTGAAGCGCGATGCTGAAGCTTACTTGGGCGAGCCGGTAACCGATGCCGTTATTACATGCCCAGCTTACTTCAACGATGCTCAGCGTCAGGCAACTAAGGATGCAGGTAAGATTGCAGGCTTGAACGTGCTTCGTATTATTAACGAACCAACTGCTGCAGCTTTGGCTTACGGCCTCGAAAAGGGCAAGGAAGACGAGCGCATTTTGGTATTCGACTTGGGTGGCGGTACTTTCGATGTGTCCTTGCTTGAAATTGGTAAGGATGATGACGGATTCTCCACAATTCAGGTGCAAGCAACTAATGGCGATAACCACTTGGGTGGCGACGACTGGGATCAGAAGATTATCGACTGGCTTGTTGGCGAAGTTAAGAACAAGTATGGTGTTGATTTGAGCAAGGATAAGATTGCTTTGCAGCGCTTGAAGGAAGCTGCTGAGCAGGCAAAGAAGGAACTTAGCTCTTCTACTTCCACCTCAATTTCTATGCAGTACTTGGCAATGACTCCTGACGGCACTCCAGTGCATTTGGATGAGACTTTGACTCGTGCTCACTTTGAGGAAATGACTTCCGACTTGCTTGGCCGCTGCCGTACGCCATTTAACAACGTTCTTTCTGACGCTGGAATTTCAGTAAGCCAGATCGATCACGTGGTTCTTGTTGGTGGCTCTACTCGTATGCCAGCTGTGAAGGATTTGGTGAAGGAACTTACTGGCGGTAAGGAAGCTAACCAGTCCGTGAACCCAGATGAAGTCGTGGCCGTTGGTGCAGCCGTGCAGTCGGGCGTTATTAAGGGAGACCGCAAAGACGTTCTGCTTATTGATGTAACTCCACTTTCCTTGGGTATTGAAACCAAGGGTGGAATTATGACAAAGCTTATTGACCGCAACACTGCAATTCCGACGAAGCGCTCGGAAGTATTCTCCACTGCTGAAGACAATCAGCCATCCGTGTTGATTCAGGTTTACCAGGGTGAGCGTGAGTTTGCTCGCGATAACAAGCCTCTTGGCACTTTTGAGTTGACTGGTATTGCTCCAGCTCCTCGTGGCGTTCCTCAGATTGAAGTCACTTTCGATATTGACGCTAACGGCATTGTGCATGTTTCCGCTAAGGATAAGGGCACTGGTAAGGAACAGTCTATGACTATTACTGGTGGTTCCGGTTTGCCAAAGGACGAAATTGACCGCATGGTGAAGGAAGCTGAAGCTCACGAAGCTGAAGATAAGAAGCGTAAGGAAGAAGCTGAAGTTCGCAACCAAGCAGAAGCCTTTGCTTACCAGACTGAAAAGCTTGTGAACGACAATAAAGACAAGCTTTCCGACGAAATCTCCAAGGAAGTTACCGAAAAGGTTAATGCTTTGAAGGAAGCTTTGAAGGGTGACGACGTTGAGAAGATTAAGTCTGCTCAAAGCGAATTAATGACTTCTGCTCAGAAGATTGGTCAGCAGCTTTACGCTCAGCAAGGTGCCGCTGGTGCTCAAGGTGCTGCTGGCGCCGAGGCTGGTACTCAGTCTGCTGCTGGCGCTCAGGCTGGCTCTGCAGCTAAGGATGATGATGTAGTTGACGCCGAAGTGGTGGACGACGACAAGGGCGATAAGGACAACAAGTAATGTCCGACTTTAACGCCAACGAATATTTGCAAGATATGGAAGATGCTGACTCGCTGGATGTAAAAGCTACAGGTGATTCTGCGAAATCGTCTGCGCAATCTTCATCGAAAGCTGCTGAAGATGCAAATCCTGCAGAAACGAAAGCTGATGCACAAGCTGATGCTAACGTTTCTGCGGATTCCGCAAATTCTGAGGATACAGCGAATTCCACTGAATCCTCAGAATCGAAAGACAGCCAAGACGCGGATAGCGGCAGTTTAACTCCCTTAGGTAAAGCTAAGAAAGAAGCTGCAGAGTACTTGGAAGCGTTACAGCGAGAGCGTGCTGAGTTTATAAACTTCAGAAATCGTTCTGCCAAAGAGCAGGATCGTTTCAGACAGCATGGAATTATTGACGTGCTGACAGCATTGCTTCCGGCATTGGATGACATTGACCGCATTCGCGAGCATAGCGAAATGGATGATTCATTCAAGGCTGTTGCAACTAAGATAGATAAAGCTTTTGAAAAGTTTGGTGTGGAAAAGTTTGGTGAGAAGGGCGAAGATTTTGACCCGACCAAGCATGATGCAATTTTGCACAGGCCAGATCCAGACGCTACAAAAGAAACTGTTGATGCTGTAGTTGAAGCAGGATATCGAATAGGAGATCGCGTTATTCGCGCCGCTCGTGTGGTCGTCTCTTCGCCAAGTAATGACTAACGAAACTCTTAGTCGTGACTTTATTGCATAACTTGCTCGTGCTGACTCATAAGAGTTGGCACGAGCAGACTATATTTGGTCAAAAGCGAAATAGCCAATGTGCTTGTGAAGAAAGGAGGCACAAATGGCTGAAAATGAATGGTTAGCTAAGGATTTTTATAAGGTTCTCGGTGTCTCCAAAGACGCAGATGAGGCAACGATTACCAAAGCGTATCGCAAACTTGCTCGTAAATATCACCCTGATTTAAACAAAACAAAAGAAGCTGAAGAAAAATTTAAGGATGTTTCTGAAGCTTATGACGTACTAAAAGATAGTCAAACTCGTCAACGTTATGATGCTATCCGCCAATTTGGTGCTGGTGGTGCTCGTTTCGCTGGAGGAGCAGGTGGTGCTGGTGGTTTCGATGCGTCGAGCTTCTCGGACATTTTCTCTATGTTCAACGGCGGCTATGGCATGGGCAGCATGGGTGGCATGGGTGGAAACGGTTCGCGCATTCGCTTTACATCCAACGGTGCTGGACCAAATATGAGCGACATTTTCTCCATGTTTGGTGGAGGTCAGCGCTCTCAAAATTCAGCAGGATTCCAAGGTATGAGTGGCTTTGGTGGTGAGAGGTATTCTCAACCGCAGGAAGCTGATGTGCCTGAAGTTGGCGAAGATATAACAACCGATATAAAGCTCACATTTAAGCAAGCTTTTAAAGGCGCTACAGTATCGTTGCGTGCGGCTGGTGAAACTTTTAAAACGCATATTCCAGCTGGTGTAAAAACCGGACAGAAAATTCGTTTGAAAGGAAAAGGCAAGCCAGGCAAGTTCGGTGGTGCTGCAGGTGACTTGTACTTGCATGTTCAAGTAGAAGCATCAGATAAATTTACTTTGCGAGGCGACGATTTGATTTCTACATTGCCGCTAACGTTAAGTGAAGCAGTGCATGGTGCAAAAGTTAGTATAAACGACCTAGACGGCAACCCTGTTACTTTCAAAGTTCCAGCTTGTGTTTCAAGCGGCGATGAAGTTCGTATAGAAGGTGCTGGAGTGCCGGGGAAAAATGGCGATTTTGTTGGCGTTGTGCAGATTCGTTTGCCAAAGCGTTCGAGCATGTCTCTTAGACGCGTTGCAAAAGAATTTGATAAAACTGCTGGCGAAACTTATGCTGAAGAAATTAAAAAATTAAGACAAAACTAAGTTAACGATAATTTAGTAGGTTAAACACTGTTGAATTGCTTGTAACAGTGCTTTAAACATACTAAAAAAGGCAAAGGAAGGCGTGCTATGACACCAATAACGCGTGAAACTAAAGCACTGTATGAAATGTGTGCAGTTGCTTTAGTGCGTGGTACTGCAACGCTTGACGGGGCAGATGAAGTAGGATTCGTTCTTGATTTGCCAATATTTACCGTAAGCCATGTGGCACGCCTAACCAATACGCACCCGCAAACTTTACGACAGTATGATCGGCTTCATTTAATAATGCCGCATAGAACTGAAGGTGGCGCTCGCCGTTATTCTTTGCGAGATATAGACAGGATTGTGCAAACTCAGCATTTAAGCCAAAATGAAGGCATTAATCTTGCTGGCATCATGCAAATACTTGATTTGCAAGAAGAAAATCGACAGCTGAAAAGACAAGTAAGGCATTTGCTTGATTCTGCAGAGTCTTCAGAGCGCAATATTTTTGCTGCAAATGCAGATGGTGACATTGTGGAAATGCAGCGTTCTCGCAATGCGCGTCGCTGGAGGCGGGATATTCTTGCAGAGAGACGAGCGTTACCTTCGTCGTATTCTTCAGAAAGCTATAACAGTAATTATAAAAATCGAAAGTCTTTGGATGAAAAATCTGTGGTGTTGTGGAGAGCGTGGAGCATATAGTAACGTAGGCATGGCTACTTATTGTGCTTAAGTGAGAAATTAGCGAGAAGAATTAATAGTGCGAAAAGTAATACAAAATTAGTGCGAAATAATGCGCTACAAAAGCTAAAGCAAATATATGCAATATAAAGGATTGTGAATGGCTGAACAGACGACGAATGTGTGTGTAAGTACTCTTAACTCTAGTGAAGAAAAACATGTGTTGCGTGCAGTTTTTTGGGACATGGATGGCACTCTTATAGATTCCGAGCCGTATTGGCATGAGTCGGAATTTTATTTAGTAAAAAAATACGGTGGTTACTGGGATGAAGATTTAGCTTGGGAATGTTCCGGCGGATCCCTTGAAACTGTTGCCAATAAAATGATTCCAAGCGGTACAAAACTTACTGTAGAAGAAATCGGCAAAGGTATGGTTGATTACGTTGCTGCTCGTGAAGCTGAATCCGTGCCATGGGTTCCAGGAGTTTTAGACGTACTTAAAAGCCTTACGGATGCTGGCATTCCTTCAATTTTGGTGAGTAATTCGCCGCGTTGTTTGGTTGAAAATATTGTGAATCACGCTCCAGAAGGCGCTTTCGCTGGGTATGTGTGTGGAGATGATGGATTTAAACCGAAGCCTAGTGCTGAGCCATATCTTGCTGCAGGAAAAATGGTTGGCATTGAGGGTACGGACGAGGAAGTTGCAAAGCAGATGGCTAATTGCATTGCCATAGAAGATTCTCTATCTGGTCTTACTGCCGCAATTAATTCCGGAGCAACTGTAATTGCACAAACAGGTTTTTCGCGCGCAAACATATCTGAAAGCAAGCATCACGCAGAACTTAACGGTTATGAAAATGTGACTGCTAAAATGCTTGAGAACATTGTTTTGAGTCGAAACTAATTAACAAACAAGCAAAACTAATTAATAAACTATTTAGTTATTTATTTAGATAGCTATTCGCATATCTGTTTGTAAATTAGCTACAGTTGATTTACTAGTTTCCTCCAGTTGTGTCATAGTTATTGTCATAACCATGACCGCCAGAATTATTATCGTAACTGCCAACGCCGCCCGATGATGAATCGTCACGACCATACAGCTGGCTATCAAGGTCTAAATCGTTGTCGTTGTCCTTGTCTTTATCTTTGTCCTTGTTTTTATCCTTATCTTCATTCTCAGTTTTTGCGTGCGTGAATGTGTGTTGTTCGCCTAATCCCCATTTTCCATCAGGTCCGCCAATTTTGCCTGTGTCTTTTGCTTCAGGGAATTTAGTATTCGGGGTTCCTATTACCGCTTGACGCATGTATCTTGTAAACAAGTGTACAGGGTAGTCGCTTCCGCCAAGATATCCGTGGAACGGTTTAATTACTTGTGGGCTACCTTTTGCGTCTGGATTCCATATGGCAAATGCGGTAACAATATTTGGCGTAAATCCTACAAAGCTACCAGCAGTTTCATCGTTTGCTGTTCCAGACTTTCCTGCAATTTCTCTACCTACAGCGCGAGCTTCAGTTGCTGTACCATGTTGCACTACGCCAATCATTGCTTTTGTAGCTAAAGCGGCATCGGCTGGTGAGAATACTTGCTTTCCAGCTGTTGGTGCACGGTAGAACTCTTTACCGTCGGGATTTTTTACGCTGGCAACAATATGCAAATCTGGGCGTCTTCCTTGGTTTGCAAATGTTGCATATGCGCGCGCAATTTCGCTTACATGTACAGAATCGTTTCCGAGCACAGTAAACGGATTCTCACCATTGACTCGTTCAGGATTTAAGCCTGCCATAACTGCGGTATGAGCAACTTTTTTAGCGCCAAGTTTACTTTGCAAATCCATATACACTGTGTTCACAGAATTTGCAGTTGCATTGTATAAGTTAATGGTGCCATAGCTCATGTTTGCAAAGTTTCCAACAGGTTTATCGATTCCATCAAACTTGCGTGGAGAATTGCCATTGAACATCGTATCCAAGCTAGTGCCAGCCTGAATTGCTCCCATAAGCGCAAAAGGCTTCATAGTAGAGCCTGGCTCATAAAGCGCTTGTGTGGCGTTATTAAGCTGTTTCTTTAGATAATCGTCTCCTGCGTAAACGGAAATGATTGAACCATCTTTTGCATTTATTGAAATTCCGCCAACTTGCAGTCCTTCTGGCACAATTCCTCGTCCATCTTGAGAAGGACTTGCAACTTTGAACATTAAATCTTGCTTAGCTTTATCGATAGTAGTAATAATGCGATATCCACCACTGTCGAGATCTTCCTGTGTAAAAGCACCATTCCTAGTTAACTCATCGCGAACCATATGCAATAAGTAACCTTGTTGACCTGCGTAAATGTTTTGAGTCGTCTGAGTAATAGTTTTAGGCATTTTTGCTTGCGCTGCCTGAGAGGCTGTAATGTAGCCATCTTCTTTCATAATGCGTAACACGCGCTTAAAACGAATGCCTGCTTCTTTTGGACCAATTGCAGGATCCCAGCTACTTGGTGCTGGAATAATACCTGCTAAAAGTGCAGCTTGCGAAAGTGACAAATCTTTTGCTTCTATGCCGAAATATGCTTTGGCTGCAGCTTGAATTCCGTATGCTCCTCTACCCAAGTAAATAGTATTCATATAATTGCAAAGTACTGTATCTTTATCTTGAGTTTGCGCAATTTTCAAAGCTAAAATAGCTTCTTTTAGTTTTCCAAAATAAGTTTTTGTTTCACCGAGATAATATCTTTCCGCATATTGTTGCGTAATAGTTGAGCCGCCCCAACGCCCGTGCTTTGTGATGTTATGAAGTAGTGCGCGTCCAATTCCTTTAAAATCTATTCCGCCATCGTGGTAGAAGGAACGATTTTCTGAAGCAACTATTGCTTTACCAACATATTTAGGTAGTACTGAACAATTGATAATTTCGCGATTTTGCTCAGCGAACGAACCTAATTCAGTTTTGCCATCTGAATAATACACTTTCGTCTTATCTGCCATAGCAACTTTGTCTGGTGCCGGTATGTCTGTAGTTGCATACAGATAAGCAAAAACAATTGTGCCTAGCAAAATTGGCACAAAAATAACGATAAGCGCCCAAAAAATAATAGGATGTCTGCCTCGCCAAGTTCTACGACGCCTTCTGCGTGTTGCTGCGCGAGAACGTTCGAATCTTGAATTACGGCTGCTTTTGTTTGATTCAAAAGAATACGAATTTGGACGATATGATTCTTGTCCGCGTGGTGGGACAGATGAAGGCATATTCGTATTTTTTTGTGATTGTGACGATACGCTTCGAGTAGCTTTCTCATGCGAAGTAGACGCTCGTCTTCCATCTTTACGTGCAACCATACATTCCACCGTAGCGTCCGGTGTTGAATTTTTCTACAAAACAGCATGTTTTTGTTTAGAAAAGATTAAAAATATTGAATATTAGTACATATTTGTTAAAGCAATAGTATTATGAAATGTGTATGGTGCGGCATAATGTAATGTCGCTTATTTTGCAGGGCAAGGAGTCTATATGAGCATCCGCGTTGCCATTGCCGGTGTCGGCAATTGTGCTTCGTCGCTGGTTCAGGGCGTTGAATATTACAAAAACGCTGATGACGGTGAGAAAATTCCAGGGTTGATGCACGCTGTATTTGGTCAGTATCGTGTGCGCGATATTGAGTTTGTTACGGCGTTTGATGTTGATTCTCTAAAGGTTGGGCATGATTTAAGTGAAGCAATTGGCGCTTCACAAAATAACACAATTCGTTTTGCTGATGTACCAAATTTGGGTGTAGAAGTATTGCGTGGTCCAACTTATGACGGCTTAGGTGATTATTATCGCGAGATGATTGACGAGTCCGAGGCTGAGCCTGTTGACGTAGCTCAAGTTTTGCGAGATAAGCATGTTGATGTGCTTGTTTCTTATTTGCCAGTCGGATCTGAGCAAGCCGATAAAGCTTATGCAACTGCTGCAATGGAAGCTGGATGCGCATTTGTAAACTGCCTGCCAGTCTTCATTGCTTCTGATCCTGAGTGGGCGCAAAAATTCCGTGATGCTGGAGTTCCTATTATTGGCGATGACATTAAAAGTCAGGTAGGTGCAACTATTACTCACCGCGTTATGGCTCGACTTTTTGAGGATCGCGGTGTGCGTTTGGATCGCACGTATCAGCTGAATGTTGGTGGAAACATGGACTTTATGAACATGCTTCAGCGTTCAAGACTTGAGTCTAAAAAGATTTCTAAGACTCGTGCAGTAACTTCAATCGTGCCTCATGAAATGGATGAGCATAATGTTCATATTGGGCCTTCTGACTACGTAGCTTGGTTGGATGATCGCAAGTTTGCTTTCGTGCGTTTGGAAGGTACTACTTTTGGTGATGTTCCTTTGAATTTGGAGTACAAGCTTGAGGTTTGGGATTCTCCAAATTCTGCCGGAATTGTTATCGATGCTGTTCGAGCCGCAAAAATTGCTTTGGATCGCAAGCTTTCTGGTCCGGTTTTGGCTCCAAGTTCATATTTTATGAAGTCTCCTGCAGTTCAGCATGAAGATAGTGAAGCTCGTCAATTAGTTGAACGCTATATTGCTGGTGATGTTGAAGCTAACGAGTCTCAGCTTGATGAAGATACTGAATTTGCAAAAGAGCACGGCAAGAGCGTGTGGCGCGCATAATTTATTACTACTCGACATGTAGCGAAAATCGTGTAATATAGATAGAGCCTCCGTGTGGCACTAAGTCACCCAATCCCCCCAGGGCAGAAATGCAGCAAGGGTAAGTGGCCTCTGGTGGGTGCGCGGAGGTTTTATTATGCGTAAAACTAGCGCGGTCGTAAATACTGTCGTAAAGTCTAAAGTATGAGTGAAGAATTTGCAGGAATTCAATCCAATAGCATTGACAATCAGCATGATGATTCTGCTGAGAAAAATGATGCGCTGCCGGTAGGTGGAACTTCGCAAGATGTTAATCGCAACAGTGAAGGTGGTGACTATTCGCATCCTTTGGATTCGATTAATACTATTACGCCATTTTCTCCAATCTCATCTGAAGATAATGACGAAAAAATATCGCCTTTATTTCCAGAAAATAATGAAGAAAAATCTTCTAAACAGTCTGTAAAACAGTTTGTGAAACAAACTAAGCGTCAATCTGATTTGTCTGATTTGTCTGATTTGTCTGATTTGTCTGGCTCGTCCGATTTGTCGTATTCGACTAATCAGTTATCTTCTAAAGATTCTCTATCAGATGCAGATGATATTGATCAGCTTGGTCAGCTTATAAAGCGTCCTAGAATATCTACCATATTGTGGTGTGTTGCTATTGCAATTGTTTTCTTGGCTTCTGCTGCGTTCATATGGTTTATTAGTGTGCAAACAGTACTTGGTCAAAGCTATGAAGAAATGGTAATTGATGGATTTGGTTCTCATGGTACGCCATCTTGGCTTGCATTTTGCTTGCGACCTATAAGCGTTTCTATGGTTGTTATAGTTACTAGCATAATAATTGCTCTTGTTTCACTCATAGTAGTTTGTATTCGTAAACGTTGGTGGCTTCTTGGTCAATGTGCTGGAATTATTATTCTTTCGGCTGCTGCTGAACCATTGAAAAAAATTCTTCCGCGCCCAATGCTTATAAGTATTGAATATTTGTCTGCAAATTCAGCACCTTCAGGTCATACCTTACTTATTACTGCATCATGTGCGTTGCTTATTTGCGCAGTTTCGCGTGTTTGGCGCGCATGGGCAGCGGTAGCTGCAGCTTTTATAAGCGTTCTTGTGGAACTTTCGTTGGTTGCAGCGCATTGGCATAGAGTTTCTGACGTTCTTATGTCATTACTTATCGTTGGTGCTGTAACGCTTATTATGCTCGCATGCACTCGCAGTAGTGGAATGGATATGCCAGCTTATCGACGTTCCTCAATTAGCGTTCAAATTGTAGGAAGCTCTATGATTACGATTGGTGTGTTGGCGTGTTTGTATGCACTTTATTTAATATGGCAAATTCTTCCTGGTGTTGATATTTTTGCTCAATGGGCTGCAAGCGTATCTTATGTAGCAACTTATTGGCTGATTATAGGCGTGTCTTTGCTTGTTTTTGGCGTAATTATGGTAATGCGTCACTCTACAGCTTCGCCGTTGAGTAGGCTTGGATTAGTAGGCGCTCCGCCGACGCCGCCATCTGCTTCTAAGTAATATTGTCTACTCTATCTGCTTTTATCCACCGAGGTGGAATGTAATAGACGTATAACTTAAGTTGCGATACAGTTAGCGTGAAACATATAGTTCGGAATTATATGTTCGATTGTGTTAGGAAAGGAGCGAATATGGCAGCACAGAATAAGCTAGTCATTGTGGAGTCTCCCACGAAAGCGCGAAAAATTGGCGGGTATTTAGGAAATGGCTACACCGTCATGGCTTCAGTTGGGCATATTCGCGATCTCGCTCAGCCAAGCCAAGTTCCAGCCTCACGCAAAGCAGCGTTTGGCAAGTTTGGTGTAGATGTCGATCATGGTTTTGCGCCATATTACGTAGTTGGCTCAGATAAAAAGAAAACTGTTTCCGATTTAAAGTCTGCGCTCGCAAAAGCTGACGAATTATATCTGGCAACTGATGAGGATCGCGAAGGTGAAGCTATTGCGTGGCACTTGGTAGAAGCGTTGAAGCCAACTGTGCCAGTAAAGCGTATGGTGTTTCATGAGATTACTAAGGATGCAATTCAAGCCTCGCTTAGTAATACTCGAAATGTTGACGACAATATGGTTGATGCGCAAGAAACTCGTCGTGTGTTAGACCGTTTGTATGGATATGAGCTTTCTCCTGTTTTGTGGAGGAAAGTTGGTCCTGGTCTTTCTGCTGGACGCGTGCAGTCTGTTGCTACTAGGTTGATTGTCGAGCGCGAACGCGAGCGTATGGCGTTTACTAAGGCGTCTTACTGGGATATTAGCGCGGTTTTAAGTTCTAAAGGCTCAGATGGCGAAAATGTTGATTTTGAAGCGCGCATGAGCGAGCTTTCTGGTCGTCGTTTGGCTGGTTCTAAAGATTTCAATTCAAAAGGTGAGTTGGTCTCTACAAAAGATGAATCACAAAAAGCTTTGCATGTTGATGCTGATTTTGCATCTAAGCTTTCTAAAGCTCTTGAGAATTCAGATTTTGTAGTTGACTCTATGGAAACGAAGCCGTATCGTCGTCGTCCTTTGCCACCTTTTACTACATCAACTTTGCAGCAAACTGCTGGAAACCGACTTTCAATGAGCTCTCGCCAAACTATGCGAGCTGCACAATCTCTATACGAAAACGGCTATATCACTTACATGCGTACGGATTCCGTAACGCTTTCCAAAGAAGCTATCGAAGCTGCGCGTAGTGCTGCTCGTGCAGCATTTGGCGACGAATATGTTTCGCAATCTCCTAAGCAGTACGCAACTACGTCTGCAGGAGCGCAGGAAGCTCATGAATGTATTCGCCCTGCTGGAGCGCGTTTCTTAAGCCCGGACGAGCTTGCAGATAAATTACCTGCGGATCAGCTAAAATTGTATACGCTTATTTGGCAACGAACCCTTGCGTCACAAATGGCTGATGCTACAGGTTTTACAGCAACTGTTAAGTTAAATGCTTCTGCTGGAGAATATGGAGAAGCTTTGTTCCAAGCTTCTGGAACAGTAATTACTTTTGCTGGTTTTATGAAGGTTTTTGGCAATGCTCATGCAACTGAAGGTGAAAGCGATAAGGCACTTCCTCAAATGCAAGCTGGGGATGTTCTTGAAGCTAAAAGTGTTAGTGCGGATTCTCACGAAACTCAGTCTCCTGCAAGATATACTGAAGCTTCTTTAGTTAAAACTTTGGAAGCTAAGGAAATAGGACGCCCTTCTACTTACGCAACGATTATTTCTACAATTATTGATCGCGGATACGTGTATGAGCGTGGACGTGCGTTAATTCCTTCTTGGCTTGCTTTTGCTGTAATTAAACTTTTGGAAGCGAATTTCCCAAAGTATGTTGATTACGCGTTTACTGCTGATATGGAAAATGGTTTGGACAGAATTGCGCACGGTGAAGAAACCGGTCGCGATTGGCTAACTAGATTCTATTTCGGTTCCGGTGAGGGTGCTGCTAATTCTGCTGATGAAGCTCATATTGGTTTGCAACAGCAGGTTGCAGAGCTTGGTGAAATTGATGCGCGTGAAATAAATACCATAGACATTGGCGATGGTTTGCATGTGCGTATTGGACGCTATGGTCCGTACTTGGAAGACATTAAGAATCTTGATGCTGAAGGCAACCCTCGTCATGCTTCTTTGCCAGAAACTTTAGCTCCAGATGAGTTAACTGTTGATGCTGCTCGAGAATTGCTTGAGAATAATGCTGAAGGTCCACGTGTGCTTGGAGTAGATCCAGAAACGGGTGGGAACGTAGAAGTGCGCAATGGTCGTTTTGGTCCGTACGTGGCACTGGTAGAAGAGCAGGATAACGCGGAAGATTCTAAGTCTTCTAAGGCTTCTAAAGCTCGTCCAAAAATGGCTTCTTTGTTTAAAACCATGGATCCAGCGACTTTGACTTTGCAAGAAGCGTTGCAACTCTTGAATTTGCCACGTTTGGTTGGTGAGTATGAAGAAGTTGATGCCGAAGGCGTTGTAAAACTAGCTCGTATCGAAGCAAATAATGGTCGTTACGGTCCATATTTAACTAAAACATATTCTGCTGTAGATACTTCTGCTGGAGAAACTGTGGAATCTAAGCCGGATACGCGATCCCTTTCTAGTGAAGATGCTATTTTTACTGTTACTTTGCAAGAAGCGAAAGATTTATTTGCGCAACCAAAGTACGTTAAGCGTACTCGTGGTGCCGCCAAGCCGCCTCTTCGTGAGCTTGGCGCAGATCCTGAAACTGGAAAGCCAGTAGTGATTAAGGATGGTTTCTACGGAGCTTATATTACTGATGGTGAAACGAATCGCACTTTGCCAAAGCAGTATACGCCTGAATCGATTGATCCGCAGGATGCGTTTGCACTTTTGGCGCAAAAGCGTGCCGCAGGTCCCGTAAAACGCAAAAAGCGCGCGACTAAGAGCACTGCAAAATCTTCTGAAAAGAAGTCTACTGCGAAAAAATCTACCGCAAAGAAAACTTCTACAAAGAAGACTACTTCAAAGAAATCTACCGCTAAAAAAGCATAGGAATGAAATCTAAAGATTAAATAAACCTTGCATATGGAGTCAAAAATATGGCATCTAAAAATGACGATTTTTCTGGTGGCTGCGCTTGCGGAGGAAACTGCGGCTGCAGAAGTGAGCAATCTTATGCAAATAAAGGCTTATTTATTTCTTTCGAGGGCATTGATGGCGTTGGTAAAACTACGCAAGTTGAGGCTCTTAAGGATTATTTGCAATCTTTGGGGCGAGAAGTTGTAGTGACGCGTGAGCCTGGCGGTACGCAGTTGGGTAAAACTTTGCGCGAAATACTGTTGCATGGCACGAGTGTATCTGCCAGAACAGAAGCTTTGCTTTTTGCTGCGGATCGTGCACAGCATGTTGCGCAAGTGATTCGCCCGGCACTTAGCCGTGGTGCAGTAGTAATAACGGATCGTTATATTGATTCTTCGCTTGCTTACCAAGCAGGCGGTCGCGAATTGACTATGGATGATGTGCGAACTTTAAGTGAGTGGGCAACGGATTCGCTATGGCCTAATCGCACTTATTTGCTAGATATGCAACCGGAAGATGCTTTTAAGCGTTTGCATCGCGAGCAAGATCGCATGGAATCAGCTGGAATAGATTTCGCTCGTCGCACTAGAGAAGCATTTTTAGATTTAGCGCAGGAGTCTGCAGATCGTTATCGCGTATTAGACGCAACGTTCTCGGCGAAATCATTATTTGAACTTATTGTGCAAGACGTACATAACTTAATTGAAGAAATTGAAACTAAATAAAATGGCGAACTTTATAAAGTGAAGAAGTAGAGAAGCTATGCAGGGGGTGAAGCGATGAGTGTGTGGGATAGCGTTATTGGGCAAGAACAGGTAGTTTCGCGATTGCGAAACATTGCTTGTGCGGACGCTAGCAAAATAGCGCAATCTTGGCTGATTTGCGGATCTGCTGGCTTCGGTAGTGCGCAAGTTGCGCGCGCTTTCGCTGCAGCTCTCGAAAGTCCGGATCATGGAGAAGGCAGTGATGGAATTAGTGGCGAAGGTGAGCTTAGTAAAACTGCCAAAGAAGTTTTAGCAGGATCGCATCCTGATGTGCATACGCTTGCAACAAAAGGCGTAACTCTTAGCATTGACGATGTGCGTGAGGCAATTGGGATTTCTGAGCAGATGCCTAGCACTGCTCCTTGGCGAATCATAATTATTGAAGATGTTGACCGAATGTTGGAACGTAGCACGAACGTTCTTCTTAAAGAGATTGAAGAGCCAAGTGAGCATACGATTTGGCTTTTATGCGCTTCAAGTGTTATGGATGTGCTTCCAACAATTCGTTCGCGTACACAACTTGTGCAATTAGCTACTCCAAACGAGCAGTCTATAGCAGAATATCTTACTAAAAAAACGGATGCGGATAATAAGCTAGCGAGTCGTGCAGCCAGGCTTTCTCAAGGAAATATAGCAACTGCTTTTATTTACGCAAGCGATGAGCGTGCTTTAAGTAGGCGAGATGAGCTTGTTGCAGGATTGCTTCGTATGCATGATGCTGCCGACGCAATTATGCTTGCTGCAATGCTTATTGACGATGCAAAGGCACAAGCAGAAGATGAGGTTCAGCGAAATGTTGAGGATCAACAAAAAGAATTTCGCAGAATTAACGGATTAGGCGATGAGGATCGCATTCCGCCCAAATTGCGCGCAAACTACAATGCAATTGGAAAAAAGGATGATGTAAAACGTAAAGTAACTCGTGTAAGCCGTGACGTGTTATGCCGTTCTCTTGACGCAATCGATAGCGTGTATAGAGACGTTTTAGTTGTTATTAACGACGCGCAAAAGTCTTCGCCAATTATAAATCAGGAATACAAGTCTAGAATTGTCCAGTTGGCACAAAGCATGACAGCAAGTAGAGCCTTGGATTGCGTTGACAGTATTGCTACTGCTCGTCGTCGGCTTTCGAGAAATGGTAACGCAACTCTTGTTTTTGAAGCGCTATTTTGCTCACTTTTGCAAAGTCAATAAAATGCAAAAGTATCATATCCTCCACGGAAGTGACATATCGCTTGTGCCTATTCTTGGTGAATTTGTTGATTCGCGTCGCATGATTTCTGGTCTAAACTCCATATGTGCAGGTAACCAATGTTGCTCTGATTTGTTGACAGCGGTTAGGCGGATTGCTTCGCGTGCAATTTGCTGGTACGGAGGACGGATTGAAGAAAGCTTTGGTTCAGATATTTCTGCCTGTCTGCTATCTCCGTAACCTATTACGAGAACATCCTGCGGAACTTGCAAAGAAAGCTCATCTAAAGCTAGAAGTGCTCCAAGTGCGACAGCGTCATTTGCGCAAATAACAGCGTCTGGTTTGCGAGATTGCTTAGCAGTAGAATCAGAAAAAAGCCGCATTGTATCCTTGAATCCACGTTGATAAGTAAGTTCTCCAAAAGTTGTCCAATCTGGCTCAGAAAGTAAACTTAATCGGCTTGCAGCAGTCTGAAAATTGGCAAATAGGTTTGCGCTTTGTGTGGAGTCAACATTTCCACTTAAATAAGCAATATTATGGGCATCGTGATGCGAAAGATGTATTAAAGCAGCTTCCATCATTGATTCTTGATCCATGCCAACCCAATTGACGTGGAATGAAGTAGCAGTGCCACCAATTTGCACAATGGGAAGATTGTCAACGTAGTTTTCAAGTGTTTTTGTTAAATCACTATTGTTAGATGGCATGACAATAAGACTGTCAACATTATGACCGATAAGCTCTTCTATGCGTTCTTCTTGAGCTTCTGCGTCTTTTCCAGTTCCAACAAGAAGTATTTTATCTATTTCATGAGCTGCTTCATCCAATGCAGAAAGCATATTTACACTGAATGAATCATCTACGTTGCTTGTGCCTATTACTACGCCGATTGTATTAGTTGTGTCACTTCTTAATGCGCTTGCTGCATAATTTACTGAATAATTAAGCTGCTCTGCAGCTTTTCTTACGCGTTTTGCAATATCGTCATCTTTGGCTCGTCTACCAGAAAGTACACGAGATACTGTTGCAATTGAAACTTTTGCAAGAGCTGCTACATGAGTTATGGAGGCGTTTTGATTAGTTTGATTTGTCATATTTGCCCCCGAATAAGTGCGGTGCTGTAATTATTGGTAAACAGCACCGCAAATTGAATATTATTTATTTGTCAGTTTATGTACACTTATTTATTTATATTATTCGCCTTTCGTGACTACATCGACAAGATTGTTAGCTACATTTTCAGCGTCTTCACCATCAACGGTAATTGTGATTGAATCTCCTTTAGTAATACCCAATCCCATAATTGAAAGAATGCTATTCGCACTTACAGGGGTACCTTCGCCTTTCGCAATCGTTACAATGCAATTTGAGGACATCGCGGCTTGAGAAAATTCTGACGCTGGGCGAGCATGTATTCCAACTGGGTCTTCAATAGTAACAGTACGAGTTGCAATTGCCATTTTTTCTCCTTTGAATAATAATTAACAAATTCTGCTTTTATTTTTATTTTTCATATAAAAGCAAACCATATTTTTTCTTAAGGTTTTTTTGTTTGCTATTTTCAACATTAAGTGTAGCATAATTAATTGAAAAATACAGAAAACGTTTTCACTTGTTGTAACAACGTTTTTAATGGTGTATAGTTTCATTAGTAAGAAACGTTTACCTACAAGAAATGCTTATGCGGCGTTGCGGCCGTAATAAAGTTTCTAAACCTAAAGGAGGGTTTTAAGTATGGTAATCACTGGTGTTGGCATTGGGCGCTCGATGGCATATGGTGAAGTATTGTGTATGGCACCTGCTTTGCATGAGCCAGAGGATTCTCCTCGTGCTGTTAGTGTGTTGGCTGAGGATGCAAAAAAGGCTGTTAAAAATGCTTTAGATGAAGTAAATAAAGACCTAAACCATCGTGCAAGTGAGGCTCTTGAAGCAAAGGATGAGGGGACTCGAAAAGCAGCACCAATTATGCAAGCTCTTGCACAGATGGCATCGGATCCAGCGTTAATAAGTGCAATTGAATCTGGTATTGATAAGGGGAAAACAGCGGAACGTGCCACTTGGGAAGGGTTCGCACAATTTGAAGACATGTTGCGTAATCTTGGTGGTTACATGGCTGAGCGTGCAGGAGATTTGCATGATGTTGGCCAGCGTGTTATTGCATCTTTGATTGGTGTTGAAGCTCCTGGGGTGCCGGAAAGTGATTCGCCTTTTGTGCTGGTTGCTAGGGATCTTTCACCTGCTGATACAGCTTCACTTGATTTAAGCAAGGTTCAGGCAATTGTCACTCTTGATGGTGGTCCTACAAGTCACACTGCTATTCTTGCTCGTGCTCGTGGAATTGTTGCTGTTGTTGGAGCACACGATGCCTCTCAGCTGAAGAATCATCAAATTGTTGTAGTAGATGCCGTTAATGGTCATGTTATAAGCAGTCCTAGTGAAGAAGAGATCGCGCATGTTAAAGAGTCTCGTGAGCGTTTAAGCCGCGCTCGTGAATTGCGTGGATTGCCTGGAAGTACAAAAGATGGTCATTTGATTCCTCTTTTGGCAAATGTAGGAAAGCCCTCAGATGCCGTAACTGCTCATGAGTATGGAGCAGAAGGAGTAGGTCTATTCCGAACGGAATTTCTGTTTATTGGTAACGAGCAACCGCCTAGTATAGAAGAACAAACAGAATCTTATACAGAGTTACTATCTCAGTTTGAAGGCAAGAAAGTTGTTATTCGATTGCTTGATGCTGGAGCAGATAAACCGTTACCATTCTTGACTCCTGAAGATGAACCAAATCCTGCCCTCGGACTTCGAGGTTTGCGTACTCTAAGACAGCATATGGATGTTCTAGATGGTCAGCTGGAGGCATTATCTCGTGCTGATGCTGTGACGAATGCTGACTTATGGGTGATGGCTCCAATGGTTTCAGACGAACATGAAGCAGCATATTTTGTAAAACTTGGTAAATCTAAAGGTCTTAAAAAGGTTGGCATTATGGCAGAGGTGCCTTCTATCGCTCTTGTTGCCGAGGAGGTTGCTCAAGTTGCTGATTTTGTATCTATCGGAACGAATGATTTGACGCAATACACTCTTGCAGCAGATAGAACCCTTGGGTCTGTTTCTAATTATCAAACTGCTTGGCACCCTGCAGTGTTGCGCGCGATCAAAATGATTGCAGACGCTGGTAACGCACATGGTATGCCAGTCGGAGTGTGTGGAGAAGCTGCAGCAGATCCAGACTTAGCGATTGTTCTTACAGGTCTCGGTATTAACTCGCTTTCTATGACGCCAGTTGCTTTGGACGATGTTCGAGCAGAACTTGCTCAAACTACATTTGATGAAGCTAAAGCTAAAGCTCATGAGGCTTTAGCTGGAAAGTTCTACCACTCAATCATGCAAGAATAAGCCAAGGGAGTAATTCAAAATATGATCGTTACGAAGAACATTAAAAATTCGATTACCAATCAGAAATAATCAAGAATAATTAACATGCTTAGAAAAGAGAAAATATGAGTGCTGATATTGATGAGCTTCTCCCGGATTCTGCAGTAAACCTTGATATTGCAGCGAAAGATTGGCGTGATGCTATTTGTCTTGCGGGCAATGCTTTGAAGGAGTCTGGCTTTACTACTGATGAATATACGGATCAGATGATTGAAACAGTTGAAAAAATGGGTCCGTATATTGTTATTGCCCCAGGCTTGGCTTTGGCGCATTCGCGCCCGTCGGAAGCAGTGTTAAAAAGTGGTTTGAGCTGGATTCGTTTAAGTACGCCCGTTAAATTTGGTAACACTGCCAACGATCCGGTCTCTTTAGTAATTGGTCTTGCAGGTCACGATGAAAATGAGCATATTGGCGTTATGTCCGCGGTTGCTGCAGCTTTGTCTAATCCTGTGAAGACTAGAGAACTTGCGCAAGCAAAAAACGCTAAAGAAATTCGCGCAATTCTTAAAAGTTAAATACTAAAGAATTAGCTAATTTTGCAAAATTAAAAAAATACAACTCAACGAAAGAGGTTATCTATGAATATTCTATGTGTATGCGGAAACGGCATTGGCACGTCTGTACTTTTAAAAATCAATGTTGAGGCTGCGGCAGCAGACTTAGGTCTTGATGTTACAGTTACTACTTCCGATGCTGGAAGTGCAAAAGGTACTGCCAATATGAATGATCTTGTGCTCACTTCTCCTCAGCTTGCTCCAGAGCTTGAGGGCACTACCACTCCTGTAGAAACAATTGAAAATTTCATGGATGTTGAAGAGGTGAAGGGTGTGCTTGAGCGTTACGCATAAATTATGTGTAACAAATAAACGTTTGATTATGCTGATTGCGTGCTTACTGCTTTGGCATAGTCATACTGTTATTTCATGCGCTATTCGCTTTTTCTAAATAAAAAGAAGGAAATAAGATGAACATTGTAGTTCAGGTTTTAAATTTCATAAGTCAGCAGATTTTGAATGTGCCGGCTTATTTGATTGGTATTATTGCAGCAATCGGTCTTATCGCACTCAAGCGTAGTGCAGGACAGGTGATTGCAGGTGGCTTAAAAGCTGCTATGGGTTACCTCATTTTGGGTGCAGGTGCTGGCGTTGTTGTTGGCGCTCTTGCTCCATTTGGTGACTTGGTTTTGAAGTCTACTGGTGCTCATGGTGTTGTACCTACAAATGAGGTTATTACTGCTCAGGCTGCAGGTCAGTACGGTGCTACTTCTGCGTACATTATTGTGCTCAGCTTCGTTCTTATGCTTCTTGCTGCACGCTTTACTCCTCTGAAGTACATATTCTTGACTGGTCACCACATGGTGTTCATGTCTATGCTTTTGGCTCTAGTTCTTTCCGTTGGTTTTGGCGCAAGCAACCAGTTGCTTATTGTTATTGTCGGCTCTGTCATTATGGCAACGGTTATGGTTGTTCTGCCAGCTTTTGCGCAGCCTTTTATGAACCGTATTACTGGTAGCGATAAGCTCTCGATTGGTCACTTTAACTCCTTAAGTTACATTGTTTCTGGTGCTGTTGGTGCTGCTGTTGGTAAGAAGTCTAAGTCTACTGAAGATATCAACTTCCCTAAGGGATTGAGCTTCTTGCGTGATTCAATGGTCTCCACGACTTTGTTGATGGTTGTGCTGTATTTGGTATTCGCAGTGTGGGCTTCGGTTGTGTTGCCAGTAAAGGAACTCTTCAAGATTTTCGCGTCTCATCCTACGGACTATAGTGCCTTCTACATGGCGGCTTTTGCTCAGGCTTTGCAATTTGGAATTGGTGTTAGTGTCATCCTCTACGGCGTTCGTATTATTTTAGGTGAATTGGTTCCTGCATTCCAGGGTATTGCTAACAAGGTCGTTCCAGGCGCTCGTCCAGCATTGGATATTCCAATCGTATTCCCATACGGTGCTAATGCTTCTCTTATTGGCTTCTTGTCTTCCTTCGTTGGAGGTCTTGTAGCTCTCGGACTTATTGCAATTTGGATGGGTCCAGCTTGGGGATTGGCATTAATTCTCCCAGGAATGGTGCCTCACTTCTTCGATGGTGGTGGTGCAGGCGTGTTTGGTAATGCAACCGGTGGTCGTCGTGGTGCTATTCTCGGTGGTTTTATTAACGGTTTAATTATTACATTCCTTCCAGCAGTATTGCTTACTGTTATGGGTTCCTTCGGCTTGGCAAACTCCACCTTCGGCGATGCTGACTTTGGTTGGATTGGTACTGTTGTGGGTAACTTCGCTCACCTCGGTGCTGGCGTTGGTGCTATAAGCTTGATTATTGTTGCTGTTATTCTGTTTGCCTTGGCTTGGGTATGGCAGGTTAAGGTTGTTAACACTGGCTGGCTTCCTGCAGTAAAGCATGCTGAGTTCATTGAAGAAATTAAGAAGCAAGAGCGTGCTGCTAAGAAAGCAGCTATGGCAGCTAAGGCTGCTGAAACTCATGAGGAGGCTGTTACAAAATAAATAGAGTACGGTAAAAAATTACATTTTAGTTAATGCGCCCAGTTTAGATTTTTCTGGGCGCACGTTTTATATTGACCGTCAAATTATGCAGTTAGCGTTGTTTCTGTAGTGTTTTTTGCTTGAGCGTCACAATCTGCTTGAACAATTAAATTACGTGAACGTTTGCGTTTATTTGTTACTCGCGCAGTTGATTAGTGTTGTGTAATGGTAGATACTTAAATTATGAATATTTCTACAGATTTCACTACTGTTCCAGACGATTATTCTAAAGCTGCGCCGGAGCAGAATAAAATCAATGGAATTCCAGTAGTTTCGTTTCCATTTTATATAGATAAATTGCCATCTTTCGTGCATTATTTGCATTGGCGTTTTGTTGACGACGACGCAATACCGGTATGCGGTTTTGAGTGGATTCACTGGACTGCTGCAAACGTGCCTGTTGAAGCGTTAATGTTTGATTTTAACGATTCTCACGCTTTGCAAATACCGGAAGATTTTTCTCGCACGATGACTTCTATGATTCCAGAAGCGCTTCAAGGACGTAACTCGCAAGCTAGCAGATTTATTGGTTGCACTGATCCAGCAATTACTATGCGTTACAACGGCCCGCAGCCTCCTGATAAAGATCACGAATACATGTTTGAAGTTTTTGGTACAGAAAAGCCTTTGCCAAACCTTAAACCGGGATTCTATATGAATGAATTGTTGCGTGAAGTAAGAAACGTAACTTCAGGTGTAGATGCTGATGGCATGTTCCTTACTGGTAAAGCCTAAACGCAAGCACGAGGGCAACCAATTAGGTCAGCAGTTAACGCCTAAGCGTTAGAATCAAACAGTAATAAATCTAAAAATAAAATATAAAATCTAAAAACAGAGGATGCAAATATGGCATGCACAACAATTCTTGTTGGTCGAAAAGCAAGCTACGACGGATCTACGC
The DNA here is from genome assembly GCF_003397705.1 of Gardnerella swidsinskii. GTDB lineage: Bacteria > Actinomycetota > Actinomycetes > Actinomycetales > Bifidobacteriaceae > Bifidobacterium > Bifidobacterium swidsinskii. The sequence continues at coordinate 72,088 of NZ_QJVB01000005.1, forward strand.
TTATTGCGCGTAACGAAGACTCCGCAAATGGCGAATTTAATCCAAAGCGCTTAGTGGTAGTAAAGCCGGAAGATCAACCTCGCGTTTATAAGTCTGTTCTTAGCCACGTAACAGTTGAGTTGCCGGATAATCCAATGCAATACACAAGCGTGCCAAACGCAGACTTGCGCGAAGGAATTTGGGGAGAAGCTGGCGTTAACGAAGCAAACGTTGCAATGAGCGCAACTGAAACGCTTACATCCAACGAGCGTGTGTTAGGCGCAGATCCAATGGTTGAGCTTCAAAAAGCGCAAGGCAAAGTTGGGGATGCTGACTATAAGCCGGAAGTGCCGGGTGGAATTGGTGAAGAAGACTTCTTAACGCTTGTTTTGCCTTATATTCGTAGCGCTCGCGAAGGTGTTGAGCGTTTGGGCGCATTGCTTGAAAAGTACGGCACTTATGAGATGAATGGCGTTGCATTTTCGGATGTGAACGAGATTTGGTGGTTTGAAACTGTCGGTGGTCATCATTGGATTGCTAAGCGTGTGCCGGATGAAGCTTATGTTGTTATGCCAAACCAGCTTGGAATTGACGAGTTCGATTTAGATGATGCTTTTGACACTCAAGAGGAGCATATGTGCTCGGCTGATTTGCTTGAGTTTATTGAAGAAAATTACTTGGATTTGTCGGTTGAAAACGCTTCTCCTTTCAATCCTCGCGACGCTTTCGGCTCTCATTCGGATGCCGACCACGTTTACAACACTCCTCGTGCATGGTTCATGGAGCGCTTCTTGAATCCGTATGACGAAGTGTGGGATGGTAAAGACGCTGATCATCGTCCGGACAGCAACGATATTCCTTGGGCTCGCCAGCCTGAGCGCAAGGTAACAATTGAAGACGTTAAGTACGTTTTGAGCTCTCACTATCAGGGCACTGAGTATGATCCTTACGGCAAGCTTGGAGATGAGCATACTCGTCACATGTTGCGTCCAATCGGCATTAACCGTCAAAGCGAGCTTGCTGTAATGCAAATCCGCCCTTACATGCCGGAAGCAATGCGTGCAATTCAGTGGATTACTTACGGTTCTAATCCTTTCAATTCTTTGATTCCGTTCTATCCAAACGTAAATCGCACTCCAAAGTATTTGGAAGATACGACTACTCGCGTAACAAGCGAAAACTTCTATTGGGAGAATCGCATTATTGCTGCTCTTGCGGATGCCGCATTTAACGATACTGCAAATTCGATTGAGCGCTACCAGGAAGTTGTCGGTTCCCTTGGTCACGCAATGGTCAAGTCTACGGATGCTGCCGTGGCAGATCTTCTTGGCGTTGATTTGGCTGATTACGAGCCAGAGCGTGAAGGTGATGAAGGTGAAGATTACGATGATTTAGTTCGCGATCCTGAAGCTATTATTGCAGAGCTCCGTAACGACAAAGTGCGTGAGGCTTTGGCTGAAGCAAATGACGACATGGCAGCAAAGTTGAAGAAAGAAACCGATTCTTTGCTTGACACAGTTCTGTACATCACTAGCATGCGTATGAAGAATGGTTTTAATCGTTCCGATCACTGAAATGCAATTAAATAAGTTTTCTCGTAATTGATATGGAAAAACTTACGAAAATAATTTAATAACTCAGATGCCTTCCTAAGAAATGAACTTTTTATTTCATGTGGAAGGCATTTTTGTTATCTTTTGTTATTTTGCTATAGACGTTGCTAATAGCGCGTATAGATATTGCGTGTGGTGCCTATGCTGCGAACAAACAATCGTATAGTATGAATCATGTAATTAACATTATCCGCATGCATAGTTGTGCCAATATGCCTATGAAAGAGGGGTACATGAGCATTCTTGATTCATACACTACAACATTCGGTTTGGTTAAAAAAATTGATGCCTTTGGGTACTTGGATTATTTAAAGCAACATCCAGAGGAGCCTAGGAAGCGCGGTAAAGTTCTGCTTGTTACTGCTGATACTCCTTTGAAAGCTTCTCGCGGAGAAGGTAAAACGACTACAACTATTGCGTTGGTTGATGCTTTGCGTGAGCGAGGTGTGGACGCAGCTGCAGTTCTTCGTCAGCCAAGCATGGGCATTACAGCTGCTGGTTCTAAAGGTGGTGCAAGTGGTGGCGGTAAGTCTTCGCTTTCTCACCCTGAGTTGATTGACTGGGGTTTGTGTGGTGAAATGGCTGCTATTGCTTGCGCGCAGAATTTGCTTGTGTCGTTTGCGGAAAAAGCAGTCGACGAGGGTGCCCTTGATACTATTTTAGTTCCTCGAGTTAGCGAAGTTCCTTCGCGATCTTTGCGAAGCATTGCTGTTGATTTTGGCAAGGGGACTGTTCCTGAGCGCGTCGTTTTGACGCCAACTTGCGAGCTCATGCAAATCGTAGTGTTGTCGCGCAGTATGGACGAGATTTCTCATCGTGTTTCTTCAATGATTGCTGGCACAAAAGACGGTAAGCCTGTTCAGTTTGGCGAGTTTGTGGATTTGTGGCGAATCACCAATATTCTTGTCGACGCTGTAAAGCCTGCTAAAACTGAGACGATTAATGGTTCTCCAATTTACGTTCATTGTGGCCCGTTTGCGAACGTTTCGCTTGGTATTCCAAGCCTTGTAAGTGTTGAAATGGCTTGCGCTGAGCATGATGTTGTGGTTGTAGAAGCAGGTTATGGTACGGATGCTGGTGCTCAAAAGTGGTTAGATATTGCTGCTCGCGAGTTTGGTGCAAAGTGGCCTGCTGCTGCAGTTGTAGTTACTCGCGCAACTACTTGGCGAGATGACGAAACTTTGGCTTGGCGTTACCCATTCCATGTTTCTCGTTTGGAATCTCTTAATATCCCTACGTTCCCGTTGATTAATTTGTGGGAAGGTGAAGATAATCAAGTTCCTGAATTGTTGGAACAAGCTAAGTCTTTAGGATTCAGAAAGCCGATTGTTGGCAATTTATTCCGCGATGGTGGCGATGGTTTGGCAAATCAGCTGGACGATTTTGTGTCTGCAATAACTGATGATGTTGAAACGAAAGTTCCAGAAAGTAGGCGTGGAAAGACGCTTAGGGAGCGAATTAACTTGCTGTGCGCAGAAGCTTACGGTGTTCCTACTGAGCGTGTGATCGATAAAGCAGGTTTTGCTGATTCATTGAAAGAAGCGCAGAATTTGTGTGCAAATTCTGGAGTTGTTTTCGATGGCCTCGCGCTTGTTGCTGTAAAGTCGCCAGCAACTATGACTGACGATGATCATGCACCTGAAGATTCTCGCACTGTGACATTGAAGAAAGTGGAAGTTCACGCTGGAGCTGGAGTTGTGCAAGTAAATCTCACATCTTCACTAACTACTCCAATGCCAAAAATAGTGTGAAATATTAATAGTGTGATTTTCTCTTAAATATTGAGATTAATTAAAATTACTTATTAATAGCAAGTAACAAAACGTCGTCGACATATCAATCATGGTGTGTGGGCGACGTTTTGTTTTTGCTTTGTTTACCAAATGGGTTAAAAAGGGAACAAACGCGGGAGAGTTGAAGTTAAATTACGCAAAAGTGCGATGCAACCAATCGCAAGCAAGCTTAACCCACTGCTGAACTTCTGGCTGCACAAATTCAGTAAGCACATTTCCGTTTTCGTCGCGTTTTGCTGTTTCTTTAACTGCCAAAGCTAAGCCGTGAGGTCCTTTAGGGAACAGGTGCGCTTCAACACTTACTCCAGCTTCAACGCAAGCGTTCACAAACATTATTGAATTTTCTACTGGAACTGTTTGATCAGTAATGGTTTGCCATACAAATACAGGTGGAGTTTTACGATCCACGTGATTTTCCAGCGAAAGTTTATTGACAAGTTCAGTTCGCTCTTCGTTGCTAACTTCTCCAAATAGACGATCGAACGTTGGCTTATGCGCATATTTCCCAGCAGAAATAACAGGATATGCGAGCATAAGAGCATTTGGTCGCACGTCATCAGCAGCATACCCGTTTGCTTCCTCAACTTCGTCGCTAACGCTAGTTGCAAGGTTTGCAGCCACATGCCCTCCAGCGGAGAATCCAATAATTGCAACTTTTTGCGCATCTACGTGCCATTCTTTTGCGTTTTTGCGAATTAAGCTCATCGCTTCTGCTGCTTCTAAAAGCTGAGTTGGGTATGTGCTTGGAGTAAGCGAGTATCGCAACACAAAAGTGTGGAATCCTTCTGCAGCAAACTTCATGGCAACAGGCTCTGCCTCACGATTCGATACGCGCAAGAAGCCACCGCCTGGCAAAATTAGAATTGCAGGACGGTTTTGCAAGCCTTTGCTATCTAAATTATCGTCTAAAATATACCCAATAAGCTGCGCATCGCTTCCATCTATACTTTTTATTTTCTGATTTATAATCTTCATAGTGTCTCTTTTCGTTTCGCTTATATTGCAATTACACTAAGCATAATTCTAATCAAATACCTCGCTTTGTAAGTGCGTTCTTTTATAAATTCGTGTAGAGTTTTAAGAAGTTTTATAAGGAGATTCAAGATGTGTAACGAAGAAGATAGTTTAGGTAAAGTTGTTTTAGCTGCTACGCCTATTGGGAATATGGCAGACGCTTCTGCACGATTAATTAATCTTCTTGAAACTGCTGATATTGTTGCTGCTGAAGACACGCGTAGGCTTTATGATTTAGCGAATCGCCTTGGTGTGCATGTTTCTGGTAGCGTAATCGCATATCACGATCATAATGAGCGGAATAAGGCAGATGGCTTGCTAGACAAAGTTGAGCAAGGTAGCACTGTTCTTGTTGTTTCAGACGCAGGTATGCCTACCATTAACGACCCGGGTCTTGCTGTTGTTCGACGTGCAATAGAGCGAGATTTGCCTGTTACTTGTGCGCCTGGTCCTAGTGCAGTTTTAGATGCGCTTGCTCTTTCTGGATTGCCAACCGATCGCTTCTGTTATGAAGGCTTTTTGCCTCGTAAATCTGGTGAGCGTCAACAGCATTTGCGCTCACTTAAAGCCGAGCGACGAACAATAGTATTTTATGAGACTCCACATCGTATTGCAGAAGCAATGGAAGACATATTGGCAGTACTTGGTTCTAATCGTCCAATGGCGTTATGCCGTGAACTTACAAAAGATTTTGAGGAAATTCGTCGTGGAACTGTGCAAAGTATTCACGATGGTGTTTTAGCGGATCCTCCTCGAGGTGAAATAGTTTTAGTTATCGGTGGTGCAAGTGATGAAGAAGTGCAGTCTGAAAGCACAGATTTAAGCATTGATGCTCTTGCAAAGCTTTCGCTTGAATGTGCAGAATCCGAAGGTTTGCGCATAAAAGAAGCAATTACAAAAGTAGTAAAAGAGCATCCGTTTGCTGACGGATCTTTTGCTAATCGTAAGCAAGTTTATGCGTCTTGTCTTGAGCATAAACCTGATCAAAAGTAAGATTTCTGCTTTTGCTACTATTTTTTGCTTTCTATTCATTGCTGTTATACGCAGAAAATAGCACTTCAAAACTGTAACGAACGTCAGGTCCACCTTGTTGAGAAATATATTCTAAAATTTGCGCGTCTGCTGAGGGGTTTGCAATAATCCATTTTCGAAGTTCCGGTATTTTTTGCGCGATGTACCATAGCACTTCCGTTTTTGTTGCAGGGTCGATAGCAACAGATGGCGTGAGTATTATAGGTGGTTTTGGGGGGCTGTTTGTTTTAGTTGCATAAGAGTTCTTCATTTCCATGGTTTGTTTGCTTCTTTCGCAATGTTTCGTATCCAATTTCTTGCATGTATTGAGCCTGGGAAATATGGGTTTCCGTCAATAATACGTTTGCATTTTCGCAAGTCAATGCTGTATTTAGATATCAATAGGTGAGCAATATCTTTTCTATAAGGTTCGTGCTCTTCGTTTTCGCTTGGAGTGTACGCTAAATCGCAAATTGTTCGTTCTGGCGTTGTTATTCTAATTTTTCCAAGTATTACGTATTCTTCATTGTTTAAGTGTCTTCGAAATGCGCGAATCGCATGACCGTGCGGCTTTTTTCTTCTGTGCCCATAATCAATAACATCTATATTTTCAGGAAAATGACCTCCTATCCAAACCCATGCTGCAGTAAATAAACAGGCTATGCTTTCTGTAGGCATAAGATTGCTCACAATATTGCTTCTTCCTTGAGTGGAAATAGCTGCCTTATTTGAATATCCTGCATTTAAATCAAGCCTATTGAATACACCAATTTGAGAAAGTTTTTTCATGCACATTGGACCTGGTAAATGGTTGTCGTCAAGTAATTCTGGGAATTGCGTTTGTGTTTCTTCGCAAATATCCAATAAATTGCGCATATTTTGTTGGTTTTTCAATTTTCTTTAATCCTTTCTTTTTGCATATTTATTTTTCAGCGCGATTATTTACGATTCGTATTGTGCATATTGTTGTTTTTTTAGTGCATGTTTTCTAGTGCATTAGTTTCGTAGTGCATAAGTTGAGATTATGTTTATATTTGCTTCAATTCCAGGCTGGTTTTATAACTTGTGGATATGTGGATGAACTCGTGTGAGGCTTGTTATCCAGCGTGTTTTTCTCGTATATTTGGGATTCTTTTTGCAATGTTCTTATGTACTGTCCGCGTTGAACAAGATAATAATTGTCTATGAGTCATATTTTGGTGAATGTTGCTTGGCCGTATGCTAACGGCCCTCGTCATATTGGTCACGTCGCAGGCTTCGGGGTCCCATCAGACGTATATGCGCGTTACGAGCGCATGAAAGGTAATGACGTATTAATGGTGTCTGGCACGGATGAGCACGGTACACCTATTTTGGTTGAAGCAGATAAGGAAGGTGTTTCTGCACAAGAGCTTGCTAATCGTTATAATCGTGTGATTACTAAGGATTTGTGCGATTTAGGTTTGAGCTACGATTTGTTCACGCGTACTACCACTGCAAATCACGAGCATGTTGTGCAAGAAATGTTCCGTCAGTGCTTAAAGAACGGCTATATTTACAAGGGCACTCAGAAGGTTGCTATTTCTCCTTCCACTGGTCGTACTTTGCCAGATCGTTATATTGAAGGCACATGCCCATTGTGTGGCGCAGATGGTGCTCGTGGCGATCAATGTGATGCTTGTGGAAACGAGCTTGATCCGGATGAGCTTATTAATCCAGTTTCTAAAATTAATGGTGAAACTCCGCGCTTTGAAGAAACTGAACATTATTTCCTAGATTTGCCTGCTTTGGCTGAAGCGAATGTTAACTGGCTTCATTCTCGCGAAGGTTGGCGCACGAATGTTATTAATTTCTCGCTTGGATTATTTAATGAAGTAAAGCCGCGAGCTATTACGCGCGATATTGATTGGGGCATTCCTGTTCCTGTTGAAGGATGGATTGATAATCCAAATAAGCGTTTATATGTTTGGTTTGATGCTGTTATTGGCTACTTGTCTGCATCTATTGAATGGGCTCGTCGACAAGGCAAGCCAGAGGCTTGGCGTGATTGGTGGTGTGATCCTAAGTCTCCTGGATACTACTTCATGGGCAAAGATAACATTACTTTCCATTCTCAGATTTGGCCTTCGGAAATGCTTGCCTACAACGGTGCTGGTTCTAAAGGTGGTGAGGCTGGCATTTATGGCCCATTGAACATGCCTGAACAGGTTGTTGCTTCTGAGTTCATGACTATGGAAGGCAAGAAGTTCAGCTCTTCGCGCGGAATCGTGATTTATGTGAAGGATATTTTGGCACGTTACCCTGTAGATGCTGTGCGTTACTACATTTCTATTGCGGGTCCAGAAAATTCTGATGCTGATTTTACTTGGGCTGAGTTTGCTCGTCACAATAACGAAGAACTTGCTGCAAGCTGGGGTAATCTTGTCAATCGTGTGGCAAATCTTATTAATAAGAACTTTGGTGCAATTCCTCCTCTTGATGAAGATTCTATGACTGCAATGGATCGCGCTCTTCTCGATCAAACTTCTGATGCTTTTGCTTTGGTTGGTAGTTTGATTGAGCGTCATCGTCAGAAGAATGCTCTTACTGAAGCAATGCGAGTAGTTGCGGATATTAATAAATATATTTCTGCAACTGAGCCTTGGAAAATTAAAGATGATGAGGATCGCCTTGGTACTGTGTTGCATGTTGCAGCTCAGGCTGTTTCGGATGCTAATCATCTGCTTGCGCCATTCTTGCCTCATGCAGCTCAAAAAGTTTGGGAAGCACTTGGTGGCACTGGCGTATTCTCGCCTTTGCCTCATATTGAAGAAGTTGAAGATTTGGATAATCCAGACTTCAAGTATCCGATTATTACGGGCGATTATCGCTTGGGGGAAACTGTTCATCCTTGGGAGAGTGAGGAGTTGGTAGCAGGTACGCCTGTGCCTAAGCCAAGTCCTATTTTTGCCAAGATTCCAAAAGAAGCAGTTGAGGAGGAGCTTGAGCGTTTTGCATCTGCTTTGTCCGAGCGTCAGCGTGTCGAAGCGGAAAGACTTGCTGCAGCAAAAAAATCTTTGGAAAATAGTGAGAAATAGGTTGAAATTCTCAATAAATAAATTGTAAAATTAAAGAACATAGCAAATGGTTCTCTAAAAGAAAATATTTTAAGGAAATTTTAAGGAAAAACTCTTTTCTTTGGACGAATGTTTAGCTATACTAACATATGTTAATGGTTCGCCATTAGCGAGGTTCGTTTTCGAACCCCATAATTGAAACCTTCTTCTCTCTTTCTCTCTGCCCCGGCGGGTTTCTCTTCCCGCCGGGCTTCTTTTTAATTTGTGAAAAAAAGTAAAACAAAAAATAAAAGCGCAAACTGCAAAAGCAATCTGCGCTCACATAGTTACCAAACTTAATTTTAATGGTAACGATTTAACGGCAACGCTTCGAAAGTGGCGCCCACGGTTCAAGCATTACTGGTTCTTGATCCAATACAGCTAAAGTTTCTTTGTCAAGGTACTTTTTGTTGATGATTATTTCGTTCACATAACGATCGAACCACTCTGCTGAGCCAACATAATAGCCGTCTTCGCCAGCATCCTTGCCCCAGCTGTTCTCAATCTTCCAGCGATCTGGCTCGCCATCTTTGTTAAGATTCACGCCAGTGAATGTCATTGCGTGATTTCCTGGGCAATCCATATATTCCAAGCCGTGAGCTTTATCGAATGTAAACTTCACATCAAACAATTCATCTACGCGCACAACTGCAGGATCGAAGAAGCCACTGTCACGCAAGGAGAACTGCGTGCAATCGCATGCAAACCAGATTGGATGACCATCTTTTAATTGGTCTACAGCTGCTTTTTTGAATACATCGAGAGGCACATTAACAAATTCCATTTCCTTTGTTTCAGCTACGTTGGTGCTGTACTTAAATTGGTAGAGCTTGTTGAATGGTGTGCGTTCCATAGGCGCGTTGCATATTGTTACGAAGTCGTTTACGTCAACTGGAACGTACTTCTTTGCGAACTCAAGTGGAGTAATTCCGTATTCACAAATCATTGGACGCTCATCTTTGCCGGTTTTTGGCTTGTCAGCTTTGCCGGTTTTCTCGCCATCTTTCTTGGTTTCGTCTTTTTCGCCGTCCTTCTTATCGTCATCGTCATCTTTAGTTCGTGCGAAGAAGTCAAACTGTGCAGGTGGTTCACCCAGGGCAATAGTTGTCATGCGATAAACGGTTTCCAAATCGCGAACTTTCATTTCGCGCAATTCTTCCAAAGAAGTTCCGTTCTTATGAGCTTCACGCAATTCGTATGCAAACTCGCGCAACTTGGTATTGATGTATTGTACGAATGCATCAGAGTCGACTGAGTTCTGTGAATCTGGATATGCACTCTTTGGCACAAGTCCGTACTTGTTTACCAAGTTGACGAACATTTGCCACCAGCCGCCGTCATCGATTGGACCATAGTTAATGCTCTCAAAAAGTCGGCTATTAACATCTTCATCAAGTGTTGAAAGCACATTTTCCAAATAAGCGTTTGCTTTTTCAATCTTGTCCCAGAAGAATAGGTAGCTTTCTGAAAACTCAAAGTCGTCTAAATTCCACTTATGCATTACTTCGTATCGCAAAGTATTAAGTGAGGCGAACATCCAGCAGCGTCCGGAGCGCTTCTGATTGGTAATGCTGCCTTGTTTTAATTCTATTGAGAATTCGCGAGGAAGAGCACGCTTGCCTTGGTAGCTTGTTGCGGCTTTAAGCACACCATTTGTTACTGCTGCATTTGCTGCGAGAAGATTTGCGCGCTGTTCGTTGAAATGTTTGGAATAATTTTTTACATGTTCCAGAGTTACGGCTTTGATGTTTTCAGCCATGAGCTTATTCATTCTCCTTTTAGAGTTGAAAGTACGAATAAAAAATATTGTATACTGCTCAATGTCTCGCGTGTGTTTCTTGTCTATGCCTATTTTCGGCATTTGCTTGAATACTATTAATTATTTTAGTAAAACTACAATTTTTTCGGTAAATATTCAGTTTTTGTAATTAAATTTTGAATTTATTATATTTGCTTATAAAACGTATTTTGTATGTATAAAAATACTTTTTTGATTTTAAAATACATATCTTTGTGTAAAAATATAGCTAGAAATCATTGATATTTTGCGCTTTTTTGCATGTTTAGATATGTATAATGTAACTTATATGTACGAAATTTTTCCCTTGGGTATTGAGAAAAGTGTTGTGTAAAAATATTTTCTGTTTGTCTCTTTGTACATAGCTTGGCTAAAAATATACTAATTATGTGTCCCGGATTGACAAGGGTCGATTCAAACACGCCCTTTTCAAGGTCGAGTGTTAGATCGGCAATACTGTAAATCACAAGATTTATGGATGCCGAATGGAGGTAAAAAATGGCTAGTCGTAGAAAAGAGTCACAATGATACGATACATCGTTAAACGATGCCTGAATTATGTGGTGATGTTGTTCGTCGCCGTATCCATGACATATTTCTTGACAAGTGCTTTTATGAGACCGCGTTCGAACTACATGTCTAGGCATCCGCATCCACCTATTGCATCAATCAACCGTTCTTTGGATTTGGCAAATATTAACGACCAGACTCCAGTGTTTACTCGTTATTGCCGTTGGATTTACAACATTTTTACTAAGTGGGATTGGGGATTGAGCCCAGATCAGGCTCCAGTTGGCCCGGCAATTATGTCTCGTATTGGCGCATCTGTTCAGCTGGTTACTGGCGCTACAATTCTTGGCATTGTTCTCGGTGTTAGCGTTGGTGTTTACACTGCTATCCGTCAGTACAAGTGGCAAGATAGAGTTCTTAATTCCACCGCAACCTTCCTGTTGGTTGTTCCTGCAGCAGTTTTGGGTTTGATGGTTGTGCTTGCTGCTATTAGCATTAACCACGCAACAGGCGTGCGACTTTTCTACGTTACTGGTTTGCACTCTTACCAAGGTTCTGACCCGTTCATGTTCCTTCTTGACTTCCTTCAGCATTTGATTTTGCCGACGATTGTTATGACAATTCCTGGCATGGTTGGGTATCATTTAACGCAGCGCACGTATCTTCTCGATACTATGAATGCTGATTACGTTCGTACGGCTCGCGCTAAGGGCTTACCTTTGAATTTGGCTATTCGCCGCCACGCTTTGCGTACTTCTTTGATTCCAACAGCTGTTGACGTCGCCTTCTCTATTGCAGGCGTGTTTACGGGTGCTGTGATTACTGAAACCGTGTTTGCTATTAACGGCCTTGGTAGCTACTTCGTTCAGACCATTATGCAGAACGATATTAACGGTTCTGTTGCTATTGCAGCGTTTGGTGCTGTATGTACCTTAGTTGGTGCTCTGCTTGCAGATATCTTCTCTGCTTGGCTCGACCCACGTATTCGTTTGAACTAGCAGAACAGTGTAGGTGAATTTGATATGAATAAAAAAGATGTATCTTCAAAACCTCAAGAATCTGCTGCAGATAGAAAAGCTACTGCTGGTGCCTGGGGCAACTTTAAGCGCACTGGTAAGATGACGCTTTATACGCGTCGATTCTTCCGTCGCCCGTCTGCAGTTGTGGGCTTGGTTATGTTCGTAATTTTGATTCTTTTTGCTTTGTTTGGCTCAAAGATTTCAAAGTGGAGCTACGACGAACCAGACTTTTCTTCTCTAGCAACTCCTCCTTCTGCAGAGCATTGGCTGGGAACTACGCCAGGCGGTTCAGACATGTACGCAATGGTTGTGCGCGGACTTGGTCGTTCACTTTCCATTGGTATTGTTAGCTCTATTACCATTACAGTTATTGCTGCTTTGGTTGGTACTGCTATTTCTTACTTCGAAGGATGGTTTGAGCAGGTTGGTATGTGGCTTTTGGACATGCTGCTGATTGTTCCTTCCTTCCTGCTGATTGCTTTGATCATTAGTGCTTCTAGTGGTGGTAGCGATTGGCTGTGGTTGGCATTTGGCTTAACAGCTTTTGGTTGGATTGGTTACGCTCGTACTCTTCGTACGTTGACTTTGAGCTTGCGCGAACGTGAGTATGTTCGTGCAGCTAAGTTCGAGGGCGTTTCTTCGTTCCGCATTATTGTGCGCCACTTGGTTCCAAACTTGGGTTCTGTATTGATTATTAACACGGTTCTTGGTGTTATTGGTGCGATTAACGGCGAAACTGCTTTGAGCTTCTTGGGCCTTGGTATTAAGGCTCCGGATACTTCTCTTGGTACTTTGCTTAATGCTGGCCAAAGCGTTGTGCAGACTTCTCCGTGGGTGCTTTTGGTGCCGTCTGCAGTGCTTGTTTTGCTAACCTTCTCCGTGCAGCTTATTGGTGACGGTTTGCGTGATGCCATTGATCCATATTCTAGGTCTGTTGGTAAGGCCGACTAACGAGCGTTTGGAGTGATAAACATGACTGATATTGCAAATAACGCTATTAAGGAAGAAACCACGATGGAAGATCAAAACAACGAACCGTTGCTTTCAGTACGCGACTTGCAAATTAGCTTCGCTTCTGAAGCTGGTACTGTGCATGCTGTGCGCGGAATGAATTTTGATTTGTACCGCGGAAAGACTATTGGTATCGTTGGCGAATCTGGTTCTGGTAAGTCGGTTACGTCCTTGGCTGTTATGGGCTTGCTGGATAAAAACGCTAGCGTTAAAGGCTCTGTAAAGTATAAGGGCGAGGAGCTTTTAACTAAGTCTGATGCAGAAATGAGTAAGATTCGTGGCAAGAATATTGCTATGGTGTTCCAGGATCCTCTTTCTGCTTTAACCCCTGTTTTCTCTATTGGTGATCAGCTTAAGGAAGCTTTGGTTATTCATAATCCTGACATGACTGAAGAGCAGATTCGCGAGCGTTCTATTGAATTGCTTGATTTGGTTGGTATTACTAAGCCGGCTGAGCGTTTGAAGGCTTTCCCTCACGAGTTTTCTGGTGGTATGCGCCAGCGCGTGATGATTGCTATGGCTATTGCCAATAATCCTGACATTATTATTGCCGACGAGCCTACTACCGCTTTGGATGTGACTATTCAGGCTCAGGTTTTGGAAGTTTTGAAGAAAGCTCAGCGCGAAACCGGCGCTGCAATGATTTTTATTACTCACGATTTGGGCGTAATTGCTGGCGTTGCAGACGAAGTTATTGTTATGTATGCGGGTCATTTGGTTGAGCATAATAGCGTTGAAGAGATTTTTGCTCACCCAACTCAGCCGTACACTATTGGCTTGTTGGGTGCTGTTCCTCGCGTTGATCAAAAGCGCACTCGTCGTTTGACTCCAATTTCTAAGCCGACTATGGATATGCTTATGGCTGAAGAAGAAAGCGGCGACGACAGCACAATGATGGGTCTTGAAGCTGAAAGCGAAACTGTTCGCTCGTTGCTTCATGCGGAAACCGAAAAGCCAATTAAGCCAATGTTTGAAGGCATTCCTCGTGAACAACGAAAAGTTGTTTTGGATGTTAAGAACTTGGTTAAAACATTCCCAATTACTAGCGGTGGCTTCTTGCGACGCAAGGTTGGCGAAGTTCGCGCGGTTGATGGTGTGAGTATTGAGGTTCGTGAAGGCGAAACTGTGGCTTTGGTTGGCGAGTCTGGTTCTGGTAAGTCCACGACTTTGATGGAGATTATGGGCTTGAAGAAGCCTGAGTCTGGTTCTATTACAGTTTTTGGTACTGAGTTGAACGATAAGTTGACTCGTGAGCAGCGTCGCGAACTTCGTTCTAAGATTCAGTACGTGTTCCAGGACCCAATGAGCTCGCTTGATCCTCGTATGCTTGTTTACGATATTTTGGCCGAGCCTTTGCTCGTGCAAAAGAAGTCGAAGGAAGAAATTCGCCAGCGTATTGCTGAGCTTATGCAATTGGTTGAGTTGAATCCTGATCAAGTTGATCGCTTCCCAACGCAGTTCTCCGGCGGTCAGCGTCAGCGTATCGCTATTGCTCGCGCTTTGGCTGTGAATCCTAAGCTTTTGCTTCTTGATGAGCCAGTTTCGGCTTTGGATGTTTCTATTCAGGCTGGAATTATTAACTTGCTTGAAGATTTGCAAGACAAGTTGGGTGTTGCTTACTTGTTCGTGGCTCACAACATGGCTGTGGTTCGTCACATTTCTAGCCGTATTGCTGTTATGTATCACGGTCGAATTGTTGAATCTGGTGAAACGGATGAGGTGTTTGATAATCCAAAGCACCCTTACACTCAGGCTTTGATTAGCGCTGTGCCAATTCCGGATCCTACAATTGAGAAGAACCGTAGGCGTATTATTCTTTCTGAAGAAGATAATTTTGACGATGTTAGGTAATTCATGACTTGTTGATTTTAGTTAATCTTCATCAATCTGAATAAATTACTTAGTCGCGCATGTTTATTACAACATGCGCGATTTTTTATTGTGTAACATAAATTTAAAAAACGTAATATATTTTGTTTTTTAGCCAAAATAAACTAAAAAATTTTCTGTTTTGCTCATTATAGATAATAAATTATTCTTTTTTGCCTAATTTTCATAAAGTTGAAAAGAAAAAAATCAATATTTTGTGAAAACGATTTGTCGAATGTCATAGAGTTGTATATACTCATACAACATACCGGAAGACGGACATCATCCGGGGAATGAGAGGAATCATGAAAAATACAAATGCAGGTAAACTGACTGTATTTGCCGCAGCTGCACTTTCTGTTGCAATGCTGCTCGGCGCTTGCGGCGGTGCTACTAACAATGCTGGTAAAGCAGGTATGACTGAAGAGCCAGCTGCTGGTGTTGACACTTCTTACACTGGCGAACTTCCAATGCCAGATGTCAACAAGCGTTACGATAATCCACAGTCACGTGACAACGTTAAGGACGGCGGCACTTACACCGTTGCTCTTCCTGTTCTCGGTCCAAACTGGAATTACGCTTCTAACGACGGTAACACTGGTTACATGAATACTTTGTGGGGCTTCTACCAGCCAGATCTTATGGCTTATGACACCGTTAAGGGTGAAAAGCTTAAGTACAACCCTGACTACATCACTTCCGTCAAGAAGGTTAGCGATAAGCCACTCGTTGTTCAGTACAACTTGAACCCAAAGGCCAAGTGGAATGACGGCACTGATATTGATTACACCGCATTTAAGGCTACTTGGCAGGCTTTGAACGGAAAGAACAAGGATTACTCCGTCCCAAGTACTGAAGGCTATGACTGCATCAAGAGTGTTGAACAAGGTTCCACTCCAAAGCAGGTTATAGTGACTTATGAGAAGCCATGCGCAACATGGGAAATGCTTTTCGCTCCACTGGTTCATCCAAAGGCCGGTGACGTTAAGACCTTCAACCAGGGTTGGGTAAACAATCCTCACAACGAGTGGGGTGCAGGTCCATTCCAGATTGAATCCGCAACCGAAAATCAGGTTGTTTTCACCCGCAATCCAAAGTGGTGGGGTAAGAAGGCAAAGCTCGATAAGGTCGTTGTAAAGCGTATGGAAGATACTGCAGCTTTGAACGCTTTCCAGAACGGTGAAATCGATGCTGTAACCGATACCATTTCTTCTAAGGACGCAATCAAGTCTGCTCGTAGCGTTAAGGGTGCTCAGCTGCGTTACGGCTACAGCACCAAGGTTCGCGTGCTTAACTTCAACGCTAAGTCCAAGCCACTTAACGAGCTTGCAGTTCGTAAGGCTGTTGTTCAGGCATTCGACGTTGCTACCTACAACAAGATTCAGTTCCAGGGCATGAACTGGAAGAGCGAGCAGCCAGGTTCTGAGCTTCTCTCCATGTTCCAGGCTGGCTACAAGAACAATCTTCCTGCTGACGGCAAGTACAACACCGAAAACGCTAAGAAGACCCTTGAAGCTGCTGGTTACAAGATGGGCAAGGATGGCTACTACGCCAAGAATGGCAAGACTCTTGAGATTTCCTTCACCTTCTTCGGCGATGATTCTACTCAGGCAGCTCTTGCTAACGCATTCCAGGCCATGATGAAGAAGGCTGGAATTAAGTGCAAGACTGTGAACCATGCTGTTGCTAAGTTCTCCGAGGTTGTTGCTTCGCACGAGTACCAGGTGCTTCCATTGGCATGGCAGTCCACATCTCCATTGAGCTTCTTGTCTGCAGCAAGCCAGGTTTACAAGTCTGATAGCGATTCCAACCTCGGTCTCGTTGGCAATAAGAAGATTGATGCTATGCTCAACAAGATTGGCAAGACCTACGATTACAAGGAACAGACTGATTATGCAAACAAGGCAGAGTCTGCAGCTCTCGCACTCTACGGAACTCTTCCAGTTTCTGCTCCTCCTATTTACCAGGTGTTCAAGAAGGGCTTTGCTAACAACGGCCCTGCTGGTTACGCAAGCACCTACCCAGAGGATATGGGCTGGCAGAAGTAAGTAAATTTGTAGCGATAATTCGCGCAAGTTTACTAAGCTGATTGCTTAACTTATAGCATGTGGCGTGTAGTCTTTTGGCTACACGCCACATCTTTTTGTGTATGCTAATGTGAGAAAATAGTATAAATTTAAAATTAAGTCTCAAAAAGCAAAATCGGAAACAAAGGAGAAGCTGGCGCATGTACGTCAATCCGAATAAACGCAAAGATGCGAGTAACGTGCGCTGGGTATTGCAATACTGTAAGCCGGACATGTGGAAAGTTTGGCTTGCTATTTTTCTATTTATTATCAATGACACGATGGCAATGACAATGCCGTTGCTTTCGGGCTTTATTGTAGACAAAATCATTATTGGCAAACAGCATAATTTGCTTATAAGCGTATGCGTTTTGATGGTAGCAATGATGATTGTTCGCGTTGGCTCAAGGTATATTTACCAGCTTTTAATGGAAAAGTTTGGTCAAAATGCCGTGTATCGCCTGGTGAGCGACGAGTACGAAAAGCTTCATTCTCTCGATTTTACGTACTTTAATCACACGCGCACAGGCGACATTATGAGTCGTATGACATCGGATACTGACGCGATTCGTCATATTTTAAGTTGGGTTTCGTATATGGCGTTAGATTGTGTAGTAATGTTCGTGCTAGCGCTGGTTATAATGTTTTCAATTCAGTGGAAGCTCGCTTTAGCACTTATGTCAATTACGCCATTTTTGTTTCTGCTCGCAAAAATTATGGGCAAAAAAGCTAGACCGAAATTCCTTGCAATTCGTGAATCCTTTGCGCGCATGAATTCAATGGTGGAAGAAAATATCGAGGGGAATCGCGTAGTAAAAGCTTTCGTGCGTGAGGATTACGAAACTAAGAAATTCGATAAGTGCAACGAAGACTACTTTAATTGCAATATTACGCTTGCAAAAAATACTCAAAAATACATGCCTTGGCTCGATGGCATGGGTTTTGTGCTTGAGCTTATAACAGTTGGTTTCGGCGGATGGCTTGTTTTGAATGGCAACATGACTTTAGGTGCATTCGTCACTTTTAATAGCTTCCTTTGGATGCTACACATGCCTGTACGAATGGTGGGCTGGCTTATTAATGATTGGCAGCGTTTTAACGCAGGATGCGTGAATATTCGCAAACTTCTTACGCAAGAATCGCATATTAGACATCCAAAAGAAGCGGACGAAACCGTTAAAATTAGAGGTAAAATTACTTTTGAGCATGTTGATTTTTCATTCCCAGACGATCAAGACTCTCCAATCTTAAAAGATATTGATTTAGACGTTCCTGCTGGAAGCAAACTGGGTATTCTTGGTGAAACTGGTTCCGGCAAATCAACTCTCGTAAGTCTTATAGCAAGATTCTATGATCCTACGCGTGGTCGTGTTTTAATTGACGGAAAAGACGTGCGCGAATGGCCGTTAGAAACTGTTCGTAACCAAGTTAGCATAGTTGCGCAGGAAACATTCCTATTTTCGGACACTATTGCAGGAAATATTAGTTTTGGATTACCTCAAACTAAAGAAAATTGTAAGGAATTAGATAATACCATTCGCACGATGGCAACAATTGCTGCAGCAGACGATTTTATTATGGATATGCCAGAAGGCTATGAAACAGTAGTAGGCGAGCGTGGGGTAGGTCTTTCTGGTGGGCAAAAGCAGCGTTTGAGCTTAGCTAGAGCGTTGGCAAATAATCCTGCAATCTTGATTATGGACGATACAACTTCTGCTGTAGATATGGAAACGGAAGAGCATATTCAGCAGGAGCTGAAAAAGCTTGATGGCACGCGCACAATAATCACTATTGCGCACAGAATCTCATCCGTTAAAGATGCAGACATGATTGTTGTGCTAGATCACGGGAAAATTATTGAACGCGGCACGCATGCTCAGCTTGTTGCAGCGCACGGGAGGTATTGGGAGATCTATAGAAAGCAACTTGGCTTTAAAACTGGCAGGTCTGCAGGATTCGAAACGAAGGGGGAGTAGAAATGGCACAACGTAATACTTATCGTGAAGACGAAGGTCAAGAAGAACACATAAACGTGCACGAACTTATGCGCGTTAGAAAATATATGAAGCCGTATGCTACTAAACTTCTATTCGTAATTATGGTAGTTATTAGCGGCAGCATAATTATGACAGCGATGCCAATGATTACGAAAACGCTAATCGACGTTGTATTACCTCAGAAAAATGTCAATTATTTATATACAATTATTGCCGTATTCGCACTGCTCATTATATTGTATGAGCTTGGTTTAGCGTACAGAACTTTAGCAATTACACGCATCGGCCAGATGATAATCAAAGACATGCGCCGCGATATCTTTACGCACGTGCAATCATTATCTTTTGACTATTTTGATTCGCGTCCGCATGGGAAAATTCTGATTCGCATCGTAAACTACATCAATACGCTTTCTGACACGCTTTCATCCGGTTTAATTAACGTATTTTCTGACGTTTTTGTGCTTATTATTACATTAATAACAATGTTTATTATAGATTGGCGAATGGCTTTGTGGAGCTTGGTGCTATTCCCAATATTTATAATTTGGACGCGAACTTTACAAATTTTGCAAAGAAAAGCGTCTAAAAAGTTATCAAATAAACAAAGTAATTTAAATGCGTATTTGCACGAATCAATCGCAGGAGTAAAAACAACGCAAACTTTTGCGCGAGAAGCTACAGCATACGCTACTTTCCAAGAGCAACAAGCAGAAGTAAGAAGTGCTTGGATGCGAAACGTTAGAGTGCAAATGTTACTTTGGCCTGGTGCTTCAATTATTGAGACTGCAGCAATAGCGCTTTTGTATTACGCTGGCATAGCAAACTTAGGTGCAATGAACGTGAGCACGGGAACACTTATAGCATTTGTTTGGTATTCGACTACTTTCTGGGATCCAGTAGTAAATATTGGAAACTTCTATACGCAACTTGTAACGTGCTCAGTTTATTTGGAACGAATTTTTGAAACTCTACGAATTAAGCCAAATATTGTAGATAAGCCAGATGCTATTCAATTGCCTCAAATCGAAGGAAAAGTAGACGTAAACGACGTTGTTTTCCGTTACGAAGAAGATGGAAGGCCAATATTAAACTTGGTTGATTTGCATGTTAATCCTGGCACTACTGTAGCTCTTGTGGGACCTACTGGTGCAGGAAAAACAACTCTTGTAAGTCTTCTTTCTAGATTCTACGACGTTTCAGAAGGCTCGATTACTATAGACGGGTACGATGTACGTTCAGTAACGCTCACATCTCTTAGAAAACAAATGGGCGTAATGTTGCAAGATAGCTTTATTTTCAGTGGAACCGTACGCGAGAACATCCGTTATGGGAAGCTCAATGCCACTGATGAAGAAATTGAGAATGCAGCGCGCGCAGTTCATGCTCACGAATTTATTGAAGGATTACCGAACGGATACGATACTGAAATTGAAGAGCGCGGAGCCACTCTTTCTGCAGGTCAGCGTCAGCTTATATCGTTTGCGCGAGTATTGCTTGCGAATCCGCGAATTCTTATTCTAGATGAGGCAACAAGTAATATTGATACTCGTACAGAAGAAGCATTACAAGCAGGATTAGCTCAATTACTTAAAAATCGCACATCTTTTGTAATAGCGCATAGGCTTTCGACGATTGAGAATGCGGATTTGATTTGTGTAATCGATCATGGAGAAATTGTTGAAAAAGGCACTCATAACGAGCTTATGGAGGCAAGAGGAGCGTATTATCGTCTTGTAAAATCGCAATATGATGCAATTCGCAAAGCAGTTTTATAAATACTTATCATTCAATAAAAATTGACAGTTGAGTTTGCGAGTAGACTTAAAAATATGAGTAAACATCATCGCGAACATAATTGGGCGCCGGCTTTAGCAACGCAATCTGCAGTATGGGAAAATCTGCTACAAGAAGGCATAACAATTGCAGACGATCACACGCACATGATTAGCGTTGTGGATTTTGCACATAATTTGAATCAAGAATTAGCAGAAAAAGGCCGCGATGTAATAGCGGAACCTACTGCAGACGATTTAGTTGTTCAAGCAAAATCATCAGGCGTTTCGCACATGCTAGAAGTCGGATGTGAATATCCAGATTGGGAGCCGACGATTAAGTTTGCTCAAACGCATGAAAATTCAGTTCGCGCAGCAATAGCAATACACCCAAACGAAGCAGTATTACATGGTCACAAAGGAGCTAAAGGCCCTGACGGACTGCCGATAGTTTACAAGCCGTATCACGATATTCCATTTGACGAAGCTATGCAACATTTGCGCTCGCTAGTAATTGCTCATCCAAAAGAAGTAGTGGCAATAGGCGAAACTGGCTTAGACTACTTTCGTACGGGAGAGCCTGCGCGACTTACGCAAATAGAAGCTTTCCGCGACCATATTGCGCTCGCAAAAGAGCTGAATTTACCTTTACAAATTCACGATCGTGATGCGCATGAAGACGTAGTAAAAGTCTTACTAAAAGATGGCGCTCCTGAGCGAACAGTATTTCACAGTTATGCTGGTGGTGTGGATTTAGCCGAAATATTGAAAGAGCACGGTTGGTACGCAAGTTTTTCTGGAACGATAAGTTACAAAGGCAATGATGAATTACGCGAATCTGCGCGAATTATTGGCGAAGACCATATAACTGTTGAAACGGATGCGCCTTATTTAACGCCAATGCCGTATCGTGGACGGCCAAACGCGCCTTATATGGTTCCTTATACGCTAGAAACACTTTCTGAAGTTCTAAATATATCGTTATTGCAAGCAGCGAAAGTTACACGCGAAAATACGCGAAAAATTTACGAATTTTAGGAATATAAAATCCTTAATTTTCAAGGATTTTTTAATATTTTTTGCGCGATGCACTATTGTTGTATACAATATCCAAGTACGGAAATAAAACTGTGAGGTGTGAGGTTTATGCGACTTCTTGTTGGCATCAAGAAGAAACCTCATATATGGAGGAACAATTAAGCATGACTAAGTCACGCACTGCTGTACCATCAAACGATAGTACAAAGGATCCTCGCAACGGCGCGAAAGATTCCGAGAAAAGCACTAAATCCTTAAAAGGTACTAAGGATGCTATATTGCGAGCTGCCTCGTTTACTAAGGCTCCTCAGGTGTCAAAAAAAACGACAACACGCGAAGAGCGCAAAGTAATAGCTCAGCAGCAAGCGCAAGAGGTAAAAGAAGCAGAAAAGCTTGTTGCTAGTGCAGTACGAGGTCCGTTAGGTAGATGGTGGGCAAAATTGCAAACCAGTTCCGATCGTTTTACATTGGGAATGGCAATTGTTGCTCTTGGCGTTGTTTATGGCGATATTGGTACTTCTCCGCTTTATACTGCGCAAACATTTTTAGCAGGTCAAGGCGGCTTGCAAAACATAAATCGCGCGACTATCTACGGAATGCTTTCGCTACTGTTCTGGTCAATCACATTAATTACAACCGTAAAATACGTATTTGTTGCAATGAGAACAGACAACAAAGGCGAAGGTGGCATTTTTGCTTTATATTCGCTTCTACGTAAAAAAGGCGCGTGGCTTGCAATACCGGCAATGATTGGTGGAGCCGCGTTTTTGGCAGATTCTGTGCTGACTCCTGCAGTTTCCATCTCTTCAGCAGTTGAAGGTTTGCGCACTATTGCAGTGTTTAAGCCAATATTCTTAGAAAATGAGAATTTGTCGATGATGATTACGGTTATTATAATCGTCATACTTTTCTCTGTACAGCAACGCGGAACCGAGCGAATTGGCAAAGTATTTGGCATTGTTGTGATGCTTTGGTTTGCTTTCCTTGCGCTGGTTGGTGTCATGAACATTGGCCAAGATTGGACTATTTTTGAAGCACTTAACCCGATTTATGGCATAAAATTCCTGTTTAGCACGCATAATGTGCAGGGATTAGCGGTTATGGGTGTGATCTTCCTTTCTACTACCGGTGCTGAAGCGTTATATTCTGATATGGGTCATGTTGGTAGAGGCAATGTGTACGCAACCTGGCCGTTTATTAAAATTGCTTTGCTGCTGAATTACTTTGGGCAAGGCGCTTGGATGTTGAAAAATCAAAACGATAAAGCATTATGGTCAATAGAAGGTTTGAACCCGTTCTTCCAAATGCTTGAACCGAATGTGCGATATGTTGCCGTTATTCTTTCGGTTACTGCTGGCATTATTGCTTCTCAAGCACTGATTACAGGCGCATACACAATGGTTTCTGAGGCAACAAGCCTAAATTGGATGCCACATTTGCAAGTGCGATATCCTGCTAGAACTCGTGGACAGCTGTATATTCCAGTTGTGAATGTTGTGCTGTGTGTTGCCACTATTACGGTTCTTGCAGTATTCCGCGATTCTGAACATATCTCTGGCGCATACGGTTTAGCTTTAACTCTAACTATGCTTGCTACGACTATTTTGCTTACAGTGCACATGTGGTATCAGAAGAAGCGATTTGGTGCCTTCATATTTGCAATCGTATTCCTCATGATTGAGATGATGTTCTTTGTGGCTTCCATGGCGAAATTCATGCACGGTGGCTGGTTTACTATGCTGCTCGGTGTTTCAATTTTGATCATTATGGTCACTTGGAAAGATGGAACTAAAATTGAGCGTTCGCAACGTTTGCACATGAAACCGAAAGATTTCCTACCTGTGCTAGATAAGTTGCACGGAGATTTCCGTATTCCGTATTTCGCTGACAATATTGTGTATTTGACTTCCGATTGTGAAATGAAGCGTCTCGATACTGGAATCTTCTTCTCTATTTTTGCCGACCATCCAAAGCGTGCTAGAGCTTGGTGGGCTGTTTCTGTAGAAACAGATGACGCTCCGTTTACTCGTGAGTATTGTGTAGAGAATTTCGGTACGGACTACTTATTCCGCGTAAAAATTAAACTCGGATTTAAAGTGTCGCCTTCTATACCAGCGTATCTTCACCAAATTATGCATGACTTGTCGCACACGGGCGAACTTCCTCAGCAAAAATCCGTGTATCCGAAGGTTGATGCAGATCCAGATATTGGACCAATTCGATATGTTCTGTTGCACAAAGCGTTGATGCCGGAATCTAATATTTCTGTGCGTGGAGCGTTATCTTTAAAGATGAAATATGCAATTAGACATGTTGCTGGTACGCCTGTTAAATGGTTTGGTTTGGCTCCTTACAATCCAGTTGTTGAAGTGCAGCCGTTGTTTATTTCTACTCGCAGACCTCCGCGTTTGAAGCGTGAAGACTGTTCTCAGCGAGCAGTTCAATCTTTGCAAGGTGCCTCAGCGCTTGAAACTAATATTCACGTTGTGAAAGATATCAGACCTACTGATGCGGAGCAGACTGCTGTTATGAACGCACGAGATATTGCTGCTGCTAATGTGATGTTTGCTAACGAAAAACTTGCCAATACTGGGAAAATTAGCCCAGTTCCAATTAAAGAGACAAAAAAAGTTAGCGTGAAGAAGCCTAATAAAGATGGAGCAAATATCGATGCAGCGAATGTAACGCATGCTGTTGTGCAGGCTGTGGAGGATGCTGCTCGTGCCAATGATGCGAATAGTGTGAAATCTGAAAAGAGTGCAGCAACTGAAAAGAGTGCAAAAAATAATCTTAAGTAAGAATCTTAAGGAAGAGCCTTAAAATGGAAAATGGTGCAGAAAGTATACTTAATTGCAACTCGATAAAACTCGCTGATTTACCTGATTTTGGTGAAGTAGAGAAATTGCATAGTGCAACTGCACCATCTTCTGCTGCTTATGAGCTTATTCACGGTCATTGTGTTGTAATCTCAACAATTGCTTGGCAAATTGCTCATCATTGCAATATGCTTTTGTCCGCTGAAAATCGTGCTGCTCAAATGAGTGAAACTTTGCGTAAGCGTGCTGAAATAGCAAAAAATTGCCTTCAGGAGCTTGTCGGAGATAGTTATGCAATATTACCTGCGCTTAGTGGTGGCTTAGCTCCAAAACAGTATATTGATGAATACGCAGCTTTAATAGGTGGATTGTTGCACGATATTGGCACGTATTTTGTGCTTGAAAGTGATGGCAGTAGCAACGCTGGTGGCATATTACGCTTTGATGGACCGAATTATATTTTGCATGGTTTGCGTGGATATAAATATTTAATTGATAATGGTTTTAGTGAGGATGCTGCGCAATTTGCGCGCAATCATACTGGAGTTGGCTTAACTCGAGAGCAAGTTATTGCGCAAAATTTGTCTCTTCCTGCTGAAGACTATATTCCGCAAACAGTTGAGCAAGAAATTGTTATGGTTGCGGATAAATATAACAGCAAATCGATACCTCCTCGTTTTTTGACAGTCGATTCTTATCGTCGCAAGGCTGCGCGATTTGGTGAAGACAATGCTAATCGTTGGATGCAATTGGTTGCGAAATATGGTGAGCCAGATATTGCAGGTCTGGCAGAAATCTTTAATATGCGTGTTGATGCGTGAGCGTTATTGATTTTTTGCGTATTTTTATCCTATTTTTGTGTATTTTTTAAGAAATCTATTATTTTTTAAAAAGTTTTTATAGATTCAATATCAGATAGCATGCTTTTTTGGTGTTTTTTCGTGGTTTTCGACACGCCGGTGTTTTGGCTTGTTTTCAATGGTTTTGGGGTGTTTGTTTTTGGTGGGTTTGCGTTTTAGCGTGGGTTGGTGTAAGTTTATCTCTTGCTGCTCAGCGCGGCTGGTTCTCCTCGGTTGAGGTTGATGAGCCGGCTGGTGTGGTGGTGGTTTGAGAACTCAAGAGCGTGTCTGTACTACTTATTAGTTAATTATTGCCAGTTCATTGCCTGCCTTGCAGATTGCAGGGTGCCTGAGAGATGGTTAAATGGTGGTGA
>NZ_QJVB01000006.1 GCF_003397705.1 Gardnerella swidsinskii
CGATATTAGTGAGTATGATGAGAAGCTGGTAAGAAAGTACATCAAGAAAATAAAAGTTTACGAGGACAGGTTCAGCGTAACTTTTAAATCAGAGATTAGTGTTGATGTTGAAAGGGCATCGTAAAAGTCAAAAGAATGTGAGCGTTTGAAATGTTACAAAAGTCAGCCTAGGGGGAATCATCTCTAGGCTGTTTTTTTGTTTTTATGCTAAAATCAAGTTATTAAGCCAATCTTAAACCTTTTAACGATAGCCTCCTCCTATCGTTAAAAAGTGCACCCACTATCAATGGTGTTCACTCAAAAAAGTGTAGATATACTACCCGTTCTCTCAATCCACGTCGAGACTGTCGTATTGATGTCAAAGGCTGATTAGGTGGGTGCAAATTTGCCTTTGTGTAGCAAGGCTTAGCGAGGTCTATCGTTAAAAGGTTTAATGCGTGGCGGCTTTAAGCTGGGTTCTTGTGGTTTTTGAGTGTGATTTTGCTGTTTGAGGAAACATGTCTACACTCTAGGGTTGAGTGCACAGGATGTTAACGTTAAAAAGTGCACCCACCCTGCACCCACCCTGCACCCACCTTGTGGAGTGGGAAAATAAGGTTTAGGCTAATTATCATGGAGGAGAAATCTAAGTTTCGTTAGTCTAAAAATAAGGAGAGATGGCTATGGATAAGATAGATGAGCTAAATAAAGATGTGATAGTCATCAAACCTAAGCGGGTTGTTAAGGATTATGCTGTGGGTATTTATGCTCGTGTGAGTACGAATCGTAAAGAGCAGCTGGATAGTCTTTCTACTCAAGTGTCTGGTCTTACTCGTCTTGCTGCTTCTCACATGACTTGGTTTGTTGCTGATATTTTTCTTGATGTTGCTTCAGCTAAGGTTGGATCTTCAAGAAACGAGTTTAATCGAATGATTGATGAGTGCGAGAAAGGTAATCTTGATATTATTCTTACTAAAAGTGTGAGCCGTTTTGGTCGTGATACGAAAGAAGGCTTAGAGGCTATTAGAAAGCTTAAAGCTTGTGGCACGAGAATTATTTTTGAGGCTGATAAGATTGATACGGAAACGCTTGATGATGAACTTTTAATTAGCGTGGTTCAGGCTTGTAGTCAAGCAGAGAATGATTGGCGAAGTGAAAATATACGCTTTGGCTTAAAACATAGAGCTGAAGATGGCACATTAGGTCTTTATAGCAGAGTTTGTTATGGTTATAAAAAAGATAAACATGGCATGCTGATTATTGATGAAGAGCAAGCGAAGGTAGTGAGAGCTATCTTTGATTGGTATCTAGAAGGTTTAAGCGTTGTTGGAATTATTGAAAGATTAAAAAGTAAAGGTGTTAAGTCTCCAAAGGGGAAAGACAGTTGGAGTAAACGGGCTGTTGAGAGCACTTTGACTAGGCGTAAATATACAGGCGATGTGGCTATAGCTGATTCAGGCGGTTCTGACAGGCAATATTTGTATTCGGATCATCATTCCGGAATTATTTCTAAAGAGAAGTTTGAAGCCGTTGAGCTTGAGATGGCGGCTCGGAGTAATGTGGAAGTTGGAGAGGACGGGACTATTGTTAGAAAGAAGAAAAAATATAGCTCGAAGAAATAGGAAGGAGTCGAGATATGGATTGCAGAGGACATGCAACAAGAGAAAAGATTGCTCAAGATTACGAAATTCATCCTAGAGCACATATAAAACTATTAAAAAATCAAAGTAAACATAGTGATGCAGGGCCTATTATTCAAAATGAATACTATATTTTTAATGCTAAGAGAAGAAATGATGGGGAGCTAGAAATAATTCAGTGTGGTATGGGTGCAGCAAGAGATTTTCTTGAATTAATTAAGCATCAAGGGCTACCAATTTTTAATCCCCTAAAAGTTAATTACAGAGATTCAAACGGTGATGAAAGTAATACTACTGGTACTAATAGCTTAAAAAATGTGACCTGGAATGAAACTGCAAAACAACTGTATAACGCAATCATGTGGCTAATTGTATTATGGGATGCCAAACCTGATACGCCTCTCTTTGATTTTATGGATGAAGTAATCAAATACAAAAAATGTGAGCCTTTTGATAGAAAAATCAGAAGAGTAAATACTGCTATACAACATGGAGGCAAAGGTAGGACTTTAACAGAGATGATTGATGATTATAGAAAGTACAATGATTTTAAGAATGATATTTGCAATTTTGAACTTCTTAGCGACAAAATTAATAATATGAGGGACAAAGACGGAAGTAAAATAAAATCCTATTTTTAAGGCTCGCTAGATGGAATAGAAATTATATGCTTGAAATAGCCTAATCAAGGATAGAAAGAGCTGAATGAAACAACCTCCTCTAATAGACGCAGCAACACAGGAAAAACAAGTACCTTAGCCAATTTCCAAATTTAACCTAACAATCTCACGTCGAGACTGTCGTATTGATGTCAAGGGCTTAATAGGTGGGTGCAATTTTGCCCTTGTGTAGCAAGGCTTAGCGAGTGCTATCGTTAAAAGGTTTAATGCGAAGCGGCTTTAAGCTGGGTTCTCGCGGTTTTTGAGCGTGATTTGGCTGTATGAGGAAACATGTCTACGGTCTGGGGTCGAGTGCACAGGATGTTAACGTTAAAAAGTGCACCCACTTTGCACCCACCTTGTGAAGTGGGGAAATGTTAATTAAGCACGATTCATGCACAGTATGATTAAATAATAGTTGAATCGTATGTGTCAACAAGGCACGCAACTTTAGAACAATTTTGATTTGCTTCGGAAAAGAAACGAGTTCATCTGCGTTTATATTCATTCATACTCCCTTTTGGTGAGGTCATAGTATGTGGTTCAAGATAAATAAATTCTATGCATTTCGAGAGCTAACTTTACATATGAATCAATCTTGTGCAACATGCATGTATGAGTTCACTATCGTGAGTTACTACAACAATTGTTGTATTCATTGACTTAAGTTTTGATAGTAGCTGTGCTAGTTCTTGCATATGCGCATAGTCTAATCCGCTCGTCGGTTCGTCTAACGTTAGAATTTTTCTACCTGTTGCCAGCGCGCATGCAATTGCTAATCGCTGTTTTTGCCCACCCGATAGACTCTGCGGATGACGGTGTGCCAAAAAGTCCAAATCAAATTGTCGTAATATATTCATCGCAACATCGTTCTTATTTTTGCTGCGCTTAGGCAAACTAATTAAAACTTCATCTAAAACGCTTTCTGTAAACAGCTGGTTGCCTGTATTTTGCATCACCATAAAACATAATTTTTTACGTTCTCGATTACTTACAATTCTATCCTCGTATTTAAAAATACCTTTGCAACTTTTTTCTAAACCGCAAAAACAATTGAGAAAACTGGTTTTGCCAGCTCCATTTTTTCCTACAATTGCTGTAATTTGATTACGCGCAATAGCGAGCGATTTAATATTGACTATTTTCTTCTTTACGTCATGATACGCAAAGTTGAAATTTTTTAATGCGATTATCTGATCGTCTTGTGTGACAGATGGCATTTTATTAATTTGTATGGGTGATTCCATAAGTCGCGTTCTCAGTCCCATTTTTTGCAAATCTAGGTCATTGAGCGTATTTTTTTGTTCGGATTTAATATCTTTAACGATCTCACCTTGTTTCATAACCACTAGGCGATCCATAATGTCCCAAAGATAAGCTATTCGATGCTCAGCTACAACAATTGTTCTTCCTTGTTTTTTCCAATGCAAAATCAACTTTTTAAGCATCAACGTTGAGTCGTAATCTAAATTTGCTGAAGGTTCATCTAACAAAATTATGTTTAATCCTGCTACTTCAATTGACGCACAAGCTATTTTTTGCTTTTCGCCGTCAGATAGATGAAAAATATTGCGATCCATCAAATTTTCCATGTGCAAATCAGCAACTGTTGTATCAATACGCTGATAAATATCAGATTTTGGTAGTCCTTGATTTTCACACGCAAACGCTAGTTCACTCGTTGTATCAACATTATAAAATTGTGACTTAGGATTTTGAAAAACTGTGCCTACAACACGTGCTAAATCATATAATTCATTATTCTTAAAAGATCGACCGTTTAATAATATATCGCCTTTTACATTTCCTTGATAGAAGCGTGGAATTAAACCATTTATCAGCCGTAACAGCGTTGTTTTACCACAACCCGAAGGCCCGGTTATCAAAATTAATTCGCCATCTTCTATGCGCAAGTTAATATCATTTAATTCACTTGTATGCTGGTCATCTTCAGTTCCATAATGGAAATAAACATGCCTAAATTCGATCATACGATTACTCCTAAGCTAAACAACAACCAAAAACATATGACCGACAAAGAAATGAGTAATAAAAACCAATCTTGTATTCGAAAACCAATTTGGCAAATATTGGTTCGCTTGATAGGGGAGCCTAATCCTCGAATTAACGCTGCTGCCGATAGTTCTTCGCCAATACGTACACTCGAACTAATCATAGGAATTAATTGGTACTCTAATATTTTTCCAATACCAACTGCTCCTATATGAATTTCACGCATATTCATAGCGCGACAAATTGATTTCCATTCTGTTGCAATCGTTGGAAACATTCTAAGCATAACTGACATTGGCACAATAATGGCTTGCGGCATATGTATTTTTTCCATTGCTGCAATAAATTCACTCACTGAAGTTGTTGCTATTACATATTCACCCATTGCAACTGTTACAACAAGACGAGTAAAAATATATCCGCACATTAAAGCGATAGGTTTTAGCATACTAGGTAGATATGGTATTGCTAAAAGACAGCTATATCCAATTACAAGCATCATGCTTACATGGAAAAATTTTTTCCATCTTTGTTCGATCAAAAGCAGCGCAAAGGGAATAATTGATAATGCAAATCTTACATAATGCAAACGCATACCACCCACGCCACCCATTACGAATATTGCTAATAGCAAAACAAGGACTATTTTTACGCGTGGATCTAGAAAACTGCGTTTGTTCTTTTGCGCTGCTAGAGATGAATATGCCATTAAACAAGACCAGCTTTTTCAAAATGCTTTTTCAAAACTTTCTGACCAAACAGGCCGCCTAAAATACCGCAGATAAAGCATGCAATTAGCAGAACGAACGCCATCCAATTTGGTAGGAGCTGAGCAACAGCCTCGGCATAAGCTTTACCAAAGCTTGCACGTTGTGCAAAATATTGTTCGCGATCAAGAAACAGTGACATATAGTTGCCATACATCCACAGGCTAAAAAATCCATATGTCAAAACAGCTTTTTTAGCACTGGCATAGTTGCCACTTTTGAACACAATTTCTGCAATCAAACCTGCAATCGCACTTGTTAACAACGACCACATTCCCATGCCCGTGAGCACCATCAATAGACCCATAATGATTGCCATAATAAAAATCATTCCTGGCTTTTTAACTTTGGTCAAAAAGAGCATAAAAGGAATACCGCCTATAATTGGCACTAATACCGCAAGGAGCGGCAAAAAGACGGGTACTATCCCAAGCATTGATATTACACATACAATAACAAAATAAATGGCTCCAAATATACCAATGTTTATCAGGTCATGACCACTTAATTTAGTTGCGCGTTCCATAACAAATTCCTCCTTTTTCTATCATGTGCGTTCTACACGCGCTCAAACTAATACGAAAACTCCTCTGCTGCACACGTTTTATCAATAAGATTTTGATAAGTAGGGCTTATCTGGATAAGCTCGGCATGTGTACCGCATGCTTCAACGTGACCATCTTTTAACACAACTATTCGATCAACATTTTCAATTGACTTCATGCGGTGAGAAATAATAATCACAGTTTTATTTTTTACCAATTCGGTAAGCGATTGTTGAATTTTAATCTCGTTGTCAACGTCTAAACTTGAAGCAATTTCATCAAGAATAAGAATTGGTGCGTTTTTCAAAAATGCGCGCGCTATTGATATACGCTGACGCTCGCCTCCAGAAAGCTGCTGTCCATTTTCGCCGATAATGGTGTTGATCCCATCGGGGAGTGCGTCAATAAAGTCACAGTGTGCAAGCTGAGCAGCGTGTTTTACTTCTTCGTCCGTTGCATCCTCGCGTCCAATGCGAATGTTTTCCAGAATGGTTGTGTTAAAAAGCGTAACATCTTGGAACACAATGGATATATTGCGATAAAGACTTTCGGTAGACACGCTTCTGATATCTTTGCCACCAATACGAATACTGCCCGACGTAAAATCATACAGTCGCGCTATAAGTCGAAGCAGAGTTGTTTTTCCGCAGCCTGACTGCCCAACAAGTGCGCAAACTGTTCCATGCGGCACAGTAAAACTTACGTCGTTTAGCACAGGAGTAGTGTCATCGTAAGAAAAGCTGAGCTTGTTTATCTCTATATCAAAATTAGCAAATTGAGTAGCGCGTTTATCTGTAGCGCGTACGTCTGTAGCAGCTTCCGTCTGCACATCTAATACCTTTGCGTCGCGAATTTCACGAATACGCTTCACAGCCGAATTGATATAGAAAACTTCCATAAGGAATTCCATATTCGAGTCCACAAATTCTTTGAGCTTCATGGCAGCAAGCACGTAGCCTAGCAGATATAGCACAGAAATTTCGCCAGTTTGCATAAGAAAAATGCCACCGATAATCGTGAATGCCAACGAAAAATGCGAGAAAATATCGGCAAATATCAGCAAGAACCCAGCGTTGCGTTCACTTTTCCAGTGGACGCGCAATGTGTCATCAAGCTTGGCATAAAGCTTTGTTTTTACGCTTTCTGCAAGATTAAAAGCTGTAATTTCTTTAGAAAGCTCAATGCGATCCTGGAAAGCTTGCGAGTTTTCGCGTAATCGTAGGTAATGTTTGTTGTGCTGCGCACGTACATAGCGCTTTGATACTACAATCAGCAAAAACGAAAGAAGCGTAGGGCCAACGGCACAAATCGCCATTTTCCAGTTTCCTATGAACATTAATACAGAAAGAAATGGTAAGAATAAACAAAACGCGAGCAGTTTCGGAACTGCGTGACTTTCTGCATGTTCAAGCGATGCTACGTCTGCCATAATACTTTGAGCGAGATCGGTAAGATCGTGTTTTGCGAAGTAAGACATTTCTAGTCGCGAAAGTTTCTCTGCGATATTAAGGCGCAAATGAGCTGCTTCTTTATATGTTTCGTTATATTGTGCTTCGTATTCAAAACTCAATAGCACTGCCATTACCACCAAGGTCACAATAGAACACACAAGATAGATGGCTGTACTATGTACATGGCATAGTAACAGATGATCTACCAACAATAGCAGCAACATTGAAGGAACCATATTGATAACAAATACCAAAAAACTAAGTACACTCGATTTAAAAGTGCCTCGTACACCTTGATCGGTAAGAGCAAACGTATTTTTTAAAAACTTAATCATTAACAACCCTCCACTCATTAGCTTTGGTGTAAATTGTGTACAAATGTGTATATTGGCCATTTTGCGCCATAAGCTGAGCATGTGAACCGCGCTCAACAATGTGTCCGTGGTCAACAAGCAAAATCTCATCCACACCCGTAATGGACGTCAGACGATGTGCAATCATAATAACCGTTTTTCCGCGCATCAGTCGCCTGAAGGCTTTTTGCAGCTCATACTCATTATCGGGGTCAATAGAAGCAGACGCTTCGTCCATAATTACGATGGGAGAATTTTTTAAAATTGCACGAGCAATCGCAACGCGTTGAGTTTCGCCACCTGAAAGATACACGCCTTTTGTTCCAATTATTGTGTTTTCTCGTTTATCTAATTTATCTAATACCGAATCAAGTCCTGCTGCAGAAATCGCAGACATTACTTCCTCGTGGCTTGCGTCATGTTTTACGCAGCTAACATTGTTATATAGTGTGTTACTAAACAACTTAGAATCTTGAAAAACAAAGGAAATTTCTTGCATGAGCGCTTCTTGAGAATATGTGTTAAGAGGTTTATTGCCAATTAAAATTTCTCCAGAACTTATGTTGTAATATGCGCACATCAGTTTAGCAATTGTAGATTTACCTGATCCAGATTTTCCTACTAGAGCATATATCTTATTTTCGGCTAAATTGAAGGACAGATTTTTCAAAACTTCTTTTTTGTCATACGAGAACGAAACGTTACGAAACTCAATGTTGTGATTTGCAAAATGATCTTCATTGCCAAAATGTATTTCTTCTTTCGACATTTGCGCATAAAGCTTCTCAAGCGAATCAACCGCATGATTACCCTGGAATGAGTACATGCCAATGTACATAACGCGCATAAATGCTGCAAACATTAATCCCGATACGAAAAACGTCATAATTAAATCGAGAGCCAAACGTTTGGGACTGCCCAAATCGTCAATAAAAAATACCAGCGGCAGTGTAAGTATTGCAATAATACCAAAGAAAAGGCATTCATACACAACGTATCCTGCTTTGCAATGCTTTGAATATTGGTAAGCGTATGTTGAATAATTGTGAATAAATTTGGAGAGCTTTTTCATGGAGCGAACCGAAACGCCAAAAATTTTAATGACCGCAATACCGCGAATATATTCGACTGTTTCTGCTGATAGATTATCAAGCGCATCTTGGTACATTTTCATGAATTGCTTGCCACCCATCATGCCGGCCATGATAGCGCCACCGATAAGTGTAAGTGCCAACATGCATACACCCACGCGCCAACTACTACAAAAGCTGAGCACAATAATAAAAATCGGCATAAGGATTGCGCGCGTAGCGTCTGGAATCATGTGTGCGACAATCGTGTGAGTGAGCGCCGCATTGTCGTCAATAGTTTTACGAATAGCTCCAGATGAATGTGTGTCAAAGAATGTAAAACTTGCATGATTTAAGCCTTCGACACCGCGTTTGCGCAACACGTTTTCTAAGTTGAATCCCACGTAATGTGCCATAAGCCCAGACGCTCCAAGACATAGACTTCCAGCAAGCAAAAGCAGTGCAATAACAAACGCAAGGCTTTGTGCGCGGGGCATATTTTGGTCCGCTATAAGCGCGTACAAAAAACAATTTATGGCATAATAGCCGCAGGTAGTAAGCACCGCCGATAAACCCGAGACAAGAACTGCCCCAAGAGCCAAAGCCCTAAACTGCGGAATATACGCAAACAGTTTGCGGTATGTATTGTATGTATTCATGAGCGCTCCTTTCCTGGTAAAGAAGTTGAAGATGCTGGAACAGACCCTTGCATGCTGCCGAACTGATTGCTTCCCTCGTCGCTGGTGCGAGCAGTGCCGTGGCTGTTACCCTCATTGTTGGGTTGAGCGCCATAGCTGTTATCCTCATCGAGGGTGTGAGCATTACCCTGCTTCAAAATATTCAAGAGCAGCTGCTTAATAAGCGCCTGATTATCTTGTACAAGTTTGTGTTCGTTGAGCACGCTCGCAGAAAGAATGATCGCGTTTACAAAAAAAGCCATAAGTTCAAAATTTGAAGGCTTAACAGAAAGCGTTTCGGCATCGATGTTATGTGCCCTAAACGTATCAAAAGCAGTGTGTTCAAGCTGTCTATACAGCTGTTCAAGCTGAGGGTTTCTCTTCTTAGCCAACAAAAGCTCTACGTAGACGGGCATAAGCGCATTGCTATCAACTACTTTTCTGGCCATTTCATCAGCAAGAAGATCAATGCTCCATTGCTTGCCATCCTCTATAGATTTCATCATGATGGTGTTGCGGTATGCAATGCCGTCGAGCATAATGTCGTGGAGTATGTCGGTTGTATTTTTATAGTAGTGATAAAACCCACCCTTTGATAAGCCCGTTTCTTTTACCAGGTCTTCCATGGTTGTGTTCTCAAAGCCTTGTTCGACAAAAATACGTATAGCAGCATGCTTTATTGCTTGCTTGCGTTCATCAAAACTAAGCCGCTTATTACGAGTCATGCAATTCACCTCACAATCTTGCAAAGGGTTAACGCGCCAAATGGTTGTCATGAGTCAACGCGTAAAAAGTCTTCGCGCCTTGGCTACATCTAAGGGGTCGTCATCCTATCGACGGATTCGTCGATACATGCAGTATAAGTTAGATAGTGTTTACTGTCAAGCTCTTGCTTGAAAGTAAAAATATTTGTCGATGCTGGTTAGAAGAGTGCCTGCTTGTGCTAATAAAATTTATAAGAAACTAGGCAATAGTTCAGCAAATCCATAAACACATACCGTATTTATAGTTTGCATATATGTACCACAGTACAAAAAAGTTCAATCGTTCGTGTATTTTGGGCTATATTGAGTGAATGAAAAGTTTTTAGTTGCACATAATTATTCCTTTACGATTTCAGCAATATCACTGATGTCACAATCTAAAACACCACATATTTTTACCAGTATTTCAGTAGTTACGTTTCCACCATTGCTAAGTTTTGCCATGGAAGAGGAACTTATTTTTGCCTCTTCACGGAGTTTGGATTTAGTCCAACCCTTGTCGATTAGTAATTTCCATAATTTGTTATAACTAAATTTCATTTTTATCACCTTTAATTTCTCTGTTCCAAGATTGTCCATATAGCTCGCCTCCGCCACTGTATAGTTGAAGGACTTTGTTGTCTTGTAGAATTTCATATGTTTCGTTACTGTATGAGCTTTGCTTATCAAATGCAATGAAGATTTGTTTATTCAAATTTGCTGTATCTTTGTATATTTTCATAATTCCGTCAATACCCTCGTCGTCAATATTCTTAAAGAATAATGAGTCATGCACCAAAGCTGGTAATGCCGAGGTGTAAAGTATAGCAAGATCTAGTAGGATTAAACCTTTGAAGTTTGTACCAGTCCCAGTATCTTTTGGCGTGGAGAATCTATAACTGTTATAGTTTCTTAGTTCTATCTTTGGTGAATTACGTTTTTCAACGTATAGTCTATCGTTAAATTCATGCATCTTTGTATTGAGGTTGTATTCTATTTCAGAAAGTATATGTTCGACATTTTTCTCTAAGTTTTGTGTAGCTGATTGCTTTGCCTCTTGTAGTTGTGTTTCTTCAAGATAGGCTTTGTTTTGTTCTTCTAGGGCTTCTATTTTTTTGTTAAGCTCAGAGTGTTTGTCAAGAAAATCTTTAGAAATAGAGTTAGTAATATTTAATTCTGACATTTGTTGTTCTACTTGTTCTATAGAATCTTTTATTTCAGCAGTCTTTGTATCAAGTGATTCTTTTTCTGATTTGAACTGATCTTCTAATATGGCTGAAAGTTTTTTATGGAACTGCTCGATTTCATAAATTTTCTTTAAGTTGATATCAGGGAAAAACTCGGCTAACGATTCAATGTCAGCTTCTGTCGGTAATAATCCAAACTCTATACTGATTTCTAATAGTTTAGATTGTCGTTGAAGTCGTTCAAGTTGGGTGTCTAAACTTAATTTGTTAGCTTTCAAATTTTCTCGAGCTTTATTGCTTTCGATTTCTTCACTGCTTGCATTTACCTCATAATTAAGTGTTAACGCATTAAGTTCAGCCCGTAGATTGGAAAGGGTTTTAATGTTTTCTTCATACTGTGTTTTGCCACCAACCAGATTGGATATGAAACTATATTTTCTAGCGTTTTTAAATGTTTTGAGCTTGTCTATTTGTACGTCTAATTGATTGTGATATGGTTCTATATCTTTGTAGAAATCAAATAAGCTCATGAGAATTTTGATGGATTCTTTTGTTGGTTGATTTCTATATCCTTGCAGAGGATAATTTTCATCGTGATTATTCTTTCCATAGATTCTAAAAAATGTACTGGTTAATTGTCTAAAGGAAAGATTGGTTTTATTGCTGACGTATCTTTCTTTCAACCACTCGATGAATTCTTTTCTGGACAGTGTTTTGTCTGTGGTTTTATATTTTTCATTACATACAGTAATCGTATCTGCATTAGCTGTGCTTCTACTAAAAAAGTATTTCTTGTCAAACTTGAAACAAAAATATATAACGTGGTTGCCTACGTATTTCACGCCATCGCTATCAAGGTAGGAGTTGCCACCGAAAGCAAAATCTATTGCTAATAGAGCAGATGATTTGCCTATTGAGTTGGATCCTGTTTGTGTCCCTTGAATAACATTAAGACCTTTTTTAAATTGAATGACTGGTCTAATATTGTTATTTTCTTTAAAGGCAGGAGAATAAATTTCTATAAGCATAGTTTCACCTCACCCTCATCTGTCATATCAATTGCATTAAGAGCGTAAAGACAGTCCATAACGGATAAAAAGTCTGTAGGTTCGTCTAAAGAGTTCAAAGTAGACTGAAAAATATCTTTTACATTCGTTTTTCCGCTTTTTATTATTTTTAGCACTACTGGTAGTGTTGCCAGAGTGCTTTTTTCATATGGGTATAGCTTATTTGGTAATTGCATCGAACACCTCGCACTTCTGCACAAAGTAGCTCACAACGATTTGACAATAAATCAATTGCTGAAGAGTTAGTTTATGCAGTTTCTCAGAAATTTCTTCAAAAATCTCCATGTCACTCCGTTCGGCTTTTTTAAGCTTTTTATAAATGGATCGCATTTGAGCTTGTAAATCTTCATAATCGATAACATTACTTTTATCTAAGTTAACAAGGATTTCTTGGACTTTCACGAAGTAACTAGTAACTTGTTGTTTTACTGTTAGATAAAGATGGAAATCATTGTTAGGATCTATTTTTTCCTTTAATTCTTTTGGATCTAGAGAAGAGCCAAATAAATCTTTTTGATTAAGTTTAGTAATTTTGTAAATAACGTCTGTAAGTCCCTTTTCCAGCTGTGAGGAACTAAGTAAGCCTATGTTTGCCATGTGGTTAGCTAGGGCTTTTTTTCTTTTGAACAAAAGACTTGTAACTTTTTTAGTGTTATCCATCTGATATGTTGCAAAACATTGAGGGCAAAGAGCTACAAGATTATCGATAGTTGGCTCCTTAGTCTTATCAATGCGACTTATTTCATAGACTTCTGAAACATTGGAATCATTAGAAAGTACGAGTGTTTTAGAACAACCGTTCATTACACAATGGTTTTCACATTCTTGCAATAAATATTTTCCGTATCTGGTTTTTAAATCAGAAGAGGATTGTAGTTGCTTTTTCTTTTCCAATACATCAGGTGCGATTATTCCTGCTGTTTCTCTAATAATATTGACGAATATATCAGCAAGTTTTTCAGCAACATTAGCAGTAGTAACATTCGGATCATACGGACGTAAATCTTGAGCTAATAATTTCAAAACTTCTGAAGGTCTTGAGTTCAGGCTTTCTATAAAAATTTCAGGGGTAAGCCTATAGCAAATTGCTCGAGCAACTTTTTTTGAAATACCTCTTTTAGCAAAATTACGATATGTATTCGTGCTTACGGATTCAGAGGGATCTTTTTTTGTGCCCCATTCACCTTCAGGCACGCTTGTAATCATGACAATTAAATCTTTCACAAATTGAGGAACATCATAATCGTCACTGATACGTTTGTATAGCATTGCACAAAACATTTTAAAGTCCAAAGATACCCCTCCTTTCTTTTTGAACCACATTGA
Source organism: Gardnerella swidsinskii (assembly GCF_003397705.1). GTDB lineage: Bacteria > Actinomycetota > Actinomycetes > Actinomycetales > Bifidobacteriaceae > Bifidobacterium > Bifidobacterium swidsinskii. The sequence continues at coordinate 13,478 of NZ_QJVB01000006.1, forward strand.
ACCACATTGATCCAAACAAGAACCAAATAAAAAATCCGATTTAATACAATCAAATCATCAAAGAAACAACTTTGCTGATGTGTAAATTATATCACGCAAAGATACCTTTGAGCAAAGCAAATATTCGATAAAAGGACAGTAGCTTTGCAAAGAGGCATATGCCTCAGCCTCTATGCGGAAATATCCCTTAGCTAAGGATTATTCGGAGTCCACATAGAACAACTAAATAAGTACAGCAGTCTTACCGAATAAGGCAGCTGCAAGTAAAGATGAAGGAATTCTTCATTCTAGCTTGTGGTGTTTTGTCATGCCTTATTTGAGCTGAATTCAAGGAAGTCCTTCATCAGAAATCAGATGGAGGATTTTTTATGAGAATTCAATTACGCTGTGACAATCATTTTACAACATTCGACCTCAAGCTTGATGAGGTTAAGGGCTGGCTTAATATCGACCTTCTTCCCGATGAAAGCGAAGAAGAGTTTGAGAAAAGAGCACAAGAAAAGGTAGATGCTGAGTTTAACCGTCCCGAGTATAACTCTCTGCATAAATATGAGAGACATAAAGGCTTTACTAGACCTTACAGCGGTGAAGACGGTGAGGAAACTGATGATTATGAGTCTTGCATGAGTGATGTTAGAGACTCTGGCATCTTTTTCAAAACAGTAAATCAGATTAAAGATTCAGAAGAATATAGGGCAGTTGAATCGTTTGTTTACTCGATTTTAAAGCCGGATGTGGCGGATCTTTTTATGGCTGTTCGTATTAGGAAGATGGCGATTAACGAAAAGGCTGCATCTATGCTTAGCCGTGATGCTTTTGAAACGGATGCTGATTATAAAAAAGCAGTGGATCGCTTGGCTAACAATATTACACATAAGCTGAAGCGGGCTGAGAAAAAATTAGTAAAGAATATTAAAAAAGCGTCAGATTTTGGCCTCTGCCGTGGCTACTTCATAGGAGGAGCCAGTTCCTCCAATAAAAATTAGGAGGTAGCTACTATGAAAGAGCTAATTACAGTAAACCAAGATAGTAAGAATTTAACGGTAAGTGGCAGAGACTTGCATACAGCACTTCAAATTAAAACCGCCTATAAGGACTGGTTTCCAAGGATGTGTGATTACGGTTTTATTGAAGGTAGGGACTTTTGCTCAATTTTGAGCGAAAGTACGGGAGGTCGTCCATTAACCAATCATCAGCTTACTATTGATATGGCAAAACAGCTATGTATGATTCAGCGTACAGAACTTGGCAGAAAATTCCGAGAATACTTTATTTCTGTTGAAGAGAAGTGGAACTCGCCTGATGCGGTAATGGCACGTGCGTTGCAAATAGCCAATAGGAAATTGAGCCTACTTGAATCACAAAATCTGAAACTTACCAATACTGTAGCGTTGCAAACACAGCAGATAGCAGAGCTTAAACCGAAAGCCAGCTATTACGATGTGGTGCTTAAATGCAAAGACATAATCTCCATGCGCGTGATTGCAAAAGATTATGGTAAATCGGCACAGTGGATGAACAACTATTTACATGAACTTGGTGTCCAATTTAAGCAATCTGATACTTGGCTTTTATATCAAAAATATGCTGAGAAAGGCTATACCAGCACAAAAACGCATGCTTATGAAGACGCTAAGGGTATTACTCATTCAAAGGTTCACACTTATTGGACTCAGAAAGGCAGGCTTTTCATCTATCACCTCATAACACAACACGGGATCTACCCATTGATTGAACAGGAGGCTAAAGATGAGTAAGACTTATAAAAAACATTTAGAAACAACACCGAACTTTAAGCCTATCGTCTACATCTGTGCTCCATACCGTGGAGATAAGGAGAAAAACGTGCAACATGCTATCCGGTGTGCGGCTTACGCGTATTTACACGGAGCAATCCCCATCACTCCACACCTGCTTTTCCCGTTTATGGATGATGAGAATCAAAAGCATAGAGGGGATGCGATGTTTATGGACATTATCCTCTTAGGTAAGTGCAACGAGCTGTGGGTGTTCGGAGAAAAAATCACAGGCGGCATGCAAGTAGAAATCAATCTGGCAGAGAAACGTAGGCAGCCGATTAAGTATTTTACGGATAAGGATTTGGAGGTGAATGTTGATGCGTAGTTTAGCTATCGCTTACGGTAACAACAGGCAGGCAAAGACGTGGGTTAATAAGACCATCACTTATGATGAGCTGAAAGACCGTCTTAAAGTGACGATTCGCACCTCAGAGTCAGCGGAAGAGTATGCAAAAATGAAAAAAGCAGACCGTGATCTTGCAAAAGACCACGGTGGTTTCGTTGCAGGAGCGTTGGCTTACGGTAGACGAAAAGTCGACAGTGTTGAATTTCGCTCCATGCTCGCCTTAGACGGGGATCATGTTGCTAAAGACTTTATTGCACTCTATGAGAGTGTTGCGCCTTACACGTCTTTTCTGTACACGACACACAGTCACACGCCTGATAATCCGAGGGTGAGAATTGTTTTTCCTTTAACGAGGAATGTAACACCTGACGAGTTTGTAGCAGTATCAAGGTATTTGGCTGACATGCTGGGTATTGACCAGTTTGATGAGTGCTCTTACTTGCCTAACCAGCTCATGTACTGGCCGTCCACGCCACGAAACGGCGTGTATGAGTATAAAGAGGTTGAAAAAGACTGGCTTAATCCAGATGATATTTTATTCGCTCACCCTGAGTGGACAGATCCAACCAGGCTTCCGACCTCATCTCGTGAGAGTAAAGCGAATCAGGTGCAAAAGCAGAAAGTGCAAGATCCACTCGCGAAAAATGGTGTAGTTGGATTGTTTAACCGAGTATTTAACCCAGTAACTCTTGCTTTAGAAAAGTTTTTAAGCGACATATATGAGCCGACGGATAACGAAAACCGCTGGCATCTTATAGCCTCACACAGTATGGCAGGAGTTGAGATTATCGAAGACAAGTTCGTTTACTCTCATCATGCTAAAGACCCGGCGTATTTGAAACTGTGTAATGCTTTTGATATTGTTCGCACGCACAAATTCGCTAGCTTGGACGAGAAAGAGTCGTTTAAGAAAATGAGCGAGTTTGCGATGAGCCTTGATGAAGTAAAACTTCAAGCGGCAAACGAGAGACTCTTGGAAGCAAAAGATGATTTTGTTGATAGTGAGGATTGGAAGAAAAAACTACGCTACACGTCTAAAGGCGCGGTTTTAGAAAACTCGCTTTATAATGCGAAACTCATTATTAAACATGATCCTTTGCTTAAAGGAATCGTTTTTAACCAGCTGGCTGATGGTCTTGAAATTAAAGGCGACGTGCCTTGGCAGCATCCTGCGAAGTTTTGGAGGGACGCGGACGACGCGCAGCTTATCTGCTACGTGGACGACCATTATGGCTCGTTTTCACAGAGAAACTATGATATTGCTGTCACGAAAGTATCAGATGATAGAAGTTATCATCCGATAAGACGCTATTTTGAGAGTCTTCCTCAATGGGATGGGGTTAAACGTGTAGACACGCTTTTTATCGACTATCTTGGTGCTGAAGACAACGCGTATATTCGTGCAGTGTGTAGAAAAACACTGTGTGCAGCATACATGCGTATCTACCATCCCGGTATTAAATTTGACTACCTTCCTGTTTTTAACGGTGCGCAAGGTATCGGCAAGTCAACGTTTATATCAAACCTTGGCATGGAATGGTTTTCAGACAGTCTCACGCTTTCAGACATGAACGATAAGACGGCGGCTGAAAAACTCCAAGGATATTGGATTCATGAAATCAGCGAGCTTGCGGGCATGAAAAAAGCTGATCTTGATAAGGTAAAGGCTTTTGTTTCAAGACGTGACGATAAGTATCGTGCTTCTTTTGGAAAACGTGTAGCACCACACCCGAGGCAGTGCGTGTTCTTCGGTACAACGAATAGTGAAAACGGTTATTTAAGGGATGTTACTGGTAACCGGCGTTTTTGGAATGTGAAAGTGTCGGGAAACGGTAAGTATAAGCCTTGGGAAATGACGCGAGAACTAGTTGACCAAATATGGGCGGAAACCATGGTTATTTCCAAGGCGGGTGAAGAACTGTTCCTTGACAAGAGCTTGGAGGCTTTCGCTCAAGAAGAACAGCGTGAAGCCATGCAGCAAGACGACCGTGAAGGCATTGTCAGAGAGTATCTTAACATGCTTCTACCCGATACTTGGGGTGAAATGGATATTTACAGGCGGCGAGATTACTTCCGTGACATGGAGGATCCGACACGACCTAAAGGCTCGATTAAACGCATGGAAGTATCCAACATTGAAATATGGTGCGAATGCTTCGGGAAAGCCAAAGAAGATATTAAGCCTATCGACAGTTACGCAATATCGGCGATTATGAAACGTTTGAAAGACTGGCAAAAAACAGGCACGCGAAAGCATGTGGGAATTTATGGTTTACAACGAGTCTATGAAAGACAAGATGTGTGACAACTTAGGTTGTTTAGTGACAAGCTGTTAAGGCTTGTCACATCATCTGATAGTTGTCACGCCTGATGTTACTGAGTTTAGACAACTTGTGACGGACAAGAGATGAAATTCTATATTAAATAAAATCTTTATTTATACTTATAGCGTACACGTAACACGTGTATTCGCGCGTAAAGGGATTTTTAGTCACTTGTCCGTCCTTGTCACAGCATAAAGGATAAGAAGCAGTGATAAGAAAACAAAAAATAATAGTAAGAGAACGAGAGGTTGAGCGAAAACTCGTCCGTGAAGTTAAAGCAATGGGAGGACTTTGTTTAAAGCTTACGAGTCCTTCCGTTGACGGGCTTCCTGACAGGCTGGTTTTACTTCATGGGGGCAAGATTGGTTTTGTAGAGCTTAAAGCACCAGGTAAAAAGCCTAGAGTCTTACAGGTGAAACGGATGAAAGACTTACAGGCTTTAGGTTTTAAGGTTTTCGTGGTTGATGACAAGAGTCAGATTGGAGGTGTGATTGATGCGATACGAGCCACATGAGTATCAAAAGTATGCGACTGATTTTATTATCACACACCCGGTTTCAGCGGTCTTGCTTGAAATGGGACTTGGTAAGAGTGTGATAAGTCTTACAGCAATTAACGACCTGATGCTTGACTCGTTTGATGTTTCCAGAACTCTTGTTATAGCTCCTCTTAGGGTTGCAAACACTACGTGGCCTTTAGAGTTAGAAAAGTGGGAGCATTTAAAACACCTGACTTATTCTGTGGTAACAGGCACTGAGAAGGAGCGGATTCAAGCACTAAAAACGCCTGCTCACGTTTATATTATTAACCGTGAAAACGTGGAGTGGCTGATAATGAAAAGCGGCCTGCCGTTTAATTTTGACATGGTTGTGATAGATGAGCTTTCAAGTTTTAAATCGTATCAGGCGAAACGTTTTAAAGCATTACTGAAGGCTAGGCCGAAAGTTAAAAGGATTGTTGGTCTTACAGGAACGCCTTCTTCTAACGGGCTTATGGATTTGTGGGCTGAGTTTAGGCTGCTTGATATGGGTGAAAGGCTTGGCCGCTATATTACGTATTATCGGCAGAACTTTTTTAATCCTGATAAGCGTAACCAGCACATGGTTTTTTCCTACAAGCCTAAAGAAGGTGCTGAAAGCTTAATCTATAAGCAGATAGCTGATATTACGATTTCGATGAAGTCAAAAGACTATTTGAAAATGCCAGCGTGTGTGATAAACGAGGTGAAAGTAGAGTTATCCGGTAAGGAGCGAAAACTCTACGATGAGCTGAAACAGGATATGGTGGTGTCGTTGGAGGGTAAAGAGATTGATGCGATTAACGCAGCGTCTCTTTCAAATAAGCTTCTTCAAATGGCAGGCGGCGCGGTTTATAACGAGAAAAAAGAAAGCGTTCATATTCATGATCGTAAGCTTGATGCTTTAGAGGATTTAATCGAGGCTGCTAACGGTAAACCGGTTCTTGTAGCTTACTGGTTTAAGCATGATCTTGAGCGGATTAAGAATCGTTTTAATGTGCGTGAGATTAAAACGAGTGCTGATATTGCTGACTGGAATGCCGGCATGATTCCTGTAGCGTTGATTCACCCGGCTTCTGCAGGTCATGGTCTTAACTTACAGGCTGGCGGTTCTACTCTTATCTGGTTTTCCCTGACTTGGAGTTTGGAACTTTACCAGCAGACGAACGCTAGGCTTAACCGTCAGGGTCAAACCGATACGGTTGTAATCCATCACATTATCACTAAGGACACGATTGATGAGGATGTGATGAGGGCTTTAAGCATGAAGGCTAAAGTGCAGGATGCTTTAATCGAGTCGGTTAAAGCAAGACTATCAATTAACGAAGTGAGGGAAAGGGGTTCTAGAGAGAACTTACCTCAAAATGGAGGTAAGAATGAACAAAAAAGAATACTTACGGCAAGCCTATCTTCTTGATAAGCGGATTAAGGCTGACATGGATGAAGTAGTAAGACTGCGTGAGCTTGCTACAAGTGTTTCATCATTAAGATACGACAGAGAGTATGTGCAGACGACTCGAAGCGTGGAAGCTCCGTTTGTGAAAGCTCTTATAAGGGTTATGGATTTAGAAGCAAAGATTAACATGGAGATTACGATGCTTACCAGTTTGAAAGAGCAGATTTTGGATGTGATTTCTAAACTTGAAAGCGTGGATGAGCAGATGATTTTACGTTACCGTTACATGAGTAACATGACGTGGGAGGATATTGGGAAAGAACTCCATGCTAGCAGAATGACGATTATAAGATGGCATGGTAAAGCGTTAGAGCACATGGTTTTACCAGATAATCTAATCCAAATCTGAAAAAATGGTACGGTTTGGTACGCTCTGATACGAGACGTTACAGCCTTCTATATGGTATTATAAACTTAGCAAAATTATAAATACTAAGCCTTGGAAGAGTAATCTTTCAGGGCTTTTTTCATGCCTAAAAGGAGGCACAACATGGATCAGATGGTATTGCAAACACAACAATGGTTAAACAAAACCTATGGTGATAAGCCTGGGTTTGGTTCAGTTATTACTGATGGGAATACTGGTTGGGATACAATCAATGGGCTTATTAGAGCTTTGCAGATTGAGCTTGGTATAACAGCAACAGCAAATAATTTTGGTGCTGGTACAACACGTAAATTTAATCAACGTTATCCGCACGGTGTTAAACAACAAGATGATAGTGATGAGTCGAAAAGTAATGTTTACTCTATTATTCAGGGTGCTTTATGGTGTAAGGGTTATTCGACAAGTAATAATATTACGCAACACTTTTATAGTGGAACGGGGCGTGCTGTTAAAGAGTTGAAGAATGATATGGGTATTGGTGGTGATTCTACAGTCACAATTGATATAATGAAAGCTCTTCTTTCTATGCAACAGTTTGTTTTACTAAATCGTTACGGTGGTACTGGCGTTGTTAGGATTATTCAACAAACTGTTAATCGAACCTATAAGGATTATACTGGTATCATTCCTTGTGACGGCTTGTATGGTCGAGAAATGAACACTGCACTTATTCAGATTTTACAGTCGTTAGAGGGTTATTCGCCTGATGATGCCACGGGCAATTTTGGACATGGTACACGACGTAATTTGAAAACTATTAGCAGGCAAAACGCTTCTTCCTATGGTAAGTGGGTGTGGTTAGCAAAAGCTGTACTTAATTGCATTAGATATGATTGTCTTCAAAATGAGAATTGGGATGATGATTTTGCTGAGCAACTCACTAAATTCCAAAAAGACTATAAGCTTCCAGTCAGCGGAGCACTTGATGTTAACACGTGGATGTCGTTGTTAACTAGTAAAGGCAATCCAGACAGAAAAGCAAAAGCATGCGACACACGTTTTGAAATTACTTCGGAATTACTCAATACTCTTAAACGCGACGGATATGAAATTGTTGGACGTTATTTAACAGGTGGCTCGTTTAAAGAAATCCGTGAAGGCGAGCTGAAACGTATTGTTGACGGAGGCTTGAAATATTTCCCTATTTTCCAAGAAAATGGTCGTAGCCTTAGCGACTTTACGTATCAAAAAGGTCTTGAACACGGTACGAAAGCTAGTGAAGCAGCATTATCTAAAGGTGTACCAGCAACAGTAATCTATTTTGCGGTAGACATGGATATTTATGATTATCAGATTGATAGTAACATTATTCCTTATTTTAAAGGTATTAATGAAACTATTGATTCTCGTTACTCAGTGGGCATTTATGCGTCGCGTAATGTGTGTACAAGGATATCTAATGTAGGGTTGTCTGTTTCTAGTTTCGTATCAGATATGTCTACTGCTTTTAGTGGCAATCTGGGATTCCCAATTCCTAAAAACTGGAACTATGATCAATTCCATGGAATCCCTGGCTATAAAGGTAAAGTGGACTTAGATAAGGTTGCTTACAATGGGAAGATACCAGCCTGTAATAGTGTTCTATCATCTCAGAAATATCAGCAAGATGAAACTCAATTTATTAAATGGGTGACTACAACAGAAAAAGAGTGTCTTAAAGCGTTTGAAGGTATTTTCAACCCATTGATTGCATATCGATTTGCAGTTGGCCAATATATTCTTGAATACCTGCGAAAACCAGAATATTGGGGTGACAAATACTTTGGATTGTGGAGGCTTTACACTCCAGAACCTAATATCGACAAAAACGATAGGGAGGCTCGGTCTGTATGTCATGCTGTATGTTCAAAACAGCCTTCTATTAGGGACAAAGTATCAACTATAGATATTGCTCATATGGCTGCTACTGCCTTAGGCTATATTTGCTGGGGAATACCAGAAAATAAAGGTGATTACAGCTTAGGTGATTTAGGTGGATGGTCGTTAGATTTACTACAAATGTTTGGAAATTATAGGAGGGTTGCCAAAGATCAAGATTTATCGGAGTGGTTAAAGGAGCATTTGGGTAGTAAAACTGATGGACAAGGATTTGGTTACGATGACGTGGTTGCAGACGCAGATGCCTATCTCATTGTTTCTTCCATGAAGAAAGATAATAGTGATACAAGGTTTTCAAAATCTATATCACAACTATATCAGCATAGTAAGCGTGAAAGAATCAAGATGTTTTATCAAGAACGATTTAATTCGTCTAAAGATAATGTCATTAGTGCCTTCAAGAAACTAGCTGATGGTATAGATTTTGGCCCGTTAAAAAATGTAAATAAAGACCTTTTGAAACAAGCTGCTAAAACTGATGTTTTGCCTACGGTGACGGAAGCCAAGATATTAGGTCAAATGTATGCGGAGTTTATGGCAAGCTAATTATCATATTTCTATAGTCAGAAGGAGTTCATAATATTTTAATGCTGTGAACTCCTTCTTATTTTGAGTTACTTATTGCGGAGTATTAAAATCAACAACTAAACCTAGGAAGGAAAAGAAAGCAAATAATAAGGATAAGGCAATTATGAGTAGTGTGAAAATGACTGCTACTACTTTTAACGAGATAAGTATGATCTTTATATATATTGGTTTGTCAGTTTGAGGTAGTTTCTTTGTTGATGTAGCAGTAATGATTTTAAGAACTAGAGAGATAGCCAGCAGAAGATAACCTGTACAGCAAATCGATATTGTTAATATGTCAGACAAATATATTTGGACTGTGGTTGTAGGTGTATGCGGGTCTAAATATATGGGAAGAAAATGCGTAATGTTTCTTTCTTCTAAAATCACTAAAAGTAATAAGAAAACGCCTAATGCCCAAAGGATATTTGCTACGGTTTTACATTTTTTCATAACAACTACCTGTAAACTATTTTATTTTAACAATTGTATCACAAGTGTAAGCTTCCCGAGGGAGGATGAGTCTTGCCAAGAAAACCTAAAAGACCGTGTTCTTATCAAGGCTGTCCGAACCTAACTGACGGCAGGTTTTGTGAGGAACACTTAAAACAAGAGAACCGGCGCTACGAAAAATACGAGCGTCCTTATGATGCTCACAAGCGTTACGGCAGAGCATGGCAGAAAGTGCGGGATTCTTATGTGAAAGAGCATCCTTTCTGTGAGTTTTGCTTTAAGAACCATATGCTTGTACCTGTTGAGCAGGTTCATCATATTAAACCGATTGCTGAAGGTGGAACGCATGAGAGGAATAATCTTATTTCTCTATGTAAATCCTGTCACTCTAAAATTCACGCTAAGCGTGGAGATCGCTGGCATAACAAATAACCCACCCCCTAGGGGGGTTTAAATCTCTACGAGCCTACCCCATGGGGAACGGGCGCAGGGTCTCGCGTGCAAAAACAGCGTATTCAAAAGGGTAATAGGCAAAATCAGACACAAAAATTTTTTAATAGTTAAAACTCGCGTGGGAAGGAGGTGGAAAGTTTGCCTACAAAATCAAATAATATCGGCGGTCGTGGCGGCAGACGCGTGGGTGCCGGGCGTAAAAAGAAAGCGGTTGTTGAAAAAGCGAGTGAAGGAAACCCAGGTGGCAGGCCTTTAAGTGTTCTTGATATTCCGGAGCTTGAAGGCGCTGAAATGCCTCAGCCTCACGAGTTTTTATCTGCCACGCAAAAAGACGGTACTCAGCTTCAGGCTAGAGAAATTTTCGCTGAAACATGGAAGTGGCTAAAAGACATTGGTGTTAGCAGTAAAGTCCCGTCTCCTCTTATTGAACGGTATGCGATGAGTTGTGCTCGTTGGATTCAATGCGAGGAAGTAACTAGTAAACTCGGGTTTCTTTCCAAGCATCCGACTACGGGTAAACCGATACCTTCGCCTTTTATAAATATTGGTATTAACTACATGAATCAGGCGGTCAGGCTTTGGAATGAGATTTTCCAGATTGTGAAAGAAAACTGTTCGACTGAGTTTGATGGTGTTTCACCTCAAAACGATTTAATGGAACGCCTGCTTATTACACGTAAAAACATTTAGGAGAAAAATTATGATAGAAAAAGTAAACCCGTCGCATGTTGACAAGATTGCGGATCGTATTGCTGGAGCAATTGTTGATCTGGCTTACAAGCTGGATGAGAATCCGAAGATTGCTGTTGAAGTGATGCTCGGGCATGGTAAGTGTGCCGTGTGTATTGAAAGCACGGTGATGTTTAAGTTTAAGGATATTAAAAATATTATCCACCGTTTAAGCCCTGGGAAAGTAAAGATTGATATTACGGTTGTGCCGCAGGATAAGCATTTAAGCCGAAACCAGGATGGTATGGTTCGCTGTGGTGATAACGGGATTTTTAAAGGCGTGCCACTAACAGGCGAGCAGAAGAAGCTTTCTACTATTGCTCGAAAGGTTTATGAAAAGTATCCGTATGATGGCAAGTATGTTCTTGATGGTGAAAAGCTTATCATCTGCCAGTCTCACGCTAAACGAGAAGACTTATTGAAAGAGTATCCGAGTGCGTTTGTTAATCCTTTAGGCGACTGGACGGGTGGTATCAGCGTGGATACGGGAGCGGTTAACCGAAAACTTGGGTCAGATATGGCTGATGCTGTTACGGGCGGCGGTCTTCATGGTAAGGATCTTACGAAAGCTGACGTGTCGGTTAACATTTACGCGTTTTTGAAAGCGCAGGAAACTGGTCGTGTGGTTGAGTTTTCTTGTGCTATCGGGGATGAAATGGTTGATGGTAAACCGTATGCGCAGATTGTGAAAATTGCGAAAGATTATATTGACTCGGTGGGTGGTTTTGAAAAGCTGGCTTGCTGGGGTCTTTTCTAATGGGAGGAAAGCTTATGGAAAAAGAAATGCAGTATTATTTGGCTGACGTAAGTGAGCTTATCCCGTATGTGAGAAACGCTCGCACACACTCTGAGGCACAAGTATCTCAGATAGCGGCAAGTATCCGCGAGTTTGGTTTTCTTTCCCCGATTCTAGTGGCGGAGGATAATACGATTCTCGCAGGGCACGGCAGGCTTGCCGCGGCACTAAAACTGGGTCTTAAAAAAGTTCCGTGCGTGAAAGAAAACCATTTAACTGAAACACAAAAGCGTGCGTATATTATTGCGGATAATAAGCTTTCACTTAACGCCGGCTGGGATAGTGAGCTTTTAGCTGTTGAATTGTCGGAGCTTGAAGGAGCTGATTTTAACCTTGATCTTCTCGGATTTGACGAGGCGGAGCTTTCCAGTATTTTTGATGCTGATAAAGACGTAAACGAAGATGATTTTGATGTTGAAAAAGAATTGGAAGAACCGTGTTTTTCTAAAACAGGTGACATATGGATGCTTGGTAAGCATCGTATTATTTGCGGTGATTCAACCGATTCTTCTACGTTTGAAAAACTACTCGGTGAAACAAAGGTAAATCTTGTTTGCACAGACGCACCTTATTTCGTAAACCTTGAAAACGCGTCAGGGAAAATTAAAAATGATGATTTAAGCGATAAAGAAGGCTACGAGTTTTTAATGAAAGTTTTTACCAACTTCAAAAACTCTATGGCAGCTGACGCGTCTATTTACGAGTTTTACGCAACGATGAAAGCGCGTGTTTTCTACGATGCTTTTGAGGACGCGGGGTTTAAGGTGGCAGCCGGTTTAATTTGGAAAAAGCCGAGAGCACCGCTGATGCGAACGGACTGGAAGTTTAATATGGAGCCGATTATTTACGGTTGGCGTAAAGACGGTAAACATAAGTGGTATGGTGATCAGAAACAGACAGCCGTGTTTGAATTTGACGGGATTAAAAACTCGAAGGAAGAAGGCTGTGGGCATCCTTCCAGTAAGCCCGTGGCACTGATTGCTTATCTTATTAAACAAAGCACGCAAACAAACAGTCTTGTGTTAGACGGGTTTTTAGGCTCGGCATCAACGCTTATAGCCTGTGAGCAGATTGGCAGAGTCTGCTTTGGAGTGGAGCTTGAACCTAAATTTATTGATGTTGCGGTTAAACGGTATATGAAGTTTCACGATGATAAAACAGAAGACGTGCTTCTTATACGAGATGGAAAACAGTATAGCTACGAGCAGGCAATTGAAATGATGAAAGAGGCTGACGATGAGTAAAACACTTACACTCGCCAGCCTTTTTGATGGCTCGGGCGGTTTTCCTTTAGCAGCTACGCTTACAGGGATTAAACCTTTATGGGCAAGTGAAATCGAGCCGTTTCCTATAAGAGTTACCACTAAAAGATTACCTGATGTTAAGCACTTAGGTGATGTATCAAAGATTAAAGGCGATACTGTGGAAGCGGTTGATATTATCACGTTTGGAAGCCCATGTCAGGACATGTCGATTGCAGGTAAACGGGCAGGTCTTAGCGGTTCTCGCTCGAACCTGTTTTTTGAAGCGATTCGGATTATTAAAGAGATGAGGAGGAAAACAGGTGGACAAAAACCAAGATATATCGTTTGGGAGAACGTTCCGGGAGCGTTTTCCTCAAATAAAGGAGAAGACTTCGAGAAAGTTATCAAAGAAATCTGTGCTGTCAAAGGACATACGTTTAATGCTCCTAGACCTGAAAAATGGAGCAGTGCAGGACTTGTCATGGCAGAAGATTTCTCACTCGCATGGAGGGTACTTGATGCTTCATACTTCGGAGTACCCCAGAGAAGAAAACGTATCTTTCTTGTCGCAGATTTTGATGGACAAAGTGCCGGAAAAATATTATTTGAGCAAGAAAGCATGCCTTGGGATTCTACGGCGAGCAGAAAGCCGTGGCAAGAAACTACCGGACATTTTGAAACAGGCACTGGTGATGCAATCGAAAGATACTGTTTAAACGATCAGGGCGGAAACAGAATGGACGTGTTTGAAAACAAAAGCGGCACGCTTACAGCAAGCGTGGGAAACCATCCACCACTCGTGTTTGAAAATCACGGACAGGACTCACGATATAAAGGGCCTATTAGCGTGTCTCAAACCGTGCTTTCCACGTTTGGAACAGGTGGGAATAATCAGCCTTTTGTGGTTTGTGATAAAACCTGTTTTGACGTTCGTTTAACATCACTCAACACGAAAAACAAGCGTGCTAAAGTGTATGAAACAAAACTGGCAAGAACAATTAACACAGGGCTAAACTCGCCTGAAGCTAATCAAGGCGGTCTTGCAATAGTGTATTCTACGAGTAAAAACTCGCATCACACGAATGCTCGGGCTGAAATGACAGACACGCTTGTGGCAAGTGACTATAAAGATCCTCCTGTCATAAACGATATGAATGAGGATAAACACTATGTGGTTAGACGTTTAACACCGAAAGAATGTGCAAGACTGCAGGGCTTTCCTGACTGTTGGTGTGATAATCTTCAAACAGAAAATCCAAGCGATGAAGAGCTTATCTTTTGGCAGGATGTGTTTGAAACACATCGAAAACTAGTCACGAACGCCTGTAAGTCAAAAAGTAAAAACCAGATAATCAAATGGCTTAAAAATCCTCACACTGATTCAGCGGAATACAAGATGTGGGGCAACGGCGTGGCGCTTCCCTGCGTGTATTTCGTTCTCAAAAATATCGCTTATTTTCAGGGAAAAGAAAGCACATAAGACTTGCTAAATATCTTCTTTAGAGTGATGTATATACACAAGGAAAAACCTAAAGGAGGTATTAAAATGAGCTTAGAATATGGTTTAAAAGGTTCTAAAAGAAAACCACTCATACAAGCAATAGAAAACTTAACAGGTCTTAAAGCCGTGTATCTTAAAACTCCCAGCATGGCTTACAAGATAGGCCCTTTCACAGTCGGTAAAACCGGAACAGTAACATCTGCGGATGATGAAGACCTAAAGGATCTAAAACAAATACTTGAGGGCGATTATGGTATACGCCTTCCGGAAAACCAGAGTGAAAGCACACGCATGCTTACAGTCGAGTTTCCAAAAGATAAGCTGGATGTGACTAAGCTTAGAAAAATCATCAAAAACAAGGGTGATTTAATTAAAAAAGCACTCGATGTGACAAGCATTGAAATAGAGGAAAACGATGAAACAGTTAGTTTTCCCTGGTTTAAAGATGTAAGCCAAGATCATATGGATACTTACATGAAGCTTATTTCTGCTCTTTGCAAAATGAGCTTGGAAGTAAAACATGTGAATGAAACTAAGCATAAGCCGGTTAACGATAAGTATGCCTTCAGATGTTTTCTTCTTAGACTCGGCTTTATAGGCGATGAGTTTAAAAAGGATAGAAAGATTCTGCTTTCCCATTTAGAAGGCTCATGTGCTTTTAGAAACGAAAGAGGTGAATGATGAGAGCATTCAGTAGAGAACAGGTTGAAAAGCTTAGAAAAACTTATCCTAAAGGTTGTTTGGTAGAGCTTATCTTAATGGATGATGTTCAGGCACCTCCTATCGGCACTAAAGGCAGAGTACGAGGTGTTGATGATATGGGTTCAATCATGGTTTCTTGGGAAACAGGAAGCGGGCTAAGCATTGTTTATGGCGTGGATAAGTGCCGAAAAATTAGCGACTTGTAAGAACAATAATTAGTGGAAATACCAGCGGTTTTATCCCGTTTATTGCTTGATAATATGTGCTTTTAGAGTGATATATAGTATCAGCAAAAGCACGTGCGCAAAGGAGAAGAACCTATGAAAAAAGAAACCTTACAAAGACTTACGAGCGAAGTTAAAGCCTGCAGACGCTACGCTCTAAACGCAATCAAAAAAGCTGAAGAAGGAAAAATCAGCTCGGCTATCAGCATGCTCGACATTGCACAAACAGCAAAAACCTGCGCCATGAAAGCCCACGAGGAGCTTTGGAAGGTAAGTGAAGGAAAACTAAACGATACGGAGTTTGAACTGTTTGCGGATGCTGAAACCTTGGACAAGGATATTCAGAAAGCCTACCAAGCGATTAAACAAGCAAGAAACTAAAAAGAAAAATTGGTTAAACCTAAAGAAAAATCGTGGAATTACCTGCGATTTTTTCTCATTTATGACTTGCTATTCTGTGCCTTTAGAGTGATATATAGTACTAACAAAAAGCATAGAAAAAGGAGCAAAACCATGTGGGAACAAGGCACGCTTAGAGTAGAAGATCAGGTTGTAAGCTACAGTATGAAGGTTTTTGAAGAGCCAAGCGAATATGGGATTAACCAGGGAAGAATTTCCAAGCTTACTTTGAAAAACAATAACAAGGTTATCGCAAACTACGATAGAGGCTGGGACATGATGCCAACAGATAAGCTTGCAAACGAGGCTTTAGAAATGATCCTTGACACCAGAAACTAGAAACTAAAGTTTTATTAAAAACAGCAGGGCTTTTAAGGCCCTGTTTCTCGTAAAAAAGAAAAACCAAGAAATGACGTGGACGCTGAAGGCGTCTTTTTTTATGCCTAAAGAAAGGAGGAGCTTAAGTTGCAAGCGTACGAGGTCACTAAGTTTAAAAAAGAAGATTCAACCTATAGTAAGGATTTAGCGGATTATGCTGTAAGTTTTATCGAATGTTTAACACACACGAAAGGCACGTGGGCTGGTAAGCCTTTTAAGCTCCTAGCCTGGCAGGAGCAGATTATCAGGGACTTGTTTGGCGTGGTTAAACCGAATGGTTACCGTCAGTTTAATACCGCTTATATTGAAATACCTAAGAAAATGGGTAAAAGTGAGCTTGCCGCTGCAGTAGCTTTGCTTTTATGCTGTGGGGATAATGAGGAGCGTGCCGAGGTTTATGGTTGTGCGGCGGACCGTCAACAGGCAACAATCGTGTTTGACGTGGCGGCGGACATGGTTAGAATGTGTCCGGCTCTTAATCGTAGGGTTAAAATTTTAGCTTCGCAAAAACGTATTATTTTCCTACCAACTAACAGTTTCTACCAAGTGTTGTCGGCTGAAGCTTACTCTAAACACGGGTTTAACATTCACGGTGTCGTGTTTGATGAGCTTCACACGCAGCCAAACCGTAAACTTTTTGACGTGATGACTAAAGGCTCCGGGGATGCTCGCATGCAGCCACTATATTTTCTGATTACCACGGCTGGTACGGATACGCATTCTATCTGCTATGAGACGCATCAGAAAGCAGTGGATATTCTCGAGGGTAGGAAAATTGATCCAACTTTTTACCCAGTGATTTATGGTGCAAAAGAAACGGACGATTGGACGGATCCTAAGGTGTGGAAGAAAGCTAATCCTTCTCTTGGGGTTACGGTGCAAATGGAGAAAGTTAAGGCTGCTTTCGAGTCAGCTCGGCAAAATCCTGGTGAAGAGAATGCTTTCCGTCAGCTTCGTCTTAACCAGTGGGTGAAACAGTCTATTCGTTGGATGCCGATGGAAAAATGGGATGCTTGCGGTTTTCAGGTGAACGAAGAAGAACTCGAGGGCAGGGTCTGCTACGGGGGTCTTGACCTTTCAAGCACCACTGATCTTACGGCTTTTTCGCTTGTGTTTCCGCCTTTAGATGAGTCGGATAAGTTTCGTATCCTACCATATTTTTGGGTGCCTGAAGAAACCTTGAGTTTACGAGTGAAACGAGACCACGTGCCTTATGACGTGTGGGAAAAACAAGGTTTTATTAAGACTACGGAAGGAAACGTTGTTCACTACGGGTTTATTGAAAAATTCATCGAAACTTTAGGTGAACGTTTCAATATTCGTGAGATTGCTTTCGACCGTTGGGGCGCGGTACAAATGGTGCAAAACCTTGAAAACATGGGGTTTACCGTGGTTCCCTTCGGACAGGGATTCAAGGATATGAGTCCGCCTACCAAGGAGCTTATGAAACTTGTGCTCGAGCAGAAAATCGCACACGCAGGGCATCCGGTGCTTCGCTGGAACATGGATAACATTTTCATTCGCACCGATCCTGCCGGAAACATTAAGGCAGATAAGGAAAAATCAACCGAGAAAATAGACGGTGCTATCGCAACCATCATGGCACTAGACCGAGCAATCAGGTGTGGCAACCAGAATACGGAAAGCGTGTATGACAATCGCGGGATTTTGTTTATGTAGGAGGTGACAATGAACATTTTTAGCAGACTATTTAAATCAAGGGATAAGCCTGAAAACAGGATGTTAGGCGGCGGTTATCGTTTCTTAATGGGCGCGTCCTCGTCCGGTAAGAGGGTGAATGAGCGTTCGGCGATGCAGATGACGGCTGTCTACTCGTGTGTGCGTATTTTGTCTGAGGCGGTGGCGAGTCTGCCGCTTCACGTGTATGAGCGGACGAGTACAGGTACGGCTAAAGCTGTTAAACATCCTTTGTATAAGGTGCTTCATGATGAGCCGAATCTTGAGATGACAAGCTTCGTGTTTAGAGAAACATTGATGACGCATCTATTGTTATGGGGTAATGCTTACGCGCAGATTATTCGAAACGGTAAAGGCGAGGTTTTAGGCTTATACCCTTTAATGCCTGATCGTATGAGAGTTGACCGTGATGATAGTGGTCAAATTTTTTACGAGTATACGTTAAATGATAGTGATGTTTTAGCGGGTAAAGAAACGAGTGTGAAACTTAAGCCCTTTGATGTGCTTCATATTCCCGGTCTTGGTTTTGACGGTCTTGTTGGCTATTCGCCTATTGCGATGGCAAAAAACGCTATCGGTATGGCGATAGCTACGGAAGAGTATGGCGCATCGTTTTTTGCTAACGGTGCTACACCAAGCGGCATTCTAGAATACCCAGGGACTGTAAAAGATCCGTCTGGTATGAGGGATAGTTGGAATAAGGGGTTCTCGGGTTCTAACTCGCATAAGATAGCGATTTTAGAGGAAGGCATGAAATATACGCCTATTTCTATTTCGCCTAACGAAGCACAGTTTCTTGAAACTCGTAAGTTTCAGATTAACGAAATCGCTCGTATTTTTAGAGTCCCACCACACATGGTTGGTGATTTAGAAAAATCAAGTTTTTCTAATATTGAACAGCAGTCGCTGGAGTTTGTGAAATACACGCTTGATCCTTGGGTGGCGCGTTTTGAACAGTCTATTACGAGACGGCTTTTTACTGATAAGGATAAAGAAACCTATTATGTGAAGTTTAACGTGGATGGTCTTCTTCGAGGAGACTATCAGAGTCGTATGAATGGTTATGCTACCGCTCGTCAAAACGGTTGGATGAGCGCAAACGATATTAGACAGTTAGAAAACCTGGATAAGATTCCTGCCTGTGAGGGTGGTGACTTGTATTTGATTAACGGTAACATGCTCCCACTTAACCGTGCTGGAGCATTCGCAAACAGTAGCGGAAAGGAGGAAAAAGGTAATGAGGAAGTTTTGGCAGTGGAAAAACCAGGCGGTCAACAGTGAGAATAATGAGATTTTTGAGAGGACACTGTTTCTTAACGGTACGATTGCTGAAGAATCATGGTTTGATGATGATATTACACCACAACTTTTTAAAGACGAGTTAAACGCTGGTAGTGGGAATATTACCGTGTGGATTAACTCTCCCGGCGGGGATTGTGTGACTGCGGCACAAATCTATAACATGCTCATGGATTACAAGGGTTGTGTGACGGTCAAGATTGACGGTATTGCGGCATCGGCTGCATCAGTGATTGCGATGGCCGGGACAAAGGTTTATATGAGCCCGGTGTCAATGCTCATGATTCATAATCCTATGACTGTTGCTTTTGGAAACAGAAACGAAATGGAAAAAGCAATATCAATGCTTGATGAGGTCAAAGAGTCCATTATTAACGCTTACGAGATTAAAACAGGGCTTAACCGTGTGAAACTCTCGCATTTAATGGATTCGGAAACGTGGATGGATGCTAACAAGGCGGTAGAACTCGGGTTCGCGGACGGTGTTTTAACTAGAGGTGAAACCACTGATATTGGCATACCACAAGTTTCAACATTGTATTCGAAGTTAATCGTGCAAAACACGTTATTGAAAAAAATATGTAAAGCCTGCCGGATAAGCGGTAAGGAAACAAACAATATTAGTGCAGACGATCTTATGGATCGTCTTTTTTTAATCAAAAATTGGAGGTAAACATGATGAACAGTATTTCAAACATGGTTGAGAAACGTAATAAGGCTTGGCAGGGTGCGAAAGCTTTCCTTGAGTCTAAACGTGACAAGGACGGGCTTATTTCAGAAGAAGACGCGAAAACTTACGATGAGATGGAAGCGAAAGTGAAAGCTTACAGTATGGAAATTGATCGTTTAGAGCAGATGGAAAAAATGGATAAGGAGCTTTCAAAACCAACATCAGAGGCGATTGTTGCAAAACCTATGAAAACAGGTGTGAAACTTGAAAAACAAGGTCGTGCGCGTGACGAGTATAAGCAGGCGATGCTTACAGCTCTTAGAAGTAATTTTAAACGAGTTGATAACGTGTTGCAGGAAGGCGTGGACGCTGACGGCGGGTATCTTGTGCCGGAAGAATACGATAATCGTTTGATTGAAACGTTGAAAGAAGAAAACATTATTCGCTCTCTTGCTACCACGATTACTACTAGTGGAGAGCATAAGATTAATGTTGCGATGAGTGATCCTGCAGCAGCTTGGATTGAAGAAGGCGCAAGCCTTAACTTTGGGGATTCCAAGTTTGCGCAAATACTGCTTGACGCTCATAAGCTTCACGTTGCGGTAAAAGTTACTGAAGAACTCTTGTATGATAATGCGTTTAACCTCGAGAATCATCTTCTCACATCCTTCGGCATGGCGTTGGCTAACGCGGAGGAAGACGCTTTTCTTAACGGGGATGGTATTGGAAAACCGACTGGTATTTTCAACAAGAAAGACGGTGGTACGTTCCTTAAAGAAACTGCCAGTATTAAAACTGATGATTTGATTGATCTTGTTCACGCTTTGAGGCGACCATACCGTAAAAACGCGAGTTTTATTATGAACGATAAAACGGTCGCGAGCATACGAAAACTTAAAGACAATAACGGCGCGTACGTTTGGCAGCCTTCATACCAGGATGATGAGCCGAACAGGATTCTCGGATACCCGGTATACACGTCTGCTTACGCGCCTGAAAACATGGTGGCTTTTGGTGACTACTCGTACTACAACATTGGCGACCGTGGTTCACGCTCGTTTAAAGAGCTTACTGAGCTTTTCGCTGGAAACGGCATGATAGGTTTCGTTGCTAAAGAGCGTGTAGACGGCAAACTCGTGCTTAAAGAAGCAGTACAGATTCTGCCTGTTAAAACAAGCGTAGCAGCCTAAAAAAAAGATGGTTTAAGGAGGGGTGTTGATGATAGTTACAGTCGAGGAAGCAAAAAACTATCTTAGGGTGGATAGTAAAGAAGATGATGAGCTTATCAACACCCTTATTCATTCTGCTGAAAAACTCTGCCAGGGAGTAGCTCGTAAAAACGATACTAGTTTGATTAGTGAAAACTTTGACGAGTATCGGCTCGCAGTCTTATACGCTACAGGCTACTTGTATGAGCATCGGGAAGAAGCAGACCATCACGCTCTAACTCTCACCTTACGTTCGATGCTTTTTACTGTTAGAAAAACGGGGTTTTAAATGAGAATAAGTTTATTAAACGAGCGTATTATGCTGCTTAAAAACAGTGTTGAAGTTGATGAGGTTGGTAACCATAAGATTAAGTGGAGTAAATATTACGAGTGTTACGCTACGGTGAGTGCTGAAAGCCCATCTGAGCAGACTTCGGCGGGAAACGTGTGGGATGAGTCAAAAATAGATTTTACTATCCGCTATTCGAAAGAAACCGCCGTAATCTCATCGCTTGGTTACAGGATTATTTTCCATGATACGGTTTATGAGATTTTAGGTGTTGACCACATGAATTATAAGAAGAAAAGCCTGAAACTTCACTGTAAGAGGTGTAAAAAGTGAGCAAAACAGGAGTAGATAATCTTTCAAACAGGATAATAAAAGAGCTTAAAACTTACGCGGATACTACGAGTGAGAAAGTAAAAGAAGCAGTTAAAAACGTGAGTAAAACCGTTAAAGAAGATATAGCAAACACTGCTCCGAAACACACAGGTAAGTATGCGAAAAGTTGGGCGGTTAAAACTGTTAAAGAAACAGAAAACGCTCTCACACTGGTAGTTCACTCAAAAAACAAGTATCAGCTTACACACTTGTTAGAGTACGGTCACGCTAAACGAGGCGGCGGACGCGTGGAAGCAAGAGCACACATTAAGCTTGCGGAAGAAAAAGCGGTTAAAAGTTTCGAAGAAAAAATAAGGGAGGCAATAGAACATGACTAAACTTTTAAACATCATAAGAGAGATAGGTTTTCCTTTCGCTTATCACCATTTTGCTGAAGGAGAATCACCTTCCCCACCGTTTCTTGTGTTTCTTACGCCTGCAAGCAGTAATTTCGCGGCAGACGGGAAAGCGTATTTTAAAGCAAACGAAGTTCATATTGAACTATACACAGATTATAAGAATCCAGAGGTGGAAGAAAAAGTTGAAGCCGTGCTTGATAGGCACGGCATTTTTTATAACAAAACAGAGACGTTCATAGAGTCGGAAAAGCTTTATGAAACACTCTACATTTTTGAAATGGAGGTAACAGAAAATGGGAAACAAGGTTAAATACAATCTTAAAAACGTGTACGCGGCAAAACTAAAAAAAGACGCAGGCGGAAGTTTTAACTATGATGCGCCTAAACCTATTCCGGGAGCTGTGAGCATAAGCCTTGATGCGGAAGGTGAATCCTCACCGTTTTACGCTGACGGGATTGTCTACTTCAGGTCGACTGCGAACAACGGTTACAGTGGCGACTTGGAAATGGCTCTTATACCTGAATGGTTTAGAACAGAAATATTAAAAGAAAAACTTGATAAAAACGGTGTGCTGGTAGAAAAAGCAACTACCGGCGAAGCAGAAAAATTCGCACTCCTTTTTGAGTTTGACGGCGATGTTAAAGCAATCCGCCACGTGCTTTACAACTGCTCGGCTTCCAGACCTTCTATCGCTTCGGAAACCAAGGAAGACACGATAGAACCGGGTACTGAAACACTCTCACTTACGGCTGATCCTAGAGAAGATGGGCTTGTGAAATCCCGTAGCGGAGATACGACATCTGATGAAATTTACGCTAACTGGTACAAGAGCGTGTACGTTCCTCAAAACACGACAGAGGTTAAACCTAAGTAAAAGGAGTTGTGAATATGATTGAAAAAACAGTAAAAATCGGTGGTAAAGACGTGAAGTTTCGTTCTTCAGCCACTATTCCAAGATTGTATCGTATTAAATTCAAGCGTGATATTTTCAAAGACCTGTCAAAATTAGAGCAGTCTTTCAAAAACAACGAGGGTGTTTTTGAAATATCGGATCTTGAAATTTTTGAAAACGTAGCCTATATCATGGCTTATCACGCGGATAATAGTATTCCAGCGAGTATTGATGAGTGGCTTGACGAGTTTGAAATGTTTTCTATCTACGAGATTCTTCCTGAAATTCTAGAACTTTGGGGAGCAAACTTGGAAACTGAAGTAAAATCTAAAAAAAATTTAAAACAACAACACGGCAAATGACAACCGCGTTGTTTCTTCTTAGATGCACAGAAATCGGGATTAGTATTTGCGAACTGGATCTTTTAACTATTGGCATGGTTTTAGACATGTGGACGGAGAAAGCAAACGATAGTGTGAAATACGATAAGCTCGCAAGCCAGGCAGAATTCGACAGATTCTAGACGAAAACCAAACACACATACGCGATATTAAACAGAAAATCTGAATTTTTTCACGCGTAAATTAAGAAAGAAAAGGGAGGTGAAGTTATGGCAAACAGGATTAAAGGTATTACTGTTGAAATTGGTGGGGATACTACAGGCTTAGATAAGTCTTTACAACAGGTGAATTCGACTATTCGCTCAACCGAGCAGTCGCTTCGTGATGTTAATAGGCTTTTGAAACTTGATCCGACAAGCACGCAGCTTTTAAGCCAAAAGCAGGCTTTTTTGCAGAAAGAAATCCAAGAAACGTCTAATAAGCTTAACGTTTTGAAACAGGCGGATAAGCAGGCTAAAGTACAGTTGGAAAACGGGGAGCTTGGTAAAGACAAGTATGATGCGTTGCAGCGTGAGATTGTTGAAACCGAGCAGAATCTTAAAAATTTAGAACAGCAGGCAAAGAAAGTCCCTTCAGCATTAGCAGTTTCTATGAAAGAAACCGGGGATAAAATTAAAAGTGTCGGTGAGAAAACAGCCCAAGTCGGCACAAGCCTATCCACGCATGTTACCGCACCAATTGTTGGTTTGGGAGCTGCGTCTTTAGCCGCGTTTAACGAAGTTGATGCGGGCATGGATACGATTGTTACTAAAACAGGCGCAACAGGAAAAGCACTGGAGGGTATGCAAGATAGTATGAAAAATCTTGCTACCAGTATTCCTACTGATTTTCAAACCGCAGGTGCAGCTATCGGCGAGGTGAACACAAGATTCGGTTTAACAGGTAAAAGCCTTGAAGACCTGTCAGGCAGGTTTATTAAATTTGCTCAAATTAACAACATGGACGTTTCCACGGCTGTTGATAACACGCAGAAAGTTGTGGCTGCTTTTGGGCTTAAAGCACAGGACGCCGGGGCTTTACTTGATACGATGAACGCAGTCGGTCAGCGTACCGGTGTCAGCATGGATACGCTTGCTAAAACCATGGTTACTAACAGTGCCTCCTTACAGCAGCTTGGGTTTAGCGCATCGGATGCTGCTAATTTCTTGGGCAATGTTGAAATGTCGGGTGCTGACACGTCACAGGTTATGACAGCTCTAACTAAAGCATTGGCTGCCGCTACAGCTAAAGGCACGCCTATGAAACAGGCTTTAGAGGATATTCAAAACAGTATGGTGAATGCGAAAAGCGACACTGAAGGTTTAAAAGTAGCTTATGAGCTGTTTGGTAAGCGTGCGGGCGCGGCTATTTATCAGGCGTGTAAAAACGGTTCGCTGTCTTTTGCTGAGCTTGGTACTTCCCTTAAAGATAATGCCGGTAGCGTGGAGAAAACGTTTAACGAAACGCTTGATCCGATAGATAAGTTTAAGACTTCAATGAATAGTCTGAAAATCGTGGGAGCAGATCTTGGCAGTTCTCTTGCAACGGTTTTACAGCCTATGCTTGAAAAGTTCGCTTCCTGCATGAAATCTTTAAGCGAAGCATGGAACGGCCTGTCTCCGGGAATGAAAGATGCGATAGTAAAAATCACGCTTATTGCGGCAACAGTCGGTCCTGTGCTCATTGTGATCGGGAAAATTATTAGTGCTGTTGGAACAATCACTTCTGCTCTGGGAGGGTTAATCGGACTTCTTGGAGGAACAGCCACAGCCACTACTGCGGTAGGTGTGGCAGGAGGAGCCAGTGCTGCAGGAACAGCGGCAGCAGGAACAGCAGCCGGAACAGCGGCTGTAGGGTTTGGAGCGTTAAACGTTTCACTTCTTCCTATTATCGGTATTATTGCGGCGATTATTGCCGCGGTTGTGGCGATTATTGCGATTATTAAAAACTGGGGTGCTATAAGCGAATGGTTTAAAAACCTGTGGCAGGGTGTTTGCCAGAGCGTGAGCAGTATTTGGCAAAACATCTCGGAGTTTTTCCAAAACGTGTGGCAAGGCTTAGTTCAGGTTTTTACCGGCGTGTGGGATACGATTAAAAACGTGCTCATGGTAGCTCTCATGTTTATCGTAGAGCTTATAAAAGGCTATTTTTCGCTTATCACACTACCGTTTAGGTTTATTTGGGAAAACTGTAAAGACGTGATTATAGGCGCATGGGATGCGATTAAAACCACGGTAAGCAGCGTGCTTGAAGCCATAAACAGTGTAATAACAAGTGTTATGAACACGATTATGTCGTTTATAACAAGCGTGCTAAACACTATAAGCAGCGTGTTTACGAGCGTGTTCAACGCGATTCTAAGTGTTGTAACCTCTGTTTTTAACAGTATAAAAACGGTGTCTGAAACGATATGGAATGGAATTTGCAGTGTTATAACCAACGTGGTAAACACGGTTAAAAATACGGTTTCTACAGTGTTTAACGCGGTGGCAGGCGTTGTAAGCAACGTTTTTAACGGTATTAAAAACACGGCCGTATCAATTTGGAATGGTATTAAAAACGCTATCATCACTCCGATTGAAGCGGCGAAAAACAAGGTTAAAGCGGTAGTTGACGCTATAACAGGCTTTTTTGCAGGTATTAGACTTAGTCTTCCTCATATTAAACTGCCTCATTTTAGTATTAGAGGACACTTCTCACTCGCACCACCGTCTGTACCGTATCTTGCTATCGACTGGTATAAGAAGGCAATGGATAAGCCGATGCTGTTAAACGGGGCTACTATCTTCGGTGAGAAAAACGGGCATTTGCTTGGCGGCGGCGAAAAAGGTCCTGAGGTGATTATGGGGCTTGATGCTTTGCAGAATATGAGTGCGGGAGCAAACACGCAAATGCTTAGTGTTATGAACCAGATTCTAGCGATTATGGACTCGTATTTCCCACAGTTTTCCAACCAGAGTATTGTGCTTGACTCAGGCGAGCTTGTAGGCGGTATTGTGAGCAAGATGGATAGTGAGCTTTTTAAGCTTCAAACAAGAAAAACAAGGGGGTGGTAAAAGTGTATGGCATGACAATAAACGGATTGCGCAGTTTTAAGGATTTAGGCTTAGTTCCAACACTTAAGCCACATGTTAATCTACCATCCCCAAGGTTTAGCTATCTGGAAGTGCCGGGAAGATTGGGAAGTTTTGATCTTACAGAAAGCTTGGCAGGTGAAGTTTTATACGAGATGCGTGAAGGCAGTTTTGAATTTATTGTCGCGGATAAAGGTGTGTGGCAGAAAGCTTATGAGAGACTTAAACGTGATGTTCACGGGCTTAAAACAACACTTGTGCTGGACGCTGAATCTTCCTTTTACTATCAGGGTCGAGTGTGGGTAAGTGATTTTAAATCGGATAAAAACTATGAAACGATTACGCTTAACTACAGGCTAAACCCTTATAAGCACAGTGTTTTAGACATGAAAACAGGTGGCGTGTACACGTTAAAAAACGTGCAGGTTAAAGACGGGAAAGAAATCAGGCTTACCCGTGATTTTGATATGACGCTTATACCTGAATTTACTAATAAAACACTAAACACGCTAAGCGTTGATTTTAACGGAAAAACCTACAGCCTAAAACAAGGCGTATCTCGTTTCCCTGAACTTAGAACACGCGAAAATACTAT
The DNA here is from genome assembly GCF_003397705.1 of Gardnerella swidsinskii. Taxonomy (GTDB): domain Bacteria; phylum Actinomycetota; class Actinomycetes; order Actinomycetales; family Bifidobacteriaceae; genus Bifidobacterium; species Bifidobacterium swidsinskii. Next base: position 40,469 of record NZ_QJVB01000006.1, read on the forward strand.
GACGCTTACGTTTCAAGGCACAGGCACACTTGATATTTCCTACCTAAGGGGGTGGTTATAAATTGTACAGAATAACTCTTGATGAAACAGCCTTGTATTATCCAGGCGACACTAAGAATGTTCTTCTTGACACGACACTTAACATGGAGCTTAACACTGCAGGCACGCTCGTGTTTACCTGCCCGAAAGAAAATCCCTGCTATGAGAAGTTTTTTAACAGAAAATCAGTAGTGAGCGTGTATCGCAATGAGAAAGAAATTTTTACAGGAGAGGTAAGAGAACAGGAGAAAGACTTAAACCAAAACAAGAAAGTAGTATGCGTAGGCCTTTTAACGTATCTTGCAGACAGTATTCAGCCGCAGAAAGAATACCACGATCATACACCTTACCAACTGTTGGAAAAATTCCTAAACATTCATAATGAGCAGGTGGATGATAGGAAGAAGATTCATATCGGAAAAGTCAGCGTGACAGATCCCAATAATTCCTTGTACAGGTTCACTAATTTTGAAACCACGCTTGAAGCAATTATGGGAAAAATGGTTGATAAGCTGGGCGGATACTTAAAGCTAAGACGAGAAAAAGACGGGCTGCACCTTGATTATCTTCGCTTGGAAGAAATGGGTAAAATGGTGAAACAGCCGGTTGAGTTTGGTCTTAATATGCTTGATTATACTGAAAACTTATCGGCAGAAGATGTTTCTACAGCGATTATCCCTTTAGGTAAAGAACTGGAAAGTGAAAACAGTAAAAACGAGGTTCTTAAAAAATACACGGATATTACAAGCGTTAATAACGGGAAGAATTATCTTGTTTCCACTCAGGCCAAGAGCGCGTTTGGTTGGGTTTGTAAAGTCGTTAGATGGGATGATGTTGCTGTTCCTGAAAACCTGTTACGTAAAGCCTCTCTTTGGCTTAAAGATAATCAGTTCGAACAGACAGAGCTTAACTTAAGCGCGGTTGACTTATCCGAGTTTGACCTTGATTTTGAAACTATTGAGTGTGGAGACAGATTAAGGTGCATAGCATCGCCTTTTGGCATGGATCGGGTATTCCCCGTGATGAGACAGTCTATTCCATTGCAAAAACCCGGTGAGATGAAAATCGTCCTGGGCAGTCAAACCAGACGAAGCTATGTGCAAAGCTCACATAATTCTGTGCAAAGCCTGCGTGAAGAAAGCCTTGCAACAAGAAAAATAGATAACGAGCGTGTGCAAAGTGAAATCAACAATATTAAAGCACAGATGAACATCACCTCAGGCGGCTACAAGGTAACAGAATATGATGATTCAGGCAGATGGTTAAGAGACCTTTATATGGATACGCCTGATAAGAATACTGCTACGAAAGTATTACAGGTTAATATGAACGGGATTGGCGGAAGCCATAACGGTTTTGCAGGACCTTACAATACGGCGATTACTTTAGACGGGCGTGTTTACGGAGATAGGATTATCGGGCATTCGATTGATGCTGAGAAACTTTCAGTTTCTTACACTTCGCAGGTTGAAAAGCAGATTAGTAACGCAAAACAGGAAGCTATTTCTGATAGTGATGAGAAGCTTAAAAGCTACTATACGATAAACGAGGTTAACACCAAGTTTTCTGTAACGGATCGAAAGATTGAATCAAGTGTTGAAACAGTTAATCAGAAACTGGAGCAGAAAAACGGTAACTATTACGGCACGTATACTCCCTACTCTTCTAATGCTCCGGCTAACTCTTGGACAAGCAGAAGTGAGAAGTTAAATCATGTGGGAGATTTTTTCTTCGATACTCAAACAGGCTACGCCTACAGGTATCGGGTTAGAAGAGACTGTTTAGAGGTTAAGTTTAACAGTAGTTCTCGTACGGAAAGCGCAAACTATGATTGGGTGGAAGTTTTCTATGAGTCTGAGGGTAAGATTCACGTTTTACCGAAACTTGGCGGTGCGGACATAGCAGGTAAAAGCATCTTTGTGCCAAGTGATACGTTTTGGCTTTATTTTAGAAGCGATGGTTCAAGCCATGATTATTACGGTTTTAAGATTGATGCGATAAGAAAAAGCGGTTCAAGAAAAGAAGTTGAAGATACTTTAGCGGTTTTACCTAACGATGCCGGAAACATAATAGAACTGTCAGGCAGCAATTATCCTGAGTCAGAGCATGATCCGTATCAGGATAATACGAGAAAACTCTGGCGGTATACGTCAAATGAGAGTCTTGACAGCTACTTGGAGTTTGACTGGGTTAGAGTTAGTGATAAAGACATTCAGGCTGCTAAAGATACAGCTGACAGGGCTATATCTAAAGTTTCTATTGTTGAAGACTCGATTACTTCCATGGTGAAAAAGGGTGAGTTTGGTTCGTTTATGCGGCAAAACTACAACAGTTTTCTGATTGGATTTAACGAGTCAAGCAACTATGTTCAAATCACTGCAGGGCAAATAGGTCTTTACAACGGGTCGATTGATTCTGATAGTAAGCGTGCCGTATTTGATCAAAACGGTAATCATTTTTATCGTGATGGCTACTATGTGGGAAAAATCGGAACGAATCAGTGGAATAAAGACGACTCTCATAAAGGGCTCGTGTTTGACCTCTCTCCTGAAGGAAAGTATATGGCTTTCGCGCAAAAAGAATCATCCTATTCTAATTCGTATAATACGATGCTTTGTTTTTCACGCTCAGGCAGTATATATGACGAGTATGGCTTGCATTTAGGCTGTAACTTTTATGCCCACGGTTTCAAGGTTATAAACCCGCAGTGGGAAGGAGGCTTTGGAACTACGGCCACCATTCATTATGTGCAGGTGCTTGATGTGGATGAGTACGGCAAAGTAAGAAGATGGGGTGAAAACGGGCGCATGGTATTTAAAAACGGTATCCTCATGGACCTGACTTTCTACAGCTAAGGAGATGAATATGGCAGAACTTATTATTAACACAAACGAGGTTGTGATAAACGAAGGTACTAAAAACAGTGACATAAAAGTCGCTAAAACTGTTGATGAGAGTATGGAAATAGAGCAGTTTATCAGCAACAGTAAGTACGCAAAGATGATAGAAGACATCAATCGCAAACTGGATATTCTAATCGAGGAAAAGGAGGTGGAAGATGGAAAAGCCGACCATTAATTATGCGATAGCTACACAGAAGTTTAGAGCGAAGTTAAGCGATGAGATAGTGTCTTTGCAAAAAAGTATCCCTATCCCGACCTATATGGTTGAAGGCATAATCGCGTCAATTTTAGCTGACATACGCTCAGCGGTGATAGCTGAAAACACGATGGAACATGTTGCTTTTAGTGAGGAAAACACAATGTATTACGAAGAACAGTTAGAAAAACTAAACGAGGAAATCCTAAAACTTAAAGCAGAAAAAGAAGAAAAACCATAAGGAGGAAAGCCTTATGTATAGAGGAACAACACCTACAAACGTGTTCAGGACAGATGTGGATTTAGAAAACGCATCTGTCCTTTTTGTTAGCTATAAGCAAAACGGAAAAGTTGTTTTAGAAAAAAGCTTAGAGGATGTGAGTGTTAAAAAGACGCTTGTAACAGTCAATCTCACGCAGAAAGAAACACTTTTGTTTCAAGACGGTATTGTCACGATTCAAATCAGAGCCAAGTTTCCCGACAACACGGCTATCGCTTCAAATCTGATACGAACAACAGCTGAAGAAATAGTAAAGGACGGTGAGATTTAATGGCAGAACTACAGGCAAGTTTTAAACACAATACAGATATGAGTGCATCTTTTGAAAGCATCATAAAAGTAACAGGCGAAGAAACAACGGATTACAACAGGCTTACTAACCTGCCGAAAATTAACCAAGTAAAGCTTATAGGCAATAAAACGCTTTTAGAGCTGGGACTTTGCTCTATCAGCAATATCGAACTCGAAGAACTACTTAAATAAGGAAGGAAATTATTATGCAAACCAAATTTTTAGACAATAACGGACTTTTATACGTTTGGAAGAAAATCAAGGAAAGCTTTGTGAAAAAAGAAGAGCTGACAAAAGCCTTGGAAACAGTGCCGAAGAAAGTTGCGGATTTAAGTGATGCGGCAAACTATGCGCAAGTATCTTCAGTGCCAACCAAGGTGGAAAACCTGCTGGATGCGTCAGAATACGCGAAGAAAACTGACATCGTGACAAACGTAGAAAATCTTCAAGGCATTGACGCGTATGCGAAAACAAGCGCGTTACCGACAAAAGTAGAACAGCTGGAAGACGCAGCGAATTATGTGAAAAAGACAGACCTTACTGAAGAGGTAAAACATCTTATCGGCAACATTCAATCAATTGATTTTAAGGTGGTTGACAGCCTGCCTCAGACAGGTGATAAGGCAACAATCTATCTTATAAGCGATAACAAGGGCGAAAACGATGCGTATGATGAATACATTTATGTAAACGACAGGTTTGAAAAAATCGGTACAACATCAGTTGATTTAAGCGACTATGTGAAAAAAGAAGATGTTAAAAGTATCAGCAATGAAGAAATCGATGCACTGTTTGTGTAGGTGAAGCTTATGACAGACAGGTTTTTAGGCAAAGAAGGTTTACTTAGGCTGATAGAAAAACTGAAAGGAAAATTTGCCACACTGGACAGTCCTGCTTTTACGGGAAAACCGACTGTTCAAACACCAAACTATATACCGGACACCAGAGGAAAAGAAATCGTTAACCGTGAATACGTGGATTTCGTAACAAAGCTGTTGATACATCAGGAAATGCCTAAGCTCCCTAAGCAGTTCAAATGGGTTATTACACCTGATTCTTGGCAGGAAGTACTAGATGGTTATGTGTATGGCTTTTTTTACGAAAAATATTACAAGCCACATAAAGAACAGTACTCCAACAATGCGCAGGAACAGAATGTAGCACTTGATATAAAAATCGACTTTGAAAGACTTCCGTCTATGAGGTTTTATGGCATGGGAGATATTAAGGAGGTTTGCAAACTAACTATGGCAATCGGCAGTGATTGGCGGATTTACTGTTATGGGGATAAACCTTCAAACGAAATACCGGTAATTATTACATTTATGCAGGTAGAAGATGTAACTGATCTTATTAAGGAGGCGGTAGAATGAAAGAATTTTGGAATACACTACAGTTGGCTTTCACAGTAGTAGGCGGCTGGCTGGGATACTTTTTAGGTGGGTGCGATGGTTTGATCCTCGCACTTCTTTTATTTGTGGTAACTGATTACATCACTGGCGTGATGTGTGCGGCGATTGATAAAAAGCTTTCAAGCAGCGTGGGTTTTAAGGGCATCTTTAGAAAGGTGCTCATTTTTATGCTTGTTGGCATAGCAAACATTATAGATTTTCAGGTTATTAAGCAAGGAAGTGTGATTAGAACTGCGGTAATTTTCTTTTACCTGTCTAACGAAGGACTTTCACTCATCGAAAACGCGGCTCACCTGGGGCTTCCAGTGCCTGAGAAATTAAAAAACGTTTTAGAACAATTACACGACAAAGACAGAAAGGACAATACTCATGAGTAAAAAAGGAATAGACGTATCAGTATGGCAGGGTGACATTGATTTCAATGCGGTGAAAGCATCCGGTGTTGAGTTTGTGATCATTCGAGCAGGATACGGTATCGGACACAAAGACAAGTGGTTTGAGGAAAACTATCGTAAAGCAAAAACAGCCGGTCTTGATGTGGGCTCTTACTGGTATTCTTACGCAAGCTCTGCAGGTGAGGCGGCTTTAGAGGCTCAAAGCTGCGTGAACATACTTTCAGGTAAGAGTTTCGAGTATCCTATTTACTTTGATTTGGAAGAAAAAAGCCAGCTTAACCGTGGACGGGATTTCTGTGATTCTTTGATTACAAGTTTTTGTAACAAGCTGGAAGCTTGCGGGTATTATGCAGGTTTTTACACTTCGCTTTCAGTAGCTAATAACCTTGTGTCCGCTCATGTTAGAGACCGTTACGCTTTGTGGATCGCACAGTGGAACACGCACTGTAGCTATCAAGGTTCGTATGGTCTTTGGCAATACTCGTCAAGTGGCAGTGTTGACGGTATAGCAGGCAGAGTTGACATGGATTATGCTTACGTAGATTATCCAAGCGTGATTAAAAACGCTGGGTTAAACGGGTATCAAAACGGTGGCTCTTACACTGCTCCTCAAACGTCAAGTATTGATGAAGTGGCAAGAGAAGTTATTAACGGTGATTGGGGTAACGGAAATGAGCGTAAAAACCGTTTAATTTCTGCCGGATACGATTATGCGAGCGTGCAAAATAAGGTTAATGAACTTCTTGGTGTTAAAGCTTATAGAAAGTCGGTTGATGAGCTTGCACGTGAAGTGATCCGAGGCACGTGGGGTAACGGTAACACACGAAAACAGCGTCTAACTCAAGCAGGATACGATTATAATGCAGTACAAAAACGAGTAAACGAACTCTTGTAAAACAGTTTGAAACACTTATAAAGCCCGAGGCTTGTTCCTACATTGGAGCAATCCTCGGGCTTTTTTTATTTTTGAAAACTTTTTTTAGAAAAACCGTCAGATTATCACCTTTCCCAAGGCTACCCCATAGAAGGGCACAAAGTCCTTTTAGAAAGGAGGCGGCACATGAAACAAAAACTTGTCGTAAGTGTTTCAAAAAAGCCTAAAGAAGATGGGCTTGCAAGTTGTAAACCTATCGGGCTGAGAGAAAAAATCATCCGATTCTTTCTCGGAAAGAAAGAAGACATCATGGTCTTTATTCCAAGTAACAGAATCGATGAAGTTGTGGTTCAAAACAAGAAAGGTGAATAAGAATGAACGAAAACACGGTAAAAAAGATAATTGGCGATCTTGAATCACTGATTTGTCACCTAAAAGAGATCACGGGTGAAACAACACATAAGACATTACCAAAACAAACGCCTGAAACTAAAAAGGTAAGTTTGGAGGATGTGCGAGCGGTTTTAGCAAAACTTAGCCAGCTGGGAAAGACAGCTGAGGTGAAGAAACTCATCGTAAAGCACGGTGCACAAAAGCTCTCAGATATTCCTGAAAGCGAATATGCGAGCCTGTTGCATGAAGCGGAGGGAATTAAAGGTGACTAAGCATGCTTTACTTTCCCCTTCTTCTGCTCACAGGTGGATTAAGTGCACTCCTAGCGCTGTTTTAGAAGAAAAGTTTGAAAACACTACTTCTGTGGCGGCTGAGGAAGGAACGGCGGCACACGCGTGGTGTGAGTATAAGCTGAATAAGCTTCTTAACCGTCCGTGTGAAAAACCGTCAACCGAGTATGACTCAAACGAGATGCAGGAATGCTCGGATGCTTACGTGGATTTCGTAATGGAAAAATACGAGCAGGCAAAACTTAACTGTCAAGATCCTATCCTTCTCATCGAGCAGAAGGTTGATTTTTCAGCTTACGTGCCTGATGGGTTTGGTACGGCGGACTGCATTATTGTAGGCGAAAAAACGCTGCAGGTTATCGACTTTAAGTACGGTCAAGGCGTGCTGGTTGATGCTTACGAGAATCCTCAGATGAAATGCTACGCGCTTGGAACTTTAACGCTTTTCGACAGCTTGTATGAGATACAAACTGTTGAGATGAGTATTTTTCAGCCAAGACGTGACAACGTATCCACTTTCACGCTACCTGTCGAAGAGCTTATCTCTTGGGCTGAAAAAGTGCTTAAACCTAAAGCAGGGCTTGCTATTAAAGGCGAAGGCGAATTTGAAGCCGGAGACTGGTGCAGGTTTTGCAGGGCAAAAGCCACGTGCCGTAAACGTGCGGAAGAAAACCTTAAGCTTGCAGAACTTGAGTTCAAACCGCCATCTGTTTTAACGGATAGTGAGATTGAGGAAGTACTCACGCTTATTCCACAGTTAACGAAGTGGGCTGATGATGTTTTAGCGTACGCCACAGATTCCGCTATTAACCACGGAAAAGAGTGGAGCGGTTTCAAGCTCGTAGAAGGCAGATCTGTTCGCAAGTTTAAGGACGAGACAGCTGTTATTGAGAAAGCAAAAGCTCACGGCTTTACCGACATTTTCAAAACTAGTCTTATTGGGTTAACGGAAATGCAAAAGCTGATGGGCAAGAAAAAATTTGAGGATATTCTGGGCGACCTCATTATAAAACCGTCTGGAAAACTTACGCTCGTACCAGACTCGGATAAGCGGGCAAAAGTCAATGTTTTAAACGCAAACCAAGAATTCAAAAAGGAGAATTAGTACTATGTCTAAATTAAATAACACGAAGGTTATCACCGGTAAGAACACGCGTCTTTCCTATTTCAACGGTTGGGAGCCAAAGTCTATTAACGGAGGCCCTGAAAAATACAGTGTTTCATTGCTTATCCCTAAAGATGATGTTGAAACAGTAAATGCTATTGAGAAAGCTATTGATGCTGCGATTGAGGAAGGTGTTGGCAAGTTTGGTGGTAAGAAACCAAACAAGCAAGCAATTAAACTCCCACTCAGGGACGGGGATATTGAGCGTGATGATGAAGCGTATAAAGGACATTACTTCATTAACGCAAACTCTACTACGCCTCCGCAGATTGTAGACAAGCAGGTAAAACCAATCATGGACCGTAGTGAAGTGTATTCAGGCTGCTATGCGAGAGTTTCCATCAACTTCTACGCGTTTAACTCTAACGGTAATAAGGGTATCGCTTGCGGTCTTGGCAACATTCAAAAAATTCGAGACGGTGAACCACTCGGCGGACGTAGCCTCGCAACCGATGATTTTACGACCTTAGAAGATGATGACTTTCTAGCATAAGGAGCATGTGAAGATGATTAGCTGGTTTGTTGGAGTATTTGCTGGCGTATTGCTTCTTGATTTCGTGGTAAGAAAACTTGTCAGTCTTTATATCGAAGTCAAAAACATGCTGAACAGAAAGTAAGAAAGTCGAGGAGGTGGCAGGTTTTCTGTCACCTCTTTTATTAACTTGGAGGTGAAATGAATGAAAAATAGATGCGAAATCTGGAAAGATATTCCAGGATATGAAGGTAAATATCAAGCAAGCACAGAAGGACGAATACGAAGTCTAAGTAGATACGTTCGTGGAAGGTGCCACTTTACTGGTCATTATTTCAAACGAAAAATTAAAGGGCGGATATTGAGGCCTGGGAAATTTTGCAAGACTGGTCATTTATCTGTTGTTTTAGGTCATGGAGAAAATGGAAGACCAGTTCATCAGCTAGTTCTTCTTACATTTAAAGGAAAACCTGATAAAGATCAAGAAGTACTTCATATCAACGGTGATCCGGCAGATAACAGATTATGCAACTTGAGATATGGGACTAGAACAGAAAATATATTAGACGTTTATAAACAGGGTGGAAAGTGGAGAAAGCTATCCATTGAAGACGTTTATATGATTAGGTTTTACCTGCTTTGCGGTTTTACAGGTTCTTCAATTGCAAAAAAATTTAATGTATCACCTTTCACAATAAGCTGTATAAAATTAAGGAGAACATACGGATGGCTAAAATAAGAGAATTGTCCGTGGATTTGGAGACGTTTTCCTCCGTTGACCTTAAAAAATGTGGTGTTTACAAGTACGCAGAATCGGATGATTTTGAGATACTGCTCTTTGGCTATAGTGTGGACGGTAGTGAAGTTCAGGTCGTTGACTTAGCACAAGGTGAAACCATACCCGAGGTTGTGCTTTCTGCTTTAACGGATAAAACGGTTATAAAGTGGGCGTTTAACGCTCAGTTTGAAAGAGTGTGCTTATCACGCTATTTGCGAGATAAAGGCATCAATGTTAACCCTAGTCAGACAGTGAAAAGTGAAAGCTTGTTTTTAAACCCAAGCTCCTGGCATTGCACAATGATCTGGTCAGCCACCCTGGGGCTTCCCATGTCTTTGGAAAGCGTGGGAGCAGTATTGGGGCTTGATAAGCAGAAACTCACTGAGGGTAAGAATCTTATTAAATATTTCTGCCTGCCGTGTAATCCTACGAAAGTAAACGGTGGAAGAACAAGAAACAAGTATTTTCACGATAAGGAAAAGTGGGAGCTTTTCAAATCGTATAACAAGCGTGATGTGGAAGTTGAAATGAGTATTCAAGAAAAACTCTCACGCTTTCCCGTACCAGACTTTGTATGGCAGGAGTTTTATCTCGACCAACAGATAAACGATCGTGGGATAGGAATAGATCCTCTTTTCGTTGAATCAGCCATAAAACTCGACCAGGAGGTGAAAACGCATCTCATGAGTGAGCTTAAGCATATTACAGGTTTAGAAAACCCGAACTCAGTGTTACAAATGCGCTCTTGGCTTAAAGAGCATGGTCTTGAAATGGAGTCGCTTGGTAAAAAAGAAGTCGCTAAAGAGCTTAAAACAGTGGGTAAAGAACTGGCGGAAGTTTTACGGCTTCGCCAGCAGCTTGCCAAATCCTCGGTGAAAAAGTATACGGCGATGAAAAACGCTGCCTGCATGGATTATCGGGAGCGTGGCATGTTTCGCTTCTATGGTGCAAACCGAACAGGAAGATTCGCAGGAAGACTCGTGCAATTACAAAACCTGCCACAAAACCATCTGCCTGACCTTGATGAGGCTAGAAGCCTTGTTAAACAGGGAAACGTTGAAGCATTAGAAATGCTTTATGAGGATATTCCGGATACTTTATCCCAGCTTATTCGAACCGCTTTTATTCCACGCACGGGATTTAAGTTTATTGTCGCGGACTTTTCAGCGATCGAAGCGAGAGTCTTGGCTTGGCTTGCTGGTGAAAAATGGCGTATGCAAGTATTCGAGGAAGGAAAAGACATCTACTGCTCGTCAGCCTCTCAAATGTTTGGCGTACCCGTTGAAAAACACGGAGTAAACGGTCACCTGCGGCAGAAAGGAAAGATCGCGGAACTCGCTCTTGGATACGGCGGCTCTGTTGGAGCGTTAAAAGCCATGGGAGCACTCGACATGGGTCTTAACGAGGATGAACTGCAGCCACTTGTTGACGCGTGGAGATCATCTAACCCAATGGTGACAACACTGTGGTGGGATGTGGACAGAGCGGTAAAACAGTGTGTACACGAACATGTATCTGTTCGAACACACAATATTGTGTTCACTTACAAGAGTGGGTTTCTTATCATCAAACTGCCTTCGAAAAGATGCCTTTACTATGTGAAACCGCGTGTGGAAGAAAACAAGTACGGTGGTGAATCGGTCACCTATGAGGGTGTGGGATCTACTAAAAAATGGGAGCGGCTGGAAAGCTACGGTCCTAAATTCGTGGAAAACATTACGCAAGCTATAGCTCGTGACATTCTACTTTACGCCATGCAAACGCTGAAAGAATATCGCATTGTCGCGCACGTGCATGATGAAGCCATTATCGAAACCGATAAGAATGTGAGTGTTCAAAGCGTGTGTGAGCTCATGGGAAGAACACCACCTTGGGCAGAAGGGCTTGTTTTACGAGCTGACGGCTACGAGTGTGAGTTTTACAAAAAAGATTAAAAAACCGTCAGATTTTATTCTTTCCCAAGGCTACCTCATAGGAGGTGGCCTTTTTATGAATATGGAAGAACAACGCAAGGTCAAATTACTAAGAGATGAAGGTCTTAGCTATACGCAGATTGCAAACCGTATGGATGTTTCCGTTAATACGATTAAAAGCTACTGCAAACGTAACAGTCTAGGCGTAATCCAGTCTACGAAAATACAGACGGCATTATGTGAATCTTGTTCAAAACCAATCAAGCAAAACAAAGGAAGAAAAGTTAAACGTTTCTGCTCTGACGCGTGTAGAAACACGTGGTGGAACAAGCATAAACAGTTGGTAAAAAGACAGGCAAACTATGAGTGCACTTGTCTTAACTGCAAAAATTCTTTTATCTCTTACGGTAATAAAACCAGAAAATACTGCTGCCACGCCTGCTACATAGAACATCGTTTTGGAGGTGAGCATCATGCAAATCAGTAAGGATGTTCACGGGCTAACGGATGTTAAAGCCAGAGCTTGGACAAAAGAGAGTATGCAGGCGGATTTTTGCTTTGAAATAGCCGAAAAACTTACCGTTTCACTCTTTAAAAAGGGGCTTATCAGCGAGCAAGAAAAAGAAAAAATAAGCCGTCTTAACAGGGAAAAATTTCACCCGTTTTACAAGGAATTATTGGGTTAAAAGCTTGATAAACACTGCTTTTAGAGTGATGTATATGACTGTAAGAAAGTGGGGTGAGATGATGAAAATGATAACAAAACTGGAAGCCAAACAGCCGGATAATTCTCTTAGAAAAATACGGGTTGCAGCGTATGCGAGAGTTTCTACCGACAGTGATGAACAGCTTCTCAGTCTAGAGGTACAAAAGGAGCATTACGAAAACTATATTAAGTCTAATCCCTTCTGGGAGTATGCGGGGCTTTACTTTGACGAGGGTATTAGCGGCACGAAAATCGATAAGCGTGAAAGTCTTAAACAACTGCTTAAAGAGTGTGAGAGCGGTCAGATAGACAGGATTGTTACAAAGTCTATTAGTAGGCTTGCAAGAAACACGGTTGACTGTCTTGAAATAGTTAGAAAACTTACCGGTCTTGGTATTTATTTGTATTTTGAGAAAGAAAACATTGATACCGAGCATATGAGTTCGGAGCTTATGCTTTCTATCTTAAGTTCCATTGCGCAAAGCGAGTCAAGATCCATCTCGGAAAACAGCATGTGGTCAATTCAGAAACGGTTTGAAAACGGAAGCTATGTCATTTCTTCCCCATCGTATGGCTATAAAAACGAGAACGGGAAAATGATTATCGTTCCAAAGGAAGCTGAGGTTATAAAAGACATCTTTAGTATGGCACTTTTAGGTAAAGGCGGGCGTGTGATAGCTAATGAGCTGACGGCTAAAAAGATTCCTGCGAAAAGAGGTGCTAAATGGTCTTCGACTACCGTGAACGCTATTTTGAACAATAAAACATACACAGGGGATGTGATTTTTCAAAAGACATTTACAGACGATAATTTTAACCGTCATAAAAACTGTGGCGAGAAAAAACAGTATGTTATTGAAAACCATCACGAAGCTATCATCAGTCATGAAACTTTTAATCTTGTGCATGATCTTAGACAGAAGAGGAAATTAAAACTAAATATTACCGGCGGTAGTAATAAATACCTTGCTAGATATGTGTTTTCAGGGAAACTTTACTGCGGTAATTGTCATAGTAGGTTAAAGAAACACGACCGGCATAAAAAAGATGGAGCCTATGTTGTTTGGTGTTGTACCAAGCATATACGTGATATTAAATGCTGCCCTATGAAAGCTGTAAAAGAGGAGTATGTTAAATTAGCTTTTCTTCAAATGCTTAACAAGCTCAAAGCAACATACGCTCAAATATTAACGCCTTTCATAACAAGCTTAAGAAACGTGAATAGTAAAGACGGTTTGAACAAGGTTATCGAACTCGAAGAAAAAAAGCTTAAGCTGCAAGAACAAGAGCAAGTACTCAGTAAGCTTTTAGCCGGTGGCTACATTGAGATGGATTCCTACTATCTGGAAAGCAATCAGCTTAAAACGGAAATAGATACTTGTCTTAAGGAAAAACTTCAGCTTTCCAACAGCCTAAACGGTAACTTAACGCACTTAAACGAGGCGCAAAAACTTCAACGGTTCGTAAGCGTCACAGAAGTATTTAGCGAGTTTAAGAACGAGGATTTTCTGGATTTTGTAGACAATGTCGTAGTTAAAAGCAGAACAGAATTTATTTTTCATTTGAAATGCGGATTGGAATTAGAAGAAGAGGTGAAAGAAACATGGCACACATCCCATACGGTTACCGAATAGTAGACGGTAAAGCGGTTATAGACGAAAAAGAGGCTCTGAAAGTGAGAGAACTTTTCCGTAAATTCTTAGAATTTGGAACGATTTCTGAAACAGCTCGAGCGGTGAACATTAATAAAACACACTCTGTAATTAGCAATATTTTGAAAAATAAAACGTACTTAGGAACATCGCTTTATCCAAGTCTTTTAGATGAAGAAACTTTTAATAAAGTTCAACAGTTAAGAGCCAACAATTTTAGAAAAAAATCTCGTACAACAGAGCTAAAACCTTTAATAACAACAAATTTCACGTACGAAATAGGCGTTATAGAAAAGAAATACGATGATCCTTATCAGCAAGCAGCATACGCGTACAGTCAAATCAAGGGAGGTATGAAATGAGTGCCAACGTTACAATTATTCCACCAAGAAAAATAGCGGGGAATACGGTAGATAAGCATAAAGATAAGCCGAAGTTAAGAGTAGTAGCGTATTGTCGTGTCAGTACTGACAGTGAAGAACAGGCAACAAGTTATGACACGCAAGTGCAACATTATACGGATTATATTTCAAGAAATCCTCTCTGGGAGTTTGCCGGTATCTACGCTGATGACGGTATTTCAGGAACCAGCACGAAAAAACGTGTCGGTTTCAACGACATGATCCACGATTGCATGAGTGGCAAAGTAGACATGGTTATCACTAAGTCGATTAGCCGTTTTGCGAGAAACACTATCGACTGTTTAAAGTTTGTTAGACAGTTGAAAGACAAAAACATTCCGATCATTTTTGAAAAAGAAAACATCAACACCATGGAAGCAAGCGGAGAACTATTGCTTACTATCATGGCTTCTCTAGCTCAACAGGAATCCGCGTCGCTTTCTCAGAATGTGAAGCTTGGACTTAAGTTCCGCTACCAGGAAGGCAAAGTGCAAATCAACCATAACTGGTTTTTAGGATACACAAAAGACGATGAAGGGAATCTTGTAATTCTTGAGAAGGAAGCAAAAGTCGTAAGAAGAATCTATAGAGAATATTTAGAAGGAGCAAGCCTTAGAGATATAGCGGAGGGCCTTGAAAAAGACGGTATTAAAAACGGTGCCGGACATTTAAAATGGCACTTGTCTAATATTAAAACCATCTTGCAAAACGAAAAATATATTGGTGATGCTCTTTTACAAAAAACCATCACGACAGATTTTATTAACCATGTTCGTATAAAAAATGATGGAACAGAACCACAGTATTATGTAAAAGATAGCCACGCTTCGATTATTCCAAGAGATATTTTCTTTAAAGTTCAAGAAGAAATGGTAAGACGAGCCAACATGTTTAGTGGTGAGGAGAACAAAAAAAGGAGAGTTTATTCCAGTAAGTACGCTCTATCCAGCCTATGTGTTTGTTCTAAATGCGGGGATGTTTATAGAAGAATTGCTTGGAATAACCGAGGAGTGCATTCTGTTGTCTGGCGTTGTTGTACCAGATGGGAAAATGGTCCTAGTGCTTGTGATGCTCCGACAGTAAAAGAGAACGAACTGCAATCTGCCATAGTGAAAGCCATAAACAAGGTGTTTAGTATATCGGATGAAGTATTGGATACGTTGAAGAATAATATTAGAGAAATTATCGCGGGCAACAACTTAAGCGAGATTGAAACGGTTGATAAAAGAATTGCAGACAAACAAGCGATACTATTAACCTTGCTTAAAGCTAAAAAAGACTACACGAAAATAGCTGATGAGATTGATGAGCTTAAAGTTAAGAAACAGCAGCTTCTTATAGAAAAAGCAGGTCAAGAAGATGCTAAAAGACGAATCAGAGAAATGGAAGATTTTCTGAAAAGTGAGTGTCATGATATTAGTGAGTATGATGAGAAGCTGGTAAGAAAGTACATCAAGAAAATAAAAGTTTACGAGGACAGGTTCAGTATAACTTTTAAATCAGAGATTAGTGTGGATATTGAAAGGGCATCGTAAAAGCCAAAAGATTGTGAGCGTTTGAAATGTTACAAAAGTCAGCCTAGGGGTAATCCTCTCTAGGCTGTTTTTTATGCTCAAAAATCAAGCTATTAAGCCAATCTTAAACCTTTTAACGATAGCTTTTCCTATCGTTAAAAAGTGCACCCAATATCCATAGTGTGCACTCAAAAAGTGTAGCTATACTTGGAGTTCTCTCAATCCACGTCGAGAGTGTTGTCTTGATGTCAAAGATTGATTAGCTGGGTGCATTGAAAGCTTTGTGTAGCAGGGCTTAGCGAGGGCTATCGTTAAAAGGTTTAATGCGAAGCGGCTTCAAGCTGGGTTCTCGCGGTTTTTGAGTGCGATTTTGCTGTATCAGGGAAGATGTCGACGCTCTAGGGTTGAGTGCACAGGATGTTAACGTTAAAAGGTGCACCCACCTTGCACCCACCCTGCGCCCAGCTAGAAGTTAGGAAATAGGAGTTTAGAAACTTTCCTGTACCGTATGAGGGAGAAACTGAGTATGTGTTTAAGATGCAAACACGGCTAGCAGAAAAAGTAGCAAAACTACTACAAACACAAGCACAGCCAAAACGCGTGAAGATATAGGCAGTCAGATAAAAGAACGCGCCGAGGAACTTAGAAGAAGTGCGAAAATACTAAACCAAAACCGTCCCGCCAACCCGCACAGAGGACACGGAAGATGAAACTAGGATCTCTCCTGAAACAGCAGACCCTAAACGATTCGTTTTTGTCATGCTGTTAAAGATAAGTTAAACGTTTTCTTGAGTATGTGAAATAATTTCTGTAAAAAGCAGATGAAAGATTCCAATAGGTACTCCTGCGATATAAACTAATTAAAGGAGGCCGAAAAAATGGCAAGAAGCAAAAAAGAAAACATCCACAAAGTGAAAATGACTGAAGGGAAGCGGAAAATCATCCAAGGACTTCTCCAAGAATACGAAATTAAAACGGCAAAAGATATTCAAGATGCACTAAAAGATCTATTAGGCGGAACAATCAAAGAGATGCTGTAAGCTGAAATGGATAATCATCTAGGATACGAGAAATCGGAACGTAGCAACTCAGAAGATTATCGAAACGGCTACAAAGAAAAGACAGTGAACACAAGCTATGGTTCCATGTGCATAGAAGTTCCGCAGGATTGTAAATCCACATTTGAGCCACAGTTAGTAAAGAAACGCCAAAAAGACATATCAGAAATTGATCAAAAAATCATCTCAATGTACGCCAAAGGGATGACAACAAGGCAAATTTCAGATACATTGATGGATATTTATGGATTTGAAGTATCAGAAGGTTTCATATCTGACGTAACGGACAAGCTGCTACCACAAATAGAAGAATGGCAAAATCGACCATTAGATGAGATTTATCCGGTATTTTTTATTGATGCAATTCACTATTCTGTACGAGAAAATGGAATAATACGCAAACTTGCAGCCTACGTCATTTTAGGCATCGGCTGTAATGGCAAGAAAGATGTTCTAAGCATAGAAGTTGGTGAAAATGAGAGTGCAAAGTACTGGTTATCGGTCTTGAACAGCCTAAAAAATCGGGGCGTAAAAGACGTGATGATCATATGTGCTGACGGACTGGCCGGCATTCGTGAAGCTATATCTACAGCTTTTCCTAACACTGAATACCAACGTTGTATAGTTCATCAAGTCCGAAACACTCTGAAATATGTGGCAGATAAGGACAGAAAAGAATTTTCTAAAGATCTAAAGACAATCTACAATGCGGCAAACGAAGAACAGGGGCGCAAAAATCGAGATTATGTGACAGAAAAGTGGTCGACTAAATATCCCAATGCCATGAAACGCTGGGAAAGAGATTGGGATGTTATAACGCCTATCTTTAAGTTTTCAGCTGATGTTCGTAAGGTTATCTATACTACGAATGCAATTGAAAGTCTTAATGCAACTTATCGCAAATTAAATCGCCAAAGGAGCGTTTTTCCAAGCTCACAAGCGTTATTGAAGGCTTTGTATCTATCTACTTTTGAAGCTACGAAAAAATGGACTATGCCACTTAGAAACTGGGGTCAAGTTTATGGTGAATTAACGCTCATGTATGAGGATAGGCTACCTGAATAACTTGAAAATAGCAAGCAAAAGAGCAGACAGGAAACACCTGCCCGCTCTTGACATGCAATTTCACATGAATTATATAATAAATAACTGCTAAGTAGTTGGAATAGCAAGCATCTGGGCTCATTAGCAGAAAATTATATCACAGGAAATCTTATTTACAGAGATTTATTCACACGCTCGTTTTCTTTGTCGTAATCACGCTTGAGCGTTCGGTTTCCTAGTATTCTTCCAATAGTAAAACTAGTAAGAGACACTATAAGAAACACTAACCAAGTAGGCATTCCTGTTCCTCCTGCTTAACAGTGGGTAGAAACCCATGTCCAAAAGAAGCCTTCTCCTAGGGCTACTAATACGGCTATTGCCGGATTTACCCCAAGAAGCGCTAATGCACATTGCCAAGCGCTAGCATGTAAAGTCCCAATTGCGCTAACTAGATAAGGGCACACATCTGATTTCGAAATCCTAGATTGTGCACTAGCTAGGAGGTAGGAGCGTTGTTCATCGTCAAGATTTTTCATTGTATTGGATAGTTGACTTACTAGCTCTTCACCTGAAAAAACTTTTATCGTTCCGTCATAGTTAGAAGCAATAACTGTTCCTGTCTCGTAGTTGATTGTTACAGTTACTGTTCCTTTATTAGGGATAGTAACTGAACTAGTTTTTATTCCTTTTAGGTCACCTCCTGCGAAAGCAGGGATTTGGGATGGGTTGTCTGTAATTCGGTTAAATGAGAGAGGGATATTTTCTATGCGATTTATTACTGGAGTTTTCTGCTCATCTGCAGTAGCAACTGCTGAGCCACTAAAAACTAGTGCAATGGAACACAATGCGGTAATAGCTTTGGTAAGTTTCATTTTTGCCTCCTTAATCAGTAGCTGCTAACACCCAATTGCACCCGTAACGGTCATGCATGGGAGGGATGTATCTACCGGCATCATTGTGGTATCGATTGTGGATTCTGCGGAATCTGCAATCAAATTTGCCAGGTCACTTGCGTCTTTGAACACAGATTCAATGACCTTGTCTTCGAGTATGGTATCCTGCATCATTGAAGTTCCTTCTCTAGATTTTCTTGAGGTCAAGGTTTACGTATTATGATATACTTAGACCTAATTTTAGGTTACCGCACTGTCACGACTCGGGCAATATTTCGATGGAATGAAACTGCGGGGCTAAGATATAAGATAGTTTTCTTCATGTAGCCCCTGACTACGTTGCTGACGACTTGACGCACTTGTAATACCTGCTGATGAAGATGACTGGCCAAAATCTCCCGAGCAACCTGTCATGATGAGTTCTGACGAATCTGAATCAATACTCGTGATCAAGAACCCGAGCCTAGCGAGATACTTTGAGACAGCTTACGAGAAGGCAAGGAACTCATACCTCCTTCGTAACCGATTGCCTGATACGAGGTGGAACACCGAGAATTAGCACCATTTCTGCTTACCTACATGGGCAGGGCAAATGCCAAGATGTTTCCTTTTCGGTTTAGTATGAACTACTCGAAGGCAATCGCAACAAATGGATGTCTCATGCTTTATCTGTGCAGCGAGCAGAAGAAAGTAATTCAAGATGAATCCCCTCAGACATCGAGAATGTCCACGACGTCCTCAGTCAATTGTCGAAGGACTTGTTAATTGCTTATGCTTGCGTCTACGGGGGGTGACCTTAGGAAAATCTACCCGAAGGAGCTTCCCAATATCCCCGCTTCTCACCTAAGTCACATGCTCGGGTTCACCCAACGTCCTCAACAGGGGTCTTGTTCTAGGGTACAACTGCGTTTCCCTCTCATGTTGGGCGTCTTGCCATCATGCCCGCTAAGCTCTAATCAGGAGCAATAGCAATCCCGATAGCAAATACTTTTTGGCGCCTGTGAAACCTTTTGGCACTTCACTTCTACTCACGGTCAGAGGGGGCACAAGGTAGTGATCAAGCAGTCAAGGTGTAGAAGAACTTCGCTCCTGGACTACGCAACACTCAAATAGTCTGAGAAGAATCACGTGTCTTACCTAGCCAGGCCACAATCAGGCGAAGAACCTAGGCAAGCAGTAACTACGCCGCTTGTATCCAATACGGACGCTTGTGCGAAATGATTTGTTGGCAATCAGAGAGCGTCTCAGAATTTTGTTACTGAAAATAAACCAAAGATTAAGAAGTGCAACTGAACTTACAGAAACTTATGAGCAGATTATAAAAAAGTTGTCAAAGATATATAGTGAGGCACCACAAACGACAGATAAGGCAGTGAAAGAAGCATCAATATCCCTGAATATCAAAAGGGATAACGAGTTCTATGACGAGGAAATTAATGCAAATTTACCAAAATCTCTAAAAAGGAGTCAACTGTAATACGAAGAGGTATAACAAAGTGATATCAGTAGAGCAAAGAGAAAAGATAAGTAAAAGGTATCACAAAATAACATCAGCAATAAATGAAGAATTCTGGAAGATAAATAGTTCAATTGACAATAGTCTTTATGTTGGGTCATATGGGCGAAACACAGCAATTTGTACAAGTGACATAGATATTTTACTTTGCTTACCAAGTGCTATTTTCGATAGATTCAATGCCTTACGGGTAATTCACAGTCAAGATTATTACAAGCAGTAAAAACAGCAATAAAAGAAGCATATCCAAATAGTGATATTAGGGCTGATGGACAAATAATTAAAATAGCATTTTCTGATGGGATAATATTTGAATGTTTACCAGCTTTTAAGAATATATCAGGTTCATTTGTATATCCAGACTCAAACATGGGCGAAAATGGCTATCAACTAACCCTAAAGCGGAGCAGGAAGCTATACGTGAAAAAAATAAGACTAGCAATGGTCTGCTCGTATCAACATGTAAGCATATGAGGTATATACGAGATACTTTTTTCAAAAGTTATAAATTATCAGGAACCGTGATAGATAGTTTTGCTTATCAAGCAATTAGAAGCTGGAGATTTACTGAATCTGGTGGCAGTGAACCATTTTCTTATGAGAAACATTTGCTTGCGTTCTATAATGAGCACTGCTTTGGTTGGCTTTTGTCTGGAATGGGTGCTGCTGTTCGCAAGGCTCGTCACTAAGCATTGCGCGCATTAGCTAATGCACAGCTACCAGCGCTTGTAGTGTAGTGGCTTTGTAAATGCTAATGTTATACTTATGGTGGTTGTGGGTTCTCCTGCAGCCACCATTTTTCTAACTAATTGAATATATAAATTAATCAAAATTATTAATTAATCAAAATTATTATAGAATCGAGGCGACGCGGCCTATGTGTATTAAAAATTATAATTCGCAAACTGATTCTAAAGTTGAAATTTGTAAAGAGTGTATAGATAAAAAAACTTTAGACAGTATTAGTAGTTGTATAGGATTATTTTATGTGTTTTTAGCTGCTATACCAGTATCAGTGGTATTTATATTTTATAAAACCGATACTTCTATTGGTCGTTTATTTATTCTTCTATTTATGCTAGCTGCCTATATTACTTTTATTTTCTTTTATGTATATGCAAAAAAAGTTGAATGTACAGAAATTCAAGATGATTTAAAACCTAATACCTTATATATGTTGATTCTAACGACACTTGTGGGTTTATCTAGTATTATATCTACTTGTATTAAGTCAGATGATTATATTAAAATCAATGCACTTGTTATTCTGTTAGTTACTTGTTGTATTGGTGTTAAAGTGAAATCTTACAATAATAAATACACCTTAGCTAAGATTGACATAGACTATATGTCTACAACAAATAAGTATTCGAAGATTGGAGAACATGAAATAGAGAGTAAACTTCTTGTTAAAAGGAAGTCTTATCTAAAGTATTATAAGGTAATGGAAACGAATTATCTTATGATGTCAGTGCTCTTTACATTCATAACATCTGTATTAGGCATTAGTTCTATTGGCTTATTATAGAATGTAGCAAGTTGTTCGTGCTAAGTATAGCTATGTAGTTCTTTTATTCCCGTGTATGCATAACATGTTGCTATGCATACACGGGAACATGGTTTTATTGGCTTCAATTCCGTATATTTAGTTTTTACCTGTCTATTTAGTTTTTACTGTTTTTATCCGTTTCATTCTTACTTGAATGAGATTTTATGTGTGTTATTAAATCTCTTAGGAACGAAATTGCTGGTAATGCCAATGGCGTCCATGACCATTGGTTATTTGTAATAAGGAAAGCTATTAGTCCAGAAAGCAAGCATAAAACAAATAGTACAGTGCTTATCCATGTATTTCTTTTAGATGTTTCTATTTCTGCTTTAACAAGTTTGTCTTGTCGTTTAGACTCATCGACCGTAAAAGCATCTGCCTGATTAAGTATTCTTTCTTGTACATTCGTTGGGTACAAATTAAAACTTTCTGGATCTGGCAGTATTCCGCTCCATTCGTCGCTATAACCTAGAGTCTTGAGTGCAAATATAAGTGAAGCAGCTTGTTTTTCTTCAAAGGTAGTTGAATCTATTGTTTCGTTAATGTCATTTGACGTAATTCCGTCGACACTCCCAGCAGTATTCGAGTCATTCTTCGATTCATGATTTGTTTTTGAGCGTTCTTCATTGACGCCTGGCGATATTGTTCCAGCTTCTGAGTCTGATTCGCGCTCGGAATCGTCGGCATAATTGAAATCATTTTTCACAAACTCCTACCTTTTGCTAGTGCGGTTTGATTCTCAAATGAGAATTTAATAGTTTACGCAATATAAAACAGTCTACACAATATAATGAAACTATTTTACATTATTGTTTATTGCTTAGCTAGTGTATAACAAGATTGTTTTTGATTAAAGCAGTAATGTTTATTGAGTTATAAAAGTGATTGTGTTTTTGTTTTAACATTTTATCTCTTATTTGTGTTGGCGTTGGTTGCGTATGTGTGTGTTTTAAGTGTTGAGTGTGTTGTTTTCGGTTTTGTTTGCTACTAGGGACATTCAAAACCGAAAGCTTTTTGTTTTTCACTCTTTTTGTTTTGAACTGTTTTAGTCTATAATCCCTGTTTTTTTGTAGTGTTTTTGTTGTTTTGTATTATTATTTGTTGTTTTTTTGACCAAGGGTATAGTGTTATCAAATTTGTCAAATAAGCTATTTGATTTGTGTAGTTTGTAGTGAATTATGTAAGTTGGATAGCGATTTGAAGGTAGTTATGTAAGTTTACATGTAAGCCTGCATGTAAGTAGTTATGTAGGTTTGCGTATAAGTTTGCGTTATTTTGAAAGAGTTTTCGGGGAGAGCTGGTTGCTGTGAAGTCAATTTTTAGCAAAAATAATATTTTTATTCGTATGAGATCTATTAGTCCAGCATTGCGATGGGCTTTGGTTGGCTTCTGTTTTTCTATGCTCGGCAATCAAGCGTATGAAGGATCGGTTTTGCCTTCTATTATTATTGTGGGTTTGCCGGCTTGGGTGATTGGTTTTCGTAAGACTTTTATGACGGTTGCCGATTTTCTTTCGCCATGCTCTGGTTGGATTG
>NZ_QJVB01000007.1 GCF_003397705.1 Gardnerella swidsinskii
CCCGTAGCTTGTCGTGCGATGTCTCTTTATGTTTATTCCCAAGTAGCGCGGGACTCGTGGAATCCCGCGTGAATCTGCCCAGACCGTTGGGTAAGCCTAAGTATTCCTGTCTGACCGATAGTGTACTAGTACCGTGAGGGAAAGGTGAAAAGCACCCCGGGAGGGGAGTGAAATAGTTCCTGAAACCGTGCGCTTACAATCCGTCGGAGCCTTCTTTGTGGGGTGACGGCGTGCCTATCGAAAAATGAGTCTGCGAGTCAGTGGTATGTGGCGAGGCTAACCCGGGTGGGGGAGCCGTAGCGAAAGCGAGTTTTAAAAGGCGTTTGAGTCGCATGTCCTGGACCCGAAGCGGGATGATCTAGCCCTGAGCAGGTTGAAGCGCGGGTAAGACCGTGTGGAGGACCGAACCCACCTAGGTTGAAAACTGGGGGGATGACTTGGGGTTAGGGGTGAAAGGCCAATCAAATTCCGTGATAGCTGGTTCTCTCCGAAATGCATTTAGGTGCAGCGTCGTGTTATTGCTTACAGGGGGTAGAGCTACTGGATGCTTGCGGGCCCATACCGGGTACCAATAGCAGCCAAACTCCGAATACCTGTTAGGTTTATCACGGCAGTGAGTCGGCGGGGGATAAGCTCCGTCGTCAAAAGGGAAACAGCCCTGATCGTCGTCTAAGGTCCCGAAGCGCGTGCTAAGTGGGAAAGGATGTGGAGTCGCATAGACAGCCAGGAGGTTGGCTCAGAAGCAGCCATCCTTGAAAGAGTGCGTAACAGCTCACTGGTCTAGTGGTTCCGCGCCGACAATGTAGCGGGGCTTAAGCACGCCACCGAAGACGCGGCTGCATGATTTGTTTCATGCGGGGTAGGAGAGCGTCCTGTATGGGGTGAAGCGGCAGTGTGAACTTGTCGTGGACTTTACAGGAGTGAGAATGCAGACATGAGTAGCGAGAGACGGGTGTGAATCCCGTCCGCTGAATGACTAAGGGTTCCGGGGCCACGTTCGTCGTCCCCGGGTGAGTCGAGTCCTAAGGCGAGGCCGACAGGCGTAGTCGAATGGATGAACGGGTTGATATTCCCGTACCGGTGTTACACCGTTCGAACTGAATCTGAGAGTACTAACCTTCATTTGCTGGTTGATTGCCTTTCGGGGTTGTTGGCTGGTTTGTGTTGGGACTGTATCGGTAGTAGGTTAGCGTGGGAGTGACGCGGGTAGGTAGCCGGCTGCGGAGGTGGTTTTCCGTGGCTAAGCGTGTGGGCTGTCTCCTAGGTAAATCCGGGGGATGTTAAAGCTGAGGCGTGATGGGTAGGCTGTAAGGCTGATTCCGGTGATCCTGCTTGCCAAGAAAAGCTTCAACGTGAGGTGTGATTCCGCTCGTACCCTAAACCGACACTGGTGGTCTGGTAGAGTATACCGAAGCGATCGGGCGAATCCTGGCCAAGGAACTCGGCAAATTACTCCCGTGCCTTCGGCATAAGGGAGACCCCTGATGGTGATGTTTTTTACAAGCGGAGCTGTTGGGGGTGGCACAAGCTAGGGGGTAGCGACTGTTTACCAAAAACACAGGAGCGTGCGAAGGCGTAAGCCGCTGTATACGCTCTGACGCCTGCCCGGTGCCGGAAGGTTAAGAGGATCCGTTAGCTTCGGTGAAGCGGTGAATTTAAGCCCCGGTAAACGGCGGTGGTAACTATAACCATCCTAAGGTAGCGAAATTCCTTGTCGGGTAAGTTCCGACCTGCACGAATGGCGTAACGACTTCCCCACTGTCTCGGCCAGGAGCCCGGCGAAATTGCAGTACGAGTAAAGATGCTCGTTAAGCGCAGAAGGACGAAAAGACCCCGGGACCTTTACTATACCTTGGTATTGTCGTTAGGTGTGGATCGTGTAGCATAGGCGGGAGGCTGTGAAGCGTGGGCGCTAGCTTGCGTGGAGTCGACAGGTGAAATACCGCTCTTTCCATATCTGGCGTCTAACCTCGACACGTTATCCGTGTCAGGGACAGTGCCTGGCGGGTAGTTTAACTGGGGCGGTTGCCTCCTAAAGAGTAACGGAGGCGCTCAATGGTCCGCTCAGCCCGGTTGGCAATCGGGTGTTGAGTGTAATCGCACAAGCGGGCTTGACTGTGAGACTGACGGGTCGAGCAGGGACGAAAGTCGGAGATAGTGATCCGGTGCCGGCGTACGGACGTGGCATCGCTCAACGGATAAAAGGTACCCCGGGGATAACAGGCTGATCATTCCCAAGAGTCCATATCGACGGGATGGTTTGGCACCTCGATGTCGGCTCGTCGCATCCTGGGGCTGGAGCAGGTCCCAAGGGTTCGGCTGTTCGCCGATTAAAGCGGCACGCGAGCTGGGTTCAGAACGTCGTGAGACAGTTTGGTCTCTATCCTCTGCGCTCGTTGGAATGTTGAGGAGACCTGCCCATAGTACGAGAGGACCTGGGTGGACGAACCTCTGGTATGCCGGTCGTCACGCCAGTGGCGCTGCCGGTTAGCTACGTTCGGAAGGGATAACCGCTGAAAGCATCTAAGCGGGAAGCCTGCTCCAAGATAAGCATTCCTTGCACTTTAGTGTGTGAGCCCCCATGTAGAACACGTGGTTGATAGGCTAGATGTGGAAGCCCTGTAAGGGGTGGAGCTGACTAGTACTAACGGGCGATGGTGACATTCTTCCTCACTTTTGTGAGTGGGGAGGGTGAGTTCCTCATGAGTATTATTCTTCTAGCGTTAATGAGTACTGAATGTTTTGCTTAACGATCAGTTGATAAAAGAGTTTTTATTCGCGTTCATGTCCGGTTCCCTAACCGCCACGTGTTGCCACTCAATGGTTTTGAGTGTATAATCTAGTTTTGCGGTGGTCATGGCTCAGGTGAGACGCCCGGTCCCATTCCGAACCCGGAAGCTAAGGCCTGACACGGCGAGGGTACTGCACTCGATAGGGTGTGGGAGACTAGCACGCTGCCGCATTATTTTTCTAGCGGGGAGTTTTCACTCCCCGCTTTTTTATTTTCGTATACTACTGTTTTTTGTAATCCTCCAAACTCTGGACAACGCTCGCGCTATAAGCGCTCACTGCTGAGCTTGCACGGAAAGTCCACTGGACTTTCCGTCTGAGCAAGCTCACGCTCCGAATTGCTTTCGCGCGCGCAATGCTGCGCTCAAGCAGGTCGTCGCGCAAACGCGAGGAAA
>NZ_QJVB01000008.1 GCF_003397705.1 Gardnerella swidsinskii
CTACTGGTTCTTGGATTGGATTTGCATTCTCATCTACGTGCCAATGGCAGCTTTTGCCTATACTCGCGCTGATTTTTACTGCCGGTTTGATTGTTGTTTTGCCACAGTTGCCAAACACTAGCTATGCTACAGACTAGGGATGTAGTTGTGATTTTGAGTATTCTAATTGTAGTCTATTTGCATAATTTAGTATTTGGGGTAATAACCCTATTTCTATTTGTTATAAGTAAAACTGAGAACACCTTATACATTTTATGTGTTATCAAAAATAACAACAACAATTGTATGGCAAAAAATTATTGGATAGAATGAGCATTAAACCTATTTGGTGTTCGACTCCGTGGAGTGAGTGAGGAGGATATTCTCATGTACAAGGTTCTTATGTTCGTGCTGAAGTTGGTTATGTTTACAGCTGTGAATTTTATGTTCCTTTACTTGTCGATGGTGGTATACGGCCATGATTTTGGTGCGATGTTCAAAACGTATGGGAATGCGCTCGGTCCGCTTACGTTCGTGCTTGCTTTGATGACAACGATGTCGTTGCCTAATGAAGGAACTATTTTTGAGGGTAAACGGCAAAAAGTGTGCTAAAAAACCGAGTTTTCGTTGAAATACCAAGGAAAACTTGCTGTAGTTAAGCTAAAAAAGCTTAACATTTAGTATTACTTGACATTGAAAAAGGGGACTTAGGACAATTTTTAGACATTTTGTGCAACCATAGCATGATGTTCCATAATTGTCTTTTAAGCCCCATTTTAATTCTGTGGTTGTTGTAAAAATCAATATAAGTATGAATAGCTTGACGTAATTCTTCTGTACTACTCCAGCTCTATGTTGCAAGAAGGTTTTCTCTTGCCAGAAGCAGGCTATCTTCTTGATATTAAAAACCATAAATAGATTCAAAAATGCATGTTTAGACCATTTGAGCCAGTCTGTTTCATTATTACTATTCTTTTTAACTACTCTAATCTTGCGCTCTAAAAGTCCAATACGTTGCTTAAAAGGAGAGCTGCCTTCAAGGAGAGTTGCATTCGTACATAACGTCTTTATTTTACACAAATTGCTCTTAAAAGAGAATCTTTCGTTTTTTGTAAAAGATGAAACAGAAAGCGAGGTGATGGAAATGCAAAAGAATGTTAAGCAGACCTTGAAGCTTGTAGTTTCCAAGGCTAGCAGGTGATGCGCTTTTACAAAAAACCATCACGACAGATTTCATTAACCTGCTTAAAGCTAAAAAAGACTACACGAAAATAGCTGATGAGATTGATGAACTGAAAGTTAAGAAACAGCAGATTCTTATAGAAAAAGCAGGTCAAGAAGATGCTAAAAGACGAATCAGAGAAATGGAAGATTTTCTGAAAAGTGAACGTCACGATATTAGTGAGTATGATGAGAAGCTGGTAAGAAAGTACATCAAGAAAATAAAAGTTTACGAGGACAGGTTCAGCGTAACTTTTAAATCAGAGATTAGTGTTGATGTTGAAAGGGCATCGTAAAAG